>NZ_JARANV010000019.1 GCF_029889845.1 Halomonas sp. 25-S5
ATCGATCTGATGAGGCGAATAGCCCGCTATTTAACGAATCAGATCGAATGAAGTTGGCCGAAAGACCGGTTCTCGCAGTAGATCAGCGTTAAGTCCGACAGGCTCCTAGACAGTCAGTTGTTACTTCATTCCTTCGAACAATCGAGGGTTGTAGATCTGAGTGACGGTTTCGACCAGCCGGATATTTCGAGCTTCAGGATGCAGCGGATTCACCACGGCCATTTCATCAAGGCCGCCAGCGGCGCAGCTGGGCACTTGGAAGATGAGATTCTTGTTCGCGGCGAGGAAATCGGAACCCAGGTGTTGTGTGCATGAAGGGTGGGGGAACTGATCCCAGCCCTCGGGCAGGTCCGACAGTTCTCCGGTTTCGATTGCCTTGGTGTCGACCTCGTAGATCCCGAGTACCATGTCTTTTGGCACCTGCCGGGGATTCAAGATGTAATTCCCCATTTCCAGCATGACGACCGATGCTGACAGACCGAAGTACAGCACGGGATGCCCGGCGCGATTCCAGCGTCCGCCGTCGCGGTAGCTGCCACCCTGACCGGACAGGTCATGTAGGTAACGTTCTTTCGTGATTCGGTATAGCTTCATTCAGCTGAACTCGCCGGACTCGATCTTTCCGAGCACATCTCGCACCATGTCTCGCCCGGCGAATGTATCGAACAGATCCACGGGCCGGGATCCGCCAAGCGCTCGCACCTCGCTGTGCAGCCACTCTTTAGCGATCTCCTGGTCGCCGAACACTCTAGCGGCCTCGACGTAGATCTTTAGCGTATCGAGGATTTCCTCAGTCTGAGCGCGCCCCAGGGCCTTCTTTTTGTACAGCCGATGCAGATTGCCCGAGTCGGTCTCCAGCAGCCTCACAAAGACATCCCTGTCACCCTTCAGGATATTCACCGCCTTTTGCAGCATACGGCCCGACAGACCTTCCCTGACGGCCCTGATAAAGGCCACTTGGTTGGTGTACACCTCTCGGGGCAGGCCGATATCAGCCAGCATGCGGGTACCGGCGTTGTCGCTATCCTGCTCGATGATATCCATTGCTACCTCCTCGTCCGATTCGGCATATCGCCAGCGGACTGTATGACAGTGCTCAGCATGCGTCAAATTGACGTCATATGCACATCATTATGACCCCGTCTCTCCATCTCCCCTGATCTACCCGATCTTTCCTAGCCCTCCCCATACCTCCAACAACCCCGCCATGCCATCAACCCGCCTCATTCATGAGGGTGACACCGAGCTTCTGACCATCTTCGATACCACGGCGGGCAATTCGGGCACGAATGTGCCGGATGCGACAGGTCCGGCGGCAACGTCGTGCATCCTAGACCTTGTCTGCATGCAGCGTGCGTGGACGTTGCCGTAGCGTCCACGCCGTCCCGCCAGGGGCAGACGGCATCCAGCTTCACGCGCTGAGTCGGTACCTGGCGGCAGCGACGCTCTTTTGCCTTGGTGTCGAGAGGCGCTAGCCTGCTCGGCACCCAGCTGACCCTGGCGGTGCGCGACGGCCGCCCGGTACTCGGCACCTGGCAGGGGCTCTGGCTGGGGGAGCATCGGGACCACGGCGGCTCTCGACGGCTGATCGCCACCCTCAACGGGGCCTGATCCACCAGGCGCCGTGCCGTCAGGTTTCCTGGACTCGCCTTCTGTTCACTAGTGCGGCGAGGGGAGGGGGCGACCCGGATCAGCAAGTGAAGCAGGCGGCCGGATGAGCCGACTGGCGTCAGGGGCAGGTGTCGCCAATCATCATTTCGGTGGTCATGACCCTGGACTCGGCAGGTTCCATCCCGAGGATCATGCGCGCGGCGATGCGGCCCTTCTCGGTGCTGTCCTGGCGGATGGTGGTCAGTCGGGGAGCACGATACTGCCCCTCGGCGATGCCGTCGAAGCCGGTCAGCCGCAGGTCCTCGGGGATACGCAGGCCGCGCTGCTCGGCGAGCGTCACCACGGTCAGGGCGATGCGGTCGGACATGCACAGCAGCAGGTCGGGCCGCTCGGCCTCCGGCAAGTCGAGGATCTCCTCGATCACCGGGGTGCAGACCTCGAAGGTGTTCTCCTCGATGTTCCACATCGGCACCTCGGCCGGGTCGATGCCGGCCTCGGCGAAGGCCCGCTGGAAGCCGGCGAGGCGCGCCCGGGTGATGGTGCGCTCGGCCGAGAGCAGCGCCTGGTCGTCGTCGATGCGGCCGTTGCACGGCTGCTCGGTCAGTCGCAGGTTGATCACCGCAGGGCGTCGCGTCGGCGTCCTCAGGGCATGGCGGGCGATGGCGTAGCACGCCGGCTCGTTGTCGACGTGCACCGTGGCGTGGTCCTCGATATCGAAGTCCACCGCCACCAGGGGGCGCTCGGGAGGGAGGTCGGAGAACAGCTTGAGGCTCGGCATCAGGCCATAGACGATGAAGCCGTCGGCGATGCTCGAGGCGCCGGGCACGCTGGCTGCGTTCTGGCGCCCCGAGAGCAGCAGCAGGGTGTGGCCGCGGGTGTCGAGCACCTCGGCGATGCCCGAGAGCAGCTCGCTGGAGACCGCATCGTTGAGGCTGTAGGTCAGGCTCTCGGCGAGGATCACGGCGATGATCCGCGAACGGCCCGTGCGCAGGCTGCGGGCCCGGGCGTCGGGGCCGCTGTAGCCCAGGTGCCGGGCCTCGGTGAGGATGTGCGCGCGCAGCTTCGGCGAGAGCTGGTCGGGCCGGTTGAAGGCGTTGGAGACGGTGGCGGTGGAGACGCCGAGCTCGCGGGCCAGGTCCTTGAGGGTCATGCGACGGGGGAGAGGCACTTGGCGGCTGACTCCATGGCGGTCAGGGTGGACTGGAACGATTTAGTTAGCAGCCTAGCATGGCCCGGCAGGGTCAGGGTAGCCACCCGCGGCGAGCCCCGGGCGGCCGGTCGATACCGCCGAGTCACCAGGCTGTCAGACAATGCTCAACCAGGCCGCCTGGCCGGGTTCCATGATCAGCTGTCGGCCTTCCAGCTGCGGCGTCGCCATGCCCGGCAGGGCCAGACTGGACCAACCCTCGGCGCCGGCGATCAAGGCATCGAGGCCGAGCTTCCCCCGTTCACTCGTCGCCTGGCCGAGATGCGCCAGGCACAGCAGGCGCCGTTCGCCGTCATGACGCAGCACGCCGAAGACGCCCTCGGGCAGCGCCTCGGGGGCGATCAATTGCTGTTCACCCTGGCGCAGCACCTCGCTGGCGCCGCGCAGCGCGAGCAGCTGGCGAACCCGGGCCAGCAGGCTGTCGGAGTCGGCCTCCTGGCGTGTCACCGCCAGCGGCAGGTGTCGTTCGAACACCGGCAGCCAGGGCGCGACGTCCTCGGGGCAGAAGCCGCCGTTCGGCGCATCCTCCCAGACCATCGGCGTGCGGCAGCCGTCGCGTCCCTTCACCTCCGGCCACAGGTTGATGCCGAAGGGATCCTGCAGGTCCGCATAGGCCAGCTCGGCCTCGGGCAGGCCAAACTCCTCGCCCTGGTAGAGGCACAGGCTGCCGCGCAGCGAGCAGAGCACCGTCAGTGCCAGTAACGCGCGCTCCTCGCCCCAGCTGGTGGCGCTGCGCTCGACGTCGTGATTAGAGAGCGCCCAGCAGGGCCAGGTGTCGTCGCCCAGCTCGCCGAAGCGCGCCAGCACGCCATGGAGCTCGGCGGCGTCGCCGGTCGAGTCCAGCAGGTCGAAGGTGTAGGCCATGTGCAGGCGCTTGTCGCCCTGGGTGTAGGCGGCCATGGTCGGCAGCTGGTCGTTGCCGGCGATCTCGCCCACGGTGGTGGCCCCCGGGTACTCGTCGAGCAGCGTGCGGATACGCTCGAGGAAGGCCAGGTTCTCGGGCTGCTCGATGTTGTGGCGCTGGAGCTGGTAGCTCTGGGGATTGCCCGGATGGACCCACTCGCGGGGCATCGGCGGGTTGTCGGTGAGGGCCGGGTCGTGGAAGTAGTAGTTGACCACGTCGAAGCGGAAGCCGTCGACGCCGAGCTCCAGCCAGAAGCGCAGGTTGTCGAGCTGCGCCTTGCGCACGTCGGGGTGGTGGAAGTTGAGGTCCGGCTGGCTGGGCAGGAAGTTGTGCAGGTAGTACTGGCGGCGCCGGGCATCGAAGGTCCAGGCGCGACCACTGAAGGCTGCCATCCAGTTGTTGGGCGGCGTGCCGTCGGGCTTGGGGTCGGCCCAGACGTACCAGTCGGCCTTGGGATTGGTGCGGTCCTGGCGGCTTTCCTGGAACCAGGCATGCCGGTCGGAGCTGTGCGACAGCACCTGGTCGATGATCACCCGCAGGCCCAGTGCGTGGGCGCGATCGACCAGCGCGCGAAAGTCGTCGAGGGTGCCGAACATGGGGTCGACGCCGCGGTAGTCGGCGACGTCGTAGCCGAAGTCCTTCATTGGCGAGGTAAAGAACGGCGACAGCCAGATGGCGTCGACGCCGAGGCTTGCCACGTGCTCGAGTTTTCCAGTAATACCGGCGAGATCGCCGATACCGTCACCATTGGCATCCATGAAGCTGCGCGGGTAGATCTGGTAGATCGTCGCTCCCCGCCACCAGTCGTGCTGGGTGTCCTGGCGCAATTGAGAAAGCGTCATCTTGGGGATCCTGTCGGTGGGTGCAAGAGTCGGCCCGGCCGGAGTGTCTCTGGCCGGGCGATACACATGGCCTTACCAGCCGCGACGGCCGAGGCGCTCGAGTTCGCGGCCCAGCTGCTGGACGGCGCTGGCGCCGTCGAGATCGCCGGAGAGCACCTGGTGGGTGCGGTTGAAGAAGGCGTTGGAGACCCGCGCATAGCTGTCGCCGGTCACCGTGGCGGGACGCGGCACGCCGTTGGTCAGGGTCTCGTAGAGCTCGCTCATGGAAGGGTTGCTGGCCAGCACCTCCTCGTCCTGGTAGAGCGCCTCGATGGTGGGGTTCATGCCCATCTGGATGGCATGGGCCTTCTGCTGCTCCCGGGAGGTGATGAAGGCGACCAGGTCGGCGGCCAGCTCGGGATGCTCGGAGTAGCGCGACACGGCGAGGTTCCAGCCGCCCAGGGTGGCCTTGGACTCGCCCTCGGGGCCATGGGGCAGCGGCGCCATGCCGATCTTGCCTGCCACCTCGCTGCCCTCGCCGTTGGCCAGTGCCCACACATAGGGCCAGTTGCGCAGGAACAGCGCGTTGCCGGACTGGAAGATCCCGCGGGTCTCCTCCTCGGTGTGGTTCAGCGCGCCTTCTGGCGAGATGGTGCCGACCCAGGAGGCGGCCAGGTCGAGGGCGGCGGCGGCGCGGGGATTGTCGATGGTGACCTCACCCTGATCGTCGACGATGGTGCCGCCACCGTGGCTCGCCACCCACTCCAGGGCGTTGCAGGTCAGCCCCTCGTAGGCGCGGCCCTGGAAGCTGAAGCCCCAGAAGTCGTCGTTGCCGGCCTCGCGCTCGGCGGCCTGGATCTCGGTGGCGGTCTCGGTCAGCTGCTGCCAGGTCTCCGGCACCTCATGGCCGTACTTCTCCAGCAGGTCCTTGCGGTAGTAGAGCAGGCCGGCGTCGGTGAACCAGGGCATGGCCACCAGGCGGCCCTCGACGGTGTTGTTGTCGACCAGCGCCGGGAAGAAGCCGTCGGTGGCATCCTCCGGCAGGTGCTCGGCGAGGTCCACCAGGTGGTCGTCGAGCATGCCCGGCCAGACGATATCGATCAGCATCACGTCGATGTCGCTGGACTGGCTACCCAACAGCTGCTGGTAGAGCGACAGTTTCTCGGTGGCGCTGTTGGGGGTGGAGACGACCTGCACGGTATTGCCGGTCTTTTCGGCCCACGCCTGGGCGGCGATCGGACAATAGTCGGAGGCGTCGCCGGGGCCGCAGGCGATGGCGATCTCCGCCGCCAGGGTGTTCTGGGCGGCCAGTGCCGAACCGCCCAGGAGTAGGGAACCGATCAGGGCGCGGTGGTATAGCTTGGGATTGTTGAGGTTCATGGGAGTGGACTCCTGAGGTTGTCGCTGCTGTTGTGGTTGTTAAGGGGACGGTGGGGTTTCCACCTGTCGTGCAGACCCGAGGCACGGGCTCAGGGGTGCCAGATCGCTTGTCCCGGGTCGCAATCCGGACAGCGGGCGATGGCGATGCCGTAGGCCGGCAGCCGCAGCGTGCCGCCCTGCCAGCTGCCGTTGACCATCGACGGTGCGTCGTCGAGGGCGTGGGCCTCGCGGGGAGCCGCGAACTCGCGAGGCTCGCCGGCGAAGTTCAGCGCCACCAGCAGGCACTCGCCCCGATGGCGACGCTCGAGACAGATGACGTCATCGCGCAGCGGGTGATAGCGGATCTCGCCCTTGACCAGCGCCGGCTGCCGACGGCGGAAGGCCAGGAAGGCGCGAATGGCGTTGAGCAGCGAGTCCGGCTCCCGCGCCTGCCGGTCCACGGCCAGGTCCAGGTGCGCATCCGGCACCGGCAGCCAGGGCGTTCCCGTGGAGAAGCCCCCGTGGGGGGCATCGGCCTGCCAGGGCATGGGCGTGCGACAGCCATCGCGTCCCTTGTAGGAGGGCCAGAAGGTGATGCCGGCGGGGTCGACCAGCTGATCGAAGGTGAGCTCTGCCTCGGTCAGGCCCAACTCCTCCCCCTGGTAGAGGCAGACGCTGCCGCGCTGGGTGAGCAGGAAGGCCAGGTAGAGGCGCAGCCTGGTGGCATCGCCCTCGGCGCCCCAGCGAGTGGCCAGCCGGGTGACATCGTGGTTGCCCAGCGCCCAGCAGGGCCAACCGTCGCCGATGCGCGCCTCCATCTCCTCCAGCGGTGCGAGCAGGTGCCGAGGGTCGGCATTGTCGGTCAGGAGGTTGAAGGAGTAGCACATGTGCAGGCGGTTACCGCCCTGGGTGTACTCGGCCATCACCCCCAGCGAGTCGTCGTCGCCGACCTCGCCGACGCTGGTGGTGCCGGGGTACTCGTCGAGCAGCGCCCGCAGCCGCTCGAGGAAAGCCAGGTTCTCCGGCTGGGTCTTGTCGTAAAGATGGAGCTGGTAGCCGTAGGGGTTGTCGGGGCGCACCCCGATGAAGCCCTCGGCGATCTCCAAGCGGGGCGGGTTGTCCCTGAGCTCACCGTGGGTGCAGAAGTTCACCGCATCCAGGCGGAAGCCGTCGACGCCGCGCTCCAGCCAGAAGCGCACCTCGCCGAGGATCGCCTCCACCACCGCGGGGTTGCGGAAGTTGAGGTCCGGCTGCTCGACCAGGAAGTTGTGCAGGTAGTACTGGCAGCGGCGGGTGTCCCACTGCCAGGCACTGCCGCCGAAGATCGCCTGCCAGTTGGTGGGCGGGGCGCCGTCGGGCCGGGGATCGGCCCACACGTACCAGTCGGCCTTGGGGTTGTCGCGGCTCGACCGGCTCTCCTGGAACCAGGGGTGCTGGTCGGAGGTGTGGGAGAGCACCTGGTCGATGGTGACCCTGAGGCCCCGGGCATGGGCGGCCTCCACCAGGCGGTCGAAGTCCGCCAGGGTGCCGAACATCGGGTCGACGTCCCGATAGTCGCTGACGTCGTAGCCGAAGTCCTTCATCGGCGAGGTGAAGAACGGCGACAGCCAAATGGCGTCGACATTCAGCGAGGCGATGTAGTCGAGCCGGTCGATCACGCCCTTCAGGTCGCCGATGCCGTCGCCGTCGGTGTCCAGGAAGCTGCGCGGGTAGACCTGGTAGATCACCGCGCCACGCCACCAGTCTTGCTGCTCGTCGTGCGAGGGTTGAGTAAACGCCATCGGGGTCTCCTGGCGACGGAAGCCGGGGCTCCCGTCGGTCATACAGCTGGCTGTGGATCGGGTAGGTGTGCTCAGGCCGCCTGGCGCCGCGTGGCGATGTCCAGGGCCCGGTCGCGAGCATCGAAGAGGTGCACGTGCTCCAGGTCGGGCACCAGCGCCACCCGCTGGCCGAGCTCCCAGCGGCTCGGCGCCTCGCTGCGGTGGATCAGCAGGGTGTCGCCGGCCTTGGGTTCGAGATAGACATAGACCTCGTTGCCCAGGTACTCGACGTTGACGATCTCGAAGGCGTTCTCGCCCTGGGCCTCGGCCAGGCGCAGGTGCTCGGGACGCACGCCCAGGGTCAGGTCGGCACCGGTGCTTTCGCCGCTGGCGTCCTGGGGCAGGGCCAGATCGTCCAGGCCCGGGGCCTGCACTCGGCATCCGTCCACCGCACCGGAGAGGAGTTTCGCCGGCATGAAGTTCATGGTCGGCGAGCCGATGAAGCCGGCGACGAATCGGGTGGCTGGCTGCTGATAGAGGGTCTGGGGGCTGCCGACCTGCTCGATGCGGCCGTCGCGCAGCACCACGATCTTGTCGGCCAGGGTCATCGCTTCCACCTGGTCGTGGGTGACGTAGATCATGGTGGAGCCCAGGCGGTGGTGCAGGCGGGCGATCTCGTTGCGCATCTGCACGCGCAGCGAGGCGTCGAGGTTGGAGAGCGGCTCGTCGAACAGCAGGATGCGCGGCTCCCGGGCCATGGCGCGGCCCATGGCCACCCGCTGGCGCTGGCCGCCAGAGAGCTCCTTGGGCTTGCGATGCAGGAGCTCCTCGAGCTGCAGGATACGAGCCGTGGCCATCACGCGCTCATCGACGGTCTCGTTGGCCATCTTGGCCAGCTTGAGGCCGAAGGCCATGTTCTCGTAGACCGTCATGTGCGGGTAGAGGGCGTAGGACTGGAACACCATGCCCACGCCGCGCTCGCGGGGCGGCAGGTCGTTGACCACGTCGTCGGCGATCCTGAGCTCGCCGTCGCTGATCGACTCCAGCCCGGCGATCAGGCGCAGTAGGGTCGATTTGCCGCAGCCCGAGGGGCCGACGAAGACCACGAACTCACCGTTGCCGACCTTGAGGTCGACATCCTTGATGATATGGGTGCTGCCGAACGTCTTGTTGAGCTTTTCCAGGGTCACGCTTGCCATCTTGCGACTCCTAGCCGGCCTCGGGGCCGGCCCTTGTTGTGTGTTGTCAGTGGTCGAGGGCCAGGAAGGCCGCCTGATAGGGCGGCAGGGTCAGGGTGTCGCCATCGAGTGCCGAGACGAAGCCGTGCCCCTGAAGCGGGATGCCGGGCTGGGGCAGCATCGTGCTCAGGGTCCTGCCGCCGAGGTTGAAGAGGCACAGCAGGCGCTCCTGGGCGCTTTCGCGCACGAAGCCGAGCAACTCCTCGCCGACGTCGACCAGGGTGAGGTCGCCGTCGACCAGCACCGGATGCGCGGCGCGGAAGGCCAGCAGCGTGCGGGTGGCGGCGAGGGGCGAGCCGGGGTCGGCCTGCTGGTTTTCGACGGCCAGCGGCAGGTGGCGCTCCTCCACCGGCAGCCAGGGCTCCACGGGCGAGAAGCCGCCCTGCGGGGCCTGGCGCCAGGGCATCGGCGTTCGGCAGCCATCGCGGCCCTTGAACTCCGGCCACAGCACCTTGCCGTAGGGGTCCTGGATGCGCTCGAAGGGCACCTCGGCCTCGGGCAGGCCGAGCTCCTCGCACTGGTAGAGGCAGACGCTGCCGCGCAGCGAGAAGAGCATGGCCAGCATCACCTTGGGGTAGGCCACGGGGTCTTCGTCGGCGCCCCAGCGGGAGGCGCTACGCTCCACGTCGTGGTTGGAGGTCGCCCAGCAGGGCCAGGCGTCGCCGGCCAGGTGCTGGAAGCGTTCGATCACCTCGCGGATATAGGCCGGCGAGTGGGGCGCATTGAGCAGGTCGAAGGTGTAGGCCATGTGCAGCTTGTCGCCGCCGGCGGTGTACTCCGCCATGCGCTCGAGCGGGTTGTCGTCGCCGATCTCGCCCACCGTGGTGGTGCCGGGGAACTCGTCCATCAGGGCGCGCAGCTCGCGCAGGAAGTCCAGGTTCTCCGGGCGGCTGATGTCGTGGACATGGCGCTGCCAGGTATAGGGATTGGCATCCGGCGCGCCCAGGGTCTTGGGACTGCCCGCCGGCACCGGGGGGTTGTCGGTGAGTGCGGCGTCGTGAAAGTAGAAGTTGACGGTGTCCAGGCGGAAGCCGTCGACGCCGAGCTCCAGCCAGAAGCGCATGTTGTCCAGCTGTGCCTGTCGGACGTCCGGGTTATGGAAGTTGAGATCCGGCTGGCTGGTCAGGAAGTTGTGCAGGTAGTACTGGCGGCGGCGCGAATCGAAGGTCCAGGCCGGCCCGCCGAAGATCGACAGCCAGTTGTTGGGTGGCGTGCCGTCGGGTTTTGGGTCCGCCCAGACATACCAGTCGGCCTTGGCGTTGGTGCGATCGGCGCGGCTCTCCTGGAACCAGGGGTGCTGGTCTGAGGAGTGGCTGATCACCTGGTCGATCATCACCTTCAGGCCCAGCGCGTGGGCCTTCGCCAGCAGGGCCCTGAAGTCCTCCAGGGTGCCGAACATCGGGTCGACGTCGCGGTAGTCGCTGACGTCGTAGCCGAAGTCGAGCATCGGCGAGGTGAAGAAGGGCGACAGCCAGATGCCGTCCACGTTCAGGCCGGCGACATAGTCCAGCTTCTCGGTGATGCCCGCCAGGTCGCCGATGCCGTCAGCGTTGCTGTCCATGAAGCTGCGCGGGTAGATCTGGTAGATGACGCCGCCGCGCCACCAGGTCAGGTTGTCTTGCATCTTGGGTTCCATTAGTCGATTCATCCCTTGACCGCACCGGCGGTGAGCCCCGAGACGATGCGCTTCTGGAAGATCATCACCAGGATCACCAGGGGCACGGTGACGGTCACCGAGGCGGCCATGATCGGTCCCCAGGGCAGCTCGTGCTGGCTGCCGCCGGAGATCAGGGCGATCGCCACCGGCACGGTGCGCTGGTCGTCGGTGAGGGTGAAGGTCAGGGCGAAGAGGAATTCGTTCCAGGCGGCGATGAAGGCCAGCAGGCCGGTGGTCGCCATGGCCGGCCACATCAGCGGCAGGAATACCTTGGTGATGGTCACCCAGGGGGTGGCGCCATCCATGATCGCCGCCTCTTCCAGCTCCATGGGCAGCTGCTTCATGAAGGTGGTCAGCACCCAGACGGTGAAGGGCAGGGTGAAGATGGTGTAGCTCAGTATCAGCCCGGCCGGGTTGTTGTAGAGGCCGAGCCCGCGGATCACCTCGAAGAGCCCCGAGAGCACTGCCACCTGGGGGAACATCGAGACCCCGAGGATCACCAGCATCACCGTGGTCCGGCCGCGGAAGCGGACCCGGCCCAGCGCATAGGAGGCGGTGATGCCGAGCAGCAGGGCGATGAAGACCACGGAGAGCGAGACGATGATCGAGTTGAAGATGGCGCGCACGAAGCTCTTCTGGGTGAAGATCTGCACGTAGTTGCCGAAGTCCACCGTCGACAGCCAGAAGTCGACCCGGAACAGGTCGCCGGAGGGCTTCAGCGAGGTGATCACCGCGTAGTAGAAGGGGAAGATCGCGTAGACCATCACCACGGCGATCAGGGTATAGAACCCGACCCGCTTGGCGAGCTTGATCAGCTGATACTGGTTCATTGGTCGACTCCCAGTTGGCGGCGGCCCAGGTAGAGGTAGATCACCACGGCCAGGGCGATGATCAGGAACAGCATCGTCGAGGCGGCGCTGCCGTAGCCGACGTCCTGGAACTCGACCAGCTGTTGGCGGGCGTAGATCGACATGGTCATGGTGCTGGTGGAGTTGGAGGTCAGCACGTAGATCACGTCGAACACCCGCAGGGCATCGAGCAGGCGGAAGATCACCGCCACCAGCAGGGCCGGGGTGATCAGCGGCAGGGTCACGCGGAAGAACACCTTGACCGGGTGGATGCCGTCGACCTCGGCGGCTTCGTAGCAGTCCTTGGGCAGCATCTGCAAGGCGGCCAGCACCAGCAGCGCGACGAAGGGGATGGTCTTCCAGACGTCGACCATGATCACCGCCCACATGGAGTAGCTGGCGCTGGCGGTCCAGGCGATGGGCGAGTCGATGATGCCGATCGCCATCAGCAGGTGGTTGATGATCCCGAACTGGTCATTGAGCATCCAGGCCCACATCTTGGCCGAGACGATGGTGGGGATGGCCCAGGGGATCAGCACCGCGGCGCGTACCAGCATGCGGCCCTTGAACTCGGCGTCGAGCAGCAGCGCGACGATGATGCCGAACACCACCTCCAGCGACACCGAGACGACGCTGAAGTAGAGGGTGTTCCACACCGATGTCCACCACACCGGGTCGGTCAGCAGGCCGTACCAGGCCCCATCCTCGAAGACCAGGTAGTTCTCGATACCGATGAAGGTGGCCCCGGCGGTATCCGACAGCGAGGCATCGGTGAAGCTGAAGTAGAAGGTGCGCAGCAGGGGCCAGCCGGCGACCAGCGCCAGTGCCACCAGCATGGGCAGGAGAAACAGCCAGGCGGCGCGGACCCGCTGGCGGCGTACCTTGGTGCCGCGATAGCCCGCCTGGGGGGAGCGCGAAGCAGAACGCACCGCCTGCGGGGTAGGCTCGGTTACGGGAGTCGACATGGGGACCTCCTGGGTTACCAGCGGCGGCGCTTGATGCGCGAGAGTTCGCTATCCACCTGGGAGACGGCCTCTGCGCCGCTCTGGTCACCGGAGAGCACCTGGTGCACGGCGTTGAAGAAGCTGTTGCTCACTCGGCCGTAGTTGTCGCCGGTGGGGGCGGAGGGGCGTGCCACGGCGTTGGTGAAGGTGTCGTAGAGGGTGCCGAAGAAGGGCACGGCCGCCAGCACCTCCTCGTCCTCGTAGAGGGAGGCCAGGGTGGGATTGTAGGCGCCCTCGATGGCACGGCGCTTCTGCTCGGCCTCGCCGGTCAGGAAGGCCACCAGGTCGGCGGCGAGCTCGGGGTTCTCGGTGTAGCGGGACACGGCGAGGTTCCAGCCGCCCAGGGTGGCGGCGCTCTCCTTGCCCTCGGCGCTGGGCAGCTTGACCACGCCGACCTTGTCGCGCACGTTGCTGTCCTCGCTCTGGGCCAGCGACCAGGCATAGGGCCAGTTGCGCATGAACACCGCATTGCCGCTCTGGAAGATGCCGCGGGCCTCCTCCTCGGTGTAGTTCAAGGCGCCTTTCGGCGAGATGTTGCCGATCCAGCTGGCGGCTAGGTCAAGCGCCTCGGCGGCACGTTCGTTGTCGATGGTGATCTCGCCCTCGGCATCGACGATGGTGCCGCCACCGTAGCTGGCGATCCACTCCAGGGCGTTGCAGGTCAGGCCCTCGTAGGCGCGGCCCTGGAAGACGTAGCCCCACATCCGGTCATTGCCGGCCTCGCGCTCGGCGGCCTGAATTTCGGTGGCGATCTCGGTCAGCTCTTCCCAGGTCTCGGGGGCCTCGACGCCATGCTTCTCGAGCAGGTCTTTGCGGTAGTAGAGCACCCCGGCATCGGTGAACCAGGGCATCGCCACCAGGCGGCCGTCGATGGTGTTGTTGGCGACGATGGTCTCGAAGTGGCCCTCGGCGGCGTCCTCGCCGAGGGTCTCGCCGAGGTCGAGCAGGTGGTTGGCCAGCAGACCCGGCCACACCACGTCGATCTGCATCACGTCGATGTCGCTGGACTGCGCGGAAAGAATCTGCTGATAGAGCGACAGGCGCTCGGTGGAGGAGTTGGGCGTGGAGACGATATCGACCTCATGGCCGGTCTTCTCCTCCCACGCCTCGACGCCCTGCTTGCACAGGGTGAGCTCGGCGCCGACGGCGCCACAGGAGATGGTCAGGTCCGCCGCCTGGGCCTGGCTGCTGCCGGCGGCAGCGCCGGCCAGGGCGATGGCGGAGATCAGGGTCTTCTTGAACATGCTGGTTTCCTCGTCGCTTGTTGTTGTCGCTGTCAAGTTGTTGTCGCTGTCATAGTGTGAGGGCCGATTGCGACATGTCACTCGTAGGTGCTGCCGCCGTTCGCTCTCTCACGACTTAAACGATTAAGATCGCGGCTGACACAGTTAGCCGGCGCTTAAGGCGGAGTTCAACCGCGACTTTGGTCGCACGTGTCGGGCGGTCAGGCGACCTCGTGGCCGCGGGCCGCCTCCAGCAGGGTGTACCAGTCACGGCGCGACAGGGAGAGCTGGGCCTCGTCGCGCAGGGTCGTGATCCGTGCCGGGTCGAGGGTGCCGATCACCGGCACTGGCGAACCCGGCAGGCGGCGCAGCCAGGCCAGGGCAACGCCGGCGGGACTGACACCATGGCGGTCGGCGAGACGTCCCAGGGCCTGGCCGGCGGCACCCTGGAACAGGCTGCCGCCATCCAGGGGCGACCAGGCCAAGGGCGAGAGGCCGTCCCGGCGCAGGGCATCGAAGTTGCCGTCGAACAGTGGCGCCGACCGGGTGAGGGAGAGCTGCAGCTGGTGGTGGGTCAGCGGATGGGACAGTGCCGCCTGCAGGCGGCGCCACTGTTCGGGCAGGAAGTTGGAGACGCCAAGAGCGGCGACCTTGCCGGCCCGGACGGCATCGTCCAGCACCCGGGCGGTGGCCTCGGCCTCCATCAGCGGGTCGGGACGATGGATCAGGAAGAGGTCCAGCCGCTCGACCCCGAGTCGCCTCAGGGCCCGGTCGATGGCGCCGGCAAGCCACACCGGCGAGCTGTCGTAGTGCTTGGTATCGCCGGGTGCCATCAGGATGCCGGCCTTGGTGACCACCCTCACCCGGGCGGCGAGGCCCGGCCGGCGGCGCAGGGCCTCACCGAACAGCCGCTCGTTGTGGCCGTCGCCGCCATAGATGTCGGCATGGTCGAACCAGTCGAGCCCCTGGTCGAGGCGCGCCTCGAGCCAGTCGGCCAGCCGCTCGGGCGCCTGCAGTTCGGGGCGCTCATGCAGGCGCATCATGCCCAGCATCAGGGAGAGGGGAGAGTGTCCGGGTGTCATCGCGTGTCCTCGTCTTGGTGTCGATGGGGCAGGGTATGTCATGGCAAGGATTGATTTGTAGTTTTATTACCTTAAAGGCACCGAGTTCCTGCCCGATTCTTAGACATTGGTCGTAATATTACAAAATACTTTTTGTGGCCGCGGCCTGAATCGATTAAGTTTCGGCAGGTATTTCGCGCCGGGGTGACGCTCCGGCCCCGGGGGACTCCCCACCCTTCGTGATGACCATCCGTCGCGACAACAACAAAGGACGAGAACGACAATGCACACTGTCACGCTCAAGAAGCCCCTCGCCATCGCCATCGCTTCCGCCAGCCTGGGCCTCGCCGGGATGGCCGGTGCCGACACCCACTCCCTCGAGGAGCGCCTCGCCGACCTGGAAGCGCGCATCGCCGCCGCCGAGCAGCGGGCCGATGCCGCCGAACAGCGCGCCAAGCTGGCCGAGCAGCAGGCCGAGGGTCGCCTGTCACAGGATGAGGTCGAGGAGCGCCTGGCCAGGGTCGAGCGCCAGGCCAGCGGCGAGGAGGGCTTCTCCTTCAACGTCTATGCCCGCTCGGGCCTGCTGATCGGCGAGGATGGCAAGAGCGAGGAGGGCGGCCCCTACGTTACCCCGGCCGGCTCCCTGGGCGGGGCTGTCGGACGCCTGGGCAACGAGCCGGACACCTACGCCGAGGCCGTCTTCAACTACAAGATGCGCTTCGATAATGGGGCCAAGGCCCATTATCGGACGATGATCGCCGACGGCACGACCACCAGCAACGACTGGACCGCCGCGGAGTCCAACCTCAACGTGCGCCAGGTCTATGCCGAGTTCAGCGACCTGCCGAGCTTTACCGGTGCCTTCGAGAACGCCTCCATCTGGGCCGGCAAGCGCTTCGACCGTGACAATTTCGATATCCACTGGCTCGACAGCGATATCGTCTTCCTCTCCGGCACCGGGGCGGGGATCTACGACATGCAGCTGGCCGATAACTGGAAGTCCAACTTCTCGCTCTACGGCCGCAGCTTCAGCGACTTCCCCGTGACACGCGAGTCGCCGGGGGATGACAGCGGCGACACCGACAACCTGATCCTGACCTCCAACAACTACTTCGGCAACTGGCAGTGGATGGTCAACGGCATGTCCGCCGCCGACAACGAGGAGCGCGATATCGGCGAAGGCCAGGAGGCCGCCGAGTCCGGTTTCCATACCATGGTGGCCTACCATGGCGACAGCTTCTTCGGCCTTGGCGAGGGCAACTTCAAGGCTGCCGTGCTGCACGGTCAGGGCCTGGGGGCCGAGGTCAAGGGCATCGGTGCGCGCGGTGACCTGACCGAGGATGCCACCGCGACCCGTCTGGCCCTCTATGGCACCACCTATGTGGCCCCCAAGTGGCGGGTGGCCCCGGCGATCCTCGCCGAGACCAGCGAGGACCGCTATGTCGACGGCGACCAGTACGACTGGGCGACCCTCAACGTGCGCCTGGCCAACGAGCTGACCCAGAACTTCGAGATGCAGTACGAGGCCAGCTACCAGTGGATGGACCTCGACCCACAGGGCCTCGACGGTCGCACTGCCGTCGAGGGGGACTACACCAAGCTGACTATCGCCCCGACCTTCAAGCCCCAGGTGGGCGGCTTCTGGCAGCGGCCGGAGATCCGCCTGTTCGCCTCCTGGAGCGACTGGGACGAGGAGCTGAATGGTTATATCTTGAACGATGCTACCGACGATAACGGTAACGATATCTCGGACTCATTTGGTCAGCCTGACTTTACCGGCAGCCAGTGGACCTTCGGCGTGCAGACCGAAGTCTGGTTCTGATGGCAAGGGCCCGGCGCCGGCCGGGCCCTGCCTGCTGTTTCGATGCTTGCCCGCGGCGTGATGGCCGCGGGCTTTTCTCGTCTGCCGCCCGGGCAGTCATACTGGGTAACGTGCCCATCATCTTCCCTGCGGGAGTCTCCCATGCCGCTGATCCAGGAAAAGCTCGCCGCTCCCCCGCTGCCGTCCACCCTGGTAGCCCGCCCGCGCCTCAACGACCACTTCATCCTCGACGAGCGCATTCGGCTGCTGGTGGTGCAGGCGCCACCGGGCTACGGCAAGAGCACCCTGCTGGCCGAGCGGCTGCCGGCCCTGGAACAGTCTGCTGCCTGGCTGCGCCTGGATGGGCGCGATGACGCGCCCGACCGCTTCGCCGGCTATTTCCGTGCCGCCCTGGCGCGGCTGTGCCGCGAGCTGGGACTCGAGGTGGGGCTGGCCGAGGGCGGCGCCCTGATCGACGGGGTGGAGGCCTGGCTCACCGCCCTGCCGGACAGCGCCCTCCCGGGACGCCTGGTGATCGACGAGTTCGAGCATGTCCGCCATCCGGAGATCCTCGAGGCGCTTGGCTACTGGCTGCGCCACCAGCCGGGCTGGCTGACCCTGACCCTGGTCTCGCGCACTCGCCCGGCCCTGGGCCTGCCGGCGCTGCGTCTGCGTGGTGAACTGGAGGAAGTCGGCCACGATGAACTGGCCTTCGACCTCGAGGAGGCCCAGACGCTGTGCACCGAGCAGCTCAGCTTTCCGCCCACCCGGGTCAGCCTGGAGCAGGCGCTGCGCCGCACCGAAGGCTGGGTGATGGCACTGGACTGGCTGATCCAGCGCACCACCACCCGGGCCGGCTTCGACAGCTTGCTGGAACGCCTGGGCGGCAGCCACCCCGACTTCGTCGCCTGGTTCGACGATCTGCTGGAGACCTGTCTCGACGAACCCGACCGCCGGCTGCTGTTGCAGCTCGGCGTGCTGGAGCGCTTCTCTCCGACGCTGGTGGCGCGCCTGCTGGAGGGAGAGCGAGTTTCCCAGCGGCTCGAGGCCCTGGAGGGGGCCGGCCTGTTCCTGGAGCGCTGCGACCCTCACGAGCAGTGGTTTCGTTTCCAGCCGCTGTTTGCCGGTTACCTGCGCTATCGCCGCCACGCGCTGAGCCTGGCGTCCCAGCGTCAGCTGCATCGCTGTGCCAGCCAGGCCTGGCTGGCGCTGGGCGATCCCGCCCTGGCCCTGGCCCAGGCCATCGAGGCCGATGATCCCGAGGGGCTCATCACGCTGGTGGAGGCCCAGGGCCCCCAACTGCTCGCCCATGGCCACTTTGCGCTGCTGGCGCGGGCCCTGGCGACGCTCGGTGAGACATGCCTGTGCGCTTCGCCGCAACTGACGCTGCTGCATGGCTGGGTGTCCCACGCCCAGTTCCAGTTCGACCGCACCGCCCAGGCCATTGGCTGGATCGAGGCCCAGCTCGAGGAGCCTGCCTGGCAGGAGCTGGCCGCCGAGTTCGCCACCCTGCGCGCCCAGCTGGCGATCAACCAGGGCGACGCCGAACGGGCCGCGCCGCTGGCCGAGCAGGCGCTGACCCAACCCGCCCGCTACCTGGCCGCCACGCCGGTGTCGGCCGGTGCGATCCTCTGCGAGGCACGCTTCGTCCAGGGCCGACTCGAGGAGTCGCTGGCGCGGATCCACGAGGTGGAACGTGAGGCGAAGCGCATCGGTGATGACCAGCTGATGCTGTGGGCGCTGTGCCACCATTCGGAGACGCTGGTCGCCCAGGGCCGCGGCGACCAGGCGCAGTGTGCCGACCACATCCGCCGCATCCGCAAGATACTCGCCGACGGCGACTATCACATCGACTGGCGGGCCAATGCCCACGCCACCCTGCTGGCCTGGTGGCAGGCCAACGACGACCGCGATGCCGTGGCCCGCTGGCTGCAGGAGGCGCCGCCCGCCGAGCCCGACACCGCCAGCAACCACTTCGCCCAGGCCAACGTACGCAATCACGCCCGGGCCCTGATGCTGCTCGGCCGGCCCGACGAAGCCCGAGGGCTGCTGGAGGCCCTGGAGACCCAGGCCGCGCGTTTCGGCCTGGTCACCGACGCCAATCGCAACCGGCTGTGCCTGGCACTCCTGGAGTGGCAGTACGGCCATGAGCCGGCGGCACTGGATCACCTGGCCGCGGCCATGGGGCTGGCCTCGCGAACGGCGCTCACCGGCAGCTTCCTGCGCCTGGGCCGACCGCTTTCCGATATGCTCACCCGCCTGCTCGAGACCCGGGAAATGGACGAGCTGGCCCGGCGTCGCGCCGAGCGGTTGCTCGAGCTGGCCGGCCGTCAGCGCGACTTCGGCCGTGCCGTGCGCCTGATGCTCGACGAGTCGGTGATCGCCGACATCGTCGCCCGCCCCGACGTGCCGGAGCTGATCCGCACCTCACCCCTGACCCGTCGCGAGTGGCAGATCCTGGGGCTGATCCATGCCGGACTCTCCAACGAGCAGATCGCCGAACAGCTGTCGGTGGCGCCGACCACCATCAAGACGCATATCCGCAGCCTCTATCAGAAGCAGGGTATCCGCCGCCGGGAGGAGGCCATCGCCCTGGCCGGCGATCTCCTCGCCCGTATCCAGGGGGAGTAGGAAGGCGCCTCCTCCCCCCGCCTACGCCTGTCGCCCAGCCCGCGGGAGGATTTCTCCCGCCGGCCCTGCCGCCACCATGAGCGTGACGCTTTTCCCGCGGTATCGGCCTGCCGATACCGCGATTCACGACAAGGACCCGGCACATGACCACAGACACTTCCCAGTACCTCGGCCGACAGGGCGCCGACTGGTGGCGCGGCGCGGTGATCTACCAGGTCTATCCGCGCAGCTTCATGGACGCGAGCGGCGACGGCATCGGCGACCTGCAGGGCGTGATCGACCGGCTCGACTACATCGCCTCGCTGAATGTCGACGCCATCTGGCTGTCGCCGTTCTTCACCTCGCCGATGCTCGATTTCGGCTATGACGTCAGTGACTATCGCGACGTCGACCCGATGTTCGGCACGCTCGAGGACTTCGACCGCCTGGTGGAGGCCGCCCATGCCCGCGGCCTCAAGGTCACCATCGACCAGGTGCTCTCCCACACCTCCGATGCGCATGCCTGGTTCCAGGAGAGCCGTAAAAGCCGCGACAACCCCAAGGCCGACTGGTACGTGTGGGCCGATCCCCGGCCCGATGGCGCCCCGCCCACCAACTGGCAGGCGATCTTCGGCGGCTCCGCCTGGCAGTGGGACACCCGGCGCTGCCAGTACTACCTGCACAACTTCCTGGTCGAGCAGCCGGACCTCAACTTCCGCAACCCCGAGGTGGTCGAGGCCATCCTCGGCGAGGTGCGCTTCTGGCTGGAGCGCGGCGTCGACGGCTTCCGCCTGGATGCGGTGAACTTCTGCACCCATGGCGCACTCAAGGACAACCCGCCCCGGGAGGAGATCGCCGCGGGGTTCATCGGTGTACGCCCCGATAACCCCTATGGCTACCAGCAACATATCCACGACAAGACCCAGCCGGAGAATCTGGCCTTCCTCGAGCGGCTGCGTGCGCTGCTCGACGAGTACCCCGGCACCACCAGCGTCGGTGAGGTCGGCGACGACGACTCCCTGGGGGTGATGGCCGAGTACACGCAGGGGGGCAAGCGCCTGCACATGTGCTACTCCTTCAACCTGCTCACCGAGCAGGCCGACCCGCACTACCTGCACGCCACCCTGGCCGAGATGGAGGCCCGCATCGGCGATGGCTGGCCGTGCTGGGCGCTGGGCAACCACGACGTCACCCGCCTGGCCAGCCGCTGGAACGCCGAAGGCAACGCAGCGGCGTTACGCCTTTACCTGGCCTTCCTGCTCACCCAGCGCGGCAGCGTCTGCCTCTACCAGGGCGAGGAACTGGGCCTGACCGAGGCCGAACTGAGCTTCGAGCAACTGGTCGACCCCGCCGGCATCACCTTCTGGCCGGCCTACAAGGGCCGCGACGGCTGCCGCACCCCCATGCCGTGGCAGGCCGACGCCCGCCATGGGGGCTTCTCCAGGTCCGAGCCCTGGCTGCCGGTGCCCGACGAGCACCTGGGGCTGGCCGTGGACCAGCAGGAGCGGGACCCGGATTCGCTGCTCAACGCCACTCGCGCCTTCCTGGCCTTCCGTCGCCGCCAGCCGGCGCTGGTCAAGGGCGACATCGCCTACCATACGGTGCGTGACGAGGTGCTGTGTCTCGAGCGACGCCATCCGGCGAGCGCCCCCGGCCAGCGCCTGCTGGTGGCGCTGAACTTCGCCGGTGAACCCCGCGAACTGCCGGCCCCTCGCGCCGCGCGCGCCCTCGAGGAGGCCCCGGCGATGGTCAACGGCCAGTGGCAGGACGGCACGCTGCGGCTACCGGCCTATGGCATCGCCATCGCCCGCTGCACCACCGATTCGGAGGAAGCCTCATGGGACATCTGACACTGAGCGGCATCGGCAAGGACTACGACGGCGTCGAGATCTCGCGGGACATCGACCTGACCATCAACGACGGCGAGTTCGTGGTGTTCGTCGGCCCCTCGGGCTGCGGCAAGTCGACCCTGCTGCGCATGGTCGCCGGGCTCGAGGACATCACCCGCGGCGAGATGTGCCTGGATGGCGAACGGATCAACGAGATTCCGCCCCAGGAGCGTGACATCGGCATGGTCTTCCAGTCCTATGCCCTCTACCCGCATATGACGGTGGCCGAGAACATGGGATTCGGCCTCAAGCTCGCGCGCACCGACAAGGCCGAAACCCAGCGTCGTGTCGACCACGCCGCCGAGATCCTGCAGCTGACCAGGTTGCTCGAGCGCAAGCCCAAGGACCTCTCCGGCGGCCAGCGCCAGCGGGTGGCGATCGGCCGCACCCTGGTCAAGGAGCCGGCGGTGTTCCTGTTCGACGAGCCGCTGTCCAACCTCGATGCCTCGTTGCGGGTCGAGATGCGGGTGCAGATCGCCGAGCTGCACAAGCGGCTCAATGCCACCATGATCTACGTCACCCACGACCAGGTCGAGGCGATGACGCTCGCCGACCGCATCGTGCTGCTGTCGAGCGGGCGCATCGCCCAGGTCGGCGCGCCGCTGTCGCTCTACCATTTCCCGAACTCCCTCGAGGTTGCCGAGTTCATCGGCTCGCCGCGCATCAATACCCTGCCGGTGACGGTGGTCGACCCGGGGCCGCGACGCACCGGCGTGCGTCTGCCCTCCGGCGAGACGCTTTCCGTGGCGGTGGACGGGAGCGGCCTCAGGGCCGGTGACACCGCGACTCTGGGGATTCGCGCCGAGGACTTCGTCGCCCCCGAGCAGGGCGAGGCCCGGCTGACGGCCCGGTTGATGGTGGCCGAGAAGCTCGGCTACGAGACGCTTGCCCACCTGCAGGTCGAGGGTGCCGAGGGCACCGTGACGCAGCGCCTCGACGGCCTGGCCCACCTCGAGGAGCACCAGATCGTCGACCTGGACCTGGCCGGCGACCACTGCCACTTGTTCGGCCCCGACGGCCAGGCCTGCCCGCGTCGGGTAGAGATCCCCGGCATCGCCCACTGAGCGACAGTCAGCCCTGCCCACTCCCGCCCCGGTGCGCCTTGCGTCCGGGGCGTCTTGATTGCCATGGCCTCAGCCGCGGCATGAAAAAACCCCGGCGGATGCCGGGGAAGCGGGAGTCCCAGAAGGGACGAGGAAGTCCGGGCGGGGGCTCAGCCCTTCACGCCGCCGGCAGTGAGCCCGCCGGCGATCCAGCGCTGGCACAGCAGGAAGGCCAGGGTAATGGGCAGCCCTGAGAGCACCGCCGCGGCGGCGAAGTCACCCCAGCGCTGGTTGTGCTCGGCCAGGTACTGCTGGGCGCCCACCGCCAGGGTCAGCTTGTCCTCGTCGAGCAGCAGCACCGAGGCCATGGGGTACTCCATGATCGACATGATGAAGGCGAGGATGAACACCACCATCAGGATGGGCACCGAGAGCGGCAGCAGGATGTGCCGAAAGGCCTGCCAGGTGCTGGCGCCGTCGACCATCGCCGCCTCCTCCAGGGAGCCGTCGATGGACTCGAAGTAGCCCTTGATGGTCCAGATGTGCAGTGCCACCGCGCCCAGCGAGGCGAGGATCAGCGCGCCGTGGGTGTTGAGGCCCAGCCAGGGCACCAGCTGGCCGAGGCGATCGAACAGCGCGTAGAGCGCCACCAGCGAGAGCACCGCGGGGAACATCTGGAAGATCAGCATGCCCTTGAGGATGGGTGCCTTGCCCGAGAAGCGCATGCGCGCGAAGGCATAGGCGCTGGTGGTGGAGAGCGCGAGGATCATCAGCGACGACGCCACCGCCACCTTGATCGAGTTCCACAGCCACAGCATCACCGGGAAGGGCGGCTGGACGACGCTGCCGTCGGCACGCTCCCAGGGGATGCCGAAGGCCAGTGCCCAGTGCTCCAGCGAGAAGCGTTCGGGGATCAGGCTGCCGGTGGCGAAGTTGCCCTCGCGGAAGGAGATCGAGATCACCAGCAGCAGCGGGAACACCACCAGGCTGACGAAGCCCAGCAGGGCGAGATGGGCACCCAGCTTGCGGGCACGGATCGAACGGGGTTGAACCATGGCCATGAGACGACTTCTCCTTAGACTTTGACCTTGGACAGGCGCAGATTGAGCCACGACAGCCCGACCACCAGCAGGAAGATCAGCGTGGCGATGGCGGCCGCCAGACCGAATTGCTGGCCGGCATCCTGGAAGGCGATGCGGTAGGTGTAGCTGACCAGCAGGTCGGTGGTCCCCGCCGGGGTGCTGGCGCCGAGGATGTCCGGCTTGCCGCCGGTGAGCAGGGCGATCAGCACGAAGTTGTTGAAGTTGAAGGCGAAGGCCGCAATCAGCAGCGGCGTCAGCGGCTTCAGGATCAGCGGCAGGGTGATGCGCAGCATGTTGGTCAGCGACCCGCCGCCGTCCACCGCCGAGGCCTCGTAGAGATCGCGGGGAATCGACTGGATCAGCCCCATGCACAACAGCAGCATGTAGGGGTAGCCGAGCCAGGTGTTGACGATCAGCAGCATGCTGCGGGCCATTGCCGGGTCCGTGAACCAGGTGGGACTGATGCCGAACAGGTTCTCGAGGATCAGGTTTATCTCGCCGTGGTTCTGGTTGAACATGCCCTTGAAGATCAGGATCGAGATGAAGGCCGGCACCGCATAGGGGAGGATCAGCAGGGTGCGATAGAGGGCCTTGCCCTTGAGCTGATCCCACTGCAGCAGCGTGGCGAGCACGAAGCCCACCGCCAGGGTGAAGACCACCGTCAGGCCGGCGAAGACGAAGGTCCAGACGAAGATCTGCAGGAAGGGCCCGCGGATGTCCGGGTCGGTGAAGATCTTGGTGTAGTTGTCCAGCCCCACCGCGACCGGCCAGCCGGGGGTGAGGCGCTCACCGTCCTCGGTGACGAAGAAGCCGGTCTCCTGGTCGGGGGTCAGGGTGGTGCCGTCGCGCAGGTCGGTCAGGCTGCCGTCGGGGTTCGCTTCGAAGCGCGGCAGCATCGGCGCAAAGCTGCGCAGCCCTGCCATCTTGAGCTCGGTGCCCTCTGGCGTCACCAGGGTCAGGCGCTGCAGGCGATCACGCTGGGCGATGACCTCGCGGATGCCCAGCGCCTCGCCGGATGGGGCCGCCTGGGTCGGCTCGACCGCCAGGGGTTGTCCTTCCACGGCTTGGGCCAGGGGCTGGGACACCAGTTGCCTTACGCCTTCCCGGTCGCCGGCCCCCTTGGCGTCCAGATACAGGCGAGTCCGGTCACCGTCACGGACCAGCTGGAAATCGAAGGCCTGGCCCTCGGCCTGGTAGGTCTGGCCGAGGAGCTGGGCACGCACCCGCTCTTCGCTGAGCAGGTTGCTCGAGCTGTAGTTGCTGAAGCTGATGCCGATGGTATAGACCAGCGGGAAGATCACGAACACACCCATCCCGGCCAGCGCCGGGAAGATATAGCGGTGGCTCATCAGCTGGCGCTTGCCGAAGACGATCGCCAGGGAGGCGCCCAGCACCAGGAACAGCAGCGAGAACATCCACTGGCCGCGCAGGTGGAAGGCCACCACCAGCCACAGGGTGGCGAGCACCAGCAGTGCTGTCAGGGCGCGCAGCGCCCAACGGGTATAGCGTTCGGCGGGGTAGCGGGATCGATGGCGCGGCAAGCCGCGCGAGGCGTTGGTCACAAACATGGGGTCACCTGCGGTCTGCCCCGGCCCGGCCGTGGTTCATGGCCGGCCAGGACGGGAAGGCTAGCGTTACTCGATGGCGGTGCGGATGCGCTCGGCGGCGGCGTCCAGCGCCGCCTGCGGTGACTGGCGGCCGCTGCCGATGTTCTGTAGCGCTGGTTCCATGGCCGACCAGAAAGCACCCATCTCGGGAATATTGGGCATCGGCGAGCCGAGCTCGGCGTTCTCCAGGGTGGCGGCGATCCGCGGGTCGGACTCCAGCTCCTGCTGATAGGCCTTGTGGGCCACGGCGCCCAGCGAACCGTCGTTGTTGAACGTGCGCAGGCCCTCCTCTTCGAGCAGGTAGCTCTCGAGGAACTCGGTGGCCAGGAAGTCGTTGGGTGAAGCGGAGTTGATCATCGCCGCCATCACCCCGAACATCGGCTTGGCCCGCTCGTCACCGACCCGCGGCAAGAGGGCCACGCCAAAGTCGATACCGCTCTTCTCGAGGTTGCTCCAGGCCCAGGGGCCGCTGATCATGGCCGCCACCTCGCCCTGGTTGAAACGGGTATCCGTCACGCTGTAGTCGGTGCCCTCGGGCAGCACGCCACTGTCGATCAGTTCGCGCAGACGCTCGGCTCCCGCCACCGCGCCGGCATTGTTGACGCCGATGTCGCGGGTGTCGTAGCCGCTGTCGCTATGCTGGAACGAATAGCCGCCATTGGCGGCCAATAGGGGCCAGCTGAAGTAGGGCTCACCATAATTGAAGAGGATCGCTTTCTTGCCTTCCTTGGCCAGCTCCGCATCGAGCCTGGCGAGCTCGTCGAAGCTCTCGGGGGGCGTCTCCACCAGGGCCTTGTTGTAGATCAGGCCCAGCGACTCCACCGAGATGGGATAGCCGTAGGTCTCGCCGTTCCACTCGACGGCGTTCCAGGTGAAGTCGAAGTAGCGATCGCGGTAGGTGTCGGAGGGCGCAATGGACTTGAGCAGCCCGCTCTGGGCCCATTCCCCCATGCGGTCGTGGGCGAAGATCACGATGTCCGGCCCCTGGCCACTGCCGGCGGCCTGCTGGAAGCGGTTGGTCATGTCGTCGGGGTGGACGATGTCGATGGCGATGCCGGTGTCGGCCGTGAACCGCTCGGCCACCTCGCGGATGCCCTGGGGCCCCTTGTTGTCACCGATCCAGATGGTCAGGGTGTCGTCCTCGAAGGCCATGGCAGGCAAGGCGGCCCCGGCGCTCAGGGTGGCGGCCAGTAGCGGGGTGAGGAAGGCGTGGCGTCGTGTCATGGGTCGCGACCTCGTATTGTTGTGACGTCTCGGGTGGCCCCCGCCCCGGACGAGCGGCACGGGGAGCGATAACCCCTAGCCTCGTCAATCCGGCTGGTGGCGTCCTCCTCCCCGGGGGGCACAGGGGTGGCGTATGGCTGGGGCGTACCTCGCCACGGAACGTCGAGGCTCGAACGTCGAGGCTCGAACGAAAACGCCCGGCACGAGGCCGGGCGAATCGGGGTGGGAAGCGGGGGGAGTCGTCAGTCAGCGGCACCGTCGCCCTTGTCCTTGCGAACGTTGCCGCCCTTGTCCTGGCGGCCATGCCGGGAGAGCACCGCACGCATCTCCTCGATCTGCTCGTCGCTGAGGATCTCGGTGAGCACTTCCTGGTGCTCCTCGCGCAATTCACGCATGGCCTCGCGACGCGCCTGGCGGGAGTCGACGTCGCGCTCGCGCAGCGCCTGCATGTCGGCGTAGATCGCCTCGCGGGCCTCGCGCAACGCCTCGCGATCGGCGTCGGAGAGTTCCCAGCTGTCGACCAGCTCGGTCAGGCGCTGCTGCATGGCCTCGCGGCGCTCGGCGCGCTGCTCCTCGCGCATTGCCTGACGGGCGGCCTCCAGCGCTTCGCGCTGCTCCTCGCCGAGGATCTCGTCCATGCGCTGGCGGTGCTCCTCGCGCAGTTCGCGGACCGCCTCGCGGTGCTCGCGACGGGCCTCCTCCAGGGCCTGGCGGGTCTCCTCATCGAGGCCGGCACGGTCGAAGAGGGCCTGTCGGCGTTGCTCGTGCTGTTGGCGATGTTCCTCGTTCACGCCCTGGTGCCTGCCCTCGCCACCGGGAGCGGCGCTGGCGGAAAGCGCCAGGGGGGCGATGGCGATGGCGAGCAGGGCGGGAGCCAGCAGGGTACGGGTGAGTGAGCGGGTCATGGCGGTTCTCCTTGGGGGCCTCGTCGGGCCTCGGGTTGACGCTGCCAGTCTCGTCGCCGGGGGTGCAAGCGGCTTGCAGCGAGGGTGCAAAGGTCGTGCATCCGCCGGGGGCTCACTCCTCCGGCTGGTACTTGTAGCCAACGCCATAGACCGAGCGGATTACCTCGCGCTCGGGCCAGGTCTCGGCGATCTTGCGGCGTAGCTTCTTGACGTGGCTGTCGACGGTGCGCTCGGAGACGATGCGGTGGTCGCGGTACATGTGGTCCATCAGCTGCTCGCGGGTAAAGATGCGCCCGGGGGAGTGCATCATCACCTTCAGCAACTGGAACTCCACCGCGGTGAGGCCCAAATCGTGACCGTCGGCCAGGGCCCGCCAGCCCGCCTCGTCGAGGACCAGGTCGCTGCCCCCGGGGGCGGGCGAGGCAGCGGCCCGGCTGCGGCGCAGCACGGCCTTGGCACGGGCCACCACCTCGCGGGGGCTGAAGGGTTTGCAGATGTAGTCGTCGGCGCCCAGCTCCAGGCCCAGCAGGCGGTCGACCTCCTCGACCCGGGCGGTCAGCATGATGATCGCCATCGCCGGCCAGCGCTGGCGGATCTCCCGGCACAGGGTCAGGCCGTCGGTGCCCGGCAGCATCAGGTCGAGCAGCACCAGCTCCGGGCGCGTCGGGCAGGCTTCTAGCCAGGGCAACACGGCATCGCCATGCGCCAGGTGGTGGCTGGTGAAGCCGCTGCCCTGCAGGTAGTCGGCGACCAGGCGGGCGATCTTGGGTTCGTCCTCGACGATCAGAATCTGGTCCTGAACGGTGTCCGGGGTGCTCATGCGGCGTTCTCCCTGAGCGGGTGGTCCTCGATGGCGGGAAAGGTCAGGGTCCAGCATAACCCGCCGAGTGGCGAGGGGGAGGCCTCCATGCGCGCGCCGTGGGCGCGGGCCAGGGCAATGGCGATCGAGAGTCCCAAGCCACTGCCGCCACTGGCGCGGTTACGCGATCCCTCGACCCGGTAGAGCCGCTCGGTGAGCCGCGGCAGTTCGGGCTCGGGCACGCCGGGGGCGCTGTCCTCCCAGGTCACCCGCACCTGCCCCTGGTGGGCTGCCAGGCGCACGCGCAGCCGCCCCGGGGCCGTGGTGTAGGCGCAGGTGTTGTCGATCAGGTTGTTCCACAGCTGGCGCAGGCGCAGGGTGTCGCCGCGGATCCAGGCCGGCCCCGCGATCTCGCACTCCAGGCGGATGCCGCTGTCGCCGAGCCAGCCGCTGGCCTCGTCGAGGCGCGCGGCGAGGCTCTCCGCCAGGTCCAGGGGCGCCAGCTGGACCTCCAGGGCGCCGGCATCGCTCTGGGAGAGCAGGCGGAGGTCGGCCACCAGGCGCTCCAGCTGACCGACCTCCTGGGCCAGCGAGTGCAGGTTGTCCTGGTCCAGGGCGCGGATGCCGTCCTGCATGGCCTCTATCTCGCCACGCAGCACCGCCAGCGGCGTGCGAAGCTCGTGGGCGATATCGGAGACCCAGCGGCTGCGCGCCTCGCGACTGGCCTCCAGGGTGGCGGCCAGCACGTTGAAGTCGTGGGCGAGGCTCGACAGCTCATCGCGGCCGCGCTCCGCCAGGCGGGTGCTGTAGTCGCCCTCGGTGAGGCGCCGCGTGGCCCTGGCCATGCCGCGGGTGCGCCGCCCCAGCCACCAGGAGAGGCCACCGGCCAGCAGCAGCGAGGCCAGCCCGAGGGCGGCGACGATGATGCCCAGGTTGCGCTGCTGGCGGGAGAGGAAGATGCGGTCCATGCGCGCCATCAGCTGCTGGGGCGGGCGGTAGCCGAGCATCCCGACCCGCTCGCCGGCGCTCTCGATCGGTAGCCAACGCAGCTCGGCCGCCTCCTGGTCGCTGTCCGGGGGCAGGCCGATCACCGGCAGGCCGGTTGCGTCGTGGAGCACGAAGTCCTTGGGGTCACCCAGGCGCCGCTCGATGCCCTCCGGTGGCGGCGTGTCGCCGGGCCACAGCTGGTGGCGTACCAGGCGGTGCCAGGCGCCGGGCGACTGGCGCAGCCACTGCCAGTCGCCACGGCCGGCCCACTCCTTGCCGAGCCCCTCGGCCAGAGTCTCGGCGCGGCGGGTCTGGGTCTGGTCCAGGTATTCGATGAAGCCCTGGTCGAGGCTGCGTGAGACCGCCAGGAACACCAGTCCGGAGATGGCCACGTTGACCACCAGGATGATCGCGAACAGCTTGATGCCGAGCCGCGAGACGGCCGGGCGGGGGAGGCGTGGTGAGTGCATGGACGGGCTCCGGGAGCGGGGGCCGGCGAGGGCATGACGTATTTTCACCGCTCGGCGTGCAGCCATCGGTCAGGTTCTGTGCAGGTAATGTGCAGCTTGAGGTCAGCCTCGCCGACGCTGCCCTCGCCGGCAAGGTCGGCGGCGGTCACGGCGCGAGTCGGTCAAAGCGAGAGCAGGAAGAGAATTAGCGGCGGTGACAGCAGCGAGAGGAGAAAGCCGCTGACCACGGCCACCGGCACACAGGACACGCCCCCGTGCTGCTGGATCACCGGCAGGGTGAAGTCCATGGCGGTGGCGCCGCCATAACCGATCGCCAGGGCGGCATGGCGGCGGATCAGCAGCGGGATCAGTACGAAGGCGAGCAGTTCCCGTGCCAGGTCGTTGAAGAAGGCCACCCCGCCCATCAGGGGACCCAGCTGGTCGCCGACCAGGATGCCGGAGAGCGAGTACCAGCCGAAGCCGGCGGCCAGCGCCAGCCCCTCGTTCCATCGGAGGTCCAGCAGCGGCGCCGCCAGCAGGCCGCCGACCAGCGAGCTGGCGGCGAGGGTCAGGGCGATGGCCAGGCCGAAGCGGTTAAGCACGATCTGGCGCAGCGGCATGCCGGAGTTGCGCAGTTGGCAGCCGATCAGCGCCAGCAGGAGGTAGAGCACCCCTTCGGCCAGGGTCTCGGCCGTGGCGAACAGGCCACTGCCGGTGAACCACTCCAGCAGCAGGCCGAGTACCACGCCGGCGACCACCACCGCCACCAGCGCCAGCGAGCTGGCCATGGCGGCCCACTTGCTGGTGGGCGCCCCCGCCAGCACCCTCGAGGGATCGGCGATGAGGCCCAGCCGGCGCGATAGCCACCAGAGGGCCGCCAGGTTGCAGGCCGAGATCACCGCGAACAGCACCATGGCCTGACCGCCCAGGCGCGAGAGCTGGCCCGCCAGGTCGTCCAGGCCCGCCAGGCTCACCCCCATCAGCAGCAGGATCACGTAGATCGAGGCGTTCACGCCGCGGTTGATCAGCGCCATCAGCCGGGCATCCCCCACCGGCACCAGGTAGCCCAGCACCAGCGGCAATAACACGATCACCAGACCGCTCAGCATGGCGACTCCCTTCCCGCCCAGGGGCCGCCAGGGGCGGCCGAAAGCCGCCTACTCTAGTCAATTTGCCTTCGGGGAGGAAGCGAGCTCGGCGCTGGAGAAGGTCAGGTCAGTCAAGGTCAGCCGGCTTTTTCGCTTGCCGTCGCGGTGGTACTCCATGGCCAGCAGCAGGCCCGGCACGCCGGGGTGGAAGCTGAAGACCATGCGGCGATCGGGGGCGTCCGGCTCCGTGACCTCCACCCTGACGGCCTCGAAGCGCCCGGCGGGCAGCTCGAGCATGCGGCGGTCCAGCCGGCGGTAGTTGATCCGCTCCTCGCGACCGCGGTGGTCGAGGTAGCGCAGCCGGCAGGGCGAGGCGCAGTCGTCGGCCACGGCTCGCCGGGAGAGGCTGAACAGGGCGGTCTGGCGGTCGGGCAGCCGGGCCAGCGTCTCTGCGTCCAGTTCGTAGTCCTTGCCGATGCCCAACAGCCTGTAGCCGCTGGTGTAGTGCAGCGCGCGAAGGTCAGCGCTGGCGATGAAGCGGCTGCGCTCGTGGCCCCGGGCCACCGCGATGGCGGCCCGCATGTCGCTCTGCCAGTGCGTGCCGTCACGACTCAGGCGGTGTTCCACGGTGGTGCTCGGCCAGCCGGCGACCTCGAGGCGGTAACGGGCATCGAAGGGACGCGGCTGTGCGGCGAGGGCGCTGCCGGCGGCCAGCAGCAGGAGCAGGAAGAGAGCGGCGCAACGGTGCTGCAGTTCGGGCATGCGAGGACTCCAGGGCCGTCGAGGGGGCAGAGGTGAGAGTCTCCGCGGGCCCGGGGGTTCCCGCCTGCACGCGCCTTGCGCTTTTCCCCGGCGGGCCCTCCGCGGGGCTGCTAGGCTGCCCTTGCAGGGCGACGCCTCCGTCGCCGCCACACCATTGAGGAGACTCCCATGGCCAGACTCTTGCTGATCGCCGGTGATTATGTCGAGGACTACGAGATCATGGTGCCCTTCCAGGCCCTGCAGGCCATGGGCCACTCGGTCGATGCGGTGTGTCCCGACAAGCGCGAAGGCGACAAGGTGCGCACCGCCATCCACGACTTCGAGGGCGACCAGACCTACTCCGAGAAGCCCGGTCACGACTTCACCCTGAATGCCACCTTCGCCGAGGTGGAGGTCGCCGACTACGACGGGTTGGTCGTCCCCGGCGGGCGTGCGCCGGAGTACCTGCGTCTCGACGAGCGGGTGCTGGAGATGGTCCGCCACTTCTTCGACCATGACAAGCCGGTGGCCGCCATCTGCCATGGTGCCCAGCTGCTGGCGGCGGCGGTCTCCCTCGAGGGACATCGGGTCTCGGCCTACCCTGCCTGTGCCCCGGAAGTGCGCCTGGCCGGCGGCGACTATGCCGAGATCGGGGTCGACCAGGCGGTGGCCAGCGGCAAGCTGGTCACGGCTCCTGCCTGGCCGGCCCACCCGGCCTGGCTCAAGCGCTTCGCCGCCATGCTCGACTGAGGCCTGCCGGCGGGATTTGACGCGTCTAGACGACTGGTCTAATCTTGCCGGCATGACGACGCACGCCACCCGCGACAAGCTGATCGAGATCGGCGCCGACCTGATCGCCGAGCAGGGCTTCAACGCCACCGGCATCAATGCGGTGCTCAGCCGGGCCGGGGTCCCCAAGGGGTCCTTCTATCACTACTTCTCGAGCAAGGAGGATTTTGGCCTGGCCGTGATCGACGCCTTCGCCGAGCAGTACGATGCCCGGCTGGCGGCGATCTTCGAGGCCAGAGACGTCTCCCCGCTGGAGCGCCTGCGCCGCTACTTCGCCACCGGCAAGGCGGACATGCTCTCCTGCGATCATGCCCGCGGCTGCCTGATCGGCAACCTGGGTCAGGAGCTCTCGGCGCGCAGCGAGGTCTTCCGGGCCCGCCTCGACCAGGTGTTCCGCGCCTGGGAGCGCCGGCTGGTAGCCTGCCTCGAGGAGGCCCGCAGCGCCGGCGAGGTCTCGGACGATCTCGATACACAGGCCCTGGCGGGATTTATCATGGCCGGCTGGGAGGGCGCCATCCTGCGTGCCAAGACCGTGAAGTCTCTGGCCCCCATGGAGTGCTTCGAGGCGGTCCTCTTCCGGCAGGTGCTGGCCCGGGAGCTTCCTGTGGTGAGCTGATCACTGGCCGGAGCGCCAACCTCAGTGGCGTGTGCCACGAACCTAGTAGACTGGTCTAGAATAACGAGCTACACAGCTATCGACCCAGGAGGTCACCCATGAATCCGCAACACGACAGCCTCTTCGCGCCCTTCACCCTTGGTGACCTGGAGCTGCCCAACCGGGTGATCATGTCGCCGTTGACCCGCTCGCGGGCCTCGCAGCCCGGCGACGTGCCCAACGACATGAACGTCGAGTACTACCGTCAGCGAGCCGGGGCGGGGATGATCATTTCCGAGGCCACCCAGGTCTCCCCCCAGGGCAAGGGCTACGCCTTCACCCCGGGGATTCACTCCGAGGCGCAGGTCGAGGGCTGGAAGCGGGTGACCGATGCCGTGCATCAGTCCGGCGGACGCATCATCCTGCAACTCTGGCACGTGGGGCGGATCTCTCACCCCGCGCTGCAGCCAGACGGCGCCTCACCCGTGGCGCCCTCGGCGATCAAGCCGGAAGGCGCCATGACCTTCATCAGCGCCGATTCCGGGATGGTCGAGGTACCCACGCCGCGCGCACTCGAGACCGACGAGTTGCCCGGGATCGTCGAGCAGTACCGCCAGGGGGCCGAGAACGCCAGGCGCGCCGGCTTCGACGGCGTGGAGGTCCATGCCGCCAATGGCTACCTGCTCGACCAGTTTCTCAAGAGCGGCAGCAACCACCGCACCGATGCCTATGGTGGCTCGCTGGAGAACCGCCTGCGGCTGCCGCTGGAGGTGGTCCAGGCCGTGGTGGACGTCTGGGGCCCCGATCGGGTCGGCGTGCGCGTCAGCCCCACCGGCAGCTTCAATGCCATGGTCGACGACGACCCGGTCGCCACCTTCGGTGCCTTTGCCCAGGCCCTCGACGCCATCGGGGTCGCCTTCATCGAGGTGGTGGAAGACTCCTTCCAGGGCAACCACGAGAAGGGGCGTCCCGAGCCGGTGATCGAGGCCATCCACGAGGGGTTCTCGCGCGCCTACATCGGCAACGGCGCCTACAGCGCCGAAGAGGCCCGTCAGCGCATCGCCGCCGGCAAGGTGGACCTGGTCTCCTTCGGGCGACCCTTCATCTCCAACCCGGACCTTCCCGAGCGCTTGCGTCTTGGTGCGCCGCTCAATGACTGGGACGACAGCACCTTCTATGGTGGCGACGAGCGCGGCTATACCGACTACCCGAGCCTGGCCGAACAGCCGGCCTGACACTTTCGAGATTCCCGGCCCAGCCGGCCGGGGACCGACACTTTGATGCATTCCCGAGGAGAAGAAACCATGTCCGAGATCAATGGCAAGGTCGTCATCATTACCGGGGCCAGCAGCGGCCTCGGCGAAGCCACCGCCCACCGCCTGGCCAAGGCCGGCGCCAAGCTGGTGCTCGGCGCCCGTCGCGAGGAGCGCCTCGCTGCGCTGCGCGACGCCATCGTCGAACAGGGGGGCGAGGCCATCTATCGCGTCACCGACGTGACCGACCGCGACCAGGTCGAGGCCCTGGCCTCCGCCGCCAGGGAGGCTTACGGCCGCATCGACGTGCTGGTCAACAACGCCGGCCTGATGCCGCTGTCACCGCTGGACCAACTCAAGGTCGACGAGTGGGAGCAGATGGTCGACGTCAACATCAAGGGCGTGCTCTACGGCATTGCTGCGGTGCTGCCGACCATGCGCGAGCAGCATGCCGGCCATATCATCAACCTCTCCTCGGTGGCCGGGCACGTGGTCTTCCCGTCCGCGGCCGTCTACTGCGCCACCAAGTATGCGGTCAAGGCACTCTCCGAGGGCATTCGCCAGGAGGGCGGCGAGGAGATCCGCTCCACCAACATCTCCCCGGGGGCGGTGGCCACCGAGCTGACCACCACCATCAGCGACCCCGACACCGCCAAGGGCGTGAACGAGCTCTACGAAATGGCCATCGATGCCGATGCCATCGCCCGGGCGATCGTCTACGCCATCGAGCAGCCGGCAGATGTCGACGTCAACGAGCTGATCATCCGCCCGACCAAACAGCCGCTGTAAGGCGCCGCCCTTCGCGGCAATGCCCGTCGGTGGGCCGGGCCGCGATGCTCGGTCCGCCGCTGGAAAGCCCGGCGAAGTCCTGCTATTGCCTCCCGGGGCCAGTGCAATGGACACCCGACCGACATTCGGCACAGGAGCATGCTCATGAGTAACGATACGTCCTACCAGCCGCCACGCGTCTGGCGGTGGGAACGCGCGAGCGGCGGCCAGTTCGCCAGCATCAACCGCCCCGTGGCCGGCCCGACCCACGACCGGGAACTGCCCGTCGGCCAGCATCCGCTGCAGCTCTACTCCCTGGCCACGCCCAACGGCGTGAAGGCGACCATCATGCTCGAGGAGCTGCTGGCGCTGGGACATGAGGGAGCCGAGTACGACGCCTGGCCGATACGCATCGGTGAGGGCGAGCAGTTCTCCAGCGGCTTCGTCGCCGCCAACCCCAACGCCAAGATCCCGGCGCTGATGGATCACACCACCGAGCCGCCGACCCGGGTGTTCGAATCCGGCGCGATCCTGCTCTACCTGGCCGAGACGTTCGGTGCCTACCTGCCTGACGATCATGCCGGGCGGACCGAGACCCTCAACTGGCTGTTCTGGCAGATGGGCGCGGCCCCCTTCGTCGGTGGCGGGTTCGGCCACTTCTATGCCTATGCGCCGGAGCCGCTCCAGTACCCCATCGACCGCTACGCCATGGAGACCAAGCGACAGCTCGACGTGCTCGACCGGCAGCTGGCCGAGCGTGCCTATATCGCCGGCGACGACTACACCATCGCCGACATGGCCATCTATCCCTGGTATGGCGTGCTGGTCCAGGGGCTGCTCTATGATGCGGGGGAGTTCCTGGCCGTCGACGAGTACCCCAACGTGCAGCGCTGGGCGAGGCGTATCGCCGAGCGGCCGGCGGTCAAGCGCGGACGCATGGTCAACCGCACCTGGGGGGAGCTCTCCGAGCAACTGCACGAGCGCCACTCGGCCAGCGACTTCGAGACCCGCACCCAGGACAAGGTGTGACGGCGCCACCGGCGAGGCCTGGCGACACGGCGCAAGCAGGGGCACATCGCCGGCGATGTGCCCCTGCTTCATTTACCGGTCAGGCCAGTTTCTGGTCTGCCGGACCCGGCGAAGGTGGGGCGCTTCAGGAGCTGGATTGCAAGCGCTCAAGTTCGGGGCTGAGCGTGACCGGGTAGTCGCTCTCGCCCTCCGCGAGCCGCCTGACGTCATCGGGGAAGCGCTCGAGGGTGTCGGCGACCCGCTCGCGAGCCGCATCGGCCCGGGCCATCTCGTCATCGTCGAGCCGGCCCGCCCGGACCAGCGGGCGCAGCAGCGGCTCGCCGGCGTCGATGGTCTCGTCGCGCAGGGCGATGACGTCGCCGACGTAGCGTCCCCGGTCGTCCCGGCGGCGATAGAGCTGCTTGCGGCAGGGCAGGTTGATCTTGCCCGGCGAGTGCTTGACCCGCGGGGTGCCGGCGTACTCCACCAGCTTGTAGGAGAGGTCGATCACCGGGGCATCCGCCGAGACGCCCATCTGGGTGCCGACGCCGAAGGCATCGATGGGGGCGCCGTCCTCGAGCATCGCCGCGATCTGGACCTCGTCGAGGCCGCTACTGGCGACGATGGTGATCTCCTCGAGCCCCGCCTCGTCGAGCAGCTCGCGTGCTCCCTTCGCCAGCTCGCCCAGGTCGCCGGAGTCGAGCCGGATGGCCTTGACGCCGACCTCGGGTGCCTCGCGCATGATCTCGATCACCTTGCGCACCCCTTCCAGGGTGTCATGGGTATCCACCAGCAGGGTGGTGCCGGGGTAGTGGCGGGCGAAGGCACGGAAGGCCTCCTGCTCGTCGTCATGGGCCAGGATATAGCTGTGGGCCATGGTGCCATTGATCGCCAGGTCGTGGCGCAGGCCGCCCAGCACGTTGCTGGTGCCGGCCAGCCCCGCGCTGCGGTAGGCCCGGACCCCCCGCACCGCGGCGTCCACGCCATGCATGCGGCGCATTCCGAAATCCACCACCGGGCGGCCGCGGGCGGCCATCACGATGCGCACCGCCTTGGAGGCGAGCACCGTTTCCAGTTGCACCAGGTTCATCACCAGGCTCTCGAGCAGCTGCGCCTGGGCGATGGGCGCGTCCACTTCCAGCAGCGGCTCGTTGGCAAACACCGGCGTGCCCTCGGGAAGGGTCCAGATGTCGCCCTCGAAGCGCCAGTCGCCCAGCCAGTCGAGGAAGCCCGGGTCGAACAGGCCGGTGCCGGCGAGGCGCTCGAGGGCCGTGTCGCCGAAGCGCAGCCGGCTGAGCAGGGCCGCGGCATGCTGCTGCCCGCAGGCCAGCATGAAGCGGCGGGCCGGGGGCATCTTGCGGAAGAAGAGGCTGAAGGTGGCCCGCCCGTGCATTGCCTCCTTCCAGTAGGCCTGGGTCATGGTCAACTGGTAGAGGTCGGTGAGCAGGGCCAGCTCGTCGTCGTCCACCCGCGGGGAGATCGGTCCGTTCATGAGCTTACCTCGGCACCGGCGTCGGTGAATTCGCGCCGGCACTCAGTCACGGTGTCGGGGTCCACCGCTGCGGAGAGACGCTCCAGAAACAGGGTATCAAAGCCCCCTTGGCGGGCTGCCAGTACCGTGGCATGGACGCAGACATCCAGCGCAAGGCCACAGACGATCACCCGTTCGATGCCCTTCTCCTTCAGGTAGCCGCCGAGTCCGGTGCCGTCGAAGGCCGAGTAGGCGTCGGCATCGAAGGCGGTGGCCTTGCTGACGCGGATGGCGTCATCGGGAAGGGCCAGGTCGGGATGGAAGGCGGCGCCGTGGGTGTCCTGCACGCAGTGCACCGGCCAGGGACCACCACGATGCGTGAAGCTCACGTGGTCGACCGGGTGCCAGTCTCGTGAGGCGATCACCAGGGCGCCGGCCTTGCCGGCGGCCTCGATCTCGGCATTGATCCCCGGCACCAGGGCACTACCGCCCTGGACCGCCAGCGCGCCGCCTTCGCAGAAGTCGTTCTGCATGTCCACGACGAGCAGCGCGTCGTGGGTGCCGTAGTCCACCTTCATGGTCATCACGCACCTCCCGGGAGGTCGTTGGGTGTCATCTCTCAGGGTAAGGCCTCTGCCGCAGTTAGAGTAGGAGGCTCAATAACCGGCTTCGGGGTCGACGGTGTCGAGGGGCTCGCCGGCCGCGAAGGCGCGCAGGGCCTCGGCCACCTGCTCCAGCGCCGCGCCCAGCGGGGTGGGACCGGCCATGTGGGGGGTGATCCAGACCCTGGGGTGCGACCACAGCGGGCTTGCGCCAGGCAATGGCTCCTCGGGGAAGGCATCGAGCAGCGCCCCGCGCAGCCGGCCCTCCGTCTGCCCCTCGCCCTCGCTACCTGGACCAAGCGCGTTGAGCAGGGCAGCCTCGTCGATCAGCGACCCGCGACCCGGGTTGATCAGGCTGGCCCCCTCGGGAAGCCTCGCCAGGGCGTAGGCGTCGATGACATGGCGCGTCGCGGGGGTGTCCGGCAGCAGCAGCACCAGGCTTCTGACCCGGCCGAGCAGCGCATCGAGTCCCGCGTCGCCATGGTGGCAGGTGATGCCGTCGAGCGACTTGGGCGAGCGGCTCCAGCCATGCACCGGGAAGCCGTCGGCGGCCACCATGGCGGCGACCTTCGCTCCGATGGCGCCGAGGCCCAGCACGCCCACCGGCCAGTCAGCCTTGTCGACCACCGCATGCTCGCGCCACTCGCGGCGCGCCTGCTGGCGGTGGTAGCGGTCGAAGTCGCGCTGGAAGTGCAGGATGCCGTAGCGCACATAGTCCCCGATCAGCTCGGCCATGCCGGCATCGCGCAGCTTGACGATGGGCACGCCCGCGGGAAGCCCCGGGTTGCCCAGCAGGGCGTCGACCCCGGCGCCGAGGTTGATGATGCCCTTGAGCCGTTGGGGCTCGCCGAGCAGCTCGGCGGAGGGCTTCCACGCCGCCAGGTAGTCCGCCTCACGGCGCTTCTCGGCCGGGGCACTGCTGGTGAATACCTCGGCATCCGGCAGGCGCTTGGCCAGGGCGTCCCGCCACTGCTCGGCGTCATCGATATGGACCAGGACCTTCATGCTTCCTCCATTGGCGATCTTTCCCTCCATCATGGGAGCCTGGCGGGCCGTGAACAAGCGTGACAGGGCATTCGTGACAGAGCATCAGGAAATGCTTGACCGCCCACCATGGGTTGGCAGTAACCTCCACCCGAGGGAACCGACTGGCTGTCCGGAATGCCCGCGGCGCCCATGAGGCGGCCCGACGCCGCGATGATGATGCGGCCCCCCGGCCCGGCCTTCTCGCAGAAGAGAGGGCCGATTTTCTTGATGATGCGATGACGAGTGGCTTCATGATCCAGGTTTCCCTGCCCTTCACTCGTGAGGAATATGCGACCCGCCTGTGGAAGGTGCGTGCCGAGATGGCCAGCCGGGGTATCGACGTGCTGATCGTCAGCGACCCCTCGAACATGGCCTGGTTGACCGGCTACGACGGCTGGTCCTTCTACGTGCACCAGTGCGTGCTCGTGGGCTTGGCGGGTGAGCCGGTGTGGTACGGCCGACGGATGGACGCCAATGGGGCCCTGCGCACCTGCTGGATCGATCCGGAGAACATCACCTACTACCCGGATTACTACGTGCAGAATCCGGACATGCATCCCATGGACTACCTCGCCCAGACCATCCTGCCCGACCGCGGCTGGCACGAGGGCGTGGTGGGCATGGAGATGGACAACTACTACTTCACGGCCAAGGCCTACCAGTGCCTGCTGCGCGAGCTGCCCCATGCGCGCTTCATGGATGCCAACGCCCTGGTCAACTGGTGTCGCGCGGTTAAGTCGCCCCAGGAGATCGAGTACATGCGCGTGGCGGCGAAGATCGTCGAGGGGATGCACACGCGGATCCTCGAGGTGATCGAACCGGGCCTGCCCAAGAGTAAGCTGGTCTCGGAGATCTACCGCGTCGGCATCGAGGGCTGGCGGGACGCCCAGGGCAAGATCTACGGTGGCGACTATCCCGCCATCGTGCCCATGCTGCCCACCGGCAGTGACGCCGCCGCCCCGCACCTGACCTGGGACGACACGCCGTTCCGCGAAGGCGAGGGCACCTTCTTCGAGATTGCCGGGGTCTTCAAGCGCTACCACGCGCCGATGTCGCGCACGGTCTTCCTCGGCAGGCCGCCCCAGGAGTTCGTGCGCGCCGAGTCGGCGCTGCTCGAGGGCATCGAGAATGGCCTGGCGGTGGCCAAGCCTGGCAACCGCACCGCGGACATCGCCATGGCGCTGGGCGCGGCCATGGACAAGTACGGCTTCGACCGCGGCGGCGCGCGCTGCGGCTATCCCATCGGCATCAGCTATCCACCCGACTGGGGCGAGCGCACCATGAGCCTGCGCCCCTCGGACGAGACCATCCTGCAGCCCGGCATGACCTTCCACTTCATGCCCGGCCTGTGGGAGGACGACTGGGGCCTGGAGATCACCGAGAGCATCCTGATCACCGAGACCGGCTGCGAGACCCTGGCCGACTTCCCGCGCCAGCTCTTCGTGCGCTGAATAAACAGAATCCAAGATTGCTGCAATGAACAACGAGGGGAGCTGGGGGCAGATCGAAGAGGGAATTAAGAATCTGCCCGCAGATCAGCCCCGAGTGGCATGGACGCCATGATGCCCATGCCACACGAGAACAAGGAGTTGTACACCATGACCAAGCGTCCCAGCCCCATCAGCGCCACCGTCGACTTCGACGCCGATGGCGTCCAGCACGGCTTCCTCAAGCTGCCGATCTCCGTGGACGAGTCGGCCTGGGGGGCGGTGATGATCCCCGTCACCGTGGTGAAGAACGGTGAGGGCCCCACGGCGCTGCTGACCGGCGGCAACCACGGCGACGAGTACGAGGGCATCACCTCGCTGCTCAAGCTGTCGAGCTCACTCAAGGCCGAGGAGGTCACCGGCCGGGTGATCATCGTGCCCTGCATGAACCAGCCGGCGGTGATGGCCGGCAAGCGCACCTCGGGCCTCGACGGCGGCAACCTCAACCGCAGCTTCCCCGGCGACCCCGACGGCAGCGTGACCGAGAAGATCGCCGACTACTTCACCCGGGTGATGGTGCCGATGTGCGACGTGGTCCTCGACCTGCACTCCGGTGGGCGTACCCTGGACATCATCCCCTTCGGCGCCTCCCACGTACTGGAAGATGCCGAACAGCAGCGCCAGGCGCTAGAGGGCGCCAAGGCCTTCGGTGCCCCCTACGCCATGATGATGTTCGAGCTCGACGCCGCGGCGCTGTTCGACACCGCGGTGGAGAGCCAGGGCAAGGTCTTCGTGGCCACCGAGCTCGGCGGCGGCGGCAGCTCCACGCCGGAGAGCATGGCGATCACCGAACGCGGCGTGCGCAACGTCCTGATCCACTACGGCCTGATGGCCGGCGAGGTGGAGATGCCCGACGCCCCCCAGGTCTACCTCGACATGCCCGATGCCAGCTGCTATGTGCAGAGCGAGCACAGCGGCGTGCTGGAGCTCTGCTTCGCCCTGGGCGAGCGAGTCGAGGAGAGCGAGGTGGTGGCCCGGGTCTATGACATGACCCGCAGCGGTACCGCCCCGGTAGAGTACCGCGCCCGTCGCAGCGGCGTGCTGGCGGCACGGCGCCATCCGGCGCTGGTTAACATGGGCGACACCATCGCGGTGATCGCCGATGTCGTCGACTCGCTGGGCTGAGAGTGCCGGGATACCGATGAAACTCGACCGCTATGACCTGAAGATCCTCGAGATCCTCTCCCGGGACGGACGCATCACCAAGTCGAAGCTGTCCGAGGCGATCAACCTCTCGGTCAGCCCCTGCTGGGAGCGGGTTCGCCGGCTCGAGAAGGCCGGCATCATCGAAGGCTACAGTGCCCGCATCAATGCCGCGGCGCTGGTCAAGCGCACGCCGGTATGGGTGCAGGTCGAGCTCAAGGCCCACAATGCCGAGAGTTTCGCCCGCTTCGAGGCGCTGGTCCACGCCACCCCCGAGGTCACCGAGTGCGTGGCCGTGGGCGGTGGCGTCGATTACCTGATCAAGTTCGAGACCGACTCCATCGACGCCTACCAGCGGCTGATGGATGCCTGGCTGACCGGGGAGGCCGGCATCGAGCGCTACTTCACCTATATCGTCACCAAGACGGTGAAACGCCCCGCCCCGGGCTTCTCGCCCGATGACCTGGCCTGATCCCTTTCCGATTTGCTTCGCTTTTCGATTCAGCGAAATTTCAGCGTTGATGTCACCTCGGCCCTTGTGGCATAAGCTGGTAATAGGTGGGTGGGCCGAGGCTCACCCGGCCGGGCGATCCCACCGGCATGCTCCCGATGGTGCCGGTCATGTGTGATTGATAGTTGACAGCGCCCTGGAAGTTTCCGAGATCGCCTGACGCAGAGAGACCAAGATGTCCTATTTCACGATTGCCGGGGTGCAGATGCATGCCCTGCACCATGGTGACAACACCGAGGCCATGCGCCACCGGATCGACGTGCTGATGAGCCGTTTCCCCCAGGTGCAGATGGTCCTGTTCAGCGAGCTGATGCCCATGGGGGCCTCGCCGCACCACGCCCAGCCGATGCCCTGCAGCACCGAGGCCCTGTTCTGCCAGATCGCCGAGCAACATCGCATCTGGCTGATCCCCGGCTCGATGTTCGAGCAGACCGACGACGGCATCTTCAACACCCTCTCGGTGATCAACCCCCACGGCCAGGTGGTGGCCCGCTACCGCAAGATGTTCCCCTTCCGGCCCTATGAGGCCGGGGTGGAGAGCGGCAGCGAGTTCGTCACCTTCGACGTGCCCAACGTGGCCCGCTTCGGGGTCTCGATCTGCTACGACATGTGGTTCCCCGAGACCACCCGCACCCTGGCCGCCATGGGCGCCGAGGTGATCCTGCACCCGACCATGACCGACACCATCGACCGCGATATCGAGCTGTCCATTGCCCGCACCAATGCCGCGGTTAACCAGTGCTACTTCTTCGATATCAACGGCGCCGGCGCCATCGGCAACGGCCGTTCCATCGTGGTCGGCCCCTCCGGGGATGTCATCCACCAGGCCGGCACCGGCGAGGAGGTCATGCCCATCGAGGTCGACCTGAACCGCGTGCGTCGCGAGCGCGAGACCGGCCTGCGCGGCCTCGGCCAGCCGCTGAAGAGCTTTCGCGAGCGCTCCGTCGACTTCTCGTTGTACCGCAACGAGGGGCGCTCGAGCCCCTTCCTCGACACTCTCGGCCCGCTGGCCAAGCCGGTTCGGGCCGATATCGAGGAGTACTGACCCCTCGCCTGCGGGCGGTGCAGTGTAGAGGTAGAAGAAGTAAGGAAAGAAAAAAAGAGGAGCCCCCATGCTGGAGCCACTGATTCGCTTGCTGCGCCGCCTGTTCCGCAATTCCCCGGCGGCCCCTGCCGCGCACCCGGCGCCCGGCGCCTCTCCCGTGACCGATGGAGCGACCAAGATGAGCAAAATAACAACCATTGCCGATGTCCGCCGCCACTTCCTCAACAACAAGGAGCCGGTCTATTTCATCTCGGCCACCAACTTCAACCTGCTGGGGATCGGCGACTGGGTGGGTAACTTCCGCCATATCAACTACATCGACTGCTTCGAGGGGCAGCAGCGCAACGTCTTCGTACCCAAGGAGAAGTTTCCCCGCGACTTCGAGAGCATCGAGGACATCAACAACTACCTCCTCGAGCACAAGGAGGTCATCGACTTCATCCAGTCGCGGGCAGACGGCGAGAACGCCGGCGTGGCCGCCTTCTTGATGTTCGATGAGCACACCGAAGAGATATGCAAGCAGCTCGGGCTGCGGGTGGCATTCCCCCCCGCGGCGCTGAGAAATCGCATGGACAACAAGATCGAGACCGTGCGCATCGGCAACAAGGCCGGCGTGCCCAGCGTGCCCAACGTGCTGGCCAAGGTCGGCAGCTATCAGGAGCTGTGCGAGGTGAGCAAGGACCTCGGCGGCGACCTCGTCGTGCAGACCGCCTTCGGCGACTCCGGCCACACCACCTTCTTCATCGCCAGCGAGGACGACTACTACAAGCACGCCGAGGAGATCGAGGCCGAGCCCGAGGTCAAGATCATGAAGCGGATCAACTGCCGCGGCTCGGCCATCGAGGCCTGTGCCACCCGCTGCGGCACCGTGGTGGGGCCGCTGATGACCGAGCTGGTGGGTTTCAAGACGCTGACTCCCTACAAGGGCGGCTGGTGCGGCAACGAGATGTTTGCCGGCGCCTTCACCCAGGAGATCCGCGACAAGGCCCGGGAGTACACCTTCAAGTTCGGTGAGGCGCTGCGCGAGGAGGGCTACCGCGGCTACTTCGAGCTCGACTTCCTGATCGACATGGACAACGGCGAGGTCTACCTGGGCGAGCTCAACCCGCGGGTCACCGGGGCCAGCTCGCTGACCAACGTGGCCGCCTTTGCCCACTCCGACATCCCGCTGTTCCTCTTCCACCTGCTGGAGTTCTCGGACGTCGACTTCGACCTCGACATCAACGACATCAACGAGCGCTGGGCGCACCCCGAGAGCGTCGACAGCTGGAGCCAGCTGGTGATCAAGCACACCGACGAGAGCGTCGACCTGCTCACCGCCTCACCGCGCACCGGAGTGTGGAAGATGGCCGGCGACGGCAGCGTCAGCTACGACCACTACAGCTACCATCCCCATGCCGCCGAGAACGACAGCGAGGGCTTCTTCCTGCGCATCAGCGGCGCGGGCGACTTCCGCTACGAGGGGGCGGACCTCGGCATCCTGATCACCCGCGGGCGGCTGATGGACGACGACTTCCAGCTCAACGAGCGCGCCAAGGCGTGGATCGACGGCATCCGTGGCCAGTATGCCGGCCAGTCGCTGCAGGACCCGGTGGTGGAGGAAGTGGCCGTCAGCCATGCCGTCGGCGGCGGCAACTTCAAGATCCTGTGAGTGCCGGGACCGTTTTCCCTTCGCCCCGGGAGGTGCCTGCGGCCGACATGGACAAGATGCTCGATTTCCGCACCGTGCGCGAGGAGGCGGCCGGCGCTCGGTGGCAGGCGCTGTTCGAGTACCACTGGCCGGCCTACGAGCAGTGGTATCTCAGCGAGGGGGAGCGCGAACGGCCGGGGTATCTCGCCTGCTACAACGCCCTGCGCCGGCACATGCCGGAGCTGCTGCCGACCTATCGGGCGCTCTGCGACCTGGCCGGCGGCGGTGACCTGGCCGCGCGCTTCCTGAGCCTCTACCAGCCGCCGCCCTATATCACCGGCTGTTCCCAGGCGGTGCTCGCCAGCCCCGCCTCCACGGTGCTGGCGCGTAACTACGACTACCCGCCGGAGCTGTGCGAGGGCACGATCCTCTACACGCACTGGAACGAGCGGCGGGTGATCGCCATGTCCGACTGCCTGTGGGGCGTGCTCGATGGCATGAATGACCGTGGGCTCGCCGTATCGCTGGCCTTCGGTGGACGCAAGGCGGTGGGCCAGGGCTTCGGCGCGCCGATCATCCTGCGCTACCTGCTGGAGTTTTGCGACAGCGTGCCCGAGGCGGCCGAGGTGCTGGCCCGGGTGCCCACCCACATGGCCTACAACATCACCGTGGCCGACGCCGCCGGCCGCTACGTGACGGCGATGATCGGCCCTGACCGTCGTGCGAGCATCCGCCGTGTGCCGGTGGCCACCAACCACCAGAAGAAGATCGAGTGGTATGCCCATGCCCTGGCCTCGGAGACCCTGATCCGCGAGCGCCAGCTGTCGATCCTGGTGGACGACGAGGCCACCACCGAGGAGCGGCTGATCGCGGCCTTCTCGGCCCCGCCACTGTTCCGCCACGACTACCGGCGTGGCCTGGGGACCGTCTATACCGCGGTCTACCGCCCCCGCTCGGGGCGTGCCCAGTTCCACTGGCCAGGCATGAACCTGGACCTGAGTTTCGACGACTTTCCCGAGGAACGGATTACCGTGCGCTACGGCACCCGCGCGCTGCACAGCGGCTGACCCGGCTTACCGCGCGATCGATCCCCCTCGACAACAAGAGCAAGGATGGGTGTTGCCATGCCAGAGACGAGTCCTACTGAGACGCCCTATACTGCCCTGGGCTTCTACCACAAGATCTCCCAGCTGCGTGCCGACACCTGGAATGCGCTGAAGCGCGATCTTGGGCGGCTGGTGCGCCTGGACGACGAGGGCCGGGCCAAGAACCTGGTCAAGGCGATCGACGTCAAGCTGACGCGGCTCGAGATCATCGAGGACTACCACGCCTTCCCCTCCAAGGAGGACTTCCGTCACCTCTGGTCGCTGTTCGACCGCGAGGAGTACGGGCTGCTGGAGAAGGTGGTCAAGCGCCTGGTGCGGGCGCTGATCAGCGAGTCCTACCGGCGGCGCCACGTCGACCTCAGCGAGACCGATGCCGATGCCGAGGACCTCGAGACCCTCGATGCCCTGGCGCAGCTGCGCCGCGGGCACCCGGCATCGAACAGCTCGGCCCAGCCCTACTTCGAGCTGCTGATTGTCGACAACCTCTCGGCCCCGGAGGAGGAGGTGGTCCGCGAGGCCTTCCACAACATGCGTCGTCCCGAGGACCGCTTCGTCTACGACGTGGTCACGGTGCGCAGCTTCGAGGATGCGCTGATCGCGGTGCTGGTCAATCCCAACATCCAGGCCTGCCTGATCCGCTACGAGTTCCCCTACAAGTCGAAGTACAACCTCAGCGCCCTGCGCAGCTACCTCGAGGGGATCTCCGAGCAGTCCCTGGAGCACCAGTCCGAGGCCGAGCGCAGCATCCTGTTGAGCACCATGATCCACGAGCTGCGCCCCGAGATCGACCAGTTCCTGGTCACCAGCGGCGACGTGGAGGCCACGGCCAGCCGCGACATCCGTCACTTCAATCGCATCTTCTACCGCGAGACGGACTACATCGAGCAGCACCACACCATCCTGCGCGCCATCGACAACCGCTATCGCACGCCCTTCTTCGACGCCCTGCGCGAGTACAGCAAGAAGCCCACCGGGGTCTTCCACGCCATGCCCATCTCGCGGGGCAAGTCGATCACCCGCTCCCACTGGGCCGGGCAGATGATCGACTTCTACGGCATCAACATCTTCCTCGCCGAGACCTCGGCCACCTCCGGCGGACTGGATTCGCTGCTCCAGCCCTACGGGCCGATCAAGAAGGCCCAGGAGTATGCCGCCCGGGCCTTCGGTGCGCGGCAGAGCTTCTTCGTCACCAACGGCACCTCCACCGCCAACAAGATCGTCGTCCAGGCGCTGATCAAGCCGCGCGACATCGTGCTGATCGACCGCGACTGCCACAAGTCGCACCACTACGGCATGGTGCTGGCCGGCGCCCACGTCAGCTACCTGGACTCCTACCCGCTCGATGACTACTCCATGTACGGGGCGGTGCCGCTCAAGGAGATCAAGAAGACGCTGCTCGAGTACAAGCGCGCGGGCCAGCTGCACAAGGTCAAGATGCTGCTGCTGACCAACTGCACCTTCGACGGCGTGGTCTACAACGTGCGCCGGGTGATGGAGGAGTGCCTGGCGATCAAGCCCGACCTGGTCTTCCTGTGGGACGAGGCGTGGTTCGCCTTCGCCAGCTTCAACCCGACCTACCGGCCGCGCACCGCCATGCATGCCGCCCGCACCCTGCGTGACCGCTACCGCAGCGAGGCCTATCGTGCGGAGTACGACGCCTGGAAGGCGGAGTTCGATACCCTCGATCCCGACGACGACGCCACCTGGCTTGACCGGCCCCTGCTGCCCGACCCCGACGCGGTGCGCATCCGGGCCTATGCCACCCATTCCACCCACAAGACCCTGACCTCCTTGCGCCAGGGGTCGATGATCCACGTCTGGGACCAGGACTACCGCCAGAAGGTCGAGGCGCCGTTCCACGAGGCGTACATGACTCATACCTCGACCTCGCCCAACTACCAGATCATCGCCTCACTGGACGTGGGGCGCATGCAGGCCGAGATGGAAGGCTTCGAGCTGGTGCACGCCCAGGTGGAGGCGGCGCTGTCACTGCGCGAGCAGCTCTACACCCACCCGCTGCTGCAGAAGTACTTCCGGGTGCTGGTCAACAAGGACATGGTGCCACTGGAGTACCGGCAGTCGGGGGTCGAGACCTTCTACGACCCGGTCACCGGGTGGAACAAGATGGAGGAGGCCTGGGCCAATGACGAGTTCGTCGTCGACCCCAGCCGCATCACCATCGCCATCGGCGCCACGGGCATCGACGGCGATACCTTCAAGAACGAATACCTGATGAACAAGTACGGCATCCAGATCAACAAGACCTCGCGCAACACCGTGCTGTTCATGACCAACATCGGCACCACCCGGGGCTCCATCGCTTACCTGCTCGACGTGCTGATCAAGCTGGCCAAGGAGTTCGAGTATCGCTGGGAGGAGAGCAGCCGGCCGGAGCGCAAGATCATCGAGAACCGCGTCCACTCGCTGACCAAGGAGCTGCCGCCGCTGCCGGACTTCAGTCGCTTCCACGCGGCCTTCCGCCCCGACTCCGACGGCAACACCCCGGAGGGGGATATCCGCCAGGCCTACTTCCTCAGCTACGACGAAGAGAACACCGAGTACCTGCGCTTCGACAATGGCGAACTCCAGGCCCAGATGCGCACCGGCCGCGACGTGGTCTCGGCGAGCTTCGTGATCCCCTACCCACCGGGTTTCCCGGTGCTGGTTCCGGGGCAGGTGGTCAGCGAGGAGATCCTCTACTTCCTGCAGGCCCTGGACGTCACCGAGATCCACGGCTACCGCCCGGAGCTCGGCCTGCTGGTCTTCACCGAGGAGGCCCTGCGCAACCCGCCGGCGGGCTGACGGCGCCTCGCGCCCGGCCGTCGCCGCTCCACAGAAAAAACCGCAGGTTTCCGGCACAGGACAAAAAATCCTGTGCCGCCCGTCGCCGGTAACGAAAAGTCTCGTCCCGCCAAAGCCCCTATCCTGACCCCATCGAGCCGCCCTGCCGAACAGGCGGCTCGCCCGTTTTTTTCTTGTTCTCGGCGCCCAGAGCCGCGCCGGAACATCGCCGGCGTTGACACACGCCGGTGCGTCAGGGGAGGTACAGCATGACTCTGTCCAGCAAACTCAGCGATCCGCGCCTGTTTCGCCAGTACGCCTACGTCGATGGCAAGTGGACCCATGGCGAGGGCGGCCGCGAGGAGGCCGTGTTCGACCCGGCCACCGGCGAGGCACTGGGGCACATTCCCTGGCTGGAGGCCCACCAGATCACCGCGGCGGTGGATGCCGCCGAGGCCGCCTTCGTGCACTGGCGTGCGCTGCGCGCCGACGAGCGCTGCGAGCGGCTGCTGGCCTGGTACGATCTGCTGCAAGCCCATCGCGAGGATCTCGCCACCCTCATGACCCTGGAGCAGGGCAAGCCGCTGCCCGACGCCCGCGGCGAGGTGGAGTACGGCGCCAGCTTCGTGCGCTGGTTCGCCGAGGAGGGCAAGCGCACCTTCGGCGAGACCATTCCCAGCCATATTCCCAACGCGGCACTGGGCACCATCAAGGAGCCGGTGGGCATCGCCGCGCTGATCACCCCCTGGAACTTCCCGCTGGCGATGATCACTCGCAAGGCCGCCGCCGCCATGGCCGCCGGCTGCACGGTGATCGTCAAGCCGGCCGGCGAGACGCCGTTCTCGGCGCTGGCGCTGGCGGAGCTCGCCGAGCGCGCCGGCATCCCCGCCGGGGTGTTCAACGTGGTGCTGGGCGAGCCTGCCGAGGTGTCGAAGATTCTGTGCGCCGAGGACCGGGTCAAGGCGCTCTCCTTCACCGGCTCCACCCGGGTCGGCCGGCTGCTGCTGGAGCAGTGCGCCAACACCGTCAAGCGGGTCTCGCTGGAACTCGGTGGCAACGCGCCGTTCATCGTCGGGCCGGACATGGATCCCAAGGAGGCGGCCTTCGCCGCGGTGGCGGCCAAGTTCCAGACCGCCGGTCAGGACTGCCTCGCCGCAGACCGCATCCTGGTCCACGAGTCGATCCACGACGCGTTCGTCGAGCACTTCGCCGAGCGCATGGCGGCGCTGACCGTGGGCAACGGCCTGGAGAGCGAGGTCGACCTGGGTCCGCTGATCCATCGCCAGGCGGTGGAGAAGGCCGCGGCCATCGTCGACGACGCCATCTCCAAGGGCGCCACTCTGGTGGCCGGCGATCAGAGCCAGGCCCCGGGCGAGAACTTTTTCATGCCGGTGCTGCTGACGGGCGTGACCCACGACATGAAGATCTGGCACGAGGAGAGCTTCGCCCCGGTGGCCGGCATCACCGCCTACGCCGACGATGACCAGGTCATCGAGATGGCCAACGACACCGAGTACGGCCTGGCGGCCTACCTCTATACCCACGACATCCGCCGCATCTGGAAGGTCCTTCGCGCCCTGGAGTTCGGGATGGTCTCGGTGAACTCGGTGAAGATGACCGGCCCGCCCGTGCCCTTCGGCGGCGTCAAGCACTCCGGCCTCGGCCGCGAGGGGGGCGTGACCGGTATCGACGAGTACCTGGAGACGAAGTATTACTGCCTGGGTGCCCTCGGCTCCGTATCCGGGAGCTAGCTTCGCTCGCAGAGCTCCCAAGACTAGTGGTCTTGCTTAATTGATTTGAACCTTCTCCCCGGCGGGATGCCGGGGAGCACCAGAGAAGAGAGAACACGAGATGAACCAGCAGCACCAGGATCTGATCGACCGCGACCGCAAGGTGACCTTCCACGCCTCCACCCACCTGCGCGACTTCGCCCACGGCGACGCGCCGGGCCGCGTGATCACCGGCGGCCAGGGTATCCACATCGTCGACAAGGATGGCCGCGAGTTCATCGACGGCTTCGCCGGCCTCTACTGCGTCAACATCGGCTATGGCCGCACCGAGGTGGCCGAGGCCATCTACGAGCAGGCCCTGAAGATGTCCTACTACCATACCTATGTGGGACACGCCAACGAGCCGCAGATCGCCCTCTCCGAGAAGATCCTCGAGCTCGCCGGCCCCGGCATGTCCAAGGTCTACTACGGCATGTCCGGCAGTGATGCCAACGAGACCCAGCTGAAGATCGTGCGCTACTACAACAACGTGCGCGGCCTGCCGCAGAAGAAGAAGGTGATCTCGCGGATGCGTGGCTACCACGGCTCCGGCATCGCCTCGGGCTCGCTGACCGGCCTCAAGGCGTTCCACGACCACTTCGACCTGCCCATCGACACCATCCGCCACACCGAGGCGCCGTTCTACTACCAGCGCGCCGCCGAGCTCGAGGGCATGAGCGAGCGGGAGTTCTCGAAGCACTGCGCGACCAAGCTCGAGGAGATGATCCTCGCCGAGGGCCCGGACACCGTGGCCGCCTTCATCGGCGAGCCGGTGCTCGGCACCGGCGGCATCGTGCCGCCGCCGGAGGGCTACTGGGCCGAGATCCAGGCGGTGCTGGCCAGGTACGACGTGCTGCTGATCGCCGACGAAGTGGTGTGTGGCTTCGGGCGCATCGGCAGTGACTTCGGCAGCCACTTCTATGGCATCAAGCCCGACCTGATCACCGTGGCCAAGGGGCTGACCAGCGCCTACCAGCCGCTTTCCGGCGTGATCGTCGGCGATCGCGTGTGGCAGGTACTGGAGCAGGGCACCGGCGAGTACGGCCCGATCGGCCACGGCTGGACCTACTCCGGTCATGCCCTGGGCTGTGCCGCGGGGCTGGCCAACCTGGCGATCATCGAGCGCGAGGGGCTGACCCGCAATGCCGCCGAGACCGGCGCCTACCTGCAGCAGCAGATGCAGGCCGCCTTCGGTGATCACCCCATCGTTGGCAACGTGCGCGGCGTGGGCATGCTGGCGGCCCTGGAGTTCGCCGCCGACCCGAGCCGTCGTGGGGCCTTCGACCCGGCACTCAAGGTCGGTCCGCGCATCGCCGCGGCGGCGATGCAGGAGAACCTGATCGCCCGCGCCATGCCCCAGGGCGACATCCTGGGCTTCGCGCCACCGCTGACCACCAGCCGCGAGGAGGTCGACGAGATCGTCGACCGGGCTCGACGTGCCGTGGACGCGGTGCTCGACGAGCTGGTCCGCGAGGGGGCCGTCAAGGCAGTGGCGGACACGGTGGCCTGACGGTTTGCCCGACTCGGCCCTTCGGGAGGCCGTAACCCCTGAGCGTCGCCGCGGGCCTTCCCGCGGCGACGCCGTTGGCGTGGAGGAGAGGATGCACGATCACGGTGTCTCCCTGGAGGCGCTCTATCAGGCGCGCCGGCGCATCGCCGGCGAGGTGGTGCGCACGCCACTGGTGCGTTCGGCGGCGCTCTCGGCGCGCTTCGATGCCGAGATCCGGCTCAAGCTCGAGACCTGCCAGCCCACCGGCGCCTTCAAGCTGCGTGGCGCGGTCAACATGCTCGCCGCCTTGATCGAGGGCCGCGGCCGCGAGGCACTGGCGGCTGGGGTGGTGACGGCCTCCACCGGCAACCACGGCCGGGCGGTGGCGCACGCCGCCGCGCGCCTGGGCGTGCCGGCGGTGATCTGCCTGTCGCGGCTGGTGCCGGCCAACAAGGTGGCCGCCATCGAGGCGCTGGGTGCCGAGGCAAGGCGTGTCGGCGCCAGTCAGGACGCGGCCTTCGAGGAGGTCGAGCGGCTGGTGAACGAGCGGGGCATGACCCTGATCCCGCCCTTCGACGATCCCCTCGTCGCGGCGGGGCAGGGCACCATCGGCCTGGAGCTGATGGAGGAGTGCCCGGACCTGGACAGGGTCATCATCGGGCTCTCCGGCGGCGGCCTGCTGGGCGGTATCGGCGCGGCCGTCAAGGCGATTCGCCCCGCCTGCCGGGTCACCGGGGTGAGCCTGTCCCGTGGCGCGGCCATGTGGGAGAGCCTGAAGGCCGGCCATCCCGTGGCGGTGGAGGAGGTCGAGAGTCTGGGCGACTCCCTGGGCGGCGGCATCGGGCGCGACAACCGCTGCACCCTCAGCCTGGTGCGCGAGGTGATGGACGACCATCTCCAGGTCTCCGAGCGCGCCATCGCCGCGGCCATGGTCGATATCCTCGAGGACGAGAAACGGCTGGTGGAAGGCGCCGCCGCCGTGGGGCTGGCGGCCATCGCCGAGCATGGCCTGGACGTGCGCGGCCAGCGCGTGGCCCTGATCCTCTCTGGCAACGCGGTCTCGCTTTCGACCCTTGATCGGGCACGTGTCCTGGCCGGACGCTAAGCGTCGAGCCTCAACGGCCTGATGCTGGTCCTCTCCGCCAGGACCGGGCGGGTGGAGGCCGTGCTCTTCGACGAGGGCTATCTCACCCAGGTGCGCACGGAACTGGCCGGCGCCATTGTCGGCTTTGCCTTATCGCGGCTGGCGGGCGACTGATAGACCGGCTGGTTGTCCTGTTGCTTATGCCGCGCAGCAGGACAGTTGCTTGACATCCGTGGTGAAGGTGACTTCTCCACAGCGCTCTGTGTCTCGCCTGGGGCAGTGGAAAAGCGTGATCATGGAAAGGAATTCCCGACCGATATCGACAGAAGCATTAGGCACAGTGCGTCCTTTATCGGGGCACCGTCTAACTCGGACCAGAAATAGGAGGGGAAGATGAATTGTACCAGGACATTGCTGCGAAGCCTGATGCACTTTGCCGCCATGGTCGAGGCGAGGGATCCGTATACGGGTGGTCATCTCTGGCGAGTTTCGCAGTTTGCTCACCTGCTGGCCGCCGAGGCCGATTTCGACGATCAACAGCAGGCCAGGATAGCATTGGGTGGGTTCTTGCATGACTTGGGCAAGATCGGCGTGCCCGACGGTATCCTGAACAAGGCCGGGCCATTGAATGAAGAGGAGTTCGCCATCATCAAGACCCACCCGGAGATCGGCCATCGTCTGCTGAGCCAGCACCCTTTGGCGCCGTTGGTCGATCTAGCGGTCCATGCCCACCATGAGCGTCCCGATGGATCCGGCTATCCGCAAGGACTCAAGGGCGAGGCGATTCCCCTGGTGGCACGTGTCGTGGGGATCGCGGATGCTTTCGATGCTATGACCAGCATGCGCTCCTATCGTGCCGGCATGCCTATCGCACAGGCCCTGGAGGTGATCCGCGATAATCTCGGGACTCAGTTCGACGCGAGGCTGGGCGAGCATTTCCTGGCGCTGGGCGAGGCGAGCTATCTCGAGCACGTAGTCGGCCACAGCGAACCGGGTATTCCCTTGCAGACATGCCCCGAGTGCGGGCCGATCATTGTCGTGATGTCTCGCCATGGGCATGGCGACCTGTTGTATTGCCCGCTGTGTGCCGCCGAGTTGGCGCTGCAACGCGACGACGGGAAACTGAGCATGACGCCAACCGGGCACCGGGGAACTCCTTCGCAGTTGGCGCCGGAGGTCGATGGTGATTTGATCGCGCGGCTGGTCCAGACGGCGGAGCGGCTCTTGTCGACGCCTCTACGTGCGGGACTGCTGTCACGTCTCCGCACAAGGTTTGCGTTCTAGCCCGTCGCCCGGCAGAGTCGAGGCTGCGTTCGCCTAACCTGGTGCCTCTTTGCATCGGCATGTGTGCCAGGGTGAGATACATCCTGTCATCGTCATGTCCCTAGCCAATCTGCAGTTCTGCCTTCATCGAGTCCCGGGAGGAAGCAAAGGCGGAGCCGACCAGGTAGGCCACCGTCAACGGACACACGCGACCTACGAACATCATGGCCTTGAGGTCATAGCGCCGATTGAAGCGATACTCGAATCGGCCAGGTAGCGCGGGGCATGCTGTCCGCGGATGGCATGGTACGTGCCATGACGTCACTCCTATGCTGGATATAACCTCAGTATGGGGCAGGCTGGCGGGATGGTGGCTGGTCATGCCTCTCTTGAGTCCTCACCCACCAGGCGTCATGCTGCTGGCATCTGACTAATTTGATCCAAGGAGTTGAGAGGATGGCAACGGTACTGGCCTTCGATGTCTACGGAACCCTGATCGACACCCATGGCGTGGTCGCGGAACTCGAGCAGCGCCTCGCCGGGCAGGACCGTTCGGACCTGGCCCCGGAATTCTCGCGGCGCTGGCGCGACAAGCAGCTGGAGTACAGCTTCCGCCGCGGCCTGATGGGAGCCTACGTGGATTTTTCCCACTGCACGCGCGAGGCGCTGGAGTTCACCGACCGCGCCCTGCAGACGCGCTTCTCGGAGACCGACAAGGAGCACCTGATGGGCGTCTACGCCCGGCTGCCGGCCTTTCCCGAGGCCTCGGCGGCGCTGGATCGCCTCGCCGAGGCGGGGATCCGCTGCGTAGCCTTCTCCAACGGCAGCCGTGAGGCGGTCGAGGGGCTGCTGGTGCAGGCCGGGATCCGCGCGCGCTTCGAGACGGTGGTCAGCGTCGATGAGGTCAAGCGCTTCAAGCCCGACCCGGCGGTCTACGCCCACCTGCGCTACCGGCTGGAGAGCGAGCCGGGCGATACCTGGCTGATCTCCAGCAACGCCTTCGACGTGATCGGCGCCCGCCACGCCGGCCTGCATGCCGCCTGGGTGCGGCGCAGCCCGGATGCCCCCTTCGATCCCTGGGGCATCGATCCGGACCTCACCGTGCCCGACCTCGACGCCCTGGCCGAACGGCTGAGCTAGCAACGACAAGACGACGCCCCGCGGTCGGCCGCGGGGCGTTGTGGTAGGGGCTTCAGGCGGCAAGACTACTCGGCCAGCTCGCCGACGCTGACGGTGCCCCGGTCGGCCAGCTGCACCAGGTGATCGTCGTCACGGGTCCAGGCGGCCATGGAGCCGTCGTACATGGTGACGTTCTCCAGCCCACCGATTTCGCTGAGCTGGAACCAGCCGCTGGCGGCCCAGTGGCCGGTGTTGCAGAAGGCCACGGTGGGTGCCTCGTGGTCTAGGCCGAGTTCGTCGATGCGGGCCTTCAGCGATTCTGGCTGCAGGTAGTAGGCCCCGTCGTGCTCCTCGATGCTGCCATCATGGGGCAGGTTCACCGAGCCGGGGATGGTGCCCGGCACGCGGGCGGCGGGTGACTGGGTCTCGCCCCTGTAGAAGGCCGGCGGCCGGGCATCCACCAGCGTCGTCTCGTCGGCGTCACGTGCCGCTTCCACCTCCTCGGTGGTGGCCAGCAGCCGCTCCTGCAGCGTGGCCGAGAAATCGACCGCCTCGGGGTCGCTCGCCGTGCCGCTGGTGACCTCGAAGCCCTGCTGGTCCCAGCCGGCGAAGCCACCGTTGAGGATCGTCACTTCATCGTGCCCCAGCGCCTTGAAGGTCCAGTAGATGCGGGCGGCACTGCCGAAGTCGGTGGGGCCGGTGCCGGCCGGGACGACGACCACGGTGTCATTGTTGTCGATGCCCAGGCCACCGATGAGTTCCTCGAGGTCATCCACCGCGGGCATCAGGCCGGCGACGCCGTCGCGGTCCTCGCGCCAGCCGGCATTGGTATAGCTGCTGTAACGGCTGCCGGGGATGCGAGCCGCCTCGAAGCTCGCCCGGTCGCCGCCGTCATCGATGGCGGAGCGGACGTCAAGTACTACCAGGTCGTCGCTGCCCAACTGCTGGTCGAGCCACTCGGCCTCGACCAGCGGAGCGGGGTGCAGGGCATGGGCCGGACCAGCCAGGACCAGGGTGCCGGCGGCCATTAACAGGGTACGTTTCATGGGGCGTCCTCCATCATCAGGGATGACACGATGCTAGGCGTGCCCTTCCGGCAGGGCAATCTGGTGGCAAGAACCCTTTCTGACGAAATTATTCCATTGGTGCATAAAAAAACGGCGCCGTTATCTCCGGCGCCGATGTGAGGGGGAATACGCTCAGCCCTTCCAGGCATGGCCGGCGAAGGCCTCGTCGAGTTCCGGGTGGTTGACGTGGTTGGCATAGTTGGAGAGCGTCTTGACCGCCAGGGCCAGCACGATCTGCAGCACCTGCTGCTCCTCGAAGCCGGCATCCAGGAACGCCTTGACGTCTGCCTCGCCGGGCATGCCCCGGGTCTCGAACATGACCCGGGTGAACTCGGCGAGGGCCGCCAGGCGTTCGTCCGGAATCGGCTGGCCGTTGCGGATCGCTTCCAGCACGTCGGCAGGGACCTGGGACATCTTGTCGGCCAGCATGCTGTGGGCGGACATGCAGTAGCCGCAGCCGTTGAGGCGGCTGATGGTCAGGAAGACCACCTCCTGCTCGGGCGGTGCGAAGCCTGAGTCATTGCGGAACAGATCATAGCCGTGCAGGTAGGTGTCCAGCACGCCCGGTGCCTTGGCCATGCCCTCATACATGTTGGGCACGAAGCCCAGCTTGGCGTTGGCCTGCTCGAGCAGCGGCTTCGCCTTGGCATCGGCGTTGTCGAGGGTCTGGGGGGGAAGTTGCATCTGATAGTCGGCGGACATGGTATGTGCCTCCTTCGTGGTCGTGGGTGCTGCCATTGCGCCATTTATGGATCGATCGTTCCACAAATGGCGAGAAAAAGTAGTCATCAGCGTCGCAGGGCGTCCAGGAGCAGTTCTACCGCCTGTCCGGCCTGCTCGGTGTCCGCCCCGCTCTTCAAGAGGGTCCTGAGCCCGGCCATGCTCATCGTCAGGTAGCTGGCCAGAGCTGCTGCATCCCGTTCCGGGGCGATGTCACCCTCCACCTGGCCCCGCATCACTGCCTGCTGGAAGAGTGCCGTGATGGCGGCGATGCTCTGGCGGGCATGCTGCGAGGGCAGACCATCGTGCTGGCCCAGCTCGCTGGCGGAGTTGAAGATCAGGCAGCCTAGGGCAGCGCGATCACTGCCGGCTTCCTGTGCCGTCTCGCGGAACAGGGCCGCCAGGAAGGCCATGGCCGAAGATGCCGCCTCAAGGCGGCGACCCAGACTGCCCACCAGGGACTCACGGTAGCGCCTCAGGGATTCGAGGAACAGCTGTTCCTTGTTGCCGAAGGCCTGATAGAGGCTGCTGCGAGATAGGCGCATGGCCTCCAGCAGGTCCCGGGTCGAGGCGCTCTCGTAGCCTCGTGCCCAGAAGACCTGCATGGCGGCGTTGGCAGCCTCGTCCGGGCTGAATGCGATGGGGCGTCCTCGTGTCATGTCAGCCAATTTAGTATCGATCGTTCCATAATTCAAGGGGCGACAGATCTCACTCCACTTGCTATCGCTGTAAGGAGCGAGTCGCGGCGTCGACAAAGCAACCAGATACCATAATCAACAGTCGCACGATTACCATGGCCGACAGGAGATCCCGAGCATGACGGAGCAGCATTCGCCGACAAGGCGCTTCTGGCTGGGCGGTAAGCGCGCTGCCGAGCAGGACCGGTTCTTCCGTGAGGCCCTGGAACCCCTGGGCTGGCAGCTCGGCGACGAGCACGACTGGGACGCCGGCTGGATCACCGGCATGCCGGATGCTGCACAGTTCCGGCGTGTCTCGCCGACGCGCAAGATGAACCACTTCCCGGGCAATGCGGCGCTCACCGTCAAGAGCCGACTCCATGACAGCCTCGCCACCCTTCGCGAGCGCATGCGGGAGAGCCATGGGGCGGATCACGAGCTTGTCCGGCGGCTGGCGTTCTTTCCCCGAGCCTACGTGATGCCCGGTGACTACCATGCGCTGCAGGAGGCCGCCCAGGCCGACCCCGGGCAGCGCTGGATCCTCAAGCCCACCAATGCCTCCAAGGGTAAGGGCGTGCGGGTGCTGCAGGATGTCGCCGAGGCGCCTCTCGCGCGGGACTGGCTGGTACAGGAGTATGTGGCCAATCCCCATACCATTCGCGGCCACAAATATGTCCTGCGGCTCTATGTGCTGATCACCTCGCTTTCGCCGCTGCGCGTCTATCTCTATCGCCAGGGCTTCGCCAAGCTGGCCTCGGAGCCCTGGGATCCCGAGGATGCCGACAACCCCTACAGCCAGCTCACCAACCCGGACATCAATGCCCTGAACAGCCACGCCGAGGTGCCGGTGGAGTTTATCGACCTGGAGCGATACCGGGCCTGGTTGAGAGATCAGGGGCACGACGACGAGGCCCTCTTCGCGCGCATCGAGGACCTGGTGGCGCTCACTGTGATCTCCGCCGTGGACGCCATGCGCGCTCGCACCGCCGAGGCCGGCGCTGATCCCCGTGGCTGCTACGAGCTGCTGGGACTCGACTGCCTGGTGGACGACACCCTCAAACCGTGGATCCTGGAGTGCAACCTTAGCCCCTCGCTGGGCATCTGTGCCGACCCGGAGACGGGGGGGCGCGTCGAGGAGGCCGTCAAGGGCGGGCTGGTGCATGACATGGTCGCGCTGGTCGATCTCCCCGGACGGGCCCTGTCCGAGGCCGGCACTGCCGCTCAGGAACCGGATGTCACCCCGCAGCTGGTCGCCGAGGCAGAGGCCGAGCAGGCACGCGCCGGCGGCTTCCTGTGGCTGTTGCCGGCCGTGGACCCCGAGCGCTACCTGCCCTACTTCGCCTTGCCCACCCCGGCCGATCTCCGGCTGGCCGAGGCCCTGACGGGGCGACCCCTGCCGCCCCTACGGTTGCAGCGGCGCCACGTGGCGGAACTGGTCGACGAGGAGCGTCTCGCCCTCTATGACACGCGCAGTGGTCGCTACTACCGGCCCAACGACACGGCCTCCCTGACCTGGCTGCTGGCGACCGAGGGGCTGGACCCCGATGCCATCGCCGAAGAGCTGGCGCGCGCCACCTCCGAGGCGGGAGCACCGGCACAGATCTCGGCGCTGCGGGACGATGTGTGGAACACCCTGCGCGATTGGTGCCGTGCCGGCCTGCTCTGTCAGCAAGGCACCACGCCGGCAGCGTCGCCGGAGGCGCGTGAGGTCCCTGACCAGGCGCCACTCTCACTGACGGGGCGGGTCATGAGGCTCCAACTGGACGGCCGTGACTGGGCCCTGGACGTGGCCAGTGGCCCTGCCATGGCGCGGTTGGCGACATGGTTCGGCGAGCGGCTCTCGCCGCTTGACGCCGAGGCGGCGCGCCGGCTGCCGCGGCTGGCGGTACTGCAGGAGTCCGGCGGCTATGCCCTGGCCACCGATGACCGGCTGTTGGCATCGCGGCTAACGCTTGCGCAGCTGGGTCCGGTATTGACATCGCACCTGATTCGCCAGGCCACGATGCCCGGCCACCCGGTGGTCGACGCGGCCCTGTTGGTCACACCGCAGGGCTGCGGGGTGCTCTGCCTGCTCCCCGATGGGGAGGAGAGCCGCGCCCTGCTGCAGCGGCTGCGGGAAGCATCGGGCGGTATGTTGACGCGCGGCGTACGGCTGGACCTCTCGGATCCGAGCATCGCCGACCCCCTGGACTTTCCCCTGCCGGGCGTCGCCGGAGCCTCGAGCGGGTTGCCCGCTACCGTGGCTCTCCGCGGTATGCTGCTGCCGGCCAAGACGTCTGCCGACCAGGCTCTTGCCCCGGTTGCCATGCTGGAGGTGCTTGGCGATCTGCTGCCGAATTGCCTGACCGTTGATGGCCAGGCGCTGGATGCCCAGAGCGTGACGGTTCTAGGCGACTGGCTCTCCACCCTGGTCTTGAGTGCGGTGAGGGCGGGGCCAGATGCACCGGATGCCGCGTCACTGATCCAATGGCTGGATACGCGGGTAGACCCCACCCCTTCGGTCGATCGTCTCGCCATGGCGAGAGGATGACAGGAGCACGAGCATACGGTGATGCCTTCCGGCATCACCGATGAAGATGTCGGCCCCTGGCCGGCGTCAAGACAACACGACATGTCCGGCATGTCGCCCAATCTGTATCAAGGAGATCATGATTATGACACTGCAAGACGAAAAGCGCCGTAGCCTGCTGAGTCGCCTCAGCCGTCAGCTGGGCTACACGGCGCCGGCGCTCGCCTTGGTCGCCAGCGGCGCTGCGTTCCAGGCCGTGGCCAGCGAGACGTCCCCCGATCTGAGCTATACCAATGGCCAGGAGGCTCCCCTGATGCTTGCCGAGGCCCACGCCGAAGGTGGCGCCGAGGCCGAAGGTGAAGCAGAAGGCGAAGCGGAAGGCGAGGGTGAAGCAGAAGGTGAGGGCGAAGGGGAGGGGTGAGCCCTTCCTTCCCTACCAGCGGGAAACCAGGTCCGTCACCACGGTGGCGGTCTGGTTTCTTCCCCTCTGCCGCCTCACAGCGATCCCATAACGTAACCCATAACGTAACCCAAAGCGGAACTCACAGGACACCCCGTCATGACATCACGCCACTCCCGGCCGTCTCCCGACACCGTGCGTCTCGTCGAGGAAAACCTGCTGACCCTTTGCCAGCTGAAGGACATGGTCGGGTCCCTTTCACCCGACATCTATCAGCAGGCGTTCGGCGAACACGGGCGCCACACCCTGGGCAAGCATGTGCGTCACATCATCGATCATTACGATGCCCTCCTCGAGGGGCTCGACCGAGGAGGGGAGGTCATCGACTACGAACAGCGCCGACGCGACGAGGCCCTCGAGCAATGGCCGCAGCAAGCGGCGAGTCATCTGGTCGGCATCGAGTCAAGGCTGTCGGTGCTGGGCGGCGAGCCGTCGTCGGCCGCGCTGACCCTGGCCTATCCCCTGGATGAGGAGAGGCTCTCCCTGGCGTCAAGCCTGGACCGAGAGCTTGCCTTCCTGACCAGTCACAGCATTCATCACATGGCGATCATTGCCCTGCTGGCCGAGCAGTCGGGTATCCACCTGCCCGAGACCTTCGGGGTGCATCCCTCTACGCTTCGACACTGGCAGCGGGCGTCTGAGGAGCAGGTGCCGCTCTCACCACTTTCGCGGAGGAGTGCCTGATGATGCGCATGATACTGGCGACCTGGCTGCTGGTGCTGGTCGTGGCGGCCCCCGTGAGTGCCGAACCCCGTTGGCCCGACCAGGGCTGGCAGGTCACGCCCACCTCGCTTTCCTACGACAACCTGCTGGAGGCTCTGCAGGAGGCGGTCGAGGCCGAGGGCATGTTCGTGGTCACCGAGGCAGGGCCCACCGTGGCCGCTGCGAACCGGGGGATCACCATCCCCGGCAACCGGGTCGTCGGCGTGTTTCGCAACGACTATGCGGTTCGGATCCTGCGGCTGAGCGTCCCGGCGATGATCGAAGCCCCCATGCGCTTCTATGTCACCGAAAATGACGACGGCAGTGCCACCCTCTCCTGGAAGACACCGACTCACTTGCTCGAACCCTACTTGGACACGGCCGGCGAGGAACTGGAAACAGTGGGCCGCGAGCTCGACACCCTGTTCGCTGCCATTGCAAAGCGTGCCACCGAGGAATCGGAGTGACTGCATCGAGCGTCACCTCAGGCACTTGAGGCGCTGACCCGTCGCAACAACCCCCACCCCCGTTTGGTCAACTGCGGCCGCTCCTCCGGGACGGTCATGCCGGCGAGTCGGCCATATCCTTCAGCGGTAATTGCGCCATCGCATTTTCATCTCCTGACCCCGAGCCAGGACGATCGGACGCTTGCCCCGGTCCGTCCGACTTCTTTGCGTAAGGACATGCCGATCCCGGCGACCGAGTGGCGGCGTGTCATGTCAGGAACGTGGAATCCACCATGGAGTATCGAGGAGGAAAGATGACCAAGACGTTGAGCCTGTTGTTGTTAAGGGTATCACTGGGCGGATTGTTGCTGGTCTGGGGGGTGAACAAGATCGTCAATACCGATTACAGCCAGGCCATTGTCGACAACTTTTATTTCGGATTTCTATCGGCCGAAGCCCTGCTGCCACTAGCGGGTGCCGGCCAAATGCTGGTTGGCCTGCTGGTCGTCATCGGTCTGGCACGCCGCTGGACCTATCCACTGCAGCTGCTACTGAACGGTGCGTCGCTGGTGGCCGTCAGTGCCTCGGTCATTGATCCCTGGGGATGGTACCTTGAGGGTACCAATGCCTTGTTCTACCCCTCCTTGATCATCTTCGCCGCGAGTCTCTTGGCGATGGCCTTCCGTGAAGAGGATCGGCTGTCCCTGGATGCCGCCAGGCAGCGCCCGGGCCCGGTCAGCTGGGAAGCACGTCGTCACTGTAGCTGATGAGTGGCGATACCCGGCCATTGGTCGAGTATCGCCGTCCGGGTTCAGGGACAGTCGGGCGGCTCGGGACTCGCGGAGAAGGCCAAGTGGGTGAACCAGGCCGTGGCATCCACCCCGGCATTGTCGCCATCGCTCATGAGGGCGAGGCCATTGATGTGGTCCGGGCGGCTCCCGAAGAGTCGCTGATAGTCCTCGCGGATATCCCGCACTTCCGCCACCCATTCTCCTACGCGGGCCTCGCCACTCTGCAGGGCCATCAGCTGGGCGCGTGAGGTAAAGGCATTGGGCCAGTCCGATCCTGCTGGCTGGCTCGAGGCCCACACATAGTTCACCGACTCGACCTGCCAGGGGAGCAGCCCCGTCTTGCGGGCCACATAGACCCTGGCAGGGTAGTCGTCCCCTGACTTTTGTGTCTCATCGAGACCCTCATGAATCCCCGATACCTGCCAGCACCACTGCAGGTAGGGCGTCTCGATAAGGTCGACCTCGCGTTCCAGGTATTTCGCCGAGGCCTGTTGCCGGGCGCTGGCCTGGAGGAGTCGCATGCCCTCCCGCGCGATGACCCGGTACTCGGTCTCGCCCTCGAAGCTGCGTGTCGGCCAGGCGAGTATATCGTCCGGCGAGAACGTCAGGTCACCCGCTGCGATGACAGGTTCTGCCACCAGGGTCGTCAATGTCATCAGACACCAGGGGATAAGGGATCGGCTCATCGGGTAGATTACTCCATTCATTGCCGTGGATAGGGGGTGTTTTACGTCGAATCGTTCTTAAGGATGCAGTGGTCCAACGGGAGCGAACACCCCGGACCTGATCCCTCAGGCCCGGGTTTCTTGCCTTGTGCGGGGGTCTTGGCCATCCTGACAGGATATTCGCTGGACAGAGGGAGGAGATACCATGCGCAAGACGCTGACCGGGACGGCCATGGCTATGTTCATGGTTATACCGCTGGTAGTGCAGGCGGAAGAGCACGGGGTGATGCACCTGCAGTCGAGCGACGATATCCAGCGTGTCGAGGAGCGGCTTCGTGAGGCTATCGAGGACAAGGGACTGACCCTGATGACCGTTGTCGATCACACCGCTAATGCGGAGGGCGTGGGGCTCTCGTTGCCGGCGACCCGTACCTTCATCTTTGGCAATCCGCAGGTGGGTACGCCGATGATGCAGTGCCAAGGAAGCATGGCGCTGGACCTGCCCCAGAAGATAGTAGTACGGGAGACCGACGAGGGCGTCAGGCTAGAGTGGAATTCGCCACACTACCTGGCCGAGCGCCACTCCCTGGAGGAGTGCGACCTGCCACTGGACAAGGTCGCCGGTGTACTAGAGGGCGTGGCAAACGCTGCCGTAGGCCAGTGAGATCACGGCTGTGAAGGAGTGGCAGGCCTTCAGTGTCCGTCATCGTCCTGCTCGGCGTCATGTTCCGGGCCGAATCGCCTGCCGGCCTCATGAAGCAGCGTGAACTGTCTGTCGCATTCTCTACAGGCGCCGCACATGGAAAGGTGTAACCTCAGGGACACCCGTTCCTGGAAGGTGAGAGGGCGGTCCTGCCTGAGGGACATAAGCCGGGTCGCCTCCTTGCACATCATCATGCCGTTTCCTCCTTCAGCCAGCCCTTCTCGATGCAGGCCCTGAGTCGCAGCCGGGCGCGATGCAGTATCACCCAGCAGTTGTTTTCCTTGATGTCCAGCTCCCGGCAGATATCGTCGGTGGAGAGCCCCATCAGCTCGCGCAGGGAAAATACCCTAGCGGCGTTGTCCGGCAGGGCGATCATGCAGGCATCGAAGACCTGCCAGAAGTTTTCGGTCTCGAAGGCCGCCTCGGGTTCTCCCCAGCTGGAGGGGCGAGCACTCTCCTGCCAGCGGCCATTCTGCTGGAATTGCCGGTCGATGGCGTCGTCATCGTCCTCATCCTCGAGAGGCTGCCATCTTCTATGACGTTTCTGGACGCGCATGGCGTCGAGGATCTTGTACTTGAGGATGCCGAAGACCCAGGTCTCGTAGCCGGATCGCCCAGCGAAGCTTTCATTCTTTTCGATGGCGGACATCATGGCCTCCTGTACGGCATCCTCGGCCTGGCTCCGATCACGCAAGTGCATGAGAGCAAAGGAGACCAGACGTGGCCTGACAGCCGTAAGTCTTTGTAATCTATCTTCTTTTTCGTTCATCTAAGAGACCCTCGTTCCCTGTGCCGATGCTTGGACCAGATTCAGGCAAAGTCTAGCAGTTGGTATCAGCCAGGGTATAGGGTCTCTCGATTGAGTCGTTCAAGCCAGACTTTCCTTACAGGATGCTCAGGGTTATCGACAGGAATTATAGCGTCTACGATATCAGTGATATCAGAAAGTCTGATGATTTATCTGTGTATCGTCTCCGAAACTTGATGCGGGAAGGGCGGCGTTTTGGCAAGAAGATTGCGATGGATTTGCTGGTTTTTTTGATGAGGTTTGCCCACTCTTGACAGGAATATCATCTCGATCTGCAGGGGAGACATGAGGCGATATCAAGGCGCACTGCCACACCGATGTATGGGTCGGGAAGGCCATGTCATCGGCAACAGCCTCCCGGCACCGTGATCAGGTCGAGATGATTCGACAGTCGGTCAAGGTCCTCGGGCCGGTCCACATCCCAGAGCCGGGCGGGGCAGGCCAGCTGCCAGCCCAGCTCATCGGTGCGGTCGCGCGTCTGTGCCATGACGCGGTTCGTGCCCCAGTCGATGGCAGTGAACAGGCGGCGGTCGTTCCGTCGGACCCCGACCAGCGCATAGCCGCCATCCTCGACCGGCAGGAAGACGGCATCGGCGTCCGTCAGGGCAGCCTGGCAACGCCAGAGCAGGGGCGGGGTAAGCGCGGGACAGTCGCTGCCGATCAGCACTCCCGGTGCGTCCATGGCCTGCAGGGCCACGTATATGCGCTCCCCCAGGTCGCCTTCTGGCTGGGCGCGAAGCCTCAGGCCATGCCGATCGGCTAGTTCCCGGAACATGGGATGGGCGTGATCCAGTGCCGTCCAAAGGGTGATGTACTGCGGCGAGGTCGCCGCAAGGGCCGTAGCCACCGCATGGCGCAGCAGTCGCTCGTGCAGCCGACAGGCGCCCTCGGCGCCCAGGACCGGCATCAGACGCGTCTTCACCTGTCCGGGAATCGGTGCCTTGGCCAGTATCGCTAAGGGAAAGGAGCCGTGAGCGTCAGCGGACATGGTGATACGCCCGGGCCAGGTCATCCGCCGCCGCGCCTCGCCAGTAGCACCAGCGCAGTCGCCACATCAGGCGGATGGTGGTCCAGGCGCCCTGTTGGTCCCAGCGCCGGCCACTGCTGGTCACCTTCTCCGTCAAACAGGTCGGTGGCGATTGCCGCTTGAGTCGCCGCGACATCTCGATGTCCTCCATCAGCGGCTGGTCGGGAAAGCCACCCGCGGCGACAAAGGCCTCGCGGGTCATGAACAGCCCCTGGTCGCCGGTGGCGATGTCCGTCAGACGCGAGCGCAGGTTCATGGCGCCGGCGATGACCGGCAGCAGCGGATGCCTCCCTTCCAGACGGACATCGAATCGGCCCCACACGCATTGGCCTGACAGGGCCGTCTCGACCGACAGGTCGGCGCGCGGGGGGAGTCGCGTGTCAGCATGCAGGAACAGCAGGTGATGTCCGCGGGCCTCGCCAGCCCCGGCATTCATCTGACGGGCTCGGCCGGGCGCTCGGACGATCACTGTTGATGCCAGAGGGCGTGCCCGGGCCACCGTATCGTCGAGGCTACCCCCGTCTACGACCACTACCTCTACGCCGTCGGCCTCCCATGGCGTCAGTCGGGTCAGCAGCTCCTCGATGGTGGCCGCTTCATCCAGTGTCGGAATGATGATGCTGAGCCTCGGTATGTCCGTCATGCCGACGGTCCTCCTGATGCGCATATCGGTGCGGTGATGCCTTGGGTCGGATCATCCATCTCAGCCTTACAATATGGCGGTGGCTGTCGGGCCTGTAAGGCGTCCTTTGACGATACGACAGAAACGCAGAGGCGCCGATAGGCTGGCGGTATTGGTCAATGAGTCCGCCGGTGCGGAGGGGGATAGCGATGAAAGGGGCGCGCAGCATCCTGGTGACACTGACCGCGTTACTGCTCTCAGCGTCACCGGCCATGGCCCTGGCGTTATCCATCTCCTGAGTCGCCGGAGGGATCCATCAATGTCCAACATGCTTGAGCGCTGCGGTTATGGGCTCGGATGCTGGTTGTCTTGTCCCAGGCCCTGGCACCGCCCCCTGTTGCCCGTCGACGAGGGTGTCCGGTCATGTCTCGAGCCTGGTGATGTCCTGCTGGTCGAAGGCTCCTCGAGGATCAGCACGGTGATCAAGTACCTGACGCAGTCCACCTGGTCCCATGCCGCCCTCTATGTCGGCGATAACAGCTGTCCCGGGGTAGCCGCCTCGCCCCAGGGCGGCGTTTTTGTCGAGGCAGATCTGGCGGAGGGGGTGCGGGTGGTGGGGTTCGAGGAATTCGAGGGCTATCCGCTGCGCATCTGCCGGCCGGTTGGCCTGGGTCGTGAGGACCTCGAACGACTGATCGCCTTTGCCTGTGGGCGCGTGGGCCACCGCTATGACCTGCGCAACATCCTCGACCTGGCCCGTTACCTGCTGCCCTTGCCCCCCATACCCACCCCCTGGCGGCGACGCATGCTCGGGCTGGGTAGCGGTGATCCGACCCGGGCCATCTGTTCGACCCTGATCGCCGAGGCCTTCCAGTCGATTCGCTATCCGATCCTGCCGATCCCCATTGCGGGCGAGGCGAGTGTATTCCAGCGTCGCCACTATACGCTGTTCACCCCGCGGGATTTCGATCTTTCCCCCTGGTTCGAGGTCGTCAAGCCCGCGCTGATAGGGGGGTTCGACCCCCACAAGCTGCACTGGCAGGAACCAGCCTGAGCCCGTCTTGGGTCAGGGGCCCAGAGGCTCAGTGAGACAGCTCGATCACTCGCCCACCGGCATCCTCGGCGTCTTCAGCGTCGTGGGTGACCAGCAGGCTGGGCAAGCCGGCCTCGCGCAGGCGGTCGAACACCAGCCGGCGCATCTCGTGACGCAGATGGGTGTCGAGCCTCGAGAAGGGTTCGTCGAGTAGTACCGCACAGGGGGCCGACAGCAGCAGGCGCATCAGCGCCACCCGGGCCTTCTGGCCGCCGGAAAGGGTGGCCGGGTCGCGCGCACCGAAGCCGGCAAGGCCGATGTTTGCCAGGGCCTGCTCGACCCGCGCGGCCTTGTCGGCGCTGGCCCCGGGCATGCCGAAGCGCAGGTTGCCGCCCACCGACAAGTGGGGAAAGAGCAGCGGGTCCTGGAACAGCAGGCCGATGCCGCGCCGTTCGGCCGGCAGGCCGCTGATGTCGCGGCCGTCGAGCATCACCCGGCCGCGAGCCTGGAACGCAGGAGCGAGGAAGCCGGCGAGGTAGGCGAGCAGGGTCGACTTGCCCGAACCGGAAGGCCCCATGACGGTGAGGACCTCACCGGGAGCGATCTCGGCATCCAGCTCCACCAGGACCTGGTCGCCCAGCTGGAGGCAGATGTCACGAAGTTCGAGGCGATGGGTGGCGTTCATGGAGCTCCCTGCATGCCGCGTCGCCGCGACCATAGCAATCTGGGCAGGCCGATGGCGATGATGAAGCCTGCCAGGGGCAGGCAGGCCTGGACCAGTGCCCAGACGCCGATGACATGACGGTTACCGCCGGCAGCCAGCGAGACCGCCTCGGTGGTGACGGTGGTGATGCGTCCTGCCCCCAGCAGCTGGGTGGGCAGGTACTGGCCGATGCTGACCGCCAGCCCCACGGCCAGGGCGGTGAGGATCGGCGCCAGCAGCATCGGCAGGCGTATCCGCCAGAAGGCCCCGTTGCGCGAGGCCCCGAGCGTCAGGGCCAGCCGCGACCAGCGTGGATCGAAGCGCCGGTAGGCCTCGGAGAGCGAGAGGAACACGTAGGGCAGCACGAACAGTAGGTGGCCGAAGGCGACCAGTGCATGGGTCGGTCGCATGCCGAGCTGCTCCATCACTACCACCAGGCCGAACAGGAAGGCGACCTGTGGCACGATCAGCGGCAGGTAGAGCAGCCACAGGGCCCGAGAGGGGGGCCGGCGGCTGCGCTGCTCGTGTTCGAGTGCCGCTAGGGCCAGGGCCATGGCGAGCAGCGTCGCACACAGGGCGATCAGCGCCGTCGAGGCGACCGGCCCGGCAAGTGAGGGCAGGACCCGGGCCCAGTGGGCGGCGGTAAAGCTTTCCGGCAGGGCCTCGGGGAAGCGCCAGAAGCCGGCCACCGAGTGGATCGCCAGGCCGGCGATGCCGACGAAGGCGATCACCGTGGCCAGCAGGATCCACAGCTTGCCGGCGAGATGCAGGCACGTCTCGCCCCGATGCCGTTCGCCGCGTTCGATCCAGAGACCCATCAGCCGCTTTGCGGCCCGCTCCAGTCCCCACCAGATCGCCAGTGCCGCGGCGGTGACGCCGAGTTGCAGGATCGCGCCGGCCGAGGCCAGGAAGCGCTTGTCGAGATCTGGGTCGCTGAACCAGGTAAGTATCGACACGGCAAGTGTAGGGGGCAGGGTGGGGCCGAGGATCATCGCTACATCCACCACCGACGAGGCGTAGGCGATCACCGCGTAGACCGGCAAGCGGATCAGCGGATAGAGCGATGGCGCGACGACTTTCCACCAGGCCAGGGTCGGGCGGTAGCCCAGTGAGCGGGCCATGGCGATTCGCCGTTCGGGATCGAGCTGAGGCAGGGCCGCCAGGCTCATCAGCAGCAGGAAGGGAATCTCCTTGATGACCAGCCCCGCGATGAGCGACAGCCCCCAGGGATCGTGGACGATCAGCAGGTCCGGCGGGCGCTCCCAGCCGGTCAGCCCCGGCGAGGCGAGACGTGCGACCAGCCCCGAGGGGGAGATCAGGAAGGCCAGGCCGAAGGCCGCGGCGGCATGGGGAATGGAGAGTAGTGGCGAGACCAGTCGCCGGATCCAACGGTCGAGCCGGCTGCCGGTCGCGGCGGCCAGGTAGAGCAAGACCACTGCCAGCGAGATGGCGGTGGCGAGCAGTCCGCTGGCGAGGCTGATGGTAACCGAGCGCCAGATGCCTGGCTCGGCAAACAGGGCCTGCCAGGGGGCGAGCGTCAGGCTCTCCCTGCCCAGCGCCGGCAGGTAGCCGAAGGCCGGCAGCAAGACCATGCCCAGGCCGGCCAGGATCGGCGCGACCAGTAGCAGCACGATCAGTACCGGAGCCAGGCGCAGCATCATCGAGCGCGCCTCGTTGCGGGAGTGGTCGGGGCGTGGTGCCTCGCCATCAGTTGCCGATGTAGCGGGCTTTCCAGGCGTCCTCCAGAGCTGTCATCCAGCTGGGATGCGGCTCGGGCAGCGTGCGCTGCAAGGCGCCGGGCGGCAGCATTGCCGGGTTGCGCTCGTCCAGGGAGAACAGGGCCCGGCTGTCGTCATCGAGACGCGCCACGTCGAGCACGGTGCGATCCCCCCAGACGTCGAGGTCCTGCTTGTGGGCCTGGGCCTTTGGCGAGAGCAGGAAGTCGGCGATCACCAGGGCACCGGCCTTGTGGGGCGAGTTGAAGGGAATGGCCACGAAGTGCACGTTGCCCAGGGTGCCGCCCTGGGGCACATAGCTGCGGGTGCTTTCCGGCAGTTCGAAGTCGGCGACTGCCGCCGCCGGCTCGGAGGGCGTAAAGGTGAAGGCCAGCGACAATTCACCGTCACCCATCAGGCTGCGCATCTCGTGTCCGGTGGCGGGGAACTGCCGTCCGCTGCGCCACAGGTGAGGGTGTAGCGCGTCCAGGTAGTCCCACAGCGGGGCGGTGACGGCCGCGAAGTTGCTCTCCTCGACCGGCGCATAGAGGGCCTCGTCCTCGTCGCTCAGCTCGATCAGGGCCTGCTTGAGGAAGGTGCTGCCGGTGAAATCGGGGATCCGCGGATAGGTGAAGCGTCCGGGGTTGGCCGCGGCCCATTCCAGCAGGGCAGACATGTCTTGTGGAGGCGCCGCCACCTGCTGGTTATCCCCGCGGAGCTCGTTGCTATCCCCGCGGAGCTCGTTGCTATCATAGTAGAAGGTGATCTGCGACCGTCCCCAGGGGGATTCGTAGCCCTCGGTGGGCAGGGTGAAGTCGGTGACGACCTCGGGGTTGTGCTCGGGGTGGGTGAGCGCGAAGTTCGGCAGCGACTCGGCGAAGGGACCGAACAGCAGGTCGTTGGCCTTCATGGTGGCGAAGTTCTCGCCGTTGATCCAGATCAGGTCGACATTTCCCTGGCCATGGTTGCCGGCCTGTTTCTCGGCCAGTACCCGGGAGACCGCCTCGGCGGTGTCGCCGATCTTGACATGGGTGAGTTCGATATCGAACTGCTCCTCGACCCGCCCGGCCACCCAATCGATATAGTCGTTGGTGCGCTGTTCACCCGCCCAGGCATACCAGTAGACCGTCTGGCCTCGGGCCTCGTCGAGCACCGCCTCCCAGTCGGTTGGATCGGGGCCCGCGGCGACAGGACCGGAGAGCAGGAGGGCGATGGGCGTGGCGGCAGCCAACAGGCGAATCGGCATCTAGGGTTCCTCTCTGGTGATGGGCAATGTTGGGGTGGAATACGCTCGGTGATGCGCTATCTGACTTTCGCTATCAGCCGTCGAGCACCTGCTCGAGAGTGCGAAACTCTCGCTGTACATGCTCGATCACGGCCACGGAAAGGTAGTGGTCGACCCGGTCTCGAACGTGGGCGATCAGGGCATCGTCGCTCAGCTCGGCGGACCAGTCCTCGCCGCGGGCATGGGCATCCCGGGAGTGAAGGTTACTGGCTCGCCACTTGGCGCACCAGGTCAGCGACCAGAGCCACATGGCCCGCCGGCATGCCAGAAGCGTATCGGTGTCGCCGTCGAAGCCCGTGGCGGCCATCCAGTGACGGTAGAAGGCGGCGACCTCGGCGGGAAGCAGTTCGGCGCGGCTCTGCAGGTCCCAGGTCGTCGAGGTGTAGAGGCTGGCGTGAGCCAGGTCGAAGCCTGCCAGGCCGTAGCGGCATTTCTCCAGGTCCACCAGCACCGCGCGTCCGGACTCGGTGACCAGGAAGTTGCCGGGATGGGCATCGAAGCTGATCAGTCGCGGCTCGGCGCCAGGCCCGGCAGGCAGCCGTTCCGGCAGGGCGTCCAGCTCGGCCTCGATCAGCGCTCGGGCGTCCGCTTCGAGCCCGGCCTGGACGAGGAAGCGTGCCTGGTCCCTGACCTCCTCGAGCATCGCCGTCCAGGGGTCGGCGGGTGACAGCAATGGCGGGCGCGCCTCGGCATCGGGCACGTCCAGTACATGGAAGCTGGCCAGCGCCTCGGCGATGTCGGGAAGGTCATCCGGGAGTCGCGCCGGGCGACCCCGGATGGCACTGACCAGCAGCCCGCCACGCGGCAGCGACGGGCTCGGCGGCAGCAGACCGTGCAGCGAGGGGGCATGGCCGCCCTGGCTGGCGCGGGAGAAGCAGGCCGCCTGGTAGTCGAGGTTGGCGGCGGGGTCGAGTCGCATCTGGCTCTGCTTGGGTAATCGTGCCACCCAGTCGATCTGTTGTCGCTCGAGCCACACATGGTGATGGGCCAGGCCCGTATCGGCCATCGGATACATGGCCTGAATGTCCGCGTCATGACCGGCGTAGCGCAGGGCCACTGCCAGGGGATGGCAGAGATCCGGTCGGGCCTCTGGCAAAGCAGGGCGAACGGCGATATCCGGCATGTCGCTCCTCGGGTGATGTTATTACGGTCGATAATGGAGGGTCGTGCGGCGCAAGGCGTTCCTTACATATCGGCGTCTCCCCGATGACCTGCTGCATGTCGGCCAGCTGTAAGCCTGGGGCATCGTCATCGACATAAGGGAACCGTTGTTGCGACACGGTGGAGCGAGGGCTCCGGATATCTTCTGGATGAACACAAGCGAAGGTGAACAATATGTCACAGCATGACGAACAACGCCGTAAGCTCCTGGGCCGCCTGAATCGGCGACTGGCCTACACGGCCCCGCTGCTTGCCCTGGTGGCGGGGGGCGCCGTCCTTCAGGCCTCGGCAGGCGATGACGCGGCCATTGCCGACTTTACCTCGCCCTCCGATGCGTCCTTGATGCTGGCCAGCAACCACGCAGAGGGGGCCGCCGAGGCGCAGGGAGAAGCCCAGGGCGAGGCAGAGGCAGAGGGTGAAGCGGAAGGCGAGGCAGAGGGTGAAGCGGAAGGTGAGGCAGAGGGTGAAGCCGAAGGTGAGGCGGAGGGAGGCGATAGCGCCGCGGTGGCAAGGCCCGAGGGGTATTCGCCGGCTTACAGCGAGACCGGCGACAATCCCCAGGAGATGCTGGCCCGAGGCGAGGCGCTCTATTACGACACCTCCTTGAGCAGCAACGGCCTGGCCTGTGCGAGCTGCCACGGCAGTGACGGTCAGGACATGGGCTACAACCCGACATTCGAACAGCCTTTCCCCCATCGGGTAGCGATGGGCGCCAACCAGTTCGGCATGGCGGAAGTGCATGCCGACGAGATGGTGCAGATCTGCATGGTAGCGCCGATGGCGGCCGAGCCGCTCGAGTGGGGTGGCGAGGAGTTGACCTCGCTGGCGGCTTACGTGGTGGAAGTGCAGAAGCGCGTCGCGGGAGAGCCACATGATCTCTGAGTCCGGCCGGCGGGGCTGAACGCGTTCATCTCTTCCCTCGGCACTCTGCCATCGTCCCCGGGCCCGCCAGCTGGCGGGCCCGGCTGCTTGCGACGAGGGCGTCTCCTTCCCTTCGACCGAAGGCAGGTTGTTGCCGCCCCCGGGTCCACTGCCTACCCTGATATCGGTAATGACTGAACCACTGTCCTCCGATGAGGCTCTCAGGGACAGGCACTGCAGGGCGGGCACGAGATGACGAATCCAGATCGCAGGGGCAGGGCCGGGCGCATCCTGATGCTGGCAAGTTTGCTGTGTCTGGCGCTGGGCGCGCTGCTGGCCTGGCAGGTACAGGCGCAGCAGGGTGAACGCACCGCTCTGGTGATGACGATCGACGATGCCATCGGGCCGGCCATCAGCGACTATTTCCTGCGGGGCCTGGAACTCGCCGAGGAGCGCGATGCCGCGCTGGTGGTGGTGGAGATGGACACCCCCGGCGGTCTCTCTGACTCGATGCGTTCGATGATCCGCGCCATGCTGTCCTCGAGGGTGCCGGTTGCCATCTATGTCTCCCCGGCGGGAGCCCGGGCGGCCAGCGCCGGGACCTACCTGCTCTACGCCAGCCATGTGGCGGCCATGGCGCCGGCCACCCACCTCGGATCTGCCACGCCCGTGCAACTGGGCGGTGGTGGTCTGCCGGGAATGGATGATCCAGCTCAGCCAACGGATGATGGCGAGACGCCAGCGTCGGATGACAAGGCGGCTTCTGACGATACCGAGCAGGCAGAGGACAACGGAGCATCCAGCGACTCGGGCACCCCCGAGAAACGTCGTGGCGAGACGGCCATGGAGCGCAAGGTGCTGGAGGACGCGGTGGCCTACATCCGCTCGCTCGCCGAGCGCCACGGCCGCAATGCCGACTGGGCCGAGCAGGCCGTGCGTGAGGCGGTCAACCTCACCGCCCGGGAAGCCCTGGAGCAGAACGTCGTCGATGTGGTGGCCCGTGACCTGGACGACCTACTGACCCAGATCGACGGGCGCACGGTGGTGATGGAGGATGGCGAGCGTACCCTGGCCACGGCCGATCTGGTCATCGAGCGTTTCGATCCGGGCTGGCGGACCAAGCTGCTGGCCGTGATCACCAACCCCAACGTCGCCTATTTTTTGATGATCATCGGCTTCTACGGGCTGATCTTCGAGCTGTCCAATCCGGGCGGCCTGGTGCCGGGCACCATCGGCATTATCTCGCTGCTGCTGGCGCTGTTCGCCTTCCAGGTACTGCCGGTCAACTACGCCGGCCTGGCGCTGATCCTGGTGGGGCTGGGGCTGATCGTGGGCGAGGCATTGATGCCCAGTTTCGGCATTCTCGGGATAGGCGGCATCGTCGCCTTCGTGATCGGATCGGTGATGCTGATGGACGCGGACACCCTGAACATCTCGCTGCCGATGATCGGCGGCATCGCCTTGCTGGCGGCGGGCCTGATGCTGTGGGTGATGACCCGCTTCATCGGTCTGCGGCGTCGCGTGCCCCGGACCGGCCAGGAGGAGCTCGTCGATAGCGAGGCCACCGCCCTCGAGGATTTCGCGGGGCAAGGCCATGTGCGGCTGATGGGGGAGCGCTGGAATGCCCACAGCACTCGGCCGCTGACCCGGGGGCAGACGGTCCGCGTGACGGCGGTCGACGGCCTGACCCTGGAGGTGGAGCCGCTCGACGACTCGTCCTGAGGCCCCGGCACGTTTCCCGGCGCCTGCCGTCGCCGGACACATCGAAGGAGAGCAAGCCATGTTGATTTCCTATCTCGTTCCGGTCGTCCTGCTGGTCATACTACTGGCGGCGTCGATCCGCATCCTGCCCGAATACAAGCGCGGGGTGGTGTTCTTCCTCGGCCGCTTCCAGGGGGTGAAGGGGCCGGGCCTGCTGATCATCATTCCCGGCATCCAGAAGATGCAGGTAGTCGACCTGCGGGTGATCACCATGGACGTGCCGGAGCAGGACGTCATCTCCCAGGACAACGTCACCGTCAAGGTCAATGCGGTGCTCTACTTCCGGGTGGTGGACCCGGAGAAAGCGATCATCCAGGTGGAGAACTTCGTCAACGCCACCAGCCAGCTGGCCCAGACTACCCTGCGCTCGGTGCTCGGTAAGCATGACCTCGACGAGATGCTCTCCGAGCGCGACAAGCTCAACGACGACATCCAGGAGATCATCGACAGCTCCGCCGAGAGCTGGGGGATCAAGGTGGCCAACGTGGAGATCAAGCACGTCGACCTCGACGAGAGCATGATCCGCGCCATCGCCCGCCAGGCCGAGGCGGAGCGCGAGCGGCGTGCCAAGGTGATCCACGCCGAGGGCGAGCTTCAGGCCTCGCAGAAGCTGGTCGAGGCGGCCCATGTGTTGTCTGCCAACCCCGCGGCGCTGCAGCTGCGTTACCTGCAGACCATGGGGGACATGGGGAGCAAGAATTCCACCGTCGTCTTTCCAATGCCCATGGACCTTCTGGAGGCCTTCAAGCACATGAAGGCCTCGCCCGCCGCGCCGGATGACGCCTCCTGAGCCCGCCCTGCCACGGCCAGCCGGTCGTGGCCTCCCTTGCCCTGGCGGGCCGGATGCAGCGCCAGGGTATCTCTGCTAGACTTCCGCGCTCTTGTCGGGTGCATGCATCAGACTTTCGTCGCGTGATGCCCCACTGACGCCGAGCAAGGGAAACGACAGCACGTGATGACTCCCCTGGCAGGGCTGGCCACGCCGCCCTAGCGCACCCTCCCCATCTCCCGGCGATGCCACCGTCACCGGTGCGTCATCGCTCGACATCGCGCCGATGTCCCTGTCGCCCCCGTGCTTGCGATCATCGCCATCTCCTGAATCTGCCATTGGCAACAGTGCCCGACCGGGGTGCCGGGAAGGGCATGCGCACGACAGGATCCCGACGCCTCACGGCCCATCCATCTCCCCCCTGACTGGACTGCAGCATGTACGAGAAAATGAAACTGAGCTGGTTCTCCAACCTCAAGGGCGACACGCTCTCGGGCATCGTCGTCGCCCTGGCATTGATCCCCGAGGCCATCGCCTTCTCCATCATCGCCGGGGTCGACCCCAAGGTAGGGCTCTACGCCTCCTTCGCCATCTGCGTGATCATCGCCTTCGCTGGCGGGCGCTCGGGCATGATCTCCGCGGCGACCGGCGCCATGGCGCTGCTGATGGTCACCCTGGTCAAGGAGCACGGTCTTGAGTACCTGCTGGCCACCACCCTGCTCACCGGCATCATCCAGATCCTCGCGGGCTATCTCAGGCTCGCCGAGCTGATGCGCTTCGTGTCGCGCTCGGTGGTCACCGGCTTTGTCAATGCCCTGGCGATCCTGATCTTCATGGCCCAGTTGCCCGAGCTCACCGGCGTGACCTGGCACGTCTACGCCATGACGGCGGCCGGCCTGGCGATCATCTACGGCTTCCCCTACCTGCCGGTAGTGGGCAAGCTGCTGCCCTCGCCGCTGGTCTGCATCCTGGCGCTCACCGCGGTCTACATGCTGACCGGCATGGAGATTCGCAGCGTCGGCGACATGGGCGAGCTGCCGGATAGCCTGCCGGTCTTCCTGTGGCCCGAGGTCCCGCTCAACCTCGAGACGCTGATGATCATCCTGCCCTACTCACTGATGCTGGCCGTGGTGGGCCTGCTGGAGTCGATGATGACTGCTACCATCGTCGACGACCTGACCGACACCCGCAGTGACAAGAACCGCGAGTGCAAGGGGCAGGGCATCGCCAACATCGGCGCCGGCCTGCTCGGTGGCATGGCGGGCTGCGCGATGATTGGCCAGTCGGTGATCAACATCAAGTCCGGGGGGCGCCGGCGCCTGTCCACCCTGATCGCTGGTGTGGCACTGCTGATGATGGTGGTGTTCCTGGCCGACTGGGTCTCCCAGATCCCCATGGCGGCCCTGGTGGCGGTGATGATCATGGTCGCCATCGGGACCTTCAGCTGGTCGTCGATCCGCGACCTCAAGAAGCACCCCATGAGCACCAACATGGTGATGGTGGCCACCGTGGTGGTGGTGGTGGTGACTCACAACCTGGCCATCGGCGTCTTCGTCGGCGTGCTGCTTGCGGCCATGAACTTCGCCAACAAGGTGGGCAACATCCTCTACATCGGCAGCGAGGAGGCCGACGAGGGCAGCCGTCGCATCTATAACGTGGTGGGACAGGTGTTCTTCGCCTCCTCCGAGCGTTTCGGCGAGGCCTTCGACTTCAAGGAGACGGTGGAGAAGGTCACCATCGACCTGTCGCGGGCCCACTTCTGGGACATCACCGCCGTCCAGACCCTGGATCGGGTGGTGATCAAGTTCCGCCGCGAGGGCACCGAGGTGGAGATGATCGGCCTCAACGAGGCCAGCGCCACCATCGTCGACCGCTATGCGGTACATGACGACCCCGAGGCCGTCGAGAAGCTGATGGGCGGCCATTGACCCCCGCATGGATGATGTAGAAGGTGAAGAGATGATCATAAACGCCAGCTTCAGGACAAGACGATGACCGAACAGGTGATGGCCGCCATCGACGGCTCGAAGTTCTCGGAAGGAGTGTGTGACTACGCCGCCTGGGCCAGCCTGGCATTGGGTGCCCCGCTGACCTTCCTGCATGTGAACGACAACCATCCTCAGACCGCCGAAGCGGATCTCTCCGGGAATATCGGGCTCGGGGCCAGGGAGCACCTGCTCGAGGAGCTCTCCCACCTGGACGAGCAGCGGGCCAAGGTGGCCCAGGAGCAGGGCCGGCTGATGCTCAAGGCGGCCCGCGAGCGGGCCGTCGAGGACGGCGTGACCGAGCCCGCCGGTCGCCAGCGTAACGGCACCCTGGTGGAGACCCTGGAGGAACTGGTCGATGAGATCCGCCTGCTGGTGATGGGCAAGCGTGGCGAGGGCGCGCATCAGGCCAGTGACCACCTGGGCTCCAACCTCGAGCGGGCGGTGCGTACCCTGCACCGGCCGATCCTGATGGTGCCCGACACCTACAAGACACCCGAGAAGGTGATGCTTGCCTTCGACGGCAGCAAGACCACCCGCAAGGGGGTGGAGATGCTGGCCAAGAGCCCGCTGTTCGACGGTATCCCGGTGCACGTGGTAATCGTCGGCGCCGAGACCGGCGATAACCGCTCCCAGCTCGACTGGGCGCTCAAGACCCTGCGCGACGCCGGCCACGAAGCAGAAGGCGCCATCCGCGCCGGCGAGGTAGAGGCGACACTCCACACCTACCAGGAGGAGCATGCCATCGACCTGCTGGTGATGGGCGCCTATGGCCACTCGCGCATCCGCCATCTGCTGGTGGGCAGCACCACCACCACCATGCTGCGCAAGGCCAACGGCCCGGTGCTGCTGTTACGCTGATCGCCATCGGCAGCGCCGCGCGACGCCGGCCCTCGGGCCGGCGTCGTCGTGTCAAGCCCTACGGGCCTCGGGCCTCGGGGCTCGCCAGCACGCCCTGGGCCAGCGCCCAGCCGATGACCAGCAGCGCCAGCATGCCGACCAAGACATGGGAGAAGGACGCGCCCAGGTCCAGCGCGATGCCCAGCAGGGCTGGAGCGATGCCCGTGGAGAAGACCATGGCGGCGCTCAGGGTGGCGCGCACCGTGCCCAGGTGCTCGGCGCCCCACAGGCGCACCAGCAGGCTGGTGGCGATGGACTCCTGGGCCCCCATGGCGAGCCCCCCGCCCACCATGAGCGCCCAGACGCCGGCGTGACCGCCGACGCTGATGGCCACCACGAGGGCCAGCGCGTAGGGCAGCAGGTAGAGCCTTGCCAGGCGTACCGGGCCGAGCCGGTCGACCCAACGCCCACCCAGCAGGGCACCGGGCAGCTTGGCCAGTCCCATGCCAGTCAGGGCCAGGGCATAGACGGTGAGCGAACTGCCCAGGTCGTCGGTCATGCGTGCCTGGTAGATGAAGAGCCCGGTCATGGTCACCGGCAGGATCATCAGCAGCGGCAGCAACTGCCAGAAGCGCGCCTCGCGGAAGGGGCGCGGACCCTGGCGGCGCTGGCCACGCGCCGGGCGCTTGCCCGGTGCCTTCGGCCAGGGGCCGCGAAGCATTAGTGGCACCCAGAATAGCGCCAGGAAGACTATCAGCAGCCACCACAGCTCCCGCCATCCCAGCCACACCAGCATCGCCGCCATCAGCGGTGGCAGGGCCGTCTCGCCGAGCATGATGCCGGTGCTGACCAGGCCCAGGGCGCGGCCGCGCATGGTGACGAACTCCCGCCCGGCGAGGGTGTTGCCCAGGTGGGTCATCATGCCCTGGCCGCAGAAGCGCACCAGCCCCAGGCCAAGAAGCCCCAGCCCCCACCAGGGGGCGGCGGTCAACAGCAGGATGCCGGCGAGCAGTGCAGCGAGTACCACCAGCGCGAAGCGTCGCGGAGCGACCCAGTCGATGCTGGGGCCCAGGCGAAGCACGGCGAACCCTGCGACCAGGGTCACCCCGGCATAGGCAGTGCCGAACTGCCCGGCGGAGAGTCCCAGGTGCGTGCTGATCGGTGCCTGGAATAGGCCGATGAAGAAGCTCTGGCCGAGGCTCGAGGTGAACATCGCCAGGAAGGCGATACCCAGCAGCCCGCGATGATCCCGCAGCAGGGTGCGGTAACCCATGGTGACCTCCGGTGAGTGTTGGATGGCAAGACGGGAGTGCGACGGCAGGGCCGCGGTGGCAAGATGGAGCCATGGCGGCCCTGCCGGTGAAAGCGACCCAGGATATCAGCTTGAGTGCATACGGTGGCGTGCCGAGCTGATCTAAAGATTCCGGAAATGGAGGCGATGATGAACCATCCTGAGCTGGATATGGACGCCGTGGTGAGGCGGTTGCACGCGCTGCGCGCCGAACTGCTCGAGCTGAGCGACGCCAGTCGCGATTCCCGCGACACCGTGATGCTGGACCAGACCTCGGTAGGGCGGCTGTCGCGCATGGATGCCATGCAGGGGCAGGCCATGGCCAAGGCCGAGGAGCAGCGTCGCCAGCTGGCCCTGCGGCGCATCACGGGGGCCCTCGCGCGCATCGAGAAGGGCGAGTATGGCGAGTGCATCGAGTGTGGTGAATGGATCGGCACCAGGCGCCTGGAAGGCGACCCCCTGGTGCTGAAGTGCATCGATTGCGCCGAGTGACGCCCGGCGCCGGGAGTGGCGACGATCCCTAGCGCTGGCAGGGGTCGTCGATGATGGCGGTCTCTCGCGGGCGCAGCCGTCGCGAGAGGGCATCCACGGCGATGTTGAGGGCCGCGGTGACCAGCAGCAGGAAGAAGGCGACGTCGAACAGCAGGTACTCGAAGTTCGCATCGATGTAGTAGCCCAGGGTGGCCACCCCCAGCATGCCCAGGATGGCCGTCTCGCGCAGGATCACCTCGGCACGGTAGTAGAGCAGCGCCAGCATGCCCGGATAGAGCCGTGGCAGCAGCTCGTAGGCCAACCGGCCCGGGGCGTTCACCCCCGGCATGCCGGGGGTGATGGCGTCCGCGTGGCGGGCCACCAGGAAGGCGATCAGCGCGCCGTTGTGCAGCGCCAGCGCCAGCCAGGCGGGCAGCAGCGACGGCCCCAGCAGCAGCAGGAAGAAGAAGGCCAGCATCAGCTCGGGGGTCGAGCGCAGGAACAGCAGCAGCCCCCGGCCGACCAGGCGGGTCACCGGGTTGCCGAAGTGGCGACAGGCCAGCGGCCACAGCGCCAGGGCCACCAGCAGCGCCCCCACGCTGCCCAGCAGGCCGAGCAGCAGGGTGTTGCCGATGGCCGGGGCCAGGTCGGGGATGCGTGCCAGCCAGTCGATGAGGCCTCGCCAGTCGCCTTCGAGCAGCGCTGGCGGCCAGATATCCTGGCTGACGAAGCGCCACAAGAGGCCGCCATCCACCGCCGGCCAGGGGCCCAGCAGGAAGGCCCCGCCGAGCACCAGCAGCGGCATCAGCCGCCGGTGGCCCCACCAGGGCAGGCTGGCGATCAGCAGGTAGAACAGCCACAGCAGCGCCCCGGCCTCATGGTAGCGCCCCTCGCGGAAGGCGGTCTCGAGCTGGAAGCCCAGGGTCGGCAGGCCGACGAAGCCCAGCAGCACGCTGGCGCGCAGCGCGCACTCGAAGCGGTAGCGGGTGTAGGCGGCGAGCCGCGTCCAGGCCAGCGGCAGCTCCGCATAGACGAAGCGCGACAGCCGCGAGACGCCGGGCGGCAGGGCGTCTCGCGGCGCGCCGGGGATCTGCTCGAGGATCTCCGCGAAGACCTTGGCGAAGATGCCGGCATAGGGGATCGCCAGGGCCATCAGCGCGGTGGCGGCGGAGAGGCCGAACACCTGCAGGAAGAGCAACGCCCAGAACAGCTCATGGATCGCCCGCACGAAGGCGCAGCCGGCGCGGATCAGCCGCGAGCGGGCGAACAGCAGGGCCAGCGGGAAACCCAGCACTATTCCGCCCAGCGTGCCCCACAGGGCCACGGCGACCGTCAAGCCGAGGGCCTCCAGCGGTGACTCCATCGCCCCCCAGGCGGGCCAGGCCAGCCCCTTGGCCATGCGCGCCAGCTCTGCCCAGGGGTCGCGGGTCAGGACTGCCAGGTCGGCGAAGGGCACCAGCACCACCGCCAGGGCCACCAGCGTCAGGGTATGGCGAGCCAGGCGCACGCCGGTGCTCTGCCCGGCCAGCCAGCCCGGTCGGGGCGCCGGCGTGCGATGGTCGGCGAGGGTCATGGCCGGCCCCGGGAGCGGGCTTCGCCGGTCTGGCCATCGGCATCCGGGTAGAGGCCGTCCAGGTCTGCCAGGGTCAGCTCGCGGGCCGGGGCGTCGATCACCAGCCGGCCGTCACGCAGGCCCCACACCCGGTCGAAGTGGCTGAGCGCCAGTTCTCGCTGGTGGAGGGCAATCACCGAGGTGGCGTGGCGCGCCTCGATCAGCGCCAGCAGGCGCAGCGCCTGGTGGGGGTCGACGCTGGCCACCGGCTCGTCGCCGAGGAACAGCTCTCGCTGCTGATAGAGGGCTCGAGCGATGGCCACCCGCTGGCGCTGGCCGCCGGAGAGCTGGCCGACCGGGCGGCGCATCAGTCCTTCCAGGCCCAGGGCGTCGCAGAGCTCGGCGACCTGGCGCCAGGGTCCGGGCAGCGGGCGCACCAGGTTCCACAGGTTGGCCAGGGCCGAGTGCTCGGCCAGCCGTCCCATGTAGACGTTGTGATAGACCGCCAGCTGAGGCACCAGGCCATGCTGCTGGGGACACCAGGCGGCGCTGTCGCCCAAGCGCCGGCGCAGGACGCCGAGCAGGGTGGACTTGCCGGCCCCGCTGGGGCCGAGCAGGGCGACCCGCTCGTCGCGCCGCAGGTCGAGGTGCAGTCCCGGCAGCACCACCCGGTCGCCATGGACCAGGTCGACGCCCGCAAGCGAGAGCAGGGTGTCGCGGGACTCACCCATCAGCGCAGCAGGCCGAGCTCTTCCGCGATGCCTTCGATGGGGACGTAGAGGGCATTGTCGGCGGGAATGAAGCCCTCCCGAGGGAAGCTCGCCAGCAACTCGGGGTCGTCCATCTCGAGCAGGGCCGTGCGGACCTGGTCGCTGAAGCCCTCGCCGAAGCGTTCATCGACATCGCCGCGCAGGGTCCAGTTGTAGTCCGGGTAGGGCGGGGTGGCCCAGATCACCTCGACCTTGTCGGTATCCACCCGGCCGTCCTCCACCGCGGCCTCCCAGACGCTGAAGTTGACCGCCCCCAGATCCCAGGTGCCGGCCTCCACCAGGGCGATGGTACGCGAATGGTCGCCGGAGAAGCCGACCCGCGAGAAGAGCGTGTCAGGGGCCTGACCGAAGCGCTGACGCAGGAAGTGCTCGGGCATCAGCCGCCCGGACGTGGAGGTGCGCGAGCCGAAGGTCAGGCTCATGCCCTCGATGGCCGCGGGCAGCGCCTCGGCCTGTTCGAGGCCGGTGGAGCGGTGGGCGATGAAGTAGCTCTTGAACGCGGCGTCTTCACTGCCCTGAGCCACGGCCACGGAGCCCGGCACCAGGCGTCGCGCCTGAACGCCGGAGAGGCCGCCGAACCAGGCCAACTGGACCTGGTCGTTGCGAAAGGCCGTGACCGTGGCGCCATAGGACTTCACCGGCACGTACTCCACCTCCACGTCGAGGCGCTCCTCGAGGTAGTCGGCGACCTTGGAGAAGCGCTCGACCAGTCGCGACTGGTCCTCGTCGGGAATGGCGGTGAAGCGGAAGGTATCGGCGGCGACACTCTGGGCGAACAGGGTGAGAACAACGGTGGAAGCGGCAAGCCAGCGCATCTCGGTCTCCGGAAGTGGGTGATAGGCTGGCCATTGTTGTGGCTCGGCGCCGGCCTGGCAAGTCGGGAGGCCTCTCAGGTAGGGCTATCGCAGATAGCGGTATACCAGGATCCCCTCTACGACCTGTCCCCGGCGCCCCTCGTCAGATCCAACTGCGGTAGCCCGCCCTGGCCTCTCATGAGTGGTCGTCGCGACCACTTACGGGGTAGCGTGTCGCTTGCAGGCTGTCCTTGATCTTCTTGAGATGGGGCAGGAAATCCTCGCCGCGGCGCAGGGTCACCCCGGTGGCCAGGACATCGATCAGCGCGAGCTGAATCATCCGCGAGGTCATGGGCATGTAGTAGTCGGTGTCTTCAGGCGTGGCGACTTCCAGGGTCTCGGTGCACTCGGCGGCCAGCGGCGAATCCGGGGCGGTGATGCCGAGCACTACGGCGCCGTTCTCCCGCGCCAGTTGGGCGATGTCCACCAGATCCCGGGTGCGTCCGGTCCAGGAGAGTACTACCACCACATCACCCGTGTGGCAGGCGGCTGCCACCATGCGCTGCATCAGCACGTCGACATAGGCAGTGACCGGCAGGTTGAAGCGGAAGAACTTGTGCTGGGCATCCTGCGCCACGGCGCCGGAGGCTCCCAGGCCGAAGAAGTGCAGGTGCCTGGCCTGGATCAGGTAGTCGACCACGCGCTCGATGCGCTCGGGGGTCACCTCGCGGCGGGCCTGGTCCAGAGCGGCGATGGTCGCTCCGAAGATCTTGTTGGTGTACTCGGCGGCGGAGTCGCCGGGTTCCACCGCCTGGCTGACGTACGGCGTGCCGCCAGCCAGGCTCTGGGCCAGCTTGATCTTGAAGTCGGGGTAGCCCTTGGCCTCGAAGCTGCGACAGAAGCGGTTGACCGTGGGTTCGCTGACCGAGGCCAGCTGGGCTAGGCTGGCGATGCTCATGCTGGTGGCTGAAGTCGGGTCGGCCAGGATGACGTCGGCCACCTTGCGTTCGGATCGGTTGAGCTCGTCGAGCTGCCGGCGGATGCGGTCGAGCAGATCGTGTCGGACCATGGGCGTTGATGTCTCCGTGATGACGGGGGCGCCATCGGCGGCGCGAGGGTGAAACACGGGTGATGTGGTGATTTAACTACATTATGCTGGCTATGCTGAGGTATGCGCAAAGGGAGCGGAGGGAGGCTGCCAGCGGATGGCCATTTTGTTGTAAACTTACACAAATAGTTTGCAAGGCTTGCCCTTCATGCGCTATTTTTTAGGTAAGTTAACCAGATGGGGCGGACATGACACAACGCAATCGACTCGGCGAGGCCAAGCCCACCGACGCCGGCGGCACGGAGATCGACCTGGCGCTGTTCGGCGCTCTCGGTGACCTGGCCCAGCGCAAGCTCTATCCGGCGCTCTACCAGCTCGACCGCGAGGGCCTGCTGGATACCGATACCCGCCTGCTGGGACTGGCACGCCAGGAACTCGATCGCGAGGCCTTTGTGGCCAGGGTCGAGACGGCGCTCAAGACCCACGTCAAGGCCGATGAGCTCGACCAGGCCGTGCTCAAGCGTTTTCTGGCCCGTCTGGATTTCATGCAGCTCGACTTCACCGAGCCCGAGGGCTACGGCGCCATCCGCGAGTGGCGCCAGCAGGGCCTGCTGCGCCCCATGGTGGTCTACCTCTCGGTGGGCGCCAAGATCTATGGCGACATCTGCCGCCACCTCGAGGCCAGCGGCAGCCTCGACGAGCAGAGCCGGGTGGTGGTCGAGAAGCCCATCGGCTTCGACCTCGACTCCTCCGCCGAGGTCAACGATGCCATCGGCGCGGTGTTCCCCGAGTCCCGGGTCTATCGCATCGATCACTACCTGGGCAAGGAGACGGTGCAGAACCTCATCGCGCTGCGCTTCGCCAACCCGCTGTTCGGCACCCAGTGGAACCAGAACAACATCTCTCACGTGGAGATTACCGTGGCCGAGAAGGTCGGCATCGAGGGGCGCTGGGGCTACTTCGACGAGGCCGGCCAGCTGCGTGACATGGTGCAGAACCACCTGCTGCAGCTGGTCTGCCTGATCGCCATGGACCCGCCGGCCAACCTGGATGCCGACGCCATCCGCGACGAGAAGGTCAAGGTGCTCAAGGCGCTCAAGCCCTTCACTGACGACATGCTGGGGCGCGACGTGGTGCGTGGCCAATACATGGCCGGTACCACGGATGGCCAGGCCGTACCGGGCTACCTGGAGGAGGAGGGGGCCAATACCCAGAGCCATACCGAGACCTTCGTGGCGATGAAGACCGGCGTGGCCAACTGGCGCTGGGCCGGGGTGCCCTTCTACCTGCGCACCGGCAAGCGCATGCCGGAGAAGCTCTCGCAGATCATCATCCACTTCCGCCAGCAGCCGCACTACATCTTCGACCCCGACCAGCGGGGGCTGGCCGCCAACAAGCTGGTGATCCGCCTGCAGCCGGAGGAGGGCATCGCGCTGGAGGTGCTGACCAAGGACAGTGGCCTGGACAAGGGCATGCGCCTGCGTCGCGGGCCGTTGCACCTGGACTTCAGCAGCGCCTTCCCCAAGACCCGCATCCCGGATGCCTACGAGCGACTGCTGCTCGAGGTGATGAAGGGGCAGCAATATCTCTTCGTGCGACGCGACGAGGTCGAGCACGCCTGGCAGTGGTGCGACAGCCTGGTCGCCGCCTGGGCCGACCGCGACGAGCCGCCGCGGCGCTATCCGGCCGGCTCCTGGGGGCCCGTGGCCTCCATCGCCATGATCACCCAGGATGGCCGCAGCTGGTATGAAGACTACTGAGGCACGGCGAGCGGCCCCAGGGACCCGGCGGTGGCTCTCTCAAGACCGCCATGATCACCCAGGATGGCCGCAGCTGGTATGAGGATTATTAGAAAATATCAAAGCCGCTTGAGCGTAGGCCTGGTAAGCGCCAGCGCACCGGGCACAATACGCCCGATGCGCCTTCGGCTTATCGGGCCTACCTGGAGGAAGAGACGAGATGAGTGATTCCCCCCGCCACCAGTTGGCCCGTCAGCTGGCCGAGGCCGTGGCCGAGGCCCTGCGGGCCGACCTGGCCCGTCAGGACAATGCCCTGCTGGTGGTCTCCGGTGGCTCCACGCCGGTGCCCTTCTTCGCGGCCCTGGCGGCCTGCGAGCTGCCCTGGGCGCGCGTCCAGGTGACGCTGGCCGACGAGCGCTGGGTGGCCGAGGACGCGGATGACAGCAATGCCCGCCTGGTGCGAGCCCACCTGCTGCAGGGACCGGCCGCCGCCGCCACCTTCGTGCCGCTGACCACCGCCGACGCGACCCCGGAGCAAGGCGCGGAGGCGGTGGCCGAGCGGGTCGCCGGGCTGGCCTGGCCGGCCAGCGTGGTGATCCTCGGCATGGGAGGCGACGGCCACACCGCCTCGCTGTTCCCCGACAGCCGCGAACTCGACCTGGCCCTGGCCACCGATGCCGCGGCGGTGGCGGTCCGTACCCCCAGCCAGCCCCAGCCGCGCATCACTCTGAGCGCCGGTCGCCTGCACCGGGCCCGTCGCCATGTGCTGCACATCACCGGCGGCGACAAGCGTGCCGTGCTGGCCCGGGCGCTGACCGGTGACGACGTCCGCGAGCTGCCGATCCGGGCCTTCCTTTCCTGCCCGCTGGCGACCTATTGGGCCCCCTGAATTCTGGAGTGACACCATGAGCATCGACAAGCAGCTGCCCTCGACCCGTACCACCGAACTGGACAGCATCTGCCTCAAGGCCGAGGTGATCCCGGTCATCGCCATCCAGCGCATCGAGGACGCCGTGCCCCTGGCCCGCGCCCTCTACGATGGCGGCCTGACCGTGCTGGAGATCACCCTGCGCACCGACTGTGCCCTGGAGGCGATCAAGCGCATCAACGAGGCGCTGCCCCAGGCCAGCATCGGCGTGGGCACCGTGCTCACGCCGGCCCAGTATCGCCAGGCCGAGGAGGTGGGCGCCGACTTCGTGGTGACGCCCGGCACCACCGAGGCGCTCTATCGCTACGGCGTCACCAGCCCGGTGCCGATGCTGCCCGGCGTGGCGACCGTCTCCGAGCTGATGACCGGCTGGCAGTACGGCTATCGCCGTTTCAAGTTCTTCCCGGCCGAAGCCAGCGGCGGCATCAAGGCCCTCAAGTCCTTCGCCGGCCCGATTCCCGAGGCGCGCTTCTGCCCCACCGGCGGCATCGGCATCAACAATGCCGAGGACTACCTGGCGCTCAAGAACGTGATGTGTGTGGGCGGCTCCTGGCTCACGCCCAAGTCCCTGGTCGACGCCGAGGACTGGGACGCCATCCGCTTGCTGGCTCGCGAGGCGGCGGAGCGCTTCCACCACTGATCCTCCTTTCCTGATTCGGTAAACCTGTGCTCTCTCGACAGCGGGTTGCTGTCGTTTTACCCGGCCTTCGTGGCCGGGTTTTTTTGGGTGTCTTGCTGTTCACATGAATGTCGGCTTGAAGATAGGGGTCGGGAAGGCTTAGCCTCCCCGCCCTCCGAACCGTGCGTGCGGTTCTCCCGCACACGGCTCTCCAGTTGATGGTTTCCTCATCGGGATTGGCTCGCGTGCTGC
>NZ_JARANV010000002.1 GCF_029889845.1 Halomonas sp. 25-S5
ACCATAGCGTGCGGGAACCACCTGATCCCTTGCCGAACTCAGCAGTGAAACCGCTCAGCGCCGATGGTAGTGTGGGGCCTCCCCATGCGAGAGTAGGTCATCGTCAGGCACTTATTCTGAAACCCCGGCCATTGGTCGGGGTTTGGCATGAAAAACCCCGAGTTCATTAGAGCTCGGGGTTTTTTCATGCGCGGCCCGTGAAAGTGTCACCTGTTATCATGGCGTTGCGAATCACAACCGGAGATCGTACGTGACGCTGACCACCCCGGCCCTGCTCTTTCCCGCCATCTCGCTGCTGCTGCTGGCCTATACCAACCGCTTCCTGGTGCTCGCCCAGCTGATCCGCAAGCTGGCGGACGAGGAGCGTGACCGGCATCAGACCGGCACCGCCCGACAGATCGTGTTGCTGCGTCGGCGCATCTCCCTGACCAAGCGCATGCAGGTGGCGGGGGTGCTGAGCTTCCTGCTCTGTACGCTGTCGATGTTCGCGCTCTTCCTGTCGCTCGAACTGCTGGGCATGCTGCTCTTCGGCGTGAGCCTGGTGACCCTGTCCATATCGCTGATCTACTCGCTCTGGGAGGTGACCATTTCCACCAATGCACTCAATGTCCAGTTGCAGGATATCGAGGATCAGAGGAAGGGCACTTCCCCGGTGGCGCCCGAGGAGGCCAGCCCATGACAGTGCCCGGTGAGCTGCTGCTCTATTGTCGTCCGGGGTTCGAGCCGGACCTGGCGGCAGAACTCGCGGAGAAGGCCATGGCGCTCGGCTGGCAGGGAGAGGCCGACGTCAGCCCAGACGCCGGTTTCGTGCGCTTCATCGCCGCCGGGGATGCACCGGCCAATGCCCTGCATCGGGCATTGCCGCTGGAAAGCCTGGTGTTTGCCCGCCAGAGCCTGCTCGCGCTGCCGCCCCTTTCGCTTCTGCGCGAGGATCGCCTCACCCCGATCATCGAGCAGGTGGTGGCGAGCGGCTGGAGCTTCGATTCGGTCTGGCAGGAGACACCGGACACCAACGAGGCCAAGGCCCTCGCCGGCCTGATCAAGGCCCTGAAGCGGCCGCTGGAGTCGCTGCTCAAGAAGCGGGGCGCCCTGCGGCGCAAGGCCGGCGGGCGCCGGCTTCACCTGCTGTGGAGTGACGGGGACCGCGTGCAGCTGGGCATGAGCTTTCCCGGCAACCGCAGTGAACTCCTCGGGGGGATTCGCCGGCTGCGCTTTCCCCATCGTGCGCCCAGCCGCTCCACCCTCAAGCTGGAGGAAGCCTGGCACGAGTTCATCCCGCGAGATGAATGGGACGAGCGCCTGGGGGAGGGTATGCAGGCGGCCGACCTGGGCGCCGCCCCCGGCGGCTGGACCTGGCAGCTGGTGCAGCGCGGCATGCATGTCTATGCCATCGACAACGGCCCCATGGACAAGGGGTTGATGGCCACGGGGCTGGTGGAGCACCTGTGCGAGGATGGCTTCGTCTGGGAGCCGCCGGGTCGGCTCGACTGGCTGGTGTGCGATATCGTCGACAAGCCGTCGCGCGTGCTGTCGATGGTCCAGCGCTGGCTGGTGCGTCGCTGGTGCCGGGAGGCGGTCTTTAACCTGAAGCTGCCCATGAAACGGCGCTGGCAGGAGGTCTCCCGCTGCCTGTCGGGCCTAGAGTCGGCGCTCGCCGAGGCCGGCGTCCGTGCCGAGGTGGCGTGTCGCCACCTCTACCATGATCGCGAAGAGGTGACGGTACACGTGCGGATCCTGGACTGACGCTGATCCGCGAGCCGTCAGTGGGTCGTCGGCTCGTAGATGCGGATACGTTCCTCCTCGGTCAGCAGCGGCAGCAGGCTCTGCATGACCCGGGCGCGTGTCTCGCTTTGGTACCACTCCTTCCAGGCGCGCATGTCACGCCACTTGGTGATCATCAGACGGCGATCGCTGTGGCCAAGCTCGACGAGGCTCTCGCCGCCGACGAAGCCACGCGCGCCGAGAGAGTGGCGCATGGCCTCCCGGGCGGCTGCCTCGTATTCCTCCTCCAGGCCGGGCATGATACGACGTTCGATAATGATCTTGATCATCCGTTACTCCCTTACTTAACTGTCCTGCAACGAGGTCATCGATGGTTGATTCCGCGGATTCCCTGCCGGCCTGTGATGTGCAACTCGATACCACGGGGCTCTACTGCCCTGAACCGATCATGCTGATGCACAACAAGGTGCGTGACATGCACTCGGGAGAGGTGCTCAAGGTGATCGCCAGCGACCCGGCCACGACCCGTGACATCCCCAAGTTCTGCAGTTTCCTCGGGCATGAGCTCCTGCATCAGCAGGAAGACGACGGCCGCTACCTCTACTTTATCCGTCTCGGCTGAGCCGCGACCAGCCCGTCAGTCGGTCGACGAGTCAACGTCGCCGCCGGGCATGACCATCAGCGCCAGGGCCTCGAGGGTGGTGGGGTCCTCGTGGCGGATGCGGTTGGCGATCTGCCGCTGGAAGAAGTAGACCACCTGGTGGCGGCTGTGGCCGGGATAGAGGCAGGGGTCGCCGGGAAGGATCGGGGTGGTCTCGATCAGCCGCTCGTCGACGAGCAGGGCCTCCACGGTGCCGTCGCTGTAGAGGCGCCAGCCGAAGACCTGCTTCAGCTGCCAGGGAGCATCGCTCTCGTCCATGCACAGCGCATGGGTCCCCTGGGTCTCGGGCAGCTGCTGGATCAGCGTGGTCTCGTCGGTCTCCTCGTAGTCGAAGTAGGCGGCGGCGTGCTCGAGTTCCAGCACCTTGTGCTCGGGGGGCTGCTCGAAGAGCTCCTCGGTCTCCGGGTCGCGATAGCCGATGAAATGGCCATGCTCGGCGTCATCCAGGCGACGGCAGGGCGTGAGGGCCTCCATCCAGGGCACCAGGCCGACTACCTCGCCATCTTCCTGCAGCCCCCAGGCCAGCAGAGGCATGCCGTACAGGGTGTCGGTATCTGAGGCGAGCCGATAGACCATTTCCAGATTGTCCAGCTCGGGCGAAAGGCGAACCAACCGGCGCCGGGCCAGTTGACGTTGGCGCATGGCCTCGAGGTCGATGACCCGGGCGGAGCGGGGTGACTGCGGGATTCCCATGATGTCCCTCCAAGTGCTGCGTGGTCACGGCATCGGCCTGGTAAGCAGCGCACTGCGTCACTATTTATCTCATCAATAGCACAGAGTGATTGCCAAGGTTAAGTCCCGGCGGCTCATCTGCAGTGACGGGCGAGACGGTTGCGCAGTGCAGCGTGGCGCTCGCGGGCCGCCGCGAAGGCCGGCAGCGGGGCTTCGGGGGCGCTCAGCGACAGCCAGCGTCGCCGGTAGTCGGCCACCGCCGGCGGGGACGCCACATGCACCTCGAGGAGGGCGTCGATGGCCCCGAGCCAGTGCCGGGCGGCGCGGTCGAGGTCCTCCAGCCAGGTCGCCAGTCGGGTCGCCTCTGGCGATCCGGCCAGGCGGTCGGCCGCCCCGCGACAGGCTGCGCGGTCCTCGCGCCTCAGGGCGCCCTCGATCAGCGTCGAGGCCTCGGCCAGGCGCTGTTCGGCGAGCAGCAGGGTGCGCAGCAGCTCGGCAGACAGCGGGCGTTCCTGCAGGGTCTTGAGGTGGCCCTCGAGGGTGGCCGAATCGGCCATCCAGTCGCGGTCGAACTGATGCAGGGTCGTCTCGCGCAGGTAGCGCAGCGCGGCACTGCGCGGCTCGATCTCGTCGAGGGCCTCGGGGGAGAGGGGAGAGCTCGCCCGGGAGAAATTCTTGACCCACTCCTCGGAGGCAAACAGGGCGTTCCAGCTGACACGCGGCAGCTGGTCGGTCTTGGTGGCGGTGAGCCGGGCCAGGCGTTCACGGCCGTCATCGGAGAGGTTGTCCGGCACGTCGCCGTTCCAGCAGCCGCTCAGCCTGCGCCACAGCTGGAGTTCGTAGAGCCAGCGCTGGCTGGGGGCCGCCACCTTGCCGAGCTGGTTGTTGCGTGCCGCCACGAGGTTGGTGATATGGCACTCGCGCAGGGCATAGATGTCGAGCATGCCCTCGCGGGTCTCGGCGACTTCGAACAGCCGCTGGTCGTGTTCGGGGAAGGCCGCGATGTTGTCCGGGGTCGAGCGCGGCGGCGCCTCGAGCGAGACGGTCTCGGCGAGGCGCTGCTGGTAGTCGCTCAGCAGGGCCTCGCTGTCGCCCTCGCCGCAGCCGGCCAGCAGCAGTAACGGCAGCGCCATCAGCCTCCGGATCCCGCGGCGGCGGGATGCACGGCCGGCGTCACTCGGCAGGAATCTCGATCTGTCCATGGGTCGTCGCCTTGCTGATGCGCCTGAGTCGCTCGCCCAACAGCACGGCTGCCGTGGTCAAGCCGGCAATCAGGCCGATCCAGTAGCCGTACACGCCCAGCGGGCCGAGCCATCCGAACAGGCCATGTGCTCCCAGCCAGTGGCCTCCGCCGAGCCCCACCAGCCAGTAGGCCAGCAGGGTGATCAGCATGATGATGCGGGTGTCCTTGTAGCCGCGCAGGGCCCCGGCCAGGTTGACCTGCAGGGCGTCCGACACCTGGTAGAGCATCGCCAGGCCGACCAGCGTCAGGGTCAGGCGCTGCACCTCGCTGTCATGAGTATAAAGCCCGATCACCGGCTCGGCGGTGAGCCATAGCAGCAGGCTGTTGAGCCCCGCCACGGCCAGCGCCACCAGGATGCCATGCCAGGCCACCAGGCGGGCGGCATCGGGGCGGCCCTGCCCCAGGGTGTGGCCGACCCGCACGGTCAGGGCCATGCCCAGGGAGAGCGGCAGCATGAACAGGATCGAGGTGTAGTTGAGCGCCACCTGGTGCGCCGCCACGGTGATCTCGCCGAGGCTGGCGATGAACAGGGCGATCAGGGTGAACAGCGTCACCTCCACGAAGATCGCCACGCCGATGGGCACGCCCACGTGCAGCAGCTCGCCGATCAGCGGCCAGCGCGGAGGCGTGGGCGAATGCCACAGCGCGACGTCACCATAGGCCCTGGAGTGCCGGGTGTAGGCGATCATCGCCAGGCCCATCACCCACATGGAGAGCGCCGTGGCAATGCCGCAGCCCAGGGCGCCGAGGGCCGGCAGGCCTTGCACGCTGCCGGGTAGCCAGCCGCCGAACAGCCCCGCCAGCCCCTCGCCGCCGTAGATCAGCACGAAGTTGCAGGGGATGTTTACCCCGAGGCCGACCAGGCTGATCCACAGCGACGGTCGGGTATGGTTCATGCCGTCCGAGAAGGCGCGCAGCGCCTGGAAGAGCGCCACCCCGGGCATGCCGAAGGCCACGGCGGCCAGGTAGGCGGCGGCGCGCCCGGCGACCTCCTCGGGCACCGCCATCAGGCGAAAGATCGGCATCACCGTGAACCACAGCAGCGCCGCGGCGACCATGCCCAAGGCGAGGGCGATCCACAGCGCCTGGTGGACGCTGGGGCGAATCCCCGCCGTGCGGCCGCCACCCAGCAACTGGGCGACGATCGGCGTCAGTCCCATCAGGGTGCCGGTCATGAACAGCATCAGCGGCAGCCACAGGCTGGAACCCACCGAGACGGCCGCCAGGTCGGTGGCACTGAGTCGCCCGGTCATCATCACGTCGACGACGCTCATCCCGGCCTGGGCCAGCTGGGACCCGCAGATGGGCAGCGCCAGGCGCATCAGGGGGCGCGTTTCCTGGCGGCTGGTGGCCAGCAGACGTGAGGCGAACGAGGCCAAGGCAGCAGCTCCATGCGTCGAGGGTGAGTCGGCAGCGTCCGGCCCGGGACGAGCGCCGGCAGGCCGTCCAGTCTATCAGGAGGCAACGATTTTCGCGCCGCGCGGCCTTGCCTCTATAATGGCGCCCTTTACGCCTTCCAGGAGCCTGCGTGAGCCACCGACTCGAGGATGTCATTGCGCTGTTCGACGGTCTCTTCCTGCCCCGCTACCAAACCCGCCTGGTGCGCGGCGGAGACGAGCCGCTCTACCTGCCGGCAGACGAGGTCTCCCCCTGGCATCGGGTGATCTTCGCCCGCGGCTTCTACGCCAGCGCCCTGCACGAGGTCAGCCACTGGTGCATCGCCGGAGCCCGGCGGAGACGGCTCGAGGACTACGGCTACTGGTACCTGCCCGACGGCCGGGATGCCCGCCAGCAGCGCGTCTTCGAGGCGGTGGAAGTGGCGCCCCAGGCGCTGGAGCGGCTCTTGTCGCAGGCCTGTGGCCTGCCCTTCAACGTCAGCGTCGACAACCTGGGCGAGGTGGAGGTCGACCGCGAGGGCTTCCAGGCGCGGGTCGAGGCGCGGGCCGAGCGCTACCTGCGCGAGGGTCTGCCGGGGCGCGCGGCGGCCTTCCGGCAGACGCTGGCGGCCTTCTACCGGGAAGGGGCCAGCCTCGAGCAAGCCGTGGCGGCCGGGCACCGTCGGCTCGAGTCGGCAGGATCGCGGCCCCTCGGGGTGATCGACTAGGCTGTAGGGCAATGTCCCGCCGACCGGAGGCCGACCGTGGCCGACTCCCTGCCCCAGGAACAGCGCTTCCTCGCCGCCCTGCATGACGACACCTGGCCCGCCCCGTCACACGACGGCTCCCTGGAGGCGGCCGGGCTCGACACCGAGGGGCTCGTCGAGCTCTTCGAGTCCCAGTTGACCAGCCGCCACCTCGACCTCCAGGCCCGGCGGGTCCAGGCACGGGGCGAGGGCTTCTACACCATCGGCAGTGCCGGCCACGAGGGCAACGCCGCCATCGCCCGCGCCTTCCGCCCCGATGATCCCGCCTTCCTGCACTACCGCGATGCCGCCTTCCTGATCCAGCGCAGCCGCGCCGTGCCGGGCCAGACGCCGATCCGCGACCTGCTGCTGAGCTTCACCGCCTCGTCGGAGGACCCGATCTCCGGTGGGCGCCACAAGGTGCTGGGCTCCAGGGCGCTCAGCATCCCGCCGCAGACCAGCACCATCGCCTCCCACCTGCCCAAGGCGGTGGGGGCGGCCCACAGCCTCGGCCTGTGGCGTCGCCTGGGCGGTGGCGGCGAGTGGCCGCCGGACAGCGTGGTGATCTGCAGCTTCGGCGATGCCTCCTTCAACCACTCCACCGCCCAGGGCGCCCTCAATGCCGCGGGCTGGGCCGCCTGGCAGGGCGCGCCCATGCCGCTGGTGATGGTCTGCGAGGACAACGGCATCGGCATCTCCATGCCCACGCCGCCCGGCTGGATCGCCGCCAGCATGCGTGCCCGCCCCGGCTTCCACTATCTCGCCTGTGACGGTCTCGACCTGCTGGACACCTGGCAGGTGGCCCGCGAGGCGGCGCACCTCGCCCGCAGCCGTCGCCAGCCGGTGTTCCTGCACATGCACTGCGTGAGGCTGTTCGGCCATGCCGGCTCCGATGCACAGCAGGCCTACCTGTCGACCGCGCGCATCGAGGCCGACGAGGCCCGCGACCCGCTGCTGGTCAGCGCCGGGCTGCTGCGTCGCCACGGCGTGCTCTCCGTGGAGGAGATCGCCCAGCGCTACCGGGCGATCGGCGAGCGGGTGGCCCGGGAAGCCGAGGCGGTGATCCAGCGACCCAGGCTCGAGAGCGCCGCGCAGGTCATGGCGAGCATCGTGCCGCCGCCGCGCCCCGGCCGGCAGACCCCCTGGCAGGGGGAGGTCGATGCCACCCCGTCCCCCATGGCCAGGCTGATCAACCAGGCGCTGGCGAGGCTGATGACCCGCTACCCGCACCTGGTGATGGCCGGCGAGGACATCGGCCGCAAGGGCGGCGTCTACGGGGTCACCCAGCGCCTGCAGGCGCAGTTCGGCCCGCACCGGGTGATCGATACGCTGCTCGACGAGCAGAGCATCCTGGGGCTGGGGATCGGCCTGGCCCAGAGCGGCCTGGTGCCGATCCTGGAGATCCAGTTCCTCGCCTACCTGCACAACGCCGAGGACCAGCTGCGCGGCGAGGCGGCCACGCTTAGCTTCTTCTCCGCTGGCCAGTTCACCAACCCGATGGTGGTCCGAATCGCCGGGCTCGGCTACCAGAAGGGCTTCGGCGGCCACTTCCACAACGACAATGCCATTGCTGTGCTGCGCGACATTCCCGGGTTGCTGGTGGCCTGCCCGTCCAGCGGGGCCGAGGCGGTGGGGCTGCTGCAGGAGGCCGTCCGCCTGGCCGACGAGGAGCAGCGGGTGGTGGTGCTGATCGAGCCCATCGCCCGCTACCACGCCCGGGACCTGCTGGAGGAGGGGGATGATCGCGGCTGCTGCGCCGACCCGGGGCCGGACTACCGCCTGGCGGTGGGCGAGCTCGGCCAATGGGGGGAGGGACGCGACCTGGCCATCGTCAGCTACGGCAACGGGATGCACCTGTCACGGCAGGCGGCCACCCGCCTCGAGGCCGAGGGCATCGCGCTGCGCCTCATCGACCTGCGCTGGCTCACCGCCATCGACCACGATGCCCTGCATCGCCGGGTGGCGGATTGCTCGCGAATCCTGGTGGTCGACGAGTGCCGGCGGTCGGGCTCGCCGAGCGAGGAGCTGATCACCGGCCTGGTCGAGCGCGGCGTGGCGGGCCAGCGCCTGGCGCGGCTGACCGCCGAGGACAGCTTCATTGCCCTGGGGCCGGCCGCCACGGTCACGCTGCCCTCGGTGGCGGGTATCGTCGAGCGGGCCCTGGCGCTGCTGGGACGCTCGGGGGCGTAGTTGCCGTGGGGCCCCTCAGTCGTCGACGTCATCGCCGTCCAGCAGACGGCCATCGAAGGGACTGGCCTCGGGGGGTGCGACGCCCGGGGCGAGGCGCTGGTGCAGGTTGAGCATCACCGCCACCTCGTGCTCGGGGCGCAGTGGCTCGAGGCCCAGCTCGCCGAAGAGTTCGCCCCTTGCCCGGGCCCAACCGCCGGGCTCGAGGTCATCGTAGAGGCTCTCGGCCGGGGCCAGTTCGACGAAGGGGTCGAGGCCGTAGGTGTCGAAGAGTCGCGAGATCGTCGCCTCGTCATCACTCACGCCGGCCGTGAAGAGGGTTTCGCTGAAGTGGTCGTTCTCCAGCTCGCGAATAACGTCCAGCGGGCTTACGCCCATGCTGTTGAGCTCCTCCAGGCTGTACTCGCCCAGCGAGACCATCTCGCTGTCCAGCCAGTCGTCGTCCGGCTGGATCAGGGTGTGCTTGACCCGCCCGTCGGGCAGCGTCCAGGCGATGGCCAGCGGCAATCCGCCGTCCTCGCCGGTCTCGACGGCGATGAAGCCGGGGATCTCTTTGCTCTCGGGGCCGGCCATGTCAGGACTCCTCGTGTTCGGTGGCTGGGCGCGCCTCGCCTGCCGGCAGGCGGAAGAAGGCGAGCGCGGTCGCGGTGGTGGCACGGGCCAGTTCGGCCTCGTCCATGCCCCGCCAGTGGGCGATCTCCCGCACGATCCAGGGCAGCAGCGCCGGTTCGTGGCGTCTGCCCTTGAGTTTGGCAGGTAAATTGCGCGGCAGCAGGTACGGGCAGTCGGTTTCCACCATCAGCCGGTCCAGGGGGATCTCGTTGACCAGCTCGCGCAGGTGGTGGCCGCGACGCTCGTCGCACAGCCAGCCGGTCAGGCCGATATGCAGGTCCAGGTCCCGGTAGCCGTAGAGGGTCTCGCGGTCGGCAGTGAAGCAGTGCACCACGGCGTCGGGGATATCGTCTCGCCAGGCATGCAGCATCTCGCGCATGCGGCGCCCGGCGTCCCGCTCATGGAGGAACAGCGGCTTGCCGCTCTGGGCCGCCAGGCCGAGCTGGGCCTCGAAGGCACGCTCCTGCTCGGCGGGGGTGGAGAAGTTGCGGTTGAAGTCCAGGCCACATTCACCCACCGCCACCACCTCGGGCTGGCAGTGCAGGTCGCGCATCGCCCGCTCCAGCGCCGGGTCCCAGCGGCTGGCGTCGTGGGGATGCACCCCGGCGGTGGCGAAGAGCCCCGGGTGGCGGCGGGCCAGCGCCACCGCCTGTTCGGCATGCTCACGGTCGGTGCCGGTGAGGATCAGGGTGGTGACGTTCGCCGCCCGGGCGCGGGCCAGCACCGCCGGCAGGTCCCGAGCGAAACTGTCGTGGGTCAGGTTGGCGCCGATGTCTACCAGCGGCGCGGGCGAGGTGAAGCGCAGGGCCTCGGGCAGGACGTCGTCGCAGGTGTCGGTCGGGGCAACCAAGGCGGAACTCCTTCAGGGATCAGGCGCGTATTGTACCCGTCGCCACGCCGGGCCGGCCATGCGTTACACTAGCGCCCTTGATGAATGAAGAGGTGAGCGCGTGACCCTGCTACGTCTGGAACAGCTGCAACTGGCCTATGGTACCCAGGTACTGCTCAACGGCGCCGATCTGGTGCTGGAGAAGGGCGAGCGCCTCGCCCTGGTGGGGCGCAACGGCACCGGCAAGTCGACCCTGCTGAAGCTGGTGGCCGGCGAGGTCCAGGCCGATGGCGGCAACATCTGGCGCGCGCCGGGGTTGAAGATCGGGGTGCTCGCCCAGGAACTGCCGGATGCCACCGGCCAGACCATCTTCGACGTGGTGGCCCAGGGCCTGCCTGAGGCCGGTGAGTTGCTCTCCGAGTATCACCACCTGATCCACGACGAGGACCCGGACATGCGGCGCATGGCCGAGTTGCAGACGCGGATCGAGGCGATCGACGGCTGGTCGTTCCACCAGCGCATCGACGTGGTGCTGACCCGGCTGGGGTTGCCGCCCGACGCCGAGATGGCCGCGCTCTCCGGTGGCTGGCGCCGCCGCGTGGCGCTGGCCCGGGCGCTGGTCGCCGAGCCCGACCTGCTAATGTTAGACGAGCCCACCAACCACCTGGATCTGGACACCATCGCCTGGCTGGAAGAGCAGCTGCTGGACTTCAATGGCGCCGTGCTCTTCATCACCCACGACCGTGCCTTCCTCTCGAAGCTCGCCACGGCGATCCTCGAGCTCGACCGCGGCCGCCTGGGCCGCTACCCCGGGGATTATGCCGCCTACCAGGAGCAGAAGAACCACGAGCTGGAGGTCGAGGCCCGCGAGCATGCCGAGTTCGACAAGAAGCTCGCCCAGGAGGAGGCCTGGATCCGCCAAGGCATCAAGGCACGCCGCACCCGCAACGAGGGCCGGGTGAGGGCGCTGGAGCAGCTGCGCCGGGAGCGCAGCGAACGCCGCGAACGCCAGGGCAAGGCCTCGCTCGCCGTCGATAGTGGTGGGCGCAGCGGCAAGCGGGTGGTGGGTCTCGAGCACGTCACCCAGCGCTTCGGCGATGAGGTGGTGATCGACGACCTCAGCCTGGAGATCCAGCGCGGCGACCGCATCGGCTTCATCGGCCGCAACGGTGCCGGCAAGACGACGCTGCTCAAGATTCTGCTCGGCGAGCTCGATCCGACCGAGGGCAAGGTGCAGTTCGGTACCAAGCTGCAGGTGGCCTATTTCGACCAGCTGCGTGCCGGCCTGGAGCCCGAGAAGAGCGTCTACGACAACGTCGCCCAGGGCAGTGATCGCATCAGCGTGGGGGGGCGCGACCGTCACGTGATGAGCTACCTGCAGGACTTCCTGTTCACCCCCGAGCGGGTGCGCCAACCGGTCAAGGCGCTCTCCGGTGGCGAGTCCAACCGCCTGCTGCTGGCCAAGCTGTTCACCCAGCCGGCCAATGTCCTGGTGCTCGACGAGCCGACCAACGACCTCGACGTCGAGACCCTGGAACTGCTCGAGGAGCTGCTGCTCGACTTCGACGGCACCCTGTTGCTGGTCTCCCACGACCGTGCCTTCATGGACAACGTGGTGACCAGCGTGCTGGCCTTCGAGGGCCAGGGGCGGGTGCGCGAGTACGTGGGCGGCTACAGCGACTGGGTGCGCCAGGGTGGCCGGCTGCCCCCCGCGCCCTGGGAAGGGGCGGCGCGTCAACATGCCGAACCCGTGGCCCCGGCGGCGAGCGACACGTCGGCACCGGCCAGGGCGTCCTCCGGCGCGAGCTCGGCGAATCGGCCGGTCAAGCTCTCCTACAAGCTGCAGCGCGAGCTCGATGGCCTGCCGGCCGAGATCGAGCGCCTCGAGGGAGAGGTGGCCGCCTTCGAGGCACGGGTGGGCGACCCGGCCTTCTACCAGCAGGAGGCCGAGACCGTTTCGGCAACCCTGCAGTCGCTGAACGACACCCAGGCCACGCTGGAAGCGGCCATGGAGCGGTGGATGGAGCTGGAGGCGATGGCGGCCGGGGAGTGATACCGGGCACCGCATCCGCACGGCGATGGTCGCGGTGGTGGTCCGCCGTCGCCTCACCTGCGGGCATCAACACCAAAGAAGGCGCCCTCGGGCGCCTTCGCAGTGGAGCGGGGCGAGGCGCGTTATTCCTCGCTCTCCTCGCCCTTGGCGCCGACCCGCACGGCCAGCACGTCGCACTGGGCGCCGTGCAGCACGCCGGTGGAAGTGGAGCCGAGCAGGAGGGCGAAGCCATGGCGGCCGTGGGAGCCGACCACGATCAGGTCAACGTCATGCTCCTCGGCGAAGCGGTGGATCTCGGTGTCGGGCATGCCCACCACCACGTGCTGGTTCTCGCGGGGCACATGGGTGTCGGCGATTTCGGCCAGGCGCTGCTTGGCATGTTCGTCGAGCTGGTCCTGGATGCTGGTGAGGTCCATGGGGATGTCGCCGCCATAGGCGAAGCCCAGCGGCTCCAGGGTATGCATGATCGACAGCGTGGCCTGGTTGCGGTCGGCGATCTGCATCGCCCGCTCCAGGACCTTGTGGGAGTCCTTGGTCAGGTCGACGGCGACCAGGACATGGCGATATTCGTTGCTCATGGTGTGACTCTCCGTACAGCATCCAGCGTGTTGGGGGATGCTTCCACTCTAGGACGCCTTGCGTGACAAGACAACGACTTGCATCAAGATTCACAGGGAGAACCGCATGGCCTGGTTGATCATTCTTGTCTCGGTGATGCTGGTGATCTCACCGGCACTCTGGCTCAAGCCGAACCCGCGCCAGAAGCGGGTGGCACGGATGCGCACGGCCATGAACCGGGCTGGCGTCACCGTCAAGCTGGCCCGGCCACCGCTGCATGATATCAAGGGCGTCATGCCCCACTACCGTTGGCCCTATCCGCCGCAGCAGCCTGGGCCCGACTTCATGCTGGTGCGGGACACCGAGGCCGGACCGGCGCTCAAGCCGTTCCGGCATGGCTGGTACTGGCGCTTCGAACCGCTGCGGCCGCTGCCGGCGGGGGCCGAGGCGCCGCTCGAGGCGTTGCTGACGCGCCTGCCCCTGGATGCCCTGGTGCTGGAGTCGAACCGGACGGCTCTCGGCCTCTGGTGGTGGGAGTCACAGGATGCCGAGCGTTTCTCCCGCTACCTGGAGGACTTCACGGCCCTGCGCGACGCCCTGGCCGGGCATCCCGACTATCCCGGGAGGGACGTGCCCCTGGAGGGGCCGCGCGCCTGAGGGCGATCACTCCGCATCCTCGCGGGCCTGGATCGCCAGGCCGTTCTCCTCGATGCGCGACAGCAGACTCGCCAGCTGGCCGACCTCCGCATCGTCGAGGCTGGCCAGCATCTCGCTGCGCGCCTGGCTGACCACCGTATCGATCTGCTCCAGCAGCGGCGTGGCCTTGGGTGTCAGGTAGATGCGCTTGGTGCGGCGGTCCTGCTCGCAGCCGCGCCGCTCGATCAGCCCCTGCTCGGAGAGCTGGTCCAGGGTGCGGACCAGAGAAGGGGCCTCGACGCCGATGGCGCGGGCCAGGTCGCACTGCGGCTGGCCGTCACCGAGCTGCCAGAGGTGGTAGAGGGTGATCCAGCGGGTCTGGGTCAGGCCCAGCGGCGCCAGTCGCCGGTCGATGACCGCGCGCCACAGGCGCGGCACGCGGGACAGCTGGAAGCCGATGTTCTGGTGCATGGTCTGTGCATCCGGGAGAAGCCTGACCGGATTGTCCGAACCGGCGACGTGGAATGCAAGCAGGCTTATCATTGCAGGTCATCGGCCATCCCCGCGTCATCCTCTGCCTCGCCTGCCTCGCCTGCCTCGCCTGCCTCGCCTGCCTCGCCTGCCTCGCCTGCCTCGCCTGCCTCGCCTGCCTCGCCCTCGGCGTTTCTCGGTTCATCCGTCGAGTCTAACAGCGCCCGTCCCGCTGGGGTGAGCCGTCGGGACCTGCCATGATGTCGGTAGGGGCTTGACGTTCGGGCTCGGCTGCACCAAGCTGTCGAAAATCAAACGACCGTATGAATTTCTGTAGGGAGGTTCGTGGATGATCTATCAAGGCAATGCCATCACGGTGGCGCGCGGTCTCGAGGACGGGGGCGATGCCATCGCCACGCTCACCTTCGACCTGAAGGATGAGTCCATCAACACGCTCTCCAGCGCCGTGGTCGCGGAACTGGGCGAGGCCGTCGCGGCCATCCGCGCCGAGAAAGGCCTCGAGGGCCTGGTGATCGGCAGCGCGAAGGAGGCGTTCATCGTCGGTGCCGACATCACCGAGTTCCACGGCATGTTCGAGCAGGGCGCGGAGCAGATCGAGGCCATGCTCGAGCGGGTGCACGACATCTTCAATGCCATCGAGGACCTGCCGTTCCCCACGGTCACCGCCATCAATGGCCTGGCCCTGGGCGGGGGCTGCGAGATCACCCTGACCACCGACTTTCGCGTCATGGCCGAGTCCGCCAGGATCGGCCTGCCCGAGACCAAGCTCGGCATCCTGCCCGGCTGGGGCGGCTGCGTGCGCCTGCCGCGGCTCATCGGCGCCGACAACGCCATCGAATGGATCGCCGGCGGCACCGAGAACCGCGCCGAGGCCGCCCTCGAGATGGGGGCGGTGGACACCGTGGTGCCGGGCGAGCAGCTGCAGGCCGCGGCCCTGGACATCCTGGCCCGCGCCCAGGCCGGCGAGCTCGACTATCGGGCCCGCCGTGCCGAGAAGAGCGCGCCGCTCACGCTCGGCCCCATCGAGCAGATGATGACCTTCGAGACCGCCAAGGGCTACGTCAAGGGCAAGGCGGGGCCGCACTACCCGGCACCGGTGGAGGCGATCAAGGTGATCCAGAAGGGCGCCGGCGAGTCGCGCGCCCGGGCCCAGGCCATCGAGACCAAGGCCTTCGCCAAGCTGGCGCTCTCCGAGGTGGCCTTCAACCTGGTCGGCCTGTTCATGAATGACCAGGTGGTCAAGAAGAAGGGCAGCCAGTACGCGAAGCAGGCGCGGCCGGTCGAGCAGGCGGCGGTGCTCGGCGCCGGCATCATGGGCGGCGGCATCGCCTACCAGAGCGCCTCCAAGGGCACGCCCATCCTGATGAAGGACATCAAGGAGGAGGCCATCGAGCTCGGCCTCAAGGAGGCCCGCAAGCTCTTCGCCAAGCAGGTGGAGCGGGGCAAGCTCTCCACCGGGCAGATGGCCGAGAAGCTCAGCAACATTCGCCCGACCCTCTCCTATGGCGATTTCGGCCACGTCGACCTGGTGGTCGAGGCGGTGGTCGAGAACCCCAAGGTCAAGGGCAAGGTGCTGGCCGAAGTGGAAGAGGCGGTCGGCGAGGAGGCGATTCTTACCACCAATACCTCGACCATCTCCATCACCCGCCTGGCCGAGAACCTCAAGCGGCCGGAGAACTTCTGCGGCATGCACTTCTTCAACCCGGTGCACCGCATGCCCCTGGTGGAGGTGATCCGCGGCGAGAAGTCCTCGGATACCGCCGTCGCCGCCACCGTGGCCTACGCCCGTGCCATGGGCAAGACGCCCATCGTGGTCAACGATTGCCCGGGGTTTTTGGTCAACCGCGTGCTCTTTCCCTACTTCGGCGGCTTCAGCCAGCTGGTGGAGCAGGGCGCCGACTTCCAGCGCATCGACAAGGTGATGGAGACGTTCGGCTGGCCCATGGGCCCCGCCTATCTGCTCGATGTGGTGGGCATGGACACCGCGGTGCACGCTGGCGAGGTGATGGCCGAGGGCTTCCCGGAGCGGATGGCCGGCATGGCCGGTGAGCGGGGAGACGGCCAGGGCAAGAGCGCCATCCAGGTCATGGTGGAGAACGACCGCCTGGGCCAGAAGAGTGCCAAGGGCTTCTACGCCTACGAGGAGGATCGCAAGGGCAAGCCCCGGAAGGTCACCGACGAGGCCGCCATCACGCTGGTCAAGGGCGTGGCCGGGGAGCGCCGCGAGTTTTCCGATGAGGAGATCATCGCCCGCATGATGGTGCCGCTGTGCCTGGAGACCGTGCGCTGCCTGGAAGACGACATCGTCGGCAGCCCCGCCGAGGCCGACATGGCGCTGATCTACGGCATCGGCTTCCCGCCGTTCCGCGGCGGCGCGCTGCGCTACATCGATGCCATGGGCGTCGACGCCTTCGTCAGCCAGGCGGAGCGCCTGGCCGAGGAGCTCGGCCCGCTCTACGCGCCCACCGAGAAGCTGCGCCAGATGGCCGCCTCCGGCGAGACCTTCTATGCCAGCAAGGCCCAGGGCTGACGCGTCCCCAGGATATGCCACGCAACGGTCAGGACGTTCCGGACACTATTTAAGGAGTTATCGATGAGCTTGAATCCGAGAGACGTGGTGGTGGTCGACTGTGCCCGTTCCGCCATGGCCAGGGCGAAGCAGGGCGCCTTCCGCCATGTGCGCGCCGAGAACCTCTCCGCCGCGGTGATGCAGGCACTGTTCGACCGCAACCCGGGGCTCGACCCGGCCGAGGTCGACGACGTGATCTGGGGCTGCGTCAACCAGACCCTGGAACAAGGCATGAACATCGCCCGCAATGCGGCGATCCTCACCGGGATCCCGCACACCGTGCCGGCGCAGACGGTCAACCGCCTGTGCGGCTCCTCGATGAGCGCGCTGCACATCGCCGCCGCCAACATCCGGGCCGGCATGGGCGAGTTCTACATCATCGGCGGCGTGGAGCACATGGAGCATGTGGGCATGACCCATGGCGTCGACGTCAACCCGGCGGCCAGCAAACACGTGGCCAAGGCGGCTATGATGATGGGGCTGACCGCGGAGCTGCTGGGCAAGATGCACGGCATCTCCCGCCAGGAGCAGGACGCCTTCGGCGTGCGCTCGCACCAGCGGGCCCAGGCGGCCATGGAGAACGGCGGGTTCGACCGCGAGATCATTGGCATCGAGGGCCATGACGCGCGCGGCTTCCGGGTCCGGGTCGATCGCGACGAGGTGATCCGCGGCGACGCCAGCCTGGAGAAGATGGCCGAGCTCAAGCCGGCCTTCGACCCCCGCGGCGGCACCGTCACCGCCGGCACCTCCTCGGCGCTCTCGGTGGGGGCGGCCGGCATGGCGGTGATGAGCGGCGAGCGCGCCCAGGCCCTGGGCCTTGCGCCCATCGCCCGGGTGCTCTCCACCGGCCTGGCGGGCTGTGATGCCTCCATCATGGGCTACGGCCCGGTGCCGGCCTCGAAGAAGGCGCTGAAGAGCGCGGGCCTGACCATCGACGACATCCAGACCGTGGAGCTCAACGAGGCCTTCGCCGCTCAGGCGTTGCCGGTGCTCAAGGACCTGGGCCTGCGCGACGCCATGGACGATAAGGTCAACCTCCACGGCGGCGCCATCGCCCTGGGCCACCCGCTGGGCTGCTCCGGGGCGCGCATCAGCACCACCCTGCTCAACGTGATGCAGGAACGCGATACCACCCTGGGCCTGGCCACCATGTGCATCGGCATGGGGCAGGGCGTGGCCACGGTGTTCGAACGCCTCAGGTAACCCGCCCGGCCTGATAAGCGTCGCGGTGATACGCACAACGGCACCCCTCGGGTGCCGTTGTGCATTGCGCGCTCGAATCTCAGTCGGGACTTGCCGCGTCGTGCACGGCCAGGCGGGGTTGCGCGTGGCGTTCGGACATCATGCTTTCGGCCTCGACCCATCCCTGTTCGCGGTAGTAGCGCAGCGCCCCTTCGTGCAGAGGGGCGCTGAGCCCTTCCTGGATCATCGCCTGGGGCGTCAGCTCGCCCAGGGCGGGATGGGCCGCCTGGAAGCGTGCGAAGTTGTCGAACACGTTGGAGACCAGCCGGTAGACCAGGTCGGGGTCGGTGTCCGCCGTGGTGACCAGGGTGGCCTTGACCCCGAAGGTCTCCACTGCCTGCTGGTCCGGGCCGTAGAGGCCGGCGGGGATCGAGGCCCGCGTGAAATAGGGGTAGGCATCCACCAGCAGGTCAACGAAGTCGCCCTTCACGTCGACGATCTCGGCATCGCACAGCCGGATGGCCTGGGCCACCGAGGCGTTGGGATGGCCCACGGTATAGACCATGGCGTCGATGTTGCCGTGGCAGAGCTCCATGGACTGCTGGTCGGCCGGCAGGTCGTGGGTCTGGCGGAAGTTGGTGCGGCTCCAGCCCCGGGCATCCATCAGCCTGAGCATGGTGCCGCGCTGGCCGGAGCCCGGGTTGCCGATGTTCACCGAGCGCTGCTGCAGGTCCTCGAAGTCCCGAATCTCGGCATCACGGCGCACCACCAGGGTGAAGGGCTCGCTGTGCAGCGAGAAGACCGAGCGCAGCGCCTCGTTCGGGCCGTCATTCCGGAAGCCCTCGGTGCCCAGGGTGGCATACAGGTGCAGGTCCGACTGGGCCATGGCGAGCTGCAGGTCACCGCGTCGCAGCCCGCGCAGGTTGGCACTGGAGCCCTCGCTGGGCTGCGCCCGGCAGGGCGTCTCGACGACACGGCACAGCGCCCGGCCGACCACGTGGTAGACCCCGGCGGGGCTGGCGGTAGCGATGATCAGGGGGTCGTCGGCCTCTGCCGACGGCGGGTTCCAGAGGAACAGGCTGGTCAGGCCGATGCCCAGCAGCCTTGCGGTTGTTTTCATGACTCACCTCGCGTCAGTGAGTCGGCCAGAGGCACTCCAGGTCCAAGGGGGGCTGGGCGGAAGCCGAAAGGAGGGACTTCACATCGCGTCTGGTCGACGTGTCGTGTTGTTCTGTTGATCTTGTTGTTGTCTTGTTGTCGCGCGATCAGCCGATGCGGCGTTCGACAAGGCCCGAAAGTCCCTGAAATTGGACGGGCCTCCTCGAGGTATAGCAGCTGTTCAAGGATCGGAAGGGACTATCAACGGAATTTAATCGTATATGGTTAGAGCACGCCGGCGTCGAGTCCCGCAGCCATCGCCATGCCCAGCTCCTCCACCTGGTCGACGAACCCCTGCTGCCATTCGCCGCGCAGGAGCAGCGGTTCCTGCACCCACTTCCAGCGCAGGCCGGTGACGATCCCCTCCACGGCCCGGCGGGTGCCGGTGCCGTCATGGCCGGCGCGGATATAGAGGGCACAGGGCAGACCCTGTTTCTCCTCCAGCACCGGGTAGTAGCTGCGGTCGAAGAAGTCTTTCAAAGCGCCGCTCATGTAGCCCAGGTTCTCGGTGGTGCCGAGCAGGATGGCATCGCAGGCCAGCACATCCTCGGGGCCGGCCTCCAGCGGCGCCTTGACGGTGACCTCGACGCCCTCGATATCGGGATGGCGTCCCCCGCGCTCGGCCGCCTCGCGCAGCCGCAGGGTATTGGGCGAGGGGGCATGGGCGACGATCAGCAGGCGAGGCATGGCGGTCTCCCGGGTTGAGCTCGTGGCTGTCGGTCATCATGCCATGGTCAGGTGGCGTTGACAGGCGTCGAGCTTTCTCCGACGCTGAGTCAGCGCTGTCGCACCGTCACGCCGAAACGTTGACATCTTGAACATCCAGGGAGGTTGATCACCATGGCCTTTGCACTCTCGACCATGCAGCTCGAAAGCTCCGCCTTCGCGGCGGGGGGTGCCATTCCGACGCAACACACCGGCGAGGGGGACGACATCTCGCCGGCCCTCTCCTGGCAGGGCGCCCCGGAGGGCACCAAGGGCTTCGCGGTGATCTGCCACGACCCGGATGCCCCCCTGGTGCAGAACGGCAGCTACGGCTTCGTGCACTGGGTGCTCTACAACCTGCCGGCCTCCACCAGCGCGCTCAAGGAGGGTAGCGGCGAGGGCACCGCAGGGCTCAACGATTTCGGCAAGACCGGCTACGGGGGCCCCATGCCGCCCGACGGTCACGGGGTGCACCAGTACTACTTCTGGGTGCTGGCGCTGGACAAGGCCACCGACCTGCCGGGGGGCTTGTCGCTGCCCGAGCTGCTCAAGCAGGTCGAACCGCACCTGATCGGCATGAACCGCCTGGTGGGCACCTACCAGCGCGACTGATCCGGGCGGCGTTGCGTCGTCCCTGCCGAGCCAGAAAGCAAGCGAGCCCGCGTCGATCGTCGACGCGGGCTCGCGGCGTCTAACGCCCATGGCTCAGGTGACGGCCTCGCTCGGCGCCGGGGCGGCCACGTCGTGGTGGTCGATCACCAGGTACTCCAGTTCCTCGCAGAAGGCGTCCAGGGCCTCGCTGGTATGCCCCGGCCGGCGGTGCAGCTCGATCTCCACCTGCCCCAGGGGCGGCAGGCCTTCCGCTTCGCCGACGATGCGACACCCCTCGGGCACGCTGCGCGGGGTCTTCACCGTCATCGCCAGGCCCGCCTGGACCGGCAGGTTGATGCCGGTGGGCGACTGGCTGGAATAGTGGACCTCCCAGCGCCGCTCCTCGCGGCCCAGGGCCGAGAGGGCATGGGCGCGGAAGATGCATCCCTCCGGGTTGAGCGCCAGAGGCAGGGTCGCCCAGCCGGCCGGCGAGATGCCCTCGGCCACCACCCAGACCATCGGCTCCCAGCCGAGCAGCTGGCCCGACTGGGTCGGCAGGTGGCGGATCGACAGCACCACGTCCAGCAGCCCCTCCTGGAAGCGCTTCACCAGGCTGGCGCTCATGTCGCAGTGGATCTCCAGGCGCGTGTCGGGGAAGCGCTCGGCATAGCGGGGCAGCAGGGCGGGCAGGTAGGCGGCGGCCTGCTCCTCGGAGGTGGCGAAGCGGATCAGCTCGCCGCGTTGTGTCTCGCCCAGGGCCTCCCGGGCCTCGTCCTCGAGCTTGAGCATGTGACGGGCATAGGGCAGCAGTCGCTCCCCCGGGGCGGTCAGCAACACGCTGCGGCTGGTGCGCTCCAGCAGCGCCTGGCCCATCTGGTCCTCGAGACGCTTGATCTGCAGGCTCACCGCCGACTGGGTGCGGTGCAGCACCTTGCCGGCGGCGCTGAAGCCCTGGCACTCGGCCACGGTGACGAAGGTGCGAAGTAGCGCGGTATCCATGATCAATGAGCTCTTGAAATTAGTTGTATCTCAATCATTCATTTTTATTATGAATGAGGCGTCACTATGCTGTCCAACATGTACTCGAAACCGGAGCCATCAATGTCTGTGGACACCTCGGTCAACGCCAGCAACGCTTCCCTGCAAGGCCTCATCGACCTGGCCCGCTATCCCGTCGATGACCTGGACGGCGAGGCCGGCCGCGCCCTGATCGAGCAGTGCCGTCACCAGCTCGACGAGGACGGCTGCGTGGTGCTCAAGAATTTCGTCCCGCAGGACGCCCTGGCCCGGCTCGAGCGCGAGACCGAGCGCCTCTCGCCGGAGGCGCACTACAACCAGACCGAGACCAACCCCTACAACAGTGCCGGTGATCCCGAGAAACCGGCCCACCATCCGGTGAACCGCTTCGACGACCGCACCAACGGCTTCGTCGCCGGCGACCGCATCGATGGCGATACCATCATCCGCCAGGTCTACGAGCATCCCGGTTTCCAGCGCTTCATCGGCGCCGTGGTGGGCATGGAGCAGATCCACCAGTACGCGGACCCGCTGGCCGACCTGGTGGTCAACGTGCTGCGCGAGGGCTGCCAGCATCCGTGGCACTACGACACCAACGAGTTCATCGTCACCATGATGACCCGCCAGTCCCACGCTGGCGGCCGCTTCGAGTACGCCCCGGGCATCCGCAGCCCCGAGGGCGAGAACTTCGACGCGGTCGAGAAGGTGATCGACGGCGACCGCACGCGGCTCAAGAGCCTCGACCTGTCGCCCGGCGACCTGCAGGTGTTCTTCGGCCGCTACTCGTTGCACCGGGTCACCCCGGTGGAGGGCGACAAGGAGCGCCACACCGTGATCTTCGCCTACGCCAAGGAGCCGGGCTTCATCGGCCGCCCCGAGCGCGCCCAGCGCATCTTCGGGCGCATGGCGCCGATCCACGAAAGGCTGCTCAAGGACGGCATGAACCGCAGCGACAGCCTGGCCGACTGAGCCCCCGCCCTGAACCAACGCCTGGACCGCCACTTCCAGCGGCCAGGCCCCTGACGACACCCGCAAAGGCCTGACATGAGCATCGTCGAATCCGAGAAGCTGACCGATAACGAGCCCGATCAGATCCCCGTCGTCCCTTCGGCCCCCATGGCCAATGGCGACAGCATCCCCACCGCTTTCGACCCCAAGCAGCTGCGCGCCGGGCGCCTTGAGCGCCTGCGCGCCATGATGGCCGAGCAGGGCTATGCCGCCCTGGTGCTGTTTGACCCCAACAACCAGCGCTACGCCACCGGCTCGCGCAACATGTTCGGCTATTTCCTGCGCAACTCCTCGCGCTACATCTATGTGCCGCTGGACGGGCCGGTCATCCTCTTCGAGTACCCGGGCAGCGCCCACGTCTCCACCTGGCTGGAGACCATCGACGCCTCGCGCACCTCCAAGGTGGTCTGGTCGGCGGTGAACCAGCGCGACAACCTCTCCTCGGATCCCTTCGGCGTGGAGATCGCCGAACTGGTGGAGGAGCACGGCCGCGGCAACAGGAAGGTCGGCATGGACCGCTGTACACTGAACCTGGCCCGTTCGCTGGAGGCCCAGGGCCTCGATGTGTACGACTGCATGCAGGACACTCTGTACTGCCGGCGCATCAAGACTCCCGAGGAGATCGCCTGCCTGGCCCAGTCCATGGCCGCGAGCGAGGCCTCGGTGGCCGAGGTGGAGGCGGCCATCAAGCCCGGCGTCACCGAGAACGAGCTGTTCGCCATCATGTACGGCGAGGTGATCCGCGGCGGCGGCGAGTTCATCGAGACCCGCCTGCTCAACTCCGGGCCGCGCACCAACCCCTGGTTCCACGAGGCCAGCGACCGCAAGATCCGCCCCGGCGAACTGGTGGCGCTGGACACCGACACCATCGGCTGTCACGGCTACTACTCCGACTTCTCGCGCACCTTTCACGTCGGGCCGGGCCGGCCCAGCGCCTACCAGCGCGAGCTCTATCGCATGGCCTATGACCAGGTGCACCACAACATGGGCATCCTCAAACCCGGCATGAGCTATCGCGAGATCGCCGAGCAGGCCTGGAAGATCCCCGAGCGCTTCCTCGACCGGCGCTATCCCTCGATCATCCACGGGGTGGGCATGCACGGCGAGACGCCGCTGGTGGCGCACCACATGGATTTTGACCGCTTCTCCAAGGACGGCGTCCTCGAGCCCGGCATGGTGGTCTCGGTGGAGAGTTACATCGGCGAGGTCGGTGCCGCCGACGGCGTCAAGCTCGAGGAGGAGGTGCTGATTACCGACACCGGTATCGAGAAACTCAGCCGCTACCCCTTCGACGAGGCATTGCTCGGCCGTGAATTCTGAACCACAAGGACACGAGATGCAGACCCTGAAGACCGGCCCCGGCACTGAGAAGGGCCTCGACATGGGCGACCTGGCCAACGCCGCGCACCGCGACAAGGTTGCCGGTTATACCGAACAGGGCGAGGCTCCACGGCGCGTTGCCGATGCCATCGAGGTTGGCATGGTGGGCACCAACGTGCCGGCGCCCACGGTCTGATGACGTTGAAGTGGGCCGCGTGAATGCACTCGAAGGCGATAGATGCCTTGACAACTATCGCTGCCGGCTCAAAGCCGAAGCGGGCAACCCAGCAAACGAAGTCACATTGATGGACGGTGTTGAAGTGCGACCAAAGATTGCTTTGTTGTTCTGATCAATTCGATCGTGCTCGTTATTTGATCAACCGAGTCGGCACCCAGCGCAGAAAAGCCACCATCCCAAGCAGCTCCACCAGCGATTGCAGCACGATCACCACGACCGCTGCGCTCCAGGCTTCCGGCAAGGACAGTGCCAGTGGCAGCATGACGAAGGAGTTGCGTGTGCCCAGACTGAAGGTTAGCGTACGCCCCGTGGCAGCAGGGAGCCGGAACACCTGGCTGAGCAGTTTGCCGATGGCCGCGGCGACCACCAGGTAGAGCAAAAAGACCATCACGACCCGCCACAGCAAGGTGCCGTTTTCGATCACTAGGCTGACCTGGGAGCCGGCGATCAGGAATACCGCCAGTGCCAGCAGGGGGATGGGGAGCCAGCCCACCTCATCGATGATTCCCTTGATGGCGACGTGTCGCTCGGCCAACCGTTCGGTCAGCCAGGCCAGCACCAGAGGAGTGACGATCAGCCCAAGGAAGGCGGGCAGCAGGTGGCCCCCGGTAGTCAGTTCGATGGCCAGATCCCCCATGAACCACCACACATACACCGGCAGCATCAACAGCTGAACCAGCAGCAGCAAGGGGGCCGCTGCTATCGCCCGCGCGCTGTCTCCTCTACCCATATGGGCAAAACTGATAAACCAATCCGTGCAGGGGACCAGCAGCACCAGGAGTACGCCGAGCCGAATGGCGGGCTCCTCCGGCAACAGCAGTAGCAGGGCGCCGACGGCCAGCGGCATCAGCAGGAAGTTGCCTACCAGTAGCGCGGTCATGAAACGCCGGTCACGAAAGGCATGGCTCAGATGAAGCAGTGGCACCTGGGTGAAGGTGGTATAGAGCAGCACGCCCAGCAGTGGCCAGAGGAATGTCTCCCAGCCTTGAGTGATATCTGGCGAGTCCCACCCGATCGCCATGCCGATCAGAATGGCGATGAGATAGATCCAGACCTGATGCTGCTCCAGTGTGGCGCGCATGGTGTAAGCGATGGCCTCGTCGAGGGCGGAACTGCTACTGCGGCAAAAGGCCCATCAGCCTAGGTATCACCGGCAAGCCTTTCAAGGTCGGCAACCATGGCTTCCATGGGGTCGCTGTCGCGGATCAACAAGCGGGCCTCTCCCTGGTCATTGAAGGCGAAGACGGCGCTGGAGTGCGACACATCGTAGTTGCCGTTGCTGTCTTCTTCGCCGTACCCGTAGGTAACCCGATAGCGACGTGTCAACTCTTCGAGGGCCTCTTTATCACCCGTGAGACCGATGAACCGAGGACCGAAGGCATCGGTGTAGGTGCGGAGCGTCTCGGGGTCATCGCGGCGGGGATCCACCGAAACGAAAAGTACCTGGATGTCATCGCGGGCCGCCTCATCCATGCGTTGAGTGGCGGCGTCGAGGCGCGCGAGGGTGGTAGGGCAGACATCGGGACAGTGGGTAAAGCCGAAGAACAGCAGAGTGCTCTTGCCGAGGAATCGTTCGGCGTTCACGGTATTGCCATTCTCGTCGACAAGCTCGAACGCCAGGGGTGGCATCAGCCCGGAGATATCCTTGGTCTGCCATGCTTGTTCGCCGCATCCCACCAGCCATAGCGATGCGAATGCTGTCATGATCCATCGGCGCATCCTGCTACTCCTACTGTATTGTCGGTGATACGGCGCGAAACGTGATGCTCTGTTGCTGCCCGTTGGCGAAGAAAAGGGTTACCTCGATGTCGTCACCGATGGCGAGGGAGCGGGTACGCTTCATGAGCATGAGATGATACCCGCCCGGGGCGAACTCGATCTGCTCACCCGCCGCCAGTTCTATCTGGGCGACGGGCTGCATGCGGGTGACGCCATCCTGATTGACGGTGCGATGCATCATGACGTTGCCGAAGGCGGGGCTATCCGCCCCTGTCAGGGTGATATTCGTCTCACTGGGGTTCACAAGGATAAAGTAGCCCGCCGCGGGAAGATCTCCCGGCAACAGTCGCAGGCGAGCCTCGTTGACCTTCAATTCTGCAGCGGATAGCGTGCCGGACGTCCCGATCAGCAGCAGAAAGATCCCGCACCAGGGGCGCGCCATGCGCGGTAGCCTAGCGAGTGGGGTGAGTGACATAAGCGGCATCCTCATTACGGGCGTCACGGTTAAGCAAGCCGAGAATGATCAGAACCCCGATGGCACTCATCATCGTGGCCGGAATCCAGGTCAGTAGACCGCCGAGGCGCTGATCATCCAGGGGATCAAACGGCCAGGCACGGCCGCAAACCTCATAGACATCGAAAATCACCTCCTTGCCGAAGGCGATATAGGCGCCCAGGAGAATCTGCGGCGGGATCACCGCCAGCATAATGGCGATTCGCTTGCCATAGCCCAGACCGCCCTGTTGCGGCGAGCGGCGATCCAGGATCAGCCACCAGAACAGCAGGCCATCCAGCGCCATGCTCCAGTTCATCACCTGATAGAGATCAGCACTGAGCATGGCGTCGAAGTGAATCTCGGGAATCAGCCAGAAATAGATTAGCCCGACGAACAGCACGGGGGCGATCAGCGGATACTGAAGGGTCCGATAGACGGGGCGCAGCAGGCGCGTAGCCAGGCTCCGCCCGGGGAATTGCCTGATTCGCGTCGGTAGGCCATCGGCCAGTACCGGCAGGGGTGCGGCCAAGGCGATCAGGAAGGGGCCGGCGTGATGCAGTACCAGGTGCTGGGCCCGATGGGTAAAGAACATGTACTGGGCGAGGTAGTCGTAATGCGTCTGGGTGACGCCATAGATCGCCACGACCCCCAGCAGGTAGAGTAGGATTCGGCCCACGCCAGTGGCCTCGCCTCGCCGTTGGCGCTGCCGCAGGCCTCGCAGGTAGATCACGATGGCCAGCAGGCAGGTCGCAAACCAGGTCAGTGAGAACTCCCACGGCAGCAGGTAGCGCAGAGCGACGTCGAGCTCGATAGCCCTTCCCTCCCCAGAATTGGCACGCCAATAATGACCTTAGGGGCCAAACGTAGCGTGCGGCAAGGTGGGCCTGTAAACGCAGGCGTCACCGGTGTTCGCGCTTCTTTGCCAGTAGCCTCGCTCTCTCATGCCGCTGCGGTACCGTGCTGCTGGCTCGTCGGGGCGGTGCCGGGGGAAAAGCGATAGCCCAGCAGCCGCATGGCATTCAGGGTCACCAGCACGGTGGCACCGGTATCCGCCATCACGGCAATCCACATGCCGGTGATCCCCAGCGCCGTGGTGACCAGGAAGATGGCCTTGAAACCCAGGGCCAGCACCACGTTGGTCTTGACGTTGCGTAGGGTGGCGCGGGACAGATCGATCAGTTCGGCAATCCCGGTGACGCGGTTCTTGAGCAGTGCCGCATCCGCGGTTTCCAGTGCCACATCCGTGCCGCCGCCCATGGCGATACCCACCTCTGCCACGGCCAGTGCCGGCGCATCGTTGATGCCGTCGCCCACCTTGCCGACCGGGCCCCGGCCGGCGGCTTGCCAGTCGCGAACGCGCTGGGCCTTGTCCTCGGGCATCAGTTCGCCGTACGCCTCGATGCCCAGGCTGTCACCGATGGCCGCGGCGGTCCGGGCGTTGTCGCCGCTGAGCATTACCGCTTGCACGCCCAGGCGCGACAGCGCCGCCAGGCCATCGCGGGTATCTTCACGCGTTTCATCGCGCACGGCGATCAGGCCCAGCGGACGCTCGCCTTCGAAACGCTCACTTTCAACCAGGACGGCCAGGCTCTTGCCGGCTTCTTCGAGCTCGGCGATTCGGGCGCTGAACGCGTCATCGAGCGTGACCTGGTCTGCAAGGTGGCGAGGAGTGATCAAGCTCAGCTTACGCCCCTCGACCTGGCCGGCGATCCCACGCCCGGCCAGGGCCCGGCTGTCGCTCACCCTGGCCAGTGTCAGGCCAAGCTGCTCGGCCTGCGTCAGGATGGCCATGGCAATGGGATGACTGGAGTCACGCTCCAGCGTGGCCGCCAGCCTCAAGATCTCGTTTTCGCCCTGACCGGTGGCCCAATCTTCCACGTCGGTGACGGTTGGGGAGCCTTCCGTGAGCGTGCCGGTCTTGTCCAGGGCGATCAGGCGCAGCTTGCCTAGCTGTTCAAGCACCGCGCCGCCCTTGATCAGCAGGCCCCGACGGGCACCCGCCGAGAGACCTGCGGCGATCGCTGCGGGGGTCGAGATCACCAGCGCGCAGGGGCAAGCGATCAACAGCAGGGCCAGGGCGCGGTAGATGGATTCCGACCAGGCCATGCTCCAGACCAGCGGCGGCACCACCGCCATCAGCAGGGCGAGCCCGACCACCGCAGGCATGTAGTAGCGAGCGAAGCGGTCGATGAAGCGCGCCACCGGTGCCTTGGCGGCCTGGGCTTCCTCGACCAGGCGGATGACCCGGGCGATGGTGTTGTCCTCGGCGCCGCGTGTTACCTCTACCTCCAGGGCGGCATCGAGGTTCACCGTGCCGGCAACGATGTCATCGCCAGGCGCACGCGAGCGGGGCATGGATTCACCGTTCACCGGTGACTCATCCAGGTCGGATTCACCGGCCAGGATGCGACCATCGCAGGGAACGCGGTCGCCGGGGCGCACCAGCACTCGCTGCCCGGGCTTGAGAGAGGCAGCCGAGACCTCGCGGGTACCTCCCTCTTCCATCAGCCTCGCCGTTGACGGGGTCAGATCCGCCAGGGCCGAGATGCTGCGTCGCGCCCGTGAGGCGGCCACGCCCTCCAGTAGTTCACCCACGGCGAACAGCAAGACCACCACCGCCGCCTCGGCGGCGGCATCGATGGCCAGTGCGCCCAGGGCGGCGATGCTCATCAGCATCTCGATGGTGAAGGGGTTGCGCATCTTCAGCGCGCCCCAGGCGCCCTGTGCGATGGGCACCAGGCCGACCAGGGTGGCCGCCACGAAGGGCCAGTTGCCCAGGGTTGGCCAGACCCAGCGGAGGACCAAGGCCAGAGCCAGCAGGCCGCCTGTGACGAGCACCAGGCGTCCCTTGGCGGTTCGCCACCAAGGCGCTGGAGACGCATCTGCGTCATCCGTCTCATCATTGTCGGCAAGCTGGTAGCCGAGCTCGTTAAGGGTCCGCTCGATCGTCTCGTGAGAGGGCGCCGTGTGCTGTTGGGGATGGATCCTCACTGAACCGGTGACCGAGCTGGCCGACACCGCCTCGATGCCCTCCAGACGGCCCAGGGCGGCTTCGACCTTGCGCTCGCAGCCGCCACAGTCCATGCCCTCGATACGGAACCGATAGGGCTCACCAGCGGGAAGGTTTCGCGATTGATCGACCATGGAAATTCTCCAGGCATTCGTTCAGGGTCATGCCTCACAGGGTATTCCCTACAGCGACTAGAGGTTCAAGCCGTGATTGGAGACGCGCTCCGCCGCACGCTCTCGAGCCTGACGATCGAGGGAATGGCAAATGAATCGCCCTGCATCGGCTAAGCCTGGGGAGGTGGAGCGGGGAGTTGCCGGATAGCGAAGGTACGGTCTGCATCAGGAGATGGAATAAAGGCGGAGCGCTTCGATGGTCCTGTCTTGAAGCCTCATATCGGCACCAGAAAGGCCGTGGTGTACATGATCACCACCCCCAAGGCAAAACCGGCCGACGATATGCCTGAGACAAGGGAGTTCCCACTAGTCCCACTCATACGTCGCAAATAGTCTCCAACTTCCACCAAAACCTGCAGGATGGCACCAACACCAAGGCCGAGGAAGAGTGCCGACCAGTGAGGGGCAAATGCATAGGCACCCATCCAGATGCCCAACACCGCGGGCAAGCCGGCAACAGCGACCAGGCCCCCCCATACTCTGGCGGGTACGGGTTCGTGGGTCACAGGGGCGGCGATGGCAATCCCTTCTGTTAGATTATGCAGCGTAAAGCCTATCACCAGGAAGGTGCCGAGTGCCCCAGCACCGGCGGCGAAGGCCCCGCCGATGGCAAGGCCCTCACCAAGGTTGTGTAGACCGATACCCAGGGCAATATACCATGCGAGGATCCTGCCATTCGGCGGTCGACCGTGGCGCCGACCGATCGCCATCAGCATGAAGAAGGCCACCAAGGCCGCCAGCCAGACGGTAACTTGCCCCTGGAACAGAGAGGCCGCTTGTGCCCCCAACTCGAGCCCCGCGTCGAGGGTATCCACCAACAGGAAGGTGAGTAGTCCCAGCGTCAACGCCAGGACGAATTGAAATGCGTTCCGCCCGGCTCGTTGTAATGCAGGACGGAAGCACAGCCCCAACGCCACGGGAAATACCCCGACGAAGAGACCGAGCAGCCCGTATCCCGATAGTTGGCTGGCATTCAGCCGCGGTGTCGCCTCAGCCACCTCGATGGTGTGTCCAAACGTCATGCCGGTGTTGGTGACAAAGGTGATTTCGTGCAGCTCGTCTTCCACCCAAGAATAGGCAAGACGAACCCACGTCACCTCGCCTCGGGACAAGGCACCAGGAGGATCCAGGCTGAATCGCCAGTAAGCCCCGTCAACCATTACCTGTCCTATCCGCATGGACTCGGATCCCACCGCGCGTATTTTCAAGGCAATGCCGTCACCATCGAGCACCGTACGTTCCACCGTGAGCTCTTCCAATGGCGGTGGTGACACGCCAAGCAATGCGAGCGGATTCGCCAGTTGAAACAGTGCGATGGCCGCACCGAGTATCACCAGCGGAAGCAGCAGCGAGGACCACCGACGCAGATCCATCAGACCACCTCGAAATGGCTCATCCAACCGAGTTCCACGAATTCGCTCTGGTGAGCATGGAACATATACAGGCCCGGTTCATGATCGGAGAAGGAAAATTCCAGAATCCCGCGCTGCGCCTGACACTGCATTACCGTATCCACGGTGCGCAGGGTCGGCGTCAGCGTCGTCCCATGGTCATAATAATCGAAGAAATTCGCGTGCAGGTGCAGCGAGTTCACCGGATCGAATTCGGTGACGTTGATCAGATAGATCCGTACCGGTCGGTCACGCTGGATGCGGATTGGTCGATTGACATAGGCATGGGCAACGGTGTTGACCGCATAGACTTCGTTTTCCTCATCGAAGTTGGTGTCGAAGCCATTCATGACCATTACCAGCTCCTGCCAGCGCATATTTTCCGCACTGCCGAGCAGGCGTGATGAGGCTGCCACTCTGTGCTCAGCATGAAGCTCTGGAGCCGGATCGACGATGAAGGCGCCATACAAGCCCTTGTGTATATGACGTTTCAGCGGTACAGAATGACAATGATACAGATGGCAACCGAAGGGCTTGGCATCGAATTCATAGGTGAAGGACTCACCGGGCGCTACCTCTCCGGCTCCCGGGACGCCATCCATCCGCGCCGAGTGGATGCCATGAAAATGCAGGGTATGCGGGTGGCTGCCATAGTTGATGAAGCGGATACGAACGCGGTCTCCCTCGGTAACCCGCAGGGTCGGTCCAGGTACCCGACCGTTGTAGGTCCAAGCGGGGAAAAAGATCCCGGGTGCAATCTCGATCTCCTTGTCCACGGCAATGATCAGGAACTCCCGCAAGCGCCGTCCATCAGCCAAGCGGCTTGTCTTGCCTGTCGCCCAACTGGAAAGGATGTCACTCGGATCGAAGCCGTTTCGCACATGGTCTACCTCGCCCACCGTGACCATGCCTCCGGTACGACCCTCATGGGCGCCGGGATGATAAGCGCTTGTTCTCCCTGGACGCTCGGTCTCGGCGACAGCGGGTCGCAATGTTGTCACGCTAAGCGTCGAGGCCAGGCTCCAACCCCATGTCTTGAGGAAATCACGACGATTGAGGCGCGGTATCTTCATGGAAGTGTTTCCTGATTGCTTCCTTATCTGATCACACTATAGGATAGCCTATGAGAATAAGTATCAATGTTCTTAGCATCCGCTGTTAACGCCACTGAAAGCTGGCGGTGATTCGCCAGCTGGCCGCCGCAGTCCTGGCCGAATCCAGGGGGCACCTGCCTTGACGGACGCTTCCCCAGCGTGGCGACATCGGGTGATAACCCGGGATAGGAGAGAAGCCCGATGTGTGAGTTGCCACCGCTGAAGGTCTACTACGACGGCATCTGTCCCGGCTGCCGGCGGGATCGCGCCCGGTACGAGCGCTGGGCAGGGGAGGCCGGTCGTCAGGTGACGTGGTGCGACGTGACCGAGTACCAGGCGACGCTGCGCGAGAAGGGCGTCGACCCCCAGGCGGCGCTGCTCTCGCTGCATGTGGAGGAGGAGGGCGGGCGCATCGAAGAGGGTATCGACGCCTATGTGCTGCTGATGCGCCGGGTGCCACGCCTCAAGCCGCTGGCCTGGCTGATCGGCCTGCCGGGGCTCAAGCCGGCGCTGCGCTGGTGCTATGACCGCTGGGTGCGAAAGCGCCTGGCGCGAGAGGGGCGCCTGCCCTGAGCCGGTGCATGCAGCACGGGGTAGCATGCTCCTCGCCGGGTCTCGCTCAGCGCTCCTGCCGGGCCGACCAGTGACGCTGCATTTCGAGGAAGGTCAGCGAGGCCGACCAGGTGATCAGCATGAAGCCGGTCAGTGCCTCGGTGCCGGTGACGAAGCGGATAGGCCCTGTGGCAACGAGATCCCCATAGCCCAGGGTGGTGTAGGTGATCGCCGAGAAGTAGACGTAGTCCAGGAAGTCCATCGTCTCGCGGCCCACGACCTCTCCTGCCAGGGGGTGGGCGCTGAGCAGGGCCATGGCGGTGGCGAAGATCCATATCTCGACCACATGGGTGCAGAGCAATCCGACATTGAGCTTGAAGAAACGCCGGCGCAGGCTGCCGTGAGACTGCTCCAGGCGCCGCCAAAGTCGCAGCGATACCTCGTAGTGCAGCAGGATGCAGATCAAGACGGCGATCAGGGTGATGGCCACGGCCCAGAGGTGGCCGGCATCCAGGGCAGCATCGAGCACGGGCGGTGGTCCTTCTGTCGAGATGTGACAAGCCTAGCGCGATCCCGGGGCCGCCGTCACGGCTCGAGCCGCGCCCGAATGACGCCTCGGCGGGGCGCTGCTAGGATGGGCTATTCGTCACTCGTGTGACGCGCGGTCGGCAGGCCAACACCCGCCGCAAGGAAGGCTGTCATGAAGACGACCCATGCCACCCGGGCGGAAGCCCTGGACGATACCCTCTCGCCGCTCTCGCTCAAGCGGGTCGGCATCGACACCTACCGCGAGAGCGTGGCCTACCTGCACCGCGAGTGTGACCTCTATCGTGCCGAGGGCTTTCAGGCGCTCTCCAAGGTGGAGATCCGCGCCAACGGCCAGCGCATCCTGGCGAGCCTCAACGTGGTGGACGATGCCGCCATCGTCGACTGCCAGCAGCTCGGCCTCTCCGAGGACGCCTTCGATGCCCTGGGCGTGGAAGAGGGCCATCCGGTCAGCGTCTCCCAGGCGGAGCCCCCGGCGTCGATTCCCGCCCTGCACCGCAAACTCGCCGGCGAACGGCTCTCCCGGGACGACTTCCGGCACATCATCCGCGACATCGCCGAGCTGCGCTATTCCAAGATCGAGCTGACGGCCTTCGTGGTTGGCTGTGACCGCGGCGAGCTCGACCGCGAGGAGGTCTTCTACCTGAGCGATGCCATGAGCCGAGTGGGGCGCCGCCTCAACTGGCACGAGCATCCGGTGGTCGACAAGCACTGCATCGGCGGTATCCCGGGCAATCGTACGTCCCTGCTGGTAGTGCCCATCGTCGCCGCCCACGGACTGCTGTGCCCCAAGACGTCCTCGCGGGCCATCACCTCACCCTCGGGCACCGCCGACACCATGGAGGTGCTGGCCAACGTCGATCTGCCCTTCGATGTGCTGGGCGATATCGTGCGCACCCACCGCGGCTGCCTGGCCTGGGGCGGCACCAGCGAGCTCTCGCCCGCCGACGACGTGCTGATCTCGGTGGAGCGCCCGCTTTCCATTGATTCGCCGGGCCAGATGGTCGCCTCCATTCTCTCCAAGAAGGTAGCTGCCGGTTCCAGCCACCTGCTGCTCGATATCCCCGTGGGCCCCAACGCCAAGGTGCGCTCCATGCCCGAGGCGCGGCAATTGCGCCGGCTCTTCGAGTTCGTGGCCGGGTGCATGGGCCTGACCCTGGACGTGGTGATCACCGACGGCAGCCAGCCGGTGGGGCGCGGCATCGGTCCCGTGCTGGAGGCCCGCGATGCGATGCGAGTGCTCACCAACCACCGCGAGGCGCCCATGGACCTGCGCCTGAAGGCGCTGCGCCTGGCCGGGCGAATGCTGGAATTCGACCCGGACGTGCGTGGTGGCGCCGGTTTCGGCATCGCCCGGGACATCCTCGACGACGGCCGGGCTGCCGAGAAGATGCAGGCGATCATCGCGGCTCAGGGCGCCAAGCCCTTCGACCCGGACAACCCGCCGCTGGCCCCCCACAGCTTTGAAGTGCTGGCCGCGACGGACGGCGTGGTTACCGGCATCGACAACCTCAAGCTGGCGCGTATCGCCCGCCTGGCGGGTGCCCCCAAGGCGGCCGGCGCCGGGGTCGACCTGCTGATGCGCATCGGCGACCCGGTGGCCACGGGCCAGCCGCTCTATCGTGTCCATGCCGCCTATCGCAATGAGCTGACCTTCGCGCACCAGTCCACCGAGCGGGAGTCCGGCATCGCCATCGGCCGCGCCGAGGAGATCACCCGGCTCAACGTCGAGTTCTGAACAGGGAGGCCCGATGACCCGCGCACTGCTGCATTTCCCGGACGAAATGGCCCCCGCACGGCGCCTCGCCGAGGCGGCGGGCCTGCCCCCCCACGCCGTCGAGCGCCACCGCTTTCCCGACGAGGAGCTCAAGCTCCGACTTCCCTTCGCCGAGACGGGCGCCTTTCCCGAGACCCTGGTGCTCTATCGCAGCCTCGATCGGCCCAACGACAAGCTCGTCGAACTGCTGCTGCTGGCACGACACGCCCGACAGCAGGGCGTGACCCGCCTTGTGCTGGTGGCGCCCTATCTCGCCTACATGCGCCAGGACATCGCCTTCCACCCCGGCGAGATCGTCAGCCAGACCATCGTCGGTGGTTTCCTCGCCGAGCTGTTCGACGCCGTGATCACCGTGGACCCGCACCTGCACCGCATCGCGAGCCTCGACCAGGCGATTCCCCTTAAACACGCCATCGCGCTCTCCGGCGCCCCGCGCCTGGCCGAGCTGATCGCCGAGAAGCGTCACGACCCCCTGCTGCTGGGCCCGGACGAGGAGGCCCTGCAGTGGGTTCAGCAGGCCGCCGAGGTCACCGGCTTCGATGTTGGCACCTGTCGCAAGACCCGCAACGGCGACCGGAACGTACGGGTCGAGCTGCCGGACATCGAGGTCGCCGGCCGCCAGGTGGTGCTGATGGACGACGTGGCGAGCTCCGGCCACACCGTCGCCCGTGCCGCCGAGGCGCTGCTCGATGCCGGGGCCGCCTCGGTGGACGTGGCGATCACCCACGCGCTGTTCGCCGGCGATGCCCTGGCGGTGATCCAGGCCGCCGGCGTCGGTGAGGTATGGAGCACCGACTGCATCGCCCACGACAGCAACGCCATCGCCATGGCGCCGGTGCTCGCGGAGGCGCTGGCAGGGCTTTCAGAACGAGAAGGATGGGCAAGACAGGCCAGCCGCAGGCCCGGTAAGCGGTAGCCTACCGGGCGGGCCGCGCCGGATGCGCCTTCGGCGTATCCGGCCTACTCGCATGCCAGGTGTTTGCCAGGAGCGCTTATTTCTCTTTCTCCTGTTTCTCTTTCTCCTGGGCTTCCGGCTTGTCGCCGCCGCGGTGGGCGAGCGCCCCGGCCTGGTCCAGTCGCGGGTGGTTGTCGCGGAACTCGCGGTGCGGATCCGGCAGGGCGTCCAGCGCCTGCACGGTATGGGTGATGGCGTGGATCGCGGCCAGCACGTCCTTGGTGTAGCCGGTCTCGGAGATGGTGTGCATGTTGCGGATCGGGAAGCCGATCGAGGTGGCGACGCAGTCCACAGCGGCGAGCACCCCGGCCATGCCGTCGGTGCCGGTGTCGGGCCCCACGATGTCGCGCTGCATGGGAATGCCCCGCTCCCGGGCGGTGGTCTCGACGATCCGGTTGAGCTGTTCGCTGGCGATGGCGCCCACCGACAGGGTGAATCCCTTGCCCATCTCCAGCGGCTGCATGCGCCGATCTCCGATGCCGGGGGCGGCCACGTAGTCGTGGTTCACGTCCACGGCGATGATGGCGTCGGGGCGCAGTTCACCGGCCAGCACCCGACTGCCGAAGCGGCCGATCTCCTCGTAGCTGGCGATCGCGAACAGCACGCGCACCTGCTCGGTGCCGCCCGCCTCGGCGATCAGCCGCGCCACCTCGGCAGTGACGAAGCAGCCCAGGCCGTTGTCCAGGTAGGCGCCGTAGAAGGTGTCCGGGCTGAAGCCGGGGCGGATGGGCCGGTCGAGGAGGATCGAATCCCCGGGCCGCACGCCAAGGTTCTCCACCTGCTGCTTCTTGTTCTCGCCGTGGATCTGCAGGTCGAGGTAGATCTGCTCCTTCTTGATGCCCTTCTCGCCGGAGCGCTGCGCCGGGTCGGAGAAATGAATGGCGCCCAGCGCCTCCACGGTGCCGCCCTCGATGCGTCGGTAGCTACCGGGCGCCTCGGGGTCCTCGCTGAACAGCGTGACCTCGTGGCCGATCAGCACCGTGGGCAGGAAGGAGTCGGTGTTGATCCAGATCTTGCCGTCCTCGCCGATGGAGCGGACCTGCATGCGGATCTTGTCAGCATGGCCGATGATCATCACCTTGAAGAGATCGTCGCGGCCCGGGTGGGTGTCCAGCACCACGCCTGCGTGGCCCATGAACTGCTGCAGCTGCCAGCCGGCGGGGGCAAAGCTCTCGAAGTGGGGCTTGAGGACGCCGTAGGTCATGGCGGCCTCGAGCCCCACCGGGCTGGGCGCGGAGAGGATGCGCCGCATCAGGTCGAACTGCGGCTCGGGCATGGGGCTGTTCCAGGGCTTTGGCGTATCGCTCATGGCGTTCTCTCGCTCGTTCAGGAAGTGGGGGAAAATAGGGTAAGCGCATCAGCACTGGCGACGCATCCAGTAGCGCCGGCCCATCGGGCCCAGGTGCGCGTTGATCACCGGGGGCTCGTGGGCGTGGTCCTCGTGGTGATCATGCAGGGGCGGTTGCGGTGGCTCGTCGACACTCATCAGCCGGCGAATGCGCTCCTCCGTCGGCGGGTGGGTACGCAGCCAGTCGAACCCCGTGGGCGGATGACGGCCGAACAGCGTGGCCAGCCAGCGGCCCACGACGCCGAACCCGCCGGCCAGCAGGTAGCCGGGCACGGACAGAATCGGGGCCAGGCCCGCCATGATCAGCAGGGGCTGCAGGCCGTTCTTCATGCGGCTTCGCCAGAGTCGTTGTGTCCCGATCGGCATGGCGCCCTTCGTCACTCCCAAATCTCGGCAATGACCTCGCCGGTCTCCTCGCTCAGCCCCGTCTCCTGGAAGCCGAGGCTGGCGTAGAAGTCCCGGGCGACCTGGTTGGTGGCCACATAGCAGATCGCGATGCGCTCGAAGGGGCCCTGTGCCCGGATCTCGTCCAGCACGCACTGCATGGCCCGGTATCCGATGCCTCTGCCCTGGTGGTGTCGGTCGACCATGAGACGGAAAATGTTGTAGGCCGGCGGCTGGTCGTCGTGGTCGAAGGATTCGTACATGAGAAAGCCTACCACCTCCCCATCGCAATAGATGGCGCGAGGCCGGTAGGTCGGATGCAAGCTCGATTCGGCAATGGAATAGAGGTTGTCAGCGACATAGCCACGCTGTGATGCCGCGACCTCCAGCGCAATGACGGCCTCGAAGTTCTCGCGGATGACGTCCTTCAGTGCGATGTCCATCGCCTGCTCCTCCCGTTGGGGGGCATGACCCGTCGCATGGGGTGAGGCGTCGCGGTTGCTCAGCCAGGGCCCGGGGCACCGGGCTCCCCGGGGATCGGGATCGTCTGGTGCACCTCACCCAGCCGCGGGCTGCCGACCCGCACGGTCACCTCGCCCTCGCCCAGTATCACCCAGAGGATCGGGGTAGCGCCACCAGTCGGGCAGCGGGTCCTCCACCCGGCGCGGTAGCATCAGCCCGGGGTAGTCGGGAGACGCGACGAAATCGCCCGCCTCGCCGTGCCGTATTGCGCTGTCAGTATGGTGCATCCTTCGGGAACGGGATGTCGGCTTACCCGTCTCGGGCCGGCTGTGCCAAGCTGAAGCCAGGATGAATCACCCAGCGATGGGAGGCCCCATGAACGATCGGCGGCGCGAGGCGCTGGAGCACGAGCATCGCCCGGAGGTGATCGAGCGACGGCTGCGCGCCCCCTCAAGGCTCCGGCACCTGCCCGATGCCATCCTTGGCGGCATCGATGGCTGCGTGACCACCTTCGCCGTGGTCTCCGGGGCCTTCGGCGCGGGGTTCTCGTCCACGGTCGCGCTGGTGCTGGGGGTCGCCAACCTGCTCGCCGACGGCTTCAGCATGGCGGTCAGCAACTACGAGGCGATTCAGGCCCAGCGCGAACATGTCGACGGGGTGCGTCGCACCGAGAACCACCATATCGACGAGGTGCCGGAGGGCGAGCGCGAGGAGATCCGCCAGATCTTCCAGCGCAAGGGGTTCTCCGGCAAGACCCTGGAGCGGGTGGTGGAGACCATCTGCAGCGACCGCGAGGTGTGGGTGGAGACCATGGTCTCCGAGGAGCACGGCCTGCAGACCGTGGGGCTGAGCCCGCTGCGCTCGGCGCTGGCCACCTTCCTCGCCTTCCTGGTGGTGGGCGCCATGCCGCTGCTGCCCTATGCGATGCCGGGGCTGGATACCACCCGGCAGTTCCTGGCGAGCCTGGCGGTGGCCGGGCTGATGTTCTTCCTGATCGGCATGGGCAAGAGCCTGGTCTACCACCAGCCGGTGCTGACGTCGGGGCTGCGGACCCTGCTGATCGGCGGGGCCGCGGCGGGGCTGGCCTTCCTCACCGGCCACCTGGCGCAGGCGCTGTTCGGCGTGGCCCCGTAGCTCTCCCCTGACCACGTTGGGTTCAGTCGATTTGGTCTGCGGGGTCGCGCTGGCGACGAACCGGCCACCCGAGTCACTCACGAGCCTCGCGAGGGTGAGCGGGACGGGGTGGCCTGGTGGCTGGCATGCTCCGGCCAGGGCGGCGTAGGCTGGGTGGTACCGCCACGCTAGGGAGTCAACGAATGGATCGCTTCATGCAGGCCGCGCTTGAGGAGGCCCGCCATGGCCTCGAGGAGGGCGGCATCCCCATCGGCTCGGTGCTGGTGCACCGCGGAGTGGTCATCGGCCGTGGCCACAATCGTCGCGTGCAGCTGGGCAGCGCGGTGCTGCACGGCGAGATGGATGCCCTGGAGAACGCCGGGCGCCATCCGGCCGAGACCTACCGCGAGAGCATCCTCTACACCACCCTCTCGCCCTGCCCGATGTGCAGTGGCGCCATCCTGCTCTACGGCATCCCCAAGGTGGTGGTCGGCGAGAACCGCACCTTTCTGGGCGAGGAGGCCCTGCTGCGGGAGCGCGGCGTCGAGGTGGAGGTGCTCCAGGATCCCGAGTGCATCGCGCTGATGGAGGGCTTCATCGCCGCCTCGCCCGAACTGTGGCACGAGGACATCGGCGAGTAGCGCCTGCTCGCAAGGGCATGACGAGAATCATGCTGATCTGGGTCAAGTCGGCCGGGCAGGGCTGGACTACCTTTGAGGATGAGGCGGGCCTGCTCGAGGAGTGACAGCTGGTGATTGCCGGTATCCGGCTCCTCGAGTTCCCATGGGCCACGCCATTCCTGATCCGAATTGCTGACCTGCATCACAGGAGTCATCGCCATGGCCAAGAAAGCGTCCAAGGATGTCCCGGTCTCGACCGAGAAAACTTCCCAGCCGTCGGAGTCCCGGGCGATGAGCCCGTTCCGGGAGTTCGATCGGATGCTCGATAGTTTCTTCGACCGCGGCTGGATGCCCTCGCGCTGGGAGCATCCCCTCTGGCAGCGCTTCGCCGCCTTCGAGAAGGGCATGCCGAAGGTCGATGTCATCGACCGCGATGCCGAGGTGGTGGTGCGCGCCGAGGTCCCGGGCTTCGAGCGCGAGGAACTCGACGTCTCGGTGACCGACGGCGCGGTGACCCTCAAGGGCGATCACCGTGAGGAGAGCAAGAAGGAGGAGGGTGAGTACTTCCACTCCGAGATCTCCCGCGGTTCCTTCACCCGGACGGTGGCCCTGCCCAGCGAGATCGATGCCGACAAGGCGGCTGCCAGCTTCAAGAACGGCGTCCTCGAGCTGACGCTGCCCAAGCTCAAGCAGGCCAATCGCCGCAAGATCGAGGTCAAGTAACCATCCGGGATGACCGGCAGGCCCGGGACCCCGGCCTGCCGGCTCCCCTCGCGTGAGGGAACGACATGGATACCATCTGGGTAGTAGTCGCCGATCAGGCACGGGCACGGCTCTTCTCGGCGTCCGACCAGAGAGGGCCGCTGGAGGAGGTGGAGGACCTGGCCAATCCCGAGGGCCGCCTGCATGACCAGGACTTGAATGCCGACAGCCCGGGACGCGCCTTCGATTCCATGGGCGAGGGGCGCCATGCCATGGGCAAGCACCATTCGCCCAAGGAGCAGGAGGCGATCCGCTTCGCCCATGAGGTGGGGGAGCGCCTGGCGGTCGGCCTGCATGACGGCGCCTACCGACACCTGATCATCAGCGCCACGCCGCGCTTCCTGGGGCTGCTGCGCGAGACGCTGCCCGAGGATGTCGCGAAGCGCGTCGTGCTCGAACTGCACAAGGACCTCACGGCACTGAGCCGCGACGAGATCCGGGCCCACCTGCCGGAGCGACTGCCCCGGGCCCCGCTTTCCTCGCAGGGCTAGGGGCCGAGACCCGGGTACGGCACGATGGCCCTGACCGGCGGGTGCTCGAATGGCAAGCCGAGCAATGAAGCCGCTCAACTCATGTCGTGCCTGATGGCCCGTCCGGACCGGCGTCGGGTGGAGTGCTCGATGCATCCGGTTCGGTGACGAAGTCACTGCGATGGAAGGCCGCCGCGGCCTCCACCTCGACAAGACCGCGCAGGCCGGGTTCCCGTGGCTCATCGCCGGCCAGCACCTGGAGTACCGACCTGACGCCGCGTGACAGCGATATCAGGTTGTAGCCGCCTTCCAGCACGAAGACCAGCCTTCCTCCGCACTGCCGGCGTGCCAGGCGCTGCAGGATGCCGGTCATGGCGGAAAAACCGTCATAGGACACGTTCAGCGCCAGGTCATGGCTGTGGGGATCGAACCCTGTCGAGACCAGGATCAGGTCGGGACGGAACCACTCGGCCGCCGGTACCAGGATCTCGCGGAAGGCCTTGAGATAGGCGGCGTCGCCGGCATCGGCAGGCAGCGGCACATTGACGATGGCACCTTCCCCGAGGCCCACCCCGACCTCCTCGAGACTCCCCGTGCCGGGATAGAAGGGAGAGGCACGGTGGATATCGAAGAACAGCACATCCGGGTCGGCCCAGAAGATGTCCTGGGTACCGTTGCCGTGATGGGCATCCCAGTCGACGATCATGACCCGCTGACAGCCCAGCGCCGCCCGGGCATGGGCGGCCGCCACCGCCACGTTGTTGAAGAGGCAGAAGCCGCGGGCCCGCACCGGCTCGGCATGGTGGCCGGGGGGCCTGACCAGCGCGAAGCTGCTCTCGGCGCGCCCCGCTACCACGGCCTCGACGGCGGCGATCGCCGTGCCGGCGGCCACCTCGGCGGCATCGACGCTGCCGGGTGACACGGCCGTGGTATCCACGTCCAGCCAGGCGCTCTTGCCGCGCAGCTGGTAGATGCTGTTCAGGTAGGAGTTGGTGTGGACGCGCCCCAGTTGCTCGCGAGTGGCCGGCATGCCGGTCTCGAAGGTCACCCCGGGGAGCGGTTCGAGTTCCAGCAGGTGCCGGATGGCGGTGAGACGGGCGGGGTGTTCGGGATACTTCCAGGGGACGCCCAGGCCCGACAGCAGGGAGCGGACTCGCTTGTCCATGCGCCCCGGCAGGAAGGGCACCTCGATATCCGGTTCATGGGCCAGCATCCGCTCGTCATAGAAGGCGATCACGCTGTTCTGTTCGGCCACTGCAAGGCTTCCTGTTGTGCGCAACATACGGGCGAGACCTGGCTACAGCATATCAGGGGGATGGCACCGGGGGGGAGAATGGCCCGTCACATCAGCGCGCGGCATCGAGCAGGCGTTCCACCGCCAGCAACAGCTGGCGGCGCGGCTGGGCACCCTCGAGCACGCCGGCGTGCTCGCCATCCAGCGAGAAGCGCAGGCCCGGCACGCCGCCGATGGCGAGCTCCCGGGCGGTCTGCTGCTCGGCCCGTACCTGTTGACGAAAGTCGCCCTGGGCCAGGGCCTGGCCCAGGGCCTGGCCATCCAGCTCGAGCGGCTGCGCCACGCGGACCAGTGCCTCGGGGTCGGCCAGGTCGAGGCTCTCCTCGAAGAAGCCGCGGAACAGCGCCCTGCGCATGGCGCCGTCGGCCCCGGGCCGGACGACCTCCTGCGTCCGGGCCCAGGCACTGGCCTCGTGGGCCAGCCGCGAACGGGGCTGCAGGCGGGGCAGGCGCAGGGTCATGCCGCGCTCCGCGGCCATCGGATAGACCGCCCGTTCCCAGGTGTCGTGCAGGTAGTCGCCGTCGGGGTCGAGGGTCGGCTCGGGCTCGGGGCGCAGCTCGAAGGCGCGCCAGCGGATCGCCACGACGTCGCCGAAGTGCTCTTCCAGGGCGTCGAGCTCCGGGACCTCCAGGTAGCAGAAGGGGCAGACGAAGTCGCTGAAGACGTCGAGGGTGATGCGCGGCCGGGTCATCGGGCCTCCTGGGGCGTTGCGGCAGGGTACGACAGGGTAACAGCCGGTCGCCCACAGGCAACCCCGGCAGGAGGGGCGGGAAGGGCGGTCTCAGGCACTGCAGGCGGCGGGTTCGGCGCGAATGTGCAGGTGCACGGCGCAGGCGACCCGCAGCATGGAGGTGAGGTTGGGCACCGCACCCTTGGTCGCCATCACCTCGCCGTAGAGCTCGCTGATGAACTGCCCGGTGGAGAGCTGCTGGTCGTGGGCAAGGTGGTCGAGGATCTCCCAGAACTCGTTCTCGAGCCGCACGCTGGTCACGCTGCCCTGCAGGCGCAGCGAGCGGGTGGTGCATTCGTAGCGGTGGGGGTCGGTGGAGGCATAGACGTGGCACATGGTTTTCACTCCGCAGGAAACAAGGTGCCGGATCCGTCCCGGCTCGTTCGACCTTGCCTGCTGTGGCCACCCATGAGCATTAGACCATCGTCGATGTAGTAACCCGCTGTTACCCGGCCGACACCGCTTGCGCCTACTCTCAAGTTAGGTGGTCGGTACCTGGGCCACCCTACAACAAGAGGCAAGGCGCGGCTCACCTTCTGGGGGCGCTGCGCCATCCACCCCGGAGAGGTCAGCGATGAGTTCACCCAATATTTCCCGCCGCGTCTTTCTCAAGGCGAGTGGCGGCGTTCTGGCCGGCACCCTGGCCTTCGCCAGCGGCCCCATCGCGCTGCTGGCGCCCTCGCGCAGCTGGGCGATGCCGCTCGACAACCTGACGTCCCGCCAGGGCGAGGTCCTGCTGGCCGTCACGCGGCAGATCTTTCCCCATCCCGATCTCGAGGACGCCGTCTACGCCTATGTCGTAAAGAGCCTGGATCGCAAGACCCAGGCAGCGGATAACCTGGACCAGAGGAGCGTCCTGGGTCATACCCTTGACGAAGGCATCGCTGAGCTGGATGCCGCCGCCGGTGGTGACTTTCTGGCGCTGGACAATGCCGGGCGGCTCGAGCACCTCGCTCCCATGGCCGGCACGCCCTTCTTCGAGGCCATCCGTGGCGATGCGGTGGTCTCGCTCTACGACAATCCCCTGGCCTTCGCCCACTTCGGCTATGAGGGCGCGGAGGGCGACGGCGGCTACCTGACCAAAGGCTTCAATGACCTCACCTGGCTGCCTGACCCGCCCCAGCCCGAGGGCGGCTACCTGCCCTTCGAGGAACCCACGGCCTGACGGGGCCGCCGAGCGATCGACGACCAGAACAACAACGCATGTGGAGACGCCAAGATGGCAATGACCGACAACCAGAAGACCTTCGCCCACGACGACGACAGCGTCGTGTTGGTGATCGGATCGGGTGCCGGGGGCGGGACCCTGGCCAACGAGTTGGCCCAGCAGGGCATCGACGTGGTGGTGCTGGAGGCCGGTGCCCTGCACACGACCGGTGACTTCCTGGCCGACGAGTGGGCCTCCTTCGCCCAGCTCGCCTGGCTCGATCCCCGCACCACCTCGGGCAGCTTCCGCCTGGCCAGGGACTTTCCCAACCTGCCGGCCTGGATCGTCAAGTCGGTGGGTGGCACCACCGTGCACTGGGCGGGGGCGAGCCTGCGCATTCAGCCCCATGAGTTCGCGGCACTGACGAATTACGGAAATATCGAGGGTGCCAACCTGCTCGACTGGCCGCTCACCTACGACGACCTGGCCCCCTACTACGACCGCGCCGAACGGCGCATGGGGGTGACCCGGACCAACGGCAACAAGGGGTTGCCCGGCAACAACAACTTCAAGGTGATGTATAACGGCGCCAAGAACCTCGGCTATTCGTGCAACACCGGCCATATGGCCATCAACAGCGCACCGCGCGACGGACGTGCCGCCTGCCAGCAGCGCGGCTTCTGCTTCCAGGGCTGCACGACCGGCGCCAAGTGGTCGACGCTCTATACCGAGCTGCCGGAGGGGATTGCCACCGGCCACCTGGAACTTCGGCCCGAGTCTCACGTGGCGCGCATCGAGCACGATGACACTGGCAAGGTCACGGCGGTGGTCTACTTCGATGCCGCAGGCAAGGAGCAGCGTCAGAAGGCGCGGCTCGTGGCGGTGGCCGGCAACTCCATCGAGACGCCGCGCCTGCTGCTCAATTCGGCCAGCACGATGTTCCCGGAGGGGCTCGCCAACTCCTCGGGCCAGGTGGGACGCAACTACATGCGTCACATGACCGGCTCGGTCTACGCCACCTTCGAGGAGCCCGTGCACATGTATCGCGGCACCACCATGGCCGGCATCATCTCCGACGAGGCCCACCATGACCCCGCTCGAGGCTTCGTCGGTGGCTATGAGATGGAGACCCTGTCGCTGGGCCTTCCCTTCATGGCGGCCTTCCTCGACCCTGGTGCCTGGGGGCCACGCTTCACCGGCGCGCTCGACCAGTACGAGAACATGGCCGGCATGTGGTTGGTGGGCGAGGACCTGCCCCAGGAGAGCAACCGGATTACGCTCAACACCGAGGTGACTGACCGCTACGGCCTGCCGGTGGCCAACGTTCACTACGACGACCATCCCAATGACATCGCCATGCGCGAGTACGGCTACCGTCAGGGCGCCGAGCTCTACCGCTCGGTGGGCGCCAGGGACATCTACGAGGTGCCGCCGTATCCCTCGACCCATAACCTCGGCTCCTGCCGGATGAGCGAGCGACCCGAGGACGGCGTCTGCAATGGTTACGGCCAGGCCCACGAGATTCCCAACCTGTTCATCTCGGATGGCAGCCAGTTCACGACCTCTGCGTCGGAGAACCCCACCCTGACCATTGTCTCGCTGGCCATCCGCCAGGCCGAGCACATCGGCCAGCGGATACGGCAGGGCGAGGTCTGACGCGCGCCCGTGACGCGCCTGGCAGCATCAGGCGCGTCTCTCGTCAATTCACGTCATCGATCAAGGAGTTGCGACATGAGCTTTGCAGGTGAGCAGTATCCCGGCGTCCAGGCGCCGCCCCCCGAGGCCGAGGGCTTTCGCCTCAACCACACCATGCTCAGGGTCAAGGACCCCGAGGCATCGCTGGGCTTCTATACCCGGGTGTTCGGCATGCGCGTGCTGCGCCGGCTCGACTTCGAGGAGATGCAGTTCTCGCTCTACTTCCTGGCCCAGCCGGAAGCCGGCGAGGCTGTTCCCGAGGATGCGGGCGAGCGAACCGTCTGGACCTTCAGCCAGCGTGGCGTGCTGGAACTGACCCACAACTGGGGGACCGAGAGCCAGGAGGGTCGGATCTATCACGATGGCAATGCCGAGCCCCAGGGCTTCGGCCACATCTGCTTCTCGGTGCCGGACCTGGAGGCGGCCGAGGCCTGGTTCGACGCCAACCAGGTGGAGTTCGTCAAGCGCTCGGACCAGGGCAAGATGAAGGACGTGGTCTTCGTCAAGGATGTCGACGGCTACTGGATCGAGGTGGTCCAGGCTGATCGGCTCGCCGCCCTGGGCGACTGAGCCCGGCCTACCTGGCGGCAACGTTCTGGGCTTCCAGCTCGGAGGGGCGGCCCGCCATGGGCGCGCCCCGGCGATGGCCGGACTGGAGCGGCGGGGCCGGTCGGTGTAGGCTTGCCGCCCTCGTTCACAGCACAGGACCCGATCATGAGTGACCTGCCCAACTGCCCCGAGTGCGGCTCCGAATTCACCTACGACGACGGCCTCCAGCTCGTCTGCCCGGAGTGCGGCCACGAGTGGTCGAGGGATGCCGGTGCCGAGCCAGCCGAGGACGAGGCGGTGGTCCGCGATGCCAATGGCAACCCCCTGGCCGACGGCGACACCGTCACGGTGATCAAGGATCTCAAGGTCAAGGGCAGCTCCTCGGTGGTGAAGGTCGGGACCAAGGTCAAGGGCATCCGCCTGGTCGACGGCGACCATGACATCGACTGCAAGATCGAGGGCATCGGGGCCATGAAGCTCAAGTCCGGGTTCGTCAAGAAGGTGTGATACCCTCTCGCCACGACGGGAGGTGCCCCCCCATGGCCGAGGATTCACTCCACAAGGCTGATGCGGCCGCAAACGATGTCTCGCTCCGGGACAAGGTCGCGTTCCTGTCGAGTGCCCGGGCTTACCCCGGGTTCGAGGATGAGGTCGATGTCCGGGAGACCCACATGGCCTGGGTCTTCCTGGTGGGGGAGCGCGTCTACAAGCTCAAGAAACCCGTCGAGTACAAGCATCGTGATTGTCACTTCCTGCGCGACCGCGAGCTGCTCTGCCACGAGGAGGTCAGGCTCAACCGTCGCCTGGCGCCGGAGGTCTACCTCGGGGTGGCGGCCTTGCGGTTCGATCCCGCGGGCCGGCTGGTGCTCGATGGTGAGGGCGAAGTGGTCGACTGGCTGGTCGTGATGAAGCGGCTGCCCGAGCACCTCATGCTGGATGTGGCGCTATCTCGGGGCACCGTCACCGGGGCCAGCGTGACCCGGGTCGCTCGACGGCTCGCCGCCTTCTATCAGGGGCTCGAGCCGGTCGAGATGCCGGTAGCCTCCTACCTTGACCGTTTCAAGCGCGAGCTCGACCGCAACCGCGAGGTCATCGCCGATACCCGGTTCTCCCTGGCAAGCGATGGAGTGGCGGCCATGCTCGACCGTCTCGGCCGCCTGCTCGAGGAAGAGCCCGACCTGCTGGGGGATCGCCCTCGCCAGGGACGGATCGTCGAGGGGCATGGTGACCTGCGCCCCGAGCATGTCTGCCTCTCCGAGCCCCCCGTTGTCATCGATTGCCTCGAATTCAGCCGTCCCCTGCGGCTGGTGGACCCCTTCGACGAACTGTGTTTCCTGGGCCTGGAGTGCGAGCGACTCGGGGCTGCCTGGATTCTCGAGCGACTGGTCAGCGAATGCGCCCGGACGCTCCAGGACCGGCCAGAAAAGCGGTTGCTGGCCTTCTATACGGCCTATCGTGCCTGCCTCAGGGCACGACTGTCCCTTTGCCACCTGCTCGAGCCGGACCCGCGCACCCCGGAGAAGTGGGAGCCGCAGGCCAGGGAGTATCTGGCGTTGGGGCTGCGGGCCTGTCGTGAACTGGACTAGCAAAGAATCCGCATAGATGTCCTGCCACTCGGGCGGGGGGTGCTTGCTGGCGTTACGAAGGGCCCTCGAGCAGTTCGGTGAGCGAGCCATTCTCATGGACGCGGCGAATCGCCTCGGCAAAGAGCGGGGCGGCGCTGACCACCTCCAGGTGTCGGCTGGCCACCCCGGCATCGAGGCGGGTCGGCGGTACGGTGTCGGTAACGACGAGCTTTGTCAGCTGCGGGTCACTGACCACCCGGTCGGCATCACCGACGAAGAGGCCATGTGCCGCCAGGCCGTATACCTCCTTTGCGCCCCGGTCCAGGCAGGCCCGGGCGGCGCGCAGCAGGGTGCCGCCCGTGCTGATCAGGTCATCCACGACCAGCACCCTGGCCCCTTCGACCTCGCCGGTCAGCAGGGTGCCGCTGACCTTGCCCTCGCTGCGGCGTTTCTCCATGTAGGCCGAGCCGACCTCGCGACCCAGCATGGGCTCGAGCATTTCCCTGAAGCCCTGCGCTCGCTTCACGCCGCCCGGGTCGGGGGAGGCCACCACCACCGGCCCGTCGCCGCAGCGCTCCCGCATGTGATCGGCGAACAGGCGACGGGTATCGAGGGTATGGGTGGGGCAGCGGAAGGCGTTCTGGAAGGCCGCGGGATTGTGCACATCCAGTGTCATGACGGCGTCGATGCCCATGGCCTCCAGCAGCATGGCCAGATAGCGGGAGGTGAGCGGGTCGCGGGGCTTGGTCCGGCGATCCTTGCGCGCATAGGCCATATAGGGAATCACGGCAGTCACCCGCCGGGCTCCCGCGTCGCGGACGGTGCCCAGGAAGAACAGCAACCGGCAGAGCCGTTCGTTGACTCCCTGCTCCGGGTCGCCATTGAGGCTCTGCAGGACGTAGACATCCTCGCCACGCACGCTTTCCAGTGGTCGCGCCTTGTGCTCGCCGTCCTCGAAGTCGCGTTCCTCGTGTTCGGCAAGCGAGATGCCAAGCGCCTGTGCCACCTTCTCGCCGAAGGCTCGGCTGGGATTGAGGGAGAAGAGTTTCATGCCCTGCAGCATAGACGCTGGGTCCCGAACCTGGCGAGCACGCAGTTGGGTGGGGATCAGGAGCCGGAAGCGGACAGGCAGCTTGGCAGGCTCTCGCGCAGCGAATGGGGCAGGATGCCCAGGTCGTGGAAGCCGCCGATGTCCTCGTCGGCGACGTTGTCCGTCTGCATCAGGATCACCTGGTCGCGCGTCAACGGCGGGCCGGGCAGCCAGGCGGCCAGGGCCGCCATCAGTCGCCAGGCGAGGAAGGGGAGCGGCACCAGCGGCCGCTCGCGCTGCAGGTGGGCGAGCAGCGTCGCGAGGATCTCGCGGTAGCTCAGTACCTCGGGGCCGCCGAACTCGAAGAGGCGCCGTGCGGTGGCGGGGTGGCCGGTGAGCCGGGCGATGGCCCGCGCCACATCTGTTACATGTACCGGCTGCAGCCGGGTCGTGCCGCGACCGAAAAGCGGGACCAGCGGAAGCCGGGTGAGGCCCTCCAGGCCGGTGAGGAAGGCATCCCCGGGGCCGAACAGCACGCTGGGCCGCACGATGATCGCCTTGGGCATGGCCTGGAGTACCGCGTCCTCGCCCCGGGCGCGGGCCCGCACATAGGCCGAGGCCGAGTCGCGACGAGAGCCGATCCCCGAGACCAGCACCAGCCGCTCGATGCCCGCCGCCCGGGCTCGGCTGGCCAGCCGCTCGGCCCCCGTGACATGGATGGCCTCGAAGCTGGCGTCGCGTGTTTCCACATAGAGGCTGACGGCATTGACCACGGCGCTGGCGCCCTCGAGGGCCGCATCGATGCTCGCCTCGTCGCGCAGGTCGGCGGTGGCGAGTTCCACCGGATCGCCGTCTTCCAGCCAGGCGGGCAGGGCCGGGTGGCGGGCGGCGATACGCACCCCGCGGCCGGCCTCGACCAGCTCCCGGGCGATGGCGTCGCCGAGAAAGCCGGTGCCGCCGAAGACCGTGACCGGACCCTCGCGCATCATCGCCCTCCAGCGTGGCCGCTCAACGGTAGCCGGCCATCAGCTCGCGCACCAGCGGCGTATCGGCATCGCGGTGGGTGGGCAGCTCGAAGCGGGCCCGGGCGATGGCGGTGCGTGATAGCTCGGCGGTGATCAGCATCTCGCCTTCCTCGGCCTCGGCGAGCAACTCGCCGCGCGGGCCGAGGATGCGCGACCCGCCCCAGAAGTGGCTCTGGCCCTCGGGGCCGAAGCGGTTGGCCATGATCACCGGCGTGCCGTAGGTCATGGCGTAGAAGCGCACGTTCAGGGCCCAGTTCTGCTCGTTGGAGAAGTCATCGCTGACGATGCCCGAGGCCGAGTTGATCGGCGCGCAGAGCACCGTGGGACGGGGCAGCAGGGCGGCATGGACCAGTGCCGGGTTCCACAGGTCGGCGCAGATCAGCTGGGTGGCCGACCAGCCGGGGCGCACCGGGGTATGGGTGAGCGCGCTGCCGTGGGTGAACCACTTGCCCTCCTCGAGACCGCCGTAGGTGGGCAGGTTCAGCTTGCGGTGCACCGCGGCGATCTCACCGTCCTGGAGGATGGCCAGGGCGTTGTAGTACTCGCCGGGACTCGCTTCCTCGACGAAGCCCACCACCGTCTGCATCTCGCGGCAGGCCAGGGCCAGCTCGCGCAGGCGCGGGTCCTCCAGTGGCATGGCCACCTGCATCACCCGGCTGCCCAGGCCGTAGCCGGTCAGCGAGAGCTCGGGGAAGACCAGTAGCTCAACGCCTTGATCGCAGGCGTCCTGAATGGTGTCGAGATGCTGCGCCAGGTTGGCATCCACCTCGCCAAGGGTGGTGTTGATCTGGGCGGCGCCGACCCTGAGTCTGTCCTGATAGTGCATCTCATCCCCCTAGAAAGAGGGAAGGCCACCCGTGGGCGGCCTTCCTTGCCGTAGGCAATGGCCGGCATTATGCCAGCCATGTCGGGGCGCGTCACAGCAACTCGTTGTCCTCGAGGAAGGACTGGGACACGTCTTCGATGTTCTCCCGTTCGACGTCGACCCGTGCGTTGAGCTCGGCCATGGTCGCGTCGTCAAGCAGCGCCGACAGCGCGTTCATCTGCTCGGCGAGCTCGGGATTTTCTTCCAGGGTCTCCTGGCGCACCACCGGGGTCAGGGCATAGGCCGGGAAGTAGCCCTGGTCGTCCTCGAGGACTCGGAAGTCGAAGGCGGGGATGCGACCGTCGGTGGCGAAGACCAGGCCGACCTCGACATCGCCGTCGCGCAGGGCCGGGTAGACCAGGCCGGAGTCCATGCGCTTGACGTCGCCGCGGTCGACGCTGAAGTCATAGGCCTCCTGCAGCGGCCGCCAGCCGTCCTCGCGGGCATAGAATTCCGCGTTCAGGGCGAAGGTCAGCTCCTCGCCGTCATTGACCGCCTGGGCCAGGCCGGAGAGGGTGGCGATGCCACGCTCCTCGGCGTCCTCCTCGCGCATGGCCAGGGCGTAGGTATTGTTGGCATTGGAGGGCTCCAGCCATACCAGGCCCTTCTCGGCGTCGAGCTCCTTGACCCGCGCGTAGGTCTCCTCCGGCGACAGGCGCTCGGTGACGTCGTTGTAGTTGATCAGCGAGGTGCCGGTGTACTCCCAGTAGAGGTCGATCTGGCCATTCTCCTGGGCCTGTCGCAGCACGGCGGAGCCCATGCCGGAGCGATTCTCCACATCGTAGCCGAGCCCCTCCAGATACTGAGTGGTCATGTTGGAGAGGATCTGCTGCTCGGTGAAGTTCTTGCCCCCGACGGTGATCTCGGCGGCGCCGGCGGTGGTCATGGCACCGGCCAGGGCCAGGCCGGACAGGGTGGTCATCAGGCGTTTCATGGGGTCTTCTCCTCGTGTGCCTTGAAATGGTGTAGCACGTTTCGAATGATCAGGCGCGCGACGGGTTGACCCCGCGCGGCACCACTAGATAGGCGACGGTGGCGATCAGGGCATCGACGATGATCGCCAGCAGGGCGGTGGGGATGGCACCGGCCAGCATCATCACCGGATCGTACAGGTCGATGCCGGTGAAGATCAGCTCACCCAGCCCCCCGGCACCGATCAGGAAGGCCAGCGGCACGGTGCCCACGTTGATGGTCAGGGCGGTGCGCATACCTGCGAAGATCACGTAGAGGGCGTTGGGCAGCTCCACGCGGAGCAGGCGCTGGTTCGACGACATGCCAATGCCGGCGGCGGCCTCCATCAGCGCGGGATCGACCCCCTTGAGCCCGGTATAGGTGTTGCGGGTGATCGGCAGCAGGGTGGCGACGAACAGCCCGAAGACCGCCGGTACCGTGCCGATGCCCAGGAAGCTCATGGAGAGTGCCAGCACCGCGAGTGTGGGGATGGTGGTGCCGACGTTGAGCACCTGCATCAGCGATTCCGCCCAGCGGGTCATGCTGGGGCGCGACAGCACGATGCCCAGCGGGATGGCTGCCAGGATCGCCAGGCTGCCGGAGATCACCGTCAGCCACAGGTGCTGGACAGCCAGGTACTGCACGTCGGGCAGATAGAAGATGAAGTCATCGATGACCCCGGTCGATTGGCTCCACACCCCGGCGAAGAAGATCGTCACCAGCAGGAGTGCACGCAGGGCCCCTTTCAGGCTCTGGATGGGCATCGGCTCACTCCTTGACGGCGCTGTCGGGATTCCGGGTGGCGGCCTCGCGGGCACGGAAGCGTGAACCGAGGTGATGCGTCATGGCACGCTGGGTGATCTGGCCGCAGACACGACCGTCATCGTCCACGCAGGGCAGCCAGGTGGCGTCCTGAGAAAACATCAGCGAGGCGACCTTGCGCAGGTCGTCGTCCAGGGTCACCGTGCCCGGGACGTTCTCGTAGTGGTCACGACAGTAGCCCTTGGTGGTGCGCGCCTTGGCCCGGGTGATCAGGCCCACCGGCTGGCGCTGGTCGTTCACCATCAGGATGGCGTTCTGGTAGCCGTAGTCGTCGATGCGGGCCAGCGCCGTCTCCAGGGTGTCGCCGGGGCTCACCGTGGCGATCTCGTCGGAGACCACCTCGTGCACCTTGACCAGGTTGAGCCGCTTGAGCGCGCGGTCCTCGCCGAGGAAGGACTCGACGAAGGCATTCTTCGGCGCGGCCAGCAGGTCGTCGGGCGAGGCGTGCTGCACCAGCTTGCCCTCGCGGAATATCGCCACCCGGTCGCCCATCTTGATTGCCTCGTCGATGTCGTGGCTGACGAACATGATGGTCTTCTTCAGTTCCTGCTGCATCTTGAGGAACTCGTCCTGTATCACGGCCCGATTGATGGGGTCGATGGCGCCGAAGGGCTCGTCCATCAGCATCACCGGCGGGTCGGCGGCGAGCGCTCGAGCCACCCCGATGCGCTGCTGCTGGCCGCCGGAGAGCTCGCTGGGAAAGCGCTTGAGGAAGGCGTCGGGTTCCATGGAGATCATCGCCATCAGTTCCCGGGCACGCTCCCTGTAGCGCGCCTTGTGCCAGCCAAGCAGCTGGGGGACCACCGTGATGTTCTCCTCGATGGTCATGTTGGGGAACAAACCGATCTGCTGGATCACATAGCCGATGTTGCGGCGCAGGTCCTGGGTGTTCATGCCGGTGGTGTCCTCACCGTTGATGAACACCTTGCCGGAGGTCGGCTGCACGATGCGGTTGATCATCTTCAGGGTGGTGGTCTTGCCGCAGCCCGAGGGGCCGAGCAGGATGCAGATCTCGCCGCTGGGCACCTTCATGCTGATGTGGTCGGCGGCGACCACGGCGCCCTTGGGCGTGTCGAAGACCTTGGTCAGGTTATCGAGTTCGATCATTGGGATGTCCTTGTCGTCTCGGTCGTCAGGGGCTTGTCCTCAGGCGGTGGAGGTGTCGAGCTCCATGCCCCTGGGCGTCAGGCGCTTCTGAACGTAGAGCAGGCTGTAATCGACGATGATGGCCAGCAGGCTCACCGCCACGGCGCCGACGATCAGCTGGCGCGGATCCGACTGGGAGATTCCCCGGCTGATGAAGGTGCCCAGGCCTCCGGCGCCGATATAGGCGGCGATCGCCATCACGCCGATGTTGAGCACCACGGCGGTACGGACCCCAGCCATGATCACGGGTACCGCCAGCGGGATCTCCACCCGCCGCAGCCGCTGGTTCGGGCTCATGCCGATTCCCCGGGCCGCCTCGCGCAGGGCCGGGTCGACGTTGTTGATGGCGGTATAGGTGTTGCGAATGATCGGTAGCTGGGAGTAGAGCAGCACGGCGATGACCGCCGGCACATAGCCGATACCGTGGCCGATCAGGGAGAGCACTGGAATCATGATGCCGAACAGGGCAATGGAGGGGATGGTGACGATGATCGAGGCCACATACAGCACGATACGTGCGGCTTGCTCGTTCTTGGTGATGGCGATGCCGATCGGCACCCCGGTGAGGGTGGCAATCCCGACGGCCACGCCCACTAGGGAAATATGCTCGAGGCTCCGCGTGAGCAGCACGTCAATGTTGTCCAGTGCGTAAAGAATCAGTTCCACGTCGTTTCTCCTTGCGAGCCCCGGTCCCTTGGCAAGCATAGCCGCCGGGCAACGACCCTGCGGTGCCAAGGTGTGACGATGTTGCGGAAAGGGGCGAGGGGGGCGACGAATTGCCCCATGCGAGGCGTCACAGCATAGCAGAGCGCCCTATCTATTTGTTTTTCCGAGAATGAGGATGCGCAATGAGTCGAATTGGGAGTACTGATGCCTCCCGGGAAGCCGGCTGCGCCTGCTAGATCCTTCAAATGGGACTGATTATCGTTATTGTCGGCAACGTCCGTGAACGTGCTGCGATCCGCTCGATTTAGCGGCGGGGCTTCACATCAAAATCATACAGGACTAAAATGGTCCCCAATCGAATCTGAGGGGGAAATGCCCCCGGGGAGTCAGGCCTTGCTCAAGCTTTCGCGGCTGACCGACTACGCCGCCGTGGTGATGGCGCAGATTGCCCGTCACCCGGAGCAGCCCCAGGCCGCGGCGGAGCTCGCCGAGGCGGTCCAGCTGCCCCATCCCACGGTCAGCAAGACCCTGAAGATGCTGGTGCGTGCCGGGCTGCTGGAGTCGCGACGCGGCGCCCAGGGCGGCTACTCGCTGGCGCGTCCGGCGTCCCGGATCACCGCCAGCGACATCATCTCCGCCATCGAGGGGCCGGTGGCGATGACCGAGTGCAGCCAGGCCGGCGGCGACTGCGACCTGGCCGCCACCTGCGGGGTCGCCGACAACTGGCAGCGGGTCTCGCTGGCCATCCGCACCCTGCTCGACAGCGTGACCCTGGCCCACCTGGCCGACACCAGCCCGATCAAGCTGCCGGTGCAGCTGCCCATTCAGAGCGTGAGTCTGGCCGCCGAGGCCTGACGCACTCGAGCATTTCACTACCCGTGGCGAGCCTCGCTCGCCGACCCAACCGCCCGGGAGGGGACACATCATGGCAAGTCAGGAAATGGAACAGCTTGTCCGTCGCGAGTACAAGGAAGGCTTCGTGACCGACATCGAGAGCGACACGGTACCGCCCGGCCTGGACGAGAGCACCATCGCCTTCATCTCGAACAAGAAGGGCGAGCCGGCGTGGATGCTGGAGTGGCGCCTGAAGGCCTACCACCAGTGGCTGAAGATGACGCCGCCCTCCTGGGCTCACCTGGACTATCCGCCGATCGACTACCAGGCGATCTCCTACTACAGCGCGCCCAAGCGTGATGAGGACCGTCCCCAGAGCCTCGACGAGGTGGATCCCAAGCTGCTCGAGACCTACGAGAAGCTGGGCATTCCCCTGCACGAGCGGGCGGCGCTGGCCGGCGTGGCGGTGGATGCCGTGTTCGACTCCGTCTCGGTGACCACCACCTTCAAGGAGAAGCTTCACGAGGCGGGCGTGATCTTCTGTTCCATCTCCGAGGCGATCCGCGACTACCCGGAGCTGGTCCGGCAGTACCTGGGCAGCGTGGTGCCCCAGGGCGACAACTACTTCGCGGCGCTCAACTCGGCGGTGTTCACCGACGGCTCCTTCGTCTTCGTCCCGGAAGGCGTGACCTGCCCGATGGAGCTCTCCACCTACTTCCGCATCAACGCCGCCAATACCGGTCAGTTCGAGCGCACCCTGATCGTCTGCGAGAGCCGTGCCCAGGTCTCCTACCTGGAGGGCTGTACCGCGCCGCAGCGCGACGAGAACCAGCTGCATGCGGCGGTGGTGGAGCTGGTGGCGCTCGAGGATGCCTACATCAAGTACTCCACGGTGCAGAACTGGTACCCCGGCGACGAAGATGGCAAGGGCGGCATCTTCAACTTCGTCACCAAGCGTGGCGATTGCCGCGGCGACCGCTCGCGCATCAGCTGGACTCAGGTCGAGACCGGCTCGGCGATCACCTGGAAGTACCCCTCCTGCGTGCTGCGCGGCAAGGACAGCATCGGCGAATTCTACTCCGTGGCGGTGACCAACGGCCGCCAGCAGGCCGATACCGGCACCAAGATGATCCACATCGGCGAGGGCACCCGCTCGAGCATCATCTCCAAGGGCATCTCGGCCGGGCGCAGCAACCAGTCCTATCGCGGCCTGGTGAAGGTGGGTCCGCGGGCCAAGGGTGCGCGCAACTACACCCAGTGCGACTCGCTGCTGATCGGCGACCAGTGCGGCGCCCATACCTTCCCCTACCAGGAGATCGGCAACAGCACGGCCACCGTCGAGCACGAGGCGACCACCTCCAAGATCGGCGAGGACCAGCTCTTCTACTGTCAGAGCCGGGGCATCTCCGAGGAAGATGCGGTCAGCATGATCGTCAACGGCTTCTGCAAGGACGTCTTCCAGGAGCTGCCGATGGAGTTCGCCGTGGAGGCCGAGGCGCTGCTCAATGTCACCCTCGAGGGTGCGGTGGGTTAGGCGCCGCTCGCGCATTTCTCCGGATTCGCGAAAAGGTCAAAACATTCAAGGAGTCGCGCCGGCGGCTCACCACGAATCAAAGGTAGTCAACATGCTCGAAGTCAAGGATCTGCACGTCACGGTCGAGGGTTCCGAGATCCTCAAGGGCCTCAGCCTGACCATCAACGCCGGTGAAGTCCACGCCATCATGGGCCCCAACGGGGCCGGCAAGTCGACCCTCTCGGCGGTGATCGCCGGCAAGGACGGCTACCAGGTGACCCAGGGCTCGATCACCTTCGAGGGCCAGGACGTGCTGGAGATGGAGATCGAGGAGCGGGCCCGTGCCGGCCTCCTGCTGGGCTTCCAGTACCCGGTTGAGATTCCGGGGGTGAAGAACATCTACCTGCTCAAGGCAGCGCTCAACGCCCAGCGTGAGGCGCAGGGCCTGGGTGAGATCCCGGCACCGGCGTTCATGAAGCTGATCAAGGAGAAGGTCGCTTCCATGAAGATGGATACCAGCTTCCTGCAGCGTGCCGTCAACCAGGGCTTCTCCGGCGGCGAGAAGAAGCGCAACGAGATCCTGCAGATGCTGGTGCTGCAGCCGAGGCTCGCGATGCTCGACGAGATCGACTCGGGCCTCGACATCGACGCCATGAAGGTGGTCGCCGACGGCGTCAACTCGCTGCGCGCCGAGGACCGGGCCATCCTGCTGGTGACCCACTACCAGCGCCTGCTCGACTACATCGTGCCGGATCGCGTGCACGTGCTGGTCGATGGCCGCATCGTCAAGAGCGGCGATGCCGAGCTGGCCCGCGAACTCGAGAGCCGTGGCTATGACTGGGTGCAGGAGGAGACCGCCGCATGAGTGAAGAAGTGCAGAGCGATGTGAAACGTTTCCTCGACCGGCTGGACGAGCGCGTTGCCGAGCGCCTTGCAGCACAGGGAACTGAGCCGAGCTGGATCGCTGCCCGGCGCCAGGCGGGGGCCGCGCGCTTCGAGGCGCTGGGCTTTCCCCACCGGCGCATCGAGGCGTGGAAGTACACCGACGTGCGGGCCATCGCCCGCGGCGACTTTCGCCTGGCCACGGATGCCGACTTCTCCCCGGCCACGGCGGCGCGCCTGACCCTGCCCGTGGAGGCCCACCGCCTGACCTTCGTCGATGGCGTCTTTGCCCCGGCCCTGTCGAGGCTCGATGACCTGCCCGGCGGCGTGCAGCTGGTGCCGCTCTCCCGCGCGCTCGAGGAGAACCACGAGGCGGTGGGCGGCCCGCTGGGCCGGCTCACCGGGGTCGAGTTCTCACCCTTCGCGGCGCTCAACACCGCCTTCATGGAGGAGGGCGCCGTGCTTCGCCTGGCGCCGGGCACCGTGGTGGAGAAACCGATCATCCTGCAGTTCCTCTCCCGTGCGGGCGAGGCGCCGGTGATGAGCCACCCGCGCATCCTGCTCGAGATGGCCGGGCGCAGCCAGGCCACGGTCATCGAGCATCACGTGGGCGAAGAGCAGGCCGCCAACTTCACCAACCTGGTGGAGGAGATCATCCTCGATCGCGGTGCGATCCTCACCCACTACAAGCTGCAGGAGGCGCCGCTCGGTGACCTGCACGTGGCCAGCATCCACATCGAGCAGGCCCGCGACAGCCGCTACACCTCGTTCAATCTGAATCTGGGCGGCGGCCTGGTGCGCAACGACCTGGTGGCCGAGCTCAACGGCCAGGGGGCCGAGACCCACTTCAACGGCCTCTTTTACGGCCAGGGGCGCCAGCACGTGGACAACCACACCCTGGTCAACCACAACGCGCCCCACACCTTCTCCCACGAGAACTACAAGGGCATCCTCGACGACCGCGCCCATGGCGTGTTCAACGGCAAGGTGATCGTCAAGCGCGACAGCCAGAAGATCGAGGCCGAGCAGAGCAATGCCAACCTGCTGCTTTCAGACCGCGCCGAGATCGACACCAAGCCCGAGCTCGAGATCTACGCCGATGACGTCAAGTGCGCCCATGGCGCCACCACCGGCCAGCTCGACGAGGAGGCGGTGTTCGCCCTGCGCACCCGCGGCATCGACGCGCAGACGGCCCGTGGCCTGCTGACCCTGGCCTTCGCCGGCGAGGTGCTGGAGCAGGTCGACCTCGACGCCATCGCCGAGCGGGTCGAACTGGCCGTGGCGGGCAAGCTCCCCGAGCGCTTCAACCTGGCCGGCCTGGTGGAAACCGCCGCCGCCCTGAACGAGGAGTGAACCATGGCCGACTTCAGCGACCTGACGCTGGATGTGGCAAAGGTGCGACGCGACTTCCCGATCCTCGACCGGGAAGTCCACGGCAAGCCGCTGGTCTACCTGGACAACGCCGCCACCAGCCAGACCCCGCGGCAGGTGATCGCGATGTTCGACGACTACTACGCTCGCTACAACGCCAACATCCACCGCGGGCTGCATACCCTGGCCGACGAGGCCACGGCGGCCTTCGAGGGGACCCGCGAGACGGTGCGTGCCTTCCTGAACGCGGGCGAGGCCCGCGAGATCGTCTTCACCCGCGGCACCACCGAGGCGATCAACCTGGTGGCCAACAGCTGGGGGCGCGCCAACCTCGGCCCCGGTGACGAGGTGCTGATCTCGCGCCTCGAGCACCACTCCAACATCGTGCCCTGGCAGCTGCTGGCCGGCGAGCGGGGGTTCACCATCAAGGTGATTCCGGTGGACGAGCGCGGCGTGCTGGACATGGCGGCCTATCGCGACCTCGTCACCGAGCGCACCCGGCTGGTAGCGGTGAACCATGTCTCCAACGCCTTCGGCACCGTCAACCCGGTACGCGAGATGGCGCGGGTGGCCCACGAGCAGGGCGCGCGGATCCTGGTCGACGGTGCCCAGGCCGCACCCCACCAGACCATCGACGTGCGCGACATCGATGCCGATTTCTATGCCTTCTCGGGCCACAAGGTCTACGGGCCCACCGGCGTGGGCGTGCTCTACGGCAAGGCCGGGCTGCTCGAGGCGATGCCGCCCTGGCAGGGCGGCGGCGAGATGATCCGGACGGTCTCTTTCGAGACGCCCACCACCTTCGCCGACATCCCCCACAAGTTCGAGGCCGGGACCCCGGCCATCGCCGAGGTGATCGCCCTGGGGCGCGCCCTGCAGTGGGTCCAGCAGATCGGCCTCGAGCTGATCGGTGCCTGGGAGGCCCGGCTGCTCGAGCATGCCACCGAAGGCGTGCTGGGCATCGAGGGGCTGCGCGTGCTGGGGACCGCGCCGGACAAGGCGAGCGTGCTGTCGTTCGTGGTCGACGGGGCGCACGCTCAGGACATCGGGCTGCTGATCGACCAGCTCGGGGTGGCGATCCGCACCGGCCATCACTGTGCCCAGCCGCTGCTGGCCCAGTTCGGGCTGGACGCCACCTGCCGGGCATCCTTCGCCGCCTACAACACGCCCGAGGAGATCGAGGTCTTCGTCGAGGGGCTCGAGCGTGTCGTCGGCATGCTGCGCTGAGGTCTATCAAGGAGCGACATGAGCGATATCGAGCAGATTGCCACCCTCCACAAGGGCCAGCAGCTGCCCCTGCAGCGTGACGTGGAGGCGATCTCCATTCCCTTCGGCAAGACCGTGACCCTGCCGGAGGACAGCATCGTCAGCGTGATGCAGGCCAAGGGCAGCACGGTCAGCGTGGGCTTCGAGGGGCGCCTCTACCTGATCGAGGGGGCCAACCTGGATGCCCTGGGCCTCGAGGCGCTGCCGCGCCCGACCCTGCCCGAGGATGCCTCGGAGGACGAGATCGAGCAGTTCGTGTGGGACCAGCTGCGTACCTGCTTCGACCCCGAGATTCCGGTCAACATCGTCGACCTGGGTCTGGTCTATGGCTGTCGCATCGAGCGGCTGATCAGCGGCGAGCGCATCGTCACCATCCGCATGACCCTGACCGCGCCGGGCTGCGGCATGGGCGACGTGATCGCTGCCGATGCCCGCAACAAGGTCCTCGGTGCCCCGCAGATCAGCAAGGTCCATACCGAGATCGTCTTCGATCCCCCCTGGAGTCGTGAGATGATGAGCGACGAGGCCAAGCTGGAACTCGGAATGTTCTAGCGCCTCCTCCGGGGAGAGCGATGCACCGGCCATTCTGGAAGGTCTTCAAGGCGGTACTGATGTCGCTGGGAGCGCTTGCGCTGCTGGCGACGTTGCTGTTCGTGCTGGCCAATCTCTATGTGCTGGGCCGCACCCAGGGGAAGATCGAGGCCGAGCTGTCGCGCTGCGGCAGCGAGCCCGTGGGCATCGTCTTCGGCACCTCCCACTGGACGCGCAGCGGGGCGCGCAATCCACACTTCGAGGGGCGCATGGGCGCCGCCGCCCAGCTGATCCATCTCGGGCGGGTCGACCACCTGCTGATCTCCGGCGACAACAGCACCCGTTACTACAACGAACCGGTGACCATGTGGCGTGACCTGCGCGACCGCGACGTGCGCGACGCGGACATGACCCTTGACTATGCCGGCTTCAGTACCTTCGACACCCTGGCGCGGGCGCGAGACGTGTTCGGCGTGGAGCGGGCGCTGCTGATCACCCAGGACTGGCACCTGCCGCGGGCGCTGTTCATCGGCGAGGCGCTGGGGCTCGAGGTGAGGGGCTGTGCGGCGCCCGAGCGCGTCGTGGCCGGGCTCTGGCGGCTCAAGCTGCGCGAGTGGGTGGCGCGGGTGGCCACCCTGGGGGATCTCTACCTGTGGGAGCGCGAGCCGCATTTCCTGGGGCCGCTCGAACCCCTGCAGATCATGCCGCGGGAGCGTGACCGCCTGCGGCTCCCGTCGGGGATGTTCAGCGCTTCGGATGCTGCTTCTGAAGACGATACAGCTCGCGGATCAGCGCTCGACAGCCCATCCAGCACTCCTCGATGACCGGCTCCATCGGCTCGGGCAGGGGGTGGGTGAACAGCGTCGAGAGCGACTGCATCAGCACCCGCTCCTGTTCCAGCAGCTCGCCGATCACCACCTGGCTTTCGTTGCCGACGAAGCTCTTCAGCCGGCTCCACAGCCACATGTAGTCGTCGCGCTCGACATCGGCGTCGCGGGGCAGCAGGTTGAGGTGTTTGCGCGACAGCTCCTGGAGCTTGTGCATCGACGTCGCCCGCGCCTCGTAGTGGGGTTTCAGGCTGTCGCGCAGCGCGGGACGCAGGCGCTCCAGGTTGTCCTGAAAGTAGTCGATGCTATCAGCCATCGCCTCTAGGGCGCTGTCCATCGCCACCTGGCGATTGTCGAGAAACATGAGCGGTCACCTCCTCCGGTGACGCAGATTGTGGGGCTGTCGCCGCCCATTTGCCACCCCCGGGGATCAATAATTTGCCGCTTCCCCGTTAGCCTTTGGGCTGAGGATTCAGCCCCTGGGGCGAGGCGGGACCTTGCGGCGCGGGGCGGCATTCTTCTCCAGGTGCTCGATGACCAGCCCGGCGATGTCCTTGCCGGTGGCCGTCTCGATGCCCTGCAGCCCCGGCGAGGAATTGACCTCCATGATCACCGGGCCGTGGTTGGAGCGCAGCAGGTCGACGCCGGCCACCCGCAGCCCCATGGCCTTGGCGGCGCGGATCGCCGTGGAGCGCTCCTCCGGGGTGATGCGGATGACGCTGGCACTGCCACCGCGATGCAGGTTGGAGCGGAACTCGCCCTCGGCGGCCTGACGCTTCATCGAGGCCACCACCTTGTCGCCGATCACGAAGCAACGGATATCGGCGCCCTTCGCCTCCTTGATGTACTCCTGCACCATGATGTTGGCCTTCATGCCCATGAAGGCCTGGATCACGCTCTCGGCGGCCTGGTTGGTCTCGGCCAGCACCACGCCGATGCCCTGGGTGCCCTCCAGCAGCTTGATGACCAGCGGGGCGCCCCTGACCATGGTGATCAGGTCGGGAATGTCGTCCGGGGAGTGGGCGAAGCCGGTGATCGGCAGTCCCAGCCCCTTGCGCGACAGCAGCTGCAGCGAGCGCAGCTTGTCGCGGGAGCGGGTGATGGAGACGTTGTCGTTGAGCACATAGGTGCCCATCATCTCGAACTGGCGCAGAACCGCACAGCCGTAGAAGGTGATCGAGGAGCCGATGCGCGGGATCACCGCGTCGAAGGGCTCGAGCTCCTTGCCCTTGTAGTGGATCGAGGGGTGGTGCGAGGCGATGCTCATGTAGCAGCGTAGGGTATCGACCACCCGTGCGGTGTGGCCGCGCAGCTCGGCCGCCTCGATCAGGCGCCGCGTGGAGTAGAGGTTGCGGTTGCGGGACAGCAGCGCGATATGCATTCGGGGCTCCAGGGTCGATGGCCGGGAAGGGTCAGGGTTCGCCATGCAGGAAGGCCACGCCGGGCGCCACCAGCAGGCGGCGCAGGGCCCGACGGCCCAGCAGCATGGGGTGGCGCATGTCGCGGCGGTCGGTCAGGCTCAGCTCCACCGGGAACGCCAGGCTGCCCAGCTGCATCGTCGTGCGGATCACGTAGCGCCATTCGGCCTGGCCGTTGGAGCTGGTCACCCGCCGGCGGTCATGCAGGTGCATGCGGTGGACGTGGGACGGCGTGCCGGGGCCACCGCTGCGGGTCGTGAAGCCGACCCAGAGATGGCCATCCTCCTCGTAGGATTCGATGTCCTCGGCATGCAGCGCCGAGGTCCGGGCGCCGGTATCGGCCTTGGCGCAGAGCGTCAGGTGCAGTTCCGGCAGGGTGACCATCTCGCGGCGGCCGATCACCGCCTTGGGCGTGTAGGGCAGTTCTTTCATCATTTCCTCCCAGGTCTCTGCACTCAACGTGACAGGCCGGCCAGACGGCGGCCGATGGCGGAGTCCGCCCCGGCCTCGCGCAGCGTCATCAGCAGCGGCAGGCGCAGTCGCGGGATCAGCGCCAGGTCACGGGCCACAGCCGTGAAGTCGGCCCCGGGGATCTCGGCCAGGCGGTTGAGGAAGCGGGGCAGGCGCTCGGCATCCTCCAGGTGGTGCCAGCCGCGTCCGGCGATGGCCGCCAGCAGGTCGGGGCCGCAGGCGTCCGGGTCATCGAGCAGCACGTCGAACCAGGAGCCGGCCAGCTCGCTCGAGGCGCCGCCCATGGCCCGCACGCAGGCGCAGAAGGTCTCGATGTCCCCGGCGCGGCCCGCCGCTTCTCCGCGACGGCGCAGGGCGCGGGCCAGGTCGTCGGCAATCGCCACATGCTCCAGACAGTAGCACAGCGAGGTCAGCACCTCGCCGGGCAGGGTGTCGAGGCGCGCGGCCAGCGTTCGGCTCGTGTCCGCGTCCAGGCGCACCGCGACATCGGCCAGGCCCTGCAGGCCCAGAGCGCGCCAGTCGATCGCCTGTTGCCCGGTCAGGTAGGCCTCGGCCGGCTCGAAGTGCTGGCTGGCGGGAAGGCCCGCATCCCGGCTGGCGCGCGCATGCAGCACGGCCTGGAAGGGCAGCCTGGGGCTGAAGGCCAGGGGGTTGTCCTGCATCAGGTTGTCGATCCCGGCACTCTGCGTGCGCCCCAGGTCCTGCACGCTGTGGCCGAGGGTCTCCAGCAGGCGCTGCACGAAGGCGTCCCGCGGGGCCGGGTCGAGATGGCCCTGCTCGTCCAGCGGCAAGGCCAGGAACCAGATCAGTGGGTCCTCCAGGTCGCCCAGGCGGAACACCATGGCCAGGCGTGCCGTTCCCCGCCAAGGTGCCGGCCAGGCCAGATCGCCGGCCTCGAAGGCGGCCAGGGTGTCGAGCGAACAGGGCTCGACCCGGCGGCCCAGGTGGTAGAGCCTCACCTCGGCACCGCTGCGCAGGAAGAAGTCGTGAAGGCTGTGGATCGGTTGCATGCTGTCTCCCGGTCAGGAACCGTGCACTCTACCGCGGTGTCGGGGTGCTGTCAGCCGCCCGTGAGGGTCGTCGTCGCGACCCGTCGTTGGTCAGTTGTTGACCAGTCTGCCCCACGGCCCATGGGAAGCGGCCAGGGGAGATCTTTCCAACGTTTATCCACAGGCCCGTTCAGGATATCTGTGCACTGTGCACAAGGCGGGTAACGGGGACGCTTCCGGATGGGCCAAGGCCCGCGGGGTGGCCAGCGGCGGGGCCGAACGGGGATAATGGCCCCACATGCACCGAAGAGATTGCTCATGACCGTTCACGACGAACTCGGCGCCGCCCTGCGCGAGCTCGAGGCCACCATGAAGGCCGCCGACCTGTGGCGCATGGAGCGACCCGACCCGGAGGCCTACCGCAGCGTCCAGCCGTTCTGTATCGACACCATGACGCTGCCCCAGTGGCTGCGCTTCGTGCTCATCGTGCGCCTGGAGGCCCTGGTCGAATCGCGCTCGCCGATGCCATCGACGTGCGACGTGGCGCCCGCGGTGGAGGCCTGGCTGACGCAGGAGGGCGCGCGCGCCAGCGACCGGCTGCTGCTATGTCGCGTGGTTGAGGAGATCGACCGCCTGGTCACCGAGAACTGAGCCATGCCCTGGTCCTTCGCCTACGGCAGCAACATGAATCCTGGCCGGGTCGCGGCTCGCATCGGCTCTGCCCGCCGGGCGAAGTGGCTCGGCGGTGGAGGCGGTCACCGGGCTCGACGAGGCGACCCTGGTAGAGTTGGATCTTTCGCGGCATTCGCCTCGCTAGGCGCCTGAAGGCACCGAACGCAATGAGGCCCGCCGAATGGCGGGCCTCGTGGTGTCGGGCGGAGCGATCAGAAGCGGAAGCTGAGGCCCGCCATCACCACCACCGGGTCGATCTCGACCGTGCCGATGTCGTCACCGTCGAGGCTGGCATCGGTATCGATATCCAGGTACCAGGCGGCGGCGTTGAGCGCCCAGTGGTCGTCGATCAGCAGGTCGACGCCCAACTGGCCGGCGGCGCCCCAGGAGTCATCCAGCTCAAGGTCACCGCCGCCCACGATCTCTTCATCGGAGAACGTGGTGTAGTTGACGCCGATGCCGGCATAGGGCTGGACGCGGGCCGCGGTGCCGCCCAGCGGGTAGTACTGCACGGTCAGGGTCGGCGGCAGATGGTCGGTGGAGCCGGTAACAGCCCCGTCGGCGATGTTGAAGTTGTGGTCGAAGGGCTCGGCCGCCAGCAGCTCGACGCCCAGCTTGTCGGTGAAGCGATAGCCCAGGGTAAAGGCAAAGGCGCTATCGTCCTCGACATCGATCTCAAGATTGTCTGCGGTGAGTTCGCCGTTGTCGCTCTTGGGCTCGACCTTGGCCACGCCCACGCGGGTGAAGAAGTCGCCGGCGCCGTAGGCGAAGGCCTGGGTGCTGGCGGCGGTGAAGGCGGCCGCCGCGATGCCGGCGGCGAGCAGGGTGGGGAGGGCGGTCTTGTGCATGGGTCGACTCCTGGTTGACGAAGGTGCGGCCGCTTGCCGCAACGGAACATGCCGGCAGTCTATCGCGGCAGGGGTGGGGAGTTATTGATCCAGCGCAAGGGTCGGTTGTCAGTGCCATGAAGGTGCGAAAGGTAAGACGCCAGGGGCGGTGGCATGCCGCGCTGGGAACTCGCATCCTGGCCGTGAATCGTCTTGACTGGGAGCAGGCGACAAGGAGAGCCGAGATGGAGATCAAGATACGTCGACGCCTGCCCGGCGTGACCCTGGGGGCGATGCTGCTGGCGGCGGCGCTGGCGCTGTGGCTGCTGTGGCAGCCCGCCCTGATCAGCACGCTGCCGATGGGGCTACGCCTGCCGCTGATCGGGCTGGGCGTCTGGGCACTGGGCGCGGCCTTCATGGCACCGATGGGGCTGGAGGCGCGCCAATACTGGCTGCGGCGGATGACCACGCCCCCCTGGAGCCTGGTGGCGCTCGGTGCCTTCACCCTGGTGCTGCTGGTCCGGGCGGCCATGGCCTGATCCGTCGCGACGGGCAGCGCCGCTTTCGAGCAGAAGGCCAGCCAGAAACGAGAAAAGCCGCCCGAAGGCGGCTTTTCTGCGTGTGCGCCAGACAGTCGCGGACAGCGATGCCTGTCGCCCCGATAACGGCAAGGGCTCCCGCAGGAGCCCTTTCTTTACCTTCAGTGCGTTAGACGCGCTCTCGCGCTCTGTTAGCGAGTGATGTGCTGATACTCACCGGCGTCGGCAGTCACGCTGCTCACCACCAGGATGGCGATGAAGGAAGCGATGAAGCCAGGAATGATCTCGTACACGCCGGGTCCCCCCATGAACTCTCCGTTCCAGCCCAGTGAGATCCAGAGCATGACGGTGAGGGCACCCACCACCATGCCCGCGAGGGCGCCAGCCCCATTGGTGCGCGGCCACATCAGCGACAGGATAATGAGCGGGCCGAACGCCGCACCAAAGCCTGCCCAGGCGTTACTGACCAGCCCCAGAACCTTGGAGTTCGGATCGGATGCAATGATGGCGGCAACCAGACCCACCAGTACGACACAAGCCCGGCCGATGGCGACGACCTCCTTTTCCCCAGCCTTTTTACGCAGGAACAGGCGGTAGAAGTCCTCGGTCAGCGAGGAAGACGACACCAGGAGCTGGCTGGAAATGGTGCTCATGATCGCAGCGAGCAGTGCCGCATAGAGGAAGCCGGTAACCAGCGGATGGAACAGCAGGTCCGCCAGGATGATGAAGATCGTTTCCGGATCTTCGACATTCATGCCGTTGCGTACTGCATAGGCACGCCCGAAGATGCCAAGAGAGATCGCGCCGATCAAGGAGATGAGCATCCAGCTCATGCCGATGTTACGGGCAATCGGAACATCCTTCTGAGACCGGATGGCCATGAAGCGCACGATGATGTGCGGCTGCCCGAAGTACCCCAGACCCCAGGTCACCGCAGACAGCCAGCCGACAATGGTCAGTCCCTCCGTCCACGAGAGTAGCGTAGGATCGACCTCGTTCAGGGTTTGTGAGGCCTGGGAGAAACCCCCGCCACCTTCGCCAAAGAGCACCACCGCCGGCATGATCACCAGGGCCAGCATCATGATGCAGCCCTGCACGAAGTCCGTCATGCTCACGGCCAGGAAGCCGCCAACTACCGTATAGGCAAGCACCACGCCCAGTGTGATGACAACGCCCGACGCATAGTCACTCATGCCACCAATGTTGAGAACGCCGGCAAACGCACTTTCGAACAGCTTACCGCCTGCCACCAGGCCAGAGGCCGTGTAAACCGCGAAGAAGATCACGATGACGATAGCGGATACCGTTCTCAGCGGAATGGCCTGAGTCGGGAACCGGTTCCCGAGGAATTCCGGAATGGTTATCGCATCATTATAGTGAAGCGTCTGCTCGCGAAGGCGGGGTGCGACCAGCGTCCAGTTGAAGAACGCACCCACGAGCAGGCCGATACCGATCCAGGCAGACCCCAGCCCCGATACGAACATCGCCCCGGGGAGGCCCAGCAGCAACCAGCCACTCATGTCCGACGCGCCGGCCGACAGGGCCGCCACTTGTGGGCTGAGGGCTCGGCCACCCAGCATGTAATCCTCAGAGGTGGACGTGGACTTGCGCATGGCATAAAAGCCGATGGCGATCATGAGCGCAAAGTAAGCGAAGAGACTGATCCAAACGCCAGTAGCCATAAAAACTTCTCCCGTTTATTGGGCCGGATGTAGCTCCGACATCTTGTTGGTAGGCGTGCCGGCCAGAACACTGGTGGCGAGCACCACGATCGGGTCGGGCGCTAGCGTGAGGCCGTTATTGGCATTGTTTTCAATCATTAGGGGGTTCCTTCAGTTTCTTGTTGATGATGAGTGAGGTTCACTCGTCTCCCAGCGCAAGCAGTGACGCATTGCCACCCAGGGCGGCGGTATTAACGGTCACTGTCTTCTCGGTGGCGAAGCGCAGCAGGTAGTGCGGCCCGCCGGCCTTGGGTCCGGTGCCGGAGAGACCCTGGCCGCCGAATGGCTGAACGCCGACCACGGCACCGATGATATTGCGGTTGACGTAGACATTGCCAACACGAACCTTCCGGGCGATCTGCTCGGCGAAGGATTCGTTGCGACTGTGCACGCCGAAGGTCAGGCCATAGCCCCGCCCGTTGATGGCGTCGACCACCCGGTCGATCTCGCTGGCCTTGTAGCGCACGATGTGCAGCACGGGGCCGAACTGCTCGCGCTCCAGCGCCTCGATGCCATCGATCTCGAAGGCCGCCGGCGCAACGAAGGTGCCGTCGGCGGTCTGTGCCGGATCCAGCCGCGTTTCGGCCACCAGGCGACCCTCGCCCTTGAGTCTGTCGATATGGGCGGTGAGTCCCTGGCGGGCGTCTTCGTCGATCACCGGGCCCACGTCGGTGCCCAGGTCGCGCGGGTCGCCGACCTGCAGCTCGTCTATGGCCCCTCTCAGGATCTCGATGACCCGGTCGGCCACGTTCTCCTGGAGGTAGAGCACCCGCAAGGCCGAGCAACGCTGGCCGGCACTCTGGAAGGCCGAACGGACTGCGTCCACCACCACCTGCTCGGGCAGGGCGGTCGAATCGACGATCATGGCGTTCATGCCGCCGGTCTCGGCGATCAGCGTGGGCAGGGGGGCATTGTCGCGGGCGGCCAGGGCGCGGTTGATGATCTGGGCGGTGTCGGTGCCACCGGTGAACACGACCCCGGTGATGCGCGGGTCGCTGGTCAGCACGCTGCCCACGGTGGGACCGTCGCCCGGCAGCAGCTGTACCACGTCACGGGGCATGCCGGCCTCAAAGAGCAGTTCGATCACCCGATGGGCGATCAGCGAGGTCTGCTCGGCGGGCTTGGCGAGCACGGTGTTGCCGGCCACGGCGGCGGCGACCAGCTGGCCGCAGAAGATCGCCACCGGGAAGTTCCAGGGACTGATGGCGGCGAACACCCCCTTGCCGCCCATCATCAGGTCGTTGGACTCGCCGGTCGGCCCGGGCAGGCGGGTCGGTTCGGCGAAGAGCTCCTCGGCCTTCATGGCGTAGTAGCGGCAGAAGTCCACCGCCTCGCGCACCTCGTCGATGCCATCAGTGAGCAGCTTGCCGCCTTCCCGGGAGCAGAGCGTCATCAGCTCGGCCATGTGTTCTTCCATCAGGTCGCCGAGGCGCCGCACGATGGCGGCGCGTTCGGCCACGGGCGTGGCCTCCCAGCGCGGGAAGGCGGCCCAGGCGGCGTCCAGGGCCTTGCCGGCCTGCTCTCTGGTGGTCCACTGGATGGTGCCGACCTGGTGGCGGCGGTCGTAAGGGCAGGTCACCTCATGGGTATTGGCCGGGTCGGCCTTCACCTCGAAGGCCAGCAGGGGGGCGGCCTGCCAGGTCTTGTCCATGGTCGTCGCCATGGCGTCCATCAGCGGCTGGTACTGGCTGCGAATGTTGAGGTCGAACCCGCGGGAGTTGCGACGCTTGGGTCCATAGATGTCGGTCGGCAGCGGAATCTGCGGGTTCGCGTAGCTGCCGTATTGGCGCAGGGTATCCACCGGGTGCACGCAGAGCGACTCCACCGGCACCTTGGGATCCACCAGCTGGTGCACGAAGGAGGAGTTGGCGCCGTTCTCCAGCAGGCGGCGCACCAGGTAGGGCAGCAGCTCCTTGTGGGCCCCCACCGGCGCATAGATGCGGCAATAGGTGCCCTCGGGGGCGCGCTTGAGGGCGGCATCATAGAGCGCCTCGCCCATGCCATGCAGGCGCTGGAACTCGAAGGCGCGGGTGGCCTCGTTGGCCAGCTCGAGGATGGTGCTGATGGTATGGGCGTTGTGGGTGGCGAACTGCGGGAAGATGCGCCCGCGGGTCTCGTCGGAGAGCAGGAAGCGGGCGCAGACCAGGTAGGCGACGTCGGTGGAGGCCTTGCGGGTGAAGACCGGGTAGCCGTCGACGCCGAGCTGCTGGGACTCCTTGACCTCTGTGTCCCAGTAGGCCCCCTTGACCAGCCGCAGCGGGATCTCGTCGCCCTGGGACTCGGCCAGGCGATTGATGTAGTGCAGCACCGGCAGGGCGCGCTTGGCGTAGGCCTGCACCACCAGGCCGAAGTGGCCCCAGCCCTTGCAGGTCTCGCTCTCGTAGACGGCGCGGAACACCTCCAGGGAGATCTCCAGGCGGTCGACCTCCTCGGCGTCGATGGTCACCGCGACGTTACGCTCGCGGGCCAGGGCGGCGAGTTCACGCACGCTGTCGACCAGTTCACGCAGTACCTGCTCGCGGCGGCCGAACTCGTAGCGCGGGTGCAGGGCCGAGAGCTTGATGGAGACCGACGGCGAGGGGGTCTTCGAGGACAGCGTCTTGCTGGTCTTGCCGACCTGTTCGATGGCGCGGGCATAGTCCTCGAAATAGCGCTTGGCATCGGCGCGGGTGCGGGCGGCCTCGCCGAGCATGTCGTAAGAGTAGGTGTAGCCCTTGTCGAACAGCGGCTTCGAGCGCTTCAGCGCCTCGTCGATGTCACGGCCGAGCACGAACTGCCTGCCCATGATCTTCATGGCCTCGACCATGGCGCGGCGGATCACCGGCTCGCCCATGCGGTTGACCATCTTGTTGATGAAGCTCGACGGCTTGCCCTCGCGTGGCTTGTCCATGGTCACCACGCGCCCGGTCATCAGCAGGCCCCAGGTGGAGGCGTTGACCATCCAGGACTCGCTCTTGCCGATGTGGGCCTGCCAGTCGGCGGGGCCCAGCTTGTCCTCGATCAGGGCATCGGCGGTGGCCTTGTCGGGGATGCGCAGCATGGCCTCGGCCAGGCACATCAGCATCAGCCCCTCGTGGGTGTCCAGGCTGTACTGCTGGAGCAGTTCGTCGATGGTGTCGACGGCGGTCTCCATCTCGCGGACTTCGCGCACCAGCTCGGCGGCCTTGCCGGCGATGCGCCGGAAGTCTTCGTTGTCGGCATCGAGGACCTTGACCAGTTCGCCGACGAAGGCATTCTCGTCGACGATGTAGTGGTCACTGATGCGTACGAAGAGAGTGTCGAGCTCCTGGCGCCAGGTGCTGGCGTCGAGCATGTTGTTGGCGTTGAGCATCTAGGTCCCCTGGTTGTCACCCGTCGTCAGAGGGCAGGACCCGGCCGCTATGGCGAAGAGTTGCAGGCGGGCGCGGGGCATTCAATGAGGGTAGGGCGGTAGGCGCTGTCTTGCTTGCCGAAATCCCGGCCCGATTTCACGATTCCACGGTTTTTGGCCGCGGCAGGATTGAAGTTTCGACCTTCGTCTAGCGACATGGGGCGGGCGAAGCGAGCCGTTGGCCCTGGACGCGGCGCAACTGGCTGGGAGGGTGACCGAAGGCCTGGCGGCAGGCCCGCGACAGGGCGCTCTGGCTGGTGAAGCCGGTCAGGGCGGCGATCTCGGAGAGCGGCAGATGGCTCTGCTTCAGCATCTGCCTGGCGCAATCCAGTCGGCGGCGCATCACGTACTGCCAGGGGGAGAGGCCCGTGCGTTGGCGGAAGCGTTCGCTGAAGTGCGTCTCGCTCAGGCAGGCCACGGCGGCCAGGTCGGCCACGCGCAGTCGGCTGCCCAGGTGGTGGTCGATGAAGCGGTCGAGGGCAGCCAGGTCGAGGGCGCGACCCGGCGCCGGCGACTCGGCAGCCAGCCGGGCATGCAGGGAGCCCAGCAGGGTGCCGGCCAGACGCTCGTTGTGGATGGGGTCGATGGGCGCCTGGCGAGAGAGCAGGCTCAGTTCCTGGAGCAGGAAGTCCAGGTAGTGGCGCAGCGAGGTGTCGAGCGCAAAGAAGCGCGGGGCATCGAACAGCCGCACCAGTTCGTGGTGATGCCCGGTGACCGCGAAGGCATCGCTGGGCAGGTCGAGGATCAGCTGGCGGTTGTCGCCGGTCCCGGCATAGTGGTGCAGGTGGTTGGCCGGCACGATACATCCCGAGCCGGCCGCGATGGAGCCCCCGAGCCCCTCGATCTCGAACTCCGCCTCGCCGCGTAGGCCGATCACGATCTGATGGAAATCGTGGGCATGGTGGTGGATCGCGGTGTCGAGCGGGATCTGGCGGATGGCACTGGTCATGGATGGCCTCCGGCTGGGCATGTCAGGGGCATGACACCACAGTCTACCGGATGCTTCATCAACGCTGGGCTCAGTCCTGGCGGCGCTGCAGCGAGGTATGCGCCGCCAAGTGGTCGCGGAGTGCCGCGAGTTCCTCCTGGCCGATGGTGTCGAGCAGCGGCTTGCCGCGGGTCACACGGCCATGTCGCCCGTGTTCGTCCATCAAGCGCTGGGCGCGGCGACGGATCCCGTCCAAATAGTCGTTATGCCGGATCGGGTAGCCGATGATGGTGTTCCATTCGGTCTCGCCGACGCGACTCTCCAGGGCCTTGTCGAATAGCTCCAGCAGGTGCTCGGGCTCGGTGCGGTAGCGCGGAGTCCCGGAGAGCATCAGCAGGGCGATCATGCCGCCGAAGATGACCAGGCAGACGACGAGGACCAGCAGGAACAGGGCCATGGTTCGCGACTCCGGATGGCCGGGCCCGGTCGCTGCCGGGCCCGGTGGTGCGCGGGGTGTCAGGGCATCGGGATGTCGAGGATCTGGCGGGCCTGCTGCCAGGTGGCGACAGGTCGACCATGTTGCTCGCACATCTCGGCGACGCGTTGGACAAGGGCCGCATTGGAGGGTGCCAGGGTGTCCTTGTCAAGGCGCACGTTGTCTTCCACTCCCGTACGGGTATAACCAACGGCGGCGATCGACCCCTCGTTGAGGGTCTCCTGGTGGGCGCCTATCTCGGCGCCGCACCACCGGGAGTCAGGTGCCATGCTCGACACGCATCCTTTTTTGATGGTATTTGCTCGGCAGCGCGCTTGTGATGCTAACGGAAAAAAAATCAATAGCTTATGGCCATCGAGAATGGCATGGCGCAAGGCGAGGAAAGAAAGCGGTGCGGGTAGGGTGGGCCTGGAGCGGGTGAAGGGAATCGAACCCTCGTCTTAAGCTTGGGAAGCTTCTGCTCTACCATTGAGCTACACCCGCGAGGCGATTTCGATAGTAAAACCAATCGGTTAGCCTTTGCAAGCCGTTGCGGAAGTTTTTTGCTTCCTCCCCGCTAAGTCGCTGTTTTTCTCTGTCTTACCGATAGGTATAAGAGGTTGGTGCGCCCGGAGAGCGTCCCGTCACCGATATTTTATGACTGCCTGACGAACTTTTCTCCGTGGCGCTGTCTGAATGAGCGTAGGCAGCAACGCGATAGCAGTCGCTAACACTGTTGCCTCAGCTTGCACTTTCGATTTTGCCGCCCCATGCCTCATGGGGCGGCTTTTCTTTGTCGCCGCCCCTTTCCGTATCCCGGAAACGACGACACCCGGCGCCGGGCCGGGTGTCCAGGGAGAGGGGCAGGGCGGTTCAGGTGTGGCGCATGCGCAGCAGCGCGCTGAGCACGTCGCGGCGGGTGACGATGCCCACCAGTCGGCCTTGCTCGACCACCGGGTAGACCTTGGGCTTGGCGCCGAGCATCTCCTGGGCCAGGTCGGTGATGCTCTTGTTGGGCGGTACCGAGAGCACCTCGTTGCGCATCAGTTCCCGAACCAGCGGCGGCTCATCGTTGAGGTAGGAGCTTTCCAGCACCTTGCCCATCACGTCCTGTTCGGAGATGAAGCCGATCAGGTGGTCCCGCTCGTCGACCACGGGCACCCCGGGCAGGCGATGCAGCGCCAGGCCCTCGGCCAGGGTGGAGACCGAGGTCTTGCCGGTGACCCGGTAGCAATCGCGGGACATGATCTCGCGCACGATGGTAGGGGCCTTGTTGGGCATGGCGTGTCTCCTTGTGCCGGACAGTAATGGCCTGGGCTGCAGCCAGCGTTCGCGATGCCAGGCACGGGCCGCAGCCGTATCTCGTCTCCAGCATAGCCGACTCGCGGGAATCGCCGGTACGCGAGCCGCCAACGTTTCTCCACGCTGGCCAGGGCCTTGGGCCAGCGGTCGGGAACCCGGCCTCGGTTACCGGTTCCAATGTGTCACACTCTGGAGAACACGGGCCGGCCGTGGCGCCGGCATGCAACGATCAATGGAGCTGCCTCATGGATGCTCGGGAGTACATGGCCAGAAAGGGGCTGGACGGCGAGCGTGACCAGGAGCGCCCCAACACCCTGGAGGAGAAGGCCTGGTCGCGGGCACGGGAAGCCGGGGAACACCGCCCCCGTGCGGGGACACCCTTCGACTGGGAGGAGTGGGAGCGCTACCACGAGACCCTGGCCGAAGGCGCCGGCACCCTCGACCAGAAGATCGACCACGAGGCTCATCGCCGGGCGCTCGAACACGAGTCCCGGGAGGCCGTTCAGCACTTCACCCCGGCGGCGGGCGACCGGGCCCGGGTCGACCGGACACCGGCATCGTCTGAGCGGGACGAAGGGCAGGCGCCGGCCGCCGAGCCGCGGCTCGGCCTGCATGTCCTGGCGGTGCTGCTGCCGCCGCTGGCCGTCGGTCTCTCGCAAGGTGGCAAGGGGCGGGTGGCGGCCAGCCTGGCACTGACCCTGCTGGGCTGGCTGCCCGGGGTCGTGCATGCGCTGTGGTGGCTGCGCCGCGCCCCGCATTGATGGGGCGGATCACGCCGACGGGCTTTGTTCTGCGCCCACGCCGGGTATAATCGGTGTCAACTCACTAATCAGCAGGAGTTGACCTTGGGTCTTCTCGTCGGTGTCACCGCCCTCTGGGCGTTCTCGTTCTCGTTGATCGGCGTCTACCTGGCCGGCCAGGTGGACAGCTACTTCGCGGTCCTGATGCGGATCGGTTTGGCGACGCTGGTCTTCCTGCCGTTCCTGCGGCCCTCGCTGCTGCGCGGCCGCCAGCGGCTCGCGCTGATGGGGCTGGGGGCGGTGCAGTTGGGCGTGATGTATATCTTCTTCTATCAGTCCTTCCTGCTGCTCTCGGTGCCGGAGGTGCTGCTGTTCACCATCTTCACGCCGATCTACATTGCCCTGCTCGACGATGCCCTCTTCGGGCGCTTCACGCCCTTCTATCTGGTGACCGCATCGCTGGCGGTGCTGGGCGCGGCGATAATCCGCTACCAGGGTCTCGATAGCGGTTTCTGGACGGGCTTCCTGGTGGTCCAGGGGGCCAATCTCTGCTTCGCCCTGGGGCAGGTGGGCTATCGGCGCCTATCGGCGGGCCTGCCCGCCTCGCTGCCCCGTCACAGTGTGTTCGGATGGTTCTACCTCGGCGCGCTGGCGGTGGCCGTGCCTGCCTTCGCGCTGCTGGGCAATGCCGCGGCACTGCCGGCTTCCGGGGTCCAGTGGGGCGTGCTGCTGTGGCTGGGGCTGGTGGCCTCGGGCCTGGGCTACTTCCTGTGGAACCTGGGGGCCACCCGGGTCGATGCCGGAGCCCTGGCGATCATGAACAATGCCCTGATCCCCGCCGGCCTGCTGGTCAACCTGGTGATCTGGAACCGCGATGCCGACCTCGCGCGCCTGGGACTGGGGGGGGCCATCATCGTCGGCTCGCTGGCGCTCAACGAGTGGTGGCTGAAGCGCCGCAGCCTCAAGGCAGCCTGACCAACGCGTTTGCCCGCCTCGTGGCCAGTCGCCATACTGAGCGGCCGCGAAGCGAGAGGCCTGCGCATGCCAACCTTCAAGAACATCGGTCTGATCGGTCGCCTGGGCAGTGCCAATGTGGTCGACACCCTCAAGCGCCTGATCCGCTTCCTCGACGCCGGTGGCTATCATGTCATCATCGAGGACAGGACCGCCACGGTACTGCTTGACCATGGCCATCCCGAGGCCAGTCGACGCCTGCTCGGCGAGCTCTGCGACCTGGTGATCGTGGTCGGTGGCGACGGCAGCCTGCTCGGCGCCGCCCGTACCCTCTGCCACAGCGGCACCCTGGTGCTGGGCGTCAACCGCGGTCGCCTGGGCTTTCTCACCGACATCTCGCCCGACGAGATCGAGGCGCGTGTCGGCGAGGTGCTCGAGGGCCGCTATGAGCTCGAGGAGCGCTTCTTGCTGGATGCCGAGCTCTACCGGGGCGACGTCCAGGTCGGCAATGGCGATGCCCTCAACGAGGTCGTGCTGCATCCGGGGAAGGCGGTGCGCATGATAGAGTTCGAGCTGTTCATCGACGACCAGTTCGTCTACAGCCAGCGCAGCGACGGCCTGATCATCGCCACGCCCACCGGCTCCACGGCCTATGCGCTCTCCGGCGGCGGGCCGATCATGCATCCCAAGCTCGATGTCATCACCCTGGTCCCGATGTTCCCGCATACCCTGTCGAGCCGCCCCATCGCCATCGATGCCGCCAGCGAGATCCGCATCCATATCGGCGAGACCAACCAGACCTATCCGCATATCAGCTGCGATGGCCAGACCCGCGCGGTGGCCAAGCCCGATGATGTGCTGGTGATCCGGCGCAAGCCCCGGCGGGTGCAGCTGGTCCATCCGCTGGGCCACAACTTCTACGAGGTCCTGCGCAGCAAGCTGGGCTGGAGCAATCGCCTGGGGGACTGAGGTGAGGAGAGCGACGTGAGCATGCAAGGTGGCCTCGAAGGCTACGACCTGATCGGCGATGTCCACGGCTGCGGTGCGACCCTGGGCTCACTGCTCGAGCGGCTTGGCTACCATCGACGTGGCGGCGTCTATCGCCATCCGCGCCGCAAGGTGATCTTCCTCGGTGACCTGATCGACCGGGGGCCGCGCATCCGCCTGGCGGTCAGCATCGCCCGGCGGATGGTCGAGGAGGGGGAGGCCCACATCGTCATGGGCAACCACGAGGTCAATGCCCTGGCCTACTGCCATCGAGCCCCGGGCGGCCTGGGGCGCGAGTGGCTGCGCGAGCACACGCCGCGCCACAATCGCATCATCCAGGAGACCCTGGAGCAGTACCGCGACCATCCCGAGGAGTGGGAGGAGGCGCTCGCCTGGTTCCTGGACATTCCCCTGTGTCTCGAACTCGACGGCCTGCGGGTGGTGCATGCCTGCTGGGACCCGCCGCTGGTGGAGGCGCTGCGCCGCGAGCATCCCGACGGCCGCATCGATGAGGCGTTCCTGGCCGCCTCTGTCGTGCCGGGAACCCTGGAGTTCCGCATCCTCGACCGCCTGACGCGGGGCACCCACCTGCCCCTGCCGGAGGGCATGGAGATCCAGTCGGGCGACGGCTTCACCCGGCGCAGCTTCCGGGCCCACTTCTGGGCCCGGCAGCCGCAGACCTGGGGCGACGTCATCTTCCAGCCGGACAACCTGCCCGATGACCTGGAGCGTCGCGAGCTCTCCGCGGAGGAGCGTTTGCGACTGAGTTACTATGGGCCCGAGCAGCCGCCGCTGTTCATCGGCCACTACTGGTGCGAGGGTATCCCGGCCCTGCCTGCCGCCAACGTCGCCTGCCTGGACTACAGCGCGGTCAAGTTCGGTCGCCTGGTGGCCTACCGCTGGAGCGGTGAGCCGACCCTCGATGCCAATCACTTCGTGTGGGTCCGCGTGCCTCGCGAGGAAGAGGCCCGGCCGCAGCCCTGGGAGATCGATTTCGATTGATACAATTCATTACAAGAAAGTCATGTCATCGGGCTGAACTCTCGCCCACCCACGCCATCAGAGTAGGTGTTCCCTTGAATGATCCCTTGCTCTTGTCCGGCGGCCCCCTCCGCCGGACTTTTTCTTTGTGTGGCCTGCACGCGCCGTCACGCCGGGCTCGTCACCTGCTGGAGAGGCCATGTACCGGGTAATCCTGCTGCCCCACGATGTCGACACCCGTGAGCTGCGGCGTGCCCTGTGGGCCCATCGCATCGGCCACCGCGTCACCGAGGAGAGCGAGGGGCAGGTGCTGTGGCTGGTCGACCCCGAGCAGCACGAGGCGATGCTCAGGCTGCTAGAGCACTGGCGGCAGGGCGAGCCGCTGATGCCCGAACAAACGCCGGCCGCGAGGCGCTCGCCCGGCGAGCTGCTCGGCCCCTTTCGCCAGGTGCCGGTGACGTCCCTCGCGCTGGTGCTGTGCCTGATGGTCTTCGCCGCCATGGGGGTACTCGGCGACCGCGTGGTCGCGGCGCTGACCGTCGTGCCGGTGGTCGTGGCCAATGGCGGCCTGGCCTTCGGCAACCTCGGTGAGGCGCTCGCCTCGGGCCAGGTATGGCGGCTGCTGTCACCGGCCTTCCTGCACTTCGGCTGGATGCACCTGATCTTCAACATGCTGTGGCTCTGGTACTTCGGTCGCCAGGTGGAGGCGCTGCAGGGCAGCAGGCGGATGTTGACGCTGTTGCTCGTCGCCGGCATCGGCGCCAACCTGGCCCAGTACGCCGCGGGGACCGTGCTGTTCGGCGGCATGTCCGGCGTCGATTTCGCGCTGCTGGCCTATGTCTGGCTGATGTCGCGCCGCGCGCCGCGCAGCGGCTTCTTCGTGCCCCAGATGCTGGTGGTCTTCATGCTCGGCTGGCTGGTCTTCGCAATGACTGACATGGCCGCCATGGTCGGGTTCGGCAACGTGGCCAACGAGGCGCACCTGGGCGGGCTGGTCGTGGGCCTGGCGCTGGGCTGGTATCATTCCGGCCGCGCCCGCCGTCAATCCTGAGAGACCCCGTCATGAGCGAGATGTCCTTCGATCGCATGATCCAGCAGATGACCCCCTCCATCTACGAGAGCCTCAAGCGGGCCGTATCGCTGCGCAAGTGGCCGGATGGCCGGATGCTGACGGCCGAGCAGACCGAGCTGTGCCTCGAGGCGGTGATGCGCTATGAGGCGGAGAACCAGGTGCCCGAGGAACAGCGGGTCGGCTACCTTCAGCGACGCACCTGCGGCAGCGCCAGCAGCGGGGTTGACGTGCCCCCCGAACGGGCCGGCCTGGCCCGGGATGCCAGCCGTGACTGAGCCGATCGATACTGCCACGGTGGTTCAGGGTTGCCTGAACAAGATGGCTGTCGAACCAGGGACTCCGGCCCGCTACATGCTGCGCGCCGGCGAGGCGAGAATCGACCTCAATGCCTGTCTCGGCAAGCCCTTGCGGCTGGAATGGACCGGGGCCATCGCCTGCACGCACTGTGGCCGGGCCACCCGGAAGAGCTTCGCCCAGGGCCACTGCTACCCGTGTTTCAAGCGGCTCGCCCAATGCGACACCTGCATCATGAAGCCGGAGCTCTGCCATTTCTTCGAGGGCACCTGTCGCGAGCCCGATTGGGGCGAGCGTCACTGCTTCCAGCCCCATGTGGTCTATCTGGCCAACGCCTCGGGCCTCAAGGTGGGCATCACCCGCTCAAGCCAGATGCCGACCCGCTGGCTCGATCAGGGCGCCGTGCAGGCGCTGCCGATTCTCGAGGTGGACACCCGCCAGCAGTCGGGGTTCGTGGAGGTGCTGTTCAAGGAGGAAGTCTCCGACCGCACCAACTGGCGGGCCATGCTCAAGGGCGACACCCTGGCCCTTGACCTGGTGGCCGAGCGGGACCGCCTGCTGGCGCGCCTGGAGGCTGGCCTGGCCAACCTGCGCGAACGCTTCGGGGCCGACGCCATCCGCCTCCTCGACGAGGCGCCGCTGAGCTTCGACTATCCGGTGCTGGCGTTTCCCGCCAAGGTGGTCTCCCACAATCTCGACAAGAATCCTGTGGTGGCCGGCATCCTGCTGGGCATCAAGGGCCAGTACCTGATTCTCGACAGTGGCGTGATCAACCTGCGCAAGTTCACCGGCTACGAGGTCAAGGTCGCCGCCTGATCCCTGCGCTATGCTTCTGGTACCCCAGGCATTTTTCTGCAGGAGAGCAACCGATGAGCGAGTCCATGCGTGCCATGTGCCTGCATGCCCCGGGCAGGCCACTCGAACTGGAGCGGGTCGCGCGCCCCGTGCCCGGGCCCGGTGAGGTCGAGGTGCGCGTGCTGGCCTGCGGGGTCTGCCGGACCGACCTTCATGTCCTCGATGGCGATCTCACCGAGCCCCGCCTGCCGCTGATCCCGGGCCACGAGATCGTCGGTGAGGTGACGGCGCTGGGGGAGGGCGTCCAGGCGCCGGCCCCGGGAACGCGGGTCGGGGTGCCCTGGCTGGGCTGGACCTGCGGCGAGTGCGAGCCCTGCCGGGCCGGTCGCGAGAACCTCTGCGAGCGGGCCGAGTTCACCGGCTACACCCGCGATGGTGGTTACGCGGAGTACTGCGTGGCCGATGCCCGCTACTGCTTTCCCCTGGATGTCGAGGATGCCCAGGCCGCCGCCCCGCTGCTGTGTGCCGGCCTGATCGGCTATCGCACCTGGCGGCTGGCCGGTGGCGAGGCGAACCGCCGGCTCGGCATCTATGGCTTCGGTGCCGCGGCACACATCCTCGCCCAGCTCGCCGTCGCCCGGGGGCAAGCGGTCTATGCCTTCACGCGCCCCGGGGACACCCAGGCCCAGGCGTTTGCCCGTCGCCTGGGTGCCGTCTGGGCCGGCGGCAGCGACGAGGCCCCGCCCGAGCGCCTGGACGCCGCCCTGCTCTTCGCTCCGGTGGGTGAGCTTATCCCCACGGCACTGGCCGCGGTGCGTCCCGGCGGGGCGGTGGTCTCCGGGGGCATCCACATGTCCGATATTCCTTCCTTTCCCTACCGCCTGCTCTGGGAAGAGCGCTCGGTGAAGTCGGTGGCCAACCTGACTCGCCGCGATGGCGAGGAGTTTCTGACGCTCGCGCCCGAGGTGCCCATCAACACCGAGACCCAGGCCTACCCGCTGGAACAGGCCAACCAGGCACTGGAGGATCTGCGCGAGGGGCGCCTCTCCGGGGCCGCGGTGCTGATTCCCTGAACCGTTCCCTGACCCGGTGGCCCACGCCGAGTCTGTTCTCGAGGTGTCAATCGAACAGATCTCCCTGGGCATGGGGCGGTCGGAAGGCCGAGGTATCCAGTCTCTGGGCCGCCTCGGCCGCCGGGTCATTGAGGCCGAAGCGGCGGCAGGCCTTGCGGAAGCGTTGCTCCAGCAGCTCCGCGAACACCCCCTCGCCGCGCATGCGCTTGCCGAAACGCGAGTCGTAGTCCGCGCCGCCGCGGTACTGGCGGATGAGGCTCATCACCTTGCTGGCCCGTTCGGGGTAATGCGTCTCAAGCCACGACTCGAACAGCGGGGCGACCTCCCGGGGCAGGCGCAGCAGCATCCAGCCGGCGGTGGTGGCTCCGGCGTCCGCGGCGGCCTCGAGCAGGCGTTCGAGCTCGTGGTCGGTCAGCCCCGGAATCACCGGCGAGACCAGGGCACCCACCGGAATGCCGGCGTCGGCCAGGGTGCGGATCACTCTGAGCCTCGTGGACGGGGAGGCGGCCCGCGGCTCCAGGGTTCGCTTCAGCTCGGTATCGAGGCTGGTGAGGCTGACCATCACCCGCACCAGGCGCTGTCTGGCCAGGGCCCGCAGCAGGTCGAGGTCGCGCAGGATCAGCCCGCCCTTGGTCACCAGGGTCACCGGATGGCGGCACTCGAGCAGCAGCGACAGGATGGCGTGGGTGGTGGTGTAGCGGGCTTCCAGGGGCTGGTAGGCATCGGTGTTGCCGGCAAGATTGATGGAGCGGCACTGGTGGCCGGGCCTGCACAGCTCTTCTCGCAGTCGCTCGACCAGCCCGGTACGGGCGATCAGCCGGGTCTCGAAGTCCAGACCCGGCGAAAGATCCCAGTAGGCATGGCTCGGCCTGGCGAAGCAGTAGATGCAGCCATGCTCGCAGCCACGATAGGGGTTGATCGAGCGGTCGAAGGGCAGGTCGGGGGAGCTGTTCCAGGACAGCGCGCTGCGAGTGCGTTCCTCGCGCACCTCGGTGGCCAGGCTCGTCGGCGACTCCTCCTGCCACCAGCCGTCGTCGACCGGCTCGCTGGTGGTCGGGGCGAAGCGGTTGTGGGGGTCGAAGGTGGCGCCGCGGCCCTTGCGCGCCACCCCGTCGCAGTTCGGCTGATGGACCATCGGGGGTGCCTGTTTGCTGTATTTATAAACAGTATATGTGCACAGTGATGGCCTGTCAGCTCATCGGCAAATCGGCTGCGCCAGGTCAACCTGGCGCATGATGCGCGTTGACGCTTCATCGGAGGGTTGCTAGCTTACGCGCACTCTCAGGTGCTGGTGGATGCTTCTGCCAGTGAAACGGGAAGTCGGTGATCTCATTCCGACGCTGCCCCCGCAACGGTGATCGAGGAAAGAACGGCCATCACGCCACTGTGTTGCTGCACGGGAAGGCGGTCGTTCGGGACGTCGGGCCTGCTTCATGCCCGGCACTCACTCGTCAGCCCGGAGACCGGCCCGAGAGTTCATGCCGAGTTGCGGTGGGCAACCTCGAGGCAGGGCCGGCGCCACTTTTCCGTTTGTCCTTCTTCCTCGACCCCTTGCCGCCTCGGCGCTCAATACGCCATCACGCCGTGCGGGTGAGTACGGTGAGCAAGGGACACACCATGAAAACCAGACACCACGCCGTCCAGGGCCTGGCCGCCGTTGGCCTCGCCGCACTTCCGCTGGCCGTCCACGCCCAGACCGATAACACCGACCAGACCCTCGATCTCAATCCCATGGTGATCACCGCGGCGCTGGCGCCGCGTACCGCCGACCAGAGCCTCTCCTCCGTTACCGTGATCGACGAGGCCACCCTGCGCCGCCAGGATCCCGCCAGCATCACCGATGTGCTGCGTGGCCAGCCCGGGGTGGATGTCAGCACCAGCGGGAGCTTCGGCAAGCAGAGCAGCGTCTTCATCCGCGGGACGGGCAGCAATGCCAATGTGCTGCTGATCGACGGGATCCGTCTTCGCTCGGCGACCACGGGGGCGGCCTCCTGGGAGTTCCTGGATCCGCGCATGTTCGAGCGTGCCGAGATCGTGCGCGGGCCGCGTGGCAGCCTCTACGGTGCCGATGCGGTGGGGGGCGTGGTCCAGTTGTTTACCCCGGAAGGGGAAGAGGGCGAGCCCATGCCGAGTATTTCGGTGGGCGGCGGCTCCTTCGAGACCCAGCGATACAGTGCCAGCCTCTCCGGCGCCGAGGACGGCACCCGCTACCACTTCGCCGCGAGCCGTTTCGATACCGAGGGCGCACCGGTGCGCCGCGATGGGGACGACAAGGGGTATGACAATACCAGTGGCCTGGTGAGGCTTTCCCATACCTTCGAGAGTGGAGGGGAGGTCGGCATGCTAGCGCTGCGCTCTAAGGGGAGTACGGAGTTCGATAGCTTCGGTGCTCCGGCAGAAGATGATTTTGTACAGCAGGTGGCGGGAATCTATGGTGAACTTCCGGTCACCGATATTTGGCGCAGCCGCCTGACGCTAAGCGAGTCACGGGACGAGCGCGATACGGTGGCGCCAACTTATACAGCCTTGTATGAGACTCAAACTCGAACTGCACGCTGGGAAAATACCTTGTACGTGGGAGTCCATGAACTTGTTGCAGGAATCGAACATAGTGAAGACAGTGTCAGCAGCAGTGCAGACTATGACGAGGATAGTCGAGACAACACGTCGGTCTTCGCTCAAGGCTTGCTGGACTTTACACCGCTATCCCTTCAGGCCAGCCTTCGTCATGACGACAACGAGGCCTATGGCGAGGAAATCACCGGTAGCCTGGCGCTCGGTTACGATTTGGACGACTCCCACACGCTGAGAGCGAGTTACGGGACGGCATTTAGAGCACCCACCTTTAATGATCTGTATTTCCCCGGTTTCGCGAATCCAGATCTGGAAGCGGAAACATCCGAAACTTTTGAATTGGGGATCCATGGCCAGTATGACGCCTGGTTCTGGGATCTTGCCGCCTACCAGACCGATATCGAGAATCTGATAGACAATGTGGATACAACGGGAGATGGCTGGGTCGACACTCCCGAAAACATAGCTGAGGCACGTATCCGAGGTGCAGAACTGTCCGCCGGTACCGAGATCGATGACTGGACCCTTCAGGCGGCACTGACCTATACCGACCCGGAAAACCGGAGTGGTGAGAATGCCGGCAACCGACTTGCCCGCCGTGCCACCCAGAGCCTGCGCTTCGATGTCGACCGAGAGCTGGGGGACTGGTCGCTGGGCGGCTCCTGGATCGCCCAGAACCATCGCTACAACGATTCCGACAACGAGCAACGCCTAGCCGGCTTCGGCATCGTCAACCTGCGCGCCGGCTGGGAGTTTGCGCCGATGTGGTCTGCCCGTCTGACAGTCGATAACGCCCTGGACAAGGAGTATGAGACCGCGAAGGACTTCATCAATGCCGGCCGGGCGGCCTTTGTCAGCGTTCACTTTGGCCAGTAGGACCTCGTCAGTGCCCCGCCGTCTGTTCGGCTGGCCTGGGCTCTGGTTCGCGCTGCTGTGCGGCCTGGCCGGGCAGGCGTTTGCCGATGAGGTCTGCGCCATCGATGATACCGACCGCGAGGTCTGTCTGGCGGCGCCGGCCGAGCGGATCGCCGCGTTGTCCCCCGGCGCCACCGAGCTGCTTTTCGCCGCCGGGGCGGGGGAGCGGGTGGTGGCGGTGGTGGATCACAGCGACTATCCGCCCGAGGCCAGCGAGCTGCCCACGGTGGGCAGTCATGCCCGCCTGGACCTGGAGCGGTTGGTGGTCCTGCAGCCGGACCTGGTGATCGGCTGGGTCACCGGCAATCCCGCCGAACAGGTGGAGCGCCTCGAGCGGCTGGGGGTGCCGGTGTTCCGCATCGAGCCTCGGGACTTCGAAGGCATCGCCTCGGCCCTCGAGCGGCTGGCGCGTCTGGCCGGCAGCGAGGCGCAGGGACGCCTGGCCGCCGAGCGTTTTCGCCAGGGGCTCGCTGAGCTGGCGGCGCGCCATGCAGCCGCGCCTCCGGTGCCTGTGTTCTACCAGGTGTGGGACGCGCCGTTGATGACCGTCAACGACGACCATCTGATCGGCAAGGCGATCACGCTGTGTGGCGGCGTGAACATCTTCGGCGGCTTGTCGCGACTGGTGCCGCGCATCGACGATGAGGCCCTGCTGGCGGCCGATCCCGAGGTGATCCTCGCCGGTGGGCGGGGGGAGGAGAACCGCAGCTGGCTGGAATACTGGCAGCGCTTTCCCGAGCTGACGGCGGTGGCCCGTGACAACCTCTTCTTCGTGCCCCCGTCACTGCTCCAGCGCCCCACGCCGCGCCTGCTCGAGGGCAGCCGGCGGCTCTGTGACAGGCTGGAGGTGGCCCGTGGGCGGCGCTAACCCGAGCCAAGGCCAAAGTGCCAGGGCCCACGGGCACCTCACGCCGGGCCAGCTGGCGTTGCCCCTGGGCGTGCTGGCCGCGCTCGCCCTGGCCGCCCTGGTGCTCGCCGTTGCCCTGGGCAGCGCCGATGTATCCCTGGGGGAGAGCCTCGCCGTGCTGGCGGGCGGTGGCGAGGTCCTGTCACGCACCCTGATCCTTGAGCTGCGCCTGCCGCGGGCCCTGGCCGCCTTTGCCACCGGCGGCCTGCTGGCAGTGGCCGGTGCCCTGATGCAGGTGTTGCTGCGCAACCCGCTGGCGGACCCCTATGTGCTGGGGCTTTCCGGCGGCGCAGCGGTGGGCGCCCTGCTGGCGATGCTGGCGGGGCTGGGCAGTGCCCTGATCTCGGGATCGGCCTTTGCCGGCGCCCTGACGGCGACCCTGCTGGTGTTCGGCCTCGCCCATGGGACCGGCAGCTGGACCCCCTCGCGGCTGCTGCTCACCGGGGTGGTCGTCGCGTCCGGCTGGGGGGCTTTGATCACTCTGATCCTGTCGCTCAGCCCGGCCCGGCAGCTGCCGGGCATGCTCTACTGGCTGATGGGCGACCTCGCCCATGCGCGGGGCCCCGGCGCCGCGCTGGGCCTGCTGGCCCTCGTCTGCCTGCTGGTGGTGCCCCTCGGGCGAAGCCTCAACGTGCTGGCCCGGGGCGGGCTGCAGGCCGCGGCCCTGGGCGTGGCGGTCCGGCGCCTGGAGTGGCTGATCTACCTGCTGGCGAGCCTGGTCACCGCCGTGGCGGTGACGACGGCGGGGAGCATCGGCTTCGTGGGGCTGGTGGTGCCGCACATGCTGCGCCTGGTGCTGGGCAACGACCAGCGGCTGATCCTTCCCGCCTGTGCCCTGGCCGGCGGCACCCTGCTGGTGCTGGCCGATACCCTGGCGCGGACGGTGATCGCCCCCGAGCAGCTTCCGGTGGGGGTGATCACCGCCCTGCTCGGGGTGCCGACCTTCCTCTACCTGCTGCATCGGAGCCGCTGATGAGTCGCCTGGAGACCCGCGGGTTGGTCATCGATATCCCGGGCCGCGACGGGGGAGATCCCCTGGACCTTGCCGTGCTGCCGGGCCAGGTGTGGGGGGTGCTCGGCCCCAATGGCGCGGGCAAGACCACCCTGCTGCATACCCTGGCCGGACTGCGCTCGCCGCGGGTCGGCCGGGTGGAGGTGGATGGCGTGCCCTTGACGCGCCTGCGCCGCCGCCGACGGGCCCAGTGCCTGGGGCTGGTCTTCCAGGAGCATCACGACGGCTTCCCCGCTACGGTGGAGGAGAGCGCCCTGATCGGCCGCCATCCCTGGCTTTCCCCGTGGCGGATGGAAACCGCCGAGGACCTGGCACTGGCCCAGCGTGCCCTGGCGCGGCTCGACCTGGCCGCGCTGGGCGGTCGCCAGGTGGCCACGCTCTCGGGTGGTGAACGCCAGCGGCTGGCGATCGCCACCCTGCTGGCCCAGGATCCGGGCGTCTGGCTCGCCGACGAGCCCACCAATCATCTGGACCTTCACCACCAGGTGGCGGTGATGCGGCTGCTGGCCGAGCAGGCGGCCGGCGGCCGCGCCGTGATGATGTGCCTGCATGACCTCAACCTGGCCGCTCGCTGGTGCGATCACCTGCTGTTGCTCTATCCGAACGGTGAGGCCTGCTGGGGCCCGGCGGAGAGCATGCTGGTCCCCGCGGCCCTCGAACGGCTCTATGGCCAGCGCCTGGCCAGTGCCGAGGTGGAGGGCTCGAGGGTGTTCGTCGCCGTTCCCTGAAGCCTGGTGCCGGGCCAGCTCAGGCGGGCAGGTGGCCGGCGAAGCGCGCCGGGTCGTCGCTGATCACCGCCTCGACGCCCCATTGCCAGCGCGGGGCGAAGGCGGTGGGATCGTTGGCCGTGTAGCAGAGCAGCCGGTAGCCCGCCGCGACGACCTCGCGAACGCGTGCCGGCTTGAGGCGCTTCCAGTCGGCATGCACGCTGTAGGCCTGCACCGGTTCGCAACGCCGCCGCCAGTCGCGGGAGATGCCCTCGAAGAGCACGCCCAGCGCAAGCGTCTCGGGCCCGGCCAGCGCGCGTGCAAGGGCCAGGGCGGTGTCGTTGAAGGAGGAGACCAGGCACCGCGCCGGTGGCAGTGCCTCCATCACCGCGGGCAGGGCGGTTTCCACCAGAGCCCGGGGGTCCCGGCCGCGATTCACCTTGAGCTCCAGGTTCACCCCCATCTCGAGCTCGTCGAGCAGGATGAGCATCTCCTCGAGGGTGGCCATGCGCTCGCCCAGGAAGTCATCGCCGAACCAGCTGCCCGCGTCGAGCCGGCGGGCCGCGGCCAGGTTCAGGTTGGCCAGTCGGCCGCGGCCATCGGAGCAGCGCCGGATGTTGGCGTCGTGCCAGATCACCGGTGTCCCGTCGCCGAGCAGCTGCACGTCCAGCTCCACCCAGGAGACGCCCGCGGCGTGGGCGGCGCGCACGGCGGAAAGCGTGTTCTCCGGAGCGTGGGCGGAGAGGCCGCGATGGGCGATCAGGCGGGGCAGGGGGATGTCGGGATAGGGCATGCACAGTCGTCCTGGTCAGCGAGGCGCCGTCCACTGGCGGCGAGGAAGCGGCCTACAGCGTATCGCCATCCGCCATGGACTGGATATGGTAGGCTGCGCGATTTCGACGCCGGTGATGGTGCCGGACCCGACGATGCGAGGACAGTGAGATGAGAGTCGTGCATATCAACAATCCCCGGCAGCGCGAGGCCTGCCTCGCTCGCCTGTGTGCCGAGGCCTATGGCCAGGAGGCGGGTCTCCGGCCGCTGGCGACCTTCGCCGGCACCTTGGGGGTGCTGGTCAAACAGGAGGCGGCCAGGGTGCTGGCGCTGGTGGATGACCAGTCGCATCCCGTGGCGCTGGCCCTGCTCGTGCTCGATGAGCTCGGCAGCAGCATGACCGTGATGCTGCTGGCCGAGCTTGACCAGGACCCGCAACAGGAGGGCGTGGTGCGGCCGGCCGAGCGCCTGGTCGCTGAGCTGGCGCTCAAGGCCCCCCTGCGGGTCGATGCCGTGGACGCCGAGCAGGTGGCTCGCTTTCGCGACGCCGGGATCACGCGCTGGCTGGACGGCAAGGCCGGGGTGCGGATCGGGCTGGGCCCCAAGCATCCGGCCACGTCTGTCGAGGACCTGCCTCGGGCCTTGACCTTCGACGAGGAGGCGGTAATCCAGTCCTTCAAGCGCGACCGCCCGCAGTTCGATGACTACAAGGCGCGCTTCATCCGCGGCCTGGAAACCTTTCCCGCCACGCTCTGACCGCGGCGCGACTTGACCCTGGGCAGCCACGGCGCTTGACTGGTGGGCCCATCCCGCAGGCAGCACAAGGAAAGCACTCCCATGGCCAAGCGCATCCAGTTCGCCCGTACCGGCGGGCCCGAGGTCCTTGAACTCGTCGACGTCGCCCCGGCCGAGCCGGCGCCCGGTGAGGTCCGCGTCAGGAACCAGGCCGTCGGCCTCAACTTCATCGACATCTACTTCCGCACCGGCCTCTATCCGGCGCCGTCGCTGCCCTCCGGCCTGGGCACCGAAGGGGCCGGCGTGGTCGATGCAGTGGGCGAGGGCGTCACCCATCTCAAGGCGGGGGACCGGGTCGCCTATGCCCAGGGGCCGCTGGGCGCCTATGCCGAGCAGCATGTGCTACCGGCGGAGAAGGTGGTCGCGCTGCCCGCCGCCATCGACATCGAGACCGCCGCCGCCAGCATGCTCAAGGGGCTGACCGTGCAGTACTTGCTGCGCCAGACCCACGAGCTCAAGGGCGGCGAGACGATCCTCTGGCACGCCGCTGCCGGGGGCGTGGGCTCCATTGCCTGCCAGTGGGCGAAGGCGCTGGGCGTGAAGCTGATCGGCACCGTGAGCTCGCCGGAGAAAGCAGCACTGGCCGAGCGTAACGGTGCCTGGGCGACCATCGACTATTCGCGCGAAGACGTCGTCGAACGGGTGCGCGAGCTGACTGGCGGCGCCATGTGCGACGTGGTCTATGACTCGGTGGGAAAGGACACCTGGGAGACCTCGCTGGACTGCCTGAAGAAGCGCGGGCTGATGGTCAGCTTCGGCAACGCCTCGGGCGCCGTGGAGGGGGTCAACATCGGCATCCTCAACCAGAAGGGGTCGCTGTTCGTCACCCGGCCGAGCCTCAACGGCTATGCCGACACCCGCGAGCGGCTGGAGTGGATGGCCGGCGAGCTCTTCGAGATGCTGGAGAGCGGCAAGGTGAGGGTCGATATCGCCCAGCGCTACCCGCTGGCGGAGGCCGGAAAGGCCCAGGAGGCCCTCCAGGGGCGCCAGACCACCGGGTCCACCATCCTGCTGCCCTGAAGGCCTGCGGGCAGCGCCAAGCTGCAAGCGCCGAGCGCCCAGCTGCTCAGTGACGGGCGGCAGGTGTTGAGGTAGACAACGAGAACCCCCGCCGGATGTCGAGTCCGGCGGGGGTTCTTCGTTGACGCCGCTAGCGTAGAGGCATCAACTTGCGGCGCTCGGCGCTCGGCGCTCGGCGCTCGGCGCTCGGCGCTCGGCGCTCGGCGCTCGGCGCTCGGCGCTCAGCCGTTCTCTACATAGGCCCCCATCTCCCGCATCCGCGACTCGAAGCGTGCCACGTTGTCGACCAGGTCGTCGGGACCGAAGGCCACACACTCGGCCAGCAGCACCTCGATCAGGGTGATCGCCGAGAGGATCGAGGGGAAGAAGTGCGGCGTGGCATTGGCCACCGGGAAGGTGATGCTGGCGCCGGGGACCAGCGGCGAGCGCAGGGTGTCGGTGACCACGATGGCATTCACGCCGTTGGCGCGGGTGATCTCCAGGGCGCGCATGGTCTCGGCACAGTATGGCTCGAAGCCGAAGGCGATCACCACGTCCCCCTCGCCGAAGGGGGCCAGCTCGGTGAGCAGGCCGCCCTCCTGCCCGCGGATGAGGTGGATGTCGGGCATGGCGATGCGCCCCACGTAGGCGAAGTGGTAGGCGCAGGCGAAGGTGTCGCGAAAGCCGACCACCGCCACCTTGCCGGCGCCCAGCAGTAGCCGGGCCGCCTCGCGGACCTTCTTCTGGTTGTCGGCGGTGAACAGCCGGCCGATGTTGTCGAAGGCCGCGTCTCCCACGTCCAGGAACACCTGATCGTCGGTCTGGCTGGCCAGGCTGCGCAGCTGGCTGGCCCGCCCCGAGAGTTCCACCGGGCCGGCCTGTACCGCCGACTGGAACACCTCGCGAAACTGCTCATAGCTCTCGAACTCGAGCCGCTTGGCCAGTCGCATCAGCGTCGAGGGGGTGACCTCGGCGGCGGCAGCCGACTTGCGGATCGACTGGAAGGCGATCTCCACCGGGTGTTCCAGCACGTAGCCGGCGGCCAGCTTGAGCTGCGGGCTCAGTTCCGGATAGGCCTCGGCCAACTGCTGGTTGACGGCATCCAGTCCCGCCGGGGCCTCCAGCGCAGCATCCGGGCTCGGGGTCTGCGGTTCCAGCACGCGGTTCTCCTCAGCTGTTCATGTTGATGGCATCCGCCCATCGCGCAAGCGCGCATTGTACCGCAAGCGGACCGGTATGAATGAAACGACTGTGTCTCATGACAAAAATAATGGCACATATGTGTTGACGCCTGTCGGGACCTTCGTCTAGGATTTCCGCAAAACAGGCGTGCCTCATTGTCATGGTGACTGATACGTTTGTTTCGTCTATCGTCAACCACGCCCAGGAACCACCGAACCCGACATGAGCCACTCCGCCAAACATCCCGCCTACGAGACCCTGATCACCCAGCGCCACGGCCAGGTGATGGAGATCCGCTTCAACCGGCCCCATCGCCTCAATGCCGTGGTCGAAGCGCTGTATACCGAGCTGCTCGATGCCCTCGCCGTCGCCTCCGCCGATGTCGATATCCGTGCCGTGATCCTCACCGGCGAGGGGCGCGCCTTCTGCGTCGGCGCCGACATGAAGGAGCATGGCAGTGCCAAGCGTTCGCTGTTCCAGCGCCGCCAGTACCTGCAGCTGGGCAACGACGTCTGCGAGGCGATCCTGCGCCTCAACAAGCCCGTCATCGCCGCCGTCAACGGCTATGCCCTGGGGGCCGGCGCCGAGATGGCGGTCTCCTGCGACTTCATCCTGATGGCCGACGACGCCCAGATCGGCTTCCCCGAGACCAGCATCGGCACCTGCGTGGGTGGCGGCGTCTCCAAGCTCCTGCCCGAGCTGGTAGGCCTGGCCCAGGCGCGCCGGCTGCTCTTCACCGGCCGACGCATCGATGGCGAGGAAGCCGCCCGCATCGGCCTGGCAACCTCCAGCTGGACCACCGACTCCCTGCTCGACGAGGCCCGGGCCCTGGCCGGCGAGCTGGCGAAGCAGGCGCCGGTCTCCATCGCCATGCTCAAGCGGCTGGTCAACCAGGGCAGCGACACGAACCTGGAGAGCCAGTTGCAGCAGGAGCTCGATGCGGTCTTCACCTGCTCCACCACCGAAGACTGGCAGGAGGGCGTCGACGCCTTCGCCGAGAAGCGCGCGCCCCTGTTTCAAGGGAAATGAGTCCAGGGCAAGTAATCCCGATCTCTCGTGCCCGGCCATTCCCCGGGCCCGTTGTCACCGTTCAACGACCCTTGCGGTCAAGGTCAGCAGCACATGAATCCCATCGAAGGACACCTCCCGACCCGCAGCCCGCTGCACGACATCCTGGCGCCCACCGGCATCGCGGTGATCGGTGCCTCCGCCGACCCCACCAAGCGGGGCTACAAGGCCATGGTCGGCCTGATCAAGGACGGCTATCGCGGCGACATCTATCCGGTGAACCCCAAGGCCGACCTGATCCTCGGGGTCAAGGCCTGGCCCTCGGTCACGGCGATCCCCGGCAACCCGGAGCTGGCGCTGATCTGCACGCCGGCGCCCACGGTGCCCGGGCTGATCGCCGAGTGTGGCCGCCGCGGCATCAAGGGGGCGGTGATACTGGCCAGCGGCTTTGCCGAAGTCGGCGGGGAAGGTGCTGCCCTCGAGCGCGAGATGATGGCCAAGGCCGAGGCGCACGGGGTGCGCATCATCGGCCCCAACACCTCCGGCATCTTCAACCTGCACCACCGGATCAACCTGCTGGCGCTGGACAACGTCAAGCCGGGCGACGTGGGTATCATCTCCCAGTCTGGCAACATGCTGCTGTCGCTGGCCCTCGAGGCCCAGCACAACGGCCAGGTGGGCTTCTCCACCTACGTGGGCCCCGGCAACCAGAGCGACATCGGCTTCAACGACTACCTGCGCTACCTGGGCGAGGATGAGCACACCCGGGTCGCCACCCTCTACGTGGAGGGCTTCCGGGACGGCCGCAAGTTCCTCGAGGTGGCCCGTGACGTCACCGCCATGAAGCCGGTGGTGGTCTACAAGTCCGGCTCCACCGAGCAGGGCCAGAAGGCCGCCAGCTCCCACACCGGGGCCCTGGCCGGCAGCTACGCCATGACCGTGGACCTGCTCAGGCAGTCCGGGGTCAGCGTGGTGCAGTATTCCGACGAGATCCTGCCGGTGGCCGAGGGCCTGGGGCTGCTGCAGAAGTCCCGCGGCAAGCGGGTGGCAGTGATCTCCGACGGTGGCGGCCAGGCCACCATCGCCTCCGACCGCCTGGCCGAGGCGGGCCTGGAGCTCGCCGAGCTCTCCGAAGCCACACGCCAGAAGCTGCGCGAGGTGCTCTTCCCCCAGGCATCTACGGTCAACCCGGTCGACGTGGCCGGCTCCACCGATGCCAACCCCTCGCTGCTCGCCACCTGCATGGAGATCGTCGCCGCCGACGACAACGTCGACAGCGTCTTCCTGGTGGGCATGTTCGGCGGCTACAGCATCCGCTTCGCCGAGTCGCTGCTGGGCGACGAGATGCGTGGCGCCGAGGCGATGGTGGATCTGTCCAATGCCACCGAGAAGCCGCTGGTGATCTACAGCCTCTATACGCCGATCAAGCCGCCGGCGCTGCGTCGCCTGCACGAGGCGGGCCTGCCGGTCTATGCCTCCATCGAGCAGTCGGTCCGGGTGCTCGCGGCGCTGGGCGAGCGCGGCCAGTACCTGGCGCAGTCGCATGGCCAGTCCCGCGAGACGCCGGTGGAGGCCCGTCTCGAGCTTACCGCCATGTTCCGGCAGGCCCGGGCCGAGGGGCGTGACCTCTTCGAGTACGAGGCCAAGCAGCTGCTGCGCGATCACGGCGTCGATGTGCCGCTGGAACTGGTGGTGCGCAACGAGGCGGAGCTGGCCGAGGCGGCGAGCCGGTTTGCAGGAGAGAGTGGCGAGACGCCGCTGGCCATGAAGGTGGTCTCGAAGGACATCCTGCACAAGTCCGACGCCGGCGGCGTGATGCTCAACGTGGTGGGCGAGGCTGCCATGCAGGATGCCCGCGAGGCGATCCTTGAATCCTGTATGGCCTACGACGCCAATGCCGAGATCGAGGGCGTGCTGGTGGCGCCCATGGCGAAGAAGGGCGTGGAGGTAATCGTCGGGGTGATCCGCGACCCGATCTTCGGCCCGGTGCTGATGTTCGGCCTCGGCGGCATCTTCGTCGAGATCCTCGAGGACGTGGCCTTCCGCGCCATTCCGCTGTCGCGCCACGACGCCCGCTCCATGGTGGAGCAGATCAAGGCGAAGCGGATCCTCGAGGGGGTGCGCGGCGAGTCCGCCGTGGACAAGGAGGCGCTGGTCGAGCTGCTGCTCAAGGTGTCGAGCATCGTCGCCGCCTACCCGGACCTCAAGGAGCTCGACCTCAACCCGGTGATCGTCAATGCCGACGGCTATGCGGTGGTGGATGCCCGGGTTATCGTCGACCGTGACAGCGATGCCACCGACAAGGACGCCCGAGCATGAGCATGAGCCTGCCGTCACTGACCGATGCCCGCCTGACGCTTGAGGGACGGGTGGCCACCCTGACCCTGGACCGCCACGACGTGCGCAATGCCCTGACCGGCACTGCCCTGGTGGATGACATCGTGGCCGTGGCCGACTGGGTCAATGCCTGCGACGAGGTCTCCGTGCTGGTCATCACCGGGGCGGGCTCGGCGTTCTCCGCGGGAGGCAACGTCAAGGACATGGCCGAGCGCGACGGCGACTTCGCCGGTGACGTGGCCGAGGTCGCCAGCCGCTACCGGCGTGGCATCCAGCGTATCCCGCTGGCTCTGCAGGGCGTGGAGGTGCCGATCATCGCCGCGGTGAACGGCCCGGCGATCGGGGCCGGCTTCGACCTGGCCAACATGGCCGACGTGCGCATCGCCTCCCGCAAGGCCAAGTTCGGCGAGACCTTCCTCACCCTGGGCATCATCCCCGGCGACGGCGGCGCCTGGTTCATGCAGCGCCTGATCGGCTACCAGCGTGCCTTCGAGCTGACGCTCTCCGGCCGGGTGATCGACGCCGAGGAGGCGAAGGCGTATGGCATCGTGCTGGAGGTCACCGAGCCCGAGGCGCTGCTCGAGCGGGTCGGCGAGATGGCCGGGCAGATGGCGGCCCAGCCGCCCAAGGCGACGCGCCTGACCAAGCGGCTGATGAAGATGGGCAGCCGCATGGAGCTGCCCGACTTCCTCGACCTCTGTGCGAACTTCCAGGGCATGTGCCATAACGAGCCCGAGCACCTCGAGGCCGTCAATGCCATGCTGGAGAAGATGGCCAGGAAGTAGGCGTTGCGGCCAGTCAATCTGCGCAGAGCCCGGCATCGGCCGGGCTCTGCGCATCCGGTCGGGGGCGAAAGGTCTGGCTTTTCTGTCCCGCGGCTGATGTGCTTGAATCTCCATGAAGGGACAGGGAGGTGTCATGGCCGACAGCACGCTGGTCTTCATTGTCCTGGGGCTGACGCTTGCCGCCTTCGTCTGGGGGCGCTTCCGCTACGACCTGGTGGCGCTCTCGGCGTTGCTGGGCTCGGTGATCCTGGGGCTGGTGCCGGGCGATGTTGCTCTGTCGGGACTGGCTTTCATCGTGATCGTGGGTTGAATCATTAACCTCAGGCAAAATCTAGCTCCCAGGAATGTACTAATGACCATCGAAATCGCGCTCGTTTTTCTGATTACAGCTGGTGGACTATATCTGTTCGCCTCACAGAAACTACCGATCGATGTCACTGCCATGACCATCTTGACCACCGTGATGGCCATTCCTCAGCTTTTCCATTCGCAGTGGCTTATGGAGAGAGGGGTCGACCTGAAGTCTTCATTTCCGAGCATATCCGAAAGCCTGTCGGGTTTTTCCAGCACGGCAACGGTGACGGTGTTGTGTATGTTCATCCTGTCGGGCGGCATCCAGCGTTCGGGAATGGTCAATCTGCTGGCCAAGAAACTTATACCCCTGATCGGCAATTCCGAGACGCGACAGATTATTGTCGTGGGCGTGATGATCGGCTTGGTATCAGGTTTCATCAATAATACGGCTGCGGTGGCAATGGCCATCCCGCTGATGCTGAATCTTGCCAGAAACAGCGATTTCAAGGCCTCCCGGGTGCTGATCCCTCTCAGTTTCTTCGGCATGATGGGCGGCACGTTGACGCTGGTCGGTACCTCTACGAATATCCTGACCTCTTCCATTCTCGCCGATGCCCCGTCGTTCGGCCGGCCGCTGATGATGTTCGAGTTCACACATATCGGCACTCTGGTCCTCCTTAGCGGACTGGTCTACTTCCTGTTTATCGGGCGCTGGCTCTTGCCAAAGGAGGATGCCAACCCGGTGGTCAACGAAGAGGAACAGGAATTCGTCACTGAACTCACGGTTAACCATGACAGCAAATTGGTCGGCAAGACGCTGGAAGATGCAAATTTCGAGGCTATCAGCGGCGTAGAGGTCAAGCGGCTGATCCGTGGTGGAAAGACCTGGACCGATAAGGCGACCGAAACTGAAATAAAGCCTGATGACGTCATCATAGTCTGTACTTTCGCGCACCAGATCATGGATCTGATCAAGGAAGACGGGGTAGATGTGCTTTCAGAATTCAACGATAGCGGTAAGGCACGCACCGATACTCAGGTGGTACAGGTGCTGCTGCGCAACCGGCTGCTGTTCGACGGACGCAAGGCGAGTAAAGTAGATCTCTGGAGGCGTTTCAATGCGCACCTGATCGGCCTGGGTACCAATGAAGTGACTTCCACGCGCCTGGCTGACCAGGAACTCCATGTCGGGGAGGTCGTCTTGCTCGACATCTCGAAAACCGCCCTGAAACGGCTGCAGAGGAGTTACGATGTCGTTCTGCTCGATCAGTTCGAGGATGAATTCAGCTCACGCCGCATGATCACCGCCGGTGGCATCGTGGCAGCCGTGATCTTCCTGGCGGTTCTGACGCCGATGCCTATCGTGCTGACTGCGATCGCTGGCGTTATCGCCATGGCCGTGACAGGTTGCATCCCCTATCAGGAGATGTATGAGGATGTTTCCTGGAGTGTGATCTTCCTGCTCGCCGGTGTGATTCCCCTGGGTATCGCGATGACCAAGTCCGGGGCGGCCGACTGGGCGGGTTCCCTGATCGCCCAGTATGCGGGGGCCTGGCACCCTATATTCATCCTGATGGCCTTGTATGCCATGACCACGGAGCTAACTGAGATCGTCAGTAACAATGCGTCCGCCGTGATACTGGTGCCGGTTGCCATCTCGCTGTCCCAGCAACTGGCACTGGAGCCACTGGCCCTGGTGATGGCCATCATGTTCGCGGCATCGACCAGCTTCCTGTCGCCTATTGGTTATCAGACCAATACCATGATTTATGGCACGGGGGCGATGAAGTTCACCGATTTTGCGCGCGTGGGTGCGCCACTGAACCTGATGCTGATGGTGGTAACGAGCTGCGCGATCTACTGGACAATCTAAGTCGTTCTCCACGCGCCGCCTATCTTTTCGCCGAAGAAACCCTCACCGGCAATGCCACCTCCTTTCCGATGTATTCTCCTCTTGAAGATGGCATTGACTCGCGCGGGCTGGTTGATGTGCTTCAGGCGGCGTTATGGCGCGGTACCTGGCTCTTGTCGATGACGAAGGCATCGTACTCGAAGTCGTCCACGCTGAGCAGTTCGAGTACCTCGGCCTCGCGCTCGCGCATGAAGGTGGCGTCTTCCTCGGAGATCAGCCCCTTCTCCCGTGCAGCCTCCACCTTCTGCTCGGGGTGCAGGGCGTCAGCCGGCAGCTCGCCCTTGGCATGGGCCTTCTGGACCTGGCGGTAGAGTTTTTCGGCGCGCTCCTGGGTGGCGAGCAGGGCGTTGTAGTGGGCCAGCGGGTTGTCGCGGCTGCCGTCGTTCTCCTGCCAGGTGGTTTCCAGCAGGTAGCGGCGCAGCGCCGTGTCGCGGGAGACGGCTTGGGCGATCTCGCGGGTCAGGTCATCCTGGGGGCGCTTCCAGCGGCGCCCGGCGGGCATGACCACGACGCGCAGCAGCCGACCCAGGGCACGGCTCGGCAGGTTGTCGAAGAGCTCGTCCAAGGCCTGCTCGGCACGACCCAGCAGGAAACGGCAGCCATAGTGCAGCAGGGCGGCCTCGCCCTCGACCTTGTCGCCCTCGTGCCACTGCTTGAGCGTCATCGAGGCGAGGTAGAGGTTGGAGAGCACGTCGCCCAGGCGCGCCGAGAGCATCTCCCGCTGCTTGAGGGTCGAGCCGAGGCTCGCCATGGCGGCATCGGCGCACAGCCCGAAGCCGGCGGAGAGGCGGGCGACATCCCGGGCATAGGGCGCGGCGACCTCGTCGAAGGGCACGCCTGGCCGGCCGAGTCCCAGGCCCTGGGTGAGAGCACGGGCGGCGTTGCCGAAGATCAGCCCAGCATGGCCGAAGAAGGCGCGGTCGAAGGCTGGCAGGTCGTCGGCCTCCTTGGCGGCCAGCTCCTCGAGCACGTAGGGGTGGCAGCGGATCGCCCCCTGGCCGAAGATCATCAGGTTGCGGGTCATGATGTTGGCGCCTTCCACGGTGATCGCCACCGGGTTGGCGCTGTAGCCTATTCCTAAGTAGTTGCGCGGCCCCAGGGTCACCGCCTTGCCGCCGTGGATGTCCATGGCGTCGCTGAGAATCTGGCGCTGGAACTCGGTGAGCTGGCTCTTGAGGATCGCCGAGGGCACCGCCGGCTTCTCGCCGTGGTCGATGGTGTTGGCCGTCTGGTAGACCGCGGCCCGGGAGACGTAGGCCAGCGCCGCCATGCGCGCCAGGGGCTCCTGGACCCCCTCCATCTCGGCCACCGGCACGTTGAACTGGCGACGGATACGGGCGAAGCCGCCGCTCCAGCCCAGGGCGTAGCGGGCGGTCCCGGTGGCGCCGGAGGGCAGGGTGATGCAGCGGCCGATGGAGAGGCACTCCACCAGCATACGCCAGCCCTGGCCGATCATCTCGGGTCCGCCGATGATGGTATCGAGCGGCACGAAGACGTCCTTGCCCTTGATGGGGCCGTTGAGGAAGGGGCTGCCGATGGGGTGGTGGCGGCGGCCGATCTCCATGCCCGCGGTGTCGCGCGGAATCAGCGCCAGGGTGATGCCGCGATCGCTCTCCTCGCCCAGCAGGTGGTCGGGGTCGAAGAGCCGGAAGGCCAGGCCCACCACGCTGGCGATGGGCGCCAGGGTGATCCAGCGCTTCTCGAAGTTCAGGCGCAGGCCCAGCACCTCCTCGCCGTCGACCTCCTGCCGGCAGACCACGCCGGTATCGGGGAGGGCCGTGGCGTCACTGCCGGCACGGGGGCCGGTGAGGCCGAAGCAGGGGATCTCGCGCCCGTCGGCCAGCCGCGGCAGGTAGTGGTCCTTCTGGGCCTCGGTGCCGTACTTGAGCAGCAGCTCGCCCGGGCCCAGGGAGTTGGGCACGCCCACCGTGACCATCAGCGTCTCGCTGACCGAGAGCTTCTGCAGGACCAGCGACTGGGCCTTGGCGGAGAAGCCGAGGCCGCCGTACGCCTGGGGGATGATCATGCCGAAGAAGCCTTCCCGCTTGAGGTAGTCCCAGAGTTCCTGGGGCAGGTCGGCGCGCTCCCGGGCGATCTCCCAGGCGTTGCACATGCCGGCGGCCACGCTGCACTGGTGGTCAAGGAAAGCCTGCTCCTCCGCCGTGAGCCCCTCATCGTGGAAAGCGAGCAGCGTCTGCCAGTCGGGGCGCCCGGTGAAGAGTTCGCCGTCCCAGGCCACGGTGCCGGCCTCGAGCGCCGTGCGTTCGGTCTCCGAGACTCGGGGCGCGACCTTCTTGAACAGGGCGAAGAGGCGCGGCGAGAGCCAGCGGATCCGCAGGGCGGGCAGGCCCGCCACGGCCACCCCGGCGGCGGCCAGGAGCAGCAGCACGCCGAGCGCCGGCGAGCCCAGCAGCAGGCCGGCGAGGCCCGGCACGGCCAGCGCGCCGAGGGCGGGCAGGGCGCCGGCCTCGCGGCGCAGCACCGCGAACAGGCCGACGATGGCCGCGAGCAGCAGGATCAGGGTGAGCATGGGGAGACTCCGGTTGTTGTCGACGGCAAGAATTCGAACAGATGTTTGAATTCTTGCAGACTAGCCCACTTCGGTGCAACCGGCCAGTGGCGCGACTCGTAGTTAAAGCTTTCAGCAAGAGCGAGAGGCGCCGGAAAAGCCTCGAGCGTGGTAGTCATCCGCGATGGTCTGTAATCCAAAAACGCCCCGCGCTGCAGGGCAGGGCGGGGCGCATGGGAGCCGAGGCACTGGCGCTGTCAGTCGAGGCGGCGCTGGGGCTCGCCGCGGGCGGGGGTGTCACCCGCCACGTAGTAGGGGGCGTCCGAGCGCGGCAGGGGCTCGCGGCCGCGAATCCTGTCGGCGATCTTCTCGGCGAGCATGATGGTCGGCGCGTTGAGGTTGCCGGTGGGGATCATCGGAAACAGCGAGGCGTCCACGACCCTGAGCCCCGCCACGCCGTGCACCCGGCCCTGGCCGTCCACCACGGCATCGTCGCCCTCGCCCATGCGGCAGCTGCCGCAGGGATGGTAGGCGGTCTCGGCATGGGCCTTGACGAAGGCATCCAGCTCGGCGTCGGAGGCCACGTCCGGCCCCGGCGAGATCTCGCGGCCGCGATAGGGGTCGAAGGCGGGCTGAGCGATGATCTCGCGGGTCAGGCGGATGGCATCGCGGAACTCCTGCCAGTCCTTCTCCCTGGACATGTAGTTGAAGAGGATGCTCGGCGCGGCCTCGGGGTCGCGCGAGGCCAGGCGGATGCGGCCGCGGCTCTCGGAGCGCATGGAGCCCACGTGGGCCTGGAAACCGTGAGCCTGCACCGCGCTCTTGCCGTTATAGCTGATGGCGATGGGCAGGAAGTGGTACTGCAGGTTGGGCCACTCCTCCTGGTCATTGCTGCGGATGAAGCCCGCCGCCTCGAACTGGTTGCTCGCCCCCACGCCCTTGCCCAGGAAGAGCCACTCGGCGCCGATCTTTGGCTGGTTGACCCACTTCAGCGCCGGGTAGAGCGAGATCGGCTGGGTGCACTCGTACTGGATGTACATCTCCAGATGGTCCTGGAGATGGGTGCCGACGTTGTCGTTGACGTGCACCGGGGGAATGCCGAACTCGTCCAGGACCGCCTTCGGCCCGATGCCGGAGCGCTGGAGGATCTGCGGCGAGGCGATGGCCCCGCCGCACAGGAGCACCTCGCGGCGGGCGCGGGCCTGGCGCGGCTCGCCCTTGCGATCGCCGTTGAGAAAGTAGCGCACGCCCACGGCACGCTTGCCCTCGAACGCGATGACGTCGGTGAGCGCGCGGGTTTCGATGGTCAGGTTCGCCCGCCCCTTGGCCTGGTCGAGGTAGCCGCGGGCCGTGGAGGCACGCCGACCGTTCGGGGTGACGAAGCGGTCCATGGGACCGAAGCCCTCCTGCTGGTAGCCGTTGACGTCCTCGGTCTCCGGGTAGCCGGCCTGCTTGCCCGCCTCGATAAAGGTCCGATAGAGGGGGTTGTTGCCCTCTTTCGGGGTGGTGACACTCACCGGCCCGTCGCCGCCATGGTAGTCATCGGCGCCGATGTCGCGGGTCTCGGACTTCCGGAAGTAGGGCAGGCAGTTGGCGTAGCACCAGTCCGCAAGGCCCGGCGCCTTGGCCCAGTGGTCGTAGTCCAGGGCGTTGCCGCGGATGTAGCACATGCCGTTGATCAGCGAGGAGCCCCCCAGCCCCTTGCCACGGCCGCACTCCATGCGTCGGCCATCCATGTGCGGCTCGGGGTCGGTCTCGAAGGCCCAGTTGTAGCGCTTGCCCTGCAGCGGATAGGCCAGCGCCGCCGGCATCTGAGTGCGGAAGTCGAAGCGGTAGTCGGGGCCACCGGCCTCGAGCAGCAGCACCGAGACATCTTCGTCTTCGGTCAGGCGCGTGGCCAGCACGTTGCCGGCCGACCCGGCGCCGATGATGATGTAGTCGAATTCGCGGATCTGGGACATGGAGTCTCCCGAGGCAATATCTATACGGGGCTGTTCCGGCGGCAGGCCTTCGCGAGGGCGCTGTGAACGCATCCCTGGGCGCTACCGATGCCGTCCCTGGCATAGGACCCTCGCTACGACCTGCCCCCGGCGCCCCGGCAGGTGGGGTAGGTAGGCGGCACTAGAGGTGACGGAAGGCTTAGAACACCGATTCGAAGGGGCCCATCTCGATCTGCACCGACTTGGTCTGGGTGTAGTGGGCCAGGGTCTCGAGGCCGTTCTCGCGGCCCACGCCGGACTGCTTGACACCGCCCACCGGCATCTCGGCGGGGGACTCGCCCCAGGTATTGATCCAGCAGATGCCGGCCTCGAGGCGATGGATCACCCGATGGGCGCGGTTGAGGCCCTCGGTGAAGACCCCGGCGGCCAGGCCGTAGTGGGTGGCATTGGCGCGCTCGATGACCTCCTCCTCATCGTCGAAGGCGAGGATCGCCATTACCGGGCCGAAGATCTCCTCGCGCACGATGCGCATCTCGTCCGTGCAGTCGGTGAACACCGTAGGGGCCGCCCAGGCGCCTCTTGACCATTCGACCCCGCCGTGCTCGCCCTGGTCCCAGGCCTCGCCGCCGGCCAGCACCGTGGCTCCTTCCAGCTTGCCCAGGGCGATGTAGGAGAGCACCTTTTCCTGGTGCTCGAAGCTCACCAGAGGGCCGAAGTTGACGTTCGGGTCCAGCGGGTCGCCGGCGCGGATGCGCGCCACGCGCTCGGTGATCTTCGCCTCTAAGGCTTCCTTCACCGAGCCCTCGACGAAGACCCGCGTGCCGTTGGTGCAGATCTGCCCGCTGGAGTAGAAGTTGGCCATCATGGCGGCGTCGGCGGCGCGATCCAGGTCGGCGTCGGCGAAGACGATCAGCGGCGATTTGCCGCCCAGTTCCATGGTCACGTCCTTGAGGGTGGAGCCCCCGGCGGCGGCCATCACCTTCTTGCCGGTGCCCACCTCGCCGGTGAAGGAGATCTTGTCGATGCCGGGATGTCCGGTCATCAGCGCACCGACGCGGCCGTCGCCGTGGACGACATTGAAGACGCCGTCGGGCAAGCCGGCCTCGGTGAAGACCTCGGCGAGCTTCATGACGGTGAGCGGAGTGACTTCGCTGGGCTTGAAGACCACGGCGTTGCCGGCGGCCAGCGCCGGGGCAGTCTTCCAGCAGGCGATCTGGATGGGGTAGTTCCAGGCGCCGATGGCGCCGATCACGCCCAGTGGCTCGCGGCGCGTATAGACGAAGGAATCCTCGCGCAGCGGGATCTGGCTGCCCTCGATGGCGGGTACCAGGCCGGCGTAGTACTCGAGAACGTCGGCGCCGGTGACGATGTCCACCGCGGCCGTCTCGCTGATCGGCTTGCCGGTGTTGCGGGTCTCGAGTTCGGCGATCTCATCGTTGCGTTCACGGAGCAAGGCCACGGCGCGATTGAGGATGCGGCCGCGCTGCATGCCGGTCATCGCCGCCCAGGTCCGCTGGCCCTTGCGGGCAGCGGCCACGGCGGTGTCCACGTCGGCCTCGGCGGCCTGCTGCACCTCGGCGAGCGGTGAGCCGTCGAAGGGGTTGACCACGGTGAAGGTCTCGCCGGAAGTGGCGGCGGTGTGACGGCCGTCGATGTAGAGGGTCTGGGTGTCCAGAGATGGCATGTGGCTATCCCTTCAAGAAGAAGTTGTGTGTTGGGTATCCAGCAGGCGATCGAGATAGTCCCGGGCCAGAAGGCGCGCCTCGTCGCTGTCCAGGCCTTCGTGGGTCAGGGCGCCGCGTAGCCAGAGGCCATCGATCAGCGCGGCCAGCGCTCGGGCACAGGCGCGGGCCTTGTCACGGGGCATCACGCGGCGGAACTGGTGGCAGAGGTTGGCGTAGAGGCGCCGGTCATTGACCTGCTGCAGGCGCGCCAACTCCGGCTTGTGCATGCTGCTGGCCCAGAAGGCCAGCCAGGTCTTGGCCACCGGCCCGGTGACCTGGCTGCGGTCGAAGTTGCCGTCGATGATGGCGCCGATGTGGTCCCGGGGGCTCGTGGTGGAGAGCTCGCGGCGCCGCGCCGCCACCGCTTCGCCAAGATCGCTGAGGATCTGGCGCATGGTGGCTTCCAGCAGGCCGTCCTTGCCGCCGAAGTAGTGGCTGATGATGCCGGCGGATACGCCCGCGTGGCGGGCAATACGCATCACCGTGGCATCGGCCAGGCCGACCTCGTCGATCGCCGCCATGGTGGCCTTGATCAGTTGCTGGCGGCGGATGGGTTCCATTCCAACCTTGGGCACCGTTGCTGGCTCCTTTCCCGGGGAATTGATCTTGCAACCACCACATGAAGCATGGTTACCATGTGCACAGCTTGCCAGACCTTTATTGAACGTTCAATCAATAAAGGTCTGGCAGACCAACCCGCTGACCGGTGGTACTGCCACTGCGGCTATACTTCAAGTCCCACAAGAGGAGTGTCTTCATGCTCACCCGCAACCTGAATCGTCGCCTGACCCTGGGGCTCGGCGCCGCCGCCCTCGGTCTCTCCGTCTCGCCGCTGCAGGCCGCCGAGCCCGAGAGCTGCGAGACCGTACGCTTCGCCGAGGTCGGCTGGACCGACATCACCGCGACTACCGCGCTCACCACCGAGGTACTCGAGGCGCTGGGCTACGACACCCGTATCGATACCGTCTCAGTGCCCATCGCCTACCAGGGCATGAAGAACGGCGACTTCGACGTCTTCCTGGGCAACTGGATGCCCTCCATGGCATCGATCAGTGACCCCTACGTTGAGGATGGCGATATCGATCGCCTGGGGGCCAACCTCGAGGGCGCCAAGTACACCCTCGCGGTACCGCAGTATGTCCACGATGCCGGCGTCACCTCGGTGGCCGATCTCGCCGAGCATGCCGAGCAGTTCGACAGCCGGATCCACGGCATCGAGGCCGGCAACGACGGCAACCAGCTGATCCAGCAGATGATCGACGATGACGCCTTCGGCCTGGGCGACTGGCAGCTGATCGACTCCAGCGAGGCCGGCATGCTCGCCGAGCTGAGTGCCCGGGTGCCGGAAGAACAGTGGATGGTGTTCCTCGGCTGGGAGCCGCATCCGATGAACACCAACTTCGACATGGCCTACCTGGAAGGTGCCGATGATTACTTTGGCCCCGACCTCGGCGGCGCCACCGTCTACACCAACACCCGTAGCGGCTATGTCGAGGAGTGTGCCAACGTCGGTGCGCTGCTGGAAAACCTCGAGTTCACCCTCGAGATGGAGAACCAGCTGATGGGTGAGATCATGGACGCGGGCTCCGATCCCCGCGATGCCGCCCGTGCTTACCTGCAGGCCAACCCCGAGGTCCTGGAGGCCTGGCTCGAGGGCATCGAGACCCGTGAGGGCGAGCCGGCGCTGCCGGCGGTCAAGCGCGCCCTCGACATCGAGGCGTGAGGGCGCGCGCGGGCTTGCCATGCGGCGGGCCCGCGTGCATAATCCTTCCCCGTTGCCCGGCCTCGGCCGGGCAAGCCGTTGATAAGGCTACGTAGCTCAGCTGGTTAGAGCACATCACTCATAATGATGGGGTCCCCTGTTCGAATCAGGGCGTAGCCACCAGGACACACAAAAAAACGCCCGCCAGGCCTCGCCCTGGCGGGCGTTTTTTGTGTGTCCCGGTGCTCCTCGCGAGGGGGCAGAATGCCAATCCCCGCTTGACCTTGCGGGCCCGATCCGTATAATACTGCCCGTGCTTGAGGTCGTTCCCCGATAGCTCAGTTGGTAGAGCAAATGACTGTTAATCATTGGGTCGCAGGTTCGAGTCCTGCTCGGGGAGCCAGCTTCGCTCATGCGGCGAAGGATCTCGTGAATGTGAAGAGCACAGTGCGGCATGCGGTCATTCCCCGATAGCTCAGTTGGTAGAGCAAATGACTGTTAATCATTGGGTCGCAGGTTCGAGTCCTGCTCGGGGAGCCAACCGCTCCTAACTGCCTGCCGCATCATCCTGCATCGTTCCCTGATAGCTCAGTTGGTAGAGCAAGTGACTGTTAATCACTGGGTCACAGGTTCGAGTCCTGTTCGGGGAGCCAGTCCTGTCTGGCCGTCATCCCTTCTCATCTTGCCTGTCGCACCGATGCCTCGCCGGCTTCTGGCCGGGTAGCGTCTGCCCTTTATCACGCCGCATTGTCACCGGGGCCGCCTGCGGCCTGATGTCTGCCGCCGTGGCGCTTGCCTGCGAGGCGAGCAGACAAGGACGCCGGGCTCGAGGCCCGGCGTCGCATGTCGCACCCGCTGACAGGGGAGGGGAGGTCAGCTGCCTTTCGCGTAGCGCCAGGTGCCCTCGAGCTGGGTGTAGTCGAGCAGGATCTGGGCCGTCTCCAGGATCTGGACGCGGTCGACCGGTTCCTCGTCGCGCGCATCGTTTTCGGTATCCGCCTCGTCGCGGGCATCGACCCACTCCTCCAGCGGGTCCAGGCCAAGGGCGCGTCGGCGCTGGTTCTCCAGGGCGAGCTGTTCGGCCTCCCGGGCTTCCACCTCGCGCTGGCGCTGCTCGCGATTGAGGCTGACGCTGGTGTGCTGCTCGCGAAGTCGGCTGGCCAGCGCTGACTGCTGCTCGAGGTAGTGGAAGTTCGGCTGCTGTTCGGCACGCTCGCGATGGCGGCTGCGAAGCGTCTCCAGGTACTGTCGGGGCTCGCCGTAGGTGCGATACTGCACCTCGCGCACCGTGTCCCATTCCAGGGCGTTGTCGAGGCTGCTCTCGCCGATCAGTTGCGGGTCGATCAGGCTCGGGAAGCGGATGTCCGGCTCCACGCCACGGTGCTGGGTGCTTTCCCCGGAGATGCGGTAGAACTTGGCGCGGGTCAGCTTGATCTCGCCATGACTGAGCTCGTTGAGAGTCTGGACCGTGCCCTTGCCGAAGGTGTCGGTGCCCACCACCAGGCCACGGCCGTAGTCCTGGATGGCCCCGGCGAAGATCTCGGAGGCCGATGCCGAGAGGCGGTTGACCAGCACGGCCAGCGGGCCGTCGTAGAGGGTGCCGCTCTCGGTATCGCCGTAGAGGCTGATGCGGCCGCGGGCATCGCGGACCTGGACGGTGGGGCCGCGGTCGATGAACAGGCCGATCAGCGAGTTGGCTTCCTGCAGGGCGCCGCCGCCGTTGTTGCGCAGGTCGAGCACGATGCCCTCGACGCCCTCGGCCTGGAGTCGCTCCACTTCCTTGGACACGTCGCGGGTGGTGCTGCGGTAGTCCTCCTCGCCGGCCTGCCAGGCATCGAAGTCCACGTAGAAGGTGGGGATCTTGATTACCCCGAGGCGGTGGGTGCCGTCGTCCCGCGCGATCTCGACTACCTCGCCCTGGGCGGCCTGGTCCTCCAGGTCCACGGTGTCGCGGGTGATCTCGATGACCTTGGAGCGCGTCATGTCGACGGCCTGGGCGGGCACCACGTCGAGACGCACCACCGAGCCCTTGGGGCCGCGAATCATGTCGACCACGTCATCGAGGCGCATGCCCACCACGTTGACGATCTCCTTGCCCTCCTGGCCCACGCCGACGATGCGGTCGGCCGGCTGCAGGGCCCCGGCCCGCTCGGCGGGGCCACCCGGCACCAGGCTCGATACCTTGACGTACTCGCCGTCGGCCTGGAGCAGGGCGCCGATGCCCTCCAGGGAGAGGCGCATCTGGATATCGAAGGATTCGCCCTGGCGCGGCGAGAGGTATTCGCTGTGGGGGTCGATGCTGCCGGTCACCGCCGACATGAAGAGGCCGAAGACATCCTCGTCGTTGGTCTGGCGCAGGCGCGACAGCTGCCCCTCGTATCGCTGGCGCAGGGTGGCTTCCACCTGCTCGGCGTCCTGGTCGCTGATGGCCAGGGTCAGGGCGGCGTTCTTTAGCCGCTTCAGCCACAGCTCGTCCAGGGCCGCCTCCCGGCCGGCCCAGGGGGCTTCCTTACGCTCCAGCTCCAGGCGCTTGTCGCTGTCGAAGGAAAAGTCGATGCCCTCGTCGAGTCGGTCGAGCAGCCATTCGAAGCGTGACTCGGCGCGCTCGTGGTAGCGCTGATAGAGGGCAAAGGGGCGTGCCAGGTCGCCGTCGAGCAGCGCCTCGTCCATGCCCGTTTCCAGGTCGCGGAACGTGGCCACATCGCGGTCGAGCAGGTAGGCGCGCTGGCTATCGAGGATGTCCAGGAAGCGCGAGAAGGCCCGCCGTGACCAGTCGTCGTCGAGGCTGACATCTGCATAATGGCCATAGCGCAGCGACTCGGCCACTTCCACGGCCACCTGGCGCTGGGCGTCGCTCGGCTCGACGGCGGCCAGTAGTGGCGTGGCCAGCAGCAGGGCCAGGACCGCTGAACGCCCAAGGGTGACTAACAGGCTCATCGATGAAGCACTCCCCGATTCGTGTACACTCACTCTCAATCCAGACCTCGACTCGGTCGTCGAGTTGCATGGACCGACAAATCATTGTATCAGCTTGGTCGTGCCGCCAAGACCCCTGAAATGCCCCGCGATAGAGGAATTCCATGTCCCAGGATGCCCGACTCGAGCGCCTGCTCGACTTCCTGCGTCGATCCCCCACGCCCTGGCATGCCACGGCCAACATGGCCAGGCGCCTGGAAGAGGCCGGCTACCGGCGTCTCGAGGAGACCGAGGCCTGGCGGCTGTCGCCCGGCGAGCGTGTCTACGTCACCCGCAACGACTCCTCGATCGTCGCCCTGCAGCTGCCCCGCGAGTCACTCACGGCGCTGCGCCTGGTCGGTGCCCATACCGACAGCCCCGGCCTGCGCCTCAAGCCCAACCCCGCGCAGAGCGCGGCGGGCTGGCTCCAGCTCGGCGTCGAGGTCTACGGCGGGGCCCTGCTGGCGCCCTGGTTCGACCGTGACCTGGGGCTCGCCGGGCGGGTGCACCTGCGCCACGCCGACGGCCGCATCGAGGGTGTGCTGCTCGACGTGGAGACGCCGCTGGCGATCATCCCGAGCCTGGCCATCCATCTGGATCGCGAGGCCAACAACGGCCGTGCCATCAATGCCCAGACCGAGATGGCCCCGGTTCTCCTGCAGGGCGGGGAAAAGCCCGACCTCGAGCGGCTGCTCGCGGGCTGGGTCGCCGAGCAGCACGGCCTCGAGGACGTCGAGCTCCTCGACTTCGAGCTCGCCTTCCGCGACATGCAGCCGCCGTCACGGGTCGGCGTCGACGGCGAGCTGATCGCCGGTGCCCGCCTCGACAACCTGCTCTCCTGCTTTATCGGCCTGGAGGCCCTGCTGGAGAGCGACGGCCAACAGGGAGCGGTGCTGGTGGCCAACGACCACGAGGAGGTAGGCAGCGCCAGCGCCTGCGGCGCCCAGGGGCCCTTCCTCCGCGACGTGCTGCGGCGGGTGAATGCCCAGCTCGGCGAACCCGGCGACGAGGGCTTCATCCGCCTGGTTCAGGCCTCGCGGCTGATCTCCTGCGACAACGCCCACGCCCTGCATCCCAACTTCCCGGACAAGCACGATGCCGGCCACGGCCCGGTACTCAACGGCGGGCCGGTGATCAAGGTCAACGCGAGCCAGCGCTATGCCACCAACAGCGCCACGGCGGCGCTGTTCCGGGATCTCTGCCGCGCGGCCGAGGTGCCGGTGCAGAGCTTCGTGACCCGGGCCGACATGGGCTGCGGCAGCACCATCGGCCCCATCACCGCCACCGAGCTCGGCGTGCCGACCCTGGACGTGGGCGTGCCCCAGTGGGCCATGCACTCGATCCGCGAGACCGCCGGCGCCCGGGACGTGGAGTCCCTGACGCGGGTGCTGACCGCCTTCTTCGATCGCCCCGAACTGGTCTAGAGCGGTATGGTATAGAGGAAGACGAAAAAACCCGGCGCCAGGGGCGCCGGGTTTTCGGTATCTGGTGGCTACGCCCTGATTCGAACAGGGGACCCCATCATTATGAGTGATGTGCTCTAACCAGCTGAGCTACGTAGCCGAACAACGGGGGCGAAGTCTATGGAGTTTGCCCCCTCGGGTCAAGGCCTGCGTGTCTCAGACATTGAAGCGGAAGTGGATCACGTCGCCATCCTGTACGATGTACTCCTTGCCCTCCAGGCGCCACTTGCCGGCGTCCTTGGCCCCCTGTTCGCCGCCCAGCGCGACGAAGTCGTCATAGGCGATGACCTCGGCGCGGATGAAGCCCTTCTGGAAGTCGGTGTGGATCACCCCGGCCGCCTCGGGAGCGGTGGCCCCGACCTTGACCGTCCAGGCACGGACTTCCTTCACCCCCGCGGTGAAGTAGGTCTGCAGGCCCAGCAGGGCATAGCCGGCGCGGATCACCCGGTCGAGACCGGGCTCTTCCATGCCCATCTCGTCGAGGAACATGGCGCGCTCCTCGTCCTCCAGCTCGGCGATCTCGGCCTCGAGCTGATTGCACACCGGCACCACCACGGCGCCTTCCTCGGCGGCGATCTCGTTGACTACCTCGAGGTAGGGATTGGCCTCGAAGCCGTCCTCGTTGACATTGGCGATGTACATGGTGGGCTTGAGGGTCAGGAAGCCGAAGCTCTTGAGCTGTTGCTTCTCCTCCTCGTCGAGGCCGACGCTTCGCAGCGGCAGGCCCTCGGCCAGGTGGGGCTGGATGCGCTCGAGGATCGCCTTGGTGGCAATGGCCTCCTTGTCGCCGCCCTTGGCCACGCGTACCAGGCGCTGGATGGCGCGCTCGACGGTGTCGAGGTCGGCCAGCGCGAGCTCCATGTTGATGATCTCGATATCGGCCCGCGGGTCGACCTGGTTGGCCACGTGGATCACGTTGTCGTTGTCGAAGCAGCGCACCACATGGGCGATGGCCTGGGTCTCGCGGATATTGGCCAGGAACTTGTTGCCCAGCCCCTCACCCTTGGAGGCGCCGGCCACCAGGCCGGCGATGTCGACGAACTCCATGGTCGTGGGCAGTACCTTCTGTGGCTTGACGATCTCGGCCAGCCGGTCGAGGCGCGGGTCGGGCATCGGCACGATGCCGACGTTGGGCTCGATGGTGCAGAAGGGGAAGTTCTCGGCGTCGATGCCGGACTTGGTCAGCGCATTGAACAGCGTGGACTTGCCGACGTTGGGTAGGCCGACGATACCGCAGTTGAAACCCATGGGATCTTCCTGGAAAGCGTGTTCGGGAATGGAGAATGGCCGGCATTCTACGCGACCAAGTGGTAAGCCATAAGCTGTAAGCCGTAAGAAAACCATCCCGGCCAGCAGTCGGGGTGACTTACAGCTTAACGCTTCAAGCATACAGCTAGCTTTTCCGCGTCAGGCGGAAAAGCTGTGCAGCCGGTTCATGGCCTTTGCCCAGTCGCCGGCCATGGCTTGGGGCAGGGTGGCCAGGCATTCGTCGATGGCGGCGTCGATAGCGCTACGCTCGGTCTTGCCGGGCCGACCCAGCACGTAATTCGTCACCTGACGGCTATCGCCGGGATGACCGATGCCGATGCGCAGGCGATGGAAGGCCCGGTCGTTGCCCAGGGCGCGGATGATGTCGCGCAGTCCGTTGTGCCCGCCGTGCCCGCCGCCGGTCTTGTAGCGTGCCGTGCCCGGCGGCATGTCGAGCTCGTCGTGGGCCACCAGCAGCTCGTCCGGTGCCAGCTTGAAGAACTGGCAGAGGGCCGCCACGGCGCCGCCGCTGCGGTTCATGAAGGTGGTGGGCTCGAGCAGGTGCAGCTCCTGGCCGTCGAGCCTCACCCGCGCGTGCAGGCCCAGGAACTTCCTGTCGGGGCGCAACTCGCCGCCCGCCGCCCTCGCCACGGCCTGCACTAGCCAGGCACCGGCGTTGTGGCGGGTGGCCTCGTAGTCGGCCCCGGGGTTGCCCAGGCCGATGATCGCCTTGACCTGGCTCATCTCGTGTCTCCAAAAAAAATCAAGCGCCGAGGCGCTTGATCGATGAAAGGAGGGCCATGCCGCGCATGGCCCCCGGCAGGCGCGATTACTCGGCGCTGCCTTCGCCTTCTTCGCCCTCGGCGGCTTCACCGCCTTCCTCGTCCTCTTCCGTACCGCGGACCTTGGGCTTGGTGATGCTCAACACGGCGTTGTCGTGATCCTCGCCATGGCTGAGCGCGACCAGGGTCACGCCGGCCGGCACGTTCAGGTCGGAGAGGTGCAGGGTGGTGCCCAGCTCGACTTCGCTGATGTCGATCTCCAGGAAGTCGGGCAGGTCCTTCGGCAGGCAGCTGACTTCCACCTCGTTGGAGAGCACATGGAGCTCACCGCCCTCGTCCTTGATGCCCTTGCACTGGTCCTCGCCCACCACGTGCAGTGGCACGCGCAGGGAGATCTCGTGGGTGGCATCGACCCGCAGGAAATCGGCATGGGTGATGAGCGGCTTGTAGGGGTGACGCTGCAGGTCACGCACCACCACCTGCTGGGCCTTGCCATCCACGTGAAGGTTGATCACGGAAGAGAAGAACGCCTCGTCTTCCAGCGCCTTGTAGAAGCTGGTCTTGTCGACGGCAATGGGCTGCGGCGCCTGCTCACCACCATAGATGATGGCCGGCACCTGTTCGTTCGCACGACGCAGGCGGCGGCTCGCACCTTTCCCCAGGTCGTTGCGAACGCTGGCATTGAGTGTGTAATCGGACATGGAATTGCCTCTTTCTGGAAGTAAGGAAAGCGCCGTGGCCCGCGACCAGACCACGACGTTTCCGGGAGCCCCGCAGGGCATGTGTCCCGCGCCTCGTCCCACCGAGCGAGTCCCGGCGGGCCCGCGTTCAGTGGAACATGGCGCTGACGGATTCCTCGTTGCTGACCCGGCGGATCGCCTCGGCGATCAGTCCGGCGACGCTGAGCTGGCGGATCTTGCCGCTGCGCCGCGCGATCTCGGAGAGGGGGATGGTGTCGGTCACCACCACCTCGTCGAGCACCGAGCCGGTAATGTTGTCCACCGCCGGGCCCGACAGGATCGGGTGGGTGGCGTAGGCGACCACGCGTCGGGCGCCCCGGGCCTTGAGGGCCTCGCCGGCCTTGCACAGGGTGCCGGCGGTATCGATCATGTCATCCACCACCACGCAGGTGCGGTGCTCGATCTCGCCGATGATGTGCATCACCTGGGCCTGGTTGGCCGAGGGGCGACGCTTGTCGATGATCGCCAGGTCGGCGTTGAGCTGCTTGGCGATGGCGCGGGCCCGCACCACGCCGCCGACGTCCGGCGATACCACCACCAGGTCGTCGTAGTTCTGGCGCTCGATGTCGTCGAGCAGGATCGGCGAGCCGTAGACGTTGTCCACCGGCACGTCGAAGAAGCCCTGGATCTGGTCGGCGTGCAGGTCCATGGTCATGACCCGGTCGACGCCGGCCTTGACCATCATGTCGGCGACGATCTTGGCCGAGATCGGCACCCGCGCGGAACGCACGCGGCGGTCCTGGCGAGCGTAGCCGAAGTAGGGCACCACGGCGGTGATCCGGGTGGCGGAGGCCCGGCGCAGGGAGTCCACCATCAGGATCAGTTCCATCAGGTTGTCATTGGTCGGTGCACAGGTGGACTGCAGGATGAACACATCCTTGCCGCGCACGTTCTCGTTGATCTCGACCGCGACCTCGCCGTCGCTGAACTGGCCGACCGTGGCATTGCCCAGGTAGGTGTCCAGACTCTCGGCGACCTTTCGGGCGAGTTCGGGATTGGCATTCCCGGCGAAAACCATCAATTTTGACACGCGCAGCCACCTTTGCTGTGTTGGGTCTTCAGGGATTCGGGTCGATGGTTGTTCCGGGGTGTTCAGGGATGCCTCGGCGCCCGTGGGCGGGTGAGGGTCATCGACCCAGCGCAGCATGGAGAGGTGAGCGATTCAGCCCGTGGGCCTTGAAGGCTTGCCAGCCCTCGGGCGTCTCGGCCAGGAGTTGGTCGGCCTGCGCCTCGCTGCCGAGCCGGGCAAAGACACAGGCGCCGGTGCCGGTCAGCATGGTCGGCGCTCGGGTCGCCAGCCAGTCGAGCGCATGCGCCACCTCGGGATACAGTTCCCGGACGGTGGGCTCGCAGTCGTTGCTCCAGCTCTCCGCTCCCCCCTGCAGTGCGCGCGCCATGGTAATCGGGGGGGTGTGGCGTGTCAATTGCGGCGCCCCGAACACCGCCGCGGTGGCGACCGTCACGCCCGGGTGGATCACCACGAACCAGGGAGTGTCGAGCGCGACCGGGGTGAGGCGTTCGCCGACCCCCTCGGCCCAGGCGGCACGGCCATGCACGAACACCGGGACGTCGGCTCCCAGGGCGAGGCCGAGGCCGGCCAGGTGCGCGAGGCCGAGGCCGAGTCCCCAGAGGGCATCCAGGCCGAGCAGGGTGGTAGCGGCATCCGAGCTGCCGCCGCCGAGCCCCCCGCCCAGGGGTAGACGTTTCTCGAGGTGGATGTCCGCGCCCAGGCGGCAGCCGCTCTCGGCCTGCAGCAGGCGAGCGGCGCGCACGACCAGGTTGTCCTCGGCCGCCACCTCGGGCAGGCGGGGGGAGAGGCGGATCTCGCCGTCCTGACGGCCGCGCAGGGTGAGGGTGTCGCCGTGATCGAGGAACTGGAACAGCGTCTGCAGCGTGTGGTAGCCATCCGGCCGGCGGCCGGTGATGTGCAGCAGACGATTGAGCTTGGCCGGCGCCGGTAGCACCAGCGCCTCGGCAAGGGGAGGGGGCCGTGGCATGTCAGTCGTCGAGGGCCGGGCGCCAGTCGGTGACCACCAGGGTGACCCGCAGGTCGTCATAGGTCATCACCAGGCGCCTGGGCAGCCAGAGGTCGGCGACGCGCACCCAGTCGCGGTACGCGATCTCCCAGCCATCCTGCTCGAGGCGAAGCGGGAAGCCCAGTTCGTCCTTCTCCAGTCGGTGGGCGCTGTCGTCCGCCGGCAGGCCGCGGATCCAGTCGGAGAGTGCGCTGACCGGCAGCGACCAGCCCAGCTGCTGTTCCATCAGTGCCTCCGGGGTCTCGGCCTCGAAGCGCCCCTCGGCGGTGGTCAGCGAGAAGCGCCCCTCGCGTCCCTCCAGGGTGCTGCGCCCGCTGCCGAAGGGCCCGCTGATCAGCAGCCGGTAGTAATGGGGGTGCTGGCTCCAGTCCAGGTTGGCGCTGGTGGAGTCCTCGGGGGTGCGCAGGCCGGCCTTGCCCACCAGTATCCAGGTGTCGAGTTCGGCCAGGCGCTCGGCCTGGGCCTGCCACTGGCCCGCGGCGCGTTCGCCCTCGGGAGCGGGCGCCCGGCCGGCACAGCCGGCCAGCAGGGCCAGGGCGAACAGGGGGATCAGCAGTCGCGGCAGTGTCGTCATGGCGAGTTCCGTTCGTCAGGGTCAGTCGTCACGCCCGGGAACGCCGAGCTCTGGGTAGCGTTGCAGCAGTTCGTCGATCAGCGGGCGCTCCTCGAAGCGTCGCTGGGATTCCTCGAGCAGGTCGCGTGCGCGCTCCTCCTGGCCCAGCGCCCAGAGCACCTCGATGAGGTGGGCGGCGATCTCTTGGTCGGGCATCGCCGACCAGGCGCGCTCGAGCCAGGGCAGGGCGCCCTCGGGGTCGCCCTGGCGGTAGCGGACCCAGCCCTGGCTGTCGAGGATCGCCGGGTTGCCCGGTTCGAGGGCGTGGGCCCGCTCGATCAGCTCGCGTGCCTCCTCCAGACGGCCCTCGAGGTTGGCATCGGCGAGGGTGTAGCCCAGGGCGTTAAGGGCATGGGCGTTGTCCGGGGCGGCCTCGATGACATGGCGAAGGTCCGCCTCCATGGCGGCGAGGTCACCGTCGGTGAAGGCACGCATGGCCCGCTGGTAGCGCAGCTGCTCGTCGTCGGGGCGCCGGGAGAGCTCACTGTCGAGCAGGGCATCGGCCTGCTCGTCGAGTCCCGCCTCGTCGAGCAGCTCGACCTCCAGGGAGACCAGTTCGCTGTAGTAGGTCTCGTGGCGCAGCCGCTCGAGGCGCAGGAAGGTGCGCGCGTCGAGCAGCCGGTCATCGGCGATCAGCATCCGAGCCGCACTCAGGCGGGCGTTCAGGAACTGCTCGCCCTCGGGCACCTGGCGATAATAAAGCAGGGCGTTGTCCACCTCGTCCTCCTCCTCGGCGATGGCGCCCAGCAGCAGGAAGGCCAGCGGCGGGGCCTCGTCATCGCCGACCAGAGGCAGCAGCAGGCGGCGCGCCGGGGGCAGGTGCTCCTCCTCCAGGAACAGCCGTGCCAGGCCGAGGCGAAGCTCGGGATCGTCACCGTGGTCGTCGAGCAGGGCGTCGGTGGTGGCCTCGGCGGCCTCGATGCGGCCCAGCCGGATCTCGGCGCGCGCCAGCAACAGCATCAGGCGCGGGTCGCCCGGTGCCACCTCCAGGCCGCGCCGCGCCGCCGACCGAGCGCTCGCCGGATCGTCGGCCTCCAGCGCCAGGCGGGCACGGATCTGCCATAGCTCGGGAAGCTCCGGAGCCGCCCGGGCCAGTCGCGCCAGGCGTTGCTCGGCCGCCCCGCGCTCGCCGGTGGCGGCCTCCAGCAGGGCGGTGGCCAGTTCGCTGTCGTGGCGTGTCTCGTCGAGGTTGGCCAGGTGTTCACGCATCCTCGCCAGCAGTGGTGCCGGGTCGGTCCCGGCCTCGAGGGCGCTCTCCACGAAGCCGGTCAGCTCCTCCTGGGCGCCACGCGAGATGGCGGCCAGGCGTTGCGCCAGGGCGGCGTCCCAGTCGCCGCGCTGGATGGCGAGGCTGGAGAGCAGGCGCGCGGGAGCATCGCTCTGGGGGGCCAGGGCCTGCCAGCGTCGTGCGGTGTCCTCGAGCAGCCGGGCATCCTCGCTGAAGCGGGCGGCCAGGGTGGCGCGCTCGGCGAGGGCCGCGGAGCCGTAGCGCTCGGCGACGTCGAGAAAGCCGCGGGTGGCACGCGGATAGTCGCCGCGCTGTCCGGCCAGCTCGGCCTCCAGCAGGCCCGAGAGGCTGTCGGCATCCAGGCCGCGGGTGACCGGGGGCGCATCCGCCATCGGGTCCTCGGCGGGTTCGGCGGCCGAGGAGGCCCCCGGCATGCCTTGGCAGCCGGCGAGCAGAGTCGCCAGCACCAGCGGCGCCAGGGGGAAGCGGCGAGTGATTCGGGGGAGCGTTACGCGGGGCATGCGCGTCTCGTGCCAAAGGACGAGTGGCCAGCATAACGGCTCGCCTCCCCCGGGCAAAGCATGATCCTGATCACGGGATGCCATTGCGCCCCGGATGGGTGGCCTGTGGTAGAATGCGGCGCTTCGAGGATGGGCGGTCCGCGTCGGCGGACATCACCACTGCGCCCCTGCCGGAACCACGACTCGCGAAGACCCCGAACGCATGACGCTTCTTGCCCTGGGAATCAACCACCGGACTGCCACCATCGAGGTGCGCGAGCAGGTCGCCTTCTCGCCGACTCAGCTTGAGGCGGCGCTGGTCGAGCTGCGTGCCCTGCCGGAGGTGCGCGAGGCGGCGGTCCTTTCCACCTGCAATCGCACCGAGCTCTACTGCGTCACCGATGCCGTCGGCGAGCGCGAGATCCTCGACTGGCTGGGTCGTTTCCATGGGCTGAGGGTGGAGGACCTCACGCGCTGTGCCTATCACTTCCACGAGAATGACGCGGCCCGACACCTGATGCGGGTGGCGGTGGGGCTGGACTCCATGGTGCTGGGCGAGCCGCAGATACTGGGCCAGCTCAAGGAAGCCTACCAGACGGCCCGCCGGGCCCGTGGCCTGGGCGGTGAGCTGGAGTGCCTGTTCCAGAACACCTTCGCCGTGGCCAAGCAGGTACGCACCGAGACGGGCATCGGTCGCAACCCGGTGTCGGTGGCCTATGCGGCGGTGAGCCTGGCCAGCCGTATCTTCGGCGACTTCACCCGCTCGCGAGCGCTGCTGATCGGCGCCGGCGAGACCATCGAGTTGGTGGCGCGCCACCTTCACGAGGCCGGCGTGCGCCGGCTCACCGTGGCCAACCGCACCCGCGAGCGGGCCGAGGCGCTGGCCGGCCCGCTGGGCGGCGAGGCGATCACCCTCGATGCGATCCCCGAGGCCCTCGTCGAGGCCGACATCGTGATTTCCTCCACCGCCGCGCCGCTACCGATCCTCGGCAAGGGCATGGTCGAGCGGGCGCTGAAGAAGCGCCGCCATCGCCCCGTCTTCATGGTCGACATCGCCGTGCCCCGGGATATCGAGCCCGAGGTGGGCGAGCTCAGCGATGTCTTCCTCTACACCGTCGATGACCTCCAGGAGGTCATCGAGGAGAACCGCCGGCATCGCCAGGTGGCCGCCGACCAGGCCGAGTCGTTGATCGAGCACGGCGTGGGCAACTGGCAGCACGAGCGGCGGATCCGCAGCGGCGGCGAGCTGATCCGCGACGTGCGCGCCCGCGGCGAGGCCATGCGCGAGCTCTCCGAGCAGCAGGCCCTGGCGCGCCTGGCCCGCGGCGAGGACCCCGAACTGGTGATCCGCCGCCTGGCCCACCAGCTGACCAACCGGCTGATGCACCGTCCCACCGTGGCGATGCGCGAGGCGGCCTCCCTGGAGCGTCGCGACCTGCTGGAGGCCGCCACCGCCCTGCTGCTGGATGAATCCACCGACCACTCCCGATAGGATGCGCCGATGAAAGCCACCCTGCGCCAGCGCCTCGATGCCTTCGTCGAGCGCTTCGAGGAGCTTTCCGCCCTGCTGGCGGAGCCCGAGGTGATCAGCGACCAGACCCGCTTCCGCGACTACTCGCGGGAATATGCCGAGCTCGAACCCCTGGTGGAGGCCTGGCGCGAGTATCGCGCCGTGGAGGCCGACATCGCCTCCGCCGAACAGTTCCTCGGCGATGCCGACGCCGAGATGCGCGAGCTGGCCGAGCTCGAGCGGGACGAGGGGCGCGACAGGCTGGAGGCCCTCGAGGTCCGGCTCAAGCAGCTGCTGGTGCCGAAGGACCCCGACGACCGGCGCAACGTCTTCCTCGAGATCCGCGCCGGCACCGGCGGCGACGAGGCGGCGCTGTTCGCCGGTGACCTCTTTCGCATGTACTCGCGCTACGCCGAGCAGCACGGCTGGAAGGTGGAGGTGGTGAGTGCCAGCCATGGCGAGCAGGGCGGCTACAAGGAGATCATCTCGCGGGTCAGGGGCGAGGGGGTCTATGCCCGGCTCAAGTTCGAGTCCGGCGCCCACCGGGTGCAGCGCGTGCCGGCCACCGAGTCCCAGGGGCGCATCCACACCTCCGCCTGCACGGTGGCGGTGATGCCCGAGGCCGACGAGGTGGGCGACATCGATATCGACCCGGGCGACCTGCGGGTCGACACCTTCCGCTCCAGCGGGGCCGGCGGCCAGCACGTCAACACCACCGACTCCGCGATCCGCATCACCCACCTGCCCAGCGGCGTGGTGGTGGAGTGCCAGGAGGAGCGCAGCCAGCACAAGAACCGCGCCAAGGCGATGTCGCTGCTCGCCGCGCGGCTCAAGCAGTCGGCCGTGGCCAGCCAGCGGCAGCAGCAGGCCGATGCCCGGCGCAGCCTGGTGGGCTCGGGTGATCGCAGCGAGCGCATCCGGACCTACAACTTCCCCCAGGGCCGGGTCACCGATCACCGCATCAACCTGACGCTCTACAAGCTCTCCGAGGTGGTCAGCGGCGAGCAGCTCGACGACGTGATCGAGCCGCTGATCCACGAGTACCAGGCCGAGCAGCTGGCGGCCCTCCAGCAGGACGCCGGATGACCCTCGACGCTCTGCTGGCGCGGGCGGCTCGGCGCCTCGTTGATGCCGGCTCGCCGAGCGCACGGCTCGATGCCGAGGTGCTGCTCTGCCACGTGCTGGGCGTCGATCGCACCTGGCTCTACACCTGGGGCGACCGCGAGGTGCCGGTCTTCGAGCGGGCCCGCTTCGAGGCGCTGCTGGCGGCGCGCGCCGCCGGCCAGCCGGTGGCCTACCTGACCGGTGAGCGCGAGTTCTGGGGGCTGCGGCTTTCCACCTCGCCGCACACCCTGATTCCCCGCCCCGATACCGAGCGGCTGGTGGAGGCGGCCCTGGCGCATGGTGCCTCCCCGCAGGGACGGCTGCTGGACCTCGGCACCGGCACCGGCGCCATTGCCCTGGCCTTCGCCAGCGAGCGACCCGGCTGGTCGGTGGTCGGCATCGACCTTAGCCCGGAGGCGGTGGCCCTGGCCCGGCACAATGCCGAGCGCCTCGCCATCGGCAACGTCGACTTCCGTGCGGGAGACTGGTTCGCGGCGCTGGACCGCGAGGCCGGCGGCGAGCGCTTCGCGCTCATCGTCTCGAACCCGCCCTATATCGCCGCGGACGACCCGCACCTGCGCCAGGGTGACCTGCGCTTCGAGCCGCACAGCGCCCTGGTGGCCGCCGAGCAGGGGCTGGCCGACCTGTGCCACCTGGTGGGCGAGGCCCGTGCCCACCTCGTCCCCGGTGGCTGGCTGCTGCTCGAGCATGGCCATGGCCAGGGGGAGGCGGTGCGCGACGCCCTCGCCGCGGCCGGCTATGGGGAGGTCGCGACCTTACGCGATTTCGGCGGTCACGACCGGGTCAGCCTGGGGCGTCACGTTGAGGGCGAGACTGGAGGGGAGGGGGCGTGATGTGGTACATCTTGGTCAGTAAAAAACGCCACGTCTCGTTGACTTTGCATTCATGAAACCCAAGACCCGCTCGCTCGACCGCATCGACCTCAAGATCCTGCGCTGCCTGCAGGAGAACGCCCGCATCTCCTATGTCGACCTGGCCTCACGGGTCGGGCTTTCCACCACGCCCTGCCTGGAGCGTGTCAAGCGTCTGGAGCGCGCCGGCATCATTCGCGGCTACAAGGCCCTGCTCGATCCCCGGGCGCTCAAGGCCAACCTGCTGGTGTTCGTCGAGATCAGCCTGGAGACCCAGTCGCCGGCGGTGTTCGACGAGTTCCGTCGCGCCGTGGCCAAGCTGCCGCAGATCCAGGAGTGCCACCTGGTGTCGGGGCAGTTCGACTACATCCTCAAGTGCCGGATTCCCGAGATGTCCGCCTATCGCCAGCTGCTCGGCGACGTGGTGCTGACCCTGCCCGGGGTGAAGGAGTCCAAGAGCTATGTGGTGATGGAGGAGGTCAAGGAGGACTTCAGCCTCCACGTACCCGAGATCGAGGAGTTCGAGGAGAAGTGAGCCCCGCGATGGATGACCAGGCCCTGCTGCGCTATAGCCGTCAGATCATGCTCGACCCGATCGACATCGACGGCCAGGAGCGGCTGCTGGCCGGCCACGCCCTGGTGGTCGGCGCCGGCGGGCTGGGCTCGCCGGTGGCCCTCTACCTGGCGGCCGCGGGCCTCGGCCGGCTGACCCTGGCCGACGCCGACCAGGTCGAGCTCTCCAACCTGCAGCGCCAGATCGCCCACGCCACCGCCGACCTCGGTCGCAACAAGGCCGAGTCGGCCCGGGAGGCGGCGCTCGCCCTCAATCCCGGCTGCGCCATTCAAGCGATCACCGAGCATCTCGACGGCGCGGCGCTGGCGCGGGCGGTCGCCGAGGCGGACGTGGTGCTCGACTGCACCGACCGCTTCTCCAGCCGCTATGCCATCAACGCCGCCTGCTGTACGGCGCGGGTACCGCTGGTCTCCGGGGCGGCGATCCGCTTCTCCGGCCAGCTCGCCGTCTTCGATGCCCGCGACCCCGACTCCCCCTGCTATGCCTGCCTCTATCCGCCTGGGGGAGGGGAGAGTGGGGAGAGTGGGGAGGGCGACGAGGCGCTCAGCTGTGCCGAGAGCGGTGTGGTCGCGCCGCTGGTGGGGCTGATCGGCAGCTTCCAGGCACTGGAGGCGATCAAGCTGGTCAGCGGCGCCGGCACGCCCCACCGCGGGCTCTCCACCTTCGACGGCCTCGGCGGCCAATGGCGCCACTTCCGGGTGCCCCGCGACCCCGCCTGTCCGGTCTGCTGCCCGGCCTGAGGCGAGGTCGATGGTCGATGCTCCCCGGGGCTGCTCGTCACGCCAGCCGGTCCAGGGTCGTGGCCACGGCATCGAAGAGCCGCTCGAGCTCCGTCTCCGTGCTGGCGAAGGGTGGGCCGAACTGCAGGGTGTCGCCGCTGTAGCGCACGTAGAAGCCCGCCTCCCACAGCGCCAGGTGGGCATCCCGCGGGCGGATGGTCGGGTCACCGTCGCGGGGAGCGAGCTGCACGGCCCCGGCCAGGCCGTGGTTGCGGATATCCACCACATGAGGACGGCCCCTGAGGGCGTGGAGCTTCTCCTCGAACGCCGGGGCGATGGCTCGTACCTGGCCGGGGAAGTCCTCGCGCTCGAACAGATCCAGGGTCGCCAGCGCCGCGGCGCATGCCACGGGATGGGCGCTGTAGGTATAGCCGTGGGGGAACTCGATGGCATGCGCCGGCCCGCCTCCCGCCGTGAAGGTGTCGAAGATCTCGCGGGAGGCGATCACGGCCCCCATGGGCACCGCGCCGTTGGTAAGCTGCTTGGCCACGTTCATGATGTCCGGGGTGACGCCGAAGGCCTCGGCCCCGGTACGCGCCCCGGCGCGGCCGAAGGCGGTGATCACCTCGTCGAAGATCAGCAGGATGTCGTGGGCGGAGCAGATCTCGCGCAGCCGTTCCAGATAGCCCACCGGCGGCACGATGACCCCGCCCGAACCGGACATGGGCTCGACGATCACCGCGGCGATGTTTGAGGCGTCGTGCAGGGCGATCTGGTCGAGCAGGGCGTCGGCGAGCTCCGCCCCGCTCTCCGCCTGGCCGTGGGTGAAGGCGAGTGCCGGCTGGAGAGTGTGGGGCAGGTGGGTGACGTCCAGCAGCTGGCCGTAGGGCTTGCGGTTGGCGCCGATCCCGCCGAGGCTGGTGCCGCCCACGTTGACGCCGTGGTAGCCCTTGGCGCGGCCGATCAGCCGGGTCTTCTCCGGGCGCCCCTGGAGTCGCCAGTAGGCACGCGCCATCTTCACGGAAGTGTCAGCGGACTCGGAGCCGGAGTCGGTGAAGAACACGTGGTCCAGCCCCGGCGGGGTCAGCGTCGCCACCCGTTCGGCCAGCTCGAAGGCCAGCGGGTGAGCGACCTGGAAGCCCGGGGCGTAGTCCAGCCGGCCCAGCTGGGCCGCCACCGCCTGCTGGATTTCGGCGCGGTTGTGGCCGGCGCCGCAGGTCCAGAGCCCGGAGAGGGAGTCGAACAGTCGCCGTCCGCGGTCGTCGATGAAGTGGCGTCCCTCGGCGGCCGTGATCACCCGCGGATGGGCATGGAAGTCGCGGTTGGCGCTGAACGGCATCCAGTAGTGGTGGTTCAGCGGGCTGGCTCCCTTGCCGTTCTCGACGGCATGGGGGGTAGGGGCAGTCGACGTCTTCATGGTGGTCTCCTCGGTCGGGGCGTGGTCTTGATGAGAGGATGGGGGGTGTGTCGAGTCGATGAAAGGGATTTCTGCTGAGCCTTGCGTGCTGAGCCACGCCTGGGTGATGGTGATTAATTGACGACACCTGCCTGGATTTGCGGATGCCTGCCTGACGTTCACCTGTCTTTTCTTTCTGTGACTTTCGTTATTTTACTTTGGAAACAAAGTTTTGTGAAAATATCGTGGAGTTGCCATCTGATCTCGTGTGGAGCCCGGCATCCTTCAAGGTATTAAATACTTGACAGCTGTTGTGGTGCTGGTGTCAAACTGAGGTGGCCTGCCCGGGCCCGTTCGCCGGGCGAGTGATCCAATAACAACCAGCGCACCGCGCATCACAGACAGGTGTCACGCATGACGACCCCGCCACCACCACCCGCCTCCTGGTATCGCGACTCCATCGCCGTCGAGCTCGGTGACTGCCCTCCGCTCGAAGGCGAGGTGCGGGCCGATGTCTGCGTGGTCGGCGGCGGCATCACCGGCTGCTCGGCGGCACTGCACCTCGCCGAGCGGGGTTACTCGGTGGTGCTGCTGGAGGCCGGGCAGATCGGGCATGGCGCCTCCGGGCGCAGCGGGGGGCAGATCCTCCCCGGCCTGGGTACCGACATCGGCACCGTGGAGAAGGCCCTGGGCCGAGAGCGTGCCCGGGACATCTGGGAGATGAGCCGCGAAGCGGTTCGCCTGACCGCCGAACTGGTCGAGCGCCATGCGATTCCCTGCGAGTTGGCCTGGGGCTACCTGCATGCCGCGGTCAAGCGGCGCCACGTGCACGAACTCGAGGCCTTTCGCGAGCGCATGGCGCGCGATTACGGCTACTCGGCGCTCACCATGCTCCAGGGCGATGCGCTGCGCGAGCATGTGGCGACCGAGGCCTATCCGGCCGCCCTCCACGATGCGGAGGGCGGCCACCTGCACCCCCTCAATTACACCCTGGGCCTGGCGCGGGCGGCCCGCCAGGCCGGGGTGACCATCCATGAGCGAAGTGCCGCCGTGGAGATCCGCCACGGTCAGCCGGTCAGCGTGATCACCGCCGCGGGCCGTGTGACTGCCGACTTCGTTGTGCTGGGTACCAACGCCTATCAGGCTGGCCTCGTGCCCGAGCTCTCCGGCCGCATCATGCGCGCCGCCAACTACATGATCGCCACCGAGCCGCTCTCGCCCGAGCGGGCGGCTCGGGTGCTGCCCCGCAATGATGCCCTGTCGGATGCCAACTTCGTGCTCGACTACTATCGGCTCTCGGCCGACCGGCGCCTGATCTATGGTGGTGAGGTCAGCTACGACGGTCGCGAACCGCGAGGCCTCGAGGCGCGCATGGACGCCAAGATCGCGCGGATCTTTCCCGTGCTCAAGGGCGTGCGCATCGACTACCGCTGGGGCGGGGACGTGGCCATCACATTCGATCGGGCGCCCGACTTCGGCCGGCTTGGCAGCAACGTCTATTACGCTCAGGGCTACTCCGGACATGGAATGGCCCTGGCGGGGCTGGCGGGCAAGCTGTTGGCCGAGGCTATCGCCGGGCAGAGCGAACGCTTCGACGTCTTTGCCTCCATGCCCCACCGGCACTTTCCGGGCGGTGCCCTGCTGCGCAAGCCCCTGCTGGTGCTGGCCACCAACTTCTACAAACTGCGAGACCGGCTGTGAACCGGGCCATCGAGAACCGAGAGGGCACGCCCATGAGCGACACCATCGCGACGGAAGCCACCGAGTCACCGGGAGCGCGCCCGGCTGGGGAGACGACGCAAGCCGAGGCGACCCGAGAGGCCTCCTCCATCGAGATGAAGGGCCTGCACAAGCGCTTCGGCCGCGACACCGTGGCACTGGACGGCGTGGATCTGACCATCGAACCTGGCGAGTTCTTTACCCTGCTCGGCCCCTCGGGCTGTGGCAAGACGACCTTGCTGCGCATCCTCGCCGGCCTCGAGGAGGCCGACGATGGCCGCCTCGCCATCGGCGGCAGGGACATCACCGAGGTGCCGCCCCACAAGCGCAGCGTCAATACCGTCTTCCAGTCTTACGCGCTCTTCCCGCATCTGTCCGTACGCGAGAATCTGGCTTTCGGCCTCAAGATGCGCGGCATGTCCCCCGCGAGACGCGAGGCCCGTGTGGCGAAGATCGCCGAGTTCATCCAACTGGGCGATCTGGTGGACCGTCGCATCGACCAGCTCTCCGGTGGTCAGCGCCAGCGCATCGCACTTGCCCGCGCCCTGGTCAACGAGCCCGACGTGCTGCTGCTCGACGAACCCCTCTCGGCCCTGGACGCCGGCCTGCGTAGCCAGTTGCAGGTGGAGCTCTTGCGCGTCCAGAAGCGGCTGGGGATGACCTTCGTCTTCGTCACCCACGACCAGCAGGAGGCGATGGTGATGTCGGATCGCATCGCCGTGCTGAACGGCGGGGTCATCCAGCAGGTCGGGCCGCCTCGCCAGGTCTACGAACATCCGGTGAATGCCTTCGTCGCCCGTTTCATGGGCCACGACAACCTCTACCCGATTACCGCTCGCGACGGCGACCGGCTGACCACGTCGCTGGGCGAACTCACCGCCGAGGAGGCCGGGCAGGGCGAGCTCTTGCTGATCCGTCCCGAGACCCTGGACCTGCTGCCCGGCGAGGTGGCGGGCGAGAACCACCTGCCCGCCGTGGTAAGCGAGCGGCTCTACCGCGGCAGCCATGCCGAGTATCGCCTCGAGATCGGCGCAAGCACCCTGCAGGCAACCCTCAACAACCGGGGCAGGCACCTGCCCGAGGTGGGGGACCGGGTCACGGTCTCGGTGGCCCCCGAAGACCTTGTCACCCTGAGCGAGTGAGGAGACGCACATGGCCTACACCGGCGTAACGCCCTCCGCCCGCAGCCGTGGCATGGTGCGGGAATCACGGCACCTGCTGTTCACCGTGGCCCCGGGGGCCACCTGGATCGTCATCTTCCTGGTGCTGCCCAGCGCCTACCTGATGGGCGTGGCCTTCATGACCAACGGCCCCTATGGCCTGCCGGAGATGCCGCTGTCGCTGGAGTCCTTCCGGCGCCTGGCGGGCTTCGGTTTCCTGGGCTGGAGCCCCGGCAACCTCTATACCCTGCTGCGCTCGCTGTGGCAGACGCTGGTTTCCACCGGCCTGGTGGTGGTCGTCGCCTATCCCATCGCCTACTACATCAGCACCTGCCGCGCCAGATGGCGGCCGATCATGCTGCTGCTGGTAGTGGTGCCGAGCTGGACCAACCAGGTGATCCGCACCTTCGGCTGGATGAACCTGCTCGCCCCGGGCACGCCGCTGTCCAACCTGGCCGAGAGCCTCGGTTTCATTGCCCCCAACATGGGGCTCTACCCGTCGAACTTCGCGGTGACCCTGGGCCTGGTCTACAACTTCCTGCCGTTCATGGTGTTGCCGCTCTACGCCGCCTTCGAGAAGCTCGACACCGCCCAGGTGGAGGCCGCCCAGGACCTCTTCGCCTCGCCGGTGCGGGCCTTCTGGCACGCCGTCTTCCCCCAGACCCTGCCGGGGCTGCTGGCCGGCATCGTGCTGGTGGCGATCCCTGCCTTCGGCATGTACGTGATCCCCGAGCTGCTCGGCGGCGGCAAGGGCATGATGCTCGGCAACCTGGTGGCCAACCAGTTCGCCGGCGGGGCCAACTGGCCGCTGGGCGCGGCTGGCGCGATCCTGATGCTGATCGCCACCTTCGTGGGGCTGTTCGCCATGCGTCGCATCGGCAAACGCCTGGGTGGCGGCGAGGAGGTGGTGATATGAGAAAGCGCACGCTCAAGCGCGGCCTGACCGGCTTCTGGTGGTTCACTCTGGCCTTCCTGTATCTGCCGCTCGCCGTGGTGGTGCTGTTCTCCTTCAATGCCTCCAACAGTGCGGCCACCTTCACCGGCATCTCGCTGCGCTGGTATGGCCGCCTGATGGGCAACGAAGAGATCCTCTCGGCCTTCGCCAACAGCATGATCCTGGCGATCACTTCGTCGGTGATCGCGCTGGGGGTCGGCTGCCTGATCGGCTACGGCATGTATCGCCATCGCCACCGCAAGCTGGGGTGGCTGATCGTGCTGATCTACCTGCCCATCGTGCTGCCCGACATCGTCTTCGGTATCTCGGAGATGACCTTCTTCGTGCAGATCCATCGCCTGACGGGATTGCTGCAGCCGGGCCTCGGCACCATGATCATCGCCCACATCACCTTCCAGATCCCCTTCGTGGCGCTGATCGTCTACTCGCGCTTCGTGGGTCTGGATCCGACGCTCTTCGAGGCCGCCAAGGATCTCTACGCCACGCCGGTCAAGCGGGTCGTGCATTTCATGCTTCCGACCATCAAGCCAGCGTTGATCTCGGCGTTCTTCCTCTCCTTTACGCTGTCGGTGGATGACTTCGTGATCAGTTTCTTCACCGCGGGGCCGGAGAGCGCGACCCTGCCCATCTACATCTGGGGAGCGATCAAGAAGGGCGTGTCGCCCGAGATCAATGCCATCGCCACGCTGATGATCGGCGCGGTGGCCCTTGCCGCCCTCATCAGTCTGGTGTTCAGCCGTCGCCGGCAGGCATGAGCCGGCCAACCCTTCCCTTAGGGGAAACGAGGAGAGTCCGAGATGACAATCAACAAGACCGCACTTGCCCTGTCCGTCGGCGCTGCGTTGCTGGCCGGCAGCGTCCAGGCCCAGGAGAACAAGCTTTACCTGTTCAACTGGACCGAATACATGGACCCCGAGATCATCGAGGCCTTCGAGGAGAAGTACGACGTCGACGTCGTGCAGAACTACTTCAACTCGCTGCCCGAGATGTTCGCCAAGCTCAATGCCGGCGGGGTCTCGCAGTACGACATCATCGTGCCGTCCAACTACTATGTGCCGCGTCTGATCCAGACCGGCCTGGTGCAGAAGCTCGACAAGTCGAAGCTCGATAATCTCGACAACGTCATGCAGCAGTTCCAGGATCCGGCCTACGACCCGGGGGCCGAGTACACCGCCCCCTACCAGTGGGGCACCACCGGGGTGGTCTACAACACCGAGACCTTCCCAGACGCGCCCAAGAGCTGGTCGCTGCTGTTCGATCCCGAGGTCAATCCCGACCATCCCTTCGCCCTGATGGGCGATGGCCAGGTGAGCCTCGGTGGCGCCTGCGCCTACCTGGGGCACGGCTACGACTGCACCGATCCTGAGGCCTGGAAGGAGGCCGCGCGCCTGCTGATCGACACCAAGGGGCGCGACACCTTCAGCGGCTTTACCGATGGCACCCCGGCGCTGCAGCAGCTGGCCCGCGGCGTCACCCATGTGGGGCTCTCCTACAATGGCGACTACCTCTTCTTCAAGGATGAGAACCCGGAGTCCTTCGAGAACCTCGCGTTCATGATCCCCGACGAGGGCGCCGAGATGTGGGTGGACTCGATGCTCATCCCCGCCAAGGCCCCCAACCCGGACATGGCGCACAAGTTCATCGACTTCATCCTCGACGCCGAGGTGGGCGCCCAGCTCTCCAACTACAACTACTACGCCAGCCCCAATGCGGCCGCCAAGCCCTACCTGGACGCGGTGCTGATCGAGCCGCCTGTCCAGCCCAGTGAGGCGGACATGGAGCGACTGCGCTTCACCCCCAGCCTGGAAGGCGATGCCCTGCAGACCTTCCAGCAGCTGTGGTCCGAGGTCCAGTCTCGCTGAGCGCAGGGCCCCCGGCATCGGGCCGGGGGCTCGCCATTCCGAGCAAGGAAATTTCCCATGAGTAACCGACAGGAGCAGCCGCTCCTCAACGACTGGTTCCAGAGTTACGGCATCACCGAGGTCGAGTGCCTGGTCAGCGACCTGACCGGCATCCTCAAGGGCAAGATCATGCCCGCCGGCAAGTACCTCAACGGTGGCCGCCCGCGGCTTCCCGACTCGATCTTCATCCAGACCGTCACTGGCGGCTATCCGGACGACGAGGACATCCGCTTCTGGAATCCCGCCGAACGGGACATGGAACTGGTGCCCGATGCGAATGCCATCTATCTGGTGCCCTGGGCCGAGGATCCCACGGCACAGATCATCCATGACTGCTTCTACCTGACCGGCGAGCCGGTGGAGCTGGCGCCACGTTATGTGCTCAAGCGGGTGCTGGAGCTCTATGCCGCTCGCGGCTGGACGCCGGTGATCGCCCCGGAGGTGGAGTTCTACCTGGTCAAGACCAATACCGACTCCGACTACCCCCTGGAGCCGCCGATCGGTCGTACCGGTCGCCAGGAGAGCAGCCGCCAGTCGTTCTCCATCGACGCGGTCAACGAGTTCGATCCGCTGTTCGAGGAGATGTACGACTACTGCGAGGCCATGAACCTGGACCTCGACACCCTGATCCACGAGGAGGGGGCCGGTCAGATGGAGGTCAACTTCCAGCACGGCGACCCTCTCTATCTGGCCGATCAGGTCGTGATGTTCAAGCGCACCCTGCGTGAGACCGCGCTGCGCCACGGCATGTATGCCACCTTCATGGCCAAGCCCATGGCCAATGAGCCGGGCAGCTCCATGCATATCCACCAGAGCCTCCTCGACGCCAAGGATGGGCACAATGTCTTCGCCGACGCGGACGGCCAGCCCAGTAAGCTATTCCACCACTTCATCGGCGGCCTGCAGCGCTACCTGCCCGCGGTGATGCCGCTGCTGGCGCCCAACGTCAACTCCTACCGCCGGCTGATGCGCACCGAGACCAGCGGCTCGGCACCGATCAATGTGGAGTGGGGCATGGACAACCGCACGGTGGGGCTGCGGGTGCCGGTCTCCACCCCCGAGGCGACGCGGGTCGAGAACCGTCTGGCGGGCGCGGATGCCAACCCCTACCTGGTGATGGCGGCGTCGCTGGCCTGCGGCTATCTGGGCCTGATGGGACACCTCGAGGCGCGCCCGCCGATGGTGGGCTCCGCCTGGTCCGGCGGCAACAAGCTGCCCGACGACATCGGCCCGGCGCTGGACCTGCTGCACGACAGCCAGCCCCTGGCCGACATCCTCGGCGAGCGCTTCATCCATAGCTACCTGGCGGTCAAGCGTGCCGAGCATCGCGCCTACTTCCAAGTCATCAGCTCCTGGGAACGCGAGCATCTGTTGTTGAGGGTATGACCCATGTCCATGTCATTAATCAGTGATCACGCCGCGTCCTGGTACGCTGCCACCGCCAACGCCGCACCCGAGCGAGCTGCCCTGGAGGGCGAGGTAGCCTGCGACGTCTGCGTGGTGGGCGCCGGCTTCACCGGTATTTCCGCCGCCTTGCACCTGGCCGAGTGTGGCCTCTCGGTGGTGGTGCTGGAAGCGGTGAGGGTCGGCTATGGCGCCTCGGGTCGCAATGGTGGCCAGATCGTCAACAGCTACAGCCGCGACCTGGACGTCATCGAGGAGAAGTACGGCGCCGATACTGCCCGAGCCCTGGGCGACATGGCCTTCGAGGGCAACCGCATCATCCGCGAGCGGGTCGAGCGCTACGCCATCGACTGTGACCTCAAGGACGGCAATCTCTTCGCCGCCTGCAACGTCAGGCAGATGCAGGGGCTGCGCGAGCACAAGGCGCTGTGGGAGCGCTATGGCTATCGGGAGCTCGAACTGCTGGAAGGCGAGGCAGTGACGCGCGAGGTCAACTCCCAGCGCTACACCGGCGCCCTGGTGGACCACGGCGGCGGCCACCTGCACCCGCTCAACCTGGTGCTGGGCCAGGCGGCGGCCGTCGAGTCGCTGGGCGGGCGCATCTTCGAAGCGTCGCCGGTCACTGGCGTGGAGCACGGCGAGCCGGTGCTGGTGCGCACCGCCCGCGGCCGCGTGAGGGCCGAGCGGGTGGTGATGGCCGGCAATGCCTACCTCAAGGGCGTGCTGCCGGAGATCGAGGGCCGGTCGATGCCCTGCGGCACCCAGATCATCACCACCGAGCCGCTGGGCGAGGAGCGGGCCCGCGCCCTCATCCCCAATGGCCTGGCGGTGGAGGACTGCAACTATCTGCTCGACTATTACCGCCTCACCGCCGACAACCGACTGCTCTATGGCGGTGGCGTCAATTACGGCGGCAGCGACCCGGCCGACATCGAGGGTGTCATCCGGCCCAAGTTGCTCACGACCTTCCCGTCGCTCGACGACGTCAAGGTGGACTTCGCCTGGAGCGGCACCTTCCTGATGACGCTCAACCGCCTGCCGCAGTTCGGGGTGGTCAACGACAACGTCTACTATGCCCAGGGCTACTCGGGGCACGGCGTCACCTGTACCCACCTGGCCGGGCGGCTGATCGCCGAGGTGATGACGGGGCGCGAGGAACGCTTCGATGCCTTCGCCGGCCTGCCCCAGCTGCCGTTTCCCGGCGGCCGCCTGCTGCGGGTACCGCTGTCGGCCATCGGCGCATGGTACTACCAGACCCGCGACAAGCTCGGGGTCTGAGCACCCCCCCGTGCCTTGCCTCGGCGTTGGCCTCCTTGAACCCGGGACAACGATCGATCCGTATAACGATCGAATACCAGGCGAGGAGCTGGCGATCAGGTGAACTTGCGGAAGAAATGGGTCATGTCGAACAATTCATCCAGTCGTTCATAGCGATCACGGGCTTCGGGCCAGCGCTGCTCCTGGACGGCGGCGATCATGGTTTCCAGCAGCATCATGGTCGCCACGCTGGAATCCCATCCTGAGGGAATCTCACCCCAGCAGTTGAAGGTGAAGTCGGCCAGTGACGAGATGGGGGATCCCCACTGATCGGTGAATAGCACCACTCGCACGCCGCGCTTGCGCACCATTTCCGTGAGGCGCAGCAGGTTGGTCTCATAACGCCGGATATCGAAGATCAGCAGGGTTTCACCCGGCTCCATGTCCAGTACGTAATGTGGCCACGTGCCCGAAGACGAGGTCATGTGGGTCACGCGGGGGCGCACCGCCTGGAAATGCGTGAAGGCATAATCGGCGAGCGCCTGGGTGATGCGCCCGCCGACAATGTAAAGCCGTCGGTCGGTATCGGCCAGTTGGCTGGTTGCCTGATCGAAGCGTTCCGTCTCGATATGCGCAAAGGTCTGCTGCAGGTTGCTCGTGACCGCCTGAGCGAACCGGTTCAGCAGATGCGTTTCGGGGGCTTCGGATGACCAGTTGGCGCGCCTCTGGGTGGGCCCGACCCCCGTTGCCTCCAGCTCGCGCAAGAGGGCCTTGTGGAACTCCGGATAGCCCTTGAACCCCAGCTTCTTGACCATCCGCGCCACCGTGGGAGATGACACGCCCACCTTGCTCGCCACGATAGTGATCGAGGCGAGGCCTGCCGCTGGGTAGTTGTCGAGCAGCGCGTTGGCAAACTTTCGTTCCGACTGCGTCAGCGCCGGGTAATGCTGCCGGATCAGTTCGCGCACGGTGGAGGTAGAGTCGGTGGTCGTCATAACGCCCCCTTCATAACGAGTCCTCCGGCTATGCCCGGGCCTTCGATTGCGGCTGCGGATCGACGTGGAAACGGTATTTGAAGAAATATTGACACAGTGGCTTTTCGACGTCTATATCTTTACAGGACCGTGGAGGAGTCCTGATGGCCAGCAAAATCGAGCAGTCGTCCCCGAGCGTCGAGATCCACAATCGTCAGGCCAACGGCCCTGTCGTTATCCTCTGTGAGCATGCTTCACATCATATACCCGAGCCATATCATGACCTTGGTCTGAATCCCGCGCATCGGTGCAGTCATGCGGCATGGGATCCCGGCGCCCGCGCCGTGGCCGTGAAGTTGTCGGAGATGCTGCATGCACCGCTGGTGGCGAGCCGGATCTCGAGGCTTGTTTACGACTGCAATCGCCCCCCCGAGGCAGCCAGCGCGATGCCTCAGCGCGTGGAAATCATCGACGTGCCGGGCAATCACAAGCTGACCGCAGCGCAGCGTTCTGCCCGGGTCGAGGCGTTCTATCGTCCGTTTTGCGACGCCGTGACGAGCGTGCTGGTAGAACGAGAAGCGCACGATATCCCGACGGTGCTGATCACCATTCACAGCTTCACACCGAACTTTCATGGTCGGGTCCGTGCGGTCGAGATCGGCATTCTCCATGATGCCGACCAGCGGATGGCCGATGCGATGCTGGCGCATTCCCAACTCCTGCCGCATCGAAGGATTCAGCGCAACGTCCCTTATGGGCCCGAGGATGGCGTGACCCACTCCCTGAAGCTCCATGGTATCGACAACGGGCTGGCGAATGTGATGATCGAGATTCGCAATGACCTGCTGGCCACGCGGGAAGGGGAAGACACCTTGGCCAGGGAGTTGTCGCAGCTGATCCTGCCCGCGCTGGTCACCCTGGGATTCGAGCCATCGCCCCGGGAGGGCAAGCCAGATGCCTAGGGCCATCCTGATCTATATCAGTGCCATCGATGCGATGAACCGCGTTATCGGTCGAATGGCGATGTACCTGATATTTGTCCTGATGGGGGTGCTGCTGTGGTCATCGGCCTCCAAGGTGTTCATGACACCATCGATGTGGACGCTGGAAACCGCGCAATTCGTCATGGTGGCGTATTTCGTGTTGGGTGGACCCTACTCGATCCAGCTGGGGTCGAATGTTCGCATGGACCTCTTCTATGGTGAATGGAGCCCGAAAACCAAGGCATGGGTCGATGCCATCACGGTCTTCTTCCTGATCTTCTATCTCGGCGTCCTTCTCTATGGCGGCCTGGTGTCGACGGCATATTCGCTTGGGTACTTTGGTAGTGAGCCATTCACTTTCTTCCTCGATCTCATCGGTACCTTCTTCACCGAGGGTCCGTCAGCGGCTGGAGAGGAGCTTGGCTTCATGGAGCGAAGTCCTACGGCTTGGCGGCCCTGGTTGTGGCCCATCAAGACGGTACTTTGTCTCGGAGTGTTTCTGATGATCCTTCAATCTCTTGCCGAGTTTTTCAGGGATATCGGCCGTCTCCGCGGGGTGATCGACTGATGCCGTATGAGATGATCGCAATCGTGATGTTCAGCGCGATGATGCTGATGCTGCTCACTGGTCAGCGTGTGTTTGGCGCTATCGGATTTGTCGGGGCGTTAGCGGGTGTCCTGTTGTGGGGGACCGGTGGGGTCGATATTCCATTCTCATCCGCGATGAAGTTGATGAAATGGTATCCACTACTGACCCTTCCGATGTTCATCTTCATGGGCTATGTGCTGTCTGAAAGCCGTATTGCAGATGACCTTTATCGGATGTTCCATGTCTGGATGGGGCCGGTCAGGGGTGGCCTTGCCATCGGCACGATCGGGTTGATGGTGCTCATCTCGGCCATGAACGGGTTGTCGGTGGCCGGGATGGCGATTGGCGCCACCATCGCCTTGCCCGAATTGCTGCGGCGGGGCTATGACAAGATCATGGTCACTGGCGTCATCCAGGCGGGCTCCAGTCTCGGGATTCTCGTGCCGCCTTCGGTGGTGCTGGTGCTGTATGCGATGATCGCGCGCCAACCCGTGGGGCAGCTGTGGCTTGCCGGGGTGTTGCCGGGGCTGATGATGGCGACGCTGTTCATCATCTATATCTATGTCCGTTGCCGCCTGCAGCCATCTCTGGGCCCCGTCCTGCCCGCCGAAGAGCGCGATGTGTCCCTTTCCGAGAAGCTACGTCTGCTGAGAGCCGGTTTGCTGCCGCTGGCGATCTTTGCGGTGATGATGGTCCCCTTCGTCAAGGGCTGGACATCACTGGTCGAGAGTTCGGCTGTCGGGGCGATGGCCGCGTTACTGGCCGCAACGCTCAAGGGGCGAATGACGCGCAAGGTGTTCGAGGTGTCGGTACGACAGACGCTGGCCATCTCCTGCATGTTCATGTGGATCATCCTAGCCGCGCTCGCCTTTGGTGCCATCTTCGACGGGCTGGGCGCGGTCAAGGCCATCGAGGACCTGTTCACCGCTCGCCTGGGGCTGTCGCCCTGGATGATCCTGATCCTGATGCAGCTCAGTTTCATCGTGATGGGCACCTTCTTGGACGATACTGCCATGCTGGTGATCGTGGCGCCGCTTTATGTGCCGCTGGTCGATGCGCTTGGTTTTGATCTGATCTGGTACGGGGTGCTCTACACGATCACGACACAGATCGCCTACATGACGCCACCGTTTGGTTATAACCTGTTTTTGATGCGTGCCATGGCGCCGCCCGAAATTGGGCTTCGCGATATTTACTGGTCGATCCTCCCCTTCGTATTGGTGATGACGGCTGCCCTGAGCCTGGTGATGGTCTTTCCGCAAATCGCACTCTGGCTTCCGGGCTACATTTATGGGAGTTGACCACAGCGGGAATGAACAACAAGAGCCTCACCAAGGGCCGAATCCATGTCACATCCGGTAGTTAACACCAGGAGAGCGAGAAAATGACAACAAGACGCAAGTTTCTGATCACGGCCGCGACCGGTGCTGCCATCGCGCCGCTGGCTTCAAGGGTCATGGCCCAGTCGTCGTCCGAGCCCGCCATCACGTGGCGCATGCAGACCTATGCCGGTGCCGCCTTGGCCGAACATGTCGCCAAGCCTGCCATCGACCTGTTCAACAGGATCGCCGGGGATCGTATGCAGATCGAGCTGTACTATGCCGATCAGCTGGTGCCGACGGGCGAACTCTTCCGGGCGATGCAGCGCGGCACCATCGATGCTGTGCAATCGGACGACGATTCGATGGCATCTCCCACCGAGGTCGCCGTCTTTGGTGGGTATTTTCCCTTTGGCTCACGTTACAGCCTCGATGTGCCGGTGCTGTTCAACCAGTATGGGCTCAAGGAAATCTGGGAGGAGGAGTATGCCAAGGTCGGTGTCAAGCATGTCAGTGCCGGCGCCTGGGATCCGTGCCATTTCGTCACCAAGGAGCCGATTCGCAGCCTCAAGGATCTGGAGGGAAAGCGCATCTTTACCTTCCCCACCGCGGGGCGCTTCCTGTCGCAGTTCGGCGTGGTACCGGTAACCCTGCCTTGGGAGGATATCGAGGTTGCCGTACAGACCGGCGAGCTGGACGGCATAGCCTGGTCCGGTATCACCGAGGATTACACGGTGGGTTGGGCCGATGTCACCAACTACTTCCTGACCAACAACATCTCGGGTGCCTGGATCGGGCACTTCTTCGTCAACATGGAGCGCTGGGAAGAGTTGCCTGAAGATCTCAGGCTGCTGTTCGAGGTGTGCTGTGAACAGTCCCACTATTATCGCCAGCATTGGTATTGGGGCGGCGAGGCCAGTCTGCGCGTCCATGGTGACAAGCTGGAACTTACCACGATTCCCGATGCCGAGTGGGATCAGGTGGAAAATGCCGCTCATGAATTCTGGAACGAAATTGCGGCGCAATCCGAGACCAAGGCCAAGGTGGTCGAGATCTTCAAACAATACAATGCCGATATGCGCAAGGCTGGCCGGCCCTATCGCTACAGCGATGCGTGACCAGATCACATGCCCCGGCGCATGCCGGGGCATTCCGCTTGGGAAAGGTTCCTGACTGAGCGCTGGGCCTTGATATCTTGATGCGATGAGGAGCGTCGGTAATGACCAACGCGCTGGCTTTGGATGCCCTGGAGGACCTGAAGGCCAAGGTGGGGAGTGGTGAAGTGGATACGGTGCTCGTGTGCATCGTCGACATGCAGGGGCGCCTGATGGGCAAGCGACTCCATGCGCGTCACTTCGTGAATGATGGTTGGGACGAGACGCATTGCTGCAACTATCTGCTGGCCACCGATCTCGAGATGGAAACGCCTGATGGCTATGCCAGCACCTCCTGGAGGGCCGGCTATGGTGATTATGTCATGAAGTCGGACCTCGCCACGCTACGACCCGTGCCATGGCTTGATGGCACGGTCATGGTGCTGTGCGATGTGCTGGATCATCACACCCATGCCCCGGTGCCCCATTCGCCGCGCGCCATTCTCAAGCGCCAGCTCGCACGGCTGGACGAGATGGGGTTCGACGCGGTAATGGCAACCGAACTGGAGTTCTTCCTGTTCGAGAAGAGTCTCGACGAAATTCGCAAGAATGGGTTCCGCGATATCGAGCCGATCAGTGGATATAACGAAGACTATCACATCTTCCAGACCACCAAGGAGGAGCACGTATTGCGCCCACTTCGCAACCATCTATACGCGGCTGGCATCCCTGTAGAAGGTACCAAGGGTGAAGCCGGCTCGGGTCAAGGGGAGCTCAATATCCGCTATGCGAAGGCACTCGATACGGCGGATTATCATACCATCGCCAAGCATGCGACCAAGGAGATTGCTTGGCAGCAGGGGCGCGCGGTAACCTTTCTGCCTAAATGGCATCACGACCATTCGGGTAGTTCCACCCATATCCACCAGTCGCTGTGGCAGGGGGGCTACCCCACCTTCTTTGACGAAAGCGATGTGCATGGCATGTCCCCGCTGATGAAGCATTACCTGGCCGGCTTGCTCAAATACGCGGCTGACTATACCTACTTCCTGGCCCCTTATATCAACAGCTATAAGCGTTTCCAGAAGGGCTCCTTCGCTCCCACACGTACGGTTTGGTCGGTTGACAATCGCACCGCGGGGTTTCGTCTGTGCGCCGATAACACCCAGGCGGTGCGTATCGAGTGTCGCATCGGTGGGTCAGACTTGAACCCCTATCTGGCCATGGCCGGACAGCTGGCTGCCGGCATCAAGGGAATCGAGGAACGGCTGGAATTGCCCCCACCCGCCGAGGGTGACACCTATGAAGGAGAGACTGGCCTGATCCCGAAAAACCTGCGCGATGCCATGCAGGCCCTGAAGGATTCCGCCATGCTGCGCGAGGCCATGGGGGATGACGTGGTCGATCACTATACCCGTGCCGCCGAAGTGGAGCTGGAAGACTTCGCACGGGTGGTGACCGATTACGAGGTGGCACGCGGCTTCGAGCGTTCATGACGAGAGCCCATGACGAGAGCTCATGACGAGCCCGTTACGAGAGCCCGGTGACATCGGGGGCCTGGCGGACGAGAGCTGCCGGAGCGCACCTTCCACAAACTGGAGAAGACGATGGGTCACATTCTGACATGTATCTCACCGATCGACGGGTCGGTCTTCGCCGAGCGTGACGCCCTGTCGCCCGAGGCCGCGCAACAGGCGGCCGCACGGGCGCGGTCGGCTCAGGCGAGCTGGGCCGCACGGCCTATCCGGGAGCGTATCGAACTGGTTCGGGCCGGCATCGCCGCCGTGGGTGGCATGAATGACGAGGTGGTGCCGGAGCTGGCGCACATGATGGGCCGCCCGGTTCGTTATGGTGGCGAGTTCGGCGGCTTCGAGGAGCGTGGTGGCCACATGGCGACCATTGCCGAGGAGGCGCTGGCCGATATCGCGGTGGGTGAGGATGCCACGGTCAAGCGCTATATCAAGCGCATCCCACACGGCGTGGTGCTGGTGGTGGCACCCTGGAACTATCCCTACATGACGGCGATCAATACGGTGGCGCCGGCGCTGATTGCGGGAAACACGGTACTGCTGAAACATGCCACCCAGTCCCTGCTGGTCGGCGAGCGAATGGCGCGTGCCTTCCATTCGGTCGGCGTGCCCGAGGATGTGTTACAGAATGTTTTTCTGGATCACGATACCACCTCGGCCTTGATCGCCGATCGGGCATTCGATTTCGTGAACTTTACGGGTTCCGTGGGCGGCGGGCGCACCATGGAACAGGCGGCAGCTGGCACCTTTACCGGGCTTGGCCTGGAGCTGGGCGGCAAGGATCCGGGCTATGTCATGGACGACGCCGACCTCGATGCAGCGGTCGCGACCCTGATCGACGCAGCGATGTTCAACTCGGGGCAATGCTGCTGCGGGATCGAGCGCATCTACGTGCATGAGAGCCTTTATGAGGCCTTCGTCGAAAAGGCAGTGGCGATCGTCGAGGGCTACAAGCTGGGCAATCCTCTGGCCGCCGATACGGATATAGGCCCGATGGCAAATATCCGCTTTGCCAAGGAGGTTCGTGACCAGATTGATGAGGCCTTGGCCGCCGGTGCGAGGGCCCATATCACGCAGAAGCTCGAAGATGACGGTGGCGCCTATCTGACCCCGCAGATCCTGACCCAGGTGACCCATGACATGCGCGTGATGCGCGATGAGAGCTTCGGTCCGGTGGTCGGCATCATGAAGGTGGCGGGAGATGATGAGGCGATCCAACTGATGAACGACAGCCGGTTCGGCCTGACGGCCAGCCTGTGGACGGCCGATATCGAGCGCGCCCAGCGTGTGGGTGACCGCGTCGAGACCGGTACCGTGTTCATGAACCGCGCGGATTACCTTGACCCGGGCCTCTGTTGGACCGGCTGCAAGGATACGGGCCGCGGCGGCGGCTTGTCGGTGATCGGCTACCACAACCTGACAAGGCCAAAGTCCTACTACCTGAAGAAGGTGACGAAATGATGCTGACGGGAAACTGGACCTATCCCACCGCCATCAGATTCGGCGCGGGCCGTCTCGATGAGTTGCCCGAGGCCTGTGCCGAGGCGGGCATCACCCGTCCTCTGCTGGTGACGGACCGAGGCCTGGCCGATCTGCCGATCACCCGGGCCGCGCTGGACATCCTCGAGGCATCAGGCCTTGGCCGTCGTCTGTTTGCCGAGGTCGACCCCAACCCGAATGAACAGAACCTGGAGGCAGGGGTCGAGGCCTACCGGGCGGGGGGCCATGACGGGGTGATTGCGTTCGGCGGCGGCTCGGGGCTGGATCTGGGCAAGATGGTAGCCTTCATGTCCGGCCAGACGCACCCGGTGTGGGATTTCGAGGATATCGGCGACTGGTGGAGGCGGGCCGATGCCGATGCGATCGCGCCCATCGTGGCGGTGCCCACTACCGCCGGGACCGGTGCGGAAGTGGGCCGGGCCAGCGTCATTACCAACTCCCGAACCCATGAGAAGAAGATCATCTTTCACCCCAAGGTGTTACCCACTGTGGTGCTCTGTGATCCCGAACTGACGGTAGGCATGCCCAAGCCGATCACCGCCGGTACCGGGCTGGATGCCTTTGCCCACTGCGTCGAGGCGTTCTCGAGTCCGCATTATCACCCGATGAGCCAGGGCATCGCGCTGGAAGGCATGCGGTTGGTCAAGGATTACCTGCCGCGCGCCTATGCCGACGGCACGGATCTGGAGGCACGTGCTCACATGATGAGCGCGGCGATAATGGGCTCCACCGCGTTTCAGAAAGGGTTGGGGGCCATCCATGCGATGAGCCATCCCATCGGCGCGGTGTTCAACGCCCACCACGGCACCACCAACGCGATCTGCATGCCGGCGGTGCTCGAGTTCAACGCCGACAAGATCCGCGCGCGATTCGACATGGCGGCCGATTACCTGGGTATCGAAGATGGCTTCGATGGTTTCAGGGCTTTCGTGCAGGAGCTCAACGATCAGATGGGCATCCCACGCACCCTTTCGGAGATCGGCGCCACACCTGACCGCATCGACGATCTGGCCGAAATGGCCATTCAGGATCCCAGCTGTGGCGGGAACCCGGTGACGTTGACTGTCGAGGATCTCAAGGCGCTGTTCCGCCAGTGTATGTGACTGTCGCTCGACAATATGCACTCTTCTCAGCCCCTTGGGAGCCAGCGCCACCCGTTTACCCCCTGTGACTGCAGAGGTCAGTACAGTCCCGTGATCTCGCCGTTGTCGTCGATATCGAGCCGCGTGGCGGCCGGCGAGGCGTTGAGCCCGGGCAGGGTGCGGATGTCGCCGGCCAGGGCGTAGACGAAGCCGGCACCAGCGGAGAGTCGCACCTCGCGCACCGGCAGCCGCCAGCCGGTCGGGGCGCCGAGCCGGCTCGCATCGTGGGACAGCGACATGTGTGTCTTGGCGATGCACACCTGAAAGGACCCGTACCCCTGGCGCTGCCAGGCCTCGAGCCGCTCCCGGGTGCCGGGGGCGAAATCGACCCCCTCGGCGCCGTAGAGGCGCGTGGCGATGCGCTCGATCTTCTCCGCCAGGGCCATCTCGGCGGAATAGAGGAAGTGGAAGCCGTTGCCGGCCTCGTTGGCCTCGTCAATCGCCTCGATCAGCGCCTCCGCGAGGGCCAGGGCGCCCTCGCCGCCGTCGCGCACATGGCGGGAGACCTCGGCGCGTACCCCCACCGAATCGCATAGCTCGCGGATGGCGGCGTATTCGCTGGGGTGGTCGCCGGGGAAGGCATTGATCGCCACCACGGGCGAGAGGCCGTGGGCGCGCACGTTGTCGATCTGCTTGAGCAGGTTGGCGCCGCCTTCCCGGACCTCGTCGGGGGACTCCGTCAGCAGCGAGTCGGGCAGCGGCTGTCCGGGCACCACCCGGTGGCGGCCGCTGTGGTACTTCAGCGCGCGCACCGTGACCACCAGCACCGCGGCATCGGGGACGAGGCCCGAGGCCCGGCACTTGATGTTGAAGAAGCGCTCGGCGCCCATGTCGGCACCGAAGCCCGCCTCGGTGACCAGGAAGTCGCCGGCGTGCAGGCCGATGCGGTCGGCGACGATCGAGGAGTTGCCGTGGGCGATGTTGCCGAAGGGGCCGGCGTGGATCAGCGCCGGGGCGTGCTCCAGGGTCTGCAGCAGGTTGGGCTTGAGCGCCTCCTTGAGCAGCACCGTCATGGCGCCGGCGGCGCCGATCTGCTCGGCGGTGACCGGCTCGCCGTCGCGGTCCAGGCCCACGATCAGCCGGCCCAGGCGGCGGCGCAGGTCGGCCAGGGAGTCGGCCAGCGCCAGCACCGCCATCACCTCGGAGGCGGCGGTAATCTCGAAGCCGCCCTGGCGGGGCACGCCGTCGCCGCGCCCGCCGAGACCCAGTACAAGATGCCGCAGGGCGCGGTCGTTGAGGTCGATGACCCGCTGCCAGCACACCTCGCGAGGATCCAGCTCGGGCTCCAGGCGATGGTGCAGGTGATTGTCGACCATGGCCGCGAGCAGGTTGTGGGCCGCGCCCACCGCGTGAATGTCGCCGGTGAGATGGAGGTTAATGCGCTCCATGGGCAGCACCTGGCTGTAGCCGCCGCCGGTGGCGCCGCCCTTGAGCCCCAGGGTGGGGCCCATGGAGGGCTGTCGCAGGGCCACGGTAGCGGTGTGGCCGAGCCGCTGCAGCCCCTGCACCAGGCCGATGGCGGTGGTGGTCTTGCCCTCGCCGGGCGGGGTCGGGGTCATCGAGGTCACCACCACATAGCGTCCTCGCGGGCGCTCGGCCAGGGTCGCCACGGCCGCCAGGTCGAGCTTGGCGATGCCGCGGCCGTAGGGCTCCACCGCCTCGCCGGGTAGACCCAGGCGATGGGCGATCTCCTCAATGGGCCAGAGGCGCACCGCGCGGGCGATGCTCAGGTTGTCGGCGGGCCGGGATGGGGCCTGCTGGGTCGCTTGGGGTGCCATCACCGTCTCTCCTCCTGGGCGTCGGCGGATCATGCCTCGCATCTCGTTCAGTATCGTGCGCCTGACGCTGCCCTCTTGCCTGTCGACGTCCGCGGCCTTGGGCGCAGCGACACGCGGCGTAAACTCGCTGCCCTTGCCGAGGGTCGAAGGGATGGACTATTCCTGATGACAACGTCGCCCGGCCGAGCGCCGGCGAGGGGAAGGAGGGGTGATGGAAGCTCCCGTACCGGCCAAGGACCACCATGACATCGGTTTCCTGCTGCTGCCGGGCTTCTCCCAGCTCGCCTTCTCCGCGGCGCTGGAGCCGTTGCGCATGGCCAACCACCTGGCCGACCGACCCCTCTATACCTGGCACCTGGTGAGCGCTGACGGTACTGCGGTGACGGCCAGCAACGGCCTGGCCATGGCGGTGGATCAGGCGCTGGAGCCCATGCCGGCCCTGGACCTGCTGCTGGTGTGCGGTGGGGTCGAGGTGCAGCGCCACGACGATCGCGCGACCCTGTCCTGGCTGCGGCGCCTGGCCGAGCGACACATCCCCTTGGGGGCGGTGTGCACCGGCGGTTATGTGCTGGCCCGTGCGGGGCTGCTCGACGGCTATCGCTGCACCCTGCACTGGGAGCATATCGGCAGCCTGCACGAGGCGCGGCGCTTCCCCGCGGTGACCTTCACCTCCCAGCTCTTCGTCATGGATCGCGACCGCTACACCTGTTCGGGCGGCATTGCCCCCCTGGACATGATGCTCAACCTGATCGGCCGCCAGCAGGGGCTGGCCGTGGCCGAGGCGATCGCCGAGGAGTTCATCCACGAGCGCATCCGCGGCGTGGGCGACCGCCAGCGCAGCCCGCTGCGGGTGCGCCTGGGCCACAGCCATCCCAAGCTGGAGGAGGTGGCCACCCTGATGGAGGCCAACCTCCAGGAGCCGCTGGCCCTGGACGAGCTGGCCCGCTATGCCGGGCTGTCGCGACGCCAGTTGGAGCGGCTCTTTCAGCGCTATGTGGGCTGCTCGCCGCTCAAGTACTACCTCGAGCTGCGCCTGGCCCGGGCGCGGCTATTGCTGCAGCAGACCCATATGCCGATCACCGAGGTGGCCCTGGCCAGCGGCTTCGTCTCGCCGCCGCACTTCACCAAGTGCTACCACGACCATTTCGGCCACTCGCCGAGCGGGGAGCGCAAGCGCCGCCACGACCGCCAGGCCGATCTGGCATCGCCGCCCGGCGATCGGACGCTGGACGGCTGAGCCCTCAGCCGCGCGGCCGGGCGTTGTCCGGATCGTAGAGTGGCCGGTAGCCCACCGCTGCCACCCGCATCGGATAGTGCTCGGCGAAGTACTCCAGCAGCAGGGTGCGCCCCTCCTCGGCATAGTCGACGGGCAGATAGCCCAGGGCGATGTTGCGCCCGATGGATGGCCCGTAGGCGATGCTGGTCACGTAGGAGCGTCGGCCCAGGGCGTCCACCGGCACCTCGCCGCTCTCGGGGTCGAGCAGCGGCGACTGGCCGACCGGGAAGCGCTGGGTGCCGGCGGCATCATGGTGATCCTCCATCACCAGGGTACACAGGGTGGCCGGCTGGCCGTGCCGTTCGCGCTGTTCCAGGTAGGCGGCCTTGCCGTGGAAATCCGCGGCCTTGACCCTGGGCCGTGCAAGGCCCGCTTCGACGAGGTTGTAGTCGGTGAGCAGGTCGACGTTCTGCAGGCGCAGGCTCTTCTCCAGGCGGCGGCTGTTGGCGTAGGCCTCGATGCCCACCGGCGTGACCCCGGCTTCGAACAGCCGATCCCAGAGCGCCAGACCGTAGCTGAAGGGCACATAGAGCTCCCAGCCCTGCTCGCCCACGTAGGAGATGCGAAAGGCCCATGCCGGCAATCCCTGGATGCGGATCTCGCGGGCGGTGGCGAAGGGGAAGCGGGCGTCTTCCAGGCCCTCGGGATCGTCCGCCAGGGCCTGCAGGGTACGCCGGGCGTTGGGGCCCCACAGGCCCAGGGTGGCCAGGCCGTCGCTGCGATCCTCCAGGTGCCAGCGGGTCAGGCCGGCCGCCTCGGCGCGGCGGGTGATCCACATCAGGTCGCGGTGGCCGGTGTCGCCGCCGCAGATCACCCGCCAGGCGTCCCTGGCCAGGCGCACGATGGTGAGGTCCGAGTGGACGCCGCCGGCGGCATCGAGGAAGTGGGTATAGACCCCCTTGCCGACGGGGGTGTCGCCGCCCACCCGGGCCACCGAGAGCCACTCCAGCAGCGCCTCGGCATCGCGGCCCGCGATATCGTAGATGGCGAAGTGGGAGAGGTTGATCATGCCCACGTCGTCGGACAGCGCCAGGTGCTCGGCATTGGATACCCGCCAGAAGTGGCGGGCGTCCCACTCGGCCGGACGCTCGGGCACCCGCTCGGCATAGCGCTCCAGCAGCGCCTCGTTGGCAGCGTAGCCGTGGGCGCGCTCCCAGCCGGCGGCCTCCATGAAGTGGCCGCCGAGCGCCTTCTCGCGGGGCCAGAAGGGGCCGCGGCGCAGGTCGCGGCCGCTCTCGAAGGGCTCGCGGGGGTGCACCGGCGGGTCGTAGATCTTGCGGGCGATCTCCCGGCAGCGGCCCAGGACGTGGTGGGGCGTCTTCTGCACCGGGTAGAAGCGCGCGATGTCGATGCCGCAGGGGTCGAGCTCGGGGCGGCCATGGGTCAGCCAGTCGGCGAGCAGCTTGCCCATGCCGGGGCCGTCCTTGACCCAGACGGCCTCGCAGAACCACAGGCCGCGGGTCTCCGGCGACTCGCCCACCAGGGAGCCGCCGTCCGAGGTGACCGAGAGCAGGCCGTTGAAGGAGTGCTTCTCGTCCCAGCCCAGTTCGCCGAGCACGGGGGCGAGTTCGATGGCCCGCGCGAAGGCCTCGGCCACCTGGTCCAGCTCGAGGTCGCGCATGGAGGGCGAGAGGCGTGCCCGGTCGCGCGGGAGGATGGCGCGAGGATCCACCAGCCGCGGCTCGCGGGACTCATAGTAGCCCCACTCCAGCTGGCCGCCCTCGGTGCTGGTCGGGTCGCCGGTATCGCGCAGGTAGGCGGAGTTGCCCTGGTCGCGCAGCAGCGGGTAGCCGATCTCCTTGCCGGTGCCGGCGAAGGTCTCGAAGGGGCCGAAGAACAGCAGCGGATGCTCCACTGGCATCAGCGGCAGGGCCGCGCCACCCATGGCGGCGGGGATCGGCCCCCAGATGCCCGAGGTGATGATCACCCGCGGGGTGGCGACATAGCCCCTGGGCGTCTCGACGCCGCACACCCGGCCGTCCTGGACGTCGATATCCAGCGCCGGGGTCTCGGCGAAGGCGCGCAGCTGGCCGCCCGCCACGGCGCGTTCGATCAGCTCGCCGGCCACCCGCTGGGAGCGCGGGATCACCAGGCCGGCGTCGGGGTCCCACATGCCGCCCAGCACCTGGTCGCGGTCGAGCAGGGGAAAGCGTGCCACCACCTCGTCGGCATTTACCATGCGGACGTTGGTGCCGAAGGCCTTGCCCGAGGCGACCTTGCGCTGCAGTTCGGCCAGGCGCGCCTCGTCGCCGACCCGGGCGATCTCCAGGCCGCCGACCTTGTGGTAGTGCCCCAGGGCCTCATAGAAGCGCTGGCTGTAGGTGGTGGTGTAGCAGGAGAGCCGATCGTGGGCGGTCATGAAGCAGAAATCGGAGGCGTGGGCGGTGGAGCCGATGTCCGAGGGGAGGGCGGAGGTCTCGAGCCCCACCAGGTTCGTCCAGCCCTGCTCGATCAGGTGGTGGGCCACCGAGGCGCCGACGATGCCGCCCAGGCCGATGATCACCGCGTCTGCCTGCGAGGGTAGGGTCGCCATGGTCGTCCTCCTCATTTCGAGGGTTTCCCGCAGGATAAGGCAGGCCCCGGGCGGCACGCTGTCCCGCGGCGACGCCCCCTTGCCTGGCGGCGACAGGCCGCGGCCGGCCCTGTCGCCCACGCCAAAGAGCGGGGCGTCCATGGCGAGATGGGCCGTCGCCACCGGGGCTAGTGTCGAAGGCAAGGGCGGCCGGCGGGCGCCGGTCCCCGCCAGCGAGACAGGGGAGGAGACGGTCATGTCCCAGGCCATTGAGAGCATCCAGAGCACTCAGAACACCCCATCGGCACCGGAGATCCTGCTCTATCCGCGCATCCGCAAGTCGCCGTTCTTCTATGCCTCGCGGCGACACGGGGTGCGCAAGTACAGCGTCTATAACCACCACTACCATCCGCGCCTCTACACCGATCCGGTAGACGAGTACTGGGCCCTGGTGCAGGGCGTGACCCTGTGGGACGTCGGCGTCGAGCGCCAGATCGAGATCGCAGGCCCCGACGCCTTCGCCTTCACCCAGCGGCTGGTCCCCCGGGATATGCGTCATTGCCAGGTGGGGCAGTGCAAGTACGTCTTCGTCACCGCCCCCGACGGCGGCATCCTCAACGACCCGGTACTGCTGCGTGTCGAGGAGAACCGCTTCTGGCTCTCGCTGGCCGACAGCGACATCCTGCTATGGTGTCGCGGCCTGGCGGTCAATTCCGGCCTCGACGTCACCCTCCAGGAAGTGGACGTGGCGCCGGTGCAGGTCCAGGGGCCGAAGGCCAAGGCGGTGATGGTGGACCTGTTCGGTGAGGCGGTGCTGTCGATGCCCTACTACCACCTGATGGAGGCCGAGCTCGACGGCATGTCGTTGGTGATCTCGCGCACCGGCTACTCCGGGGAGATCGGCTACGAGATCTACCTGCGCGAGGCCAGCCGCTTCGGCGAGGCGCTCTGGCAGCGGGTCTTCGAGGCCGGCCGCCCCCACGACATGCAGGTGATCGGCCCCTGCCACATCCGCCGCATCGAGGGCGGCATCCTCGCCTTCGGCTGCGACATCTGGTACGACACCAACCCCTTCGAGGTGGGCATGGGCTACGACTGGATGGTCGACCTGCGTGGCGACGACGACTTCATCGGCCGCGCCGCCCTGGAGCGCATCAAGGCCGAGGGGGTGTCGCGCAAGCTGGTGGGGGTGGAGATCGACGGCCCGAGCGTCGGCTACTTCACCGACGGCGCGATGATCGATGTCTTCCCGGTGTTCGCGGCGCACGGCGAGCGGATCGGCAAGGTGACCTCGGCCACCCGCTCGCCGCGCCAGGAACGCAACATCGGCTACGCCATGGTGCCGTTCGAGTACACCGAGCTGGGCACGCCGCTGCGCATCGAGGCCAATACCGGCCCCCAGGACGCCGTGGTGGTGGAGAAGCCCTTCCATGATCCCAGCAAGGCAATTCCCAAGGGATAAACCGCCATGAACGATGCCAATCGGGCCGTCCTGACGGCGGCCCTCGCCCGCCCCGTCTGGCAGGCGAGCCGCTACGAGCTGTTGCCCATCACCGGCCTGCAGGACACGGCCCGGGCCCTGCCGTACGGCGCCGTGGTCACCGTGACCTGCTCGCCGCGCCACGGACTCGAGCGCACCCTGGCGGCCAGCGAGTGGCTGGTCGGGCGGGGCTTTCGGGTGGTGCCGCACCTCGCCGCCCGGATGGTGCACGACCGCGCCCACCTGGAGCGGCTGTTGGGGCGCGTGGCGGCGCTGGGCATCGATGACGCCTTCGTGGTGGGCGGCGACGCCGAGCGAGCGGTGGGGGCCTACCCCCACGGACTGGCGCTGCTCGAGGCCATGGCCGGCCTGACGCTGCGCCCGGCGCGCCTCGGCGTGCCCGCCTATCCCGAGGGTCACCACCGCATCGAGGCGGCCGACCTGCAGCGTGACCTGGAGGCCAAGGCGGCGCTGGCCGACTACGCCGTGACCCAGCTGTGCTTCGAGGCGAGGCCGCTGCTGGCCTGGCGCGAGCGGCAGCGGCGGCTCGGCCTGCCGCTGCCGGTCCATGCCGGCATTCCCGGGGTGATGGAGCCCAGACGACTCCTCGCCATCGCCCTGCGCCTGGGGCTGGGCCCCTCGGTGCGCGCCCTGCGCCGCCAGTCGGGCTGGATGGCACGGCTGCTGAGGCCCTCGCCCTACTATCCCGATGCCCTGCTGGAGGGGGTGGGGCCGGTCCTGGGCGATCCCGGTGCCGGCTTCGTCGGCCTGCATGTCTTCACCTTCAACCGGGTCGCCGCCACCCGCCGCTGGCTGGAGACACGTCAGGACCTGATGCCCGATCGGCCGGCGGTCGATGCGCCGAATGCCCAGCTCGTCACCTCCGCCAGCGAGCCGCTGGCTTGACCGCCGTGGCTGTCTCCATCGGGCGACAGCCAGGGAGAGAATGTGGAAGCCGTCTCCCTCGCCACCTCGAGAGGGCATGTCGGCCTATACTGGACCTCGTCGGGTGGTGCCGGATTGCGCGACCCCTCTCATCGCCCCAAGCCGTCATGGTCACTCACGCCTGGAGTCCGATGGTATTTCAGCAGTGGCGTCCCGCGCCCTTCAGGAGGTGACAGATGAGCAAATCGATCGTGGTGGGGTCTACCCTGGCCGTGCTGGGGCTGGGCGGGCTGGCCTTCGGAGCCTGGCAGATCCAGGACCAGCAGCGCGGCCCCGAGTACGCCGAGATTACCAGCGTGGAGACCCTGACGCGCACCGTGGAGACCCCCCGCGAGGTGTGCGAGCAGGTGGTCGTGCAGCTGCCACCGGAAGCCCCGACGGGGCAGGGCGCCAGCCGTGATCCCCATCGCGTGGTGGGCACCGCCGCCGGGGCCATCGTCGGCGGCCTGCTCGGCAACCAGGTCGGCGGCGGCAGCGGCAAGAAGATAGCCACGCTGGCCGGGGCCATCGGCGGCGGCTTGGCCGGCCGTGAGGTCCAGGAGCGCGTGGAGGCACGCCAGCATGCCCAGGCGGCACAGTCCCAGCCGCGTACCACCACCCGCCAGGAGTGCCGTACCGTGGTCGACACCCGTCAGGAGACCGAGGGCTACCAGGTCACCTGGCGCCACGGCGAGACGGTGCAGACCAGCCGCCTGGACAACCCGCCCCAGGGCGACCGGGTGCTGATCGAGGAGGGGCAGCCGCAGTGGAGTGCCGTCTCCTCGCAAGGTGGCTGAAGGAGCGCCATCTCGTCATGAAAGACAGCGCCCCGGCCATCACTGGCCGGGGCGCTGTCGTTGTCGGGGGCAAGGCGCCTCAGGCGTCCGCCGGTTGATCGCGTTGGCGGTGGCCGTGCTTGAGGTCGCAGGGAATGGCGTATTTCTCGACACGTTCGCGAATGATGCGCTGGCCGCGCCAGCGGAGATCCCAGACGAAATCGGCGGCCTCATCGCCGAGGGTGCGACGCATCTGGCGGCGCATGGCGTCCTCGCCGGACAGGCTGCCGGTGACCTGGCCGCCGTTGCGTCCACTGGCCCCCCAGCCGATCTTGTTCGCCTCGATCACCGCCACCCGATAGCCCCGCTCGCTCAGCTCGACGGCCGTGGCCACGCCCGTGAAGCCGCCACCCACGATAGCGACGTCGACCCGGTGATTGCCCTCGAGAATGGGGTAATCGGATTTCCTGATGACGGACGCAGAATAGTAGGACGGGGGCGCGACTGGGTCATGACAATGCTCGCTGCAAGGTGTGATCACACTCTCAGGGCCTCATGGAGGTAGCAACCGGGTGATGGGCGGAGCTGCATATGAGTCTGTTTGGGGTATGGTGACGTGACCCTGGCCCTGTCCCTGGGAGACAGGGAAGGGTTCTGCCACGCCATCGCCGTCGATATCGAACAGGGGATGCGTCTCCTCGAGTAGGCCTGCCGGGTCGCGCGATCGGTGTCGTGACGGCACGACAACGCTCTCCCGGTGACCATGGAGTCGAGGGCACTCGAGGTCACACGTGGCGCAGGTACCAGTCGTACTCGAGCTTGCTGACCGCCTGCAGGGCCTGGTCGCGCTCGGCACGGCGATTGGCCAGGAAGACCGCGAGGAAGTCCGCGCCCAGTGCCTCGGCCAGGGGCTCGCTCTGCTCCAGCAGGTCCAGGGCCTGGCACCAGCTGTTGGTCAGGCTGGGTGCGGCCTGGTCATAGGCGTTGCCGGTGATGGCCGGCGGTGGCGTCAGCCGCTGCTGCAACCCATGGTCGATGGCCCCGAGCAGGGTCGCCAGCAGCAGGTAGGGGTTGACGTCGGCGCCGGCCACCCGGTGCTCGATGCGCCGCGCCGCATTGGGTCCCGAGGGGATGCGCAGCGCCACCGAGCGGTTGTCGTAGCCCCAGGTGGGGGCCATCGGCACATAGAGCCCGGGCTGGAAGCGGCGGAAGGAGTTGAGGTTGGGGGCGAAGAGCGCCATGGAGGCCGGCATCAGCTCGAGCAGCCCGGCCACGGCGTGCTGCATCCGCGGCGTGCCGAGCGGGGCGCCGTCCTCGGCCGCGAAGACGTTATTCCCCGCCTCGTCGAGCAGGCTGATATGGACATGGGTGCCGTTGCCGGCCTCCTGGCCATAGGGCTTGGCCATGAAAGTGGCCTCAAAACCATGGTGCAGGGCCACGCCCTTGATCAGGCGCTTGAGCAGCACCGCGCTGTCGCAGGCCGCGAGGGCATCATCGCAGTGGATCAGGTTGATCTCGAACTGTCCCGGGGCGCACTCCTTGAGGGCGGTATCCAGCGGCAGCCGCTGGGTCCGGGCGGCGGCATGGATCTCCTCTAGCAGGTCGGCATACTCGTCGAGCTCGTTGATCGAGTAGAGCTGGCTCTGCGCGGCGCGCTCGCCGGTCGCCGGCGAGCAGGGCGGCTGGACCATGCCCAGGGGGTCCCGGCGGCGATCGACGAGACTGAACTCCATCTCCACGGCCACCACCGGCGTCAGCCCGGCGCGGAGGAAGCGCTCCAGCACCCGGGCGAGCACCTGGCGCGGGTCGGCGAAGAAGGGCGCCCCGTCGGCCTCGGTCATGGTCATCAGCAGCTGCGCCTGGCGGGCGTCGCGCAGCCAGGGGCTCGGCATCAGGCTGCCCGCCACCGGGCGGCAGACCCGATCGCTGTCGCCGATCGAGAGGCCCAGACCCGTGGCCTCGATGGTGTTGCCCAGGATGTCCAGGGCGAACACCGAAGCGGGCAGGTTGACCCCGTCGCGGAAGGCCTTCTCGAGGTTGTCGCGGGGGATGCGCTTGCCGCGCAACACGCCGTTCAGGTCGCTGATCAGCAGGTCAATGCTGTCGACGTCGGGATGGCGGTCGAGGAAGTCGCGGGCTTCATCGGCAGAGGAGGGCATGGGGCCACCTATCGGCTGTGGGTCATTGTTCGATGGCTGTCATCTTTGAATCACACGTCTATGTTGTCAAATCTTTTACGCATGGTGGTGGGTGCTGATGGCTACAGGATCATCGATATCTCTTTCTTTTCAATAAAAAACAATGGGTTGATGGGTATGGGCGCCGGCCGGGCTTCGGCGGGGGTTGGCAAGGTTAATCAACGACGTTATGTTGAGCAAAGCATAACAATCATCATGCGTGTTCCAAGGAGACTGCCATGCGCACTCGACCCCTGGTAGGCGTGATCGCCTGTCGGCGCGAGGTGGAAGGCCACCCCGCGCACATGGTCACCGACAAGTACCTCTCCGCCCTGCGCGACTATGGTCTGGCGCCGGTGATCCTGCCGGTGTGGGAGGACGCCGTGGAGAGCGAGCTGCTGGCGTCGCTGGACGGCCTGCTGCTCACCGGCAGCTACACCAACGTGGAGCCGCAGCGTTACGGGGCCGAACGTGCCCCGGAGAACACCCGGGATGACCCCCATCGCGATGCCGCGGCGCTGGGCTGGATTCCCGCCGCCCTGGACCTGGGGCTGCCGCTGCTGGGCATCTGTCGCGGCTTCCAGGAGCTCAACGTGGCCTTCGGCGGCACCCTTCACCAGGCGGTGCAGCGGGTGCCGGGCATGCTTGACCATCGTGAGCCGGAAGGCGACCGCGAGGCGAAGTATGCCCCGAGCCACGACATCACCCTGGTGCCCGGCGGACGGCTCGCCGCGCTCTACCCCGAGCCGCTGTCCCGCGTCAATTCGCTGCACCAGCAGGGCATCGCCGAGCTGGGGCCGGGGCTCGTCGCCGAGGCCGTGGCCCCGGATGGGCTCGTCGAGGCGATCTCGGTGACCGGTGCTCCTGGCTTCGCCCTGGCGGTGCAGTGGCACCCCGAGTGGAAGCCCTGCGAGCACCCGCTGTATGACGCCCTGTTCCGGGCCTTCGCCGCGGCCTGCGACGTCCATTGCGGTGCCCGCATCCCGTCACCCGCCGTCGACGCCTGAACTCGTCGACCCGACCCGGAGAGCCAGCATGTCGCAGTCGCTTCAGGCACTGGATCGTGCCCACCACCTGCACCCCTTCACCGACTTCAAGGCACTGGGCGAAGAGGGCAGCCGCCTTATCGAACGCGCCGAAGGGGTCTACATCTTCGACGCTGAGGGCAACCGGATTCTCGATGGCATGGCGGGCCTGTGGTGCGTCAACCTGGGCTACGGGCGCGAGGAGCTGGTCACGGCCGCCACCGAGCAGATGCGCCGGCTGCCCTACTACAATACCTTCTTCAAGACCACGCACCCGCCGGCGGTGAAGCTCGCCGAGAAGCTCTGCGCGCTGGCGCCGGCGCACCTCAACCACGTCTTCTTCACCGGCTCCGGTTCCGAGGCCAACGACACCGTGCTACGCATGGTGCGCCGCTACTGGGCGCTGAAGGGCAGGCCGGAGAAGCAGTGGGTGATCGGCCGCGAGAACGGCTTCCACGGCTCCACCGTGGCCGGCATGAGCCTGGGCGGCATGGCGCCCATGCACGACCAGGGCGGCCCCTGCGTGCCGGGCATCACCCATGTGCGTCAGCCCTACTGGTTTGGCGAGGGTCGTCCCGAAGGCCAGGATCCCGAGGCCTTCGGCCGTGAGTGCGCAGTGGCCCTCGAGGCGAAGATAGAGGAGTTGGGGGAAGATCGGGTGGCGGCATTTATCGCCGAGCCGGTGCAGGGCGCCGGCGGTGCCATCATGCCGCCGGCGAGCTACTGGCCCGCCGTCAAGGCGGTCCTGGCACGATACGACATCCTGCTGGTGGTCGATGAGGTGATCTGCGGCTTCGGTCGCCTCGGCGAGTGGTTCGGCAGCGTCCACTTCGATCTCGCCCCCGACCTGGTGCCCATCGCCAAGGGGCTTTCCTCCGGCTACCTGCCGATCGGCGGGGTGCTGGTCGGCGATCGGGTCGCCGACACCCTGATCGAGGAGGGCGGCGAGTTCTTCCACGGCTTTACCTACTCGGGTCACCCGGTATGTGCCGCGGTGGCGCTGAAGAACCTGGAGATCATGGAGGCCGAGGGCGTGGTCGAGCGGGTGCGCGACGACCGGGGGCCCTACCTGGCGCGTCGCTGGGCCACGCTCGCCGACCATCCGCTGGTCGGCGAGGCCCGCTCGCTGGGGCTGATGGGGGCCCTGGAGCTCATCGACCCTGCCAGCGGCGAGCGCTTCGACAAGGCCCTCGCCGCCGGCAACCTGTGCCGCGACATCAGCTTCCGCCATGGCCTGGTGATGCGCTCGGTGGGTGATACGATGATCATCGCCCCACCTCTGGTGATCACCCGCGAGCAGATCGATGACCTGGTGACCCTGGCCCGCGAGGCGCTGGACGAGACCGCCCGGTGCCTGGCGCCGCGGGTCGCCTGCGAACCGCAACCCGAGGAGAGACCCGCATGAGCCGTCCCGACAAACCCAAGACGCTGGCCGACTGGCAGGCCCTGGCCGCCGACCTGACCCTCGAGTCGCGTGCCTTCATCGACGACGCCTTCGTCGATGCCGAGAGCGGTGAGACCTTCGACACCCTCAACCCGGCCACCGGCGAGCGCCTGGCTCGGGTCGCCAGCTGCGACGGCCCCGATGCCGAGAAGGCGGTGGGCTATGCCCGCGCGGCCTTCGACGGCGGCGCCTGGTCGCGCCTGGCGCCGGGGCGGCGCAAGAAGGTGCTGCTGCGCCTGGCCGACCTGATGGAGGCCAACAAGCACGAGCTGGCGCTGCTCGATACCCTGGACATGGGCAAACCGGTGAATAGCTCGTTGGGCGACATGGCCGGGGCCATCGGCTGCCTGCGCTACCAGGCGGAGTGCATCGACAAGCTCTACGGCGAGGTCGCCCCCACCGGCGAGGAGACCCTGGCGCTGGTGCTGCGCGAGCCGCTGGGGGTGGTGGCCTCCATCGTGCCCTGGAACTTCCCGCTGATGATGACCGCCTGGAAGATCGCCCCGGCGCTGGCCGCCGGCAACAGCGTCATCCTCAAGCCCTCGGAGAAGTCGCCGCTCTCGGCGTTGCGCCTGGCCCAGCTGGCCCAGGAGGCGGGCCTGCCCCGCGGGGTCTTCCAGGTGCTGCCGGGCTTCGGTCACACCGTCGGCAAGGCGCTGGCGCTCTCCATGCAGGTCGACTGCCTGGCCTTCACCGGCTCCACCGGGGTGGGCAAGCAGCTGATGCAGTACGCCGGCCAGTCGAACCTCAAGAAGGTGTTCCTGGAGTGCGGCGGCAAGAGCCCGAACCTCGTCTTCGCCGACTGCAAGGACCTGGACGGGGTGGCCCAGCACGCCGCCGAGGCGATCTTCCACAACCAGGGCGAGGTGTGCATCGCCGGTTCCCGCCTGCTGGTGGAGAACTCGATCCGCGAGGCCTTCGTCGAGAAGGTGCTGGCCGCCGCCGAGGGGATGCAGCCCGGCGACCCGCTCGACCCGGAGAGCTTCATGGGGGCGATCGTGGATGAAACACAACATCGGCGCGTCATGGACTATATCCGCCGCGGGGTGGAGGAGGGCGCCCGGCTGCGCACCGGGGGCCAGGCGCTGGAGGGGAAGGGGCTGTTCATCTCGCCGACGGTGTTCGATGGCGTGACCCCGGCGATGGCCATCGGCCGCGAGGAGGTCTTCGGGCCGGTGCTCTCGGTGTTCGGCTTCGACAGCGAGGAGGAGGCCGTCGCCATGGCCAACGACAGCGACTTCGGCCTGGCCGCGGGCCTGTGGAGCCAGGACATCGACCGCATCATGCGCGTGACGCGGCGGCTGGCCTCCGGCCAGGTGTTTGTCAACAACTGGGCCGGTGGTGACCAGACGGTCCCCTTCGGCGGGGTCAAGCAGTCAGGCAATGGCCGGGACAAGTCCCACCACAGCCTGGAGGAATACTCCGAGCTCAAGATGGTATGGATGTCGCTTTCGACCTGATGAAAACGCTCTCGGTCTTCGTGTACGAAAATTTATAAGTGTACAACTATTGCATCGCTTTATGCCGGCGAGACGCGTAGCCTGTCGGGACATTCCCGGCAGGAGCCACCGCCATGTTCGGACTCTTCAAGAGCGATCCCTCCAAGAAGCTGCAGAAGACCTACGAGCGCAAGCTCGAGCAGGCCATGCTGGCCGCCCGAAACGGCGACATGCGCGCCAACGCCTCGCTGACCGAGGAGGCGGAGGCGCTGCGCGAGGAGATAGAGAAGCTGAAGGGCGCCTGAGGCGGCGGGTCAGAAGGTCCGCGCCGGGGTGGCGCAGCTGACCAGCCGGCAGGGCTCGCGGCCTGGATTGCGGAAGCGGTGGGGGACGTTGGTGTCGAAGTAGTAGGCCTCGCCGACCGTGAGCAGACGCGTCTCGGCGCCGATGGTGATCTCGATTTCGCCCTCCAGTACCACGCCGGCCTCCTCGCCCTGGTGGGCGATCATCTCGCGGCCGGTATCGGCGTCGGGCGGGTAGGTCTCGATCATGAAGGCCAGGGCGCGGCTGGCGCGGTTGGCGCCTACCAGCTTGTAGATGACATCACCCGAGCCCACGTCGGCCAGCTCGTCGGCCGAATAGAACACCTGGTTGCGACTCTCCAGGTCCATGGTGAAGAAGTCCCCGACGCTCATCGGAATGGCGTCGAGGATCTTCTTCAGCGAGCTGACCGAGGGGCTCACCTTGCCCTGCTCGATCAGCGACAGGCTGGAGTGGGTGACGCCGCAGCGCTTGGCCAGCTCGCGCTGGGAGATGCCCTTCAGGGTGCGCAGGGCACGCAGGCGCGCGCCGACATCGTCTGCCATGGGTCGTCCTTTGAAATCGGGGGGGCGGGCGCGAGGCCCGCCCCGATGCTCAGCACAGGGCGTCGAGCTTTTCCTTGAGCAGGTCGTTGACCTGCTGGGGATTGGCGGTGCCCCGGGAGGCCTTCATCACCTGGCCGACGAAGTAGCCGATCATCTTGCCACGCTTGTCGGGTTCGGCATCCCGGTATTGCGCCACCTGGGCGGGGCTGTCGGCGATCACCCGGTCGATCATCGCCTCGATGGCGCCGGTGTCGGTGACCTGCTTGAGTCCCTTGGCCTCGATCACCTCGTCGGCGGATTGGCCCTCGCCGTTCCACAGCGCCTGGAAGACCTGCTTGGCGGCCTTGCCGTTGATGGTGTCATCCATCACCCGACTGACCAGCTCGCCGAGCTGGGTCGCCGAGACCGGGCTGTCCTGGATCGGCAGGCCCTCGCGGTTCAGCGCGCCGGAGAGCTCGCCCTGGACCCAGTTGGCGGCCAGCTTGGCATCGCCGCAGACCTCCTTGACCGCCTCGAAGTACTCGGCCATCTCGCGGCTCGCCGAGAGCACCCCGGCGTCATAGGCGGAGAGCCCCAGCGCCGTCTGGAAGCGGGCGCGCTTGTCGGCGGGCAGCTCCGGCAGGTGGTCGCGCAGGTAGTCGACATAGGCCCGATCGAGCACCACCGGCAGCAGGTCGGGGCAGGGGAAGTAGCGGTAGTCGTTGGCCTGCTCCTTGGTGCGCATGCTGCGGGTCTCGTCGCGCTCCGGGTCGAACAGGCGGGTCTCCTGGACCACCTCGCCGCCGTCCTCGAGCAGCTCGATCTGGCGCTCCACCTCGAAGGCGATGGCGCGCTCGACGAAGCGGAAGGAGTTGACGTTCTTGACCTCGGCGCGGGTGCCGAAGCTCGCCTGGCCCCGCGGGCGCACCGAGACATTGACGTCGCAGCGCATCGAGCCCTCGGCCATGTTGCCGTCCGAGATGCCCAGGTAGGTGACGATCGAATGAATGGCCTTGAGATAGGCCGCGGCCTCCTTCGCCGAGCGCATGTCCGGCTCGGAGACGATCTCCAGCAGCGGGGTGCCGGCGCGGTTCAGATCGATGCCGGTCATGGCGTGGCCCCTGCCGTTGGCAAAGGTTTCGTGCAGCGACTTGCCGGCATCCTCCTCCAGGTGGGCGTGATGCACGCGGATGCGCTTGGTCGCGCCATCCCCCAGGGTGATCTCCACCTCGCCGGAGCCGACGATGGGGTGATACATCTGGCTGGTCTGGTAGCCCTTGGGCAGGTCCGGGTAGAAGTAGTTCTTGCGGTCGAACACCGAGACCTCGGGGATCTCGGCGTGGATCCCCAGTCCGAACAGCACAGCCATGGCCACCGCGGCCTCGTTGAGCACCGGCAGCACGCCGGGCAGCCCCAGGTCCACGGCGCACGCCTGGCTGTTGGGCTCGGCACCGAAGGCGGTGGAGGCGCCGGAGAAGATCTTCGACTTGGTGGCGAGCTGGACGTGGACCTCCAGCCCGATCACGGTTTCCCATTGCATCAGAGGGTCTCCTCGGCAAGCGCGGGACGACGCAGGTGCCAGTCGGTGGCCTGCTGGAACTGGTGGGCGACGTTGAGCAGCCGCGCCTCGGCGAAGTGGGTGCCCAGTATCTGCAGGCCCACGGGGCGGCCTTCCGCAGGGCGGCGTTCCGTGGGGCGGCCTTCCGCGGGGCGGCCTTCCGTGGGGCGGCCTTCCGCGGGGCGATGGCCCACGAAGCCGGCCGGCACGCTGATGCCGGGGATGCCCGCCAGATTGATGGCGATGGTGTAGATGTCCTGCAGGTACATCGAGACCGGGTCCTTCTTCGCCCCCAGGTCGAAGGCCGGGGTCGGCGAGGCCGGCCCCATCAGCACGTCGACCTCGTCGAAGGCGTCGAGGAAGTCCTGGCGGATCAGCCGGCGGACCTGCTGGGCCTTCTTGTAGTAGGCATCGAAGAAGCCCTCGGAGAGGGTGTGGGTGCCCATCAGGATGCGCCGCTTGACCTCCTCGCCGAAGCCCTCGGCCCGCGAGCGCTTGTAGAGGTCGGTCAGGTCGGCGGGGGCGTCGCAGCGGTGGCCGAAGCGCACGCCGTCATAGCGCGCCAGGTTGGACGAGGCCTCCGCCGGGGCGATGACGTAGTAGGCCGGGATGGCGTAGTGGGTGTGCGGCAGGCTGACCTCGCGCACCGTGGCGCCCAGCGACTCGTAGACGCGGATCGCCTCGCGCACGGCGCCCTCCACCGCGGGGTCGAGGCCGTCGCCGAAGTATTCCCGGGGCAGGCCGATCTTCAGCCCGGCCAGGGGGGCGTCGAGCTCCTCGGTGTAGTCGGGCACGCCGCGGGCCACGCTGGTGGAGTCGCGCGGGTCATGGCCGGCGATGGCGCCGAGCAGGCGGGCGCAGTCCTCGGCGCTGCGTGCCATGGGGCCGGCCTGGTCGAGGCTCGAGGCATAGGCGATGATGCCGTAGCGCGAGACCCGTCCGTAGGTGGGCTTGAGGCCGGTGATGCCGCAGAAGGCGGCCGGCTGGCGGATCGAGCCGCCGGTGTCGGTGCCCATGGCGGCGGGTACCAGGCCCGCGGCCACGGCGGCGGCGCTGCCCCCGGAGCTGCCGCCCGGCACGGCGTCCCGGTCCCAGGGATTCTGCACTGGCCCGAAGAAGCTGTTCTCGTTGGAGGAGCCCATGGCGAACTCGTCCATGTTGGTCTTGCCCAGGCTCACGGTGCCGGCGGCCTTGAGCTTCTCGACCACGGTGGCGTCGTAGGGGGCGACGAAGTTGTCGAGCATCTTCGACCCGGCACTGGTCTTGACGCCCGTGGTGCAGAAGAGGTCCTTGAGCGCCAGGGGGACGCCGGTCAGCGGGCCGGCCTCGCCGGCGGCGCGGGCGGCATCGGCACGGTCGGCGGTTGCCAGGGCCTGCTCGGCGGTCACGGTGATAAAGCTGTTGAGGCCGCCGTCGAGGTGGTCGATGCGCGCGAGCAGCGCCTGGGTGAGCTCGCGGCTGGAGAACTCACCGGTCGCGAGGCCGGTGGCGAGTTCCGTCAGAGTCTTGTCATGCATGGGCCCTGGGCTCCGTGATGGCTTGCCGGAAACGGATGGGAGTGGCACGGGTCATTCGACGACCCGCGGGACCAGGTAGAGGCCCTGCTCCACCGCCGGGGCGCAGCGCTGGAAGCGGTCGCGCTGGTCGGTCTCGGTGACCTCGTCGGCGCGCAGCCGCTGGGTGGTCTCCAGGGGGTGGGCCAGCGGTGCGACCCCCTCGGTGTCCAGGGTCTGGAGCTGGTCGACCATCGCCAGGATGCGGCCCAGGTCGTCCAGGTAGTGGGCGGCCTCGTGATCGTCCAGGCCGAGCCGGGCCAGGTGGGCGGCCCTGAGAACGTCTGCGTGTTCAAGCGCCATGATCGGATGTCCTCGACAGGGAGTGGAGTCTGGGAAATGACCGCAGAAGGTATCACATCCGCCGCCTCGCTGGCAGGTCCGGGAATGCCGCGCGCCGCGGGACTTTGCTTGCTGCCGGGGGGCCGCGGTGATACCGTTTGCGTCCGCACAGGGTTCCCGGACTGCACTAGGTAACGACTCCATGTTCAAACGCTTGAGGGGGCTGTTTTCCAGCGATCTGTCGATCGATCTGGGGACGGCCAATACGCTGATCTATGTCCGCGGTCGCGGCATTGTGCTCGATGAGCCATCGGTCGTGGCGATTCGCCAGTCCGGCAACATGCGCAGCGTGGCCGCGGTGGGGGCCGATGCCAAGCGCATGCTGGGTCGCACCCCCGGTAACATCACCGCCATCCGCCCGATGAAGGACGGTGTGATCGCCGATTTCACCGTCACCGAGCAGATGCTGCAGTACTTCATCCGCAAGGTTCACCAGAGCACCTTCCTGACGCCGAGCCCCCGCGTGCTGGTCTGTGTGCCCTGCATGTCGACCCAGGTCGAACGCCGTGCCATCAAGGAGTCCGCCGAGGGCGCCGGCGCCCGCGAGGTGTTCCTGATCGAGGAGCCCATGGCGGCCGCCATCGGTGCCGGCCTGCCAGTAGATGAGGCCCAGGGCTCGATGGTTGTCGACATCGGCGGCGGCACCAGCGAGATCGCCATCATCTCGCTCAACGGCGTGGTCTACTCGGAATCCATCCGCGTCGGCGGTGACCGCTTCGACGAAGCGATCACTGCCTACGTGCGCCGCCACTACGGCAGCCTGATCGGCGAGGCCACCGCCGAGCGGATCAAGGAAGAGATCGGCTGCGCCTATCCGGGCGGCGAGCTGCGCGAGATCGACGTGCGCGGCCGCAACCTGGCCGAGGGGATCCCGCGCAGCTTCACGCTCAACTCCCACGAGATCCTCGACGCCCTCCAGGAGACCCTGGGCTCCATCGTCGCTGCGGTGAAGAGTGCCCTCGAACAGTCGCCACCGGAGCTCGCCTCCGACATCGCCGAACGCGGCCTGGTGCTGACCGGCGGCGGGGCGCTGCTGCGCGATCTCGACAAGCTGATCGCCGAGGAGACCGGACTGCCGGTGATCGTCGCCGAGGACCCGCTGACCTGCGTGGCCCGGGGCGGTGGCAAGGCCCTGGAGATGATCGACCAGCACACCTTCGAGTTGCTGTCCAGCGATTGACCCGGGGGGACGCCCTATCAAGCCGCTGTTCTCGCATGGACCGCTGCCGGGCTATCGCATGCTGTTGTGCGTGATCCTGGCGTCGGCGCTGATGTTCGTCGACACGCGCTTCACCCGCATGGAGCCCGTGCGGACCCAGCTCTCGACCCTGGTGGCGCCCGTTCAGTGGCTGGTCAGCCTGCCCAGCGATGTCCTCAACTGGGCCTCGCTGGCACTCTCCGACCAGCGCGCCCTGGTGGACGAGAACCGTCGCCTGCGCAAGCAGATACTGACGCTGTCGCATCGGGTGCAGCGCATGGCGAGCCTCACCGCCGAGAACGTGCGGCTGCGGGAACTGCTCGCGGCCACCCGCCAGCGCGACATGCCCTACATCACCGCCGAGCTGCTGTCGCTCGACCCCGACCCCTTCACCCACCAGATGGTCATCGACCGTGGCCGCCGAGACGGTGTCTACGTCGGCCAGCCGGTGCTGGATGCCTCGGGGCTGGTCGGCCAGATCACCGCCACCTCGGCCTATTCCAGCCGGGTACTGCTGCTGGCCGATGCCAGCCATGCCCTGCCGGTGCAGATCAATCGCAACGGGCTGCGCTTCATCCTCCAGGGGGCGGGTAGCTACGATGCCCTCAACGTCATGCATGTGCCTGACACCGCCGACATCCGCGAGGGCGACCTGCTGACCACCTCGGGGCTGGGCGAGCGCTTCCCGCCGGGCTACCCGGTGGCCAGGGTCTCGGCGGTGGTCCATGACCCGGGCGAGCCCTTCGCCCGGGTCACCGCCGCGCCGGTGGCACAGCTGCAGCGCTCACGGCACTTTCTGCTGCTGTTTCCGCCCGCGCCGCCCGCCGCCCCCCCCGAGGGCGAACTGGCTGCCCCGGCCCTCGAGGCGGCCCGTCGCACCGGCACGGCGGCGGCCGACGAGGAGACGCCCTGATGGCCACATTCCCGCCCGCCAACCTGCTGTGGATCTGGGTGACCCTGCTGCTGGCCCTGTGCCTGCAGGTGATGCCGCTGGCCGATGGCTGGCAGGTGTGGCGCCCCGACTGGCTGGGGCTGATGCTGATCTACTGGTGCATGCGCGAGCCGCTGCGGGTCGGCGTCTTCCACGGCTTCGTGCTGGGCCTTCTGGTGGATCTCATCGAGGGCGCGCCGCTGGGACAGAATGCCCTGCTGCTGTCGCTGCTGGCCTTCCTCTGCGCGCTGGTCTATGCGCGCTTCCGGGCCTATTCGCTGGTCCAGCAGGCGGTGCTGATCTTCGTGCTGCTGGGCATGGTCCAGCTGGCCGAACAGTGGCTCAGGGCCCTGTTCGGGCCCTTCTCGATGCACCTCTCCTTCCTGCTCTCCGCGCTGATCGGGGCCGTGCTCTGGCCCTGGTTTACCACCCTGTTCGTGGCGCTGGGCCGCCGCCTCGCCGGCAACTGACCCTCATGCCCCCCGCTCCGGAGCTGCCATGACCCCCGACACCGTGCTGTGCCTGGCCTCGGCCTCGCCGCGTCGTCGCGACCTGCTCGCTTCGATCGGCGTGGTGGTGGAGGTGCGCCCCGTGGACATCGACGAGACCCCGAGATCCGGCGAGGCGGCGCACGACTATGTGCTCCGCCTGGCCCGGGAGAAGGCGCTGGCCGGTGCCTGCCTCTCCGCGCACCCCGCCCTGGGCTCGGATACCGCCGTGGTGTGCGACGGCGCGATCCTCGGCAAGCCGGCGGGGCGCGAGCAGGCCGCGGCCATGCTGCGGGGGCTATCCGGTCGTGCCCACGAGGTACTCACCGGCGTGGCGGTCACTGGCCCCGCCGGGCTGCTGACGGCCTGCGTGACCACCCGCGTCTTCATGCGCGCGATCACCGCCGCCGAGCTTACCGCCTACTGGGCCACCGGGGAGCCGGCGGACAAGGCCGGCGGCTATGCCATCCAGGGCCTGGCCGCGGTGTTCGTCGAGCACATCGAGGGCAGCCACTCGGCGGTGGTGGGGCTGCCGCTCTTCGAGACCGCCGAGCTGCTGGCCCGGCAGGGCGTGCCGCTCTGGAACGGGGCTCTCCCGAGCGGGCCTATGTCATAATGGTGGCAGACTTTTCTGGACAAGGATTTCCGCATGAGCGGTGAAGTACTCATCAACCTGACGCCGATGGAAACCCGTGTCGCCGTGGTGGAGAACGGCGTGCTGCAGGAGGCCTTCATCGAGCGGGCCCGACGCCGTGGCATCGTCGGCAACATCTACAAGGGCAAGGTGGTACGCGTGCTGCCGGGCATGCAGGCCGCCTTCGTCGACATCGGCCTGGACCGTGCCGCCTTCATTCATGCCCACGAGGTGATGCCTTCCGGCACCCCGGCCGACGAGCAGGTCTCCATCGCGGCGCTGCTGCATGAGGGCCAGGCCCTGGTGGTGCAGGTGACCAAGGACCCGATCGGCTCCAAGGGGGCGCGGCTGACCACCCATCTCTCGGTGCCCTCGCGCTACCTGGTCTACATGCCCGATTCGCCCCACCACGGGGTCTCCCAGCGCATCGAGGACGAGATGGAGCGCGAGCGCCTGCGCGGCCTGGTCGAGGCGGCCGGCACCGAGCAGCAGCTGGAGGTGACCGGCGGCTTCATCGTGCGCACCGCCGCCGAGGGCGTCGGCGTCGAGGAACTCGCCGCCGACATGCACTTCCTGCTGCGTCTGTGGCGGCGGGTCAGCGAGCGCAAGGTGACCGCGCCGGCCCCCGGTGTGGTCTACGACGACCTCCCCCTGTTCATGCGCACCCTGCGCGACGTCATGCGCGACGATATCGAGAAGGTGCGCATCGACTCCCGGGAAAATTACGTCAAGCTGATCGAGTTTGCCGAGGAGTTCATGCCTGCGGCGGTGGAGCGTATCGAGCACTATGCCGGCGAGCGGCCGATCTTCGACCTGTTCAGCGTCGAGGACGAGATCCAGAAGGCGCTGGGGCGCAAGGTGCAGCTCAAGTCGGGCGGGTATCTGGTCATCGACCCCACCGAGGCGATGACCACCATCGACGTCAACACCGGCGGCTACGTGGGCCATCGCAACCTCGAGGAGACGATCTTCAAGACCAACCTCGAGGCCGCCACCGCGATCGCCCGCCAGCTGCGGCTGCGCAACCTCGGCGGCATCATCATCATCGACTTCATCGACATGGATGACACCGAGCATCAGCGTCAGGTGCTGCGCATGCTCGAGAAGTCGCTGGAGCGCGATCACGCCAAGACCAAGTGTACCGGCGTCACCGAGCTGGGCCTCGTCCAGCTGACCCGCAAGCGCACCCGGGAGAGCCTGGAGCAGACGCTGTGCGAGCCCTGTCCGACCTGTGCGGGCCGCGGCACGCTCAAGACCCCGGAGTCGGTCTGCTACGAGGTCTTCCGCGAGATCCTGCGCGAGGACCGGGCCTACAGTGCCGAGACCTATGCCGTGCTGGCCTCCCAGGCGGTGGTGGATCGCCTGCTCGACGAGGAGTCCGCCGCGGTGGCCGACCTGGAAGAGTTCATTGGCAAGCCGATCCGCTTCCAGGTGGAGATCCACTACTCCCAGGAGCAGTACGACATCGTGCTGATGTGAGCCCATGTCCTTGACCCGCCTGGTCTCTCGCTGGCTGTTGACCCTGGTGGCGCTGCTGCTGTCGCTGCTGGCGGTGCTGACCCTGATGCTGCGCCTGCTGCCGGTGCTGCTCGAGGAGCAGGCGCCGCGACTGGAGCGCCTGCTCTCGGCGCGCTTCAATGCGGTGGTCGAGCTGGACGAGTTGACGGTTGGTCTGCAGCGGCTGGATCCGCACCTGGCGATCGACGACCTGCTGATCCGCTCCCGGGAGGGGCTGGGGCATGTCCCCTTGCTCGAGGTGAAGCGGGCGCAGCTGCGCCTGGACAGCCTCGCCAGCCTGGCCGCCGGGGTGCCCCTGGTGGCTGATGCCCGGGTACAGGGCGTGACCGTGCACCTCTACCAGGATCCGGCCGGACGCTGGCACTGGCCAGCGCCCGCGGAGCTTCCCCCCGAGCTGGTGCCCGAGGCCGCCTTCGACCTCGATCGCCTCGACTTCTGGGTCGGCATGTTGCTGCGCCAGAGTGCCTGGGTCGAGGACGTCAGCCTGGTGCTGCATGGCCGCAAGGAGCGTGCCGTGCTCAAGGCGCCGCGCCTGGTGATGACCGGGGACGCGCGCCGCACCCACCTGGAGGGCGAGGTGCTGGTGGAGGGGCAGCGGGGGCAGGCCATCCGGGCGGTGATGGAACTGGTCCCCGGGCCCTCGGGACTGCGCGACTTCAGCGCGGCCCTGCAGGCCGAGATGCGCCTGGACAGCCTGCTGGGGCTGTCCGAGGTGCTGGGTTATGGCGACGCCCTGCGCCTGGAGGCCGCCAGCGGCGAGGCGCGCCTCTGGGGCCGCTGGCATCGGGGCGCCCTGGCCGACCTGCGCCTCGACATCGAGGCCCCCCTGCTGGCCCTCGCCCAGCCCGAGTCCGCCGCCGACGAGACGTCACCGTCGGCCATCGTGCTTAACCGAGTGACGGCCCGCGGCCAGTGGCTGCGCGAGGCGTCGGGCTGGCAGGGCTGGCTCGAGGGCGATGCGCGCAGCGCCGACTGGGCCCGCCCCGAGGGAGATGGCGAAGCAGCAGCCACCGGGCCGGCCGTGCCTCGCTACTGGCATGTTCGCAGCCGCGACGATGGCTGGTGGCTCAACACCAGCGAGTTTGACCTCGGGGCCCTGGCCGCCTGGCGCGACCGGCTGCCACTGCCCGAGGCCCTGGCGCGGGTGCTCGACAGCCTGGACCCGCGCGGACGGGTCACCGCCCTGGGGCTGGGCCGGGAGGGCGGCGACTGGATCGCCCGGGCCTCGGCAACCGAGGTGGCGGTGTCCCCCTGGCAGCACGCCCCCGGGGGCGGCCCCCTGGATGTCTGGGTGACCTCGCGGGGCCTCAGAGGCCACGTCGAGTTCGCCGGCCGCGACAGCCGGCTGCACTTTCCGCGGGTGTTCGGCGCGCCCATGGCGCTCTCCCGGGCCAGCGGCGTGATCGACTGGGCCTACGATGGCCCGCGCAGCTTCGTCAGCGGGCGCGAGCTCGAGGTCGTCTGGAACGGGGCAACGGTCGAGGGAGGCTTCGGGCTGTCGGTGGGCGGTGGCCAGCGCGGCGGCTTCGGTCTCCAGCTCGACTTCCGCGAGGTGGACGCCGTCGACACTCCCCTGATCGACTGGCTGCCGGTGGGCGTGCTGGGGCCGGAGCTCGCCGACTGGCTGGCCGGCGGGCTGGCCGGCCGGGTGCCCGAGGGCTCACTGCGCCTCCATGTGCCCTTGAGCGGTGAAGGCGAGCAGACCTCGCCATCCCTGCAACTGGACCTGGCCGTGGAGGAGGGTCGCCTGCCCTTCGCGCCCGGCTGGCCGGCCCTCGAGGAGGTCAGCGGGCGCCTGCGGATGGAAGACGGGACCCTGACGGCGGAGGTGGACCGCGCCGAGAGCCTGGGGGTCGAGGCGCGTGCCGGCGAGGTGCGCCTGGCGGACGAGCGTCTGGAGGTGAATGGCGAGCTCGAGGCCTCGGCCGCGGCGCTGCGCCGCTACCTGCTGGCGCTGCCCGTCGAGGGGATGGCGGCGGTGGAGGACTGGCAGGGCGAGGGCCGAGCGTCTGGTACCCTGGACCTGTCGCTGACCCTGGGCGAGCCCGAGTCCCTGGCCCTGGACATCGCCACCGAGGCGGACTTCCCGAGGCTCGTCCATGCCCCCTTGCAGCTGGTGTTCCGCGATCTCCAGGGCCCGCTCGCCTGGCATCAGCGCGGCGAGGAGGGCGGCCTTGAGGGGCGCCTGGCCGGGCGACTGCTGGGCGGGCCCGTGACCAGCGAGATCGACACCCTGGCCGGCGGGCTCGACCTCGCCGGCACGGCCAAAGTTCAGGCCATCGCCGAGTGGAGTGGCATGCCGGGCCTCGGCGGCCTGATGGAGGGCCAGCTGCCCTGGCAGGGGCGCCTGGCGATCGGCGACCAGGGCGCCTCGCTGCGCCTCGACAGTGGCCTGGAGGGGCTGGCGATCTCCCTGCCCGAGCCGTTGGGCAAGCGCCGCGAGGCACGCCTCCCCTTGCAACTGACCTTCGATCTGGCCCAGGGCCGCCTCGATGGCCGCCTGGGCGACCGGCTGGGCCTGCGCTGGCGCGAGCTCGACGGTGGCGCCTCCGGGCAGGGACAGGCATGGCTGGGCCGCCGGCCGGACGCCTGGCCCCGCGGGCCCGGCTGGAGCGTCGCGGCCTATCAGCCGCGCCTGCCGGTGGCCGACTGGGCCCGTGCACTGTCGCCATTGATCGCCCAGAGCGGCCGCAGCCAGGGCGGCAGTGCCGGGCCGGCGGCGCTCTCCTCGCTAGCCATCGAGACCGACTGCCTGCAGGTCCAGTCACGCTGCCTGGGGTCGCTGGCCATGGAGGGCGGTGCCCGCGGCGGGGGCTGGGAACTTTCGCTGGATGGCAGCCTGGCCAGCGGGCACCTGTCGTATCGGCCCGCTCTGAGAGACTCCCTGGATATCACGCTGGAGCGGCTGGCGCTGGACGCCCTGGTACCGCCGGCCAGCGGCAGCGGCCGGCTGCTGGACGAGCTCGATGTGCCGCCCGAGGCGACCCCCCTGCCGGACGGCCTCGAATCCTTGCCCGACGGCCGGCTGCGGATCGCCGAGATCACCTGGCAGGGGCAGCGCCTCGGCCCCTTCAATGGGCGCTGGCGGTCGGCGGCCGACCGGCTGGTGGTCGATCCCCTGGGTCTGACGCTGGGCCAGATCAGCGCCCATGGCAACCTGGTGTGGGAGGCGAGCGGGGCCGGGGACAGCCTGACCCGGGCACGGCTCGACCTGGATGGTCGGGACCTGGGCACTGCCCTGGCGGTGCTTGGCCAGCCGGTGGCCGTGCGCAGCGCCGAGACCCGGGTGACGAGCCAGCTGGCCTGGCCGGGGGCGCCCTGGCAGTTCGCCCTGGCCCGCTCCCGGGGCAGTCTCGAGGTGGCGCTGCGCGACGGGCGCTTCGTCAACATCGAGTCGCCCTCGGCGCGGGTCGTCGGCCTGCTCAACGTCGACAACCTGCTGCGTCGGCTGCGGCTCGATTTCTCCGATGTCACCGGCCAGGGGACCGCCTTCGATCGTGTCACCGGTGCCGCTACCCTGTATGGTGGAGTGCTGGAAACCCGCGGTCCGGTGGAGATCGAAGGGCCGGCGACCCGCTTCACCCTGGACGGCAGCGTCGACCTGGCGCGTCGGGAACTCGACCAGCGCCTGGCCGTCACCGTCCCGGTGAGCAGCAACCTGCCGTTGGCGGCAGTGCTGGCCGGCGCCCCGGTGGTCGGCGGCGCCCTGTACCTCGCCGACAAGCTGTTCGGCGACGCCATCGACCGCGTGACCCGAATCCACTATCGCGTGCAGGGCCCCTGGACCTCGCCGCGGATCTCTCTGGAAAGTGCCGAATGACATCACAGACTCACGCCATGCTCGACGAGGCCTCCGCTGTCCTGCTGACGCCCGGCGGCCTCGACCTCGCGGCCCTGGATGACGGGCTGGGCCACGCCATGGGGCCGGGCATCGACTATGCCGACCTCTACTTCCAGCGCAGCTGGCACGAGGGCTGGGTGCTGGAGGACGGCGAGGTCAAGGAGGCCAGCTACAACATCGATGGTGGCGTCGGGGTGCGCGCCCTGGCCGGCGAGAAGACCGGCTTCGCCTATTCCAACCAGATCACCGTCGATGCCCTGGCCGAGACCGGACGCACTGCCGCCGGCATCGTGCGCCGCGGCGAGCGACGGGCGGCGGCGCCGGGCGTGGCCATGGCCAGCCAGGCCCGCTATGCCGGGGTCGATCCGCTTACCGGCCTCTCCGCCGAGGACAAGATCGCCATGCTCAAGCTCGCCGACCGGGTGGCCCGGGCGGCGGATCCCTCGGTGGCCCAGGTCAGCGCCTCGCTCACCGGAGTCCACGAGGTGGTGCTGGTGCGTGCAAGCGATGGCACCCTGGCGGCGGACATTCGCCCGCTGGTGCGCTTCAATGTCAGCGTGATCGCGGTGCGCAACGGACGCCGTGAACGGGGCAGCGCCGGCGGTGGCGGCCGCTATGCCATGGTGCGACTGCGCGACGAGAACGTCGCCGAGCGCTATGCCAAGGAGGCGGTGCGCCAGGCACTGGTCAACCTGGAGGCCGTTGCGGCGCCGGCCGGCCAGATGCCGGTGGTGCTGGGCCCGGGCTGGCCGGGCATCCTGCTCCACGAGGCGGTGGGCCATGGCCTGGAGGGGGACTTCAATCGCAAGGGCAGCTCGGCCTTCGCCGGGCGGATCGGCCAGCGGGTCGCCTCACGCGGCGTCACCGTGGTCGACGATGCCACCCTCGACGACCGGCGCGGCTCGCTCTCCGTCGATGACGAAGGGACCCCGGGCCAGAGCACCACCCTGATCGAGGACGGCATCCTGACCGGCTACATGCAGGACAAGCTCAATGCCCGGCTGATGGGCATGGCGCCGACCGGCAACGCGCGGCGCGAGTCGTTCGCCCACCTGCCGATGCCGCGCATGACCAACACCTACATGCGCGCCGGCAACGATGACCCGGCGGACATCCTGAAGAGCGTGCGCCGCGGGATCTACGCGGTGAGCTTCGGCGGCGGCCAGGTGGACATCACCTCCGGAAAGTTCGTCTTCTCGGCAAGTGAGGCCTACCTGATCGAGGACGGCAAGATCACCGCGCCGGTCAAGGGGGCGACCCTGATCGGCAACGGCCCCGAGGCCATGGGCCGGGTCTCGATGATCGGCCACGACATGGAACTCGACACCGGCATCGGCGTCTGCGGCAAGGAGGGGCAGGGCGTGCCGGTGGGCGTGGGACAGCCGACGCTCAAGCTCGACGAACTGACCGTGGGGGGAACCCAGTCATGACCCCTTCGGGGAGCTGTAAGCTGTAAGCTTGAAGAGCGCCGCTTCGCGGCTGGAAGCGGGAAGAAGTCATGGTTTGACGGGGCTTTGGTAACTTCCAGCTTCCGGCTTAAAGCTTCCAGCTTCAGAGGCCGGCGGTATCGCGAATCAGCCGGAAGAGTCGGCGAGCGTTGGTCGGGGGCTTGTCCTGCTCCCGCTCGCGGCGAGCATTGCGGATCAGCTGGCGCAGGGCCTGACGATCGACCTCGGGGAACTCGTCGACGAAGGTCTCCACGGCGTCGTCGCCCTCGTCGATCAGCCGGTCGCGCCACTTCTCGAGGCGATGAAAGGCATGATCGCGGCGCAGCGTCTCGTTCTCGATCGCGTCGAACACCGCCTGGATGCCGTCGAGATCTTCGCCGCGCATCAGCTTGCCGACGTACTGCATGTGGCGGCGGCGAGCCTCGCGGGCCTTGATGCGTGCCGTCTCCTCGATGGCATGCAGCAGGTCGTCGGAGAGCGGGAAACGGGCGCGCTGGGCATCGCTCATGGCGATGATCTGCTCGCCGAGCTGCTGCAGGGCCTGCATCTCGCGCTTGATCTGGGACTTGCTGGGCCGCTCGTCGGCCGGGGAGAGGTCATCCTGGGTCATGCCGGTTCCACTTCAGTCGGGATCGAATTGCGCACTAGTATATCAGCCCGCGGCACGGGGCTGGACAATGCACCATCGACAGGGCCGGCCCGATGGCCGACCAAGTGAGGAGAGACGTTCATGACACAGGCTTTCGATGCCGCCGCGCAGCAGACCCTGCTGGAGAGTCGCGCCCGGACGGCCCTGGACCTGGCCCGTCGGCTGGGGGCCGATGCCTGCGAGGTGGGGGCCAGCGTCGACCAGGGCGTCGGCGTCAGTGTCCGCGAGGGCGAGGTGGAGACGGTCGAGCTGTCGCGGGACCAGGGGATCGCCGTGACCGTCTATGTGGGGCAGCGCAAGGGCAGTGCCTCCTCCAGCGACGCCGGCGAGGCCTCGGTGCGTGCCGTGGTCGAGAAGGCCCTGGCCATCGCCCGTCACACCGGCGAGGATCCGGCCTCGGGCCTGGCCGAGGCGCGACGGATGGCCAGCGAGCTGCCGGACCTCGATGTCCACCATCCGTGGCCGCTGTCCATCGATGCGGCCACCGATCTGGCCCTGCGCTGCGAGTCGGCCGGCCGCGGCATGGCGGGCATCAAGAGCTCCGACGGGGCCAGCCTCTCCAGCGGCGAGGGAGTGCGCGTCTATGCCAACAGTCACGGCTTTCTGGGCAGCCAGCGCGGCAGCCGCCATTCGCTCTCCTGCATGCTGATTGCCGAGGACGAGAACGGCATGCAGCGCGACTATGACTACACCAGCGCCCGGGACCCACGCGATCTGGCCGCCGCCGACGCGGTGGGCGAGAGTGCTGCTCACCGCACGCTGCGACGCCTGGGTGCCCGTCGGCCGGTCACCGGGCGGATGCCGGTGCTCTTCGACCCGACCCTCGCCAGTGGCCTGATCGGCCACCTGATGGGGGCGATCGCCGGAGGCGCCCTCTATCGCCAGGCCTCCTTCCTGTGCGATCGGCTCGATACTCCGCTCTTTCCCGAGTGGTTCAGCCTCGGTGAGCGGCCCATGGAAGTCGGCGCCATGGCGAGCTCGCCGTTCGACGGCGACGGCGTGCAGACCCGCGACAATGTCTTCGTGCGCGACGGCCGCCTGGCCAGCTACATGCTCTCGGCCTACAGTGCCCGGCGGCTGGGCCTGGAGACGACCGGCAATGCCGGGGGGGCGCGCAACCTGCGCATCACCGCACCGCTGGAGAGCCGCGAGGCGCTGCTCGCCCGCATGGGCCGCGGCGTGTTGGTCACCGAGCTGATGGGGCAGGGGGTCAATGGCGTGACCGGCGACTACTCCCGTGGCGCCGCCGGTTTCTGGGTCGAGGACGGCGAGATCCAGCATCCGGTGGAGGAGTTCACCATCGCCGGCAACCTGGAGACGATGTTCCAGGGCCTGGTCGGCGTCGGCGACGATATCGATACTCGCGGCAGCATCCATACCGGCAGCTGGCTGGTCGACGAGATGATGGTGGCGGGTGGCTGACGCCGTCAGCCGTCCTCCTCGAAGCGGGCCTCGAAGAGTCGGGTGATCGCCTCGAGGGCCGCCTCGGCGTCCTGCCCTTCGGTGCAGACCTCGAGCTCGGTGCCGTAGGGGGCGGCGAGTATCAGCAGCGACATGATGTTGTCGGCATCGGCCTGTTGGCTACCGCGGCATACGGTGACCCGGGCGGCGAAGGGCTGGCAGCATTGCACCAGCTTGGTGGCGGCGCGGGCATGCAAGCCGCGCCGGTTGGTCAGGGTCAGCTTGCGACTCGGCACGCGTCAGGTTCCTTCCTGCTCTTGTTTATCCCCGGCCACGTCCTGGTCGGCGGGGAGGGTGATTTGCACCCTTAGTTCACGATGGCGCAGCCGCACTCCGGCATGCCGGCTCGCCAGCTGATCGGCGAGGCGTTCGGCCAGGTAGACCGAGCGGTGCTGGCCGCCGGTGCAGCCGATGGCCACGGTGAGGTAGCTGCGCTGGCTGGCCTGGTAGTGCGGCAGCCAGCGCTCCACCCAGGCGAGGATGTCGTCGAGCATCTCGCCGACGATCGGGTAGCCGTCGAGGAAGGCGATGATGCTAGGGTCGCGCCCGGTGGCATCACGCAGCGCCGGATCCCAGTAGGGGTTGGGCAGGCAGCGGGCATCGAAGACGATGTCCGCATCGAGCGGCACGCCGCGCTTGAAGCCGAAGGACTCCACGGTCAGGGTCATCCGCTCGGCGCGGTGGCCGGCGACCTGGTCGGTGATGCGCCCCCGGAGATCGTGCACCGAGAGGCGCGTGGTGTCGATCACCAGGTCGGCGAGGTCGCGGATCTCGGAGAGGGAGTGCTCCTCGGTATCGATCGCCTCGGCAAGGGTCATGTCGCTGCCGCGGGTCAGGGGGTGTCGGCGGCGGGTCTGGGAGTAGCGTTCGAGGAGCACACGCACGTCGGTGGTCAGATAGACCACTTGGCAGTCGACCCGGCGGCCCCGCAGCTCCTCGAGCAGCTCGGGAAAGCGCTCCAGGGCCGCGGGCAGATTGCGGGCATCGATGCTGACGGCGATCGAGGAGCGCAGCGAGCGGTCATCCTGCAGTTCATCGACGAGCGGACCGAGCAGCATGGCCGGCAGGTTGTCGATGGCGTAGTAGCCCAGGTCTTCCAACGCCTGCAGCGCGATCGACTTGCCGGAGCCTGACCGGCCACTGATGATCACAAGCTGCATGCGGGTCTCCTGGTCGTGGGTATGGCCGGGCAGAGGCCCCCTAGGCGGGAGGGCTCAGCCGGCCGAGGCCTGTCGTCGGATCGCCTCTGTGAGGCGTTCATGGAGTTCGCGCTGGCTGGTGCTGTGACGCAGCCCGGCCCGGGTGTCGGCATCGTTCATCACGCTGGCGACTTGGCCGAGCAGGGCCAGGTGGGCCTCGTCGGCTTCCTCGGGCACCAGCAGCACGAACACCAGGTCGACCGGCTCACCGTCGATGGCGTCGAAGTCCACCGGTTCGGCCAGCTTGAGGAAGCCGGCGATGGGGGCCTTGCAGTGGGGGTTACGGGCATGGGGAATGGCGACCCCGTGGCCGATACCGGTACTCCCCAGCCGCTCGCGCCCGATCAGCCGGCTGAAGACCTCCTGGCTGTCGAGACTGGGCGTGTTCTGGGCGATGAAGGTGCTGAAGAACTCCAGCACGCGTTTCTTGCTCCCTCCAGGCACATCGAAGAGGGTGCGCTCCGGGGGCAGGATGGCGTCCAGTGTCATGACGGAATCAGCGGGCACCGGCGCCCTGGGCGCGGGCCTGGGCCTTTTCCTTGTGCTTGACCAGTTGGCGATCGATCTTGTCGGCCAGCGCATCGATGGCCGCGTACATGTCGTTGTCCATGGCTTCGGCATGCAGTTCGGCACCGGCAGCATGCAGGGTACAGGCCGCCTGCTGGCGCTCCTTCTCCACGGAGAGGGTGACCTGCACGTTGGTGATATTGTCGTAGTGGCGCTCCACGCGGGTGAGCTTTTCTTGCACATAGTCACGCAGGGCGTCGGTCAGTTCCACATGATGGCCGGTGATGTTGACTTGCATGACACGCTCCTTGCTCTTTCGGGTTATGGGTCGATTGTAACCCTTTTTGCTGTTCTGCATAGCCCCTCGACCGAGGGGATTCGAAAGGCGCATGACCGGCGTCATTTCAACCGCTTGCGGCCACGCGAGAGGAGGAAGTCCGGGGCCTGCGGGAGCGCCTCAACGCAGCCGCTTGCGTTCGCTGGAGGAGGGGATGCCCATCGCTTCGCGGTACTTCGCGATCGTGCGCCGCGCGACGCTGATGCCGGCTTCGTCGAGCAGAGTGACCAGCTTGCTGTCGGAGAGGGGTTTGCGAGGCGGCTCGTCCTGGATCAGCTTGCGCAGGCGCGCGCGGATGGCGGTGCTGGAGTGGGCATCGCCCTCGCTGCCGCTGCCCCCCACCTGGCTGGAAAAGAAGTACTTGAGCTCGAACATTCCGCGCGGGGTGTGGATGAACTTCTGGGTGGTGACCCGCGAGATAGTCGATTCGTGCATCTCCACGACCTGGGCGATGTCGGCCAGGATCAGCGGCTTCATCGACTCCTCGCCGCGCTCCAGGAAGTCGAGCTGGCGCACCATGATCTCGCGGCCCACGCGCAGCAGGGTGTCGTTGCGGCTGGAGAGGCTCTTCATCAGCCAGCGCGCCTCCTGCAGGTGGTCCTTGAGGAACTGGTTGTCCTCGCTCTTGTCGGCCCGTCGGATCAACGCGGCATAGTCGGGCTGGATGCGCAGCCGCGGCATGGCCTCCGGGTTGAGTTCCACCTGCCAGCCATCGCGGGTGTGGCGGGCGATGAGGTCGGGGATGACATAGGCGCCATCGCTATCGGAGAAGGCGCTGCCGGGGCGCGGGTCCAGGGAGCGCACCCGCTTGATCACCGTGTTCAGGGCGTCGTCGTCGAGGCCGAGCCGGCGCTTGAGCAGGCGGCGATCGTCGCCGGCGAGCGCCTCTAGGAACTGGCGGATCAGGCGGCGGGCCTGCGGCAGCAGCGGGGTGGTGTCGGGCAGGGCAGCCAGCTGCAGCATCAGGCACTCGCGCAGGTCGCGGGCGAAGACCCCCGTGGGCTCGAACTGCTGCAGGCGCAGCAGCACCTGCTCGACTTCGCGGGTCTTGAGGCCGTCGAGGCCCTGGGCCCTGAGGCCGTCACGGATATCCTCCAGGGGCTGGGTCAGGTAGCCGTCGCCGTTGACGCCGTCGATCAGGCTTTCGGCGATGTGCAGCTGGCGTGCGTCCAGGTCGGTCATGGCCAGCTGCCAGGCCAGGTGGCCCTGGAGGCTCTGGCCCGATGCCTGGCGCTCGAAGTCCGGGCCCTCGCCACTGCCGCCGGTGGGCGCGGTGCCGAGGTCCTGGTAGGTGTCGGACCAGTCGCTGTCGGTGCTGAGTTCGTCGGGGATCTCGCTGGCCCACTCCTCGTCGGTCGCCTCGCTCACCGCCTGCTCGCCGAAGTCATCCTCGACCTCGAGCATCGGGTTGGATTCCAGCGCCTGCTGGATCTCCTGGCGCAGGTCCAGGGTCGAGAGCTGCAGCAGCGCGATGGCCTGCTGCAGCTGGGGGGTCATGGTCAGCTGGGTACCGACACGCAGTTGCAGGGACGCCTTCATGGCCATGAGACGAGTGCCCTCGACTTGCCGAAAACCCCAACCCTAGCCGCTGGTCGGGGGGCTTGCAAGCGCAAAAATGCAACAATCGTGCCATGCGCAATCTTCATGCCGTCGCGGAATAACGACAGATATATCAGGTGACTGTGGTCAGAGACGGAAGTCCTCGCCCAGGTAGACCTCGCGGACCCGCTGGTCGGCGAGGATCGTTTCAGGATCTCCATTGGCGATGATGCGCCCGTCACCGACGATGTAGGCGGTATCGCAGATGTCCAGGGTATCGCGGACGTTGTGGTCAGTGATCAGCACCCCGATGCCGCGGGCCTTGAGCTGGCGGATGATGCCCTTGATCTCGCCCACCGAGATGGGATCGACCCCGGCGAAGGGTTCGTCGAGCAGGATGAAGGCGGGCTCCGTCGCCAGCGCACGGGCGATCTCGACCCGGCGGCGTTCGCCCCCGGAAAGGCTCATGCCGAGGTTGTCGCGGATATGCGTCACGTGGAAGTCCTCGAGCAGCTGCTCGAGATGGTCCCTGCGAGCGGCGCGGTCGAGCTCCTTGCGGGTCTCGAGGATCGCCATGATGTTGTCGGCGACCGACAGCTTGCGAAAGATCGAGGCCTCCTGGGGCAGGTAGCCGATGCCGGCCCGTGCCCGCTCGTGCATGGCCGCCGTGGAGAGGTCGAGGTCGTCGATACGGACTTCCCCGGCGTCGGCCCGCACCAGTCCGACGATCATGTAGAACGAGGTGGTCTTGCCGGCCCCGTTGGGGCCGAGCAGCCCGACGATCCGGCCCTGCTCGATGGAAAGGCTGATGTCCTGCACCACCCGGCGTCGCTTGTAGCTCTTGGCCAGATGGAGGGCGCTCAGGGTCTTCATCACTGGCCGTCCTGCTGCTCGGGTTCCAGGGTCATGCGTACGCGCTGGCGTTCATTAACGCCCTCGGCCTCGGCGCGCGCCTGGACCACGCGACGGTCGAGGAAGTATTCCAGGTAGCCGCCGTCGAAGGTATCGCCGCTCTGATGCAGCTCGGCCCGGTCGATCAGCTCGATGCGGCGCTCGGCGACATGGTAGACGATGGTGCGCCCCCAGCCGCGGACCAGAGGCTCGTCCGGGGCGGGCTTCTGCTCGATGTAGGCGCGCTCGCCGGTGGCGGTGGCGCGAGCCAGTTGGCCCTGGTCGTTGCGCTGGATCTCCACCCGGGCGCCGGTCAGCTGCATGCTGCCCTGGCGGATGTCCACGTCGCCGGTGTAGACGGCGGTACCGGCACGATCATCGAGGTCGAGACGGTCGGCCGTCACCTCGACCGGGGCGCTGGCATCGCCCTCCAGGGCCAGGGTTGGTGCACTGCCCATCAGCAAGCCGACCATAGCAAGGGTCAGCAAGGGGGCTAAGGGGGGGGGCGTCATGACTCGGGCTCCTCGCGGGTGTCGGGCGGATGGTGGCCGCGTACATTGTCGGTCAGCCGGGCGCGGTTGTCATGGATCCAGGCGTCGAAGTGCTCGCCACGCATCCGCTGGGGCGGCTGGCGCAGCTGGGCCGGGGTGTCGCTCCAGGCATGGCCGCTGTCGGCGTCGAAGTGGAGCACCTCGGTGTCGAGCTGCCAGCGCTCGGCGGGGGCCAGGAGTCGTGCATTGCCGGAGAGGGTCAGTGGGTTGCCGCCCGTCCCCAGGGTGCCGCGCTCTCCGCTGGCCAGCCAGACCCGTCCCGAGTCGTCCAGCAGCCGTCCCTGCGGCTGCTCCAGACGGGTGACGTCGTCATGCGGGGTGTGGGTCAGGCGCGGCGAGTCGAGCCGCTGGTGGGGGCGTCCTTGGGCATCGAAGCGGGTCAGCCTGGCGTCTTCCAGGTAGTAGTCCGGCTCGCCGGCCTCGCCCCCCGGCACGGGGCCGGGGAGCGGGGTGTCGCGCAGGTCGAGCAGCGCCAGTCCGCCGCCCAGGGCGAGCAGCAGCAGCAACAGGCCGGTGCGAAAGCCAGGGCGCGGCAAGCGCATGGCTCAGGTCGTGCCGTGCAGGTAGGTGTCGAGTACGGCGTCCCAGTGCCCCTGGGCCTGGAGCAGGGTGTCGCAGATCTCGCGCACTGCGCCATGGCCACCCACGGCTTCGGTAACCCAGTCGGCATGCTGGCGGATATAGGCCGGCGCGCCAGGCACGCTGATGCCGACTCCGGCGCGTCGGATGGCGGCCACATCAGGCATGTCGTCGCCGCAGTAGGCGACCTGCTCGAGCTCCAGCCCCAGGCCGCGGCACAGCTCGCGCAGCACGCTGAGCTTCTTCTCGGCCCCCTGGAAGACATGCTTGACGCCCAGCGCGGCGGCACGCTGGCTGACCATCGGCGAATCGCGGCCGGTGATCAGCGCCACCACGATGCCGGCACGCTGCGCCAGCTTGATGCCATGGCCATCGTGAGTGTGGAAGGCCTTGATCTCGACGCCATCGGCCTGGAAGTAGAGGCGTCCATCGGTGAGTACGCCGTCCACGTCCAGGGCGAGCAGGCGGACGCGGCGCAGGCGGTCGATGAGTTGGCTGTCGAGCGGAGGGGAATCGAGGCTCATGGTGTCTCCAGCAGTCTGGGGCTTGGGGTGGGCGTAAAGGGCGTCAGATGACGCCGCTGGCGAGCAGATCATGCATGTGCAGGGCGCCGACCGGGCGGCCGTCGGCATCGACCACGGCCAGCGCCGAGATGCGGTTGTCCTCCATGATGCGTACCGCCTCGGCGGCCAGGGTGTCCGGGGCGATGCGCTTGCCGGGCCGGGTCATGACATCGTCGACGGTGAGGCCCGAGAGGTCACTGTGCTGGTCGAGGGTACGGCGTAGGTCGCCGTCGGTGTAGACCCCGGCCAGGTGTCCGTCGGCGTCGACCACGCAGGTGAAGCCCAGCCCCTGGCGGGTGATCTCCAGCAGGGCATCACGCAGCGGGCTGCCCAGGTCGACCCTGGGCAGTCGAACGCCTTCGTGCATCAGATCGGCGACCCGCAGCAGCAGGCGCTTGCCCAGGCTGCCGCCGGGGTGGGAGAGGGCGAAGTCCTCGGCGGTGAAGCCGCGTGACTCGAGCAGCGCCACGGCCAGGGCGTCGCCGAGCGCCAGGGCGGCGGTGGTGGACGAGGTGGGGGCCAGGTCCAGCGGACAGGCCTCGCGCTCGACGCCGGCATCCAGGTGGGCGTCGGCATGGCGGCCGAGGGTCGAGCCCGGTCGGCCGGTCATGCTGATCAGCGGCGTGCCCATGCGCTTGAGCAGGGGCAGCAGGGCGGTGACCTCGGCGGTCTCGCCGGAATGGGAGAGGGCCAGCACCACATCGCCGGGGGTGATCATGCCTAGGTCGCCGTGGCTGGCCTCGCCGGGATGCACGAAGAAGGCCGGTGTGCCGGTGCTGGCCAGGGTGGCGGCGATCTTGCCGGCAATATGGCCCGACTTGCCCATGCCGGTGACCACCACGCGTCCGCGGCAGGCCAGGATCAGCGCGCAGGCGTGGTCGAAGGCATCGTCGAGGCGTCCGGCCAGGGCGGCGATGGCCTGCTGTTCCAGTTCCAGGGTGCGGCGGGCACTCTCGCGCAGGAGGGATGTGCCGGCCGCCGGGGGAGCGTCATGGGTCATGGCGGTGATTGTTGCCCGTTGTGGGGTTTCACTCAAGGGTCAGCCGACGGCGGAGGGGCCGGCAATGCCGAGCCAGGCCAGATAGCCGGCATAGCTCATCACCAGCAGGCCCCCGGGCAGGCGCCCCAGGTGGCCGCGGCGGTTCCACAGCAGCAGCGCCCCCAGGGCCAGGGTCAGCAGCAGCATTACCGGGTAGTCGCGACCGGCCGCGGCGGGGTCCGTGGCGCCCGGGGCCAGCAGCGCCGGCACCGGAAGCACGGTCAGCATGTTGAAGAGGTTGGAGCCGATGACGTTGCCGATGGCCAGGTCGTGGTGGCGCTTGAGGGCGCTGGCCAGGCAGGCCGCCAGTTCCGGCAGGCTGGTGCCGATGGCCACCACGGTCAGCCCGATCGTAAGCTCGCTGACGCCGAGTCCTCGGGCCAGCTCGCTGGCGCCCCACACCAGGGCGCGCGAGCTGGCCACCATGATCACCAGCGTGGCCACCAGCCAGCCCAGGGCCTGGCCCATTGGCATGCCGGGGATCTCGCCGGCACTCTCGTCATCGGGGGTGTCGGCGCGGAACAGCCACCACAGGCTGAACACCAGCAGCACCAGCAGCAGCACGCCGTCGAAGCGCTCGAGGTGGCCGTTGGCCAGGGCGTAGCCGGCCAGGCCCGTGGCGCCAAGCAGCAGCGGCAGCTCGCGGCGCACGATGGAGAAGCGCACCGGGATCGGCACCACCAGCGCCGTCACGCCCAGCACCAGGGCAATGTTGGCGATGTTGGAGCCCAGCGCATTGCCGATGGCCAGGTCAGGCGCGCCATCGAGAGAGGCCATCACCGAGACCACGATCTCCGGTGCTGAGGTGCCCAGCGAGACGACGGTCATCCCCACCAACAGGGTGCTCATGCCAGCCCGCCAGGCGGTGGCGGCGGCGGCACCGACGAAGCGGTCGGCACTCCATAGCAGGCCGACGAAGCCGAGCATGACGATCAGCAGGGGGAGAAGCATGGCGAGATCCGGGACGGTGAGTGGCGGGCGCACATTGAACATGTCGGGCCCGGGCGGTGCAAGACGCGCGGGACGCTGGCGCCGCGGGGCATGGTTAGGATACGATGTTCGATAATATTTTCGAGGATGGTAAAACGATGACGGACTCGCCCTTCGTGGAAGTGGAGAGCCTGCACTTCTCGCGCGGCGAGATGGACATCTTCCGCGGCATCGATCTGGTCATCCCGCGCGGCCGGATCACGGCCATCATGGGCCCCAGTGGTACCGGCAAGACTACCTTGCTCAAGATGATCGGCGGTCAGCTGACCCCCGATGCGGGGCATGTTCGCATCGATGGCCAGGACGTCCATGCGCTGTCGCGCAAGGCGCTGTTCGTGCTGCGCCGACGCATGGGGATGCTGTTCCAGAGCGGGGCGCTGTTTTCCGATATTGATGTCTACGAGAACGTGGCCTTCCCGCTGCGGGTGCATACCGACCTGCCCGAGGCAATGATCCGTGACGTGGTGCTGATGAAGCTGCAGGCCGTCGGGCTGCGCGGGGCCCGGGGGCTGATGCCCTCGGAGCTTTCCGGCGGCATGGCCCGCCGGGTAGCGCTGGCACGCGCCATCGCCCTGGACCCGGAGCTGATCCTCTACGATGAGCCCTTCGCCGGCCAGGACCCCATCTCCCTAGGCGTGCTGGTGCAGCTGATCAAGCGCCTCAACGAGGCCCTGGGACTGACGGCGGTGATCGTATCCCACGACATCAAGGAGACCCTGAGCATCGCCGACTACGTCTACGTGATCGCCGATGGCCAGGTGATGGCCCATGGCACGCCGGCGAGCCTCGATGCGGACCTCGATCCCCGGGTCAGCCAGTTCATGCACGGCGAGCCCGACGGGCCGGTGCCCTTCCATTACCCGGCGATGGATTTCCATGCCGATATCCTGGGCAGCGGGGGACCGCGATGATCGACCGCATTCAACATCTGGGCCGGCAAGGCTGCGCTCTGCTGGAGTCGCTGGGTCGCGCCGGGATATTCCTCGGCCAGTCGGCGGTGGGGGTGCCGTCCCGCGAGGGCCTCCACCTCTGGGTGCGGCAGATGCACTTTGTCGGCGTGATGTCGCTGGCCATCGTGCTGGTCTCGGGGCTGTTCATCGGCATGGTGCTGGCCCTGCAGGGTTACACCATCCTGGTCGACTTCGGGGCCGAACAGGCGCTGGGGCAGATGGTAGCCCTCTCCCTGCTGCGCGAGCTGGGACCGGTGGTGGCGGCGCTGCTGTTTGCCGGCCGTGCCGGCTCGGCCCTGACCGCCGAGATCGGCCTGATGAAGGCCACCGAGCAGCTGACCAGCATGGAGATGATCGGCGTCGACCCGCTGCGGCGCGTGGTCGCGCCACGACTCTGGGCCGGCTTTGTGGCCCTGCCTTTGTTGACCATCGGTTTCAGCGCGGTGGGCGTCTGGGGCGGCCAGCTGGTCGGGGTCGAGTGGCTCGGCGTCTTCGAGGGCTCCTACTGGGGTAACATGCAGGCCAGCGTCGGGTTTGTCGATGATGTCGGCAACGGCCTGATCAAGAGCCTGGTGTTCGCCCTGGTGGTGACCTGGATCGCGGTGTTCCAGGGCTATGACCTGATCCCCACCTCGGAAGGTATCTCGCGAGCCACCACCCGCACGGTGGTCTATTCCTCTCTGGCGGTACTGGGCCTGGATTTCGTGCTCACCGCCCTGATGTTCGGAGAGCTTTCCTGATGTTCGGAGCAAACGGATGAAGCGCAGCAAGACGATGGAGCTCGGGGTCGGCCTGTTCATGCTGGCCGGCATCCTGGGCCTGGTGTTTTTGGGGTTGAGGGTCAGCGGCCTGAGCCTCGCCCTGCCCAGCGAGACCTTCCGGCTGGAAGCCAACTTCGCCAATATCGGCGGCCTCAAGCCGCGGGCGCGGGTGACGATGGCCGGTGTCACGGTGGGGCGGGTCGAGGCCATTGAGCTGGATACCGACTGGTACGATGCGCGAGTGGTGATGGAGCTCGATGGCCAGCTGGAAGGCCAGCTCCCGGAGGACAGCACTGCTGCCATCCTTACCGCGGGCCTGCTGGGGGAACAGTATATCGGGCTCTCGGTGGGCGGCGCGCCCGAGACCCTCGCCGATGGCGATACCCTGCGCGATACCCAGTCTGCCCTGGTGCTCGAGGAGCTGATCCAGCAGTTCGTGTCCAGCATGGCCAAGGAGTGAACGAGATGAAGAAGATGATGAACCTACGCGCGCTGTTCGCCGGGCTCGGCCTGCTGGTGCTGGCATTGCCGTTGCTGGCCGCGCAGCACGATCAGCGCCCTGAGCAGATGATCCGCGACAGTATCGACGAGCTGATGACGCGGATTGAGGGGCGCGAGGCCTATTTCGCCGACCACCTCGACGAGCTCGAGGCGATCGTCGACGACAGCCTCGAGGACGTGGCCGATTTTCGCTATATCGGCGCCAGCGTGATGGGGCGCTACTTCAGCAACGCCACGCCGCAGCAGCGGTCGCGCTTCGTCGAGACTTTCCGCAAGACGTTGATCGACACCTACGCCAAGGGTCTGGTCACCTTCGACTATCGCGAGATTCGGGTGCTCGACAACCAGCAGACCTCGCGCTACGAGGACCAGGCCAGCGTGGCCATGGAGGTGGTGGCCAACGACGGCAGCGTCTATCCGGTCAGCTATTCGCTGCGCCTGGACGACGGCCAGTGGAAGGTAGTCAACGTGATCGTCAACGGCATCAACCTGGGGCTCACCTTCCGCAACCAGTTCGACCAGGCGATGCGCGACCAAAATCGCGACTATGACGCGGTCATCGATGACTGGGCGCCCGAGCTTGCTGTCGAGGAACTGGAAGAGGGCGGCAGCGCATGAGCGTGCTGCTCGAGCATAACGGGGCCCGCCTCGAGGCCGGTGATGCCGTGCTGACGGTCACCGGCGAGGTGGGCTTCGAGGGGGCCTCGGCGATGGCTGAGGCCGGCAGCGCCTGGCTGGCCGAGCGGTCGGCCGGCAGCGAGGTGGCCTTCGACCTGAGCGGTGTTGGCCGGGTCAGCAGCGCGGCGCTCAGCGTGCTGCTGGAGTGGACCCGTCAGGCCCGTGATGCCGGCGTCGAGGTGTCCACCGTGCGCCTCTCGGTTCCCCTCGAGCGCCTGACCCGGGTCGCCGGGCTGGATACTTTGCTGCCGGTCGCCGCCTGAGCCGCACCTCCCTTCCCATCGCCAAGCGCGGTGCTTTTCTTTACCATGTGCTGCCATGAGATTTCCGCTGCCGGGGCCACGGCGTGGCCGTTGGCAGCGTGCCCCCGACGAATCGACGAACCACAGGAGTGCCGGTGCCATGCAACCGAGCGAAGTGAAGGCGCTGCTCGAGAGCCGACTCGACGGCTGCGAGTTCCATATCCAGGGCGAAGGCTGCAACTTCCAGGTGGTGGCCGTGGGCGAGGTCTTCGAGGGGCTCTCGCCGGTCAAGCGCCAGCAGATGATCTATGGCGCGCTCTCCGAGGAGATCGCCTCCGGCGCCCTGCATGCGGTGAGCATCAAGACCTATACCCCGCAGCAGTGGCAGGCCGCCACCGACAACCAGGGGGCCTGACGGTCGACCTTCCATGGACAAGCTGATCATTACCGGCAATGGCCCCGTCGACGGCGAGGTCTGGGCCAGCGGTGCCAAGAATGCCGCCCTGCCGATCCTCTGCGCGACCCTGCTGGCCGACGAGCCGGTGACCATCGGCAATCTGCCGCACCTGCAGGACATCACCACCACCTTGGAGCTGCTCGGCCACATGGGCGTCGAGGCGGTAATGGGCGACAGGATGTGCATTCAGCTTGACGGCGCCCAGGTCGCCGACTGTCACGCGCCCTACGAGCTGGTCAAGAAGATGCGCGCCTCGATCCTGGTGCTCGGTCCGCTGTTGGCCCACTTCGGCCATGCGGACGTCTCGCTGCCCGGCGGCTGTGCCATCGGCTCGCGCCCGGTGGACCTGCACATCCGCGGCCTCGAGGCCATGGGGGCCGAGATCAGCGTCGAGGCCGGCTACATCCGGGCACGGGTCGATGGCCGACTGCACGGCGCTACCATCTTCTTCGATACCGTCACCGTGACCGGCACCGAGAACCTGCTGATGGCGGCGACCCTGGCGGACGGCACCACGGTGCTGGAGAACGCCGCCCGGGAGCCCGAGGTGGTCGACCTGGCCGAGTGCCTGAACAAGATGGGCGCGAAGATTCGCGGCCACGGCACCGACACCATCGTCATCGAGGGCGTCGAGCGGCTGCACGGCGCCTACCATGACGTCATGCCCGACCGCATCGAGACCGGCACCTTCCTGGTGGCGGCCGCGCTCTCCCGGGGGCGGGTGCGGGTGCGCAACACCCGCGCCGACATCCTCGATGCGGTGCTGGCCAAGCTCGAGGAGGCGGGAGCCACCATCACCACCGGCGAGGGCTGGATCGCGCTCGACATGCAGGGCCGGCGGCCGAAGGCGGTCAACGTGCGCACCGCGCCCTATCCGGCCTTTCCTACCGACATGCAGGCTCAATTCGTGGCGATGAACGCGGTGGCCGAGGGCACCGCCCGGGTGGTGGAGACCATCTTCGAGAACCGTTTCATGCACGTGCAGGAGCTCAACCGCATGGGGGCCGACATCGCCCTGGAAGGCAACACCGCGGTGATCACCGGGGTCGAGACCCTCTCCGGAGCACCGGTGATGGCCACCGATCTGCGCGCTTCCGCCTCGCTGGTGATCGCGGCGATGATGGCCGAGGGCGAGACCCTGGTCGACCGGATCTACCATATCGACCGCGGCTACGAATGCATCGAGGAAAAACTGCAGCTGCTGGGCGCGCGCATCAGGCGCATCCCCGGCTGAGCCGACCTACAGGCGAGACCATGAGCAAGCAACTGATTCTGGCCCTCTCCAAGGGCCGCATTCTCGACGAGACCCTGCCGCTGCTGGCCGATGCCGGCATCGCCCCGGTCGAGGACCTGGGCAAGAGCCGCAAGCTGCTGTTTGATACCAACCTGCCGGATGTCAAGCTGGTGGTGATCCGGGCCACGGACGTGCCGACCTATGTGCAGCTCGGGGCAGCGGATCTTGGCGTGGCCGGCAAGGACGTGCTGCTCGAGCACGGCGTCGAGGGCCTCTACGAGCCCCTCGACCTGGAGATCGCCCGCTGCCGGCTGATGACCGCCGGCGTCACCGGGGCCGAGCCGGCGCGGGCCCGCCGGCGGGTGGCCACCAAGTTCGTCAACGTGGCGCGCCGCTGGTATGCCGAGCAGGGGATCCAGGCCGAGGTGATCAAGCTCTACGGTGCCATGGAACTGGCTCCGCTGATGAACCTGGCCGACGAGATCGTCGACATCGTCGATACCGGCAATACCCTTAGGGCCAACGGCATGGAGCCGCGCGAGCTGATCGCCCCGGTCAGCACGCGGCTGGTGGTTAACAAGGCGGCGATGACCATGAAGCACGAACGCCTGAAACCGCTCATCGCCCGCCTGCGCGAGGCGGTGGCGGCGCGTCGCGATAGCCTTGCCGTGTCGGCTCCATAGCCACGCCTGTCTTGCCCGCGGCCCGACGCCGCGGCAGTCTCACAGACAACGAGCCCCGTTTCGAGAGGAAGCCACTGCCATGAGCCAATCCCCCACCGATGGCGTCGAGATCGCCCGGCTGTCGACCTCGCAGGCCGACTTCGATCGCCGCCTGGCCGACCTGCTGGCCTGGGAGGGGGTCTCCGATGCCGCGGTCCAGCAGCGCGTCGACGAGATCCTCGCCGCTGTCAAGGCCCGGGGCGATGCGGCCCTGGTCGAGTACTCGAATCGCTTTGACCGACTCGCCGTCTCTTCCATGGCCGAGCTGACCCTGAGCGAGGGCCGGCTACGCCAGGCCTTCGAAGGCCTGCCGGCCGACCAGCGCGAGGCCCTGACGAGCGCCGCCGAGCGCATCCGCGCCTACCACGAGCGCCAGAAGCCGGCCTCCTGGCACTACACCGAGGCCGACGGCACCGTGCTGGGCCAGCAGGTCACGCCCCTGGATCGCGCGGGCATCTACGTGCCGGGCGGCAAGGCGGCCTACCCCTCCTCGGTGCTGATGAACGCCATTCCTGCTCATGTGGCCGGGGTGCGCGAGATCGTCATGGTGGTGCCGACCCCCGATGGCATCCTCAACGAGCTGGTGCTGGCCGCCGCTTATCTCGCCGGCGTCGACCATGTCTTCACCATCGGCGGCGCCCAGGCGGTGGCGGCCCTGGCCTTCGGCACCGAGACGGTGCCGCGGGTGGACAAGGTCGTCGGCCCGGGCAACATCTACGTGGCGACCGCCAAGCGGGCGGTGTTCGGCCAGGTGGGCATCGACATGATCGCCGGCCCCTCGGAGATCCTGGTGGTCTCGGACGGCGGTACCGACCCGGACTGGCTGGCCATGGATCTCTTCTCCCAGGCCGAGCACGACGAGGATGCTCAGGCGGTGCTGGTGAGCTGGGACCTCGAGCACCTGCAGGCGGTGGAGGCGTCGATCGAGCGGCTGCTGCCGACCCTGGAGCGCGCCCCCATCGTGCGCGAGTCGCTGGCCCGCCGCGGTGCGTTGATCCACTGCCAGGGGCGTGACGAGGCGCTGGCGCTGATCAACCGCATCGCCCCGGAGCACCTGGAGCTCTCTGTGGCCAATCCCGAGGGCTGGCTGCCGGAGGTGCGCCATGCCGGGGCCATATTCATGGGGCGCTATACCGCCGAGGCGCTGGGCGACTACTGCGCCGGCCCTAACCACGTGCTGCCCACCTCGGGGACGGCGCGCTTCTCCTCGCCGCTGGGGGTCTACGACTTCCAGAAGCGCTCCTCGATCATCCACTGCTCGGCACAGGGTGCCGGGGAACTCGGCAAGGTCGCCTCCACGCTGGCCAGGGGCGAGTCGCTCACCGCCCATGCCCGTTCGGCCGAGTATCGCCTCAAGGCGTGACGCCCCGGTGAGCGGGGGAGGCGCATGATTGCCCCCATGACAGCAGAGGGCCCCGCCGACTGGCGGGGCCCTCGCGTCGTTGGGGGGCGTCACTCCCCGTCGGGGCGGCGCGGCTCCGGGGTCGGGCGCTCGCCGAGCTCGATGGTCACCTCGCGGCGCTCGCCGCCACGCACCACCGTGAGTGGCAGGCGGGTGCCGGGCGCCATCGCGGCGAGGTCACTCATGGTGCGCCGGGGATCGAGCACCGGCTGGCCGTCGACCTCCAGCAGCACGTCGCCGGGCTGCAGGCCCGCGCGGTCGGCGGGGCCGTCCGGCACCACGCCGGCGATGATCACCCCGGCCGGCGTCTGCAGGCCGAAGGAGGCGGCCAGCTCCTGGTTGAGCTCCTGGGCCTCGATGCCCATCCAGCCGCGGATGACGCGCCCGCGGGTGACCAGCTCCTCGAGGATGTTGCGGGCCAGGTTGGCGGGGATCGCGAAGCCGATGCCCTGGGAACCGCCGGAGCGCGAGAAGATGGCGGTATTGATGCCGACCAGGGCGCCCTCGGCGTTGACCAGCGCGCCCCCCGAGTTGCCGGGGTTGATGGCGGCATCGGTCTGGATGAAGTCCTCGTAGGCATTGAGCCCCAGGTGGCTGCGCCCGGTGGCGCTGATGATGCCCATGGTCACCGTCTGGCCGACGCCGAAGGGGTTGCCGATGGCCAGCGAGACGTCGCCCACGGCGACCTCGGTGGTGTCGGTCAGCTCCATTACCGGCAGCGACTCCAGGTCGATGCGCAGCACGGCGAGGTCGCTCTCGGGGTCGGTGCCGATCACTTCGGCCAGGGTCTCGCGACCGTCGCGCAGGGCGACCTGGATCTGGTCGGCGCCGCGGATCACGTGGTGGTTGGTCAGCACGTAGCCATCGTCACTGACGATGACCCCGGAACCGAGGCTGGAGAGCATGCGCTGGCGGCTGGGCAGCTCGTCACCGAAGAACTGGCGGAAGAAGGGGTCCGACATGAGGGGGTGCTCCTCCCGCTCGACCACCCGGGTGGAGTAGATGTTGACGACCGCCGGCGCGGCACGCTCCACCGCCTGCGCATAGCTGGTACGCCCCTGCTGGCGAGTGAGGGGCTCGGCCTGGCGCACCTCCGGGGCCTCGCGGGACTGGGTCTCGCGGGGCTGGGTCTCGTCTTCGGACTGTACCAGCCCCGGCGTGGCGGGGGCTGTCGGCGGCGGGGCCGGTCGGCCGATCAGCTGCGGGAAGGCATTGAGCAACACGATGGCCGCCAGCACACCGATGAGGACGGGCCAGAGGTAGGGGAGCAGGGTGCGTCGCATGCAGCGGGGGTCCTTGTCGACGGTGCTGGATCGCGGGCTATCCTCCCGCTGTTACACTGGGCGGATTGTAACATTGCCAACCCGACAGCGCCCGGAGGCTGCATGACGAATCGAGACGACCTGGTCGCCGCCTGCGACCGACTGCTGGAGCCCGAACGCTTCAAGGACTACACCGTGAACGGCCTGCAGGTGGCCGGCACCGAGCGAGTCACGCGGGTCATGACCGGGGTGACCGCCTGCCAGGCCCTGCTCGATGAAGCTGCGGCCTGGCAGGCCGACCTCGTGCTGGTGCATCACGGCTACTTCTGGAAGAACGAGCCGGTCACCATTACCGGCATCAAGCGTCGGCGCCTGGCGACGCTGCTGGCCGACGACATCAACCTCTTGGCCTATCACCTGCCACTGGATGCCCACCCCGAGCTCGGCAACAACGCTGAACTTGGCCGCCGGCTAGGCTTCACCGTGACGGGCTGCGCCGACGGCGAGCTTGGCCAGGGGCTGGTGTGGCTGGGTGAGCCGCGGCCGGGTCTCGACGCCGCCGGCCTGGCCCGCGACGTCGGGGCGTGCCTGGACCGCGAGCCGCTGCTGATCGAGGCGCCGGGGGACGGCGAGATTCGCCGTGTCGCCTGGTGCACCGGCGGGGCCCAGGACATGATCGCCGTCGCCCGGGAGGCCGGGGCCGATGCCTTCATCTCCGGCGAGATCTCCGAACGCACCACCCATCTGGCCCGCGAGATGGGCATCCACTACCTGGCGGCGGGCCACCATGCGACCGAGCGTTACGGGGTTCAGGCCCTGGGCGAGTGGCTCGCGGCCGAGTTCGGTCTCGAGCATCGCTTCGTCGACATCGATAACCCCGCCTGAGCAGAACGCGCACCCCAGAGCAGTCGAGTCGAGGATGAGCATCCGGCGAGAGGGCAGGCTCAGTAGCGCGGCGGCTGGGGGGCGGCGGCCTCGTCGCCGCTCTTGAGGCCGAAGTCCTCGGAGAGGGTGCCGCGGTTGCCGTCGGCGTAATCCCGGGGCACGGCGGGCTCCGTCGTGGTCGTGGCGGTGTCGGGGGAGACGGCGTCCATGGCCTGGCGGCGCAGCGAGCGGGCGCCAAGGCGGTCTCTGGCCTCTTCGGCTTCCTGCTCGAGGCCCTGGCTCTCGCGGTGCAGGCTCTCGGCGAGCCGAGCGATACGTTCGATGCTGTCGCCCATGCCGTCCTTGAATTCCGCCAGTTCGCGCTCGCGCTCGGCGAGACGCTGGCGCAGGCGCTGGGTGTTGCCGGCGCTGGCATTGAGCAGGTGGTAGCCCAGTGCGCCGATGCCGATGCCGGCCAGCAGGCAGGCGATGGCCAGCACCCAGTTGATGTTGGTCTCGTCCACGTTGTGCGTTCTCCCTGGAGCGTTGGACGACATGCCGCGCGAGGCGCGGGTATCGTCATCTGGCCGGACTCGATCCGGGCGCCCATTATAGGGGCGACGCGGTACGCCGGGTCAACGCGGTGGCCGGCGATGCCAAGTGAGGTCGGGAAGCGTATAATGCCCCGCGAACGTCCCGAGTACCGGCCCTCAGGAATCCCCATGAGCGAGACGCACCCCCCCACGGCTTCCCGCAATGCGCGGCGCCCCGAGACGCCGATGACCCGTTACCAAGCGGACCTCGAGCGCCACGGTTTCCAGCCTGACGCCGCCCAGGCGCAGGCGGTGAAGCACCTGCAACGTCTCTATGACGAGCTGGTGGCCACCCCGCCCTCCCGGGTGGTGCCGCCGAAGCGCGGTGGCGGGCTCAAGTCACGTATGGCAGGCCTGTTCGGCCGGCGCGATCGCGAGGAGCCATCCGCGCCGGCGCTGCCCGCGATCCATGGGCTCTACTGCTGGGGTGGGGTGGGGCGTGGCAAGACCTACCTCATGGATGCCTTCTTCGAGACGCTGCCCTTTCCCGAAAAGATGCGCACCCACTTCCACCGCTTCATGCAGCGGGTGCACAACGAGCTCGAGCACTACAAGGGCGAGCGCAACCCGCTGACGCTGATCGCCGCCAAGTTCGCGGCCGAGGCCCGGGTCATCTGCTTCGACGAGTTCTTCGTCAAGGACATCACCGATGCCATGATCCTGGCCAACCTGCTCGAGTCGCTCTTCGCGCACGGCGTGGTGCTGGTGGCGACCTCGAACATCGTCCCCGGGGAGCTCTACAAGGATGGCCTGCAGCGCGCCCGCTTCCTGCCGGCCATCGACCTGCTCGAGCGTCACTGCGAGGTGGTCAACGTGGATTCGGGGATCGACTACCGCCTGCGCGCCCTGGAGCGCGCCGAGATCTTCCATGCCCCGCTGGACGACGAGGCCGAGGCCGAACTGGCCCGCAGTTTCCGCGAGATCGCCGGCCACGAGGGCGAGGCGGGGGCGCCGATCGAGATCAATCGTCGTGTGCTGCATGCCCGCCGGCTGCATGACGACGTGGTGTGGTTCGAGTTCAGCGAGCTCTGCGATGGCCCCCGTAGTCAGAACGACTACATCGAGCTGGCCCGCGAGTTCCACAGCGTGCTGGTCTCCAACGTCACGCGCATGGGGGCCTCCCAGGACGACCAAGCCAGGCGCTTTATCAACATGGTCGACGAGTTCTACGACCGGGGCGTCAAGCTGCTGATGTCCGCCGAGGTGCAAGCCGAGCAGCTCTACCGCGACGGTCGCCTGGAGTTCGAGTTCCAGCGCACCCTCTCGCGGCTCCAGGAGATGCAGTCCCACGACTACCTGGCACTGCCGCACAAGCCTTGACCCGGCCCGGCTTCTCCGGGGGTCTTAAGCCGTAAGCTTGAAGCTGGAAGAAAAACCTTGAGCCAAATGCCATCGGTAGCATGCTGGCTTCGAGCTTGCGTGCGGCATTGCCTTGACGATGACGGCTCGTGTAGAATGCGCGCTCGATCGACTGTTGCCTCGCCCTTAGGGAGCAGGCAACCAAGAAAAATAGGGACGGTTCCATGCCGGACGCCCGGCGGCAGAACCCAATACATCAAATGGTGATTCATCCATGAAGACGTTCACTGCCAAACCGCAGTCCGTCCAGCGCGACTGGTTCGTCGTCGATGCTACGGACAAGACGCTCGGCCGTCTGGCCACCGAGATCGCTCGTCGCCTGCGCGGGAAGCACAAGCCGGAATACACCCCGCATGTTGATGGCGGCGACTACATCGTCGTGATCAATGCCGAGAAGGTCCAGGTCACCGGCAACAAGGCCCGCGCCAAGACCTACTACCGCCATACCGGCTACCCGGGTGGCCTGCGCTCCATGAATTTCGAGAAGATGATCGCCCACGCACCGGAGCGTGTCATCGAGTCGGCCGTCAAGGGCATGTTGCCGAAGGGTCCCCTGGGTCGTGCCATGTATACCAAGCTGAAGGTCTACGCCGGCACCGAGCATCCGCACGCTGCCCAGCAGCCGCAAGCACTGAACATCTGAGGGAATCTTCGCCATGACACAGCAGTATTACGGTACCGGGCGCCGCAAGACCTCTACCGCCCGCGTTTTCATGAAGCCGGGCACCGGCAAGATCACCGTCAACAGCCATGAGCTGGACCAGTATTTCGGCCGCGTCACTGGTCGCATGGTGGTTCGCCAGCCGCTCGAGCTGACCGAGACCCTCGGTCAGTTCGACGTCTACGTCACCGTCAAGGGTGGTGGTGGTTCGTCCCAGGCGGGTGCCATCCGTCACGGCATCACCCGTGCCCTGTTGGACTACAATGAGGACTTCCGCGGCCAGCTGCGCGAAGCGGGCTATGTCACCCGTGACGCCCGTCAGGTCGAGCGCAAGAAGATCGGCCTGCGCAAGGCGCGTCGTCGCCCGCAGTTCTCCAAGCGCTGATACGCCTCGTATCGCCGCACGAAAACGCCCAGGTCCAGCGACCTGGGCGTTTTTTGTTCTGGATCAAGAATTTGTCGTCAGGTTTCCCGCTTGCTAAGGGAACCTTTCCTTGTGCGGGGCGACACGATTTTTTACCATACACTGCATTTGGTATCCGTGGTCGCGGGGGATTCACTGCTCGTGATGGAACAACGGGTAAGCTGATGGGAGAAACCTGAAAATGGCAGATAACGGCGTAAACAAGGGTCGGCGCCGTTTCCTCGTAGGTGCCACCACCGTCGTGGGTGCGGTGGGTGCCGTCGGGGTTGCGGTCCCCTTTGTGGCTTCCTGGCAGCCGAGTGCCAGGGCAAAAGCGGCGGGTGCCCCCGTCCAGGCCGACGTGTCGAAGCTCGAACCCGGGCAGCGCATGACCGTCGAGTGGCGGGGCAAGCCGGTATGGATCCTCAATCGCTCTCCGGAGATGATCGAGCGTACCAAGTCTATCGAGGCCGACCGGCTGGTTGACCCACAGTCCGAAGTGCCCCAGCAGCCCGCCTACATCGAGGGTCTGCTGCGCTCCATCAAGCCGGAAATCGGCGTGATCGTCGGCATCTGCACTCACCTGGGCTGCTCACCGCTGTTCAAGCCCGAGCCGGATGCCGAAGGGGTCGGCGTGGATGACTGGCCGGGTGGCTTCTTCTGCCCCTGTCACGGTTCGCGCTTCGATCTGGCCGGTCGGGTGTTCCGCAACGTGCCGGCACCAGCCAACCTCGAAGTGCCGCCTTACCGTTTCGACAGCGATGTGCTGATCACTGTCGGCGAAGATGAGGAGACTGCCTGATGGCTAACCCCAACAAGGTCAAGGCGGAGCGCGGCTTGATGCGCTGGGTCGATGACCGCTTCCCGGCCACCCAGATGTGGCAGGACCACATGGCACAGTATTACGCGCCGAAGAACTTCAACTTCTGGTATTTCTTCGGTTCGCTGGCGCTACTGGCGCTGGTCAACCAGATCCTCACCGGTGTCTGGCTGACCATGAGCTACAATCCCACCGCCGAGGGCGCCTTCGCCTCGGTCGAGTACATCATGCGTGACGTGGAGTTCGGCTGGCTGATCCGCTACATGCACTCCACCGGCGCGACGGCCTTCTTCGTGGTGGTCTACCTGCACATGTTCCGCGGGCTGCTCTACGGCTCCTACAAGGCGCCCCGCGAGCTGGTGTGGATCTTTGGCATGGCCATCTACCTGGCGCTGATGGCCGAGGCCTTCATGGGCTACCTGCTGCCCTGGGGGCAGATGTCCTACTGGGGCGCCCAGGTCATCATCTCGCTGTTCTCGGCGATTCCGGCCATCGGGCCCGACCTGACCCAGTGGATCCGTGGTGACTTCCTGATATCGGGTATCACCCTCAACCGCTTCTTCGCCCTGCACGTGGTGGCGCTGCCGATCGTCATTCTGGCGCTGGTGGTGCTGCACATCATCGCCCTGCACGAGGTCGGGTCCAACAATCCCGACGGCATCGATATCAAGAAGAAGAAGGACGAGGCCGGCAAGCCGCTGGACGGCATTCCCTTCCATCCGTATTACACGGTGAAGGACCTCGTCGGCGTGGCGGTGTTCCTGTTCGTCTTCTGCGTGGTGATCTTCTACTTCCCCGAGGGCGGCGGCTATTTACTCGAGAGCCCCAACTTCGAACCGGCCAACCCGCTGAAGACCCCTAATCACATCGCGCCGGTATGGTACTTCACGCCCTTCTACGCGATCCTGCGTGCGATCACCTTCTCGCTGTTCGGCCTCGAGGCCAAGTTCCTCGGTGTCATCGCGATGGGTGGGGCGATTGCCATCCTGTTCGTGCTGCCTTGGCTCGATCGCAGCCCGGTGCGCTCCATACGCTACAAGGGCTGGATGTCCAAGGTCATGCTGGCGCTGTTCGCGATCAGCTTCGTGGTCCTGGGTGTGCTCGGGGTACTGCCGGTCACCGAGGGGCGCACGCAGCTGTCCCAGTTATGTACCGTCATCTACTTCGCCTTCTTCCTGCTGATGCCGTTCTACACCCGGCTGGAGAAGACCAAACCCGTTCCGGAAAGGGTGACTGGCTAATGAAAAAGCAACTGTTCGCACTGCTCTTCGCGCTGGTGCCGATGGTCGGGTTCGCTGCCGGAGGCGGTGGCGTCCATCTGGAGGAGATGACCCCGGACCTTGAGGACAAGGCCTCCCTGCAGAACGGCATGAAGCTCTTCGTCAACTACTGCATGGGCTGCCACTCCCTGAAGCACCAGCGCTTCGCGCGTGCCGCCGAGGACCTGGATATTCCCCAGGACCTGGTCGAAGGTAACCTGATCTTCTCCTCGGACCTGGCCTTCAATGACCAGATGCATATCGCTATGAACAGTGGCGATGCCGAGGCCTGGTTCGGTGCCCCGCCGCCCGATCTGACCCTCGAATCGCGCTTGCGCGGCACCGACTGGATCTACTCCTACCTGCAGAGTTTTTACAAGGACCCCGGCACCAGCACTGGCGTCAACAACAAGGTCTTCCCGCTGGTGGCCATGCCCAACGTGCTGGAGCCGCTGCAGGGTGTGCAGGAGAAGGTCTGCGCCGCGACGGACAAGCCGGTCGAGGGGGCCGAGCTCGATCCCCTGACCGGCAAGTACCAGTCCTGCGAAACCCTGCAGATCACCCAGCCCGGCGAACTGGAGCCTGCGGAATTCGAGGAGGCGGTCTACGACCTGACCAACTTCCTCGCCTACGTGGGCGAGCCGTCCAAGCTGCAGGCGCAGTCGCTGGGGCCGAAGGTGCTGATCTTCATCTTCATCTTCGGGGTTATCTCCTACTTGCTCAAGCGCGAGTACTGGCGCGACGTTCACTGATCCGTCAGTGACGGTCGTCCACGGGGGCGCATGGTCGAGGGCCATGCGCCCCTCGTGGTCTCTGCCCGATACCGGGCAGCACGATGGCCCTCAAGGCGGGGCTGGTCGTGTTATCATCTCGGCACGAACTGATGCGAGGATTGTTACATGGGTGTAGTGGCCAAGCGGTCGTCGATGATCTTCTATTCTGGAGGGGGTGACCATTACAGTCATCGTGTGCGAATCGTGCTCGCCGAGAAGGGTGTGGCCGTCGATATCGTCGAGGTGACCGACGAGCAGCACCCCGAGGAACTCGCCGACCTCAACCCCTACAACAGCGTGCCCACGCTGCTCGATCGCGACCTGGTGCTCTACGAGTCCAAGGTGATGATGGAGTACCTCGACGAGCGTTTCCCGCATCCGCCGTTGCTACCCGTCTATCCCGTGGCGCGTGCCAAGAGCCGCCTGTGGATGCACCGCATCGAGCGTGAATGGTGTCCGCTGGTCGAGCAGATCCAGCGCGGCGCGAAGAAGGACGCCGAGAAGGCCCGCAAGGAGCTGCGCGAGAGCCTGGTCGGTATCTCGCCGATCTTCGAGGACATGCCCTATTTCATGAGTGAGGAGTTCACCCTGGTGGACTGTTGCCTGGCCCCGATCCTCTGGCGCCTGCCGGTGCTGGGTATCGAGCTGCCCGAGAAACAGGTCAAGCCGCTGATGAGCTACATGGAGCGTGTGTTCGGCCGCGATGGCTTCAAGGCAGCCCTCAGCGAAAGCGAACGCGAGATGCGCCCCTGAACTTCGACCCGGTGTAGACCGGGTCCCCGGCCCAGGAGGGCCAAACGATGCAATCGAGCCGTCCCTATATTGCCAGGGCCCTTTACCAGTGGCTGCTGGACAACGACCTGACTCCCTACATCGTCGTCGATGCCGAGCAGGCGGGGGTCGAGGTCCCCCGCCAGTTCGTGCAGAACGGCCAGATCGTGCTGAACCTGGCACCCACCGCCGTGCGTGACTTTGCCATGGAGAACGCAGCGGTGAGCTTCTCGGCGCGTTTCGGCGGCCGTCCCATGCAGGTGATGGTGCCCATCGAGGCGCTGATCGCGATCTACGCCCGAGAGAGCGGCGTGGGCATGGTGTTCGGTCATGAGCCGGTGATTCCGGTCGAGGCCGCCGAGGCGGAGGAGAAGGAGCCCCGGCTCAATGAGGTGGAGAGTGCCGATGACGCTCCATCGGAAGAGGATCAAGGCGACGAGGCGCCGCCGCGCAAGGGGCGTCCCTCGCTGCGGGTCATCAAGTGATCCGCTAGTGATCGGGTTGCCGCTCTCCCCGGAGGCGGGTCATCAACGCGAAACGGCAGGCCAGTGGCCTGCCGTTTCGCGTTCCGGAGGGTGCTCAGTCCAGGTAGTCGAAGACCTTGACGATGCGCTGCATGCCGCCGACGTTGGAGACGGCCTGGATGATGCGCTCTGCCTCGTTGCGAGTGACGATACCCATCAGGTAGACGCTGTTGTTCTCGACGATCACCCGGATGCGCCCCGAGTCGATCTCCTGGTTGGCCGCCAGGCTGGTACGGATGCGGGTGCTCAGCCAGGTGTCGGCGAGGCGCTGGCTGGCCGGCAGGTTGGCGGCGATGGAGAGCTCGTTGTGCACCTCGCGCACGTTGCGCACCTTATCGGCGACCTGCTCGGCCTTCGCCTTGAGTTCATCGCTGGGCACCTGGCCGGTGAGCAGCACCACGCCGTTGAAGCTGTCGACATTGATGCGGGCATCGCCCAGCCGGGCATCGGTGCGGCCGAGGTTGTGGCCAATCTTGGTCTCGATGCTCTCGTCCTCGACCTGGGTGCCGAAGGTGCGCTCGCCGTAGTTCTCGTCGATGGTTCCGGGGGTGGTGACGCCGGTCACGGTGGTGCAGCCGGCGAGGCCGAGGCCGAGGGTGAGCAGCAGGGGGGTAAGAAGGGACTTCCTGGTCATGGGGGTCACTCGCTTGTACCGAAGAGTTGTTCGTCGATCAGGTCGCACAGGCAGTGGATCGCCAGCAGGTGGACCTCCTGGATGCGTGCCGTGGACGTCGCCGGCACCCGAATCTCGCAGTCGTCCTGGCCCAGCAGCGAGGCCATGTCGCCGCCGTCCCGGCCGGTCAGAGCCACCACCGTCATGTCGCGGTCGTGGGCGGCCTGGATGGCCTGAATGACATTGGCGGAATTGCCGCTGGTGGAGATCGCCAGCAGGATGTCGCCGGGCTGACCCAAGGCACGGATCTGCTTGGAGAAGACCTCGTTGTAGCTGTAGTCATTGGCGATCGAGGTCAGGGTCGAGGTGTCGGTGGTCAAGGCCAGGGCCGGCAGGCTGGGGCGCTCCCGCTCGAAGCGGTTGAGCAGCTCCGACGAGAAATGCTGGCTGTCCCCGGCGCTGCCGCCGTTGCCGCAGGCCAGGATCTTGCCCTCGCTGACCAGGCACTGCACCATCATCTGGCTGGCCACCTCGATGAAGGGCGGCAGCACCTCACTGGCGTAGGTCTTGGTGTCGATGCTGGCATTGAAGTGGCCGAGAATGCGCTGCTGGAAATCCATGCGGGGTTCCTGGTCCTTATTCGCAGAGGGGTTTGACCGGTCAGGACGCTTCGAAGGCATCCGCCACCCATTCGATCTCTAGGTTGGGGGGCGTGCCAGTCACGGCCAGCACATCGAAGCGGCAGGGACATGATAGCCCGTTGCGCTGGAGATAAAAACGCGCCGCCCGGATCAGACGGCGCTGTTTGGTGGCGGTGACGGTTTCCAGCGGGTGCCCGTGGCGGCGGTCGGCGCGGTGGCGGACCTCGACGAACACCAGCACCTCGCCGTCGCGCATCACCAGGTCGATCTCGCCGCCCTTGGCATGCTGGTTGCTGGCCTTCAGGGAGAGCCCGCGTGCCATCAGCCAGCGCGCGGCGAGCTGCTCGATGGCGCCGCCGCGGGCGCGAGCGTCACGGGGCCCGGTCATCGCCGAACACCCCCGGGGTCAGCATGGGCTGGGGCACGCCGTTGACGAAGCGGGCCCAGGGCAGGCGGCGCTGGATGCGGCCATCCTCGCCGGCGCTCAGGGTGCCGGTGGCGCCGAACAGTTCAATGCCACCGATGGCTTGCAGTTGTGGCAGGCGAGTGGCCAGCTCGTAGGCATCCACGCCCATGGCCATCAGCCGGAACAGGGCGGGGTCGGACTCCTCGCGCAGCCGGCGATAGCTTTCGAGGAAGGGCAGGGCCTCGACGCCGCCCACGGCCGCATCGGGAATCTGCCAGGGGATATCGGCGAACAGCACGTCGTCCAGGTCGTGATCCAGGCGGGGCTGCAGGCGGCCCTCGAAGAGGTGGGAGGTGGCATAGATCGGCAGGTCGCCGCTGTCGTAGTAGTCCAGCGTCGGCGGTACCTGGCGGGCATAGTCCGGCAGGGCCAGCAGGAACAGCATGTCCGGCCGGGGGTTGGTCACGGCCCGGCGGGCGCTCTCGGTGGCCGGGGCCTCGGGGTTGTAGCGTACCGCGTTGGCGATCTCGCCCCCGCGGTCACGCCAGGCGCTCCAGAAGGCCTCGCCAACGCGGCGTCCCCAGTCGTTGTCCGGGACCAGCAACGAGGCCAGGCGGTGGCCGTCGACCCAGGCACGAGAGGCGGCCTGGCGGGCCTCGTCCTCGGCAGACAGGCCGTACTGGAAGAGCCCCAGGGCCTGGTTGTGCTCGCCGCGGCCGTAGTTGAGCGCCAGGGTCGGCAGGGGGACCCGATCGCGCCTCTCCAGCTCGCTGACGGCATCCTTGTCCAGCGGGCCGATCACCACCTGGGCACCACGCTCGCTGGCCTCCCGGTAGAGCGCCTCCAGATCGCCGTGACTGCTGTCGAGGAAGGTCAGGCGGGCGCCACTGTCGACGCCCTCGAGGTGGTGGGTGCGGATCCCCTCGCGGATCGCCTCGGCAATGCCGGCGAGCGGCCCGGACTCGGGGAGGAAGATCGCGATATGGCTGACCTGCTGGCCGCGCAGCTCACCCAGGGCGGTGATCTCGCCGGGCAGGCGTCGCGCCGCCGGGTGGCCGCGATGGCGCTCGCGCCAGTCCTCCAGGCGCGCGAAGAGCCGCTGGATGTCGCCGCCACTGGAGCGCACCAGCTCGGCCAGGGCCGCCCATCCCCGGGTCAGGTCGCCGCCCTCCTCGCGCAGGCTGGCCAGTGAGCCGCCGTCCAGTCGCGAGAGCTGGTCCCAGATCGGGTCGTTGAGGTCCTCGCGCTGGGTCTCGGCCTGGACGCGAATCAGGGCCTGGGCGGCGGCGCGGGGCTCGTCGACCTTGGCCAGTGCCATCCCTAAGCGTTCACGCAGGGTCAGGGAGGCCTCGCGAGGCAGGTCGACCTCGTCGAGCAGCTGCCCGGCCTGGATCACCGCCCAGGGGTCCCCCTCGGCCTCGCCCAGCTCCGAGAGCAGCAGCGCCCAGCGGGTCCGTGCCTGGCGCTCCAGCCGACTGTCGTCGATCTCCTTGGCGACCTCCAGTGCCTGGGTGCGGCTTCCCTGGCGTGCTAGGATGTCGGCCGCCTCCAGGCGCGACAGGGCGGCCTGGCCGGGCGCCTGCTGCTCGGCCTGCTGCAGCAGGCGCTGTGGATCACCGTTGGCCTGTCGCTCGATGATGCCCGGCTGGAAGCTGCAGCCCGCAAGCAGCAGTGCGGTGAGTGCGGCGGCCAGCGGGCCGCGAAACGAGATCTTCATGAATCCTTCCTTGTCCCCATGTCCGAGAGCACCCCAGGGAGCCGAGATGTCCGATACGCCTGCCGGTTCATTGTACGTCGTCGCCACGCCCATTGGGAATCTGGACGATCTGAGCCCTCGGGCCGCCCGGGTGTTGGGGGAGGTGGCGGTGATCGCCGCCGAGGATACCCGCCACAGTGGCCGCCTGCTGCGCCACCTGGGCCTGTCGCGGCCGATGCTCTCGCTGCATGAACACAACGAGGCCGCGCGGGTCGACGCCCTGGATGCCCGCCTCGTCGCCGGGGAGGATATCGCCCTGGTCAGTGACGCCGGCACGCCGCTGATCAGCGATCCCGGCTTCGTGCTGGTGCGCGAGCTGCGTGCCCGCGGGCGTCGCATCGTGCCGGTCCCGGGGCCCTGTGCCTTGGTGGCGGCCCTGTCGGCGGCGGGGCTGCCCACCGACCGCTTCCTTTTCCAGGGCTTCTTGCCGGCGAAGGGGGGCGGTCGCCGGGGGCGGCTGGAGGCGCTGGCGACCCGCGAGGAGACCCTGGTGTTCTACGAGTCTCCCCACCGCATCCGTGACACCCTGGCGGACCTGACTGCCACCCTCGGAGCACGCCGGGTGGTGCTGGCCCGTGAGCTGACCAAGGCCTTCGAGACCTTCCTGGACGGCAGCGCCGCTGAGCTGCTTGAGCGCATGGACGGGGATCCGGACCAGGCGCGTGGCGAGTTCGTGGTGATAGTGGCCGGGGCTCCTCCTCGCGGCGACGTAAATGCCTCGACGGTGGAGGCCGATGCACTGCTTTCGGCCCTGCTCGAGGAGGGGGTGGGGGTCAAGCAGGCGGCCGCCGTGGCGGCGCGGATGCTGGGCGGTGCCAAGAAGGTCTGGTATGGCCGGCTGCAGGCGCTCAAGGACGGGCATTGAGGCAGGGGGAGGGCACTGGTATCCTTGCCCCGGGAGTTGGCCAGACAGTCGCCGCCGCTCTGGCCTTCGGGCCGGGGCGGGGGAGGAAAGTCCGGGCTCCACAGGGCAGAGTGCCAGGTAATGCCTGGGCGGCGTGAGCCGACGGAAAGTGCAGCAGAGAGCAGACCGCCTACGTCTCCCTCGGGAGGCCGGCAAGGGTGAAAGGGTGCGGTAAGAGCGCACCGCGCGCCTGGCAACAGAGCGTGGCACGGTAAACCCCACTCGGAGCAAGACCAAATAGGAACCCCATGACGTGGCCCGCGTCGGGTTCGGGTAGGTTGCTTGAGGGCCCTGGTGACACGGCCCCTAGAGGAATGACTGTCCACGACAGAACCCGGCTTATCGGCCGACTCCCTTTATTCGAATACTGCCGTTTCGTACGGCCCCTCAGCCCCTCGAACGAGAGTCACATGCCGTCATCCGCCCCTGAACAGCCCGCCCGCGGCTTTCGCCATGCCAGCGTGCTGCTCGATGGCGCCGTGGAGGTGCTGGTCCACGACCCCGAGGGCGCGTACCTGGACGGTACCTTCGGCCGCGGTGGCCATTCGCGCGCCATCCTCGCGCGGCTGGCCCCCGAGGGCCGCCTGCTGGCCATCGATCGCGACCCCCAGGCCGTCGCCGAGGCCGTGGCCATCGACGACCCACGCTTCACCATCGAGCAGGGCGAGTTCGCCCGTCTCGGCGAGATCGCCGATCGCCACGGCCTGCATGGCCGGCTGGCCGGCGTCCTGCTCGACGTGGGGGTCTCGTCACCCCAGCTCGACGATCCCGAGCGGGGCTTCAGCTTCCTGCGCGACGGCCCCCTGGACATGCGCATGGACCCCACCCGCGGCGAGAGTGCCGCGGGCTTCCTGGCGCGGGCCAGCGAAGGCGAGATCGCCGCTGTCTTCAAGGCCTATGGCGAGGAGCGCTTCGCCCGCCGCCTGGCCCGAGCCATCGTGGCGCGGCGCGCCGAGCGCCCCTTCGCGCGGACCGCGGATCTCGCCGAGGTGGTCAAGGTCGCCCATCCCGCCTGGGAGAAGGGCAAGCACCCGGCGACCCGGGTCTTCCAGGCCCTGCGCATCCAGGTCAATGGCGAGCTGGAACAGCTCGATACCGCCCTCGAGGCGGCGCTGGAGGCCCTTGCTCCGGGCGGCCACCTGGTGGTGATCAGCTTCCACTCGCTGGAAGACCGCCGGGTCAAGCGCTTCATTCGCGACCACGTGCGTGGCGACATCGACCTGCCGCGCGGCATCCCGATCCGCGACGACCAGCTCAAGCGGCGCCTGGCGTCGCTGGGCAAGGCGCATCGTCCCTCTGCCGAGGAGGTCGAGGAGAACCCCCGTGCGCGCAGTGCGGTGATGCGTGTGGCGCGCAAGCGATACTGAGGTCGGTCATGGCACAGGGGCGATCCGCGGCAACCTCCTCGTTCGGCTGGCCCCTTCGCCTGGGGGCATCGCCGCGGCTGCTGCTGGTCGCCTTGCTGCTGACGGCCTGCCTGGGCTCGGCCCTGGCGGTGATCACCACCAGTCACCTGATCCGTGGCCAGTATGCCCGCCTGCAGCAGCTCGAGCGCGAGCAGCAGCAGCTGCAGACCGAATGGGGACAGTTGCTGCTCGAGGAGAGCGCCTGGTCCTCGCCCGCCCGCATCGAGCGCCTGGCCCAGGAGCGCCTGGAGATGCGCCTGCCCGACATCGACGAGGTCGAGGTCATCCGGCCATGAGCGCCGACCCCCGCAGCGGTGTGACGCCGCGTCGGCCGCCGCCCATGGCACCCATGGGCCGGCTGCGCTACGGGGTGATGATGACGCTGGTGCTGGCGGGGCTGGCGCTGCTGACCGGCCGCATCATCGACCTGCAGGTCTTCGACCGTCCCTTTCTGCAGGGGCAGGGCGATGCCCGTACCCTGCGCACCGACACCATCCCCGCCCATCGCGGCATGATCACTGACCGCCACGGCGAGCCGCTGGCCATCTCTACCCCGGTGGTCACCCTCTGGGCCAATCCCCAGGACCTGCCGGCCGACGACATCCAGCGCCTGATGCTGGCCAGGGCCCTGGGCCAGGAGCTGGATGCGCTCAACGAGCGCATCACGCGCTACGCCGAGCGCGAGTTCATGTACCTCCGCCGTCGCATGACGCCGGAGGCGGCCCAGCAGGTGCTGGACCTGCGCATTCGCGGCGTCCACGCCCGGGAGGAGTACAAGCGCTACTACCCGGCGGGGGAAGTGACCGCGCAGTTGCTGGGGGTGACCAATATCGACGACCTGGGTCAGGAGGGTCTGGAGCTGGCCTACCAGCATCACCTCGCCGGGGTGCCCGGCAAGCGCCGGGTGCTCAAGGATCGCCGCGGCCGCCTGGTGCGCGACCTGGCGCTGCTGCAGGAGGCCCAGCCGGGGGGGAATCTGACCCTGGCGCTGGATCAGCGCCTCCAGTACATGGCCTATCGCGAGCTCAAGGCGGCGGTGGCCGAGCATGACGCCGATGGCGGCATCGTGGTGATGCTCGATGCCCGCAGTGGCGAGGTGCTGGCCATGGCCAACCAGCCCTCCTACAACCCCAACAATCGCGCCGGACTCGACACCCAGGGGTTGCGCAACCGGGCCATCGTCGACACCTTCGAGCCTGGGTCGGTCATCAAGCCGTTGGCGATGGCCGCCATGATCGAGAGCGGCAAGGTGCCGCTGGATACGGTGGTCGATACCTCGCCGGGCTGGATGGTCATCGACCGTTTCACCATCAAGGACATCGGCAACTACGGCAAGCTGACCCTGTCCGGTATCCTCGAGAAGTCCTCGAACATCGGCATGTCCAAGCTGGCGCTGCGTCTGGACGACCCGGTAGTGCCGGCGACCTACCGGGCCGTGGGCTTGGGGCAGAGCCCGGGGACCGGCTTCCCTGGCGAAGCGACCGGCAGTATCCCGGCCCCGGTGCGTTGGTCGAGCAGCCAGTGGGCGGCCCTCGCCTACGGGTACGGCCTCTCGGTCTCGGCGCTGCAGCTGGCCAGTGCCTACACGGCGATTGCCAACGACGGCCGGCGCCTGCCGCCTTCGCTGCTCAAACTCGGCCAGGCGCCGGCCGGCGAGCCGGCCATCGACCCGGGCGTGGCGCGGCGGATCCTGGGGATGATGGATAAGGTCGTCGAGCCCGGCACCGGCGCCCGCCGGGCACTGGTGCCGGGCTACCGGGTCGCCGGCAAGACGGGGACCGTGCGCAAGACCGATGCCGGCGGGTATCAGGAGAAGGTCTACCGCGGCCTGTTCGTCGGCATCGCCCCCGTCTCGGACCCGCGCATCGTCACGGTGGTGATGATCGATCACCCGCGGGGCGACAGCTACTACGGCGGGGCGGTGGCGGCGCCGGTCTTCTCGCGGGTGGCCGGCAATGCCCTGCGCCTGCTGGACGTGCCACCGGATGCCCGGGAGCCGGATTCATGAGCGCAAGCCCTGGGGAGGAAATGCGATGCAGCTGACCGCCGAGCGACTCGAGACGGGCCTGGTCGGGCTCTGGCCCGGCTGTCGCCGTGCCCTGGCGGATATCACCCTGCCGGAGGCCGTCCGGCTGGTGCTCGACAGCCGTCGACTGACCGCGGGCGACGTCTTCGTAGCGGTGCCGGGGGTGGCGGCCGACGGCCGCGACTTCATCCCGGCGGCCCTCGAGGCCGGCGCCTCGCTGGTGCTGGCCCATGACGACGGTGCCCCCGGGCCCGACGACCCCCGGGTGCTGTGGCTGACGGGGCTGCGCGAGGCCCAGGGCGAGCTGGGCCAGGTCCTGTTCGCCGTGCCCCGGGACCTGGCGCTGGTCGGGGTCACCGGCACCAACGGCAAGAGTTCGGTGACCCACTACCTGGCAGAGCTGAGCCAGGCCCTCGGGGTGGACGCCGGCCTGGTCGGCACCTTGGGGCACGGCCGGCCGGGGCGCCTGGCGGCCGGCCGGCTGACCACGCCGGGCCCCCTGGCCCTGCAAGCCGCACTGGGCGAGCTGGCGGCCGACGGCGTGCGCCGGGTGGCCATGGAGGTCTCCTCCCATGCCCTGGAGCAGGGCCGCCTCGATGGCTGTCGCGTGCATGCGGCAGTGTTCACCAACCTCAGCCGTGACCACCTGGACTACCACGGCAGCATGGCGGCCTATGCCGCTGCCAAGGCGCGGCTGTTCCGTCGCCATGAGCTCGAGCTCGCGGTGGTCAACGGGGACGACCCGCTAGCGCGCCTGATGCTCGCCGGCGTGCATCGCCACGTGCGGGTGCTGGGCGTGGGGCAGGATGCGTCGGTGACCCTGCGCGTCATCGACTGGGTGCCGCATGCCGAGGGTCAGCGGGCGCTCATCGCCACGCCGGAAGGGGAGCGGGTGCTCGAGCTCGGGCTGATGGGCCGCTTCAACCTGGACAACGTGCTGCTGGCCATGGCCACCCTCTTCGGCCTGGGCCATTCCCTGGAGGCACTCTTCGCGGCGGCGGCCGACCTCGCCCCGGTGCCCGGTCGCATGCAGTGCCTGACGCGGCCGGGCGGCCCCACGGTGGTCATCGACTATGCCCATACCCCGGACGCCCTCGACAACGCCCTCTCGGCGCTGCGGGCCCACCTGCCGGGCGACGGCCGGCTGTGGTGCCTGTTTGGCTGCGGCGGCGACCGCGACGCCGGTAAGCGCCCGTTGATGGCCGCCGTCGCGCGGCAGCGGGCCGACCGGCTGGTGGTCAGCGACGACAACCCGCGCAGCGAGGACCCGGCCGCGATCCGTGCCCAGATCCTCGCGGGCCTGGGCGATGCGCTGTCACGCGAGGTGCTCGAGGTCGACGGTCGCGGCGCGGCCATCGCCCGGGTGCTGGCCGAGGCCGCACCGGACGACGTGATCCTGATCGCCGGCAAGGGCCACGAGGCCTACCAGGAAGTGGCCGGGGTGCGCCAGCCCTTCTCGGACCTGGCCGAGGCCGAGCGGGCGCTGGATGCCCGTAGTGCCGCGGCGGGCGCTGAAAAAGGCGCGGGGAAGGAGGCCCCATGAGCCGCTGCGGTCTGACGACCCTGGCCGAGGTGGCCGAGGCCCTGGGCCTGCCGGCCCCGGCCGTCGACCTGCCGATCGGCGCGATCGTCACCGATACCCGGCGGCTTACCCCTGGTAGCCTGTTCGTAGCGCTCGCCGGCGAGCGCTACGATGCCCACGACTTCGTGACCCAGGCGCGCGAGGCGGGCGCCGTGGCGGCCGTGGTCGAGAGGACAGTGGAGCGGCCGATGGCCAGCTCGTTCTCCCAGCTGGTGGTGGCCGACACCCGGCTGGCCCTGGGGCTGCTGGCGCGTGCCCGGCGGCGAACCTGGGGCGGCCCCCTGGTCGCCGTGACCGGCAACAGCGGCAAGACCACGGTCAAGCAGATGCTGGCGACCCTGCTTGAGCAGAGCGGGTCGACGCTGGCCACCCAGGGCAACTTCAACAATGACATCGGTGCGCCCCTCACCCTGCTGGCGCTGGAGCCCGGGCACCGCCAGGCGGTGGTGGAGCTGGGCGCCAATCATCTCGGCGAGATCGCCTGGACCACGGCCCTGGCCGAGCCCCGAGTGGCGGTGATCACCAACGTCACCGGGGCCCACGTGGGCGAGTTCGGCGGTCTGGGCCGGATCGCCCAGGCCAAGGCGGAGATCCTGGCCGGCCTGCCGGCCGATGGCGTGGCGGTGCTCAATCGCGACGATGCCTTCTTCGCCACCTGGGCGAGCCTGGCGGCGCCCCGCGAGGTGCTCGACTTCGGCCTGGATCCGCGGGCGCGCCTGAGAGGTGAGACGCTGGCCTGCGACGCTCTCGGGCGCTATGCTTTCACGCTTGTCCTGGACGGTCGCGAGCTCGGACGCATTAGCCTGGCGCTGCTGGGACGCCATAACGTGGCCAATGCCCTGGCGAGCGCAGCCGCGGCCCTGGCGATGGGGCTCTCTGAGGGCGAGGTGCTGGCCGGACTCGAAGAGGTGGCTCCGATGTCGGGCCGCCTGAATGTTGTCGAGGGCCTTCGTGGCGCTCGGTTGCTGGATGATACTTATAATGCCAACCCCGGTGCGGTAAAGGCAGCGCTCGATGTTCTGGTGACGCTGCCCGGGCCGCACTGGTGCCTGCTGGGTGCCATGGGAGAACTGGGGGGCGAGTCCGACCGGCTGCATGCCGAGCTCGGACACTACGCGCGGGAACGGGGAATCGATTTCCTGGGCACCCTCGGTGAGCCGGCGAGGCCGGCCAGCCGGGCCTTCGGCGAAGGCGGGGTCCATTTCGACGATAGGAAGGCGCTGATGCGCCACGTCCTCCACCATCTACCGCCCGCGGCCAGCGTGCTGGTCAAGGGCTCACGCAGTGCCGGCATGGAACACGTCGTGGCGGCACTGCGTGCGGATGCTTCAAGGTGAACGCGATACATGCTGCTCTTTCTGGCTGATTTCCTGGCGCAATTCCAGACTGCCTTCAACGTCTTCAACTACCTGACCCTGCGCATGATCCTGGGGACCCTGACTGCCCTGGTGCTCTGCCTGTGGCTCGGGCCGGTGATGATCCGCCGCCTGGTGGAGCGCCAGATCGGCCAGGCGGTGCGCGACGACGGCCCCCAGTCCCACCTCTCCAAGGCCGGCACCCCCACCATGGGCGGCGCGATGATCCTGATGGCCATCGCCGTGAGCACCCTGCTGTGGGGCGACCTCACCAACCACTACGTGTGGCTGGTGCTGGCGGTGACCCTGGGCTTCGGCGCCATCGGCTGGGTGGATGACTACCGCAAGGTGGTGGAGAAAAATCCCCGAGGCTTGCCGGCACGCTGGAAATACTTCTGGCAGTCGTTGATCGGCGTGGCGGCTGCGGTGCTGCTCTACGTCACCGCCGCCTCACCGGTGGAGACCAGCCTGATCGTGCCGCTGTTCAAGGAGTTCGTGCTGCCCCTGGGGGTGTTCTACATGGTGCTCACCTACCTGGTGATCGTCGGCAGCTCCAATGCCGTCAATCTCACCGACGGCCTCGATGGCCTGGCGATCATGCCCACGGTGCTGGTGGCCATGGGCCTGGCGGTATTCGCCTATGCCACCGGCAACACCGTGTTCGCCGACTACCTGCAGATTCCCTTCATCCCCGGGGCGGGCGAGCTGGCCGTGTTCTGTGCCACCATTGCCGGCGCCGGTCTGGGGTTTCTGTGGTTCAACACCTACCCGGCCCAGGTCTTCATGGGCGACGTCGGGGCCCTGGCACTTGGGGCCGCTCTTGGCGTGGTGGCGGTGATCGTGCGCCAGGAGATCGTGCTGTTCATCATGGGCGGCATCTTCGTCATGGAGACCGTCTCGGTGATCCTGCAGGTGGGCTCCTACAAGCTCACCGGGCGGCGCATCTTCCGCATGGCGCCGTTGCACCACCACTACGAGCTCAAGGGCTGGCCGGAGCCGCGGGTCATCGTGCGCTTCTGGATCATCACCGTGGTGCTGGTGCTGATTGGCCTGGCCACCCTCAAGGTCCGCTGATCCCCAGGGGTCGCGTCGCCATCCGCAAGGAGCTCAACATGGTCAAGGTGCCGAAGGGAACGACGCTGGTGGTCGGGCTCGGGCTCTCCGGGCGGGCCATCTGCCGACACCTTGGCCGGCTCGGTGTGCCCTTCATGGTCGCCGATACCCGCACCACGCCGCCGGGCCTGGCGGACTTCCACGCCGCCCACCCGGGCATCGAGATCCACTGCGGGCCGCTCACCGGCCTGGATCTCTCCGCGGTGGAGGAGGTGGTGGTCAGCCCCGGCGTCGACCCGCACACGCCGGGTCTCGAAGCGTTGGCGGGGCGCACCCGCGAGGCCACCGGTGAGCCGGCGCTGGTGGGGGAAATCGCGCTCTTCGTGCGCGCGGCCCGAGCGCCCATCGCTGCCATCACCGGCTCCAACGCCAAGTCCACCGTGACCACCCTGGTGGGCGAGATGGCCCGCGAGGCCGGGGTGCGGGTGGCGGTGGGCGGCAACCTGGGGACCCCGGCGCTCGACCTGCTCGAGGCGGCACCCGATGCCGAGCTCTTCGTGCTGGAGCTCTCCAGCTTCCAGCTCGAGACCACGCCCTCGCTCGGCGCCGAGACGGCCGCCTTCCTCAATCTCTCCGAGGACCACCTGGACCGCCATGGCGACATGGCCGGCTACCGGGCCGCCAAGCAAGGCATCTTCCGCGGTGCCCGGCACGGCGTGGTCAATGCCGAGGACCCGCGGACCTGGCCGGAGGGGCCGCTGCCGGCCCTGGACCGCTTCACCACCCGGGCCCCCGAGGGCAACGACTGGGGCATCGCCCGGCGCGCCGACCGTGACTGGCTGATGCACGGGGACGAGCCGCTGCTGCCGGCCGCCGAGATGCGCCTGCCGGGGCGGCACCACCAGGCCAACGCCCTGGCGGCGCTGGCCATGGGCCATCGCCTGGGCCTTCCGCTCTTGGCCATGATCGAAGTGCTGCGGCGTTTCCCCGGCCTGCCCCATCGTGGCGAGCTGGTGGCACAGGTCGCAGGGGTGCGCTGGATCAACGACTCCAAGGGCACCAACGTCGGCGCCACCCTGGCCGCCCTCGAGGGGCTCGGGCCGACCCTCGAGGGGCGCCTGATCCTGCTCGCCGGCGGGGTGGGCAAGGGGGCCGATTTCCACCCCCTGGCGGCGCCCCTGGCGCGTTACGGCCGCGAGGCGATCCTCTTCGGTCGGGATGCCGATCAGCTGGAGCAGGCCCTGCATGGCCGGCTGCCGGTGACCCGGGTCGAGGACCTGCAGGCTGCCCTGGCGCGGGCGGTGGAAATCGCCCTGCCCGGGGACTGTGTGCTGCTGTCGCCGGCCTGCGCCAGTCTCGACCAGTTCACCGACTACCAGGCCCGCGGCGAGGCCTTCCGCGGCGCGGTGCTCAAGCTGGCGGAGGCGACCCCATGAACCGGCTATCCCGCCTGCGCCAGCGGCTGAGCACCGCCGATCACGCCTTCGATGGCTGGCTGGTGTTGGCATCTTTCGCGCTGCTGTTGATCGGCTGGGTGATGGTGACCTCGGCGTCCAGCGAGGTGGCCTCGAGCCTCACCGGCAATGCCTGGTATTTCAGCCTGCGGCACGGCTTCTTCCTGCTGGTGGCGCTGGCCGCCGGGGCGCTGGCCCTGCGGGTGCCGCTGGCCTGGTGGAAGGCCAACGGCCCGCTGCTGTTGCTGGTGGGGCTGGTCCTGCTGCTGCTGGTGTTGCTGGTGGGGCGCGAGGTCAACGGCAGCCGGCGCTGGCTCTCCGTGCCGGGTCTGCCCTTCAACCTGCAGGCATCCGAGGTCGCCAAGTTCTGTCTGATCGTCTACCTGGCCGGCTACCTGGAGCGCTTCCTGCCCCTGGTGCGTCGCCAGTGGGGAGCCTTCCTGCGCCCCCTGGCGGTGATGGCGGTGATCGCGGGGCTACTGATCCTCGAGCCCGACTACGGTGCCGTGGTGGTAATGACCGGTGCGGTGATGGGCATGCTGCTGATGGCCGGTGCCCCTTGGGGGCGCTTCCTGGTGCTGCTGCTGCTGGTGGGCGCCCTCGGGGCGCTGGCCGCCGTGGCCGAACCCTATCGGATGGCGCGCCTGACCAGCTTCGCCGATCCCTGGGCCGACCAGTTCGCCAGTGGCTACCAGCTGACCCAGGCGCTGATCGCCTTCGGGCGCGGGCACTGGCTGGGCGTGGGGCTGGGCAACAGCGTGCAGAAGCTGTTCTACCTGCCGGAGGCCCACACGGACTTCGTCTTCGCGGTGCTGGCCGAGGAGCTCGGTCTGCTGGGCGCCATCGCCGTGGTGGGGCTCTTCGCCCTGCTGATCTGGCGGGCCATGGCGGTGGGGCGGCGGGCCGAGCTGGCCGGCCTGGCCTTTGCCGCCTACCTCGGCTACGGCTTCGCCCTGCTCATCGGGGCCCAGGCCTTCATCAATATCGCCGTGAGCACCGGGATGCTGCCCACCAAGGGGCTGACCCTGCCGCTGCTCAGCTATGGCGGCTCGAGCCTGGTGGTGAGCTGCGTGATGATGGCGCTGCTGCTGCGTGCCGACATCGAGACCCGCCTGGCCCGTCGCCGGGCCGGGCCCACGGCTTCCCGGGCGCCCTCGTCCGGCAGCACACAAGGACGCGCAACATGAGTCGACGCGAGGGACGTCGTGTCCTGATCATGGCCGGCGGTACCGGCGGCCACGTCATTCCGGCCCTGTCGCTGGCCCGCGGGCTGGAGGCGCGGGGCGTGCAGGTCGCCTGGCTGGGCAGCCCGCGCGGGATCGAGAACCGTCTGGTCCCCGCGGCCGGCATCCCGCTGCATCACATCGCGGTGAGTGGGCTGCGCGGCAACGGCCTGGCCGGCTGGCTGCTGGCCCCCTTCAACCTGGTCCGCGCGGTATGGCAGGCGGGCCGGGTGATCCGCGACGTCGATCCTCAGCTGGTGGTGGGGCTGGGCGGCTTCGCCAGCGGGCCCGGCGGCCTGGCGGCCTGGCTGGCCCGCCGGCCCCTGGTCATCCACGAGCAGAACGCCGTGGCCGGCCTGACCAACCGGGTCCTGTCACGCCTGGCGCGCCGCGTCTATGCCGCCTTTCCCCAGGCCTTCCCCGGCCGGGCCGAGGTGGTCGGCAACCCGGTGCGCGATGAGATTGCCCGCCTCGGCGAGGCCCCGCGGCGTGCAGGCGAGATGGCCGGGCGGCGCCTGCGGCTGCTGGTGGTGGGCGGCTCCCTGGGGGCGCAGGCCCTCAACGAGCGGCTGCCCGAGGCCCTCGCCCGGCTGCCCGAGGCCCGTCGCCCCGAGGTGCGCCACCAGGCCGGCCGCGACAAGGACGCGATGACCCGCGAGGCCTATGAGGTCCGGGGCGTGGCCGCCGAGGTGACGGCCTTTATCGACGACATGGCCGGCGCCTACGCCTGGGCCGATCTGGTGGTGTGTCGGGCCGGCGCCCTGACCGTGGCGGAGCTGGCCGCCGCGGCCAAGCCGGCGCTCTTCGTGCCCTTTCCCCACGCGGTGGACGACCACCAGACGGCCAACGCCCGGGCGCTGGTCGACGAGCAGGCGGCGCGACTGATGCCCCAGCAGGAGATGAGTGCGGCGACGCTGGCCGAGTGCCTGGTGTCGCTGCTGGACCCCGACACTCTCGCCACCATGGCGGCACGGGCCCGTGGCTGTGCCCATCTCGATGCCGTCGAGCGCCTGGTGGCCGGTTGCATGGAGACAGGCTTTGAGCGATGAGACCCTCGGACCGGTTCCCGGTCAGGCCACGCCCCCGCACCCCGGACGGGGGCTGGGCATGCGTCGAATCCGGCGCATCCATTTCGTCGGTATCGGCGGTGCCGGCATGTGCGGCATCGCCGAGGTGCTGGCCAACCAGGGCTATACGGTCAGCGGCAGCGACCTGAAGGCCTCCCCGGTGGTAGCCCGCCTGCGCCAGTGCGGCATCCGCGTGGCCATCGGCCATGCCGCCGAGCATGCCGCGGACGCCGATGTGGTGGTAGTCTCCACCGCGGTGGACGAGGCCAACCCCGAGATCCGCTGGGCCCACGAGCATCGCGTGCCGGTGGTGCGCCGGGCCGAGATGCTCGCCGAACTGATGCGCTTCCGCCACGGCATCGCCGTGGCCGGCACCCACGGCAAGACCACCACCACCAGCCTCACCGCGACCCTGCTGGGCGAGGGTGGGCTGGATCCCACCTTCGTGATCGGCGGGCGGTTGACCAGTGCCGGCACCAATGCGCGGCTGGGGGAGGGCGACTACCTGGTGGCGGAGGCCGACGAGTCGGATGCCTCCTTCCTGCACCTGCAGCCCATGGTGGCCATCGTCACCAATATCGATGCCGACCACATGGCCACCTACGGCGGCGACTTCGAACGGCTCAAGGGCACCTTCATCGAGTTCCTGCATAACCTGCCGTTCTACGGCCTGGCGATCCTGTGCATCGACGATGCGCACGTGCGTGGCCTGCTCGACCGCGTCAGCCGCCAGTTCGTCACCTACGGCTTCAGCGAGGATGCCGACTACCGCATCGAGGGCTTCGTCCAGCAGGCCGGCGAGGTGCACTTCACCGCGGCGCGTCCCGAGGGACTGGCGCCGCTCGAGGTGCGCCTGGCCATGCCGGGTCGCCACAATGCGCTCAATGCCCTGGCGGCGATCGCCGTGGCCAGCGACGCGGGGGTCGACGACGCCGCTATCCTGCGGGGCCTGGCGAGCTTCGAGGGGGTGGGGCGACGCTTCCAGGTGCATGGCCACTACCCGGCCCCCCAGGGCGGGGGCGAGGTGATGCTGGTGGACGACTACGGCCACCATCCCCGCGAGGTGGCTATGGTGATCGACGCGGTGCGGGCCGGCTGGCCCGCGCGGCGCCTGGTGATGGTCTACCAGCCGCACCGCTATTCGCGCACCCGCGACCTCTACGAGGACTTCGTGCGGGTGCTGGCCGGGGTCGACACCCTGCTGTTGCTCGACGTCTACAGCGCCGGGGAGGCGCCGATTCCCGGGGCCGACGGGCGCACTCTGGCGGGCTCGATACGCCAGCGCGGGGCGGTCGACCCGATCTTTGTCCAGGACAAGAGCGAGCTGCCGGGGCTGCTCGCCCGGGTGCTGCGCCCCGGCGATATCCTGATCACCCAGGGGGCCGGCGACGTGGGCGGCATCGCCCAGCAGCTGGCCGATGCCGCCCTGGCACTCGACGAGGTGGCGCTATGACGGCGGACATGACCGGCCAGGACCGGGTGGTGGTGCTCTTCGGCGGGCAGTCCGCCGAGCGCGAGGTGTCGCTGAAGAGCGGTACCGCCGTGCTCGCGGCCCTGACGCGGTCGGGGGTGGCGGCCATTGGCTACGATCCCGCCGAGGGCGGACTGGTGGGGCTGGAAGCCCTGGCTCCCGATCGGGTGTTCATTGCCCTGCACGGCCGAGGTGGCGAGGACGGCACCCTGCAGGGGGCACTGGAACTGCTGGGCATCCCCTACACCGGCAGCGGTGTGCTCGCCTCGGCGCTGGGCATGGACAAGCAGCGCACCAAGCTGATCTGGCAGGCGCTGGGCCTGCCGACCCCGGAGAGCGTGATGCTCGGCCCCGAGGCCGACTGGGCGGCGGTGGTCGAGCGCCTCGGTCTGCCGCTGATCGTCAAGCCGGTCCATGAGGGCTCGACCCTGGGCATCAGCATCGTCGAAAGCCGCGATGCGCTGGAGGCGGCCTACCGCGATGCCGCCCGCTTCGATGCGCGGGTGATGGCCGAGCGTTTCGTCGAGGGGGAGGAATATACGGTGTCGCTGCTCGCGGGCGATGTCCTGCCGGCGATCCGCGTCGAGGTGCCCAGCGGCTTCTACGACTACGAGGCCAAGTATCTCTCCGACGAGACCCGCTACCATCTGCCGTGCGGTCTCTCCGCCGACGAGGAGGCCGAGCTCGCCGCACTCAGTCAGGCGGCCTTCGAGGCCATCGGCGCCGAGGGATGGGGGCGGGTCGACGTGATGCGCGACGCCGAGGGGCGCTTCTGGCTGATCGAGGTCAATACCGTGCCGGGGATGACCGACCACAGCCTGGTGCCCCAGTCGGCGGCCCATGCCGGCATCGACTTCGATGCCCTGGTGCTGCTCATCCTCGCCACGGCCGGGGAGCGGTACTAGCCCATGGCAGCGCGTGGAAGCTTCGTCGGCGTGCTCCTGCTCGCCCTGCTGCTGGGTGCCGGGGGGCGGGCGCTGTGGGTCTGGCTCGACCGGCCCATCGAGCGTGTCTCGGTGGGGGGCGAGCTTCACCACGTCAGTGCCGACTACCTGCGCAGCCAGCTGGCGCCACTGATCCAGGGGCAGACCTGGCTTGCCGTCGATCTGTCCACGCTGCGTCAGAAGGCCCGGGAGATCGGCTGGCTGGCTGAAGTGCGTGTCAGCCGCGAGTGGCCCGATGCACTGACGTTTGACCTGGTCGAGCAGGTGCCGGTGGCGCGCTGGAACGACGCGCGTCTGCTCAACCCCGAGGGCGACCCTTTCGCCTTCGGTCCGCTGGCGCCGCCCGCCGACCTCCCGGACCTGGCCGGCCCGCCCGGCAGCGGGGCCGAGGTGCTGGGCTACCATGCCCGGCTCGCCGCGCAGTTCGCCACCCAGGGAATCGAGGTGCGCCAGCTGCGGCTGGAGCCCCGCGGGGCCTGGCGCTTCCAGCTCGATAGCGGCGTCTGGGTGATGCTCGGTCGCAACGATCGCCCCGCCCGCCTGGGACGCCTGGCCGCCGCCTGGCAGCGCGAGCTGGGTCCTCTGGCATCGCATATCCGCTACATCGACCTGCGATATCCCAACGGCGTCGCCGTGGCCTGGCACGGACAGACCGAGCCGGTGGAGGACGAGTCATCGGCGGAGAGCTGAAGGCTTCAGGCGACAATTCGGTTGCCCCGGCGGCATTTCGGGTGTTTCTTTCGTGACAAATTCGCCGTATCGTGACGGGTGTTTCGGCAATCGGGCTGGTGGAACAACGAAAGTTGTTCCTATAATTGGCCCAGGCCGACTTTTCAGGATTAATCTTCCCCTTCGGGGTCAGGTTCGAGGAGACTTCCCGACTCATGGCAGGTCCATCCAATGCGTCCAATATGGTAGTCGGGCTGGATATCGGAACATCCAAGGTCGTGGCGATCGTGGGGCAGCCCACCGACGATGGCGGGATCGAAATCGCCGGTATCGGCTCACACCCGTCACGCGGCATGAAGAAGGGCGTGGTGATCAACATCGAGTCCACGGTGCAGTCCATCCAGCGTGCCGTGGAGGAGGCCGAGTTGATGGCCGGTTGTGAGATCCATTCGGTCTATGTGGGCATCGCCGGCAGCCATATCAGCTCGATGAATTCCGACGGCGTGGTGGCCATCAAGGAGCGCGAGGTCGCCTCCTCCGACATCGACCGCGTCATCGACTCCGCCCGGGCCCGGGCCATCTCGGAAGGCCAGCGCGTGCTGCATGTCCTCCCCCAGGAATTCGCCATCGATACCCAGGGTGGTATCCGTGAACCGCTGGGTATGTCCGGGGTGCGCCTCGAGGCACGGGTTCACCTGGTCACCGCCGCCCTCAATGCCGTCCAGAACATCGAGAAGTGCGTGCGTCGCTGTGGACTCGAAGTGGATTCGATCATCCTCGAGCAGCTGGCCTCTAGCCATGCCGTCCTCACCGAGGACGAGCGCGAGCTCGGCGTCTGCATGGTGGACATCGGCGGCGGCACCACTGATATCGCGGTCTTTACCGAGGGTGCCATCCGCCATACTTCGGTAATTCCCATCGCCGGCGATCAGGTCACCAACGACATCGCCATGGCGCTGCGCACGCCCACGCAGCATGCCGAGGAGATCAAGGTCAAGTACGCCTGCGCCCTGACCCAGCTGGCCTCCAGCGATGAGATGATCAAGGTGCCCAGCGTGGGCGACCGGCCGGCCCGGGACCTCTCCCGCCAGTCGCTGGCCGAAGTGGTCGAGCCGCGCTACGAGGAGCTCTTCACCCTGGTGCGTGACGAACTGCGTCGCAGCGGCTACGAGGATCTCGTGGCCGCCGGCGTGGTGCTCACTGGTGGCACCTCGCGCATGGAGGGGGTGGTCGAGCTGGCCGAGGAGATCTTCCACATGCCGGTCCGCATCGCTTGCCCGCAGAACGTGCGCGGGCTGGCCGACGTGGTACGCAATCCGATTTATTCGACGGGTGTCGGTCTGCTGCATTACGCTCTACGGGAAACCCGTCAAGGGCATGGCCGTCAGGGGCCTGGGGGTATCATTCCGGCGCAACCGAGGCGTGACGACATTACCCGGCGTGACGCAGGGGAAGGGATTCCGGCGCTGGCAAGGATCAAGGGCTGGTTCAAAGGCAATTTCTGACAGGGCCGCGGTCGCGGTCCAGGAGACGGGACTTATGTTCGAACTGGTAGATAGCGCACCCTCAAGCAGTGCGGTCATCAAGGTCATCGGTGTCGGGGGTGGTGGCGGCAATGCCGTCAACCACATGGTCGAGAGCAACATCGAGGGCGTCGAGTTCATCTGCGCCAATACCGATGCCCAGGCCCTCAAGCGGGTCGCCGCCAAGACCGTGCTCCAGCTCGGCAGCGAGATCACCAAGGGTCTCGGGGCCGGCGCCAGCCCCGATGTCGGCCGCCAGGCCGCCATGGAGGACCGCGAGCGTATCGCGGAACTGCTGAGCGGAGCCGACATGGTCTTCATCACCGCCGGCATGGGCGGCGGCACCGGGACCGGGGGCGCGCCCGTGGTTGCCCAGGTGGCCAAGGAGCTGGGTATCCTCACCGTGGCGGTGGTAACCCGTCCCTTCCCCTTCGAGGGCCCCAAGCGCATGCGTGCCGCCGAGGAGGGCATGAAGGAGCTCTCCGAGCACGTCGACTCGCTGATCACCATCCCCAACGAGAAGCTGCTCTCGGTGCTGGGCAAGAGCGCGACCCTGCTCACTGCCTTCAGTGCGGCCAACGACGTGCTGCTGGGCGCCGTGCAGGGCATCGCCGAGCTGATCACCAGCCCCGGCATCATCAACGTCGACTTCGCCGACGTGCGCACCGTGATGTCCGAGATGGGCATGGCGATGATGGGCACCGGCGGGGCCACCGGTGAGAACCGTGCCCGCGAGGCCGCCGAGAAGGCCATCCGCAGCCCGCTGCTCGAGGACATCGACCTGCACGGTGCCCGCGGCATCCTGGTCAACATCACCGCCGGCCCGGACCTCTCCATCGGCGAGTTCAATGATGTGGGTGCCACCGTCCAGGAGTTCGCCTCCCAGGACGCCACCATCGTGGTCGGCACCTCCATCGACATGGACATGACCGACGAGTTGCGCGTCACCGTGGTCGCTGCGGGGCTCGAAGGCAACAAGGCGCAGAAGCCCGCCTCTCGCGAGACCGCCCGTCGTGTCGAGGCCGGCAGCTATCGCCAACGACCGCAGGCGGCTGCCAGTCGCGGCCAGGCCGCGGCGTCCAGGACCGAGGCCCCGGAGGCGCCGCGGCCGCAGCCGGAGAAGCGCAAGTCCCAGGAGCTCGACGACTACCTGGACATTCCGGCCTTCCTGCGGCGCCAGGCCGATTGATCCGCGCTATCACGGGGATAGAGGACGCCGGGTGAGCTTTCTTTGTTGAAACGTCCGTTCGGTGTTATAGTGAACGGTGTTTGATAACCAATGACTGCCTGGCGACCGACCATGATCAGACAACGTACCTTGAAGAACGTCATCCGCGCCACTGGCGTCGGCCTGCACTCCGGCAAGAAGGTCTACCTGACCCTTCGGCCGGCACCGGTGGATACCGGTATCGTCTTTGTGCGTACCGACCTGGAGCCCGAGGTACAGATCCCGGCGCGCGCCGAACATGTCACCGATACGACGCTGTGCACCGCGCTCTCCGCGGGCGGGGCCAAGGTCGCCACCGTCGAGCACCTGATGTCGGCCTTCGCCGGACTGGGTATCGACAACGCCTACGTCGACGTGAGTGCGCCCGAGGTGCCGATCATGGATGGCAGTGCGGGACCCTTCGTGTTCCTGATCCAGTCGGCGGGCATCGCCGAGCAGGCCGCCCCCAAGAAGTTCATCCGCATCAAGCGCGAGATCGTGGTGCGCGAGGACGACAAGGAGGCGATCTTCCTGCCCCATCAGGGCTTCAAGGTCTCCTTCGCCATCGACTTCGACCATCCAGTCTTTGAGGACCAGTCCCAGACCGCCATGGTGGACTTCTCCACCACCTCCTTCGTCAAGGAGGTGTCGCGGGCCCGGACCTTCGGCTTCATGCGGGACCTGGAGTATCTGCGCGCGAACAACCTGGCGCTGGGTGGCAGCCTCGATAACGCCATCGTGGTTGACGACTACCGCATCGTCAACGAAGGCGGGTTGCGCTATGACGACGAGTTCGTCAAGCACAAGGTGCTCGATGCCATCGGCGACCTCTACCAGCTCGGCCATAGCCTGATCGGCGAGTTCCGCGGAGTGAAGTCGGGCCATGCGCTGAACAACCAGCTGTGCCGTGCCTTGCTGGCCCAGCCGGATGCCTGGGAGCTCGTCACCTTCGAGGGCGAGTCCGAGACGGCGCCGATCTCCTACTCCGCGCCGGCCATGGCCTGACCCGGACTGCGTCCGGAGCCGTAAGCTTGAAGCTGGAAGAAAAACCGCCTCCAGGCACTTGCCATGGGGGCGGTTCGTTTTATGTGGCGTTCCAGCTTACGGCTGACGTTCGGCGTGGGCCGCCAGCCGCTCCAGGGCGCTCTTGAGCCCCGGGTCGTCGACATCTTCGGCACAGCTGGAGATCTCGTCGGCGGCCTTTTCCGGCAGGTGGCGAACCTGGCGCAGGGGAGGGCGGGCCGGTCGCACCGGGCGGACCTTGAGGGTGAAGCCAGTCACTGCCTCGAAGCCGGGCAGTTGGTGCAGTAGCTGTAGCAGGCGAGGCTGCTCATAGCGCAGCCGGGTCAGCCAGACGGCGCGGTCGGTGATCAGGGCCAGCCGCCCCTGGTGATAGCCGCCGACGAAGAGGTGCTCGCGCATCTCCTCGGGCAGGTGGTCGCGCAGGTGACGCTGAGCGCGCTCGATCAGGGTGGCCATGCGCATCAGCGATCCCAGCTCGCCGCGACCTTCCAGCAGCCGGGACATGGGCTGTGCTCTGAACCGCTTAACCTTTATACTCATCAGCTTGGTTCTCGGGGGCCGCGCCCCTGACGTTACGCGTCGGCCGCCAATCTAGGGCGGCCGTTGAACATCCAGAGCCTAGCACGCACGGGAGGCCGTCGACAGCATGCCAGCCGCCATCACCGACAACGGCGCCGGATCTCACGGGAGCCGGCACTGGCGCCGCACGACTCGCTGGTGGCTTGCCGGGTTGCTGGTGGGATGCCTGCTGCCGGCCAGCCTGGCCCAGGTCGAGTCCCTGCGCCCCGTCGAGCGTGCCGCCCAGATCAGCATCCTGGTGCCGGCGCTGCTGCGCGTGCGCTCCCACCTGCATGCCCGTCGTCGCGCCTTGGTGCGCTGGGTCCGGCGAGCCGCCCGCTGGCCGAGGGTGGGGGCGAGGGGCGTTGCCTTTTCCGCCCTCGCGCCCTGCCACCCGGTTGCCGCGCATGATGTCCTGACGCGTCGTGGCCCTCCCGGCCTTTGCTGACGAGACCGCCCGGAGAGGTCGCGGGCCTGCCGTCCGCGACGCGATGCCACACGCTGCCACTGGACCCTTCATGATCAACAACCTGTTACGCAAGGTCGTCGGCTCCAAGAACGACCGCGACGTCAAGCGCATGAGCCGTCAGGTGACGGATGTCACCGGCCTGGAGAACGAGCTGGAAGGCCTCGATGAGACGGCCCTGCGGGCCCGCACCGAGGCGCTGCGCGAGCGCCTGGAGGGCGATGAATCCCTCGATACGCTGCTGCCGGAGGCCTTCGCCACGGTGCGCGAGGCCAGCAAGCGCGTCATGGGGATGCGCCATTTCGATGTGCAGATGGTCGGCGGCATCACCCTGCACCGCGGACGCATCGCCGAGATGAAGACCGGCGAGGGCAAGACGCTGGTGGCGACCCTGGCGGTCTACCTCAATGCCCTGCCGGGCAAGGGCGTGCACGTGGTCACGGTCAACGACTACCTGGCGCGCCGCGATGCCGAGTGGATGCGTCCGCTCTACGAATTCCTGGGCCTCTCGGTGGGCGTGATCTTCTCCGGGCAGACGTCGGAGGAGAAGCGCCACGCCTACGCCTGCGACATCACCTACGGCACCAACAACGAATTCGGCTTCGACTATCTGCGTGACAACATGGCCTTCTCACTGGAGGAGAAGGTGCAGCGCGAGCTGCACTTCGCCATCGTCGACGAGGTCGACTCCATCCTGATCGACGAGGCGCGGACACCGCTGATCATCTCCGGGGCGGTGGACGAGAACACCGAGCTCTACCGCGTCGTCGACCGTCTGGCGCTGAACCTCGTGGCGTGCAGCGACGAGGAAGACCCGGAGAGCGGCGATTTCATCCTCGACGAGAAGCAGAAGCAGGTGGAAGTCACCGAGGCCGGCCACCGCAAGATCGAGGATCTGATGCGTGGCGAGGGGCTGCTGGGCGAGGAGGAATCCCTCTATGCGGCCCAGAACCTCAGCCTGCTGCAGCACATGCACTCGGCGCTGCGCGCTCGCCATCTCTATCACCGTGACGTGGATTACATCGTCAACGATGGCCAGGTGGTGATCGTCGACGAGCACACCGGCCGCAGCATGCCGGGGCGTCGCTGGTCGGAAGGCCTGCATCAGGCGGTGGAGGCGAAGGAGGACGTGCCGGTGCAGCGCGAGAGTCAGACGCTGGCCTCGACCACCTTTCAGAACTACTTCCGCCTCTACGACAAGCTCTCCGGCATGACCGGCACCGCCGACACCGAGGCCTTCGAGTTCCGCCAGATCTATGGCCTCGACGTGGTGGTGATTCCCACCAATCGTCCGCTGATTCGCCAGGACCTCAACGACCTGGTCTACCTCACCGCCGAGGAGAAGTTCGAGGCGATCATCGAGGACGTCAAGGCCCAGACCGAGGCCGGACGCCCGGTGCTGGTGGGGACCGCGTCCATCGAGACCAGCGAGTATCTGGCCGACCTGATGAAACGTGCCGGCATGCAGTTCAACGTGCTCAACGCCAAGCAGCACCAGAGCGAGGCGGAGATCATCGCCCAGGCCGGTCGCCCCGGGGCCGTCACCATCGCCACCAACATGGCCGGCCGCGGCACCGACATCGTGCTGGGCGGCAACTGGGAGGCCGAGGCTGCCAAGCTGGAGAACCCGTCCGAGGCCCAGGTCGAGCAGCTCAAGGCCGAGTGGCAGGCCCGCCACGAGGCGGTGCTCGAGGCCGGCGGCCTGCACGTGACCGGCTCCGAGCGTCACGAGTCGCGGCGCATCGACAACCAGCTGCGCGGGCGCGCCGGTCGTCAGGGGGATCCCGGCTCGACGCGCTTCTTCCTCTCGCTGGAAGACAACCTGATGCGCCTGTTCGGCTCCGATCGGGTGCAGCGCATGATGAAGGCCCTGGGGCTGGAGCGCGGCGAGGCGATCGAGCACAAGATGGTCTCGAATGCCGTGGAACGCGCCCAGAAGAAGGTCGAGGGCCGCAACTTCGACATCCGCAAGCAGCTGCTCGAGTATGATGACGTGGCCAACGACCAGCGTCGGGTCATCTACGAGCAGCGCAACGAGATACTGGCCGCCGAGGACGTCTCCGACAGCGTCATGGGCATCCGCGAGGAGGTGCTGGACCTCGCCATCAGCGAGTTCGTGCCGCCCCAGAGCCTGCCCGAGCAGTGGGACCTGGCCGGCCTCCAGGATCACCTGAAGAGCGAGTTCAATCTCGACGCATCGGTGGTCGACTGGGCCGAGCAGGACGAGCGCTTCCACGAAGAGCAGCTGCGCGAACGGCTGCAGGTGATGCACCGCGAGGCCTACGAGGCCAAGGTGGCGGAGGCCGGCGAGGCACTGATGCGCCGTTTCGAGAAGCAGGTGATGTTGCAGGTGCTCGACACCCGCTGGAAGGAGCACCTGCAGTCCATGGATCACCTGCGTCGGGGGATCCACCTGCGGGGCTATGCCCAGAAGAACCCCAAGCAGGAGTACAAGCGCGAGGCCTTCGAGCTGTTCCAGAACCTGCTGACCAACATCAAGGCCGACGTGACCCGCATCCTCAGCCATGTCCAGGTGCGCCGTCCCGAGGAGGTCGAGGCCCTGGAGCGCCAGCGCCGCGAGGCGCTGGATCGCGAGAAGGCCAGTGCGGCGAGCCGTCACGACGCGCCGTCGATGGCGCCCGGCGAGCAGGACGAGGCCCCGACTGCCCCGGGGGCCGACGGTCGCCCGTTGCGCCGCGAGGGCCCCAAGGTCGGCCGCAATGATCCCTGCCCCTGCGGGTCGGGGAAGAAATACAAGCAGTGCTGCGGCAAGCTGAGCTAACGGGCTACGGGCTACGGGCTACGGGCTATGGGCTGAGGGCTACGGACCCCGAGTCAGAGGGTACTATGTTGCTCGAAGCTCGAAGCTCGAAGCTCGAAGCTCGAAGCGGAATCCAGACAGGAGAGACGACCATGGCAGTGGGCGAGACGCGTTTTCCGGCGATGCCGGTGATCGAGGGGCTGCGGCTGGGCACCGCCATGGCCGGGATCAAGACGCCCGATCGCCGTGATCTGGTGGTGATCGAGATCCCCGAGGGGGCCAGGGTGTCCGGGGTCTTCACCCGCAACGCCTTCTGCGCGGCGCCGGTGACGGTGGCCCGTGAGCACCTGGCCGCCTGCACGGCTCGCGGGGAAGGGGCGCGTTACCTGGTGATCAACACCGGCAATGCCAATGCCGGTACCGGCGAGACGGGCCTGCGCGATGCCCGTGCCAGCTGTGCCGAGCTGGCACGGTTGGCCGGGGTGGGCGAGCAGAGCGTGCTGCCGTTCTCCACCGGGGTGATCGGTGAGCCGCTGCCCATGGAGCGCCTGCTGGCAGGCCTGCCCGCGGCCCTGCAGGCCCTCGACGATGGCGCCGCCGCCTGGCGAGAGGCCGGCGAGGGCATCCTGACCACCGATACCCGGGCCAAGGGCGCCAGCGTGACCCTGGCGCTGGGCAACGAGATGGTGACCATCAATGGCATCGCCAAGGGCTCGGGGATGATCCGTCCCGACATGGCCACCATGCTGGCCTTCGTGGCCACCGATGCGGCCCTGGAGCCGGCGCTGCTCGACCAGCTGCTGCGCGAGGCGGTGGAGCGCTCCTTCAATTGCATCACCGTCGACAGCGATACCTCGACCAACGATGCCTGCCTGCTGATCAGCACCGGTCGCGGCGCCACGGTGGCCGACGAGGCGGCCTTGAGCGCCTTCCGCAACGGCCTGCAGCGGGTGATGACCGAACTGGCCCAGGCGGTGATCCGCGATGGTGAGGGGGCGACCAAGTTCGTCACCCTGCAGGTCGACGAGGCGCACAGCCGTCGCGAGGCGCTTGACGTGGCCTTCACCGTGGCCCACTCGCCGCTGGTCAAGACGGCCCTCTACGCCAGCGACGCCAACTGGGGCCGGATCCTGGCCGCGGTGGGGCGCGCACCCGTCGAGGCGTTCGACGTGGACCGGGTCACCCTCGACCTGGGCGAGGTGCGCCTGGTCGAGCATGGCGGACGCGCCCCGGGGTATACCGAGGAGGCCGGCAGTGCAGTGATGGCCCGCGAGGAGATCGTCATCCGCATCGCCCTGGGGCGCGGCGAGCAGAGCGCCACGGTGTGGACCTCGGACCTGTCCCACGACTACGTGACCATCAATGCCGACTATCGCAGCTGACCGGCGGGGACGCTCGGCAGCCAGACAGCAACCCCGCGCGGCGGCAAGGCCGCGTGGACCAGCGGGTAGGAGTCAATGAACGCAATGGTGAAGAGAAGGGTGCATGTGGCGGCGGCTGCCATCATCAGCGCCGATGGCCGCGAGGTGCTCCTCGCCCGTCGACCCTCCAATGTTGATCACGGAGGGCTCTGGGAGTTTCCCGGCGGCAAGCTGGCACCCTACGAGACCGGCCTGGAGGCACTGAAACGCGAGCTCCATGAGGAACTCGGCGTCGAGATCCGGCGGGCGCAACCGCTGATTCGCATCCACCACGAATATTCCGACAAGCACATCCTGCTGGATGTGTGGCAGGTGCACGACTTCGCCGGCGAGCCGTTCGGTCGCGAGGGGCAGGCGGTGCGCTGGGTGCCCATGACCGACCTGGTGAACTACCCCTTCCCGGCGGCCAACCTGCCGATCCTGCGGGCGGTCACGCTGCCCACCGAGTTCCTGATCACCGGCGAGGAGGCTGACGGGGAGCGGTTCATGGAGCGACTGGCCCGTGCCCTCGACGAGGACGGGGTGCGCCTGGTCCAGCTGCGCGCCAAGTCGCTGGATGAGGTGGATTTCCTGAGGCGCGCTGAGCAGGCCCTGGCGCTGTGTCATGAGCGCGGCGCCCGCCTGGTGCTCAATGGCGAGCCCTCGCTGCTGGAAGCCGTGGCCGCCGATGGCATCCACCTGACCAGCGACCGGCTGATGAGCCTGGAGCGGCGCGCGTTGCCCGAGGGCAAGTGGCTCTCCGCTTCGACCCATAATCGTCGTCAGCTGGAGCAGGCACGCCGCATCGGCTGTGACTTCGTGACCCTCTCGCCGCTGCGCACCACGCCCTCCCATCCGGATGTGGCGCCGATTGGCTGGCATGACTTCCAGCAGCTGGTGGAGCACGCCGGCATGCCGGTCTTCGCCCTGGGCGGCATGACGCGATTCGATGCGCATCATGCCCGGGCCGTGGGGGCCCAGGGCATCGCCTCGATCCGCGATTTCTGGAAATAACCCCAGCTTAGAGCTGTAAGCTTTAAGCTGTAAGACACCCCCATCGGCCTAGGCTTGTGGGGGTGGCGTGTTTTCCAGGCTCAGGTCAGCCTGGCTTACGGCTTACGGCTTACGGCTTACGGCTTACGGCTTACGGCTTCGCGCGAAGCGCGGTCAGTCCCGGTAGCGACGCGTCAGGTCGCCATAGGCGTCGATGCGGCGGTCCCGGAGGTAGGGCCAGATGCGCCGCACCTCCTCGCTGCGCGTCATGTCCAGCGTCACCAGCATCCGTTCCGCCTCCTGGCCGGCATGGGCGAGCAGCTCACCCTGGGGACCGCAGATGAAGCTGCCGCCCCAGAAGTCGATGCCCGGCGTCGCCGCGGACGGGTCCGCTTCGTGGCCGACCCGGTTGGCGACGATCACCGGCAGGCCATTGGCCACGCCGTGGCTGCGCTGGATCAGGGTCCAGGCCTCCTTCTGTCGCCGCTTCTCCGGGGTGTCGTCCGGCGGATGCCAGCCGATGGCGGTGGGGTAGAGCAGCAGCTCCGCGCCGGCCAGGGCCATCAGCCGTGCCGCTTCCGGGTACCACTGGTCCCAGCAGACCAGCACGCCCAGGCGGCCGAGCGAGGTGTCGATCGGCTGGAAGCCCTGGCCGCGGCCGTCGTCCTGGTCCCCGGGGGTGAAGTAGAACTTCTCGTAGAAGCCCGGGTCGTCGGGGATATGCATCTTGCGGTACTGGCCCACCCGGCCGCGGTCACGGTCGTAGACCACGGCGGTATTGTGGTAGAGGCCGGGCGCGCGGCGTTCGAACAGCGACCCCACCAGCACGATGTCGAGTTCCTTCGCCAGGGTCGCCAGCCGCGTGCCGGTCGGCCCGTCGAGGGGCTCGGCTAGGTCGAAGACCTCGGTCTCCTCGGTCTGGCAGAAGTAGTGGGTGGCATGCAGCTCCTGCAGCATCACCAGCTGGGCGCCGGCGGTGGCCAGCTCGCGGATGCCGGCCTCGCTCTCGGCGAGACTCCTGGCCTTGTCGGGCCAGGCGGGCTGCTGGACCAGGCCCACCTTCAGGGTGCGGGACACGATGAGTTCTCCTCGAATGTTCGAAACTCGAGACTGATCCGGGAACAGTCCTTCGAGGGGGCGCTGTAAACCCTTCCCTGGGCGCTACCGACGCCATCCCTGGCGTAGGACCCCCTCTGTGGACTGTCCCCGGCGCCTCTTGATCTCAGTTGAATGCTGCCAGGCTGCCCTGGGGCAGCTGCATGGTCAGGCAGTGCAGGCTGCCGTGCTGGCGGATCACGCTCAGGCAGTCGATGGGGATGATATCGCGGCCCGGAAAGGCCTCGCCCAGGGCGGCGAGCGCCCGGCTGTCGGCACCGTCGCCATAGGTCGGGACCAGCACGGCGCCATTGATGATCAGGAAGTTGGCGTAGGTCGCCGGCAGTCGGTGGCCGTCCACCGGGTCATGACAGGCCCGCGGCCAGGGCAGGGGCACCAGCCGGTAGGGCTCGCCGTCGGCCCGGCGCAGGGCGCGCAGCTCGGCCTCCATGGCGGCCAGTGCCGGATAGTGCGGGTCGGCCGGATCGTCGCACCTGACATAGGCCAGCGTGGCCGGGTCGCAGAAACGCACCAGGGTATCCACATGGCTGTCGGTATCGTCGCCCGCCAGATGGCCGTTGACCAGCCACAGCACCCGCGCGATCCCGAGCTCCGCCATCAGGCGTGCCTCGAGGGTCGTCCTGTCGAGGCCGGGATTGCGGTTGGGGTTGAGCAGGCAGGCCTCGGTGGTCAGCAGGGTGCCCTCGCCATCGGTGTCGATGGCGCCGCCTTCGAGCACCAGGTCGCGGGATTGCACCGCGCAGGCGAAGGTGCCGGCGTCCGCCAGGCGGCGCGTCAGGGTATTGTCGCGGGCGGCCTCGAACTTTCCGCCCCAGCCGGTGAAGACGTAGTCGAGCAGCAGCGTCTCGCCGTCACGCGCCACGCCGAGGGGGCCATGATCACGGGCCCAGGTGTCGTCGGCAGGGGCGACCACCAGCTTCAGGCGTGCGGCCTCGACGCCGAGGCAGGCGAAGCGGTGGGCCAGGTGGCTGCGGGTCGCGGCATCCGGCACGGCGACCAGTACGGTCTGGTAGCGCGCGATGGCGACCACCATGGCCTCCAGCGTCGCCTCGATGCGTTCGAGCAGCGGGGCCCAGTCGCTGTCGGGACAGGGCCAGGTGAGTTGCACGGCATCCTGGGGATGCCATTCGGGGAGCAGGCGATGGGCCATGGGCGGGTCTCGTGCAGGTCGTCTCGGGGCGTGCCGGCGCAATGTAGGCCGCTGCCGGCAATGATGCAATGATCGCGCAAACGGGCGCCGCCGACGATGCAGCAGATGCCAAAAAACCGTACCATGGCCCCCCGCCGACAAGGAATGTTCCCATGTTCGACCGTCTCCCCTTCCTGATCGGGTTGCGCTACGTGCGCGCCAAGCGTCGCAACCACTTCATCTCCTTCATCTCGCTGACCTCCATGCTGGGCCTCATGCTGGGTGTCGCGGTGCTCATCCTGGTGCTCTCGGTGATGAACGGCTTTGATCAAGAGCTGCGCACCCGGGTGCTGGGCATGGTGCCGCACTCCAAGATCGAGGCGCCGGGCGGGCTCACCGACTGGCAGCCGCTGGCCGAGCGCCTCATGGAACGCGAGCGGGTGATCGGCGCCGCCCCCTATGTCGAGCAGCAGGGCATGTTCTCGGTGGGCGGGCGCAACGAGGGCGCCATGGTCATCGGCATCGAGCCCGAGTGGGAAGGCCGGGTGTCGATCATCGACGACAACATGCGCAACGGAAGCCTGGACGATCTCACCCCCGGCGAGTGGAACATCGTGCTCGGCTCGATCCTGGCGCGTCGCCTGGGCGTCGGCGTGGGCGACCGGGTGACGTTGTTGGTGCCCGAGGCCTCGATCACCCCGGCCGGCGTCTTCCCGCGGCTCAAGCGCTTCACCGTGAGCGGCATCTTCAACGTCGGGGCGGACCTGGATGCCTCCCTGGCCTATGCCCACATCGACGACATGCAGACCCTGGCACGGCTGGGCGACGCGGTCGGCGGCCTGCGCCTGGAGCTGGACGACCTCTTCGCCGCCGGCAGCGAGACCCGGGCGATCATCGATGAGCTGGGATCCGGCTACCGGGGGTTCGACTGGACCTACTCGCGTGGCAACCTCTTCCAGGCCATCCAGATGGAGAAGCGCATGATCGCGCTGCTGCTGACGGTGATCATCGCCGTGGCGGCCTTCAACATCGTCTCCACCCTGGTGATGGTGGTGACCGACAAGCGGGCCGACATCGCCATCCTGCGCACCATCGGCGCCACGCCACGCTCGATCATGGGGATCTTCATCGTCCAGGGACTGGCGATCGGGGTGATCGGCATCCTGGTGGGCGTGACCCTGGGCGTGCTGCTGGCCTTGTCCGTGTCGGATCTCATCGGCTGGGTGGAGAGCACCTTCGGTATCCAGTTCCTCGATGCCGGGGTCTACTTCATCAGCAACCTGCCGTCGCGCCTGATCTGGAGCGATGTGCGCAACATCGTGTCCGCGGCCTTCGTGCTGACCTTCCTCTCCACCCTGTACCCGGCCTGGCGCGCCGCCCGGGTGCAGCCTGCCGAGGTGCTGCGCTATGAATGAGACGGCCATGACCCCAGACGCCGACACGTCCTCCCGTGCAGGACAGGTGATGCTCGAATGCCGCGACCTGACCCGGGTCTATCGCGAGGGACCGCGGGACCTCACCGTGCTCGATGGCCTGGCGATGCAGGTCCTGGCCGGTGAGCGGGTGGCCGTGGTGGGCAGCTCCGGCTCGGGCAAGACGACGCTGCTCAACCTGCTGGGCGGCCTGGATCGCCCGAGTCGCGGCGAGGTGCGTATCGCCGGCGAGTCTCTGCTGGCGCTCAATGACGCCGACCTGGGGCGCTTCCGCAACCGGCGGATCGGCTTCGTCTACCAGTTCCACCACCTGCTGGCGGAGTTCACCGCCCTGGAGAATGCCGCCCTGCCGCTGATCGTGCGCGGCCAGCGAAAGCGGGTGGCCGAAGAGCGCGCCCGCCAGCTGCTGGCGCGGGTCGGCATGGCCGAGCGGGCCGACCACAAGCCGGGCGAGCTCTCGGGAGGCGAGCGCCAGCGGGTGGCCATTGCCCGGGCGCTGGTCACCGACCCCAGCCTGGTGCTGATGGATGAGCCTACCGGCAACCTGGACCGGACCACGGCGGCGAGCATCCTGGCGCTGATGGACGAGCTGGCGAGCAGCGCGGCCTGTGCCTTCGTGATCGTCACCCACGATCCAGGGCTCGCCGCCCATCAGGACCGTGTGCTTCGACTCGAAGGCGGACGCCTGGTCGAGCAAACAGCGGGCGACTGAACCTCCACGCCTCATGAGGGGGTGGCCTCATTTCTCTCGGGCGGCTGGCCGATGCCGCCGGCGTCGACGTGCGCGTGCCTTCCAGCTGCGTGAGACCTGCCAGCGCCACACCAGGCGGATCACCAGGTTGGCCAGCGCGGCAATCACCACGGCCGCGACCAGTGATCCCAGGGCCAGCGACGGCAGGATGTCCATCAGTTGTTCGGCGATCCAGTGGGTCGAGAGTCGTTCCGGCGCCTGGCGTACCGGCATGTCCAGCAGCCAGGCCCCCAGGCGGTAGTTGCCGTAGAAGATCAGCGGCATCGTCAGGGGGTTGGTGATCCACACCAGGCCGATGGAGAGCGGCAGGTTGCAGCGCACCAGCCAGGCCCCGAAGGCGGCCACTAGCATCTGGAAGGGGATCGGCAGCAGGGCGCTGAACAGCCCCACGGAGAAGGCATTGGCCACGCTGCGTCGCGTCAGCACCCACAGCGAAGGGTTGCCGATCAGGTGGCTGACGAAACGCAGGGAGCGTCGGCGCCTGAGGGCATCGGGGTGGGGCAGGTAGCGCTGCAGCAGTCGGCGCGGCATTGAGGAGGGCTCGCGGCTTCCAAACCCGAGCTATTATCCATACAAGTCGCGTGCCTCGCCATGCTGCCCCCTCAACGTGACGTCGCGGCGGGGCGGGCGGGGCGCCATGTTTTCCGTTCAGGGACGATGCCATGCAGCCGGGCCTGGCCATCCCCCTGGCACTCGCCGTGCTGGCCGGCGTGCTGGGGGGCCATCTTGCCGCGCCGGGGGCCATCGAGGCCCTGGCGGTCGGCCTGTTGGTCATGCTGGCCGGGCGTCGTGTGCGTCTCGCCATGGCACTGGTGGTGGTGGCCCTGGTGGCGGTCCAGCTACTGATGGTGCGCGGCGGCGAGCTCGCGCCCGGGCTGACCCGACAGGACCTGAGGCTGGAGGGGCGGCTGGTTTCGGTGGAAAGCGACGCGCGGCTGGCGCGGCTGACGCTAGAGGTTACCGAGTGCCACCCCCTGGCCGAGACGTTGCCCGATTGCCGCGGCCTCGAGCGGGTTCGGCTCTCCTTCTTCGACGCCCCGGCCATGGTGCCCGGCGAGCGCTGGCGGCTGACGGTGCGCCTGCGCCCACCGTCGGGCTTCGCCAACCCCGGCACCTTCGACTATCGCGGCTGGCTGTGGCGGGAGGGCATCCAGGCCAGCGGCTATGTGCGCCGCGAGCCAGCCCCTCGCCGCCTGGCCACCGCCCCCTTCTTGCTGCGCCGGCTGGCGCTGGCCCACCTCGATGAGCAGGGGCTGGCGGCGCGCCATCGTCGCTGGTTGGCGGCCCTGACCCTGGGGGCGAGCGAGCGGCTGGAGACGCGCGACTGGGACCTGCTCAATGCCACCGGCACCACCCACCTGATGGTGATCTCCGGGTTGCACGTGGGGCTGGTGGCCGCCTTCGCCCTGTGGTTGGCCCGGGGGCTGGCCCGGCTGGTCACTCCCGGGGCATGGCGCCTGGCGGTCTGGCCCTGGTGGCTGGCGGGTGCCGCGGCGGTGGGGTATGCCGGCCTGGCCGGCCTGGAGCCTCCTGCACTGCGCGCCATGATCATGACCCTGGTGGGGATGTGGGTGGCCAGCGGGCGCCATGCGCCCGGCCCCTGGCAGGCCTGGTGGCTAGCTCTGGCGCTAGTGTTGTTGGCCGACCCGCTGTCGGCCTGGCGTCCCGGCCTGTGGCTGTCGTTCGCCGCCGTGGCGTTGCTGATCCTGGTCTGGCAGGGGAGGGCGCGCCCGCAAGGGGTGGGCGGCTGGCTGCGGGCCCTGGTCCGCACCCAGCTGCTGCTGGCGCCACTGATGGCGGCGGCGGTGCTGCTGGCCTTCGACCGCCTGGCCCCGGCGGCCCCGCTGGTCAACCTGGTCGCCGTCCCCCTGGTCAGCAGCCTGCTGGTGCCCCTGGGGCTGCTCGGCTGGCTGACGGCCTGGCTGCCGCCGCTCTCGGCGCTGTGCTGGGCCCTGTTCGGCCTGCTGGTCGACGGGCTGGCCTCGCTGCTAAGCCTGGCCGCTACCTGGCTGCCGCTGTGGCGGCCGGCCCCGTCGCGGGTCGTCCCGCTGGGGCTGGCCCTGGGCCTCGCCGCCCTGCTGTGGGCGCTGCCCGGCCTGGTCCCGCGCCTGCGGCTGGTCGGCACGGCCCTGTTGCTGCTGGTGCCGCTTGGCCTCTCCTCCTCGTCCCCGGTGCCCGTCGAAGGGCTGCTGAGGGTCCGTGTCCACGACGTGGGCCAGGGCCAGCTAGTCGAGCTGCGCACCGCCGGCTATCGCGCCCTCTATGACACCGGGCCGCGCTTCGGTTCCGGCTTCATGCCGCTCGGCTCACTGTGGCCGCCGGGGCAGCACTTCGACGACGTCCTCATCAGCCATGCCGACCAGGATCATGCCGGCGGCCTGCCGGCCCTGCGCGAGCAGCACCGGGTGACACGCTTCCTGGCGCCGCCCGGCGAGGTCCTCGACGTGGCGGCCGAGCCCTGCACGGCCGGACGCGAGTGGCGACGCGACGGCGTGACTTTCCGGATTCTCTGGCCACCGGCCGAGACCGGCGAGCTCTCGTCCAACGACCGCTCCTGCGTGCTGCTGGCGAGCGTCGGCGAGCACCATGTGCTGATCACCGGCGATGTGGGGCGCAATGCCGAGCGACGCTTCCTCGCCGCGCTTCCCTCGACGGTGACTCTGCTGGTGGCGGGGCACCACGGCAGCGCCACCAGTTCCGGCCTCTTGCTGGTGCGGCGCCTGGCGCCTCGCCATGTGGTCTTCAGTGCGGCGCGCGACAACCCCTTCGGCCATCCGGCGGGCTCGGTCGTGCGCCGCTTTCGTGAGGTCGGCAGCTGCCTGTGGAACACCGCCCGGGACGGTGCCGTGACCCTGTGGCTCGGCGCGGACGCCCGCCGCGATGTCCGCACCGAGCGGCCGGCCGCCTGGCGGCAGGGCGGTGTCGGTGGGAGCTGCCTTGCGTTAGAATCGCCTCACTGACTCCCGGTCTCGGGGCCGGTTATCTGCAAGGGGAAACCGCATGGACATGATGGATGCCCTGATCGCCGGCGGCTGGTTGATGGTGCCGCTGCTGGGTTGTTCGCTGGTGGCCACGGTGATCATCATCGAGCGCCTGTGGACCCTCAGGACGCGTCGCATCGCGCCCTACGGGCTGGGGCAGGAGGTCTGCCGGCTGGTGGCGCGGGGGCAGGTCAACCTCTACTGGCTGGAAGGGCACTCCCCGCTGGGCGGCGTACTCGCCGCCGGGCTGCGTAATGCCCGGCTCGGCCACGAGCAGGTGCGCGCGCGGCTTCAGGAGGCGGCCACCGCGGTGATCCATGACATGGAGCGCTTCCTGAGCCCGCTGGGCACCATCGCCGCCATTACGCCCTTGATCGGCCTGCTGGGCACCGTGGTCGGCATGATCGAGGTCTTCGCGGTGATCGTCACCGGCGACGGGGCCAGCCGCACCGCCGACCTGGCCGGCGGGATCTCCCGCGCGCTGGTCACCACCGCGGCAGGTCTCACCGTGGCAATCCCGGCGCTGATGTTCCACCGCTACTTCCAGCGCCGGGTCGAGGACATCACGGTGCGCATGGAGGAGCAGGCCGGCCAGGTGGTCGAGTACCTCGCCCACTACCCGGGCGAGCTGGTGCTGGCCGAGCGGCACGGTGAAGAGTCCCGGCCGGGCCAGCGCGGCGACGAGCAGCTGGAGGCCGATGGGCGCATCGCGCCCAGGGTGAAGCAGCCGTGAGGTTTCCCCGACGGCGGCGCGACCCGGTGGAGGTCAACCTGACCCCGCTAATCGACGTGGTCTTCCTGTTGCTGATCTTCTTCATGGTCTCGACCACCTTCGAGACCCGCCAGGCGCTGGAGCTCGAGCTCCCCGAGAGCGCGAGTGGCCAGGACATGGAGGCATCGCCGGTGACGTTGGTGGTTACCGCCGCGGGCGAATACCGGCTGGGCGAGCGGGTCCACACCGCCGAGACGCTGGGCGAGGCCCTGGCCGCCGAGGCCGAGCAGGCCCGTGAATTCGGCCTGGTGGTGGAGGCCGATGGGCGTGCCGCCCACGCCGACGTGGTGCGCGTCCTGGACCGTGCCGCCGGCCTGCAGATTCGGCACGTGCGCATCGCCACCGCGGCGGCCTCAACCCCTCAAGCGGAGACACCGTGATCGAACATTCCGGCTGGACCCTCTACAAGCGCCTGCTGGGCTATGTGAAGCCCTACTGGCGGGCCTTCGCCCTGGCGATCCTCGGCTATGTCATCTATGCCGCCTCGAGCACCGCCCTGGCGGAGATGATGAAGCGGCTTATCGACGGCATCCAGAGCCCCGATGCCGCCTTCCGGCTCTTCCTGCCGCTGTTTGTGGTGGGCATGTTCGCGGCCCGCGGGCTGGGCACCTTCCTCGGCACCTATTTCATGAGCAGCGTGGCCCGCAACCTGGTGCACGTCCTGCGCTGTGACGTCTTCAACCACATGCTGCACCTGCCGGGGCACTTCTTCGATGGCCACTCCACGGGGCAGCTGATCTCGCGGGTCACCTACCATGTCGAGCAGGTCACCGGGGCCGCCACCAAGGCGGTCACCATCCTGCTGCGCGAGGGACTCTTCGTGATCGGCCTGGTGATCTATCTGCTGTGGACCAACTGGATGCTGACCCTGCTGTTCCTGGCCGTGACGCCGCTGATCGGCGTAGTGGTCAGCTATGCCAGCAAGCGCTTCCGGCGCATCTCGCGGCGTATCCAGCGCTCCATGGGCGACGTCACCCATGTGGCCTCCGAGGCGCTCTCCGGCTACCGGGTGGTGCGTACCCACGGGGCCGAGGAGTACGAGAAGGCGCGCTTCGCCGCGGCCAGCGAGGTCAACCGCCGGCAGAGCATGAAGGAGGCCTTGACCAAGGCGACCAGTACCCCGGTGATCCAGCTGCTGGTGGCGCTGTCGCTGGCGGTGCTGGTGTGGCTGGCCATGTCGCCGACCCTGCTGGACGCCATGACCCCCGGTGAGTTCGTGGCCTTCGTCACCGCCGCCGCGCTGATGGCCAAGCCGGTGCGCCAGCTTACCGAGATCAACAGCGAGATCCAGAAGGGCGTCGCCGCCGCCGGGGAGCTCTTCGGCTTGCTCGAGGAGCCCCCCGAGAGCGACGAGGGCACCCGTGATCCCGGGCGCCTCGCCGGGCGGGTTCGCCTCGAGGGGGTGCGCTTCGCCTACGGCGATGACCAGCCCGAGGTGCTCAAGGGCATCGACCTGGAGGTGTCGCCCGGCGAGATGATCGCCATCGTCGGCCGCTCCGGCAGCGGCAAGTCGACCCTGGTGGGCCTGCTGCCGCGCTTCTATCACCCGACGGCGGGGCGTATCATGATCGATGAGGTGGCCTTGGAGGCGTTCCGCCTGCAGCCGCTGCGCCGCCAGATCGCCCTGGTCTCCCAGCAGGTCACCCTGTTCAATGCCAGCATCGCCGACAACATCGCCTACGGGATCGACGATCCCGATCCGGCGGCGATCGAGGCCGCGGCACGGGCGGCCCATGCCCACGAGTTCATCGAACGCATGCCGGGGGGCTATGACGCCCTGGTCGGCGAGAATGGCGTGATGCTCTCCGGCGGCCAGCGCCAGCGCCTGGCCATCGCCCGGGCGATCTTCAAGGATGCGCCGCTGCTGGTGCTCGACGAGGCGACCTCTGCGCTGGATACCGAGTCGGAGCGGCATATCCAGGCGGCCCTGGAAGAAGTCTGCCGGGGACGCACCACCTTCGTCATCGCCCACCGCCTCTCGACCATCGAGCGCGCCGACCGCATCCTGGTGCTCGAGCAGGGCGAGGTCGTCGAGCAGGGCAGCCATGCCGCGCTGCTCGCCCGGGACGGGGCCTATGCGGCGCTGCATCGGCTGCAGTTCCAGGAGCCCGCCTGATCCATGGCGGGCCGTCTCGGCGAGCGCTGGCTGGCGGCAGCCTATCGGGGCGATGCCTGGCTTCACGCCCTGCGACCGCTGGAGGCCCTCTATCGCCTGGTCGTGCGGCGTCGCGCCGCGGCCTTCGCCTCGGGCAGGCGGGCCGTCTGGCAGGCGCCGGTGCCGGTGATCGTGGTCGGCAACATCACCCTGGGCGGCACCGGCAAGTCGCCGCTGGTGGCCTGGCTGGCGCGCTTTCTCGCCGAGCGGGGCTGGGCGCCCGGCATCCTCTCACGGGGCTATGGCGGTCGCAGCGACCGCTATCCATTGCTGCTGGACGCCGACACGCCGGTCACTGCCTGCGGCGATGAGCCGCGCATGCTGGCGGACCAGACGGGGGTGCCGGTGGTGGTCGACCCCGATCGCGCCCGGGGCGCGAGGCGACTGCTGGCGGCGGGGTGCGATATCCTGATCGGCGATGATGGCCTGCAGCACCTGGCGCTGGGCCGTGACCTGGAGCTGGTGGTCGTGGATGGCCGTCGCGGCTTCGGCAACGGGCGCTGCCTGCCGGCGGGGCCGCTGCGCGAGCCGCTGACGCGGCTCGACGGGGTGGATGCCGTGGTGATCAACGGCGAGCCGGCCTTCGACCCGCCGGCTGGGGCCCACGGCATGGCCCTGGTGGCGTCGGCCTGGCGCCGCCTCGGCGACGACCGGCGCGTGCCACCCACGCCGCCACCCTTCGCCGGTCCGGTGCATGCCCTGGCCGGGATCGGTCACCCGGCGCGCTTCTTCGCTACCCTGGAGGCGCTGGGCGTGGAGCCGATCCCCCACGCCTTCGGCGACCACCATCGCTTCACGGCGGCCGACCTGGCCTTCGCCGACCATCGGCCGGTGGTGATGACGGCCAAGGACGCGGTCAAGTGTCGCGAGCTGGCGCCCGTCGACAGCTGGGTCCTCGAGGTGGAGGCCCAGCCCGACGCCGCCTTCATCGACTGGCTGCAGGCGCGGCTGGTGTCACTCTCAACCCAATGAAACCCATCCGAGGGGGAGTCATGGACAAGGAACTGCTGGCGATGCTGGTCTGCCCGCTGTGCAAGGGCAAGCTGAAATACGACCGCGAGGCCGCGGAGCTGGCGTGTCGCTACGATGGCCTCGCCTACCCGATTCGTGACGGCATCCCGGTGATGCTGCCCGAGGAGGCCCGAGTGATGGACGTCGACGAGAAACTGCACGACTCCCCCGGTCGCGCCGGCGAGTCCTGAGGAGGTCCCATGCAGGAGTTCATCGCCGTCATCCCGGCGCGCTTCGCCTCCTCGCGGCTGCCCGGCAAGCCGCTCGCCGAGATCGCGGGCGAGCCCATGGTGGCCCACGTCTGGCGACGCGCACGGGAAAGCGCTGCCGCCCGGGTGGTGGTGGCCACCGATGACCGGCGCGTCGCCGAGGCGCTGGCCCCTTGCGGTGCCGAGGTGCTGCTGACCGCCGACGACCATCCCTCGGGCACCGACCGGCTGGCCGAGGTGGCCGAGCGACTGGGCCTGGCCGATGACGCCGTGCTGGTCAATGTTCAGGGCGACGAGCCGCTGATCCCGCCGCTGCTGATTGACCAGGTGGCGGCGCGGCTCTTCGAGGACCCGGATGCCTCCATCGCCACCCTGGCCGAGCCGATCAGCGACGTCGAGACGCTCTTCAACCCCAATGCGGTCAAGGTGGTGCGTGCGCTCTCCGGGCGTGCTCTCTACTTCTCGCGGGCTCCCATCCCCTGGGACAGGGACGCCTTCGCGCGTCGGCCCGAGCTGCTCGAGACCGACGCCTGGCTGCGCCACATCGGCCTTTATGCCTATCGGGCGGGCTTTCTCGCCGAGTATCGCGACTGGCCCCCCTCGCCGCTGGAGCGCCTGGAGCAGCTCGAGCAGTTGCGGGCCCTGCACCATGGCCATGCCATCCAGGTGGCCCTGGCTCGGGTAGTGCACCCGGCGGGTGTGGACACCGAGGAGGACTTGGCGCGTGTTCGCGAGCTGCTGCAGCGCCCGGGAGGTCACTGATGCGCGTGCTCTTCGTCTGTCTCGGCAATAGCTGTCGCTCGCCCACCGCCGAGGGCGTGTTCCGTCGCCTGCTCGAGGCGCGCCGGGAGCCCGGGTCTTGAGCCTGGCGCTTCGGGCCCCTCACGACCTCTCCCGGGCCAATACCCTGGGCCTGCCGTGCCGGGCGGAGCGCTTCGTCTCACCCGGAAGCATCGGCGACCTGCGTGAGGCGCTGGACCTGGCCCATCACGAGGGCTGGCCGCTGACCCTGCTGGGTGGCGGCAGCAACCTGATCCTGCCGGCATGGCTCCCGGGCCTGGTGGTGCGGCCCGCCATGTGCGACTGGTGGCTGGAGGAGGGCGAAGGCGACAGCGTCCTCGTCCATGCCGAGGCCGCGGTGGTGTGGCACGAGCTGGTCATGGCGCTGGCCGCCAGGGGCCTGTGGGGCATCGAGAATCTGGCGCTTATTCCCGGGCACTGCGGGGCCGCGCCAATCCAGAACATCGGCGCCTATGGCGTGGAACTCAGTGATCTCATCGAGGCAGTGCATCTGGTCCATCTCGACGATGGCCGCGAGGCGGTACTCTCGCCGGCGGCGTGTGCCTTCGGCTATCGCGACAGCGTCTTCAAGGGCGCCCTGGACGGGCGCGTGGTGATCACCCGGCTGGTGCTGCGCCTGTCGCGCACACCGAGTCCCCGGCTCGGCTACGGTGACCTGGCCGGCCGGGTCGGTGCCGAGCCCTCGGCGCGGGAGGTGGCCGAGGCGGTCTGCGCGATCCGCCGCGAGAAGCTGCCCGACCCGGCCCTGCTGGGCAATGCCGGGAGCTTCTTCAAGAACCCCCTGGTGGCGGCCGACCTGGCCCGGCGGCTAGTCGACGACCATCCGACGCTGCCGCACTTCCCCCAGCCCGACGGGCGCGTGAAGCTGGCGGCCGGCTGGCTGATCGACCACTGCGGCCTCAAGGGCTGGCGACAGGGCCATTTCGGCGTGCATGAGCGCCAGGCGCTGGTGCTGGTGCACTTCGGTGGAGGCAATGCGGCGGAACTGATCGACTTTGCCGGGCGGGTGGCCGACACCGTGCGCGAACGTTTCAGCGTGACGCTGGAGCGCGAGCCCCGTCTGGCCGTGCCGGCCTGATTCTGCCCGGTTCTTCCCGGCCCTGACACGACAGCGCCCGCAGCCATGGCTGCGGGCGCTGTCATTGGTGCAGGGGGAAAGCGGGGGCTCAGCCCTGCTTGCCCTCCTGGGCCTTGGCCTCCTGCTCACGACGGCGGATCTCCCGCGGGTCGTTGTGAGCGCGGCGACGGCGGCTGGCGCGGCTCTCCGTCGTCTTCTCCTCGGCCTTCGCTTTCTCGACAGCCTTCTCCTCCGACTGGACGTCAGCCTGCGGTTCGGCGGGTTTCTCGGCCGGCTTCTGCTCGGCCTTGGGCTCGGCTTTCGCTTCGGCGGGCTTCTGCTCGGCCTTGGGCTCGGCTTTCGCTTCGGCGGGCTTCTCGGCCGGCTTCTGCTCGGCCTTGGGCTCGGCTTTCGCTTCGGCGGGCTTCTGCTCGGCCTTCGCTTCAGCAGGCGCCGGTTCGGCCTTGGCTGCCTGGCCACTTGGCTGCTTGGCTGCCTCGGTGTCGGCCTTCGCCTCGACGGGCTCGGTCGGTTTCTGCTCGGCCTTGGGCGCCTCTGGCTTGGGCTCGGCTTTCGCTTCGGCAGGCGCCGGTTCGCCCTTGGCTGCCTGGCCGCTTGGCTGCTTGGCTGCCTCAGTGTCGGCCTTCGCCTCGGCAGGCTTCTCGGCCGGCTTGGCGTCGGCGTTCACTTCAGCCGGCTGGGCCTCGTCCTTGACTGCCTCGGCTTCGGGCTTGACCTCGGCCTGCAGGCGTTGCTGCTCGGCCTCGGCCTTGGGGTTGATGGCATGCTTGCGCGTGCGTTGGCGCGGGTTGTTGCGAGTGCGCTTGGGCTTGCCGTCATCCACCGGGGCCTCGGCGGCTGCCGGCGTCTCGGCACGCTTTTCGCTTGGCATCTCGGCCGGCTTGTCACTGCCTTTCTGGCGGCGGGCGTCGTCGCGGGGCTTCTCGTCACGGGGCTTCTCGTCACGGGGCTTCTGATCACGGGGCTTTTCATCACGATCCTTGGGCGCCTCCTGTGAGCGTGCCTGGCGGCCCTCTTCCGGGCGACCGCCGCGTGCACGACCGCCGCGGCTGCCGCGGCCCTCGGTGCCGGCGGGCTTGCTTTCGCCCCGCTCGCCTTCCTGGCGTGATGAACCGCGCCGTTCATCGCTGCGCGGGCGACGCTGGCGGCCGTTGCGGCCGCCGCGCTCGTCGTCGCGCTGGGCGGGCTGGTGTGCGCCTTGATCAGAGCGTGCCTCGCCCGAGCGGGCGGACGGTTTCTGCTCGGTACGGGCAGGTGCCTCGTCGCTGCCGAGCAGCTTGGTCAGGCCCTTGACCAGGCGACCCAGCACGCCGGCCTGGGGTTCGGCGACGGGCGGGGCGGCCGGTGCCTTGGGCGTTGCCTTGGCCGCTGCCTTGGGCGGCGTTGGTGCTGGCGCCTCCTCCTGCTGCAGGGACGCGGGCGCCGGCTCGTGGTGGACCACCGTCTTGACGGCGGCCTCGGCGCGCTGGACCGGCTTGCCGAAGGCGGCCTCTGGCTCCTGGCCCACCTCGGTGTCGGTGGAGAGCTCGAAGCTGGACAGGGTCGCGGCGCCTTCCTCGTCCACGTGGTCGTCGCGAAAGCGCTGGACGTCGTAGTGGGGCGTGTCCATGTCCGGGTTGGGCAGCATCAAGACGCGCACGCCCTGGCGCCGCTCGATCTCGGCCAGCACGGCGCGCTTCTCGTTGAGCAGGTAGGTGGCCACCGGCACCGGCAGGATGGCGCGGATCTGGGCGCTGCGCTCCTTCATCGCCTCTTCCTCGATCAGGCGCATGATGGAGAGCGAGATGGAGCGCACGTCGCGGATGGTGCCCTGGCCGTCGCAGCGCGGGCAGACCACGCCGCTGGTCTCGCCCAGCGAGGGGCGCAGGCGCTGGCGGGACATCTCCATCAGGCCGAAGCGCGAGATGCGGCCGATCTGCACCCGGGCGCGGTCGAGCTTGAGCGCGTCGCGCATGCGGTTCTCGACCTCACGCTGGTTGCGCGCCGGGCTCATGTCGATGAAGTCGATCACCACCAGGCCGCCGATGTCGCGCAGGCGCAGCTGGCGGGCGATCTCGTCGGCCGCCTCCAGGTTGGTTTGCAGCGCGGTCTCCTCGATGTCGCTGCCGCGGGTGGCCCGCGCCGAGTTGATGTCGATGGAGACCAGCGCCTCGGTGTGGTCGATGACGGTGGAGCCGCCGGAGGGCAGCTTGACCTCGCGCTCGTAGGCGGTCTCGATCTGCGACTCGATCTGGAAGCGCGAGAAGAGCGGGACCTCGTCGACGTAGAGCTTGATCTTCTGCTGGTAGGAGGGCATCACCTGGCGGATGAAGGCCAGCGCCTCCTGGTGAACCTGCTCGCTGTCGATCAGCACCTCGCCGATGTCCTGGCGCAGGTAGTCGCGCATGGCGCGGATGATGACGTTGGATTCGCGGTAGATCAGGAAGGGCGCCGGGCGCTTGCCGGCCTCCTCGGTGACCGATTCCCAGACCTGCACCAGGTAGTCCAGGTCCCACTGCAGTTCCTCGGGGGAGCGGCCGATACCGGCCGTGCGCACGATCAGGCCCATCTTGTCGGGCACGGTCAGCTGGCTCATGGCCTCCTTGAGCTGGCTGCGCTCCTCGCCCTCGATGCGCCGCGAGATGCCGCCAGCCCGGGGGTTGTTGGGCATCAGCACCAGGAAGCGACCGGCGAGGCTGATGAAGGTGGTCAGGGCGGCGCCCTTGTTGCCGCGCTCCTCCTTGTCCACCTGGACGATGACTTCCTGGCCCTCCTTGAGCACTTCCTTAATGCTGGGGCGGCCCGAGGGTTCCTTCAGGAAGTAGTCGCGGGACACCTCCTTGAGGGGCAAGAAGCCGTGGCGGTCGGCACCGAAGTCGACGAAGGCGGCTTCGAGGGAGGGTTCTACGCGGGTGATCTTGCCGCGGTAGATGTTGGCTTTCTTCTGTTCCCGGGCACCGGACTCGATGTCCAGGTCGTAGAGGCGTTGTCCATCGACCAGCGCGACCCGCAGCTCTTCGGGCTGGGTCGCATTGATGAGCATCCGTTTCATGTCGTCTCGCAAGTAGGGACGCGCCGGACGGCGTTCAGCGACGGAGGCGAACCGCTGGTTGCTGCGTGCTTGTGCTCAGCGCATGTCGCGGATGCGGTAGTGCGCCCGACCGGCTCGAGTCATCCTTGCACGATGACTCCGATTCGGCATGATCATGTTGAGTACGGGGCGGAGGCAGGACATGTCTCGGTGGGACGTCACCCATCCGGCCCTGCGGTCACCGCCAACACCTGGCATTCATCGATTCGCCAACGCCGGCCATCGGCACGTTGTTGTACGTATCCCGTGATCTTCGGCCGTGCTGCAAGGAGCGCGACCGAAGCCGGGCGTGGCGTTGTAGCGCTTGCTTGTCGGCGGCGGGACCCCGGATTGGCGAGGATCGTCGCGGCCTGATCTTTTCGCTCCGGCCTGCGTGTCTGTCGTGCAGGCGCTCTGGCGGGTCGTGACAACCCATTGAAGCGAGGTGGCAATATAACAGCAAAGGGGGTGGCCAGCAATTGGCGCAGGATGGCTCGCACTGCGGTAGAATGCGCCTTTCGAGCGGGTATCCAGTGGAGTGGCGGCATGGCCGAAGGGCGCGAGGTGCAGTGGGTGGAAGTGGCCGAGGGCCAGGTCGGCCAGCGGGTCGACAACTTCCTGTTGACGCGCATGAAGGGGGCGCCCAGGGCGCTCATCTATCGCATCGTGCGCAAGGGCGAGGTACGGGTGAACAAGAAGCGGGTCAAGGCCGATACCCGCTTGGCGTTGGGCGACCTGGTGCGGATCCCGCCGCTGCGCCTCAGCCCCCGCGAGGCGGTCCGCGAGGTCAGCGACAACCTGCGCAACTTGCTCGCCGGCAGCGTGCTGCTGGAGGGGCGCGACTGGCTTGTGATCAACAAGCCCTCGGGACTCGCCGTGCATGGCGGCAGCGGGGTGAAGATCGGCCTGATCGAGGCCTTGCGCCAGGTGCGCGAGGACCTCGACTTCCTGGAGCTGGTCCATCGCCTGGATCGTGACACCTCGGGCTGCCTGCTGCTGGCCAAGTCGCGCCCGGCGCTGCTGGCGCTCAACGCCTCGCTCAAGGAGCGCCAGATGGACAAGCAGTACCTGGCGCTGGTGGCCGGGCGCTGGCCGGCACGACGCGACTTCGTCAGCGCCCGGCTCGACCGCTTCGAGCTCGCCAACGGCGAGCGACGGGTGCGGGTCGATGCGGCCGGCAAGGTGGCCCGCACACGCTTCGCGGTGCGCGAGGCCTTCGAGAGGGTCACCCTGATCGAGGCCGAGCCGGTCACCGGGCGGACCCACCAGATCCGCGTGCATGCGGCCCATGCCGGCCATCCGCTGCTCGGCGACGACAAGTACGGCAGCCGCGAGAGCCAGCGGCTATCCGCCACACTGGGCCTGTCGCGGCTATTCCTGCATGCCGCGGCCCTGACCTTTCCCGAACCCAGCAGTGGCCGCCCGGTGCGGATCAAGGCGCCGTTGCCTGCTGAGCTCGAAACGGCGCTTGCCCGCGCCCGCCAGTCCCGCTGACACGGAGGCCTCATGCGCTATCGACTGGCCATCTTCGACTGGGATGGCACCCTGATGGACTCCATCGCGCGGATCGTCTCCAGCATGCAGGCGGCGTCTCGGGAAGCTGGCTGGGGCGAGCTGGAGGCGGAGGCGGTCCGCAACATCATCGGCCTGGGGCTGCCCGAGGCTATCGCCAGCCTCTGTCCCGGCATCGACGCCGAGCGTGGCGAGCTGCTCAGGGCGCGCTATGCCCATCACTTCGTCGAGGGCGATACCGGCCCCATGCGCTTCTATCCCGGGGTCGAGGCCGGGCTGGTCGGGCTGCGGGGCAGGGCTGGCCAGCGCCTGGCCGTGGCCACCGGCAAGAGTCGTCGCGGCCTGGACCGCATCTTCCGCGAGAGTGATAGCGGTGGCTGGTTCCATGCCAGCCGTACCGCCGACGAGACGCTCTCCAAGCCGCATCCTCGGATGCTCGAGGAGCTCCTCGTCGAGCTCGATGTCGCGGTCGGCGAGGCGGTGATGATTGGCGATACCGAATACGACCTCGAGATGGCCCGGGCGCTGGGCATGGACCGGGTGGCGGTGACCTGGGGCGTGCATGCCCCGGCGCGCCTGGCCGCCAGCCGCCCGGTATTCACCGCCGAGGCGGTGCCCGACCTCTTCGACTGGCTGCACGGCTAGCTGACCAAGGAACAGGACGACCATGAGTGACGACGACAAGCGCGACGATCGCTGGACCCGCGGACCGGAGCTGACCCCGGAACAGGCGCGCCGCGAGCGCGAGACGGAGCGAGCTGGCGCGGCGCCGCCGCCCGGCGAGGATGCCGAGACGCTGCGCGAGCGCCAGCGCCTGGCCCAGCTGGAGATGATGGGCCGCTGGATCGACGGGGTCTTGGTGGAGCAGCGACGTTCGCGGCGCTGGAAGCTGTTCTTCCGCTTCTTCTTTGCGCTGCTGATCCTGGCCTCGCTGTCGGTCACGCTCTACAGGATCCTGGGCACCCCGGGCGCCGGGACGCCTGCTCGGCCGCACCTCGGCGTCGTCGAGGTCACGGGAGTGATCGACAGCGATTCGCCGGCCAGCGCCGAGCGCATCATCGAGGGCCTGGAGCGGGCCTGGAAGGCGGAACAGGCCGAGGCGGTGGTGCTGCATATCAACAGCCCTGGCGGCAGCCCCGTGCAATCCCAGCGCATCTTCGAGGCGGTAATGCGGTTGCGCGAGTCCGGCGACAAGCCAGTGCTGGCGGTGATCGAGGATATCGGCGCCAGTGGCGCCTACTACGTGGCCGCGGCGGCCGACGAGATCATCGCCGCACCGGCCAGCCTGGTGGGCTCGATTGGGGTCATCCACGCCGGTTTCGGCTTCGAGGAGGCCATCGGGCGCCTGGGCGTCGAGCGTCGTGTCTTCACGGCCGGCGAGAACAAGGCGTTCCTCGACCCCTTCTCGGACATCGCCCCGGCACAGCGCGAGTTCTGGCAGGCGGTGCTGACCACCACCCACCGCCAGTTCATCGACGACGTGCGCGAGGGGCGCGGCGACCGACTGGCCGACGACGAGCGGCTGTTCAGCGGGTTGATCTGGAGCGGCGAGCAGGCCCTCGAGCTGGGGCTGGTGGACCGGCTCGACAGCCTCGATGGCGTGGCCCGCGCCAGGCTCGGCGAGGCGCGCCTGCGCGACTACACGCCGCGCCTGGATCCTCTCGAGCGGATCTCCCGCCAGTTCGGCCGGGTCGCCGCCGAGTGGTTGGGGGTGTCGCGCGCCGACTCGCCGCTGCGCTATCAGCTACCTTGAGAGCGCCTAGCGTCGAGCAGGCTGTCGAGCACTGCTATCGAGCGGGGCCCCGGGCCTTTTGACAGAGGCAGGGGGAGTGCCTATCATTGCGCGCCTATGTTGACCTCAAGACTCCCCGGTAGGGTCGAGCCTTACAAGCTCGTGGCCCGTGCCGAACACCTGGAAGGCCTGGTGGCGCTCGCCGAGATGGCGCGGCTTGCCGAGGAAGTCGGTGCCCAGTCCGGCGATGCCCGGATATGGCTGGATTTCGCCATCGACCCCCAGGGGCGACGGGAGATCCGTGGCCATCTGAAGGCCGAGCTGCAGCTGCCGTGCCGGCGCTGCCTGGAGCCCATGGTTCATCAGGTCGAGAGCGATTTCCGGCTGGGCATGATCACCAGTGACGCCCTGGCCGCGGAGTTGCCGAGCACCCATGAGCCGGTGCTGGTGGAAAACGAACAGCTGAATCTGCTGGCGGTGGTCGAGGATGAACTCATCCTCAGCCTGCCCCAGGGGGTTTACCACGACGAGGCCGAGTGTTCGGTCTCGCGCGACCAGCTGAACAGCGGGGAGGCGACCGATGCGTCGGCCAGCACCCCGGCGAGCCCTTTCGATGTGCTGCGGCAGATCAAGGGCAAACCCTGATACATCCTCGTTTCACTCTGGAGTGACAACCCATGGCAGTTCAAAAGAACCGCAAGACCCGTTCCAAGCGTGGCATGCGTCGCAGCCACGACGCCCTCACCGTTACGGCCCTGTCCCAGGACAAGGAGACTGGCACCACTCATCTGCGCCACCATGTGGCACCGGATGGTTATTACCGTGGCCGCAAGGTCGTCGAGGTCTGACGCGACGGCGTTCCGGGTGATAATGGCGGGTCGTTGACGTGCGGATCGCCATCGATGCGATGGGCGGGGACCTCGGTCCCCGCCCGGCCGTCATGGGCTCCGCCGCGGCCGTCAGTGCCGATCCTGATCTCGAGCTGTGCCTGTTCGGCCCCGCCGGGCTGCTGGAAGACGAGATAGCCCGCCTGCCGCGGCAGCTTGCCGCGGCGGCGTCGCGTCTGCGGGTCAGCGATGCCCCGGCGGTTGTCCAGCAGTCCCAGCGACCCAGCGAGGCGCTGCGTCACGGGGGCGATACCAGCATGGCCCGGATGCTCGACGGCGTCGCCGGCGGCGACGCCGTGGCCGGGGTCAGCGCCGGCAACACCGGGGCGCTGATGGCGCTGGCCCGGCGTGCCCTGGGCACGGTGGCGGGGATTCCCCGGCCGGCCATCAGCACCGCCATTCCCACCCGTGACCTGGGTCGCTGCTACCTGCTCGACCTGGGCGCCAACGTGGAGGCCAGTGCCGAGCGGCTGGTCGACTTCGCCCTGATGGGGGAGGTGATGGCGCGCCACGTCGACGGCCTCGTCGCGCCGCGGGTGGCGCTGCTCAATGTCGGTGTCGAGGGCACCAAGGGCACGCGCAGCGTGCGCGACGCCGATGCCTGGCTGCGCCGGCACCCCGACATCGCCTACCTGGGGTACGTGGAGGGCGACGGGATCTTCACTGGCGCCGCCGACGTGGTGGTCTGTGATGGTTTCGTCGGCAATGCCGTGCTCAAGGCCAGCGAGGGCCTGACGCGGCTGCTGGTCGAGCGGGTCCAGGCGACCTTCGAGGCCCACTGGAGCAGCCGGCTGGTGGGGCTGCTCGCCCGTCCGGCGCTGCGTCGGCTCAAGGGCGAGCTCGATCCCGTGCGCTACAATGGCGCCAGCCTGCTGGGGCTGGCCGGGATCGTGATCAAGAGCCACGGCAGTGCCGATGCCACTGGCTTTCGCTATGCCGTGCAACGGGCGGTGAACGAAGTGAGGCGCGACCTGCCGAGCCGGCTGGCCGCGGAACTGGACCACCGCCGGTCCCCTGTCGACTCGGCCGTCCGCGGCCGAACCGAGAGCGGATCCAGGCCCGACGGGCCGATCATGCCGGACGCGACCGGCATCGACGACAGTCAACAAGCGCAAAGGTGATCGACATGACGCAACCCCTTGCCCTCATCTTTCCCGGGCAGGGCTCCCAGCAGATCGGCATGCTGCGCGAGCTGGCAGAGCGCTACAGCGTGGTGCGCACGACCTTCGAGGAAGCGGCCGATGCCCTCGGCTACGACCTCTGGCAGGTGGTGCAGGAGGGGCCGGCCGAGGCGCTCAATGCCACCGCCTGCACCCAGCCGGCACTGCTTGCCGCCAGCGTGGCGGTCTGGCGCGTCTGGCAGGAGCTCGAGGGGCCGCGCCCCGGGGCCATGGCCGGCCACAGCCTGGGCGAGTACAGCGCCCTGGTCTGTGCCGGGGCGCTGCCCTTCGCCCAGGGCGTGCGCCTGGTGAAGCTGCGCGGCGAGGCGATGCAGGCGGCCGTGCCCGCCGGCGAGGGCGCCATGGCGGCGATTCTCGGTCTCGCTGACGAGGCGGTGGAGCAGGCCTGTGCCCGGGTCGCCGACGGCGACGTGGTCGCTGCCGTCAACTACAATGCCCCGGGGCAGGTGGTGATCGCCGGCAGCAAGGCCGCCGTGGAGCGCGCCATCGCCGCCTGCCAGGAAGCCGGCGCCAAGCGCGCGATGCCGCTGCCGGTCTCGGTGCCGTCGCACTGCGAGCTGATGCGTCCGGCCGCCGAGCGCCTGGCGGCGGCCATGCAGGAGGTCGAGCTGCGCTCGCCGCGCTACACGGTGTTCCAGAACGTCGATGCCCAGGCCCATGCCGACGTGGCGACCCTGCGCACCCGGCTGATCGAGCAGCTCTACCAGCCGGTGCGCTGGACCTCCTGCATCGAGGCGATGACCGCCCGCGGTGCCGAGGTGTACATCGAGTGCGGTCCGGGCAAGGTGCTCACCGGGCTCAACAAGCGAATCGCCAGAGGTAGCAAGGGGCTGGCGGTCAATGACCCGGACAGCCTCTCCGCGGCCCTCGAGCTGGCCAGGGATGCCGTCGGCCAGTCGCCGTCGGCCAATGGCTGAACCATCTCCCGGACGTAGACGGATAGAGAGACCATGACAACCGAGCGTAGAGTCGCCCTCATCACCGGGGCCAGTCGCGGCATCGGCCGTGCCATCGCCCACGAGCTGGGCCGCCAGGGGCGTATCGTGATCGGTACCGCCACCACCGATGCCGGTGCCGAGCGCATCGGTGCCGACCTCGCGGACGCGGGGATCGAGGGGGCCGGTCGCCAGCTGGACGTCACCGACCAGGCTAGCGTCGATACGTTGGTCAAGGCGGTCACCGAGGCGTTCGGTGCCCCCACCATCCTGGTCAACAATGCCGGCATCACGCGCGACAACCTGTTGATGCGCATGAAGGAAGACGAGTGGGACTCGGTGATCGACACCAACCTCAAGTCGGTCTATCGCGTCGGCAAGGCCTGCCTGCGCGGCATGACCCGGGCCCGTTTCGGCCGCATCGTCTCGATCAGTTCGGTGGTGGCCACCATGGGCAATCTCGGGCAGACCAACTATGCCGCCGCCAAGGCGGGCATGGAGGGTTTTACCCGGGCCCTGGCCCGTGAGGTTGCCTCGCGGGCGATTACCGTCAATGCGGTGGCGCCGGGTTTCATCGCCACCGACATGACCCAATCCTTGCCGGAGGAGCAGCACAAGGCGCTGCTCGGCCAGATTCCGCTGGCGCGGCTCGGCGAGCCCGAGGAGATCGCCGCGGCGGTGGGCTTCCTGACCGGCGACACGGCGGGTTATATCACCGGCGAGACCCTGCATGTCAACGGTGGCATGAACATGCGTTGAAGCCTCCGGGGGGAGGCGGTTGCGCCGACCCGGGGGCGTCTATAAACTACCCCGCAGCTTCCGGCTAGCGGACCTGGATCCTTAACGGCTGGTTTTCCGAACGGCCAATGTGAACGACTGGAGTACGTCATAATGAGCACCATCGAAGAGCGCGTGAAGAAGGTTGTGGCCGAGCGTCTGAACGTCAAGGAAGAAGACATCCAGAACTCCTCTTCCTTCACCGAGGACCTCGGCGCCGATTCCCTGGATACCGTCGAGCTGGTGATGGCGCTCGAAGAGGAGTTCGACACCGAGATTCCCGACGAGGAAGCCGAGAAGATCACGACCGTTCAGGAAGCCATCGACTACGTCAACGCCCACCAGTAAGGTGGCGGTCGATACCGCTTGCTGAGGCGTCCGGGGCCAGTGCCCCGTGGAGAGCCGTCCTGCCATGTCAGGACGGCTCTCGTGCTATGCGCGACAGGAACTTGCCGAGCCCGCACAGGTCGGGGAGACTCGGGTATAATGCGCGCAATGACGGCCCCGCGGGGTCGTGTCACCAAGGTTGTCTGGAGGAAAGCTGATGGCTCGTAGAAGGGTTGTGGTGACCGGGCTGGGCCTGGTCACGCCGGTGGGGAATACCGTGGAGGAGAGCTGGGCCAGCATCCTGGCCGGCAAGAGCGGTGTCGCGCCCATCGAACACTTCGATGTCAGCGCCTTCAACACGCGCTTCGGCGGGTCGGTGAAGGACTTCGACATCAGCCCGTACCTCAATCCCAAGGAGGCCCGCAAGATGGACCTCTTCATCCAGTACGGGATGGCCGCCGGTGCCCAGGCGATCCAGGATGCCGGGATCGAGTGTCACGACGGCAATGCCGATCGCATTGGCGTGGCCATCGGCTCGGGGATCGGTGGCCTGCCGATGATCGAGCACAACCACAATGCCTTGCTCAAGGGCGGGGCGCGGCGGATCTCACCCTTCTTCGTCCCGGGGTCGATCATCAACATGATCTCCGGCAACCTGGCGATCCAGCACGGCTTCCGCGGGCCCAACATCGCCATCACCACGGCCTGTACCACCGGGACCCACAATATCGGCTACAGCGCGCGCACCATCGCCTACGGCGATGCCGACGTGATGGTCTGCGGCGGCGCCGAGATGGCGACCACGCCCCTGGGCCTGGGGGGCTTCTCGGCGGCCCGGGCGCTCTCCACGCGCAACGACGACCCGGCCGCGGCGAGTCGGCCCTGGGACCGCGACCGCGACGGCTTCGTGCTCTCCGATGGCGCCGGCGTGGTGGTGCTCGAGGAGTACGAGCAGGCGAAGGCCCGCGGGGCGACCCTCTATGCCGAGCTCACCGGCTTCGGCATGAGCGATGATGCCTACCACATGACCGCGCCGCCGGAAGACGGCCACGGTGCCGCCCGGTCCATGCGCAATGCCATCCGCGATGCCGGCATCGACCCCTCGGCCGTCGACTACATCAATGCCCACGGCACCTCGACCGCGGCCGGCGACCTGGCCGAGAGTCGTGCCGTCGAGCAGGTGATGGGCGGGGCCGCGAAATCGGTGGCCGTCAGCTCCACCAAGTCGATGATCGGCCACCTGCTGGGGGCCGCCGGTGCCGTCGAGGCGGTGTTCTGCGTGCTGGCCATCCGTGACCAGGTGGCACCGCCGACCATCAACCTGGACAACCCCCAGGAAGGCTGCAATCTCGATTACGTGCCCCACACGGCTCGCGAGATGAAGGTCGACGTCAGCCTGTCGAACTCCTTCGGCTTCGGCGGCACCAACGGCACCCTGGTCTTCGTCAAGGTGTGAGGCCGGAGGCGCGCCAGGTGGGAGCCGGGGGCTGGCCGCTGGACGATCGCGGCGTTGCCTATGGGGATGGTCTCTTCGAGACCGTGCTGGTGCGTGACGGTGCGCCGCGGCTGTGGGAGGCCCACCTGGCGCGCTTGGCGCGCGGCTGTCAGGTGCTGGGCTTGCCCATGCCGGCGGAGCATCGGCTCGCCGCCCCGCTGATTGATGCGCCACCGGGCCTGGCGGTGCTCAAACTGATGCTGACCCGGGGCAGCGGCGGGCGTGGCTATGCCTCTCCCGCGGCGCCCGCGCCCCGGCTGCGCTGGCAGCTGTCGCCCTTCGTCCCCGACACAGCTCGCTGGAAGGCGGGCGTGCGGGTCCGTCACTGTCGCCTGCGGCTGGGCATCCAGCCGGTGCTTGCCGGGCTCAAGCACCTCAACCGCCTGGAGAACGTGCTGGCGCGGGGCGAGTGGGCGGATGCCGACATCGCCGAGGGGCTGCTCTGCGACAGCGAGGACCGGCTGGTGGAGGCCACCTGCATGAACCTCTTCTGGCAGCGCGAGGGGCGGCTCGAGACGCCGCGCCTGGACCGCTGTGGCGTGGCCGGCACGCTGCGCGCGGTGCTGCTCGAGCGCCTGCCCATCGCGGAGGTCGATGCTGCCCCCGGGGTGCTGGCCAGTGCCGAGGCGGTCTGGCTCGGCAACTCGGTGCAGGGGCTCTGGCCGGTGGCCCGGCTCGATGGGGCCGGGGGAGAGGCCCCGCAGCGCTGGACCATCGGCGCGGTGCATCGCCGCCTGCAGGCGGTGGCCCATGCGCCGCTGGGCTATCCGACACGGCTTGACAACTGAACGAGGACGACCCGCATGGGGCGTGTGCTGAAGATTCTGCTGGTTCTGGCCATCCTGGCGGCCCTGGTGGCGTTCGCCGGGCATCGCTATTGGCAGTCGCGGCTGGAGGCCCCCATCGCCCTGGAGGAGCCGACCCTCTATGAGGTACCCGACGGCGCTGGCTACCACCGGGTGGTCAGCGAGCTGGCCGAGCGGGGGATCCTCGTTGATGCCTGGGTCTTTCGGCTGCTCGCCCGCCTGGAGCCCGAGGCCCTGCCGCGCCTTCGCCCCGGGGAGTACCGCCTGGTGCCCGGCATGAACGGGCGCGAGCTGCTGTCCCTGCTGGGCAGCAACGAGGTGGTCCGCTATCCGCTGACCGTTCCCGAGGGCTGGACCTTCCGCCAGATGCGCGAGCTGCTCGATGCCGCGCCGAAGCTGGAGCACCGCACCGCGGGCCTCTCCGACGCGGAGCTGATGGCCCGGCTCGACCGCGAGGGGCGTCACCCCGAGGGCTGGTTCTTCCCGGATACCTACCAGTATCGCAAGGGGCTCAGCGACCTGGATATCCTGCGCCAGGCCCTGGAACGCATGGAGGCCACCCTCGACGAGGTCTGGGCCGGACGCGACGACGACCTGCCTCTGGAGAGTCCCTACCAGGCGTTGATCATGGCCTCGCTGATCGAGCGCGAGACCGGAGCGCCCGAGGAGCGCCCCGAGATCGCCGGCGTCTTCATGCGTCGCCTGGAGCGGGGCATGCGACTGCAGACCGATCCCACCGTGATCTACGGCATGGGGGAGCGCTTCGATGGCAACATCACCCGCGCCGATCTGCGCGAGGCCACGCCCTACAACACCTACGTGATCGAGGGCATGCCGCCCACGCCGATCGCCCTACCCGGGCGGGCGGCGCTGGAGGCGGCGGTGCAGCCGGAGGAGGGCGAGGCGCTCTACTTCGTCGCCAAAGGCGACGGCACCCATCATTTTTCGCGTACCTTGCGCGAGCACAACAACGCCGTTAACCGGTATATCCGCAATCGCTGATTGGAGCAGGCATGTGCAATAACGACACCGATCGGCCAGCAAGAGACGCCGGGGACAGGCCGCAGAGGAGGTCCTACGCCAGGGATGGCGTCGGTAGCGTACACGGAGGTATTCATAGCGCCTCCTCGATGGTCCGGCACCCCGGGGCCTGTCGCCGGGAAAGTCTTGAGCGGAATGACAATCAGGGAAAAGGACGCTTCATTACCCTGGAAGGCGGGGAGGGGGTGGGCAAGTCCACCAACCTGGCCCTGGTGGTCGACCACTTGCGGGCCCGTGGCCACGAGGTGGTGGCCACCCGCGAGCCCGGCGGCACGCCGCGGGCCGAGGCGATGCGCCGTCTGCTGCTCGACCCCACCGGCGAGGAGCCCCTCGACCCGGATGCCGAGCTGCTGCTGGTGTTCGCCGCCCGGGCCCAACACTTGGCTCGGGTGATCCGCCCGGCGCTTGAGCGCGGCGCCTGGGTGGTCTGCGACCGCTTCACCGATGCCACCTATGCCTACCAGGGCGGCGGGCGCGGCATCGAGACGGCCCGCATCGCCGAGCTCGAGGCCTTCGTCCAGCAGGGCCTCACGCCCGACCTGACGCTGCTGCTGGACATGCCCATGGCCGATGCCCAGCAGCGGCTCGACGGGCGCCTCCAGGGGCAGGGCGGCGAGCGCGACCGCTTCGAACGTGAGCGCGGCGCCTTCTTCGAGGCGGTGCGCCGGGCCTACCTCGCCCGTGCCGAAGCGGATCCCGGCCGCCTGGTGGTGATTGCTGCCGGTGCCGGCCTGGCGGAGGTTCAGGCGGAGTTGCTGGCGCGGCTGGACGAGCGGCTGGTGGCCTGGTCATGAGCGAGGTCAAGGTCCCCCGTCCGTTGCCCTGGCTGCAGGCGCGGTGGCAGGAACTGGTGCGCCTGGCCGATGCCGGGCGACTGCCCCACGCGTTGCTGATCTCCGGTGCCCACGGCATCGGCAAGCAGTCCCTGGCCGAGGCGCTGGTGTCACGCACCCTCTGTGCCTCGCCGGGAGAGCACGCCTGCGGTCGCTGCCATGCCTGTCACATGCTGGCCTCTGGCTACCACCCTGACCTGCTGCGCGTGGCCCTGGAGGAGGGCAAGCGGCAGATCCGCATCGGCCCGGTCCGCGAGGTCAATGCCTTCGTCGCCCAGACCGCCCAGCAGGGCGGCTACCGCGTGATCGTGATCTCGCCGGCCGAGGCCATGAACGTGGCGGCGTCCAATGCGCTGCTCAAGAGCCTGGAAGAGCCCGGCGGACGGACGTTGTTCGTGCTGCTCTCCGACATTCCCTCGCGGCTGCTGCCCACCATTCGCTCGCGTTGCCAGCACTGGAGCCTGGCGGTGCCGGCCGAGGCCGACTGCCGGGACTGGCTGGCCGAGCGCCTGGGCGGCGAGGAGGAGGCCCACTTCTGGTTCCGGGCCGCGGGGGGGCTTCCGCTGCGGGCGCTGGAGCTCGCCGAACCGCAGTCCCGGGCACTGCGCCAGCAGCTCCTGGAGACCTTCGAGGCGCTGGTCAGGGGCGCCGAGCCGGTGGCCGAGGCGGCCCGCCTGGAGCGCCAGTCCATCGACGCCATCCTGTGGTACGGTATCGCCTGGCTCGAGGACCTGATCCGCCTGGGGCTCTCGGGCGACACCAGCGAGCTGCGCAACCCCGACCTGTTGGTGCTCTATCGCCAGGCGGTCAAGAATGCCCGGGTACGTGACTGGTTCCGCCTGCTGGACTACGCCCGCGAACAGCGTCGCCTGCTGGCCGAGGGGGGCAACCCCAATCCCCAGCTAGCCCTCGAGGCCTGGTTGGTCCGCTGGTCCACGCTGCTGCGCTCTTGACCCGTTGCGCCCTTGACTGAGGAGGCTCCATGGCTGCACAGAAAGCGCTGTCCCTGACGATCCAGGAGGTCCCGACCCTGCTCTCGGCCTACATGCCGGTGCTGGAGCGCGGCGGCATCTTCGTGCCCACTCGCGAGCGCTACGAGCTGGGCCAGGAGGTCTTCCTGCTACTGATGCTCCCGGGGGATGCCGAGCGAGTGCCGGTCACCGGCCAGGTGGTCTGGGTCTCGCCCGAGGGCGTGGCCGGGCGTCGGGTCCCGGGCATCGGTATCCACTTCAGCGCCGAGGACCAGGCCGTGCGAGATCGCATCGAGACCCTGCTGGCCGGCCAGCTCGACAAGGGCGCCCCGACCTATACGCTGTAAGCGCCGAGCGCCATGCCCCTGTGGGAGCGCAGCTTGCTGCGCGATGACGACTGCCGCCATTCTCGCCCTAGGCCATAGAGGGCACTCCCACAGGGTGCCGGTACCCGACATTCAACTTCACTAGCTTCGGTATTCCTGCATGTTCGTCGACTCCCACTGCCATCTCGATCGTCTCGACCCCGCGACCCATGGCGGCGATCTCGCCGTCGCCCTCGACGCCGCCCGGGCCCGGGACGTGCGCCAGTTCCTGGCCATCGCCGTGACCCTCGAGGACCTGCCGGCACTGGCCGAGATCAGTCGTGCCCACGACGACGTGGTGATCTCCGCCGGCATCCATCCGTTGCACCGCGTCGCCGAGGCGCCGAGCGTCGCGGCGATCAAGGAGGCGGCCGACCGCTTCGGCGCCGTGGCCATCGGCGAGTGCGGCCTGGATTATCATTATCTCGGCAAGCACTACCCCGACAAGGCACCCGACGGGGTGCCCTCCCGCGAGGAGCAGCGCGAGCGATTCCGCCGCCAGCTGGTGGCCGCCAGCGAGCTCGAGCTGCCGGTGATCATCCATACCCGCGAGGCCCGCGACGATACCCTGGCGCTGATCCGCGAGCATACCGACCCGGCGGTGGGCGGCGTGCTGCACTGCTTCACCGAGGACCTGGACATGGCCCGCGAGGCGGTGCGCCATGGCTTCTATATCTCGCTGTCCGGCATCGTGACCTTCCGCAACGCCGAATCGCTTCGCGAGCTGGCACGACGGCTGCCGCTGGACCGGCTGCTGATCGAGACCGACAGCCCCTACCTGGCCCCGGTGCCGCACCGTGGCAAGCCCAACGAGCCGGCCTGGGTGGTCGAGGTCGCCGAGTGCATCGCCGGCGAGCGCGGCATCAGCGTCGCGGAGGTCGCGGCCCAGACCACGGCCAACTTCTACCGGCTGTTCCGGGCGGCCGCCCCTGAGGCGCCGGCGGACGTGCGCGAGGCCTTGTCCCATGCCGGCCTGGTCTAGACTCGGGAAACGTACCCTCCGGAGGGCCGTCCCATGACGCTCGATCCGCTGCTGGCCCAGGTCGATCCCGAAGGCGAGATTCCCCCTGTGGATCACTGGCATCCCGAACACCACGGCGAGATGGACCTCACGATCGCCGCCGACGGGCGCTGGATCCATGAGGGTACGCCGATTGCTCGCCCGAGGCTGGTGCGCCTGCTCTCGACCATCCTGCGCCGCGAACCCGATGGCGACTACGTGCTGGTGACACCGGCCGAGCGGCAGCGTATCCGGGTCGAGGACCGTCCCTTCCTGGTGGTGGATGCCGAGCGTGAGGGGGACGGCCAGTGGTGGCTGACCACCAACGTCGGCGACCGGCTGGCGCTCGGCGAGGCCCATCGGCTGGTGCTCAGCGAGACCCCGGCCGGCGAGATGGTGCCGGAGGTCGCGGTGCGCTTCGGGCTCAATGCCCGGCTGGGTCGCAACGTCTACTATCGTCTCGTGGAGCAGGCCGAGACGCGGGAGCTCGGCGAGGGCAGCCTCGAGCTGGGCCTGACCAGCCATGGCACCTGGCACCCCCTGGGGCGGCTGGACGCCGAGGCGCGGCGTGACGGCGAGCCGCCATGACGCTGATCCGCGAGCTGACCCCCGAACAGCGCGCCGTGGTCGCCCATGACCGGGGACACGCCCGGGTGGCGGCGGTGGCCGGTGCCGGCAAGACCACGACCATGGTCGCTCGGGTGCTGCACCTGCTCGCGCAGGGGGTGCCCCCGGCGCGCATCCTGGTGCTGATGTTCAACCGCTCGGCCCGGGAAGACTTCCAGGCCCGCCTGGCCGAGATGGCGCCGGCCGGTCAGGCGCTGCCCGACGTGCGCACCTTCCACTCCCTCGGTCACCGGCTGACCGGTAGCCTGACTCGCTGGGGGGCGCTCGCGCAGCGTCGGCTGCTCACCGCCGACTGGCAGCTCGAGCGGCTGCTGCGTCAGGCCACGCTGGCCGCCCTGGGCGAGGCGCCGGAGGCGCGCGAGACGGCCCTGGAGGCCGAGCGCCTCGAGGCGCTGGCCCACTTCTGCGGACTGGTGAAGGCCGAGATGGCCTCGCCGGCCGAACTCCACCGCCAGCTCGACGTCGGCGAGGAGACGGGCCACTTCGTGGCCGCCTTCGAGCATGCCGAGCGGCTGCTGGCCGACCAGGGGCTGATGACCTTCGCCGACCTGCTCTATCGTCCGCTGCTGGCGCTGGAGGCGGATGCCGCTCTGCGAGGCCGGGTCCAGGGGTTCCTCGACCACGTGGTCATCGACGAGTACCAGGACATCAACACCGCCCAGCAGCGGCTGCTGGCGCTGCTCGCCGGCCGCGATGCCGAGGTCATGGCGGTGGGCGATGCCAACCAGTGCATCTACGAGTGGCGCGGCGCCCACCCCGACACCATGCTGGAGAACTTCACCGCCACCTTCGGGGCGGCCCGTGACTATCCGCTCTCGACCACCTTCCGCCACGGCCACGCCCTGGCGCTGGCCGCCAACCACGCCATCGCCGCCAACCGGCGGCGTCCCGACCAGCTCTGCCTGGCCGCGCCGGGCAACCCCGCCACCGGCCTGGCCGTGGGGCAGGGCAGCCAGGAACTGCTGGCCGAGCTCGACGGCTGGCGCCGCGGGGGGCGCGGACTGGACGAGGCCTGCCTGCTGGTGCGCAGCTGGGCGCTGTCGGTGCCGCTGCAGCTGGCGCTGCTCCGCGAGGGCATTCCCTTCCGCCTGGCCCGGGAGGATCGCTTCGTCTTCCGCCTGCCGCTGGTCGAGGCCCTGGCCGGCTACCTGCGCCTCGCCGTCGAGCCCCGCCGGCTCCAGGATCCCGGGCACCTGGCGATGCTGCTGGCTCAGCCCACCCCCTTCGTGGCCCGGGAGCGGATCCTTGCCCTGGCCAACCGGCTGGCCGAGACCCAGCGCTGGCCGGAACGCCACGATCCGCTGCTCGATGGGCTCAGGCCCCACCAGCGACGCACCCTCAAGAAGCGCTGGGCGCTGCTCTGCGAGCTGCCCCGTCGATCGGGCTGGCCGCCGGCGCGTCTGCTCGAGCACGTGGTGTCCGAGGTCGACGCCGAGAAGGTGCTCAAGCGCGCCGCCGCCCGACGCGACAAGGGCGAGGAGGACGTGCGCCTGCTCGACGTGCTGGTCGAGCAGGCCGGGGAGCTGGGCAACGACACCGCGGCCTTCATCGAGCTGCTCTCCCGACCGGTGGAGAACCGCGACGACGGGGTACTGATCAGCACCGTGCATGGCGCCAAGGGCCTGGAGTGGCCGCTGGTGCTGGTGGCGGGGGTCAACGAGGAGGACTTTCCCCACTATACGCGCGACAATCCCCTGACGCCGGGGCGCCTGGAGGAGGAGCGGCGGCTCTTCTACGTGGCCATCACCCGGGCCCGGGAGCGCCTGGTGCTGCTCCATGACGGCGGTGACCACCGCCCCAGTCGCTTCATCGCCGAGTCCGCCTGGGAGGATGGCCAGCGCGTAGCCCGCCGGCTGGACGGCGCTCAGGTCGGCGAGGCGCAGGGCCCGCTGCCGGTGTCCGAGCCCGACCTGGTGCGCCGCTACCTGGCCTCGCTGGGCCACTCGCTGCCGGTGGTGGCGTGTCCGGCCGCTCAGGACGGGCCCGCCGAGTCCCGGGGCGAGGGCTTCCGGGTCGGTCAGCTCCTGCGCCATGCAGTGTTCGGCGAGGGGCGGATCAGCGTGGTGGAGGGCGACCCGGACAACCCGGTGATCGAGGTACGCTTCCACCACGCCGGTCGGCGCCGCCTGATCGCCCGCCGGGCCCCCATCGAATTGCTTGAGGGAGTCAACGCATGACCTATCCGCTGATCACGGCCACCGCGCTGGCCGACGCCCTCGAGGGTGCCCACCCGCCTCGGGTCCTGGACTGTCGTGCCCGCCTGGGCGAGCCCGATGCGGGCCGCCGGCTGTGGTGGGAGGCCCACCTGCCGAGCAGCCATCATCTCGACCTCGACCGTGACCTGGCCGGGCCGCCGGGGCAGGGCGGCCGGCATCCGCTGCCCACGCCCGCGGCCTTCACTGCGGTGATCCAGAGGCTGGGGATCAGGCCGGGGCAGCCGGTGGTGGTCTATGACGACATGGGCGGCCAGCTCGCGGCGGCGCGGGCCTGGTGGATGCTCGCCTGCTGGGCGGACCATCCCGACGTACGCCTCCTCGACGGTGGCCTCAGGGCTTGGCTGGCGGCGGGGGGCGAACTGCGGGAAGACGGCGACCCCGAGGCCATGCCGGCAGGCTCCGACTGGCAGCCGGCCTTCCATGACCAGAGCCACGTCACGGCCGGGGAGCTGCTGGTGGGCTCGGCGACCCGCATCGACGCCCGCGCCAGGGAGCGCTTCCGCGGCGAGGTGGAGCCCATCGATCCGGTGGCGGGCCACATCCCCGGTGCCGTGTGCCGGCCCAGTGCCGACAACCTCACCGCTGACGGCCACTTCAAGCCCGCCGGGACGCTGGCCAGCGAGCTGCCCGAGGGCGAATCATCGATTGCCTACTGCGGCTCCGGGGTCACCGCCTGCCACACCATCCTCGCCTATGCGGTGGCCGGCCGACCCCTGCCCAGGCTCTACCCCGGCTCCTGGAGCGAGTGGATCCGCGACCCTGCCCGGCCCATTGCCACCGGCGACTGATCCCGGGCTACGCCCGGAGCGGTAAGCCATAAGCTTGAAGCTGTAAGAAAATCTGGGCCAACCTTGTCTCGAGAGCTTCGGTTCAATGATGGCGTCTTGGCTTACGGCTTACGGCTTACGGCTTACGGCTTACGCGCCGAGCGGAGATCGACCGGTCTCGTAGAGACAGGGGACGCTGGGGAGGGGAGGCGGTGTG
>NZ_JARANV010000020.1 GCF_029889845.1 Halomonas sp. 25-S5
GTGCCGCCCGGCCCACTCGCACTGCAGCGCCTCGGCCAGGAACTCGCGGTAGTCGAGATCCCGGCTCGCCGCCTGCTCACAGACCGTTTCCAGCTGGTCGGCCAAGTGGTCAAACTTGAGCTGTTGCAGCAGTTGCTCCAGGGTCATGACGTCACCTCCTCGTAGATCTCCAGGCCACGCTGCTCAACCTGCAGCGCGTCGCGCCACAGGCGGCGGTGGTGGTCGGCCTGCCGCTGCCAACCGGCATCCGGCAGGGCCAACAGGTGCTCGGCGACGACCTGCTCCTGGGCGTCGATGATCTGCAGCTCGTCGTCCAGGGTGATGCGGATCCGTACGGTCTGGCCGCACAGGGCGTCGGGCACGCTGTAGCGGTTGCCACGTACCTCGACGTAGCCGTCCCAGGCCACCTGTCGGTGGTCGAGATAGGCGGTATCGAAGCGCTGCCGCGGCAAGAGGGTGAGGGCCGGCTGCTCGTCCCGCTGGAAGCGCTCGTACACAATCTCGCCATGGGTGCGATGCCGACGTTGATGAGCCGACTCGGCCAGCCACTGGCGCAACTGGCGGTTGATGTCGGCGAAGGACTGAAACACCCGGTGGCCGACGAAGAAGTGATGCTTGACGTAACCGACCATGCGTTCGGTCTTGCCCTTGGTCCGGGCCCGATAGGGCCGGCAAGCACGTGGCTGGAAGCCGTAGTGACCCGCCAGGTCGAGGAAGCGCGGATTGAAGACCACACGGCCGTTCTCGCGCTTCAGGACCGCCGCTCTCTGGTTATCGACCAGCACCTCGGCGGGCACCCCGCCAAACGCCTCGAAGGCCCTGACCAGGCTCTCGTAGGTGTGCTCGGCGTCCTGTGCCGGCGCGGCGTAGACATGCATCTGCCGCGAGTAGCCCAGCACATTGACGGCGATGTTGACCCGGGTGGACTGGCCATCGACCTCGACCGTCAGCTCGCCCCAGTCATGCTGCAGCTGGTGGCCGGGGCGCGTCTCGAAACGCACCGTGGCCTTCGACGGCTGCAGCGAGCGCTTGGGCCGGATGTAATCACACAGGATCGAATAGCCCCCCGCATAGCCGCAGTGGCGCAGCTCGGTGAAGATCACCTGAGCATTCCAGACCCCCTGGGCGAGCAACGTATCGACCTGCGGCTTGAACGGATCCAGCTTGCTGCGCCGAGCACCCGGCCGGCGATGCACGTCGAGCTCGGCGGCGACATCCTTGAGATAGGCTCCCTGATTGACCTTTTGGCGTATCATGAGGAAAGTCCTCCTGCTTGAGCATCGGGTACCTCCTGATCGTTCTGTTTCCCAATCAGAGGGTACCCCGCTTGAGTGGGGGGACACCTTATTTCGGTATTCAGGGGACTTTTAGCATCGTTACTGACACTGCACCCGAGCGCGCCGCAGAAAGCCTTTACCCAGGCCAAGCGACTGGCCGGTGTCGAGCGGATCGGTGGTATTCATAGCCTGCGCCATGCCTACGCCACGCATGTACTGGAACAGGGTATGCCCGTCCATCAGCTTCAACGGCTGAAGCTGTCTGACAGCCTGATGGGCGGCTTAGTCCAACAGGCATTTCTTCGCCATGCTCCGCACGGCGAAGAAATGCTGAACAGTTACACCTCACTGATCCGGCCTTGACAACTGTACGGCAAGGCCGTATATTTTAGCAATGCTTTTCATCGAAACCTCAACGTTCACCAAGCTATTGCCGAACTATCTCACGGATGAGGAATACCGTGGGCTTCAAACCTACCTTCTGCAGAAGCCAGATGCCGGGGATCTGATTAAAGGTTCGGGTGGTGTTCGTAAAGTTCGATGGGCACCAGCGGGTTCGGGAAAGAGCGGTGGTATCAGAGCCATTTATTACTGGAAGAAATCTGACCACGAGATATGGATGCTCACGCTGTACAGTAAATCAGAACGCGCCAGCATTCCTGGCCACACGCTCAAGCAGATAGCGGAGGCAATCAAAAATGGGTGACAGGAACCTTGGGGCAGAGATTCTTGACGGTATCAATGAAATCAAGCAGTTCAAGAAAGGCAAACTGGCTCTACGAACGCATGAGCTTTCAGAGCCTTCACCGCCCAAAGTGATCAGGCTGAAATTGCACATGTCGCAGTCAGCATTTGCCGGTCTTATGGGTGTGAGTGTGCGAACCCTTCAGGATTGGGAACAGGGTCGTCGCGAGCCGCAGGGGCCTGCGGTTGCGCTTCTGCGCATAGCTGAGCAACACCCGGAAGTTTTTAGTCAGCTTCACTGACCAAAGTGAGGTGTAACCAGGCCATGCACCGGATGCCAAAACCTCCGCTTCGGCCCTACCCCGCGATCATCCGCTTCTTACGTAATGGTTGGCCACCTGGGGGCCAGCGGTGCGGTCAATTAACGGCTCCACCGAATCCCTCACTCGCCGTTCGTGCCCGGGTCATCGACGCGCACCCGAACATAGGAGCCGGGTGCCTCCTCGATAGGCGGGTATTCCTCGCTGCCGGGTTCGCGGGCGGACACCTGGCTGCCGGCATGGCGCTTGAGCCACTGGCGCCATTCCGGCCACCAGGAGCCTTCGTGGTGGGTGGCCGATTCCAGCCAGCGGTCAGGGTCGTTGGGCAGGTGGCCGTAGCTCCAGTAGCCGTACTTCGTCGAGTCGGCCGGGTTGATCACGCCCGCGATATGGCCGGAGCCCCCCAGGATGAAGCGTGGCCGGCCACCCAGCAGGTGGGCGCCGCGATAGCTGGATTGCCAGGGGGCGATATGATCCTTCTCGGTGGCCACGAAGAACGCCGGGGTCTTCACCTTGCTCAGATCGATGGCTTCCCCCGCCAGGGTAATGCCCCCGGGTTCGGCGAGGCGGTTTTCCAGGTACATATTGCGCAGGTAGAAGCTCTGCATGCGCCGTGGCATGCGGGTGGAGTCGGAATTCCAGTAGAGCAGGTCGAAGGCCTGGGGCTCCTTGCCGAGCAGGTAGTTGTTGATCACGAAGCCCCAGATCAGGTCGGCGGACTGCAGCAGGTTGAAGGCATTGGCCAGGTGGGTGCCCTCCAGGTAACCGCGCTGGGCCATGTGATGTTCCATGTAGCGGATCTGCTCCTCGTCGATGAACACCTTCAGCGGCCCCACCTCGCTGAAGTCGAGCAGGGTGGTGAAGAAGGTGGCACTGTGCACCCGTTCGTCGCCCCGGGCGGCCTGATGCGCCAGGGTGCTGGCCAGCAGGGTGCCGCCAATGCAGTAGCCGATGGTGTTGAGCGTCTCCTCGCCGGTGATCTCTCCCACCACGTCCATGGCCTTGAGGGTGCCCCGGGTGAGGTAGTCGTCGAAGGCCACCTCGGCATAGCGCTCGTCGGGATTGACCCACGAGATGATGAAGACCGTTATGCCCTGGTCGACGGCCCAGCGGATGAACGAGCGCTTCGGGGTCAGGTCCAGGATGTAGTACTTGTTGATCCATGGCGGGACGATCAGCAGCGGCCGGCGGTCGACCGTTTCGGTGGTGGGGGCGTACTGGATGAGCTGCATCAGCTCATTCTGGTAGACAACCTTGCCCGGGGTCACTGCGATGTCCTTGCCCAGCTCCAGCCCGGCCGAATCACTCTGCTTGATGCGCAGCAACCCCTCGCCCCGCGCCATGTCCTCCATCAGGTTGGCCAGCCCCTGCAGCAGGTTGGCGCCGCCGGTGCGCACCGTGGCCTCGATCACCTCCGGGTTGGTGGTGGCGAAGTTGCTGGGGGCGAGGGCGTCGATCAGCTGACGGGCATAGAACTCGACCCTGGCCCGCTCGTCGTCGTCCAGATCCTCGGTGACTTCATGCACCCCCTTCAACCACTGCTCGGCCGTCAACTGGTAGGCCTGGCGGAGCGTGTCGAAGAAGAGGTTCTCTTCCCAGCTCTTGCCCTTGAATCGCCGGTCGCGCTGAGCAGGAACACGGTCCGACGAGGGCGCCTCGCCGGACAGGCGCTGCACGGCGTTCTGCCAGAGGGTCGTATAGCCCTCCATTAGCTGTTGCTGGAATTCCATGGCGCGTTGCGGATGGAGCAGGAACTGCTGGCCCAGACTGGCAAGCGACTTGGCCGCGACTGCCGGGTCGGGCATGGTGAAGAAGTCCCCGCGTGTCTGGCGCTCGAGCCAGCCCTTCCACGCCCGGGACGACCCGGTCGATAGTCGCTCGAGAACCTCGGCATAGCGCTGTGCCAGCTCATCGGGTGGCGTCGCCTGATCGTCTGGCTTCGCTGAAGACGGTTTCTGGTCATTCATGGCCTTGCCCCCTGGTGGAGTGCTCCGCGATAGCGGCCTCGTCCGACCCGGAGGCGGGTCGACGCGTCAGAGTCGATATGCTGCTCTCCAACTGCCGCAACCATTCCCTTCAGTATCGTAGGGGCTGAGTGAGACGCAACCTCACCGAGCGGGCGGATATAGCCGTCGTGTGCCCGCAGAACCTTCCGTTACCCTGCCAGCGGTTGGACGCTCCCTGACGGAGTCGGTAGGCTCATGGGCCTCAGGCTTCTACCAGTGGAAAGGGAGGCGACAGACCAGATGCAGCTGCTCAGGGGATCGTCTCCGGGCTCTCCTTTTCCGCCGGCTATGTCCTCGGGGTGGCCGGCCACTGGCTGTGGGCCTATCGGCACCTGCCGGAGCCCGGGCCGTGCTTGTTGTCCTTGGCCTCGATCACCGCAATGGGCTGGTGCTTCTGGTAGCTCAGCAGGTAGTCGGCACGACGCCGCTTGCCCCAAGAGTCGACGCCAGCGTTATAAGTCCGATAAGGAGGTGCAAACAACCTTTATGGGCGTTAATGCTGATCGTAGTGTCCGCTGTAGTGTCCGCCAATGACGAAAATATAAAGAGACTTGTCGTCGAACCGACAAATGAGCCTGTCCCTCGGTGAGAGGCGTCTTGACCACAGGCCTGACACGTTGTGCTTGAGTGGCTCAGGTTTGCCGATGCCAGTTGATGGGTCGTCAGAGCGGATCCATTCGCGGCGAAAGCGAGGTTACTGCCTGCTGTTTACCCAGCAGGCAGCAGGTCGGCCACATCAGTCTTCGGTGCGCACCAGCCAGGACTCGACCACCTCGGCGCCGTGCTCTGCCTTCCAGGCCTTCAGCGTCTTCTGATTTCCGCCGCGGGTCTCGACCACCTCACCCGTATTGGGATTCTTGAAAATCTTCAGCTTGCGCTTGGCGCGTCCAGTACTCGGGCTGCTGGCAGTGCTTTGGGCCGCCGTAGGCTTCGGATTCAGCAGGGCGATCACGTCAGCAGCGGACTTTCCAAACTCGCGCATCAGCGCTTCTAATTTTTCCTTGAACTCGAGCTCGTTCTTCAGACCCTCGTCGTTTTCAAGGGTCTTCAGCTCGTCCTGAAGCTGTTTCAATTGCTGTTCTTTCTGCAGATAGGAACTGAGGATCGACATCTTGTCTCCGTCTTTGGATATATGCCGGGGAAGTATGATCATCATTGAACACTGCTTCAACAGAAAACGCCCGGTGCGGTGCGATGGTGTAGATCCCCAGGCGCCGCGAGAAGAAACATCTACGGAGCCGTAGGCTATGTGGAAGAAGGCTCGGGGATCAATTTGTTCGGCACCCAGCTCAAGTCAGTGACCATGCCGAACAGCTCGACCAGCGACTGGAAGACGATGACCACCACGGCGGCGTGCCAGGCAGCGGCCAGAGGAAGGCTTCCAGCCGAGATGATCGCGCCGTTGCCGATACACACGCCCGGCGACGCCATGACCGAACCATACGTCATGGCCCACTACCACACGCGCGGCCTGACACCACGCAAACACCGCGTCATCCTCGGCGGACTCATCCTACGTTTCCCATCTTGTCGTGGGCCATGGTGGGTGGTGTCACTGGACCAACGCAGACCTCTTTACCATCCTTCGGTACCCGCACATTGGCGGGCAGAGAGATCGGCGACTCGACAAGCTCCCGATCCAGATCGTGTCCGATATGGGTCAGATAAACTGCAGGCACCTCGAACCGCTCGATGATCTGCAGCGCCATCGGCAGGGAATTATGATTGGTCGGGTTGACGACGCTGCTGGGGTGGCCGGTGTCGAGCACCACCACATCCGGCTGCCACTCGCGCAGAAAGCGCTCTGTCGCCCCCGGCAAACCGCAGGTGTCGGTCAGGTAGGCCAATCGCCCGCCTCCGTCATCGAGGCAATAGCCCAGGGTCGGCTTGCTGTGATGGAGTGGTACGGGAGTCACCGTCAGCGACGGGAGCAGCAGCGGCCGAAACGGCTTGAGGCCCGCCTTGAAGTCCAGCACCCCGGGGTGGCGGAAGAGGTCGGCAAAACCTTGGGGGTCCTTGGGGCCATAGACCGGCAGCGGCTCCCCCCTGCCCCAACGCAGATGCAGGAGGCCCTGCACATGATCGGCGTGATAGTGGGTGAGCAGGATCGCCGACGGCCGCTCTCGCTCACAGCTCTCCGCCAGATCCATGCGTCCCGCATCGATCAGATAGCGGTGGCCATCGACACGCACCTCGGCGCTGCACGGCCCCCGGCGATGACTGGACAGCACCCGCGCACGAGCACAGGCGTCGCAGTCGCAGCCAAAACAGGGCACCTGGGCACTGTCGCCGGTCCCCACGAAGCGAAACTTCACGCTGGGACCTCCGCCTCGAGCAGCCGGTCCATCGCCGCCAGGCTGGCATCCAGAGGCCCGCCGTTATCGATGTGCACCACGTCCGGCAAGGCCTCGCGCAGTTCCCGATGACGCTGCAGACGGGCCTCGATCTCCGTCTCGCTCTCTCGCCCACGCCGTCGTAACCGACCGCGCAGCACCTCTTCCGCTGCCGTGATCACCACGGGGAGGAGCGCTTCACCGAAGCGCGCCTGGGCCTGGCCAAGCACCCGTCGGCTGCCATTGACCAGCACCACCTTGTCGCAAGCCAGCCAGGCCTCCACCTCGATGCCCAAACCGTACTGAAACCCATGTGCCTGCCAGGAGAGGGCAAACAGACCCGAGCACTCGCGGGCGGCAAACTCCTCGCCGGTCAGTGCAACGCTGTTCTCGGTGGGTCCGCTGTGACGGGTCACATAGCGATGGGCGACCATCCACTCGGGATGGCGCTGGCGGACCGCCTCCAGCAGGGTGTCCTTGCCCACCCCACTGGCACCCACCAGATACACCAGGCGGCCCATCAGTGCACCTGCCGGCCAGCGCACCATACCCGCTGCACCAGCGGATGGTCGTCGACCACGCGCACCCGCAGCAGATCGGCGCGCAGCCCCGGGGCGAGCCGACCGCGATCAGTGAGCCCCACTGCCTCGGCCGGTGTTCGTGTGGCCGTGGCCACCGCCTGAGGCAGGGGGTACCCCTCCGCCATGCCGGCAATGCGGAACACCGCATCCAGCAGTGCAGCAGGATAGTAGTCCGAAGAGAGCACATCGAGCACACCCAGCCGCACCAGCTCCTCCGCCGCGATATTGCCGGAGTGCGAGCCGCCACGCACGACGTTGGGCGCGCCCATCATCACCGCCAGGCCGTGGCGGTGAGAGGCCTCGGCCGCCTCGCGGGTCGTGGGGAATTCTGCCACCCGGGTGCCATACTCGACGCTCTCGGCCACATGCTCGATGGTGGCGTCATCGTGGCTGGCCAGGGCCAGACCCCGCGCCTGACACGCCTCGGCGATGGCGCGTCGATGGGCACTGCTGTAGAGAACGCTGTTGGCCAGCTGCTTCTCGATGAACGCCTCTAGTGCCTCGTCGCTGAACCGGTACTTACCCTGGTAGTAGGTGCGGTAGGCCTCCAGGCTGGCGAATTGACGCTGGCCCGGCGCATGGTCCATCAACGACACCAGGCCCAGCAGCGGCGAGCCGGCCAGTGACTCGAAGCGAGAGAGCGTCTCGGGGTGGCACACCTCACAGCGCAGGTGCAGGCGGTGATCGATGCGCGCCATGTCGTCGGTCATGATCGCCTGCAGCGAGTCGACCATGTCGAGCAGCGCGCCGTGGCGCATGCTCTGTTCGTCGACATCGCCGATCGAGAGCGCATCGAACACCGTGGTGATGCCGCTGGCGGCCATCTGGGCATCATGCGCCAGCGCCGCGGGGCGTCCCGGCCAAGCCACCTTGGGGCGCGGCTGGAAATACTTCTCCATGTTGTCGGTGTGCAGCTCGACCATGCCCGGCATCAGGTAGTCGCCCTGGCAATCCAGGGCACCCGGGTGCCGGCTCGGTGTATCGTCGATGCCCGCGATACGGCCGTCGCGAATCTTCAGCGAGCCCAGGCACACCTCATCGTCCAGAATCAGACGCGCATTGGTGAGAATCTGTTCGGCGGCATTCATCAGCGGATCTCCTCGGACGGGGACTCGGCCGCTTCCAGCACGGCTCCCATGTGGGCCTCCAGCGGCAACAGGCGATCCGCTACTCGCTCTCGCACATCCTCATCATGGAAGATGCCCAGCAATGCCGCACCGCGCGCCTTGGCCTCCTCGATCAAACCCACCACGACCTCGCGGTTAGCGGCATCCAGCGAGGCGGTCGGCTCGTCGAGCAGCAGCAGAGGGTGCTCGGCGATGAAGCCTCGGGCGATGTTCACGCGCTGCTGCTCACCACCGGAGAAGGTGCCCGGCGGCAGTGACCACAGCCGCGGTGGCAGATTGAGCCGAGCCAGCATTGTCTCGGCACGCTCACGGGCCTCGTCAGGCTCGACACCACACGCCAGCAGCGGCTCCATCACCACTTCTACCGCTGGCACGCGAGGTACCACCCGCAGGAACTGACTGACGTAGCCGATCACGTCGCGGCGCAGAGAGTGCCAGGCGTGGGCCGGCAGATCGGCAAGCTCGAGCTCGCCGTCCTCCTCCCCGTCACCATCAAAGTGCAGGCGCAGGCGCCCACCGGTGACGCGATAGCTGCCGTGGAGCATCTTGAGCAGCGAGCTCTTGCCGATACCACTGGGTCCGGCCAGCACCAGGCATTCGCCCGGTAACAGGGAGAACGAAAGGCCACGCATTACCTCGAGAGTCATGCCGCCCTGGCCGTGCAGCACGAACGACTTGTGCAGGGCGTCTACGGTCAGGAAGGGTTGCGTCAGGGATGTCATGGGTGACAGCTCCTCAAGGCGTGAGTACCGACGACACCAACAGCTGCGTATAGGCATGCTGCGGATCGTCCAGAATCTGATCGGTCAGGCCGCTTTCGACCACCTGGCCGCGGCGCATCACCATCAAGCGGTGGGCCAGCAGTCGGGCAACCGCCAAGTCATGGGTCACTAGAATGACCGAGAGGCCCAACTCGCGAACCAGGGTGCGCAGCATGTCGAGCAACCGGGCCTGCACCGAGACGTCCAGGCCTCCGGTCGGCTCGTCCATGAACACCAGATTCGGCCGGGTCACCAGGGTGCGAGCGATCTGCAGGCGCTGCTGCATGCCGCCCGAGAAGGTCTTGGGCGCGTCATCGATGCGCTTCGGGTCGAGCTCCACTCGACCCATCCAGTCCTGGCCGGCCGCCCGCAGCTGGCCATAATGACGCTCGCCCAGGGCCATCAGGCGCTCACCAATATTGGCACCGGCCGAAACCCCAAGGCGCAGCCCATCACGCGGATTCTGGTGCACCAACCCCCACTCCATGCGCAGCAGTGCCCGTCGTCGCGCTTCGCCAAGAGCATACAGATCGAGTTCCCCCTCATGGCCCGCTCCGTCGTGGCCCTGGGCGACGGTCGAGCGATAGGCCACCTGCCCGGTATCCGGGCGCTCCAGCCCTGAGAGCACGCGCAGCAGGGTCGACTTGCCGGAGCCGGACTCACCGACGATACCCAGCACCTCGCCGCGATGCAGGGTGAAATCGATCGCCTCGCAGCCCTTGCCGGGGCCGTACAGGCGCGAGACACCGCGCGCTTCCAGCAGCGCGGGCCGTTGCAGTTCGGGACACTTCATGCCACCTCCTCACGACGTGACTGGCAGTAGTCGGTATCCGAGCAGACGAACATCCGCCCGCCCCGGTCGTCGGTAATCACCTCGTCGAGGAAGGTGTCGCGAGCCCCGCAGATGGCGCAGGGTTCCTCCCACTGCTGCACTTCGAACGGATGGTCCTCGAAGTCCAGGCTCTCCACCCGCGTATAGGGCGGAATGGCGTAGAGCCGCTTCTCGCGTCCAGCACCGAACAGCATCAGCGCCTCGGCCATGTGCAGCTTGGGGTTATCAAACTTGGGGATCGGCGAGGGGTCGGTGACATAGCGCCCGTCCACCTTCACGGGATAGGCATAGGTCGTGGCGATATGCCCGTGACGCGCGATGTCCTCGTAGAGCTTGACGTGCATGACCCCATACTCCTCCAGGGCGTGCATCAGCCGCGTCTCCTCCTCGCTGGGTTCGATGAAGCGCAGCGGTTCGGGTATCGGCACCTGGAAGACAAGGATCTGGCCCTGGCGCAGGGGCTGCTCGGGGATACGGTGACGCGTCTGGATCACATCGGCCTCGGCCGTCGCCGAGGTGGTGGTGACACCGGCCACCCGCTCGAAGAAGGCGCGGATGCTCACCGCATTGGTGGTATCGTCGGCGCCCTGGTCGATCACCTTGAGCACATCGTCCTGACCCAGCACGCTGGCCGTCAGCTGCATGCCACCGGTACCCCAGCCGTAGGGCATCGGCATCTCGCGCCCGCCGAAGGGCACCTGATAGCCGGGAATCGCCACGGCCTTGAGCAAGCCGCGGCGGATCATGCGCTTGGTCTGTTCGTCGAGGTAGGCGAAGTTGTAACCGGTCGTGGCATCAGAATAGTCGTTCATGCCTGCTGCTCCTCCGGCGCGGTAGTGGGTTGTTCGTCAGGCTGTAGCCGGCGGGCGGCATGCTCGCGGCGCAGGCGCCGCAGCAACTCCAGCTCCGACTGGAAGTCCACGTAGTGCGGCAGCTTGAGGTGTGAAACGAAGCCTGCCGATTCGACACTATCGGCGTGGGCCAGCACGAATTCCGCCTGCTGGGCAGGGCCCGTTGGGGTCTCGCCCAGTTCCTCGGCGCGAAGGGCGCGGTCGACCAGCGCCATGGCCATGGTCTTGCGCTCGTTGTGGCCAAAGGCCAGCCCGTAGCCGCGGGTAAACTGCGGTGCCACTTCACGCGAGCCGCCGAACTGGTTGATCATCTGGCACTCGCTGATCTCGATCTCGCCAATGCACATGGGCACCTCGCACTCCTCCACCTCGATCTCGACCGCCACACGACCCAGGCGAATCTCCCCGGCGAAGGGGTGGTTGCGCCCATAGCCGCGCTGGGTGGAGTAGCCAAGGGCCAGCAAGTAGCCCTCATCGCCGCGAGCCAGCATCTGCAGCCTGGTGGCCCGATCTACCGGGAAGTCAGGGGGGTCACGGGTGATGTCATAGGGCTCGCTGCCGTCGTCTGCCTCGCGCTCGAGCAACCCTTCGTCGTCGAGCAGTTCCAGGATCTGCGGGCAGGTCGCCAGCATCTCCTCAGCCTCGACGGGTGTAGGCGTTTCCCCCTTGGCCAGCTGCAGGAAGTCCAGCAGGCGGTGGGTGTAGTCGTAGGTCGGCCCCAGCACCTGGCCGCCGGGGATGTCCTTGTAGGTGGCGCTGACGCGTCGCTCGATATGCATCGCCGCGGTATCCAGAGGCACCGTTTCAGCCAGCCGCGGCAGTGTGGTGCGATAGGCGCGCAGCAGGAATACCGCCTCGACCATGTCACCGCTAGCCTGCTTGATGGCCAGGGCAGCGAGCTCCGGGTCATACAACGAGGCTTCGGCCATCACCCGCGCCACAGCCAGGCGCAGCTGCCCTTCCACCTGAGCCACCTCCAGTTCGGCGGATTCGCGGCTGCCTCGCCGGCGATCGGCCAGCCAACGGTGCGCATTGGCAATGGCTTGCTCTCCGCCCTTCACTGCGACATACATGGATCAGCCTCCTCTACCCGGGAAGATGTGATGCGGGTGCTGCGCGGCACTGCTGCCAGCCGGGCCCCGCAGGTCAGGATGGCGTCCAGCCCACGTGGGAAGCGGGACTGATTGGCCGCCAGGCGGCTCATGAGGGCATCGCCCTCCCCGATGCCGAGGCGCCGGAATCCGGGGATACCCGGTCCCTGAAGCCGCCAGGGACCCTCGGTATCCAACCGCTCCAGCACCACCAGCAGCGTGGTGCTGCGATCGGGGTAGATATCGCTGCCCTCGTTGAATACACGAGTGGGATCGGCCAGGGTTGCCGGGGTCACGAGCGCGAAGTCCGCCTCGGCGGGCGTGTCGACCAGACGGCTGCCGGTATGGAACCTCAACCCCTCGCCTAGGCCACCTGCGGCCAATTCGGGGGTCAGCCACACCCGTGTGTCGAGATCGCACAGCGTAAGCAGTGTCGCCCAGCAGGCTGCGCCGATGGCGGCGTCCTCAGGCCTGAGCGGGGACTCCAGCATGTCTTCAACGGTGCCGGGCTCCGCCATGGTCGACAGCAGTTGGCGATAGGCGCGCTGGCTGTCGTGGACGGGATCGTCAAAAGCGGACCACTGCATGCTCATTCCCCTCGGACCATGGTGAAGAAATCGACACGGGTCGCCGCCGCACGGCACCCATGCGCCTCCTGTTCGACGTGCAGTGCGGCCTCCAGCGGCGTCAGCAGTTCAGCGTCGATGCGCTGTCCCCAGTCGTCACGCTGTGCGCAGGCATCAGCCAGGGCGATGAGCTCAGCGTGATGCGCATCGCGGCCCTTGACCCAGCCGTGGCCTAGCGGACCGCCGCCCGGCGTGCCGTCGTCCAGGGCTACGCTCGCCCGGGTCAGGGTCATCTCACCGAGATTGAAAGCCTTGCCGCTGCCGCCCATGCGGCCACGCACCATAGCCATGCCGGTCTCGGGGCCGCGGACACAGCGGTAGTCGGGAGCGATGCCCAACCGAGCCCAGTGCTCGGCCAGACGCTCGCGGGGAGTCAGCGCCAGAATGCGCTGGCGTCGTGCAGACGTCATGAAGACACCTCGTCAGACAGTGGGTCATTGAAGTCGATGTGGTAGGAGAGACGGTCGGCCCGTGCACGACTGATCGAGACCTCGACCAGTGCGCCGTCGGCATCGACGTTGTCGCTGGCCAGCTGCAGCAGTGGGGCCTGATGCGGGCACTGCAGCAAGCGCTGGTCCTCACGGTCGGCGACCCCGGCCTCGACCCGGACCCGGCGACGTGTGAGCCGTAGACCATAGTGCTGATTGAGCAGTGCGCGTGTGGAGCCGCCCCGATATCGCTCCAGCCAGCCGGGTACCCGCGCTGGGTCGAACCAGTGGCGCAGACGCAGTAGCGGCGCCTCGTCCACCCAGCGCAGGGTATCGACGCACATCAGGGTCATGCCGGCGGGTTGAGAGAATCGCGCGGCAATTGCCTCCGGCGCCACGACCAGCGACTGCTGGAGGCATTCGGTCGTGGTGGTGATGCCCAGCTCCGCGAGGTTGTGCGTCACCTTGCTGCCAGCGCTCACCGCATAGTCCAGCCGCCGATCGACCACCAGCGTGCCCAGGCCCTGGTGGCGAGTCACCATGCCGTCCGACACCAGCTCATCGAGGGCTCGGCGCACGGTGTGGCGGTTGACACCAAAGCGCCGGGCCAGCTGGGACTCGCTCGGCAACCACTGTCCCGGGGAGAAGTGGGTCCGTACCTCTTCGGACAGTGCTCCAGCCAAAGTGAGGTAGCGGGGCTCGCGAAGGGCTTGTCTAGACATGTCGCCTCCTGAAAAAAAGCGCTTCAGATGAAGCGTTTGCGAACCTGCTGGGAGGCCATGTCGAGCAGCGTCACCGCCACGATGATCACCAGCATGATGGTGGCCGTCTCGGTGTACTGGAAGCCGCGCATGGTCTCCCACAGCGACACGCCGATACCACCGCCGCCCACCATGCCCAGCACCGTGGCCGAGCGAATGTTGGACTCGAAACGGTACAGGCTGACCGAGATCCACAGCGGCAGGACCTGAGGAATCAGGCCGAAGATGATCTCTTCGATGCGGCCAGCACCGGTCACGTGCACTCCTTCCATGGGGCCCGAATCGCTCGCTTCCACGGCCTCGGAAAACAGCTTGGCCAGCACCCCGGTGGTGTGGACGAACAGCGCCAGGGTGCCGGCGAAGGGTCCCAGTCCCACGGCCACCACAAAGATCATGGCGAACACCAGCTCGTTGATCGCACGACAGGCATCCATCAGCCGGCGCATGGGCTGATATACCCACCACGGAGCAAGGTTCTCGGAGGACAGTAGGCTGCAGGGAATGGCGCATAGCACCGCCAGCAAGGTGCCCCAGATGGCGATCTGGATGGTGATCAGCATCTGGTCGATGTAGTGCTCCAGATTGCCCAGGGCCGGCGGGAAGAAATCCCCGGCCAGTTCGGCCATGTTGTCAGTATTGGCAATCAGCAGCCCGGGCTGCATTTCCGCGCCCTGCCAGGCCCAGCTGAGCACCGCCAGGGTCAGGGCCCATCCCGCCAGCGGGACCCAGCCTCGCCGTGCCGGTCGGGCGTCCAATGTGGAGTGATGCACGTTCATGGGAACTCCCGTTGAGGGGCCCGCAAGCCCCTCGTCATTCAGCGCTGGATGTCGTTACTGACTAACCATCGCGGTCGCTGGCGCCTCATCGGCCTGAGCCTTGGCTGCCTCGAGTCGCTGGTTCAGTTCTTCGAGCTGAGCATCGAACTCGGCCAGCTGGCGGTCGCGCTCTTCTTCGGACAAGCTCTCGTCCTGGGCGACCTGAGCACGCTCCTTGAATAGCTCCAGTTGACGAATGGGCAGCAGCTGATCGTTATTGGATTCGTCGAAGCGTGCCCACTGCAGCGGCTCGAGGATCTCGCGCTGGGCCTCGGTCTCGCCGTAGGAATAGAAGAACTCACGCAGCTCTGCCTTCAGCTCCTCGGGAAGGTTCTTGCGCCACACCAGCGGGTCGGAGGGAATCAGCGGCGATTTCCAGATCACCTTGATCTGTTCTGCCTTATCGGGATGATTGATTTCGAGACGCTCCATGCTCTCGGTATTGAACGTGGCCACGTCGACCAGGCCGTTGGCCACGGAGAGCGCGTTGGTTTCATGATTGGAATTCAGCGTCCGCTTGAAGGCCGATGCCGCATCCACGCCGTTCTTGGCAAAGATGTAGTAACCGGGCACCAGGAAACCGGAGGTGGAATTGGGGTCACCGTTACCAAAGATCAGTTCATCAGCGCGGCTCAGCACGTCCTCCACATTCTCGAGGTTGCTGTCGCGATGAGTGATCAGTAGGCCCCAATAGCCCGGCGAGCCATCGGCGGCCACGGTCTGGGCAAAGACCTCGCCGCCGGCGCGGTCGACGGCCTCCATGGCCGACTTGTTGCCGTACCAGGCCAGGTCGACCTTGTCGAAACGCATGGCCTGAATGACCGCGGCGTAGTCAGTGGCAAAGAATGGCTTCACTTCCATGCCCAGAGTGTCGGACATCTCGGCCAGGAAGGGCTCCCATTGGGTGGACTGATTCTGGCTCGATTCGGTGGAAATGATGCCGAAGTTCAAGGTGTCGGCGGCATCGGCGGCAAGAGTCAGCTGGCTGGCGAACAGGGTGGCACCAGCCACCAGCGGCAGGGCGATACGACGCAGGGTAAAACGGGACATGGCAAGGACTCCTTCGGGGTGATGATCAAGCGAGTGAGGTCAGCCCAGCGCAGCCACGGGGGTGGCCAGGTCAACGGAGGTGGAACGGGAGTGGAGCTCGTCGAGTCCAGCGTTCTCGTACAGCGACTCGAGGCGGGCATCGGTGAGATCGCTGGCGGGGCCATCGAAATACAGGCGTCCCTCCTTGAGGGCGATGGCACGCGGACAGAAGCGCCGTGCAACCTCCACCTGATGCAGGGTGATCAGCACGGTGCGGCCATCTTCGGCATTGATGCGCGCCAGAATTTCCATGACCTCGCGGACACTGCGCGGATCCAGCGAGGCGATAGGTTCATCGGCCAGGATGATGTCGGCGTCCTGCATCAGCACCCTGGCAATCGCCACGCGCTGCATCTGTCCGCCGGACAGGGTGTTGGCACGCTGGCCGGCCAGGGCCTCGATCCCCACCCGTGCCAAGGCGCGGCGCGCGGACTGCCTCTCTTCCTCGGTGAAGCGACCCAAAAGGGCGCGTCCACGGGGCATGTTGCCCAGCTGACCGATCAGCACGTTGGTCAGCACGCTCAGTCGGCCGACGAGGTTGAACTGCTGGAAGATGTAGCCAGTGCGGCAGCGATCGGCGCGGGAACGGCGGCTCAGGCGTCCACCGCTCTGGATATTGCGACCAAGCACCTGAACGCGGCTCTTTCCATCACGATTGGAACGGGTGAGGCCAGCGAGGTGACGCAGCAGGGTGGACTTGCCGGAGCCCGACGGCCCGATCAACGCCACCATTTCACCGGGCTTCACCGAGAAACCGACGTCGCGAAGCACGGGATGCTGACCGAAGCTCTTGCTTAGCTGGTCAACCAGAATGCTGGGGATCGACATGACACCTCTCCTCGTTGGGATGGCGTCAGTATCGCGGACTCAGGTTAACGTCAGTTGTCTAGACAATGATGATCTCGTGACACTGTTGAGGTAACTCATGCCACGATACATGTCACACGTTATCAACTTTTCTATATATCAACTGGTTACAAACCACAGTCACCAATTCGTCATGCAAATGACCGCAACTCGTCATTTGACGAGATATGCCTTGAACCACAGCTGAGGGTGAGAGCCCCGAAGGTTCCCACTATCGATATGACATCAGGCCAAGTGGCCGCCGAATGCTTCAGTCGCACAAAAACGAATTGATCACCCGGGACCCGACACCTAGATGCGGCGCCTGGTGTATCCTTCCTCCTAGACCATGAGACTCCAGCCCCCCGACACCGCCCCCGAGCGCATCGGCTTTCTGCTGCTGCCGCGCTTCGCCATGGTGGCCTTCTTCTCGGCCATCGAGCCGCTGCGCATCGCCAATCGCATCGGCGGCCAGACACTGTTCGAGTGGCGGACGAATGCGAGCGGAAAACGTTGTCGAGAAGCTTCGGCGTTAACCCTTAGAAACAGGTTACCAGGCTCTCCTTAACCTTCAGCGCCTCGTCCACCAGCAACAGCTGGCGCCATTTGTCAAAGGTCAGGCAGGGATGGGAGGTGCCGAAAGCCACCACATCACCGACGGCGATCCCGGCATTCTGCGGTATCGCCAGGAAAAGGTGCTGATCCATGATATGCGTCGTGTGACAGTCACTTACGTCAACTGGCGTCGTGGCTGCCGCCGGGTGCGAGATCACCGGATAGCGCCGCAGCGGCAGTGGCAGGTCCGGCTCGTGGCCAATATCGCGCTTGCCCAGGGCGATGATGGCTAACCCCGGCTCGGGCAACGACTGCACATGGGCAAAGATCTCCAGCGCCGGCCGCAACTCACCTTGAAGGTGCGGATGGCGCGCCTTCACCTCGGCCATGGCGCCAGCATAAAGCTTGTGATCGTGCACCACGTAACAGCCCGGTCGCAGCACCGGCGTGTATCGCTCGCGCAACGCCGCGTTGTCGAACGCCTCGGCGATCAGATCGAACCACTTGGAACCGGAAGCGGTGACGATCGGCGCCTCGCAGGCCAGCAAGCCACTGTCGACAAGCGACCTAACGGTTTCTACCAGTCTCTCCCCGTAGGCGCGCACTGCCGCGATTTCATCGCCGCCAGCGATCATGCCTTCGTAACCCTCAATACCGACCAGTGCCAAGGCCGGCTGCTCCGCGATCGCCGCCACCAGAGCCTCGACTTGCTCGGTATCGCGACAGCCACAGCGCCCGCCTGGCAAGCCAAGCTCGATCAGCACCTGCAGCTTGAGCCCCCGGGCGGCAAAGAAACGCCCCAGCTGGCTCACATTTTCGACACCATCCACCACGCAGTAATAATCGGCGCCGCCCTCGATCAGCGCCGCCACCATGGCCATGTTGACCTCACCCACCAGCTGGTTGGCCATCAGTAACCGCGTGACTCCGTGGGCGAAGGCGGCCCGGCATTGGGGGGCTGTAGCCAGGGTGATGCCCCAAGCGCCAGCCTCGAGCTGACGGTGAAACAGCGCCGGTGCCATGGTGGTCTTGCCATGAGGTGCCAGCCGTGCGCCATGATCGTCGACGAAGCACTGCATCCATTCCAAGTTTTGAGCCAACGGCGCCTCATGAATCACTGCTGCCGGCAGGCTGACCCCTGTCAACAGCTCGGGACCGGCTTCGACGGTGCCCTTGTCGCAGCACATCCTCGCTTCGCGCATTGCTTGCACTCCTCTTAGCGGCTTCGCCCAGGAACTTCAATTCCCTAGGCTATGCGATCAGCGCCTACTCACATTCACTGCTGCCCGCATGGTTGCCGCGGCGCCCGGATCGTCGATGGCGCCGGGGTTCATCGACGTTCACACCCATGACTGAGGTGATAGCTTAAATCCAGGTGATTTCTGTCTTGACCATGGGGTCCACTATACCCTGTGAGTCGTCCGTTGATCGCGTGACCGCAGACTGTGGGTGCAAGCCCGGCCAGGACGCCTACGCTAGGTGAATGCCTTTCACAATGATGACGGCATCCGAGCCTAGGCATCGACGATGCGTTACGAGTAGCAATAAGGGTATCGAACATGAATGAAGCTAACCTTCATCCGCATGGCGCGAGCGAGCTGCGGGGGCGCATCCGCGCCAACTACGACGCCAACGAGGCAGATGTGCTGCGCGGGCTCGTCGAGCGTATCAAGCTGTCCGAGGACGACCGCCGCAAGGTGGCCGCCGTCGGCGCCACATACGTGGAGCGTGTGCGCAAGGAAAAGTCACCTTCGATGATGGAGGCCTTCCTGGCCGAGTACGGGCTCTCGACCGCCGAGGGCGTCGGGCTCATGTGCCTGGCAGAAGCGCTGCTGCGCGTGCCCGATGCGGAAACCATCGACGACCTCATCCACGACAAGATCGAGCCGTCCGACTGGGGCGCGCACCTGGGCAAGTCGTCGTCGTCGATGGTCAACGCCTCGACCTGGGCGCTGATGCTGACCGGCAAGGTGCTGGACGACGATCCCAAGGGCCCGGTGCGGGCGCTGCGCGGCCTGGTGCGCCGGATGGGCGAGCCGGTGGTGCGTACCGCGGTCGGCCAGTCGATGAAGATCCTCGGGCGCCAGTTCGTGCTCGGCCAGACCATCGAGGAGGGCATGAAGAATGCCCGCGAGCTCGAGAAGCAGGGTTACACCTACTCCTACGACATGCTCGGCGAGGCCGCGCGCACCGACGACGATGCCGTTCGCTATCACCAGGCCTACGCCAAGGCGATCACCGCGATCGCCAAGCAGGCCAAGGGCGACGTGCGAGGAAGCCCCGGCATCTCGGTGAAACTCTCGGCATTGCACCCGCGTTATGAATACACCCATCGCGACACGGTGATGGCGGAACTCGTGCCGCGAGCCAAGGAGTTGGTGCAGCAGGCGGCCAAGGCCAACATCGGTTTCAACATCGATGCCGAGGAGCAGGACCGGCTGGATCTGTCCCTCGACGTGATCGAGGCACTGATGTCAGACCCCAGCCTCGATGGCTGGGATGGCTTCGGGGTCGTGGTGCAGGCTTACGGGCGCCGCGCCGCGCCGATGATCGAGACGCTCTACGAGCTCGCCGAGCGGTTCGACCGCAAGATCATGGTGCGGCTGGTCAAGGGCGCCTACTGGGATACCGAGATCAAGCTGTCTCAGGAGATGGGGGTCAAGACCTTCCCGGTCTTCACTCGCAAGGTCAACACCGATGTCAGCTACATGGCCTGCGCCCAGCTGCTGCTCGACCGGCGCGACCGCATCTATCCGCAGTTCGCGACCCACAATGCCCATACCTGTGCCGCCGTGGTGGCCATGGCAGGCGACGACAAGGACAGCTACGAGTTCCAGCGCCTGCATGGCATGGGCGAATCGCTGCATCAGATCGTCAAGCAATCGGAGGGCACGCACTGCCGACTCTACGCCCCGGTCGGCGCGCACCGTGACCTGCTGGCCTACCTGGTGCGGCGCCTGCTGGAGAATGGCGCGAACTCCTCGTTCGTGAACCAGGTGGTGGACGAGTCGATTCCCCCGAGTGAGGTCTCGAAGGACCCGGTGGAGGGGATGGAAAAACTCGGCGACGCCTTCGCCAGCCCGTTGATCCGCCAGCCCGGCGAGCTGTTTGCGCCCGATCGCAAGAACTCCCGCGGCTACCGGATCAACGAACCCGCCTCGATCCTCCCGCTGCTCAAGGCGCGTGAAGCGTTTGCCGACACCACCTGGACCGCTGGCCCCATGCTGGCCGGAAGCCCGGCACCACAAGGGCTGGCCCGCGATGCCGTGTCGCCCGCCGACGGCTCTCGTGTCGTCGGCAAGGTCCACGAGGCGACCCCGGCCGAGGTGGCGGCCGCCCTCGACGCCGCCGAGGAGGGGTTCCGTGACTGGTCAGCGCGGCCGGCGGCCGAGCGAGCCAAGGTGCTGCGCCGCATCGCCGACCTCTACGAGGAGCATATCGCCGAGCTGACCGTGATCGCGACGCGCGAGGCCGGCAAGATGATGTTCGATGGCATCGCCGAGGTGCGTGAGGCGGTGGATTTCCTGCGCTACTACGCCAACGAGGGCGAACGGCTGGAGGCGGAGGAGCCCGGCAGCGCCCGCGGCATCTTCGTCTGCATCAGCCCGTGGAACTTCCCGCTGGCCATCTTCACCGGCCAGATTGCCGCGGCGCTGGCGGCCGGCAATGCCGTACTCGCCAAGCCCGCCGAGCAGACGCCGCTGATCGCCGCGCGTGCCATCGAGCTGATGCGCGAGGCCGGCCTGCCGGAGGCGACGCTGCAGCTGCTGCCCGGCGACGGGCCGACGGTGGGCGGGCCGCTGACCAGCGATACGCGGATCGCGGGCGTCTGCTTCACCGGCTCGACCCCGGTGGCGCAGATCATCCACAAGGCCCTGGCCCAGAATGCGGGACCGGATGCGGTGTTGATCGCCGAGACCGGCGGGCTGAATGCGATGATCGTGGACTCCACGGCACTCACCGAGCAGGCGGTGCGCGACATCCTGATCTCCTCCTTCCAGTCGGCCGGCCAGCGCTGCTCGGCGCTGAGGATGCTCTACGTCCAGGAAGAGGCACGCGAGCGGCTGCTCAACATGCTCGATGGCGCCATGGACGCCCTCACCATCGGCGACCCCTGGAACACCGACACCGACGTCTCGCCGGTGATCGACGCCGAGGCCCAGGCCGACATCAGCGCCTATGTGGCGGCGAAGAAAAAAGCCGGCAAGGTGCTGAAGACGCTGCCCGCGCCGGACACCGGCACCTTCGTCACTCCGGCCGTGGTCGAGGTGGGGGGCATCGAGGATCTCGAGCGCGAGATCTTCGGCCCGATCCTGCACGTGGCCACCTTCAAGGCGCGCGACATCGACAAGGTGGTCGACGCGATCAATGACCGGGGGTACGGGCTGACCTTCGGCCTGCATACCCGCATCGACGACCGCGTGCAGCAGATCGTCGAGCGCGTCCATGTCGGCAACGTCTACGTCAACCGTAACCAGATCGGCGCCATCGTCGGCTCCCAGCCCTTCGGTGGCGAGGGGCTCTCGGGCACCGGCCCCAAGGCCGGCGGGCCCCTCTATCTCACCCGCTTCCGGCGCACCGCCGCCGTCGAGCGTCACGACGCTCCCCAGGGAAAATCCGTGCCCCTCGAGGATCTGCAGTCGGCCATCGACGGACTGGACCCGCGCAACTGGGCGGCACGCCCCGACCGGGTCGAGGTGCTGCGCAAGGCAATGAGCGGCAAGGGCGGCGTGATCCGCAAGGCACTGGCCGAGACCGCGGCCCTGGACATGACCCCGCAGACGCTGCCGGGGCCGACGGGAGAGAGCAACCGGCTGGCGATGTATCCGAAGGGCCCGGTGCTCTGCCTCGGGCCGACCCTGGACATCGCCATCGCCCAGGCGGTGCAGGCGCTCGGCGCCGGCTGTGCGGCGGTGCTCGTCGCACCCGGGGCGGCACAGGCCGTGCAGCAATTGAAGAGTGCCGGGGCCCCCGTCGCCGCGCTCGACGGCAGCGTCGCGGCCAAGACGCTGACCACGGTCAAGGAGGTAGCGGCCGTGGCCGCCGCGGGTGACAGCGACTGGACCCGCGAGCTGCGCATTGCGCTGGCCGGGCGCGAGGGGGCCATCGTGCCGCTCGAGACCCAGACCATCTCGCCGGAGCGCTACGTGGTGGAGCGCCACCTGTGCATCGACACCACCGCCGCGGGCGGCAACGCCAGCCTGCTGGCGACGGCCGAATAGGCTCGACGCGTCTGCCAGCGGCATCGCCGAGGCCGAAGCCGCCCCAGCTGGCTTCCGGCATCACCACCTGCTCGCTGGCAAACGCTATCCTTGTGTGCCCGTCTGCGTGCCCGGCCTCGACCACCGCACTCCCAGGCATCCTGGTGACGGCCACCCTGTACCCGATCTTTCGGGGTCCACTATATCCTGATGCCGCTTAGCACAAGAAAATGCAATCAGATTTATTCAGCGGGGACCAACGTCCCTGCAAGCCCTTACCATAACGATGTCTTGTTTACCGTCGGTCAGGCAAAAGCACACCAGAAATAGCAAGAAAGTGAAATCATGGTGTCCTGACGGCTGCTGTAATGGAGGCGATCGGGCGAAAGCCCGCTACCAATGACAACAGCCAGCGGAGTCACCAAGATGAGTATGCGAGGAGACATGACCATGATCCAGGGTGACCTGAAAGTTGCCGCCCCGATTCGCTGGGCGATGGTGGGCGGTGGCCGCGGCAGCCAGATCGGCTATAGCCACCGCTGTGCGGCGCTGCGCGACAACAGTTTCCAGCTGGTGGCCGGTGCCTTCGACATCGATCCGGCTCGGGGCCGCGAGTTCGGCGAATCGCTACGGGTGGCGCCCGAGCGCTGCTACGCGGACTACCCGACACTGTTCGCCGAGGAAGCCAAGCGCGAGGACGGGATTCAGGCGGTCTCCATCGCCACACCCAACAGCACCCATTTCGCCATCTGCAAGGCGGCACTGGAGGCCGGGCTGCATGTGATCTGCGAGAAACCGCTGTGCTTCAGCGTGGCGCAGGCCGAGGAACTCCGTGCCCTCGCCGATGAGCGGGGGCGCATCGTCGGGGTGACCTATGGCTATGCCGGGCATCAGCTGATCCGCCAGGCGCGGGAGATGATCGCCAACGGCGATCTCGGTGAGATCCGCATGGTCCACATGCAGTTTGCCCATGGCTTCCATAGCGATGCCGTCGAGCAGACCGATCCCGGCGCCCGATGGCGTGTCGATCCCCGCCATGCCGGGCCCAGCTACGTGCTCGGCGACCTGGCGACCCACCCCTATTACATCGCCGAGATGATGCTTCCGGCGCTGCGCATCAAGCGGTTGCTCTGCTCACGCCAGAGCTTCGTGGCCAGCCGCGCCCCGCTGGAGGACAACGCCTACGTGCTGATGGAGTACGAGGGCGGCGTGATGGGCCACCTCTGGACCTCGGCGGTCAATGCCGGCTCCATGCATGGCCAGAAGGTACGGGTCATCGGCTCCCGGGCCAGCGTCGAGTGGTGGGACGAGCACCCCAACCAGCTGCGCTACGAGGTCCAGGGCGAGCCGGTGCGGATTCTGGAGCGCGGCATGGACTACCTCTATCCCCAGGCGCGACAGGACGACCGCATCGGCGCAGGCCATCCCGAGGGGTTGTTCGAGGCCTGGTCCAACCTCTACTACCGCTTCGCGTTGGCCATGGAAGCACAGGATCGCGGCGATACCGAGGCCGTCGAGGCGCTGGGAATTCCCGATATTGATGCCGGGGTGGAGGGCGTGCGCTGGGTGGAGAACTGCGTACGATCCGCCGATGCCGGGGCGGTGTGGGTCGACTATGTCTAACGACTCACGCCGGCCCGCCGGAAAGCTCCGACGGGCTGGCAGGTGACGCCGAGGGTGCGCGAAGATGACAGGTAAACATCGCCATTGCGGAGGGACCGCGGTGATTCAGCGTTTCATGAATCCTGGCACCAGTCGATCGCTGTTGGTGGAGCACCCGGCCGAACTGCTCTACATGTGCAAGGCCGAGGGCAGCCAGAGCGCGATGCCCCGCGCCATGCACCGCCATGACGGCCGTACCGAGATCGTCTTCATCCGCGAAGGCCAGGGCACGCATATCATCGGCGGACACGAGTACCAGACCCACAAGGGCGACGTACTGATCTACAACAGCGGTATCCTGCATGATGAATCCGCCCGGCCCGAGGTTGGCATCACCGCCTACTGTTGCGGCTTCCGTGGGCTCAAGCTAAGGGGGTTGCCGGCCAACTATCTGGTGTCCGAGCAGGGGTGCCCGGTGCTGGCCAGTGGCGAGCAGCAAGCCGCCTTCGAGGGCCTGATGCAGTTACTCTACGATCAGGTAGGGCAGGTCGGTGCCGCCGAGACCTGCCACCACCTACTGCAGGCATTGGTACAGATGGTGGGGCGGCTGCTCGAGCGGCCGGAGCCACGCCTCGATATGCCCGGTTACGACCTCGGCGAGGAGGTTCGGCGCTACATCGACGAGCGCTATGCCGAGGAACTCGATCTGCAAGCCATCGCCCAACGCTTCAAGGTCAGCCACTTCCATCTCGCGCACCGCTTCAAGGCCACGGTCGGCTGCTCGCCCATCCACTACTTGATTCGACGCCGGGTCGGTGAAGCCCAGTCCCTGCTGATCAACACCGACCTCAGCGTCGCCGATGTTGCCGAGCGAGTCGGCTATCGCCATCCCAGCTACTTCAATACTGCCTTCAAGAGAGTCGTCGGCGTGACACCCGGGGTCTACAGGAAACGGTACCTCACTGGCTGAAGTGCTGATGACGAGTATGTGCCGGGTCCCCGAGCTCGACAGATAGAAGTGTAAACCACTGATTAGCCTGGAGATGAAACGCCTTCGAGTGAAGTGCTCCCCTCTGCTCGGATCGTGGTGAGGTCGTCAAAGACGATCGACAGCTCTTGATCGATCAGCGTGTGCCAGCACCTCGTTGAGGGCTTCGCTGCAGTCCGACAGGCTGTCCATGGTGCACCACAGATGCTGATGACTGATGGAGGCGGTGTCGACGTCAGGCACCAGCACATCTTCCCATAGCGACGCGGGCCGGATTTGGTGACGTTGACAAGCATGTCATCACCATATCGAGCCGTTCAAGCTGGTTTCGGCCAGCCCGTACGGCTCCTCATCATAGATGCCTTTCGATGACGTCGCGGGTCTGCGCCGGCTCGAACACGCTATCGAAGACCCACTGGCCGAAGCCGCCCTGCTCGTTGACGGCCTTCACCCAGGTCTCCATGGCGGTGCGCTTCTCGGCGTTCTGCTGGCTGTCCTGGCCCTTCACCTCGAGCACCAGGGTCTTGCCGTTGGCGAGTCGGATCAGGTAGTCCGGCACGAAATTGCGCGATGAGCCCCGCCACAGGTAGCGCACCTTGAAGTCGAGGTGGTCATTCTTGGCCCAGGCGGCAATGCTTTGGTGGTCCTCGCAGATATCGGCGACCATCTTCTCCCAGGTGCTGTCGTAGACCACGTGGCTGATCTGCGAGCGCTCCGTCGGGGCACATGGCTTGGTGGTAAGCCAGGGCCGCATGTAGGCCGTGGCGCCGATAGGCTGGTGCTCATCGAAGATCAGCTCCTGACGCTCCACGTTCTGCTCGGTGACGTGGCGATTCACATGGCCTACCACGGTGTCCATGTTTAGGGCGAACAGCAGGCGGCGGCGCACCGGGTCCTGATGCCAGAGGCTGGGGATATCCAGCTTGTCGCTGGAGAGGAACTGCTCGACCAGCCGGATCAGCTGCACCGCGAGGTACTGCTTGTCGCCCCCGAAGGTGGCCTGGTTGTGCTGGTAGAGCTTGCGGGCCGCGCGGAAGATGAGGTGCTGCAGCCGGAACTCCTCCACCGCCCGCTCGAGGTCGATCTCGGTGACCATGGCCAGGTTGGGGGAGCCGGTCAGCGAGGGGGCGATGTCGGCGTTGAGCGGGGTCTGGGCCGGGTCGAGGGTCAGCGTAGGCACGCTCTGCCAGTCGATCACCAGCGCCGGCTTGAGCACATTGTCGATGCGATCGACGTTGGGCCAGCGGATTTCCAGGTGATTGCGACCGGGCTCCACCTCGATGCGCACGCTGGGCTTGGGTGGCGGCGGTGCCTCGCCGCCTTCGCTGGCGTCCTGGAAGATCGAGAGCGGCACGCCGAAGACGTTGACGTATTCAGGGAGAAACTGGCGGTCGGCGTCCATGTCGTGGGAGACGCGGCGCAGGCCGCGGCCGATCACCTGCTCGCAGAGCAGCTGACTGGTGAAGGCGCGCAGCCCCATGATGTGGGTGACGTTGGCGGCGTCCCAGCCCTCGGAAAGCATGGCCACCGAGATGACGTTCTGCAGGTATTGCCCCGGCTGGCCGCGCTTGCCGACGGTATCGACCAGGGTACGCAGCTGCTCCTCCTGCTTCATGGCCAGCAGGTCGGCCTGCTTGTCGGCGGGGAGCTCGGCGGCCTTGATGAGGGCCTCCAGCCGGGCGGCATACTGCTTGTCCTTGCTGCTGGTTTCGCCCTGTTCGGCCTTCTCGAGCACCCTGGAGTCCACCCGCAGGGTGGCATCGGGGGCCTGGGTCTCCTGAATCAGGCAGTCGCCGCCGTTGAAGAAGTGCTCGATGCGCGCCGCGGTCTCGGTGCGGTTGCAGACGGTGAGCATCACCGGGGGAATGCTGTGGCCGGCCTCCTGCCACTGCTGGGCGGTTTCCTTCCAGTCGTAGGCCAGCAGGGCGTAGGCCTTCTGCACCAGGTCCGGCAGTGGGGCGGTGGGCTCGGCTCGGCGGTTGAGGTCTTCCTTCACCTCGTCCTCGCGGTAGAGGTGATAGAGCTTGCTGGCGTAGGTCTTGGCGTTGGCCAGGGCGTCGTCGCGCACCACCACCCGAGGCGTCTTGACCAGCCCCGCCTCGATGGCATCGTTGAGGCCGAAGTCGGAGACGATCCACTCGAACAGGCCGGACTCGGTGTTGCTCTTGCCGGTGGGGGCGAAGGGCGTGGCGGAGAGATCGAAGCAGCGCCGGATACGACGGGTCTTGTGGATACGGTCCAGGCCCTCGATCCAGCGGGTAGCCTCGTCCAGGTCGATGCCCAGTTCCTCGGCCTGCTTCTTGCTGACCTTGGATTCGGCCTGCTGGCGGTAGGCGTGGTGAGCCTCGTCGTTGATCACGATGAGGTCGCGTTCACTAGCAAGCGACCCCAGCACCCGGCGGGTGAAGGCCTCGTCGCTCTCCTTGCCCTTCTTGACCACGGAGCGGGCCTGCTCCTTCAGCGGCATCAGGGTGTGCCAGTTCTCGATGACCAGCTCGACCCGGTTGAGCTGCTGTCGCATCGCCTCGTTGGGGCAGAGGTTGAACTCGTCATAGACGTTCTGGGGGTGGCCTGGCTTCAAGACTTGCAGGCGGCTCTTCACCGTCAGCCCCGGGGTGATGATCAGCACCGCCTTGGAGAAACGACGGTCCTTGGGGTAGTGGATGGCGTTGAGGGTCTGCCAGGTGATGATCAGCGACATCACCGAGGTCTTGCCGGCGCCGGTGGCCATCTTGTTACAGATGCGCTCCCAGGGACCGCCATCCCCGCTGAGAAAGATGCCCTGCCGGTACTGTTCCTGCGCTTCCAGCAGCCAGATCAGCGTCTCGATGGCCTCGAGCTGGCAGAAGTAGAACGGGTACTGGCGCGGGCCACCCTCCCAGCGACAGGCATCCGGGTCCCAGTCACCCCGGGCGTGCCAGTGCTCGAGCAGCTGACGGGTGACGCTGGTGACGCCGGGGTAGCCATCCGCCCGCCACTCGTCCACGCGCTGGCGAATCTTGTTGACCTGCTCCAGCGGCTCGGTGCGCTGGGTGTTGTTGCGGGTGTCGAAGATCTCGTAGGCCGCGGGGCGACGGCCCTGCTGGAGGGTCATCTGCTTACCGTCGCGCTCCCAGTAGGCCGAGGGGGCATCGTAGGGCGAATTGATGATCAGGGAGTTGGCCGTCATGCGGTGGTTCCTTCTACCGTGCGATAGCCCTGCTGCCGGTGGTTCGGGACATTGGGGTAGCGCAGCTCGAGCTTGCCTGCCTTCACCAGCGGGGCCACATGCCGCTCACCGATGTTCTTGGGCGAACGCTGGAGTAGCTCGGACAGCTGACGCAGCGTGAGGAAACGGCCTTGGCAGAGCTTGAGCAGCGTCGCCTGCATCGTCTCGGGCTGAGTGCGCTTGGCGGCAGCGACCGGGGCTGCGATGCGCTGCAGTGCTTCCCACGCTGGGGCGTGCTCATCGGCACCGCTGTGGGGGGAGCTCCCTTCACTATGCGGGAAGGTAGTGCCCTTGTGGGGGGAGCTCGGCTCACTATGAGGGAACATAGTGTCGGAGTGTGGGGAGCTAGTGTCGGAGTGTAGGGAGCTAGTGTCGGAGTGTGGGGAGCTAGTGTCGGAGGACCGCTCGCTGCGCGTGGCGCGGGGTACCTCGATCACCAGGATGGCGTCGCCCTGGTAGGTCTCGACGCTGACATGGTGCTCCTGGAGAATATTGGCGCTGACCTTCTGGGGGTTGTTGAGCGTGGCCCAGAACTCACCGCGCAGCTTATCCACATCCGCCTCAGTGAGACCGGCGGTGGATGGGCTATCATCGCCCTCCTTCACCCCCAGGTAGAGGGTTCCCCCCGCGGTGTTGGCGAAGGCGCTGTAGGTCTCCCACAGGCTCTTGGGCAGCCCGCCCCGGGCCGCCTTGTATTCGGTATCGACCCCCTCATGGCGGGCCAGCACCTCGAAGAGGCTGGTTTGCTGTGTCATGGGTCAATCCAGCCGAACGACTTTCAGCGATTCGATGCCGCGGTTATCGACGATCTTCACCGCGATGCAGCGGTTGTCGCCGGGCTCGAAGGGGAGCGATTTGGTGCCGTGGTACTTGCCCAGCAGCTCCTCGTTGAGCTCTGCGCGGATGTCCTTCTTGAGCTTGTACCAGCCATCCTGCTTGCTGGCCATGGGGAAGAACACCTGGCGCGGGAAGAGGGAGCGGTCGTCGTAGTCGGTATCCAGCTCCCACACGGCGATGTCGCGCTTGCCGCCGGACTTGAGCTCGCCGCTTTTGGTGTCGAAGTAGTCGAAGCCATGCACCTCGACCTGCAGCTTGCCGTCCTTGAGGGTGTGAACCTCGACGTCCGGCTGGCCCATCAGCCAGAAGGATTCGTTGCTGCGCGCGTTCTTCTTGAGGTCCTCGGTGAGCAGATCGGTGTTCATCTGCACCTTGAGGGCCTGGATGCCCTTGATGCTGTCGATATCCTTGGCGGCCTCCGGGTCGAAGGTGAAGGCGCAGAACACCAGCAGCTTCGGCGACGGGAAAAGGTCACCGGCCTCGTTCTTGGCGATCTCCACCTGGCGCTGTTCCAGGGCGGCGTACTCAGGGCCGAAGCTGACGGCGACTCGTTCACCCCCCTTCGATGCGCTCTGCGCATCATGTGAAGAGCCGGCCACCGTCCCCACGGCATGCAGGTACTTGGCGCCGGGCAGGGTCTCCAGGTCCATCAACTTGAGGTGCTGGCCACCCTTACCGCGAATACCGGCCTTGAGCAGCTCCTCCCGCCACTGGGCATGGCGGGAGGTGGCCCCTGAGCGAGCCACGGCGACGTCGGCCTCCTTGGGCTGCTCCGCCTCGTCCAGGCCCAGCACGGTGGCGAAGGGCACCGCCTCGACGGTGAAGGGCCCGGTGATGCGCAGCTTGTCGCGGCTCACCTCGGGCTGGTCGTAGAGCACCTCCTGGCCGGCGTGGTTGGCGATGCTCTCGTCCATGCGGCGCTGCATCGTCTGGCGGGCGTTCTGGAAGGCCTCGAAGAGCGGCTTGGCGGCCTCCGGCCACTCGTCGGGGAAGTCGAAGGGGACCTCCCACTCGAGCAGCGCGTTGAGCTTGGCGGTCTCGCCGGAGGGCAGCGAGACCGTCCTGCTGTCGGGCGCGGCGAAGTCGACCTTGTCGCCCTTGCGGCCGCCCTCGGTCACAGTAAAGGTGAACGGCTCGTCCTTGATCGAATGACCTTGGAGAGAGTCGTTCAGCTCGGCCAGCGCCTGCTCGATGGCCGGATGGTACTGCGCGTAGAGCTCATCGATCTCCGGGTTGTTGGCGATCGACTTGAGGGTAATGTGCGGCACCGTCTTGTAGATGAAACCACCACTCAGCCCCTCCTGGGGATACTTCAGCTCGTAGTAGTCGTAGCTGGCGGTCATCAGCCGTTGCTTGGCCAGGGTGACCGCCACCCGGGAGGTATCGCAGGTGACCCAGCGCCGGCCCCACTTCTCGGCGACATAGGCGGTGGTGCCGGAACCGCAGGTGGGGTCCAGCACCAAATCGCCGGGATCGGTGGTCATTAGCAGGCAGCGTTCGATGATTGAGAAATTTGTTTGCACTACATAGACTTTCTGATCTGAAAACCCAGAAGATACGGTGTCAGTCCACAAGTTAGAGAATGGGTAAACAGGAAAATCCTCTAGATACCTTACATAGCAAAGAGTATTCCCTATAAGGTCTAGCCTCCCTGATTTCAAAAGGAGCTTCATCCCTTTTTCCCCAGTCTTCCAGTACCCACTTCCCGGCCTAATTTGCCTGCCAGTTATTGGTACAGGAAAGTCGCCTGGAGGTCTTTGGCTTGTCATGTTGTCAAGACGAAAGACTCGCCCGCCTTCAGGGATTCTTTCTGGTGAAAGGTCGGAAGATGACAGCCTTGTTTTACTTCCATCAAGACGCCTTAGGAGGGTGTATTGCCCGGTACCCGAACCTCCAAGCTCTTTCTTTTGGAAAACTTCTCTATATTTTACATCTTCGATGCTTTTAGCATACCAAATGACATAGTCTGAAACACCAGAAAGCAGCGAGCTTGTCGCACTGCTTGTTTTGGCTACTGTGATCAGGCTTGCAAAGTTTGTTGGGCCAAAGACTTCATCCAATAGCTCCCGGACATGGTGCAGGTTCTCATCCGAAATCTGCACAAACACCGATCCGCTATCACTTAGCAGCTCTCTCGCCAGCAGCAGTCGATCGCGCAGGTAGGTGAGGTAGGAGTGGATGCCCAGCTCCCAGGTGTCCCGGAAGGCCTTGATCATCTCCGGTTCCTGGGTCAGGTCCTCGTCCTTGCGATCCTTAACGTCCCGCTTGTTCGTGAACGGCTGGAAGTTTGAGCCGTACTTGATGCCGTAGGGCGGGTCGATATAGATCATCTGCACCTGCCCGGCCATGCCCTCCTTCTGCAGCATGGAGTTCATCACCAGCAGGGAGTCACCGGCGATCAGGCGGTTGGCCCAGTCGCGCTCGTGCTTGTAGAAGTCGATGGCCTCGCGCAGCGGCAGGTTCTCGAAAGGGGCGTGAAACAGGTCGGGCTGGAAGGCGCTGCCACTGCCGTTGCCCCCTTGCTTGCCGGCCTTCATGCGCTTCTGCACCTCGCCGAGGATGGTGGCGGGGTCGATGCGCTCGTGAACATGCAGCGAGACGGTATCCACCTCGAAGCTGGTGCGCTCAGCCTTGCCGGTCCACTGCAGGTAGGGTGACTGCAGGCGCTTGAGCTCTTCAAGCGCTGCCTTCATCTGCTCCTGGTCACCGGAGGCCAGGGCATCGTCGATAAGCGCCTCGACCTGGGCACGGTTGGCAGAGGAATCGAACTGCAGCTCCGGGTCCAGGTGCGGGTCGTAGGCCCAGGCGGTGGTTTCCTCAACACCGTCGCTGGCGGTATCCACCATGCCCACGTGGGGGTTGTTCTTGCGCTTCTCCTCAAAGCGGTAGGAGAGTACCTCGGCCTGGTCAGGCTTCTTCTGGCGCGGCCTGGTGGCCCGCTTCGGTTTGGCCTGCTGCTGGTTCAGCGGCAGCTCGGCGGGGACCTCCTGCATCTGCAGGGTGAGGTCGGGGGCAGTGGTGTCAGGGGCCGACGCTTCTTGTGGGGCCGAAGCAGCAAGACGGTACACGGAGCCGCCCCGACCGCGCCCTTTGCCCAGCACGCCCTCTGTGACCAACGCATCGCGAACCCGCTCGTAGTCTTCCTCTTCTACCCTGGCATACAGTTTGGCCGCCATCAGATTACGTAGCCGCAAGTTCCCGATGGTACCGCCGTCTTCGGGCAGGAGTAAGAGAAGCAGCTCACGTAGCTGGGCGTCGGTCTGGCTCATGGGGCGTCCCTGTCGTTCTGGCGGCGATGAATGCGCTTAGCCTGCTGATGATACAGGCCATCATGGTGAATCGGCAGGGTGGCCGCAAGGCGCGAGGTCAAGGACGGTTATCGAGGCAAGGGGAGAAACTCGCTTGTGACGCCCCGGCATGAAACATGGCTTCCAGGTCACCGGCGCATCGCTTTGTAGTGGCATAGTGAATCTGGCCACCTGATTTCGAGTGTATGAACACTCACATAGACAGTCAGGTGCGGATTTCCGATGGCACCCACTGATCAGAGTAAACTCATCGAGGATCCGGCCTTTCTCTGCGCGAGAGCCCTGTGCATAGCGCTCCCTCAGAACACCTATCAGCTCTTGCCTACCGGGAGTCGTCATTTTCTTCGCCATTACCACCACCTCAGATACTGCCCTTGGTAACTCAGTATGTGAGGCAACACCCTCTTGTGGGTAACCATTTCGGCGAGGCAATGCGCATAACCAAGCAATGACTACCTCAGCCGAGCCATGCACCCAGCCATGCCGGTGTGTCATGGCAGCAAGTAGCGGCCGCATGCTAGCCACTCTCCTTTTTCCTGACCTGGATCATGTCGCTGCCGCGGCAGGGTGCCTATCCTTCTCATGCACAATATGTGGTGTCGTTTATAGTTAAAAACACCATATGTAGTTATCCAGCCAGTGAAGGAGCACTCCATGGGAAGCCTGCAGCCCGGCACCGTCAGGGTGGCGTCGACGGTCAACGAATACCTGCAGCGTGCCGACTGGCGCGTCAATGCCAACGCCAACCAGGGCTACTCCCTGGGCGGGCTGATCCTCAACGCCTCCGGCAAGCTGATCGCCAACTACTGGCTCAACGAGGTCTACCCCACTGCGGTAAGCGAGGCCCATCGCGAGGGCGACCTGCATATCCACGACCTGGACATGCTCAGCGGCTACTGCGCCGGCTGGTCGCTGCGCACCCTGCTGATCGAGGGCTTCAACGGGGTGCCTGGCCGAGCGGAAAGCGCGCCGCCCCGGCACCTCTCCAGCGCGCTGGGGCAGATGGTCAACTTCCTCGGCACTCTGCAAAACGAGTGGGCCGGCGCCCAGGCGTTCAGCTCCTTTGATACCTACCTGGCGCCCTTCGTGCGTCTCGACCGGCTCGACTACCCGGCGGTCAAGCAGGCGGTGCAGGAGTTCATCTACAACCTCAACGTGCCGTCGCGCTGGGGCAGCCAGACGCCGTTCACCAACCTGACCTTCGACTGGACCTGCCCGGCGGACCTGCGCGACCAGGTGCCGGTCATCGGCGGGGCGGAGCAGCCCTTCACTTACGGCGAGCTGCAGGCCGAGATGGACCTGCTCAACCGTGCCTACCTCGAGGTGATGGAGGCGGGTGACTGCCGCGGCCGGGTGTTCACCTTCCCGATCCCCACCTACAACATCACCCATGACTTCGACTGGGAGAGCGACAACGCCGAACGGCTCTTCGCGCTGACCGCCCGCTACGGGCTGCCCTACTTCCAGAACTTCCTCAACTCGGACCTGGAGCCTCACATGGTGCGCTCCATGTGCTGCCGGCTGCAGCTCGACCTCAGCGAGCTGCTCAAGCGCGGCAATGGCCTATTCGGCAGCGCCGAGCAGACCGGTTCGCTGGGCGTGGTGACGATCAACTGCGCGCGCCTGGGGCATCGTTTCGCCGGCGACCGGGCGGGGCTTTACGCCGAGCTGGACCGGCTGCTCGAACTGGGTCGCGACAGCCTGGAGATCAAGCGCGACTGCATCCAGCAATGGATGGACGACGGCCTCTACCCCTATAGCCAGCGTTACCTGGGTACGCTGCGCAATCACTTCTCGACCCTGGGGGTGAACGGCCTCAACGAGATGGTGCGCAATCTCAGCGACGACCGCTTCGACATCGCCGACCCGGAGGGCCAGCAGCTGGCGATCGAGGTGCTGGAGCATGTGCGCGAGCGGATGCGGGAGTTCCAAGAGAGTACCGGCCACCTCTACAACCTGGAGGCGACCCCGGCCGAGGGCACCACCTACCGTTTCGCCAAGGAGGACCTAAAGCGCTTCCCCGGCATCCTGCAGGCCGGCACGCCGGAGGCGCCCTACTACACCAACTCCAGCCAGCTGCCGGTGGGCCACACCGACGATCCCTTCGAGGCCCTGCTGCACCAGGACCCGCTACAGACGCGCTATACCGGCGGCACCGTGCTGCACCTCTACATGCGCGAACGGCTCTCTTCGGTCGAGGCCTGCAAGACCCTGGTGCGCACGGCGCTGTCCCGCTTCCGCCTGCCCTACCTCACCGTGACGCCGACCTTCTCGATCTGTCCGGTGCATGGCTACCTGGCCGGCGAACACGAGTTCTGCCCGAAGTGCGACGAGGCGCTTCTGGCACAGCACGCCTCATCGGCCGATGCCACGGCCTGAGGCGTTTCTCCCTCGTCACACCCGACAACCGTGAAAAAGGAGCATCACATGCGCTACTCCACCGAGACCCTGCCCACCGAACAGCGCCAGCGCTGCGAGGTCTGGACCCGGGTGATGGGCTATCACCGCCCGGTCAGCCAGTTCAACCACGGCAAGCAGGCCGAGCACCGCGAGCGTAGGCACTTCAGCGAATCGACCGCCCACGCATAACGCCATCACCACCCCTGGCGCCCCGTCGACGCCGGGGCGCCTGCCTGGAAAGCGCCCATGTCAGATTCCGAACCCCGCTTGCCGCGTCTCCCCGTGGCCGGCCTGACCCGCATGACCACCCTGGACTATCCCGACCACCTGGCCGCCGTGATCTTCCTGCAGGGCTGTCCCTTGCGCTGTGGCTACTGCCACAACCCACAGATGCTCGAACCGAGAAGGGCCAAGCCCGATGAGTGGGCGGAGGTCGAGGCCTTCCTCGACACGCGCCGGGGCCTGCTGGAAGGCGTGGTGTTCAGCGGTGGCGAGCCCACATTGCACGCCGACCTGCCGCTGGCCGCCTCGCGGGTTCGCGCCCTGGGCTTCAAGGTCGGGCTGCACACCGCCGGCGTCTATCCCCGGCGCCTGGCGGCGATGCTGCCCTATCTCGACTGGGTGGGGCTCGACGTGAAGGGGCCAGACGCGCACTTCGACGCCATCGTCGGCCGGCCCGGCGTGGGCGCCGCCCATCGGGAGAGCCTGGCCCAGCTGTTGGCCAGTGATGTGGCATTCGAATGTCGCACCACGGTTCACTGGCGCGATCTCGAGCTGGAGGACCTGCACTGCCTGGCGCTGGACCTCGCCTCACAAGGCGTCGAGCGCTATGCCATCCAGCTGGCGCGCAAGGGCCAGTGCCTGAAAGAGGCCTATGCCCGCCCGATGACGTCGGCCCCCTCGACCGCCGAGCTTCACAAACTCGTGTATCGCCTTAAGCCTGCCTTCCGACGCCTGGAGCTTCGTGAATGAGTGACGTACCCCGGTTGCCAGGCCCCACCCGACACCGGGAGCGCCTTTACCGCTGTACGACCGTGCCATCCGCCGCCTAAGCTCAGCGTGTTGCCACTCCCCCTCGAGGCCGCCATGTCGGAGATCGCCAATACGCCCGAACCGCCCTATTACGCCGTGATCTTCAGTAGCCACCGTACCGAAGATGACAATGGTTATGCCGACATGGCACGCAGCATGGTCCAGTGTGGGCACGATTTGGTCACAGACAGCAAAAAGGGCCTACAGCACCGCTGTAAGCCCTTAAATTCGTGGTGCGCCCGGCAGGATTCGAACCTGCGACCCTCGGCTTCGGAGACCATTTCGAGTCATTTACCGCGCAAGACCAACTTAGCACCTAATCACCCAGAACACCACAACCACGGGCCTCGTAGCGGATTATCTGTTTGCAGCCCACACCGATTGCCAACGAAACACGTCCCTGGAGGACAAATCGCCGGTCACGGGGGGTTAAGAACCAGAATACCCAGATCGGGGAGCCTGACCTCTGGCCAAACACGATTGTTGGGGTTCTCCGCCACCTCATATGGATTTGCCCTGATCGAGCAGGCGATCCACCGGGCTGACAATCAGGTGGATCATGGTGATGAAGCTGGCCTCGCTCCGCTAGCCGCGTGTGCGTGACCCAGCTTGGAAAAGGCTGTTCATCCCTTCCAGTCGTGCATTCGTCTGTCCCGAGAGGCAGGCAACTGACCCACCGCGTTGGCGCGCCTATCGGCATCATGGCCTGTAAACCGAGCCAACCGGGCAATGGGGTACAACCGCTGAGGAAGGATTGCAGATAACGAAATCTGCGTGTGCAATCACAATTTCCGTACGGATGCAAAGCTGGGTGCTACCCCCAAAGGCACGAAGAAGACCGAGCCGAAATCAACTGCCACGATTCTTAAGCAGAAGTCGAGACCGCACTTCCCCTTAATGGGCATGAATTAAGGGCAAGCTCAGACGCCTATCAAACCACAGCATTATTTGCTAGCTCTTGAATTGGCCTTCATTGGGCAAGTGGCAAAAAAGCTCCTCATTACTGAATCGTTCACGGACCCAGACAGGCCAACAGGTGCGCCTGCTGCTCGGGCACCAGAGCTTTTCCGGCCAGAGCCGTCAGACAATCGTCGGATAGCCACTCCTGATCCAGGCCCCGCCGCCAGTCGCCTGCTTCACGCTGGCCACCCTTGCCCGTCAAGGCATCCAGGGGGTGGCCTCGATGCTCGCCTAGGGCTTCGATCATGGGCTCGAGTAGTGCCGACAGGCGAAGGTCCGGCAACCGCTGCTGCAGTCGTTGATAGATGCGCAGTCCTTCGGGATCGAGGTCACCCCAGTAAGTGAGATTGGGCAGCCTCAGCAATGTGGTCAACGTCCACTGTTCGGCTCCGTGGCCCACCAGTTGCACGCGATCGATGCCACCCAGCGCCTCTCCTAACGAGAGGCCATAGCCGTAGGAGCAGACCAGCGCCAGGCGCCGGTCGATTCCCATCCGACTAGCGTGGGTGAAGCTCTGGGGATTCTCGATCAAAAGAAGCCCTTCCGGCCTGGCGGGAACGCTGGCCAATAGCCAGGTTTCTGCAGGCGCGAAGCAATTCAGCTCGATTCCGAAGGCTCGTACCAGCTCGCTGGGCAATGCCTCCAGCAGCTTGCTGCTGCCTAGCAGGTAGCGGGCGCTGGCCACAAAGCGCGTCAATTCGTAAGCGGCGGGGAGTGCCGCCGACAACTGCTCGAGACCCGCAACAAGCTGCTGTTGATCGTTGCGGGACCAGTCGCCCAGCGTGCCCTCCAGCGCCCGTCCCCAGGCCATCTTCCGTTCAGGCGACAGCGCTAGCATCGCGTCTACCACCGGTAGTGCGGCGACAATCCGCTCGCAACGCCCGTCGCTCAAGCCGAGTCTGGCGTTCACGCGGTAATGCGGCGACACCCGGACGCCGGCGGGAAAGGAGAGCAGGCGCGCCTCGCCCAGTTCTTCGAGCACTTGCCAGGCCTGCAGCTCGCTGGTGCAGAGCCCAGACTTCTGCCATGCCTTGGCAAGCGAGATGGCTTGCCATCGCTTGCCCTGACCATGGCGAACATAGGTCCGGCGCCACTGCGCCTCAAGCCTTTCCAAAGCCTGTTTGGCCGGTTCACTTAGGTTGAGCGTCGGATCGTGCATGGCTCACTCCTGTGTCGCCGGCTTGCTGACATGGATCCCGAACAGGCTCGCCTCGCCCTGGCTGCGACCCAGTATCTCCGGCGGCGTTATGCGGCCGTCGCGCACCATCACGTGGCCGCCCTGTCCCTGTACCCCGCCGATCACGCTACCCACCAGGTAGGTGGGAAAGATCTCCGGGTCGTTCTCGTAGTTGGGATTGTGGATCAGGCCGATCATCTGGAAGCGCCCACGGGTGTTGCGCAGCGACTCCAGAGAGTCCTGGATCAGGCGGCGGTGCGAAAGCTTGGAGAACAGGCCGTCGAGCAGGATCACGCTCTCGCGACTCGCGCGAGCGCGGCGCTTGTGATGCCCCGGAAGCTCTCGCAGCTCGCGTTCGATGGCGAATTCCGAGAGCTTGACCAGCCACATCAGCGACACCGCCTCGCGCTGGCCCTCCGACATCTCCTCGTTGAGCGAGAAGAGCCGACCATGGGGGCGAATGGCGTCGTGCTTGAGGCGAATCGAGACATCATGGAAAAGGCCGCGGTAGATGCGGCGGCGGATTTGGCGCAGTAAATCGTCGTCGCGCCGGCGCACCTCACCGTCAGCCACTCCACCGTCGCGTTCGGCACGTCGGCGCATCGCCGCCTGATGCTCGTCGATGTCGGCCAGCAGAGTGGCGATGAGTTCGCGCAGTTGCTCGGTGCCGATCAGCGCGGCCTTGACCTCGAAGAAGGCCCCGCCGGCACCATGGCTCTTCGCCACCCGCTTGAGAATGTCGAGATTGCCGGCGGCGTCCGAGATGATCGAACTCAGACGCTCCACCAGGGTGCCCTCTATCTGCTCGCGGGTGGCCTGCAATCGCCCAACCCGCTCGCGGTGTGCCTCGAGTTGGCCGGCCAGTTGGGAATGCAGGGCGGCGAGATCGTCGAGACCGGCCTGGCTGACCCCGACCAGCGCCCCCAGGCGGGCCCGTTCGGTATCGCTGAACAGGCGGCTGTGAGCGGCCTCCTCCAGCGATGCCGTCAGCTGCCGCTCGGCCTCCGCCACACGCTTCGCTAGGCGTTCGCGATGGCGGGCCCGCTCGCCGAGGTTGAGCTCGGCCAGAGCGTCCAGCAGGGTCTGCTGGCACGCCTCCAGGGCCTCCAGATCGAGGGCGCCATCGGCCACCGACTCGCCAGCCAGCCGCTGCCACTCGTTCAGGGCCTGGGTGCGCGGGGCGTCTTCGTCGTCATCGCCGGGCCAGATTGCCGATGCCGACTCGGCCAGCCGCCGATCCCAGCCGGCCGGCAACTCGCGTAGGGCGCGCAGCCACTCCACGGCCAACTGGTCCACCCGCTCCAGAGCACGCCGATGATCGGCGAGACGCTGCTCCACGGCATCGCGTTCGCGCTGCTTTGCCTTGCGCGCCTCTCGCAGCGCCGCAATTTCGCGCTTGACCCGCGCGATCTCGTGCTCGAGCTGCTGGCTACCACCGCTGGCATCGCGCACGTCGAGATAAGCGCGTATGCGTGAGAAGTCGAAGTCCGCACGCTTCGTGGCCAAAGCCAGCTCCGCCTCGCGTGTCTCCTGGACCTCCGTGGCCGTGGCCATGAATTCCTCGCCGCCCTGGGCCTCGAAGTCGGCCAGGGCGCGCAGACGTTCGCGCTCGCCCTCAGCGAAGAGCTGGCGCAGACGTACCTCTACCTGAGCATGCTGGCGGGTCAGGACCTCGCGCCGCCGCTCCGCTTCGCCTAGCCGCTCATCCGCTTCGCCAAGCCACCTCTCCAGCTCGATGAGGCGTTCATCCAGGGCTGCGAGGCGCTCGACGCCACCGGCATCGTTGAACTGCTCGGCAGCCAGCCAGGTGCTGCCGTGGGCCTCGAGTTCCTGAGCCGCCTGCTCGCGCTGCGGCCTCAGCTCGGCCAGGGTCTCGCCCGCCTCGACTTGGGTCTCGGCCGCTTGCTCCAGGGCCAGGTCGCCTCCCTCCTGCAGATAGCGCTGATAGCCGTCGATGCAGGCCAGTGCCGCCTCGCTTAAGCGCGGCGCGAGACTCTCCTGGCGTTCGTCCAGGCGCGACTGCGTCTCGGCCAAGCGTTCCAGCGCACGCTCCACGTCGTTGTCGTCGGCTTCGCGGGCCTCCAGGGCCAGGGAGAAGGTTTCGCCGTGAGGGTCCAGGTGCTGGCACTCGGCGTCCAGCGCCTGCTGACGCGCGTGATCCGCGGACAGTCGCGTCTCGGTCGCCTCGCGCAGAGTCTCCAGATAGCTCGGATCCAAGGCCGCCTTCACCGCCAGCGTCTCCACGCCCTGCACGGCGCCCAGGGGCGGCTCTCCACGCTCCAGCAGTGCCGCCAGCCGCTGTGCCTCGAACACCGGAACGGCCAAGCTCGCGTCGACCAGTACCTCAGCGGCATGCCGCGCCGCCTCGCTCCCCGCTACCACCGGTGCGAAGAGCAGGCCTGCTGCCTGGGCCAATCGCTCACGGCGCCGGTCCTCGGCCACGTCCTTGGCATTGAGCACGACGTGCAGCGGCTGCCAGGCAATGCCAGCTTCCTCGAGGAGACGATGCGCCTCGGCTTCCGCAGCGCGGCGCTCCAGGGGGTCGCCGGCCAACTGCGCCAGGTAGGCCTCACGGGCGGCGATGTCCGCCGCCAGCGTCTCGGCCTCGCGCAGCAGACGCGGATAGCGACGCCGTGCATCGGCCAGCCACGCCTCGGGGGAGAGCTCTCTAGCGCCATTCAGCTCAGCAAAGGAGAGCCGGGCCGCATGCAGTTGGCGCAAGCGCGCCTCTTCGGTCTCCAGGCGATGCGCCTCTTCGCCCAGTTCACGCTCCCGGTCGCGCAAGTGCACCCGCAGGTGAACCGGGTCATCGTCGCCGTGCAGTTCGGCGTAGCGGGCCGCCGCTTCGGCCAGCGGGGCGAGACGGGCCTGTGTACGCTGGGCCTCCTGGCGGCGCTGTTCGGCCTCGCGACAGCGGCTCTCGAGCTCGGCCAGCGCCTTCTTGCGACGCCCCCAGAAGCCCTGCACCGACTCGCCTGGCCAGCCCTCGAGGAAGGCACGCCACGGCGCCTGGCCGTGGGCCAGAGGGCCGCGCTCCCCGGTCAGACGCTCGCGCTCGGCATTGAGCCGCTCGCGCTCGGCACGCGCCTGATCGTAGGCGGAGATGCTCTCGTCGCGCTCGCCGCTAAGACGGTCGAGGGTTTCACTCAGCTCGGCTTCGGTTGCCTGCTTCTCGGCCAGCCGTTCGGCCGGCCTCACGTCGGGGCATTCTCGCCGAAAATCCGCATGCCAGCCGGCCACCTGTTTGAGTTCGCCGACACGTCCCAGGTGCTCGTTGAGCGCGGTGCGCGCCGCAGCGGCCTCGTCACGGGCCAATGCGGCAGTGGTCTCTGGCGACTCCAGCTCTGCCTCGCTGAACAGACCATCGGCAAGGGCCTGGGTGTAGAAGCTCTGGTTGTCGACGAAGTCGCGCTGCTGCGACTCGAGGCGCTCGCGCTCCTTATCGAGCGCTTCCTGGCGCGCCTCCTGATCGCTCAGTTCATGCTTCAATTCATCCAGGTAGACCGTATCGCCGATCACCTCTTCGCGGAAACGGTTGCCGTCCTGCGCATCGAACGCTTCGGCGCCCTCGTCCAGTGCCGCTACAGCGCGATAGCGCGGCGCATCGTCGTCGAAGGCCAGGCTCTCGGCTAGCCACTGGCGGGCCGCGGCAAAGCCCACGTGGCCCACCTCGCGCGCCGCCGGCCAGTCTGCCCCAGGCAGGTGAACGAGCCGCCGATGGCTCTCGACCCGGTCGCCACGCTCGACCAGGGCGCCGCGCACGGCGCGCTCCTTCACCCCTGTCAGCCGGGCCAGCAGCCAGGTGGAGACCCGTGGCCGGTCGGTGTCGCCCACCGCCCAGGCCAGACCTACGGCGGCGTCGCCAGCGGCTTGATCCGACAATCGGGGGACGCCGGGCAGACCGGCCAGCGCCTGTCCGCCCAGCAGCGCCTCGCTCTGGGCCAGCTCGCGGTCGCTTTCGGCGAGTTCATGACGAGCGGCGAACAGGGCCTCGCCTTCGCCCTCGAGCGCCGCCAGACGTTCGACCTTGTCCCTGGCGCGACGCTGGTCGTGTTCGGCCTCTTCGAGCCGATGACGCAGCTCGGTGATGTTGTTGCCCGAATTGAGGATCACCTCCTCGATCAGTTCCTCGCTCTCGTCGGTCTCGCCGCGCGTGGCGCCAGAGAGGATCTCCGGCGCCAGCACCTCGAAGAAGAACGCCTGGTCGGCCTTCTCGCCGGGACGCGGCTTGATGGCGTTGAAGATCTGGCTCTTGTCGGCGCCCCCCTCCTTCTGGAAGGCGGCAAGTTGAACGAGTTCGCGCCGCGATACGTGAGCCCCCACGGCCTCCAGCCACTCGTCACGATTGTGGGTCAATCGCACCCCGCGTTCGGCCATCATCGCCTTGACGTCGCTATTGGCGTAGAGCGCCAGCTTGCCGTCCCGCGTCAGGTGGTGGACCGGAATGTCCTCGAGCCGCCCGGGATAGTGGTAGAAGGAGAGCCCGCTGCCGTCGCTGTAGCCGTATAAGCCGAACACGAATGTCTCGCCGGCCACCTCCTCGCCGGCTGCGGCCAGCATGTCGTCCTGCCCGGGCGCGGCACTGCGCGAGCGGAACTCCACGCGCAAGTGGCTCCAACTGCGCCCTTCCCCCGACACCGTGGAGGGGGAACACTTGCGCCGCGTGCGCGAGAGCAGGCTGCGATCCCTCGACAGCAGGCCGATCAATGCCTCAGCCAGGGTGGTCTTGCCGAAACCGTTTTCCATGCTGATGGCACTCGACTGGCCGCGCAGGTCGAGCAGGAGGTGGCGCATCTTGGCATCCCAGGGCGAGGCCACGTCACCGTGCTTGTTGAGCAGGTTGGCGACCTCGATGCGGTGGATCACGCTCATGGGGCGACCTCCTCGTCTCCTTCGCCGGCGGACATCCCACCGAACGTATCATCGCCGGCCTCAGCGGCTGTCCGTCCGACGCCACCCTGGGCCAGGACCTGGAGATGGGCGAGCTGGTGCACGCCCACCTGCTCGCTCTCCAGCGCGCCGAGCAGCGTCTGCTGCCAGATCTCTCCCTCCGCTTCGCGGTCGTCGCTACGCACAGCCTCGAGCAGACCGGCCCGCGCCTGCAGATCGATGAAGGCGCGAACCCGGCGACTGACGTCCTCGCCACGCTCCTCACACAGGGCGCGGCTCGTCTCTGGCGCCGCCTCACCCAGCTCGCGCAGCGCCTCGAGCTGCTCGCGCAGCAGCTCGGCGAGCTCCGCCGTGGTGAAGGTGGCTTCCTGATAGCGGCTGACATCGGAGAGCGCCCGGTTGTAGCGGGTATAAAGCAGGGTATGCATCAGCAGCCACAACTGCAGGTACCAATGGGCCAGCTCCGTGCGGCTCTCCTGTCGCAGCTTGAGGGCCTCGAACACCGGGTCGCGGGTATAGAGTGGCGGTTGCTCGAGCTCGGGGTCCGGCAGCAGGGCATAGTAGCGCGAGCCAGGCGCGATCCCCGGATAGTCCCCGGCCTCGAAGACCTTGAGGCGTAGCCCCTGACCGGCTAGGAAATCGCGCAGCGCCTCTCGCTCGATGTCGCTGGCATCGTCGATCAGTGCGCAGACATCGCGCTCGGCGAGCTGTCCCTCGCGTGCGGCGCGGCGCTTGCGCCCACTACCAGGCGCCCGTTCGGCGCTGCGGTAACGCAGCAGGTAGGCGACGACCTCGCCCATTTCGGTCATGTTCATGCGCGTTCTTCCTCAAAGAAGCCGAGTGACGGGGTCACGGCCCCTTCGACACGTCGCCCGTCGTCAAGACGTAGCGCGAACGGCTGGGGCTCGATGCCCACGGTCACCCCTGGCGCGAGTAGTTCAGTATCCACGAAGGTGTTGAGCAGCTGAGCCAGAAAGTCGCCACCCTCGAAGCGGTGCCAGCCCTCGGCGAGCGCTTCGGGCAACGGCAGCGGACCGCCACGCAGGCGCTCGCGCAGCGCCGGACCGCGCGCCTCCAGGAAACGGGCCAGCAGCGGATCCTCGGGGTCGGCATCGTGCGTCTCGTCGAACACCAGAGCGGCGTGACTAGCCTCGGCGCGACGACTTTCCAGCAGCGGAATCAGCGGCACGGGTCGCGGGAAGGCGGGCTGAGCGTACAGCGGCATCAGTCGAGCCACCACGGCCTGCTGCAGGCTCGACTCGCCGGGCGCTTCGAGCAGGTGGCGTGCCAGAGCCTGGAAGTCGACCACGCCCATGGACTGGATACGCCCCTCGGCGATGTCGGCCAGCAGCTCGGAGAGGCGCCGCGACAAGTTCTCGATGGCAGTGAGCACTCGGCCAATGGCGCTGGAGAGCATGCGCAGATCCCACTCTTCGGTCTGCATCTCTCGCCAGGCATCGAAGCGCTCCATCAGCCGTGCCGTCGACAGCTGTGCCCGGGCATCCAGCAGGGTCTGCTGGATGCTGGTCAAGGCATTGTGGTAGTGACGTTCGTTATCGAGCAGCGCCGAGAGCTTGCCTTCTCGGGTGGGATTCTCACGCACTCGACGCAGCTCCTGGGTCAGGGCGCGGATCGCCAGCAGGATCTGGTTGGTGATGTCGGGAATGCGCGCGAAGTCGCCTCGTGCCAGTGCGGCCAGTACCTTGGCGGCGTCGTACTCGGAATAGAGCAGATCCTCCACCTGGCCGGCGAGCGTCACCGCCTGGCGGCCGCTGGGGGTGAGACGCACCTGCCCTGTCTGGCCCTGCTTCTCGATCAGTGCCGTACGCTTGGTGCTGCGCGCAGCGCGGCCCGCCGCTTCACCGTCCTGGTCCCCCTGAGGCTGGCGAAAGTGGATCTCACTGGGGGTGGCCAGAAGGTTGATGACGTAGACGAGATCGTCATGGGGCAGCGTGGAATAGGACTCGGGATAACTCTCGCGCAGGTGTGCCAGGCAGCGAGTCTGGGAGACAAAGGCACTGTTCGTGGCGAAGTCGACGTCGAGTAGGTAGTCGAGCAGCAGGCAACCGAGGTCTAGCCAGTAGCCGTCTCGCCAACCGCGACGCTGCTCCTGGCTGACCTGAACGGAAGGCGATCCCGGCTCGTGGCCGCTGTCGTGCAGGTCGATTAGCCGCGTGGTAGGGACGAGCAGTTTGCTCCAGGCTGTCATGAGCGGTCCTGATGACAAAAGGGTATTATGCCAAGTGACGCCCACAGCCGTCATGGAGTGCGGCTAACCGATAGGATGGTCGCAGAAAGCTTCCATCGCTCAGGACTGGATCTTGAAGTGGACCCCTGATCTTACCCAGCAATTGTGGACACCGATCTAAGCGATCATTCTGCCCTCGAAGGCCTTTGGGCTGATCATCCCGATGGCACTGTGCCGGCGTTGCTGGTTGTAGTCCAACTCAATGTATTCGAACACCTGCTGTCGTATCGTCTTTCGCGTCTCGAACCACACGCCGTGGATGGCCTCGACCTTGAGGCTGTGGAAGAAGCTCTCGGCGCAGGCATTGTCGTAGCAGTTGCCCTTAGCGCTCATGCTGCACTTGAGGGCGTGCTGCATCAGCAGCGACTGGTACAGCGTCGAGCAATACTGACTCCCGCGGTCTGAATGGACGATCACGCCCTTCGGCATCTTCCGGTTCCACAGCGCCATCCGCAGGGCGTCGCCGACCAGGTCGGCGGTCATCCGCTCGCTCATCGCCCAGCCGATCACCTTGCGTGAGTACAGGTCGATCAGCAACGCCAGGTAGAGCCAGCATTCACCGGTCGCCAGGTACGTGATGTCGCCAACCCACTTCTGGTTCGGCGCGTCAGCGGTGAAGTCTTGTTCCAGCAGGTTGGGTGCCACCGGCAGCGTGTGACGCGAGTTCGTGGTGGACTTGAACTTGCGGGCGGCTTTCGCCCGGAGGTTCTGCCGACGGAGGCTGGCGGCGACCGTATTCCGACTGATCGATACGCCGGCATCCTTCAGATCGTGAGTCAGCCTGGGGGCGCCTGAGCGCCCATTGCCCTGTCAGAAGGTCTGGGCCACCTTCTGGTCCGTGATGGCCTGTTGGCGGCGCCGTGGAGATGGTTCGCCACCCCGTAGTCGCCAGGCGTAGTAGCCACTGCGGGCGACGCCGAAAAACGCACACATTCGTTGAACGCTGAAGGCCTGACGGTGCTGCGCTTATTGTTTGAATTCAGGTTCAATAGCTTTCGTTATCAAGCAGGTAGAGGAGCAAGTAATGGAGGACTCGCTCGGTCCTCGATAGGCATCGGCACGTACTAGGCGTGGAAGAGATTCCCTTCGCTGATGTAATCCTTAGTTGGTAGTGATAATCAGCGATTGGTTCTCGTAGAACCGGCTAATCCACTGGAACAGCGCATAGCGCGCCTACCGGCTCATCAAGGCCTGTAACCGTGAGAGCCAGCAATGGGGGACACCCGTACAAGCAGGGTGACTGATAACTAAAAACCGCACTACCACAGTTTCTTAACGGATGTAAACTCAGGCCCTATCCCGCAAAGGAACGAAACAAAACGAGCCAAAATCAGCCACCACGATTCCTGAGCACAAGTCCAGCCTGAACTTGACCTTAATGGGTAAAAAATTAAGGGCAACATGAAATGCCTATCAGAGCCCAGCATGCTTTGCCAGCTCTCGAAGTGACTTTCATTGGACAAGTGGCAAAAAAAGGCTCTTCGTCGTTGGGTGTAGAATTCGCCCCCTGAGCAGGGCTCAGGATATTACCTCCACGATGACAGGAAGCATGGCATGGACGGCACCCAGATTCTGACCCTCGGCCTCGCTTGCGACGCATGGCGGCGAAGCGAACAACGTGGCCTACAACATCTTCCAGGTTTTCCTGAGCAGCGTGACCGAGCTCCTTCCCAAGGCCGATTTGACGGTCGACGGGGTCCACATCGTGTGGTCCCTCACCAAATCCCTGAACAAGGTCCGCGAAATGAGCGCCGTGAGAAGTGACGCCCCAAGTCGCTGCGGCGGGTGCTGTTGAAGAGCCTGGGAGACGAGAACCTGACCGTCACCCTTCCAGGAACGAGGTGCCGGTCAGAGTGCGACTGCCAATGCCTGGGTAATCAACGAGAAGCTACACTAGATCCAGAAGGCCCCAACACCGTGAGAGCCCCAGTGGCGTATCACGAACTACGCCGACTAGGCGGGCAGCGGTCTCCGAGAAGATACTGCTGAAGCCGATGCGGAAAGTCCTGGCAACGATTGAGCGGCACGCCGCCGTGGTTATGAAGCGTTGGATCTCGGGACTGAGGAATGCACGACTGGAAGAGATGAACGGCCTGTTCCAGGCGCCTCGATCAAGCTCACGCGGCTACCGAAACGAGGCCAACTTCATCACCACGATCTACCTGATTGGCAGCCCGCTGGGCCGCTTTCTCGATCAAGCCAAATCCACATGAAATGAAGAAGCCCCCTCCATTCACCCTTGAGATGGTCATCGGCTGTGCCGACTCCTATGACGCTTCAGCAGCTCATAAAACCCCATTCCGATAGTGGCGAGCATAATAAACAGGATAGGCGACACCCCCACCAAGAATGTAAGCAACTCCTCCATCACACGCCTCCTGGGTATCTCCTAACACTCGTGAGTAAGATATAAACTAATTGAGTCTAACTCGTGCTGAATGAGTAGCTAATCAGCCATGCCGGCACCGGTAGTTTCCCTGTCATCGCCAGCGAGCATTTTTGACCACCTTCGTCTCATTTGCCAAAGGCATGTCAGCTATGTCAGACCATTGCTGCGCAGGCCGGCGACGATGGAGCGCTTTGTCATGTATTTCTCCCCACCGAGACGGGGATGCTGGCTGCTGGTGCCCACCAGCCCTCTGCGTGGTGGCTTTGTCCGACAGGCGATCAGCATGGCGTCCCAAGCGGATAGCGCAGGCGGCTTCGCAGCATGTTCTACACCATCATGCGCCCAATGTCCCGTCCGAAGTCGAGGATAGTCTGCAGTTTTTTATGGATGACGAGGGCGGCACGATGCACCAATTCCTGCCACACCGTCCGTATCCGGCGCCGATTGCCGGGATGGCAGACCGGGCTAAGCTCGCCGGTCATGCCCAACAGCCCCATCAATCGTAGGATGTTGTAGGCCAGCTGGGCGAGATGCAGGATGAGATCGTTGGTGGCGAACTTGCCCGACCGTAGCCGCTCCAAGTCAAGATCGGTCTTGATCTCGCTGTGGAACTGCTCGAGGGTGGCATGCGCCTGATAGCGCTTGATCACCGCCTTCGGCGCCTCGTCCAGCCAGGCCCACCAGCCTTCCAGTTCATACTCCGGTTCGAGCAGCAACGGGCCATCGCGATCGGCGGTGCACTCCACCAGGCTCATCACGCGCTAGAAGCACTGCCCGCTGATGGACAGCCCGGCGTAGCTGGCGAGGGTGAGGCGACTGGCGCGAAACTTGACTTTGGGCATGAAAGTTTCTGGGTGAATGGAAATATCCATTGTTTGCTATGCAGGTCAGGGGGCTAGAAGCGCTTCAGGTGAGCAGTCGCACGGATTCAGAATCCAGATACGTCTGCATAACTAAAGAAACAAAAGCCCGTGGAATAGAAGGCCAAAAGTTTTTGGTAATTATTGATTCACGATGCGTGTTCTACAAAACAACTGAGCTTATACTCCTCTGCCATACTTAAAGCTGGTGAGCTCGCATTGCAACGGCCCACCATCAACGCTAAAAAAACATTCAAGCCCACGAAGCATGTCCAGAGGTGATATGCTTTATTACGTTGCTTCAGTGGCAGTTTTTTCCTACATCTACATTGTATAAGGGAGCCAAGTTGATAGGAACGGAATGGAAAACAGAATCATGATCGTGACGGCTTCCATCAATATGAACCATGATGCACCCGAAAAAACATCCGTGAGCGATGTGTCCTCATCTAAGCCCGCGATGACATAGACGTTCAAGCCTATCGGTGGTGTGATCAACCCAATTTCACACATTTTAATAGCAAGGATGCCGAACCAGATAGGATCGAAACCAAGGCCAGTTACCACTGGGAAAAGGATGGGTAGAGTAATAACCAGCATGGAAAATGCATCGAGAAACATGCCCATAGGGATGTAAATAATCAATATCAATGCAATGATCAAGATGGCTGGGAGAGGCAGGTCAATTACCAGCGAAGAAACCATTTGCGGAACTTGTATTAAGCTAAGAAAGAAGCTGTAGATACCGGCCCCGAGCATGGTCATCATTATCATCACAGTCGTATTGATGGCATCTCGTGATGAACCGGCAATGGCCTTTAATTTGCTGGAAAAGTCTTGCTTTGAGGTGAGCAGGAAAAGAACTGATGCCACAGCTCCTAACGAGGCTGCCTCAGTCGGTGTCGCCCAGCCTGTATAGATGCTCCCGAGCACCACGACGATAAGTGCTAACAGCTTCCAAGCATGTACAAGCGACCTCAGACGCTGGCCCCAATCAGATTTTTCGCCTTTTGGGCACATTGCTGGCTTGCGGGCGGAGATGAGAAGAACACCCAGCACAAAGACCAAAACAGAAAGGACACCAGGTATCACCCCTGCAACCAGCATTCGGCCAGCAGACACCTCGGTGAGCGCAGCATAGAAGACAAGCAGTACGCTTGGCGGTATTAGTACGCCTAGAACACCACCAGCGGCTACACAGCCGGCCGAAAGTCGCTTGTCATATCCTGCTTTTTTCATCTCAGGCAGTGAGATAGACCCTACCGTTGCAGCCGTAGCTACACTGGATCCAGAGGTGGCTGAGAAGCCGGCACAAGTAAGAATTGTTGATACCGCAAGCCCTCCGGGTAAATGTCCGCACCAGCGTTTAGCGACGTGGAAGAGAGATTTCCCTACACCCGCATGTAGCGCAAAATTTCCCATGATGATGAAGAGAGGGATGACAGTGAGTAGATACGCAGCGGTCTCGTCAAATGCAAAGTTCTGAAGCACGTTGTAGACGTACGTCAAGTCTTGAACAAACAAGATGCCAATCATTCCTGCAAGTCCAAGAGCTGCAAATACTGGGATGCCAAGCCCCATAAATATAAATATCAGAAGGACGGATAACAGTCCAAGCACCATGGGGTTAGTCATTGGCCTTTCCTAGTGCGGAATTGAAAGCGATGATGGCGTGCAAACACATCTGTAAACAAGCTAGCGACAGACCTATAGCCACTACTATTTTCACCCACCAAATTGGCATTTGAATAATGCCCCATCGAAATTCACGGTCAAGAAAAGAGCTGTAAGCTCCTTCGATAGTGGGGATGCTTAGAAAAAATAGGAAGATTGCGGCACAGGACCATGCTAGACCCTCCCATGCCTGGCGTATCCGTTTCTGCTTTCTGTCACTCACCAAAGATACCCGGATGTGCTTATTGTCTCTTTGAGTCCAGAGGAGGCCAAGGTAAACAATAATGGCCATGGAAATCTCTGAGAACTCATAAACACCCGGCAGAGGGAAATTGAAGAGGCTTCGGGATGTAGCGTCCAGCGCGGTAGACAGCATCATGAAAATCATCGCTGAAACCGCTATGAAGCCTGCAGCATTGGATAGCCAGGCCTCGGTTTTTCTAAGATGATCTAACATATCTCACTCTCGGAAAATTGTTAAGAGCAGGAAGGCATATTGCCTTCCTGCCACAGAGGCCAGTTGAATTGGTCGATATGCTAGGACATGTCTTGATAGATTTCGAAAGGTGTTTTCAGAGAGCCACTACTATCGTGACGCTTAATTGCCTCGTCGACGATAGATTGCATTTCACTGCCATCGATTCCAGCTTGGCTTGCTACGTTCTCAATCCAGCTGTTAACTTGCTCGGGCTGAACCAAGTTGGCGGCTCGCTCAATTTCAGAGTCATCCCATTTCGAGAACTGTGCGCCCTCATCAAGCGCTTTTCGCACACGATCCTCGGCGATCCCCGCATAGATTTCACGATACTTACCTTGATAGATCTCGTCTGCTAATTCATTTGCAACGCTCTTCACATCATCTGGCAGTGCATTCCAAGCATCAATGCCGATGACCGTGGCTGATGGAGCATGCGGGCCGGAGCCTATCTCAGTAATATAAGGTGCAGGCTCATGCAGGGCATAACTGATAGCCGTGATGAAGTCGAAACCGAAAGCACCATCTAGAACGCCACGCTCGAGTGAAGAATAGACCTCTGGAGCAGCCATGGGAATCGCACGACCACCAAGGCTCTCAACGACATCAGTGCCTACACCGTAGCCACGAATACGTTTCCCCTTGAGGTCTTCCATACTATTGATCGGTTCACGGGTGATCAGCGGGCAGTAGTACCAGTTTGTCCAATACAGGACCTTAGCCTTGTGGCGTGACTCCCATTCCTGGCGCAGAGGTTCATAGTTATCGTAGACGTCACGACAAACCCTGAGCAGCGCATCGGCGCGGTCCATCTTGTAGTACCACTCAAGGCCTCGCGTAACTGGAAGGTCGCTCTGGTAATAGCCAGGAGAGATCAGAGAGATTTCAGAAATGTTGTTCTTGATTGCATTAAGGTGGGCGCCTGCCTTGTTCAGGGATTGCGCCCAGTAGTATTCGATTTCAACGGCACCATCTGTGCGCTTAACCAACTCGTCTAAAAACCAACGATCGAGTACTGAAGGAGATGCATGCTCTGTTACGTATGAGTCATACTTGAGTCGCTGCACAGACTGAGCAAATGCAAGGTTGGGCATCGTGGTTAGTGTCATGACACCGCCCACAGAAACCGCACTTAGCTTGAGGAATTCTCTTCTCTTCATTGTCATCTTGTAATCTCCTGGCGCTATCGATAATTCTTATTTTGCCCGCCTTCAGGCTGGGGCACTTGTCGCATCAGGGCTAGAAATCCGGCGCTTGACTCTGTGCCTCATAGCGGATGTCCAGCTCATTATTCATCCTAGTCACTTCACCTACCTGCCGGTATACGTAGTACTACGTATAGGGCTAAGGGGAGCTAAGCTACGCGTCGAGCTGAATAATTTTTGAAACAAGCTCTGCCGTGTTCCGGCATCCTAGCTTCTTCATTATTTTGGCTCTATGTGCTTCAACAGTGCGGTGTGATATTCCCAAATGTTTTGCCACCTCCTTGCAAGTATAGCCGTTGGCAATATACCCAGATACCTCTCGCTCTCGTATCGATAAATTTCTCGCTTTTTCTTGCCTGATGCTTATTTTGGTAAATGTCCAAACAGCAAGGTCAAAAGGGGAGTCAGGTGTTAAGGTGATTCCTTGTGTTTGGCACCAGAAGACTTCCCCTTGTTTGTTTTTCATGAACCGCTCATCGATGCAGCGATTTTCTTGAAGAAGCTCCTTGTAGCGAAGCTCGCCGATCGTTACATAGTCCTCATAGGAGGGGTACATCTTCAGCATAAGCTGTCCAAGGAGTTCAGCCCTTTCGAAGCCGAACAACTCGCAGAATGCCTTGTTGCACTCGATGACGTGCCTGTTTTTTGTGGCGACGATAGCACAGGGAGCATTCGAAAATGCTATGCCAACAAATTCATTAGGTACTGCCATCGAGTTCATATGCCTCGTTCTAAATTAGAAAATAAGCCTACTGGCAAGTCCATCCACCATCGATAGGCACTGCTGTACCTGTAATGTTCTCTGCCAAGTCACTAGCGAGGTATTCGACCAGACCTGCCACTTGCTGTGGGGATACCAGCTTACCGGTCGGTTGCTTCTCTACTACGAGATCGAACACTGCCTCTTCGCGCGACGAGTTTAGCTTTTCCATCCTGCCTGTGATCTGGGGCTCAAGGATTGGGGTGTCAGTCCAGCCTGGGCAGATTGAATTAACGGTAATCCCCTGTCCTGCCGTCTCCAGGGATATCACTTTGGTCAGCCCAACTACGCCATGTTTTGCTGCAACGTATGCAGCCTTATCCTTCGACCCCACCAAGCCATGAACGGATGAGATGTTCACAATACGCCCCCAGCCGCCCTTACGCATGCCGGGTACCGCACGTTGGATACTTCGGTAGACGGCTGTGAGGTTTGTTGCCAGGATGTCTGACCACGTGTTGTAGTCAAAAGACTCAATCGGAGCCGTCTTCTGAATGCCAGCATTATTGACCAGTATGTCAATACAGGTATTGTCTTCTATGATGCCGTCGAACATTGCATCTATTTCTTCGACGCAGCGTAAATCCGCCCGATAGTAGCTTGCTTTAGGTGCTCCGCGGCTTTCTAGCTCTTTCATGAAGCCCTGAGCTGGCTCAGATCCTGGCTGGTGGATATCATGTGCGACGATGGAGTGCCCTTGGTCAGCGAAGGACTCGCAGACCGCACGACCGATGCCGCCAAGGGCACCTGTAACTAGCACAGTACGATGTACAGGCTGTTTTGGCATGGTTCCATCACTCCTCATCGTCATGCATCACTCGTAAGGATGCTGGCATAGTTGGCAACTGCCAAGCCACCCATGTTGAATACAGCTCCCAGTTTTGCACCGGGAATCTGGCATCCACCTGCCTCCTCGAGAAGCTGCCTGGCCGCCATGACATGCATGGAAACACCAGTGGCGCCGACCGGATGCCCCTTCGACTTGAGCCCACCGGAGGGGTTGATGGGCAGACGCCCATCTTTCATAACCCAGCCTTCATTGATCGCACGGAAACCTTCTCCGTAGGGAGTTAATCCCATGCTCTCGTATATCATCAACTCTGCAATAGTGAAGCAGTCGTGTACTTCAGCAAAAGAGAGGTCGTCAAGAGTAATAGCTGCGTCCGAGAGCACCTGATGCCAAGCCCGTGAAGCCCCCTCAAATACCAGAGGATCACGCTTACTCATAGGCATGAAGTCGGTCACCTGCGTCCGAGCCAGAAAGCGCACCTTCTTCGTTGCCGACGGGGTCGCCCGATCAGAGGTCAATACAAGTGCTGCTGCACCATCTGAGACTGGCGAGCAGTCGGTACGCTTTAACGGGCCGGCCACCACAGGGTTCTTCTCTGAGGTTGCATGGCAGAACTCGACGCCAAGGTCCTTCTGCAACTGTGCCAAGGGGTTATGTACACCGTTAGCATGGTTCTTGGCAGCAATGCGAGCCAACTCTAATGATTTGTCTCCGTAGGCGTCGAAGTACTTCTCTGCTACATCGGCAAATACACCCGCAAAGCCAGCCTTGAGTCCTAGGCTCTCGGGTTGGTAACTGGCTCCCAGTAGACCCTTCGCGATTCGAGGTGCATCGGCTTCTGTCATCTTTTCCACACCGATGACCAGTACCCTATCTGCTAACCCTCCCTCGATAAGGTTGATGCCCTGGTGTATAGCTGCTGAACCACTAGCGCAGGCATTCTCTACTCTGGTGGCGGGTTTGAATCGCAGTTCAGGGTGAGCGTTGAGAATTAGCGAAGCTGGAAACTCTTGGTCGCACATGCCACTGTTGAAGTTGCCAACATATATGGCATCGATTTCCTCGGCAGAAATGCCAGACGATTTCAATGCTTCGGTCGCGGCTTCGGCAATCAGATCCTCTACAGTCTGAGGAAGCTTGCCGAATTTGGTATGTCCGGTTCCAATAATATTGGTTTTCATCGTGCCACCTCTTGATTGGTGTTCTGTTAGAGCAATGTTCTCAACTCTGTCTTGAGAATCTTGCCATAGGCATTTTTAGGAAGCTCTTCCACGAATCGGTAAGACTTTGGTCGTTTGAAACGGGCCATGTTTTCCACGCAGAAGCTGTCGAGATCATCCTCAGTTGTCTTGGCAGAGGTAACAACAAAGGCAACCACTACCTCGCCCCAGTCAGGGTCTCGCTTTCCAACTACGGAAACTTCTCTTACGCCTGGGTACTTCAAGAGTATTTCTTCTACTTCCCTTGGGTAGATGTTAGTTCCACCGCTTATGATCACGTCTTTCAAGCGGTCGGTTAGATATAGGAATCCTTTTGCATCCAGGTGTCCCACATCTCCCGTTCTCAGCCAGCCGTCGACCAAGGTTTCGCGGGTCGCCTCTTGGTTTGCCCAGTACCCCTCCATGACAATGTCCCCGCGCACACACACCTCGCCATCCTGCCCGTCAGGCAAGAAGGTGCCATCTTCAGCCCGGATTGCCAGTTCAAGCTGAGGGTGTGGTTGGCCCACCGGGAGTATCTGGGTACCGTCGACCCCAACGCCAGAAATGCTCTCTTTCAAGGAACGGTGCTGGTTTCGATCAAGGTAGGTAATTGTCATCGGGCTCTCGCCTTGGCCGTAAACCTGTGCCAAGCAGTATCCAAAGACGTCGAGTGCGTCATTAAGGTCCTTGGCATACATGGGACCACCACCATAGGTTATGGTCGCAAGGTTCTCGACGGCCAATTGCTGGTTTCCGCTTTCCAGATAATCCACTACTCGCCTTACCATGGTCGGAGCCAAGAACATCGAAAGTTTTTCGTGGGAATTGACCGTAGCCACAAAATTTTCGGGCGTGAATTTGGCAGGTTCAGGTATGAGATTGGCTCCTCCCGCCATCAAAAATGGTAGGAGATAGAGCCCCGAGCCATGAGACATTGGTGCGAAGTGGACTAATGTGTCCCCCTCTCCAATTGAGTCAATGCCGATAAGGTAGCTGCTGGACATAGCAGCTAAATTCAGGTGGCTAAGTGTAGCGCCCTTAGGTTTTCCGGTCGTTCCGCTGGTATAAAAGATCCATGCGGGGTCCCTTGAGCCTCTAAAGCAATGTCGCTCCAAGGAGGAGCCTAGCTCATCAACAGATATTGCTGGCGGTAGGACTTTGGTACATTCTAGATCTTTTGCAATATCTTCTCGGTCGCTGAAGACTACCTGAGCCTCGCTGTTGTCTAGGATGTAATGTACTTCTGGTGTCGTCAGCTTGTAGTTGATGGGGACTGCAACCAAGCCTGCGTACCAGATTCCGCATAGCAGTTCGATGTATTCAGGTGAGTTTGGCAGGAATACCGCTACGCGGTCGCCGGGCTGTAACGCCATGCGCTCCTGTAAGAACGCCCCAATCTTCCTCGCCTTATCATCCAAGCTGGCATAGGTGTGAGCCACCGCGGTGCCCGTCAGGACTGCAGTTCTTTCGGGGAATTTCCTGGAGTTGACTTCCAGGTAGTTTGCCACATTCAAGGGAAGCTTCTCCTGAGGTGCTTGTTATTACACCTCAGATTAGGCGCGTTCACTACCTATTGATATACGTAGTACTACCAATTTGTCTAGGTAAAAAGTCTAATCCCGAGATATCCATGGTAGGTTTCGGTTTGAACGAAGAATAGCGGATAGATTTCCCTCATAGCCCAGAATCACCCAGAGGCACCCCTTGCAGTGAATCACCAAACTACTGCTGAAGTAGGCCTCGTTGCTCGTGAAGCCGGATGACGAGGTAGTCGGCAAATGGGTATCCAACAGGCAGGCGGGCGGCGTGGTCACACAGAGCCTGCGGTAGTTCTGCTGCTCTGTCGGCAAGGTCGCAACTTTGGCTCATCCAGATAGATCCACGAGCGCAGGTCGGGTAGCAGCAGGCGGGCAGTTCGTCTGGCGAAGACGATGCCCCCTTGGCGTCGTAATCGTCGAAATAGAGATGAAGCCTGCTGAAAGGTGTAGTTTTTAGCTGTGATGTACCCACACTGCACACCGACCTACCGCTGGCCGCCGCGCGGGTCGGCGACTTGGGCTACCAGACGCCGAGGGAGATTGAATGTGCAGTTATGGCTTGAAAAATGTGTTCGCTCTGACTTGACCAGAACAACATGCTACTAATCAAATTTTGGACCTGAGTTAGTCGATGAAAACTTTGACGTTAGTTCTATAAGTGAATGCCCCGATCATAGGCTGCAAGCACGGACTCATGCAGGGCTTCCGATAGCGTCGGATGGGGAAAGACCGTGCGCATGACCTCCAGCTCCGTTGTCTCCAAAGTTCGACCCAGCGCATAGGTGCCAATCAGCTCGGTCACGTCCGGCCCGATCAGGTGAGCCCCCAGCAACTCGCCGCTGTGCGCATCCATTACCGTCTTCACTAAGCCCTGCGAGTCACCCAAGGCCAAGGCCTTGCCATTGCCCACGAAGGAAAAACGGCCGACGGTGACCGCATGGCCGCGCTCCCGGGCGAGCGCTTCCGTCAACCCCACGCTGGCCACCTGGGGATGGCAGTAGGTGCAGTTGGGAACGGCTTCGGGATCCAGCGCATGCGCATCGGCAAGCCCCGCTATGCGCTCGATGCAGGCCACGCCCTCATGGCTGGCCTTGTGGGCGAGCCAGGGCGGACCGGCCACATCGCCGATGGCGTAGACTCCCGGTTCGCCGGTGGCCGACCAGCGATCCACCACGATGTGCCGGTTCTCCACCTGCACTGCGGTATTTTCCAGCCCCAGATCCTCGACATTGCCGACGATGCCCGCCGCCACTATCACCTTCTCGCTGTGATGGTCGAATCGTTCTCCAGCTGCGTCGACCGACATTCGTACCCCCGAGGCCGTGACCGCCGGCGCCTCGGCCCGCACACCGACGTGAACGTCGATGCCCTGCTCGGCGAGCCGCGCATGCAGATGAGCGGCGATTTCCTCGTCCTCCTGCGGCACGATCCGTTCCGCCGCTTCCAGCAAGGTGACCTCGACGCCCAGCGCCGCATAGAAACTGGCGAACTCCACGCCGATCGCCCCGGCACCGATGACGGTCAACGAAGCGGGCAGGGCCTGGGGCGTCATCGCCTCGCGGGCCGTCCAGATGCATTCGCTATCCGGCGTGAACCCCGGCAGCTCGCGCGGCCGTGCACCGGTCGCCAGCACGATGTGGTCCGCGCTCACCTGCCGAGCACCGTCGCCGCCCTCAATGCGTACCCGGCCCTCACCCTGCAGGCTCGCCTGGCCCGTGAGCACCTGCACGCCATGCTTCTTGAGCAGGCCACGCACGCCACGGTTCAGACGGCCCGCCACCTCGCGTGAATGGGCGACGGCCGCCCGGATGTCAAATCGTACCGTGCCATCCATCACCACACCGAAGGCGCCGCTCGACTGCGCCTGCCGAAACAGCTCGGCCGAGCGCAGCAGCGTCTTGGTGGGAATGCACCCCCAGTTGAGGCACACGCCGCCAAGCTCGGCGCGCTCGACGATGGCCGTTGCGAAGCCCAGCTGGGCCGCGCGAATTGCCGCCACGTAGCCGCCCGGGCCGGCGCCGACGATGAGAACTTGAAACTGCGCCATTGCGGTCTCCTATACCAGCAGTTCGAGCGGATCTTCGAGCAGTGCTTTGAGCTCAGCGAGAAACCGCGCGCCGACGGCGCCATCCACCACGCGGTGGTCGGCCGAGAGCGTCAACGTCATCAGGTTGCCCACGGCCAGACGGTCATCTCGCACCACCGGCCGCTTCTCGACCGACCCCACGGCGAGGATGGCCGCCTGGGGCGGATTGACGATGGCGGCGAACTCGCGAACGCCGTACATACCCAGGTTGGATATCGTGAACCCGCCCCCCTGATAGTCCGCAGGCGCCAGCTTGCCGTCGCGGGCCCGGTGAGCCAGCTCGCGAATCTCGCCGGAAAGCGTCGCCAGCCCCTTGCGGTCCGCCTCGCGGACGACCGGCGTCACCAGCCCTCCCGACGTCGCCACCGCCACGCAGATATCGACGTCTCGGTACTGCCGGATCGCCTCGTCGCTCCAACTGGCATTGACCTCCGGCACACGACGCAGCGCCCTGGCCGCGGCGAAGGCCACGAAATCGTTGACCGATAGCCGATACCGCGGCTCGGCCCGCTCGCCCTTGGCATTGAGCCGCTCGCGCAGCTCGAGGAGTTCGTCCAGCAGGCAGTCGATCGTCAGGTAGAAGTGCGGCACCTGCTGCTTCGATTCGCTCAGTCGCCAGGCGATGGTCTTGCGCATGGCGCTATGCGGGATCGTCTCGACCCGCTCGTTCGATGCCGCAGCCGTTCCCTCGGCGGGAGCGGCAGCTACGGCCGCCGAGGCGGAATCCCGGGCCCGCTCCACGTCGAGCCGGACGATCCGCCCATGGGGTCCGCTGCCCTCCAGCCCCTCCAGCGCGATGCCCTGCTCTGCCGCCAGGCGCCGAGCCAGCGGACTGGCAAAGATCCTGCCTTCCGCTCCCTCGGCCGCCCGGGGCGAACGCGGCACCGGCGTGGTGTCGGCCCGGGGGGATCGGGGGGTATCGGCGAGCGCACCACCCGGTGCGTCGGCCGGCGCCGTCTCGGCCGCTGCCGACGGCTCGACCGAGTAGCCCGTCAGCGCCGACGCCTCGTCGCCCGGCTCCATCAACACGCCGATGACGGTGCCCACCGGCACCCCATCGGTCTTGCCGGGCACCAGCACGCGACCCAGCACGCCGCTCGCCTCGGCCTCCACTTCCATGACCGCCTTGTCGGTTTCCAGCTCGGCCAGGGTCTCGCCCTTGGCGACCGACTCCCCCTCGGACTTGACCCAGCGCACCAGGGTCGCCTCTTCCATGCCGGCGGCGACCGACGGCAGCTTGATCTCGATTGCCATGTTCAGGCCTCCTGCACGATGCCGGGCCAGCCGGCCCGGCGATCACGATTGTCAACGAGCGCCGGGGCATCGCCCCTCACCGCCTGGGGAGCTCGTGGTTGCATTGCGTGGTTTCCGGTTCAGTCCAGCGGACGGCCCTGCGCCGCCATCACCTGCCGCATGCCGGCCTCGATCTCCTCGGGGCCCGCACAGGCGGCGCGCTCCAGCACCTGGGAGATGCTCGGCGAGGCTTCGCCGCCATGCACGCGCTGCACCGGCTGGTCGAGCCAGTCCAGGAAGCGGCGCTGAATCTCATCGCCCAGCAGCACGCCATACGCCGTACCCAACGAGCCCTGTTCCACCACCAGCACGTTGTTGGTGCGACGGATGCTGTCGCCGATGGTCTCCCAGTCGAGGCCGGCGCGATCCAGGCTGCGCAGGTCGATGACCTCGGCATCCACGCCCAGCCGTTCCGCCGCCTCGACGCAGGGCGCCACCATGGAGAGGTAGGTCAGCACGGTGACGTCCCTGCCCGGCCTCACCACCTTCGCCTTGCCCAGGGGAATGCAGTAGTCCAGATCGTCCACCGGGCTCGGGGATTTGGCGTTGTAGAGGTCGGTATGTTCGATGACCAGCACCGGGTCCTCGCACTGCAGGGCGCTGTTCATCAGGCCCACGTAGTCGTACGGCGTGCTGGGCGCGACGATCCGCCAGCCCGGCGAAGTCGCAAAAATGCCGGCGGGGTCCATCGAGTGCTGGGAACCGTAGCCGGTCCCCATGGCCACCTTGGTGCGCAGCACCAGCGGCATGGAACTGTCGCCGCCGAACATGTGCCGCGCCTTGGCGATCTGGTTGAAGACCTGATCGGCGGCCACCCACATGAAATCCGGATACATGAACTCCACCACCGGGCGATAGCGGCCATCCATGGCGATGCCGCCCCCCAGGCCGACGAAGGCGTTCTCGCTGATCGGCGTGCCCAGGCAACGGTCCGGAAACGCCTGGGCCAGACCGCGGGTCGCCCCGTTGGTGCCGCCCTTCAGGCGGTGCACGTCCTCGCCCATCACCACGATGCGCTCGTCGCTTTCCATGCGCCGGTGCATCACCTCCGCCACGCTGTCGACGAACTTGCGCGGCTCCAGCGTGCCACCGTAGGCCTCCTGCTCCACGTAACGGGCCGACGCCAGCTCGGAGAGGCCGCCGCGCACGTGAGCGTCGCGGAAATCGGGCGAGGGCCACAGATCAGCGCGCACCGCGGGTTTCTTGCCGCCGGTATCCAACAGCTCGGCCGCAGCGCGCTCCATGGCGCTCCGGGCCCGCTCGCGCAGACCAGCCACGCCGGCCTCGTCGATCAGCCGCCGCTCGACCATGGCCTTGGCCACCCGGTCGAGAGGATCTCGATCGCGCCATTCGGCCTCCTCCTCCTTGGTGCGATAGCCGAAGGCGCTGCCGGGCAACGGGCCGTTCTGGTGGAAGAATCGGTAGACGTCGGCTTCGATGAGGGTCGGCCCGCCACCTTCGCGCATGATGGCCAGCGCCTCCTGCATCGCCATGTGCACCGCCAGCGGGTCCATACCATCCACCTTCCAGGCGGGAATGCCGAAAGCCTGACCCCGCGACGACAGGCGCGCCTCGGCAGTCACCTCGCCGACCTCAGTGGAGACTGCATAGCGGTTGTTCTCGATGAAGAAGCACAGCGGCAGCTTCCAGGCCGCCGCCAGGTTCATGGTCTCCAGCACCGAGCCGATGTTCACCGCGCCGTCGCCGAAATAGGTCACCGCCACCTCGCCCGTGCCCGCGCGGCGATGCGCCCAGGCGGCACCCGCCGCCATTGGCACGCCACCGCCGACGATGGCATTGGTGCCCAGCACCCCGGCATCCGCCCAGCGCAGGTGCATGGAGCCACCACGCCCACGGCAGAACCCCTGCGACAAGCCCATGATTTCCGCCAACGTGCGCTGCAGCAGCGCCTGGGTGGAATTGCTCACCGGCTGCGCCGGATCCAGGCCTTGCGGCGCCACGAAATGCAGGCTCTTGGCCAGGAACTGATGATGGGCACGATGCGAGCCGTTGATCTGATCCGAGCTGCGCAGCGCCAGCGCCGAACCGACCGCACCGCCCTCCTGACCGATGCTCGAGTGGGCCGGGCCGTGAACCAGGCCCTGCCCCGCCAGCTCCAACACCTTCTCTTCGAACGCCCGAATCAGGTGCAGGCTCACCAGCGTGGTCGCCAACAGCGAGGCATCCGCACGTTGCCAATCGCGCTCGGTGGTCGCGAGCTCGCGCCAGGGCGCCTGAACCGTCAGCTTGCGGGAACGGGGCATATCAATCTCCTCTCGATAAGGTGCGTTACAGGTAGCCATTGGCGGTCCAGCCGCCATCCAGTCCGACGATCTGCCCCGTCATGAAGCGCGTCTCGGTAGACGCTAGAAAGAACGCCAGGTCCGCGACTTCCTCGACGGTGCCGAACCGCCCCTGGGGAGTCCGCCCCAGCAGCGCCTCGGCATCCACGCGCCCATCGGCGATCAGCTCCTCGAGCAGCGCCGTGCGAATGTAGCCCGGCGCGATGGCATTGACGCGGATATTGAGCTCCGCCCACTCCACCGCCAGCGACTTGGTCATCATCGCCACACCGCTCTTGGTCGCGCAGTACCCCAGCCGGTTGGGGGCGGCAACGACGCCGTACATGGAACACAGGTTGAGAATCACGCTCTCGGTGTCACTGGCCGATACCAGCCGAGCGAACTCGCGCGCGCACAGGAAAACCCCGGTCAAGTTGACGTCCAGGGTGCGCCTCCACTCGTCGAGCCCCAGCTCCAGCGTCGGCCGGTTGCAGGAAATGCCGGCGTTGTTGACCAACACCGCCAGCTGCGAGTAGCGCTCGACGGCCAGCCGCATGGCCTGGGCTACGTCCTCCTCGGAGGTCACTGAGCCCACGTACGTGGAGGCCACGCCACCGTGAGAGCGGATATTCCCGGCGCAGCTCGCGGCGGCCGCTTCGTCGCGGTCGAAGATCAGCACCGGATGGCCCGCCTCGGCAAAGCGCCTGGCTATCGTCGCCCCGATCCCCTTGCCGCCGCCGGTCACCACCACGGCACCTCTCATGGCGGGATGCTGCTCACTTCCGCTACTGCCTCGTGACGTCATCATTGCCTGAAAGCCTGCCCTGTCTTTTCATATCTCATTGTTTTTCATAGACAAATCATGGAAACCAAAAAGTTGTCATATGACCTTACGTTCGACTAAGATGAAACTTGTCATACGACATGACAACGCAACTTTAGTCGAATATAAAGAGAACCCGTCATGCCACAACAACGCCAACGAGTCGCCGTCATCACCGGTGCCGCCGGGGAGATTTCCCAGCAAATCGCCCTGTTTTTCAGCAAGCGAAACATCAAGTTGGTACTAACCGACATCGACGAGGCGAGTCTTGAGAGCTTCGCCGCCACGCTGGGCGGCGAGCCCGACTGCCTGGCCATTCGCCACGATGTCGCTAAGATGGAGGACGCCGAGCGCGTTGCCGAAGCATGTCGGGAGGCCTTCGGTCAGGTGGATTACATCGTCACCGGTGCCGGTCTCTACCAGCACCTGTCGCTGGCGGAGATCGGCGAAGCGGATTGGAGAAAGAGCATGGCCATCAACCTGGACGGTGTCTTCTTCACCATCCAGGCCCTGCGGCCGCTCTTGAGCGAGGACAGTTCGATCGTCAACATCGCCTCGCTGGCTGGCCAGCGAGGCAGCCTGAACCATACGCCCTATGCGGCGGCGAAAGGCGGCGTACTGACGCTCACCCGGTCACTGGCCCAGGAGCTCGCACCGCACACTCGCGTCAATGCCATATCGCCGGGACTCATCGATACGCGGATGATGGAGTCGCTGGATGCGGCCAAACGCCAGGCCATGATCGGCACCACCCCCTTGCAGCGCCTGGGCCGGCCCGATGAAATCGCCAGCGTCGTCGACTTCCTGTGCAGTGATGCTGCCAGCTTCATGACCGGAGAAAGCCTCCAGGTTAATGGCGGGCTCTATATCAACTGACACACGAAGGCGCGCTTTTTGGCCGAAGAGCGCCGCCTTCTTTCGCAATGGACGCCCTAATGAACACAGCACCTTCAAGCACCATCGCACGAGGCCACTCCCTGCCGGACGAAGTGGCCAAGCGCATCCGAACGTCCATCGAAAGCGGCAGCATAGAGCCGGGCAAGCGCTTGCCCACCCAGCAGGAGCTCGCCGAAGCCTATGGCGTCAGCCGCCCGGTGATTCGAGAAGCCGTCTCCATCCTGAAGTCAGACGGCCTGGTGATCTCGCAGCAGGGGCGCGGTCACTTCGTCAACCCGCAAGGGGCCTCGGTCTTCCGTCTCGAGCCCAGCTTCGAAGACAAGGAAGACCTTGCCGACCTGTTTCAATTCCTCATGGCCGTGGAAGTGGCGGCCACCGAACAGGCCGCCACCCGCCGCTCCCCCAGCGACCTCGACGCCATCCGCCAGCATCTCGACGGGCTGGAAATCGCTATTCGGGAAAATCGCAACGGGGTCGAAGAGGACATGAAGTTCCATAGCGCCATTCTCCAGGCCACTCACAACGCCTACTTCATCAGCTTCGGCGAATTCCTGGAGTCGCGCGTCCGCAACCTGATCCGCACCGCTCGCAAGAACACCGCGCGCAGCCAGGACATGGTCAAGCGCGTGCAGCATGAGCACGAAGCGATCTTCAAGGCCATTGCCGCTCAGGATGCCGAAGGCGCCCGGGCTGCCGCCGCTCATCACCTCGACAACGCCGCCCAGCGGCTGCGCATCTACCTGACACCCGCCGATTGACTGAGTGACCTGAACTGGCCGCCCGCAGCACGCCCAGCAGCCCCTGCAGCGGATGAGGCAGTGCGGTATTGGAGAGGCGCCTGGCCTGGCTGCGGCAGGAGTAGCCGGTGGCCAGCAGGCGGCCGGCGTTGGCCTTGCTCTCCACATGGGGCTGCCAGGACTGGGCGTAGATGGTCCGGGAGGTCTCGCGGTTGCGCGCCTCGTGGCCGTAGGTGCCCGACATGCCGCAGCAGCCGGTACTGACCAGTTCGAGTTCCAGGCCGAAGGCGGCAAAGAGCTGCTGCCATGCCCTGGGGCTGCCCGGGGCGTTGGTCTTCTCGGTGCAGTGGGAGAGCAGCCGGTAGCCCGGGTCGTCGACGCTCAGGCCAGGGGGCGCCAGCCGGGCGGCCAGGGTTGGAGACTTAGCCACCAGCCACTCCTGCAGCATCAGCACCTCGGGCACGGCGTTCGGCCCCAGTGCCTTCACGTACTCCTGGCGATAGGTCAGGGTCATGGCCGGGTCGATGCCGACCAGCGGCACGCCGAATTCGGCCAGGGTCCTGAGGCGTCTGGCCTGCTTCTCGGCGGTACGCGCAAAGGCCCCCAGGAAGCCCTGGACATCGAGCGGCTTGCCGTTGGGCGTGTAGGGCGCGACGAAGACCCGCACGTCGAGGCGCGAGAGCAACTCGACGATATCCATCACCAGCCTGGCCTCGAAGTGACTGGTGAAGGCGTCCTGGACGAGCACCACGCTGCGCGCCTTCTGGGCCTCGGTGAGCAGGCCGAGCGACGTCGGCGTCGCTTCCGCCACGCCCCAGGCGGCGAGTTGCTTCTTCAGGCTTGCGCGGGAGAGCTTCGGGCTGTCCACCAGGCCGAGCGGGCCGGCCAGCAGCCGGTCGACCAGGCGATTGCCCAGGGCGGCATTGTAGAGCGGCGCCACCCGGGCCAGCGTCGGCACCAGGAACTCCATGCCACCCACCAGGTAGTCGCGCAGTGGGCGCAGGTAGCGGCCGTGGTAGACCTCGAGGAAGCGCGAGCGGGAGTCGGGGACATTGACCTTCACCGGGCACTGGCCGGCGCAGGACTTGCAGGCGAGACACCCCGCCATGGCGTCGTACACCTCGTGGGAGAAGTCATCCTCCCCGCGTTGCCGCCGCAGGGTATTCAGCGTGCGCGAAGGCAGGTCCCTGACGAACCCCCATACGCCCTCGGCCTTCTTCTTCCTCGACTCCTCGACCAGGTCGACCCCGGCCTCGCCCTGCAGGCGGAGCCACTCGCGGATCAGGCTGGCGCGCCCCTTGGGCGAGTGCACCCGGTCGCGGGTGGCCTTCCAGGAGGGGCACATGGCGTCATCGGGGTCATAGTTGTAGCAGGCGCCGTTGCCGTTGCAGTAGACCGTGGCCGCGTGGGCCTGCCAGACCCGCTCGTCGATCTGGCGGTCGAACTGGCCGCGGGTGGGGACGCCGTCGATGGTCAGCAGGTTGGGATCGACCCACTTGACCGTTTCCTCTTGATCAGAGGCGCTGGTTTGTGAGGCCTTACCCGCGACATCGGGCGGGATAGAGAGCGGCGAGGCGATCTTGCCGGGGTTGAGCTGGTTGTGAGGGTCGAAGGCCGCCTTGACCCGCTGCAGGCTGGGGTAGAGCTCACCGAAGAAACGGGGCGCATATTCCGAGCGCACGCCCTTGCCGTGCTCGCCCCACAGCAGGCCGTGGTACTTCTTCGTCAGCTCGGCCACCTCGTCGGAGACCTCGCGGATCAGCCGCTCCTGGGCCGGGTCCTTCATGTCGATGGCCGGCCGCACGTGCAGCACCCCGGCATCCACGTGGCCGAACATGCCGTAGGCGAGGCCCCGGGCGTCCAGGGCGGCGCGGAACTCGGCGATGTAGTCGGCCAGGTGCTCCGGCGGAACGGCGGTGTCCTCGACGAAGGGGATCGGGCGCTTCTCGCCCCTGGCGTTGCCCAGCAGGCCCACGGCGCGCTTGCGCATCCCGTAGACCTTCTGGATCTGCTCGCGCCCCTCGGCAAGCGTATAGCCCAGGCGGGGGACGCTGGCATCGGCCTCGAGGTGGCGGCAGAAGGCGTCGACGCGATCATTCAGCCGCTCGGGGTCGTCGTCGTTGAACTCCACCAGGTTGATGCCGCGCACCGGCGTCTCTCCCGAGGGAAAGAATGCCGCCACGCTGTCCCAGACGAAGTCCTCCATGGCCAGCATCAGCACGGTGTCGTCCACCGTCTCGACGGAGGTGGGCTGCGCGCTGCTTGCCATCAGCGCCTTGGCATCGCGCAGGGCCTCCATGAAGCCGGCGTAGCGCACGTTGACCAGAGTCGAGTGCTTCGGGATCGGCAGCACATTGAGCACCGCCTCGTCGAGCAGGCCCAGCGAGCCCTCCGAGCCGCACAGCAGGCTGTTGATGTCGAGGCGACCCTCGGCGTCGCGCAGGTGCGCCAGGTCGTAGCCGGTCAGGCAGCGGTTGAGCGGCGGGAACTTCTCGGCGATCAGCTCGCCCTGGGTGTCGATGATCTCCCGGGCGGTGCGGTAGGCCGCCCCGGTGACGTCGTCACGTTCGCACAGCGGCGTGAGCTCCTCGTCGGCCAGCGGGCGGCTCACTAGCCGCTCGCCGCCGAGCAGCAGGGTCTCGAGCTCGAGCACATGGTCGCGGGTCTTGCCATACTCGCAGCTGCCCTGGCCGCTGGCGTCGGTTGCGATCATGCCGCCGATGGTGGCGCGGTTGGAGGTGGAGAGGTCCGGGGCGAAGAAGAGCCCATGGGGTCTCAGCGCCGCATTGAGCTGGTCCTTGACCACGCCGGCCTGGACCCGCACCCGGCGCTTCTCCACGTCGATCTCGAGGATCGCGTTCATGTGCCGCGAGACATCCACCACCAGGCCGTCGGTGAGCGACTGGCCGTTGGTACCGGTGCCACCGCCGCGTGGGGTGAGCGCTACCTGGCGGTGCTCGTCACGGCCGGCCAGCCGGGCGATGCGCTCGAGGTCGGCGCCATGCCTCGGGTAGAGCACGGCCTGGGGCAGGCGCTGGTAGATGGAGTTGTCGGTGGCCAGCACCGTGCGGGCGGCATAGTCCGGGGCGATCTCGCCCTCGAAGCCCGCATCGCGCAGGGCGTCCAGGAAGCGCAGGTAGGGGGCGGCGAGGCGCATGGCCGGGTCGGTGTGGGCCGTGTCCAGTCTGGCGATCATGGTATCTCAGGGGAAAAAGCCCAGCATGTAGCTGGGCAAGAGGAAACACGACATCGCAGTCGCTCGTACAAGATCATCCGCAAGGAGGCATTACGTCATGTAAAGCCCACCGGCTACATCGATGGTCTGCCCCGTGACGAAGCTCGATTCGTCCGACGTCAGATACAGTGCCAGGTCTGCGACTTCATCCGGCTTGCCCAGGCGCCCGAGCGGAGTCAGGCGAACCTGCTCATCGTTGATGGCGGCATCCACAGCAAGCACCATCGGCGTCTCGATCCGCCCCGGGGCAATCGCATTGACGCGAATGTCGTAAGGCCCCAGTTCGGCGGCCAGGTGCTTGGTAAAGCCGATGATGGCCGACTTAGTCGCCGCATAATGGCACGCCACCACCGGAGAGTGGGTCTTGCCGGCAACGGAGGACATATTGACGATATGGCCACGTCGCGCGCGACGCATGCCATCACCCACCGCGCGGATGGTATTGAAAGCACCCGTCAGGTTGACCCCCACCACCTGATTCCACTCTTCCGGTGCCATTTCACAGACGGATGCCGGCAGGCCGCCATGCTTGGGAGATATGCCGGCATTGTTGACCACACTATCGACGGGGGCGCCAAAGTGGGCTTCCGCCTCTCTCACGCCACGTTCGACCGCGGCGTAATCGGAAACGTCGACCGATAACGGATAGGCATCGCCTCTTCCCGCTTCCCGGATGGCATCGCAAACCTCCTGGGCACTGTCGGCCGACCAGTCCATGACCGAGACATTGGCACCACGCGACGCAAACGCCATGGCAATGGCCCTGCCAATACCGGCACCACCACCGGTGACGAGTACATGTCGACCGGCATGGCTGGGTCGATAGCGTAAAGAACTCTCTAGAGCCATGTCTCAAATCCCCAGATATGCTTTTCGAATGTGGTCATCGCCCATCAGTTCTTGCGCCTGGCCATCCATCACGATTCTTCCGTTCTCGATGACATAGGCCCTGTCGGCGACCTTGAGCGTCTGATACACGTTCTGTTCGACGATCAACACCGTCGTGCCGCTCTCGGCAATCTGCTTGACCACCTCGAATACCTGCGAGACGACGATCGGCGCCAACCCCAGGGAGGGCTCATCGAACATCATCAGCTTGGGACAGGCCATCATTCCACGCGCGATGGCGACCATCTGCTGCTCACCGCCCGACAGCGATTCCGCCTGCTGATGAAGTCGCTCTTTCACGCGGGGAAACAGCGTCAGAACCTCTTCCAGTCGCTGGTCGTATCGATTCTTTGCCGCCGGACGATAAGCGCCCATCTGGATGTTCTCGAGCACGGTCATTTCCGGAAAGAGCTGACGCGCCTCGGGGATCAACGTGATCCCGCGATTCACCACCTGATGCGCCGGCAAGTGGGTAATGTCCTCGCCTTCGAAGGTGATGCTCCCGGCGGTGGCCTCGATCAAACCAGACACCGTTCTCAGGGTGGTCGTCTTGCCGGCACCATTACCCCCCACGATGGTGACGACTTCACCTTCGCTCACCTCCAGCGAGACATCGTGCAAGATCGTGGTAGCACCATATCCGGCCGTCACATTATTCAGTCGAAGCATCGGATGCCTCCTTGCCGAGATAGGCTTCAATGACAGCCTCGTTCTTCACCACTTCCTCCGGCTTGCCTTGCGCGAGAATCTCACCAGAACTGATCACGATGACTCGGTCCGAGAGCTCCATGACAGCCTGCATCACGTGTTCAATGGCAATGATGCTGATGCCGCTGTTACGAATCACCTTGATCAGTTCGATGGCTTCCCTGAGGTCGGCGGGGTTGATACCGGCCATTACCTCATCCAACAGCAGGATGCGCGGGCGCATCGCCATGACACGAGCCACTTCGAGGCGCTTGAGACCGCCAATGGGAAGATTTCTGGCCTCTTCGTCCAGGAAACGATACAGCCCGAGTTCGTAGGTGATCTCACGTGCCGCCTTGCGACACTCCTCCACCGAGCGGAAGCGATGGAAGGCACCCACCATGATGTTCTCTTCCACCGTCATGGCCGCAAAAGGCTGAACGATCTGGAAGGTCCGGCCGACACCGCTCCTGGCAAAGGCACCGGGTGTTTTCGGAGAAATGAAGTGGCCATCCTCGCCGAGCACCGCAACCGAGCCGGAGTCGGCACGCAAGAAGCCGGAAATCATGTTGAAGACCGTGGTCTTGCCCGCACCGTTGGGCCCGATGATCCCCAACACTTCCCCCTTGTGCACGTCGAAGGAGACATCGTTGGTGACGTGCAAGCCCCCGAAGTGCTTGTCGAGATGTTCGACCTTGAGCACCACGTCGCCGATCGGCGGGCGCGCGGGTTTCCTTATGTCGTCCAGATGAACGTGATCGACGGGGCTCTCGACGCTGGTATCGAAGCGGCGAACCCGGGAAGTCGGTAGATAGCGCTGGATGAGGCTCATGATGCCATCCGGCATGAACAGCACCACCAGGATCAGCACGACCCCGTATACGAACCCATGCAGGCCGATGGCACTGGAACCCAGCCAGCCGCGCGCCAGCTCCGTGATGGGCACCAGCAGAATCGTACCGTAGAGCGGGCCGAAAACGGTGCCCAGCCCACCCACCAGGGCGAACAGGACGATCTGAATGGAAAACGTTAGATTGAATGCCGATTCGGGCTCGATGAACGTCAGATATGAACCATGGAAAGTCCCGAGCATGGCCGTGAGTCCGGCGGAAATCGCCGCCGCATACAACCGCACATGAACGGTACGAATCGCGGCCCCCCTGGCAGCCGACTCACGCTCGCGGGTGGCAATCAACTGGAACCCCAGCTTGCTGCGGCGGATTGCCCAGGCAACGGCGAGGGAAAACGACATCAACCCGAATACGATCACCAGGGAAGGCAACCGCTCGGTGAAGATCATGGTGCTCCAGCCCATCTCGAGAGGTACCATCACGCCATTGGCACCGCCCGTCAGGCCGACCCAGTTCAGCGAAATGACATGAAAGACCTCCAGAAAAGCAATGGAGGCAAGAGCATAGAATGGTCCATGAAGCTTGAAGCAGGGGTAGCTGATGGCGACCGCCACCCCGGCGGCCAGAATGGCCCCGACGAACATGCTGATCCAGGGAGAAACGCCCGCGTTGAGCATCAGCATCCCCGTGTAGGCACCAATGCCGTAATAGATGGCATGCCCTAGCGAGAGCTGCCCCGCATAGCCGCCCACGATGTTCCAGGCAGTTGACAGCCCGGCAAATAGGCAGATGGTGATGAAGATATGGTAGATGTAATCATCGCCGACACCTATCGGAATGAGAATCAAGCTGGCCAGGGTAATGAAGAACAGTATCTTCTTGTTGAGAAACCATTGCATACCGCCCCCATGACTCCTCGCCGGTGCAGAGGATATTGTCTTATCGTTCATGACACTTTCTCCGGTGACGCCACAGCGCTTCTCAAGACACGTGTGCCAGTTTTCTTGCCTTGCCGAACAGTCCGGATGGGCGGAATATCAGGATCAGCAGGAAGATACCGAACACCGCGACATCCTTCAGTGACGACCCCAGATAGAAACCGGCAAAAGAATCCACGAGGCCAATGATCAAGGCGGCAAAGAAAGCCCCAGTGATGCTTCCCAATCCCCCCATCACAACGATCACGAAAGCAATCAGGACGAAGCTTTGCCCCGTTTGGGCATTGACGGGATACAGCGGAGAAAGCAGAACGGCAGCGACACCGACGCAGGCGATACCGATACCGAATGTCACCATATTGATGCGTGACACATTGATGCCCATCAGCTGCGCTGCGTTGCGGTTCTGAGCAGTGGCTCGAATGGCACGCCCCATCTGCGTTCGAGTCAGGAACAGATGCAGCGCACCCACCATGAAGATGGAGCACAGCATGATCACGACCTGTCCAGTCAGAATCGTTGCCGGCCCCAGACCCAGGGTATGGCGCATGCCGCTGGACGGCGTATTGAAATTGTCGGAACCCGCGATCATCAACACCAAGTTTATCATGGCGATCGACAGGCCGACCGTTGCAAATATCTGGATGTGTTCATCCGAATCTTTGAGCGGCTCTATCAGGAATTTCTGAACGAAAACTCCCAATACAAACAACAAGGGGATGATGAAGACCAGCGTCAAATAGGGATGAATGCCGAGATAGGTCGTGATGATGTAAGTCAAAATCATCCCTATCATCATGAATTCGCCATGAGCAAAGTTGATAACCTTCGTTATGCCAAAGATCAGCGTCAAACCGACGCTGACCATGGCATAAAGGCTACCAAGCATTAACCCATTGACGACAAGGCTAATAATTAATTCCATTTGGTAACCTCGGGGTTATTATTGGCTAGACCGCATGTCGGCAACACTGGCGCCTTCCGGATAAACGGTAACCAACTCGCCATCCTGCCATTGCATACCCATCATGCTGGCACGCTCGTTCTGGTTATTCTCGCCGATCTTGATGCCGATACCGGCTGCCGTTCCGCCAACGGGGACGTCCATCGCCAGCACGGCTTCCTTGATCTCATCGGCTGAGAATCCGCTACCCGCGTCGATGGCACGAAGAAGTTCAAGTGCTCCCGCGTAGTTCATCAGGGAGTGGCCAGAGCGGGGAGATTCCTCGTACTTCTCTTCATAAGAGGCCACGAAGTCCTCGATGCCGGGAGCGAACTCCGGGTCGATGTTGTACTGGGTGAAGTCGACATCGTAGACACCGTCGATCACATCGTGTCCCACTGCCTCAGCAGTCGGCGTCATGGAGTAGCCACCACCGCCGCCGATGATCGCCTTTGGACGGTAATCGCGCTCGTTGGCTTGGCGAAGGAACAGAACCGAATCGTCCTGATAGGAGGTCTGCAGAACGACGTCGACGTCTTCTTCTTGCAGTGAAAGCACGATGGAAGACATATCCACGGTTGACGCCGGATAATGCTCTTCCATCACGATGTTGAGGCCATGCTCTTCGGCAAATGCACGCTGGTGTTTGCCCACCGACGAGCCGTAGTTGGAATCCTCATGGATGATGCCGATGCGCAGCTCGGTCGGGTCGACGCCGAGCTCGGGAGCGATGCCTTCGACCAGCATGTCGATGATGGTCTCGGCCATGTGATAGGCAGTCGGGTTGGTACGGAATACGTAGTTCAGCCCGCGCTCCGTAACATCGTCGGCGACGGCACCCAGCTCGAAGTAGGGCACCTTGCTCATTTCAGCTACCTGGGAGGCGGCGATGGAGCGTGAAGAGGCATAGGTACCGAAGATCGCCTTGACGTCTTCACGAGAGATCAGTCGGCGTGCTTCGCCGATAGCCTGGTTGTTGTCCACAGCATCGCCCGTCTCGAGCACGACGGTCTCTCCCTGGACTCCACCATTCGCATTGATCTGATCGACTGCCAGCTCCAGGCCGCGATAGCTTTCTTCACCGAGGAGAGCCAGTCCACCGCTGAGAGGATAGAGCGCTCCGAATTTCACCTCGGCGAAGGCAGGGGCTGAGATACCACCAAGCAGGGCTGTCGCAATGACGCTGCTGATGACTGTGCGGCGGAATTTTTGATTGTAGTTCATGGTTACTTCTCCTGATCGTTACTGTATCACTAATTTTTTATGCGTTGGTTTTCGGCAGAAACTTGCTGCCTTGATAGCTCGTGATTGGCGGATATGCATCTGGATCGATCATGACGTCCAGTAATGTGGGTACTTTCTCGTCAATGGCCCTCCTCAGCTCAACCAAGTAGTCGTCAGGATGCGTAATCCTGACACCTCGCACCCCGCAAGCATTGGCAATGCCTGCATGGTCTACGTGAGAAAAATGGCAGATATCGGTGTAGTCCCCATGAAGCACCAGTTCGGAGTGCATCTGATAGCCAAGCGTCTGGTTGTTGAGCACCGTGATGATAACCGGTAGCCCCATTCGTACCGCTGTTTCCATTTCGGCCCAGACGTGTCCAAAGCCTCCATCACCGGTGACACAGTGCACCGTCGCATCCGGCATTGCCGCTTTCGCTCCCAAGGCAAAGGGCAAGCCCCAGCCGAGACCCGCCAACCCCCTGGGGGTCAAGAAGCGGCGCCCGGGTTTTCTAGCCGTCAGAAAGTTCGCTACCCAGATCGAGGAGTAGCTGGCATCCGCCACCACGAGACTGTTGCCATCCACGCACGCATCGAGATCTCGAAGGACACGCTCAGGTCGAATCGGCGTAGCGGAAAGCGCCACAGCCCCGGCCAAGCGCTGATCGAAGGTGGCATGCTCGTGAGCGATTCGCTCGGGCACCGTCGCGGACCAGCTTTGCATGGCCGAAAGGTCCCGCTCGCCTAGCGCCTGCGTCAGGGCCCCAAGGGTCAACTTGGCATCGCCTACCAGGCGCGTGGCCTCATAGTTGCGTCCGACTTCCAGCCCATCGACATCGATGTGGATGTAGGTCGCTCCCTCCGGGTAGAGGCTCCAGCTGTCGGTTCCGTTCTGATTGGTCCGGTTGCCGACCAGCAGAATGAGATCGGCCTCCTCGAGCACGAAGCGCAGATGCTCCGTGCGACTGCCCTCCCCCATGAAGTAACCCACCACGCCGACAGACATCGGCGAGGTCTCATCGACCGCACCTTTTCCCATGACAGTGGTGGCTACCGGCACTCCCAGGTTCTGAAGCGCCTCTATTTCCGCGTAAGCGCTGGAGGTATGTACGCCCCCTCCAACAATGGCAACCGGCCTACGCGACGCAGCGATCAGATCGGCTGCGCCGGCAATCGCGCTCGGGTCAGCCAGCGTCCTGTCCAATGGGTAGCGGCCGTAGTGATTGCGGCGAGGGGGAGACGCATCCTCCTCCCGGGCCACCTCGTCTATGATGTCCACCGGCACCAGCACCACCACCGGTCCCGGCCTGCCCGAGGCGGCCTCGACGAAAGCCATGTCGATGGCGTCCTCCACGCGGCCGGCCGACTCAATGCGGCGAGTCGACTTAGTCACCCCGGAGAAAAGACGAAAGTGATCCAGCTCCTGGAACGCATTGCGCTCGCGGCTGCGTACGGCCACGTCCTGAACCAGGGCGACCACAGGAATGGAAGCCTTGAAGGCTTCAGCAAGGCCGGGCACGAGCAGCGCTGCAGCAGGACCGTTTTGTGCCGCAACAACGGCCACCTTACCCGAAACTCGCGAGTAGGCATCTGCCATTGCCGCTCCGGCATTCTCGGTACGATACCCCACCTGGCGTATGCCCCGCTTGGCAGCCGCCAGGAATACCTTTGACGGAATGCTCTGGCCGAATATCTCGCTGACACCGTGACGCTCCAGCGCGTCGACGATGCTATCCGCAACGATCCTACCCATGACGCCCCCTGTCATTCGAAAGTCAGCACGACCTTACCGATGTGGTCCGCATCCATCCGACGATGCGCCTCCACCACATCGTCAATGGCGAAGGTGGAGTCGATCACCGGGAGGCAGTGCCCCTGCTCCCACAGAGGCATGACGCGTGCCTCTAGCTCTTCGGCAATATTTTGCTTCTGCTCGATGGAGCGTGCTCGCAGCGTCGACCCCGTGAGCCACAGCTTCTTTGCCAGCAACAGCCAGGCATTGATAGTCGACTCGGGCCCCTTCATTACCGCAATCTGCACGATACGCCCCTCGTTGGCGGCCGCCTCCATATTGCGGTTGAGGTAATCACCACCAACCATATCAATGGTCAAATCGACACCGCGCCCAGCGGTGATCTCTTTCACCGCCTCAACAAAATCCTGAGTTTTATAGTTGATCGCATGGGCTGCCCCAAGCTCGAGGCACTGCTGACACTTTTCTTCGCTTCCTGCCGTCGCGATCACGTTCGCCCCGAAAGCCTTGGCTAGCTGTATAGCCGTCGTGCCGATCCCGGAGGTTCCACCATGCACCAGGAACGTCTCACCTTCCTTGAGGCCGCCGCGCTGAAATACGTTGGTCCACACCGTGAAGAAGGTTTCGGGAACCGCAGCTGCCTGCTCTAGGGTCATCGTCGCTGGTACGGGCAGTGCATTACGCTCGTCCACCACCGCGTACTCGGCATATCCGCCGCTGGCCACGAGCGCCATCACAGCATCGCCGGCCGAGTAGCGTGACACCTCGCTGCCCACCTCTACCACGCGACCGCTGATCTCAAGCCCCAGCACATCTGTCGCGCCAGGAGGCGGCGGATAACCCCCCATGCGCTGCATCACATCGGGACGATTGACACCGGCACCTGCCACCTTGACGAGAATTTCGCGTGGCCCTGGTACCGGAATTTCGCCCTCGACGACACTCAGCACTTCGGGACCGCCCGGCTGCCGAGCCTTGACTTGCTTCATCGTTTTTGTATGCATGCTGCGGGTCATGATTCCTCCACTTTATTGTCATATCCAGCTAACGCTTCATAGCAGATGAGGTCACAAAAAATGAAGCGCTTCATTATATGCTTTGAAAATAACATCTCTCAGAATTATCACAAGAAATTTCAGCGTTATACTTTATGCTTATTCGGCTCTACCACGAATCAGGTCGGCTGCCTTTTCGGCTACCATCATCACGGCGCCCTGGGTATTCCCCGACACCATCTCCGGCATCACAGAAGCATCAGCAATCGACAGTTTTTCTACGCCTTTTACCAGAAGGTTAGGGGTTACGACTGCATCATCGCCGTCACCCATTCTGCAAGTCCCAATCGGATGGTAAATGGTTTGCCCATTCTCCCGGGCGAACTCCAACCACTCTTCGTCGGATTGCACTTCCGTGCCAGGAGACATTTCATGCGACACGTACTCCTTCATGGCTGGCTGCTCGACGATTCTACGAGCCACCTTCATACCATCTACCAGTGTTTGGCAGTCCTTTTCCGTCGCTAGCATGTTGGGCTTTATCGAAGGAGCCGCCGCCGGATCGGCACTTTTGATATGAATGCTACCCTTCGATGTCGGGCGCAGCTGCGTGACGCCGATCGTCATTCCAGGCTGCCGATCCAGAACGCGAGTCGCCGCATTAGCGTAGCTGGCATGCACGAAGAAGAATTGGACGTCTGGCGAGCTCAACGTTGGCCGCGTCTTGATGAAACCGTGAACCAGACCCGTACCGAGGGTCAATATGCCCTTGTGTCTGGTGAAGTACTTCACCACTTCTTTCGTCAGCCGCAGTCCTCGTGACATCTCATTGAGGGTGACGGTGTTGCGGACTCGCCAATTCATGCGCGTGGCATAGTGATCGATGTAGTTCTCGCCGACGCCGCCCAGCTCGATCCTGGGTTCGATGCCGACCTTAGCCAATACGTCGGGATTGCCGATGCCGGACAGCTCCAGGATCTGGGGATTCTGGATGGCTCCGGCACAAAGGATCACCTCCCGTGCCGCCGTCACGGTTTCACGCTTTCCGCCACGCTCGTAGGTCACGCCGGTGCAACGGCTTCCCTCGAGGTCGATACGCAGCACTCGGCTTCCGGTCGACACCGTCAGGTTGCTGCGTGCCATTGCGGGTTTCAGATATCCATCCACGACGCTCCAGCGCTGGCCGTTGCGTTGCGTGACCTGGTAATACCCGACCCCTTCCTGATCCGCTGCGTTGTAATCCTCGTTGAAGGGCTGGCCATCCTCGGCGGCAGCTGCCAGGAACGCATCGGAAATGGGGAAACGTTCCTTGACGCGCTCCAGGTACATCGGGCCCCACTTACCTCTGGACGCTCCGCCTTCGGCGAAATTTTCCAATTTCCTGAAGTAAGGCTCGACATCCCTCCAGCCCCACCCGGTGGCACCTTCGTCGAGCCACCGGTCGTAGTCGATCGGCTGGCCGCGTACGTAGATCATGCCGTTGATCAGGGTGGAACCGCCCAGCCCCTTGCCGCGCGGAATGGCGATCACCCGCTCCCTGGTGGCGGCCTCCGGGCATGACTCGAAGCGCCAGTTATAGGTCTTGTTGGTCAACAGCTTGCTGAACCCCGCCGGAATCTTGATCCAAGGGCTCCGCGGCTGCCCGCCGGCCTCCAGCAGTAGCACGCTGTACTTACCATCCTCCGTTAGCCGGTTCGCCAGTATGCAACCCGCCGTTCCACCGCCCACGATGACATAATCGTATTTACCCATTACACCAGGCTTCCCGTTGCCGCTTGTCGAGTGATCGCAACATGCTCAAAGCCCCATCGTCTCGGCCATGAGTTTGAGTTGATTCTTGAGCATCGGAAGCCCGTACTGAACGGTGCAGCCCTTGCTCTTGGCGGCTTTCAGCAGAGATGTCTCCGCGGGCTCCATGATGATCTCGGCAACGACCTGCTGTTCCGTCAGGCCCTCGACGTCCAGCGGTAGCGGATCCCCCTCCTTGAGCCCCAGCGAGGTGGCATTGATGACGAGGTCGTGGCCTTTGGGGTCGCGCCCCCCCAGGCTCACGGGCAGAGCTGGGAAGGCCTCACCGAGTCGTTTACTCAGCGCTTCAGCCTTCTCCTGGGTGCGGTTGGCCAGGGTCATACGACTGACCCCCGCCTCGGCCAAGGCATAGGCGATGGCGCTGGCAGCCCCGCCGGCGCCAACCAGATAGGCTGAGCGCCCTTCGGGCTCGATGCCTTCTTCGCGAAGCCCCGCCACGAATCCCTTGCCATCGAGAATGGCGCCATGCAGCTTGCCATCAGCTGTACGCCGTATGACGTTGACCGCTTCCATGCGTGCGGCATCGTCGCTCAGCTCATCGCAGAGTTTCGCCACGGCCGTCTTGTGCGGCACGGTGATGACGAAACCGGCCAAGTTCTGCATGGCCATGAAGCCATTCACCACTGAAATGAGATCCTTGCTCGAGACATGCACCGGAACCATGACGGCATCCTTGCCCGTCTCCTCGCAAAGGCGGTTGATGCCCTGCGGCGTTTTCACATGGTGAATCGGGTCTGCGATGATGGCGCAAATTTTCGTTTTTCCAGTGATTTCCACATCAAACTCCCTGAGCCAGCGTATAACTCGTCTTCACGTTGGTAAAAAATTCTTTTGCGTAGCTTCCCTGCTCTCTCGGTCCATGGCTCGAACCTTTTCTCCCCCCGAAAGGCACGTGATAATCGACGCCTGCCGTTGGCAGATTGACCATCACCATTCCCGCACTGGAGTGGCGCTTGAAGTGCGTTGCACGAGCCAACGACTGGGTACAAATGCCGGACGACAAGCCATAAACGGTGTCATTCGCCAGTGCCAATGCATGCTCGTAATCATCGGCCTTGATCACCGTTGCCACGGGGCCGAAGACCTCTTCACGGTTGATCTGCATATCGTTCTGGGTCTGCGAGAACAGCGCCGGTGTCAGATAATATCCTGGCGTATCCAGTGTCAGACGCTCGCCCCCCGCCTCGAGCCGGCAACCCGAGCGCTTGGCCTCCTCTATGTAGCTCAGGTCCTGATCCAGCTGCGCTTGAGAAGCGACCGGCCCGATCTGGGTATCGGGATGCAGAGCGTTGCCCACCGTCAGTGCCTGCGTGGCCTCGCGCATGCGCTCGACGAAACGGTCGTGAATACCCTTCTCGACGATAAGACGACTCGAACTCGTGCAGCGCTGCCCGGTGGAGAAGAAGGCGCCATTGATGGCCGTGGAAACCGCCAGCTCGAGATCGGCATCGTCCAGCACCACCAGCGGGTTCTTGCCGCCCATTTCCAGCTGGAACTTCGCGCCGCGGGCGGCACACTCCGCGGCTATCCGTCTGCCCGTGTCCGAAGAACCCGTAAAAGTGATCGCATCGACTTTCGGCGAGGTGACCAGCGCATTGCCCACCTTCGAGCCGGGACCCATCACCAGGTTGAACACGCCCTTGGGAAGCCCTCCGACCTCATCGATGATGCTGGCCAGCGCCCAGGCGCAGCCTGGCACCAGGTCGGCGGGTTTGAACACCACGCTGTTGCCATACGCCAAGGCCGGTGCAATCTTCCAGGCGGGAATCGCAATCGGAAAATTCCACGGGGAAATGATCCCCACCACCCCAACAGGCTCTCGCGACACCTCGACGCTGACGCCAGGACGCACCGAGGGCAGGAATTCCCCGCCGAAGCGGATAGCCTCCCCGGCAAAGAACTTGAAGACCCGCCCGGCACGAGTGACCTCACCAATCGACTCGGGCAGCGCCTTGCCCTCTTCGCGGGCCAACAGCTCACCAAGACGCTCCTTGTCGGCGAGGATACGGTCACCGATCCGATCGAGCGCATCGGCACGCGCCTCAGACGTCCATGTGGACCACGTCTCGAGGGCATCGCTGGCGGCATCGACCGCCTGGGAAGCCTGAGCGTCATCGCCGCGGGCATATTCACCCACTACGTCGCGCGTGTCGGAAGGGTTCAGGTTGCGATTAACTTCGCCAGCTCCTACCCAGTCGCCATTGATGTAGTTCTCATGCATCCCGTTATCGTCCTCGTCGAGGGTTTGCTACGTTCACGTAGCTTGCGACGCCACAAAAATGAAGCGCTTCAGGTTGTTATCCAAAAAAATGAAGCGCTTCATTTTTGGCTTCAAAAAAAAGGTGATAGTCACCATTGGTTCGATATCATTAAGAGATAGCAGAGTAAGCGCAGGAGCCGATATTAACCTTTAGTCTTAGATGCTTCTCTCGCTCTCCGTCAGCGCTCTCAAGCTCTCTCGTTGGACTATCATCGTTTCTAGCTCGAGCGCCTCGACCGGCGCCTCGTTATCGATGATCGCAACGATGGTGCGGGCAACCTCGACCCCGATTTCGTGCATCGGCACCCTCACCGTGGTCAACCCAGGGCTCATGGCACTTGCAAATTCGATATCGTCGAAGCCCGTGATCGACAACCTGCCGGGAACATCGATTCCGCTTAACTGGCACTGATGCATTGCACCAATTGCGTGTAGATCGGTACCACAGATAAGCACCGTTGGCAGCTCCTCAGCCTCCAGCAAACGCTTGACCGCCTCCCGACCACCATCAAGCGAGAAGGGCGTCTCGATGAGCCACTCCGGCTTGACGGTGATTTCCGCCTCTTCAAGAGCGTCAAGAAAACCCGCACGGCGCTGCCGAGAGCGCTCATTGCCCTCTGCCGGCCCCCCGCACAGTGCCACCTTTCGATGCCCCTTGGCGATCACATGCCTGGCAATATCATAGGCTGCCTGGCGGTTCGAGAAACCGATAGTGTGCGGATAGCTCGTCTCGTCGGTCGACCACATCATTAGATAGGGGATATCGTACATTTTGAGCATGCGGAAAACTGCATCGTCGTGGTCGGTACCCACCAGAATCACGCCATCAACGCCGCTCTCGACCAACGCCTGAAGCACCTTGACCTCGCGCTTCTGGTTGTACTCATGACTACCGATAACCAACTGATAGCCCATTTCCAACAGGCTTTGCTGCAAGGAATCGATGGAGTTTGAGAACATCGGGTTCTTCAGCGTGGGATACACCACTGCTACCCGCCATGTCCTTCGTGAAGCTAGAGAGCGGGCCACTCCATTCCGTACATAGCCCATTTTATTCACTGCATCCATGACCTTTTTCAAGGTTTTTGGTCTTACCTTATCTGGCGAAGAAAGTGCCTGAGAAGCAGTACCCAAGGATACATTTGCCTCTCTGGCAACATCTTCCAAAGTTATTCTCTTCTTTTTAACGCTCATGATCACTTAACCATAAATCGGTATTGTACTACGGCTAAACTTTAGCGAAGCAATATTTAGCGCGGAAACATTTCGAACCAACAACACTAAAACAATATTGCTTTGTAGGACAGCTTGCCTCTAGCACTCTAGAAATGCAACCCCCGGATTCAACCAAAACTAAACACAGCTCAATTTAAACCAGGAGAAGCATACTACCCAATAAAAAACTTCATCGCAAGGCAATGCAAATACAGCCCAATAAATGGAAAGAATTTTTCGATACACCATAGTTAGCACACATGTATAGTGAAATTGCTCGGAAGCCTTAACCTAGTTTCTGCGAAGATTTCTTGTGCTGCAAAATGCAAAATGCAAAATCTTGACTCCGGCAATAATAGTAACTATTCTACAACTAATTCGACCAACCAAACCCCAACAGAGGCTCGTCACGATGACAGAAAAAGATCTATATATATCTTCGCCTCGCAAAAAACTGCAAAGTCGAAAGCGCAACGGCGAATATGTGACGCTTGGCACAGCCAGCATTGTCGGGAGAGGTTTCGCGCCAAAGGAAAAAGTGGCCGAAACACTCAAGAAGGCGCATGAACGGTCTAGAGCCACCATTTTGAGGCATCGCCAGGAGCTTTTGGACTCGTAGCCTCATCGATGCGCGAATTTAACCGACTGACGTACCGATAATCGAACATCGTGTGTGTTCCGCATGCGGAACACACACGATGTTCCGTCAGAACATTGCGTGACGCCTCCCTAACTGCCTTTCACTTGCGACACCCGCTCGCACCGCCAGCCTCGAAAGACTGCTAAATCACTGATTACACTTAGATAATTTTAGCAAGAGCCCATTTTCAGCTATCTCCAGCCTCGCTTACCTCCGCTCCACGGGGGCGCTCTGGGGGCGCTTGCGTAATCTGAAAAATCCCTATCGTTGTTCATCAGAGGCCGATTACCCCCTCGTTGTACCCTTCAAGGGCATTTCGGGACCGGGGTGGGTGCCAACGTGGCAGGTAGCCTGCACGTGACTGACCATCGGGGAACAGATGATGACGCAGGAAACGAGTACAGCACAGCAGACAAATACTGCCAGCGGGGAAAATGCACCTGGCATCAACCGGTCTGTGGTGAGCACAGAGAGTCGACAAGCTTCCCCTCAGAACGGAGCAACCCATCCGACTCTGGAAATCGCCAAACTAAGGAGTGTTCGGTGCCAAGATCTGACGATCTCTCCGAACATTTCACGAGAACTTCGCATCCAGCTGGCTAGCCATATTCCGTTACTTCAGCGACATAGCCACCTCACTGAGGCGGCAATCAAAACTATTATCATCAGCAATCCTCCCTGCGTATATGAAAGTCAAAAGGATCGCATGGCATATGTGTTTGGCAATCTTCGCTCATGGGAGCTGTCCCAGTGGCTGCCACCAAAGTCTCGCATCCCCGCGCTGGTGTTTCATGGCCTTAACAGGGGAGACATTGAATCGATTTGCATACAGTTAGAGCTTCTCAATTATGTCACGTGTGGGCTCGAGGCGAGAAGCGCGCCAGACGTCTGCGAGTCATTGCGGTTAATCTTGAAAAAGCGCAACCCCAACCTACTAGGCGCCTTATCCCCAATGTTTGTTCATAAGAAATTATTTCTTAACGCCTTAGGCATGAGTCGCAACTCAGCGAGCAAAGCGGAAAAGCTATAAAAACTGGAGAATCAAGGATGAACCCATTCAGCACCCCTGAACTTTCATTACTGCATGAAGCCATACAGCCTCGCTATGACTGGTTTGGAATCGAGGTCTTCCAACATGACCTCTTGTCAGCCATTCAAACCCTTAACGCTATCGACCACAGCGCCTGGCCAACTGATGTCGTCAACTCCATTATCACCAAAGTGAACGAGGACCCAGGGGTTATCAAAACCCTCTACCAGCATACTGAGCCGAGAGGCTCCAAGGGCATCTACGGGAACCATCCTATCCAGGCCGCACTGTGGCAGATCGCCAAACATGGCCATGACGTCACGCGCCTGACCCTCTTGGCCCATATTATCCACATGGCGCTCCTGTGGCGAAACCGACTCGATCACTTCCTCTCAACCGATGACCTGGAAGCTGAACGTCGTCGTAATGAGTATGCTAGCAGCCTCGAAAGGGCATGCCTGGCAGTTCGTAAATTATCAGGAAGGGTTCTGGAGTACTTCGAGCTTGATGACGCGCCCTCCTGGAAGGTGCGCCAGCAGCTCAGTCAGTTTTTGGCTGAAAAAGTCCACATATATGATCGCCATAGTATTGGCTATATCAGCCATTTGGAACGATTTATATCCTACGCCTTGGCGATGCGTAATCCACGCAACACAATATAGTGGACCCTGAAATCCAGACACTGGTTTAAGCTATCGCCTGGCCGATTTTGAAGGGATCGATGATGTCGAATCAGAAACGCAACACCCACTCCCCGGAGCTCAAGGCCAAGGTGGCCCTGGAGGCGGTCCGAGGGCTGAAGACGGCCAACGAGAT
>NZ_JARANV010000021.1 GCF_029889845.1 Halomonas sp. 25-S5
GGATCAATTGCGCTCGCTCCTCTTTAGGGAGGTGGAGCGCCTCGTCTTCAATTTTCTGGAGATTCATGGAGAAAACCTCTCGTTCACGTATTGCTCAATTTTGACACGGATAGGTATCACGTGCCACAACTCGGATTTCCCGCTTTAACGCCAGCGCACAACGGCGCCCTTGTAGTGGAGGCGCAGCCGCAACGAAAAGGGCGTCCGGCGGCCGCAGGCCGCGAATTGATGCGCCTTGTTAGATGCCGGTTACCCCGGCAATTTATTACGGCACCCAATGCCGAATGCCCACTCCCGATGCTTTGCACCAGCGCGACCCATGGCGCTAGGAACCAGAGCACCGAATGAGCCAAACAGACCGATGTTTACGCCGAATTGCCCCGCGACCTGAACACCCGATTAGCCACTAAAACTGTTGCCGGACTGAGGGCTGTTTTCTGCCCGATGACAACTGCAAAACCTGACCCAAACACCGAACCAAAGAGCGCCGGAGCCAGGCATTTAACGCCAGCAATAAACGGCGGCCCGACAGGGACGTCCGGTGGAGGCCGCAGGCCGGAACGAATTTAATTGCCTTGTTAAGGGCCGGTTACCCGTTGTTTTGTATGGGCACCCGATTTCGAATGCCGACTCCCGATACCTTGTACCAACTTGACCCATGGCGCCAGGAACCAGAACACCGAATACGCGGAAAGTACCCCACGAATGCGCCGGATTGCCCCGCGACCCGTACACCAAATTTGCCTACAACACTGTTGCCAGACTACGGGGTGTTTTGCCTGCGGGCCATTGCTGAGGCTGATGCCAAACACCCAACCAATGAGCACCGAAGTAAGGCCTTTAACAGGTATTAGGCGGCACGTTCTATGATTGGATGAACATGCCGGCACGTTTTATTGAAAAATGCTGCTTGCAAAAACGCTTGCAAGCTCTTGATTCTCCACACCTTTAACTAAAATTAGGCTACATATCCAAAATTCGCGCTCCTGCTGCATTTTCCGGAATGGCCGCTTTGGGTCGAAAACGGCCATTCCTTCGCGCTGCAAGCAGCGCTCCCACAAGGGGCCCTTTCCGGTGCGGGGGTGTGTTTCGATGCTTCGGGTCGACATCCGCCGCTGGCACACTCTTCTCTATACACCGTCATACACCGTCACACCCCCATTCACCCTGCTCTTTCGTCCCTGTTTGCCGGCGGCAATCCTCCCCACCCTAGGAGCCTGTCGGACTTAACGCTGATCTACTGCGAGATCCGGTCTTCCGGCCAATTTTATTCGATCTGATTCGTTAAATAGCGAGCTATTCGCCTCATCAGATCGATAAACTTGTCTCGAAATCCAAATCTCTCGTTACGATCGGTCAAATCCGACAGGCTCCTAGCTCAATAGACGTTGGCTCTCCATCGGATGGGGTGTGGATAACGTTGGTGGAAAGCCGGTGTCACCTCAGCGGTAAGACGCAGCCGCGGTTGGCGAGCTGGCAGGCCCGGTCAGGCCCCGTGATAGCCATCCTCTTCGGGGCTCTCGTGGTCCCCCTTGGGTAATTGACTGGCCCAGGCCATGGCCGCGGCGTGATCGTGCTTGGGAAAGGTGCGGATCTCCAGGGCCTTGAACAGCCGCTCTTCCAGGTGGGCGAGATGCTTGACCCACGCCTGGTCGGTGACCACGGCGGCCCGGTGGTAGTGCTCGAGATCGCCGAGCTGGGTCAGACCATAGCCGATATCCTTCAGCAAGGCAGTCAGGGTCAGCCAGCGAAGGGCGTCGATCTCGACCACCAGGCTGACCCTGGGATGGGCTCGCTTGGCGACCTCGATGGCATCGATGGCGTGCTGCAGCTCCTGGGCCGTCACGACACCACCCGCCTTCATCGCCACGACATGCTCCACCGGATGGGAGATGAGGTCCAACATGGGCGTTCTCCTTGGGGTTGAGAGAGAAGCTAAGCGCCTCGGTCGCTTTCAGCATAGCGCGCTGTGCCGGCAGCGCCGGGCCGAGCGGGGTGCCAGGCGACACGGAGGCATGATGCACTGCCGCGAGGTGATGGCCCTGACGCCGCAGCTCGGCGCCCTGGTGGCGCCCTTCCGGGACAGGCGCCGAGGATTCAGCCGGTCATGGTCAGGGGGGCGCGCCTGGCTAGTGGACCAGGCCGTTGTCGTCGTCACCGGCGAAGCGCTGCTTGTTGCGATAGGGATAGACGTCGATCACCCGGCCGTCGAGGATCGCCTGCTGCAGCCCCTTCCAGTAGTCGGCATCGAACAGCTCCGGATGGAGTTGATAGAAGAGCTTGCGCAGTCTGACGTTGGCGAACAGGAAGGGGCCGAACTCCTCGGGGAAGATGTCGTTGGGCCCCACCGAGTACCAGGGCTCGTCGGCGAGCTCCTGCTCGGGATAGAGCGGCTCCGGGATATGCCGGAAGTTGCACTCGGTGAGGTAGCACACCTCGTCGTAGTCATAGAAGACCACCCGGCCGTGGCGGGTCACCCCGAAGTTCTTGAGCAGCATGTCGCCGGGGAAGATGTTGGCGGCGGCCATCTGCTTTATCGCATTGCCGTAGTCCTTGAGCACCGCCCTTGTCTCAGCCTCGTCGCACTGCTCCAGGTAGAGGTTGAGCGGGGTCATCATGCGCTCGGTGTAGCAGTGCTTGATGATCACCTTGTCGCCGCGCAGGTAGACGGTGGAGGGGGCCACCTCCAGCAGGTGCGCCAGGCACTCGGGGTCGAAATGGTCCTGACGGGCAATGAAGTTCGAGAACTCCTGGGTATCGGCCATGCGCCCCACGCGGTCATGGCGCTTGACCAGGCGATACTTCTCGCGCACGTTCTCGCGGCTCATCGCCTTGGTGGGATCGAAGCGGTCCTTGATGATCTTGAACACGGTGCGGGATGAGGGCAGCACGAACACCGCCATGACCATCCCGCGCACGCCGGGCGCGATGATGAACGTGTCCTCGCGCCGCGCCACCTGGTAGTTGAGGGCACGGAAGAATTCGGTCTTGCCGTGCTTGAAGAAGCCGATGGCGGCATACAGCTCGCCCTGGGGCTTGTCGGGCATCAGCTCCTGGAGGTAGTGCACGAACTCGCTGGGCACCACCACCTTCACCTGGAAGTAGGCCCGGGTGAAGGAGAAGATGATCGACACCTCATCGGGCTCGATCAGCACGGTGTCCAGGTGCAGCCCTTCGCCCTCCGCATACAGCACCGGCAGCACCAGCGGCACCTGCTGGCCACCGCCCAGCACCCGACCGACCAGGTAGGCGCCCTTGTTGCGGTAGAAGACGCTCTTGATCAGTTCGATCTCGGCCTCCGGGTCCTCGCGGATGGCCTCGGGCAGCAGCCGCTGGAGCGCCTCGCCCCCCAGGGCCGCATCCCGCTCCAGGTCGACGAAGGGCGCCTCGAAGCGTGCCTCGCCCAAGGCCCAGCGCAGTCCCGCCACCCAATCGCCTCTCACCCTGTGGCGCCGACACAGCGTCAGGCCGGAGTGGTGTGCCGCCCGCTCCCGGGAGCTGTAGACGAACATCCAATCGTTGTGGATGTGCCGGTGGTGGAAGAGCGAGCAGAACATCGAGTTGAAGAAGGTCTCGGCCAGCTCGTAGTCCAGCCGCTGGTCGATCAACTCGGCGTAGTGCCGCCGGGCCTCCCCCCAGCACTCGCAGTGAGTCAGCAGATCATCGTCGAAGGTGCGCCTCAGCCGAGCCAGCGTCTCCTGGACCTTCTCGTCATAGAGGTCGATGCGCTCCGCCGAGGCCTGCTGGGCCTCGCGCCAGGCGGCATCCCGGAAGCGGCGGCTGGCGTCCGCGGTGATCTGCTTGAAGCGCGAGCGGTACTCGTCGAAGCCATACAGCACGGTGGCGGCGAGGTGATAGGCGGGCGAATGCTTCATGTTCGGGCTCCGGGCAGCGGTCTCTCCCAGCATGACGAATTGTGCACTGCAAGGCGAGCCGGCCATGGTGGCGCCCGCCATTTCGGCCAGCGCCCTCATTTGCCCTCGCCCAGCATCAGCAGGGTCCCCAGACGTAGACGAGTTCTCATGTCGACCAGACTAGCGGCCATGCCGATCTCCCACCGGATTTTCCCGGTCGCGACGGGGCGAGGATAGGATGACAGCACGACGCCGGCCGGCGACAATGGCGCCCCCTTGACCCCGAAGGTGCCCCGATGACGCCAGCGCTGAGCCTTCTCCATCAGGATGACCACCTGGTCGCCGTGCACAAGCCGGCCGGCTTGCTGGTGCATCGCAGCGCGCTGGCCCGCGGCGAGCGCGAGTTCCTGCTGCAACGGCTGCGCGACCAGCTCGGCCGTCGGGTCTACCCGGTCCACCGCCTGGACCGCCCGACCTCCGGGGTGATCGTCTTCGCGCTCGACCCCGAGACTGCGGCGGGCCTCCAGGCGGCCTTCACCGCTCGCCGGGTGGAGAAGCGCTACCTGGCGGTGGTGCGTGGCATCGGCCCGCACCAGGAGCGGCTGGACTACCCGCTGCGCGAGGAGGACGGTCGCCGTCCCAAGGCCGAGATGCCGGCCATGGCGGCGGTGACCGAGGTCCGCCGGCTCGACAGCGTCGAGCTGCCGGTCAGGGTGGATCGCTACCCCCAGAGCCGCTACTCGCTGATCGAGGCGCGGCCGCAGACCGGCCGCCGCCACCAGATCCGCCGCCATCTCTCCCGGCGTGGCTACCCGATCATCGGCGATGCCAAGCACGGCAAGGGCAACCATAACCGCTTCTTCGCCGAGCGCCTGGAATGCCCGCGCCTGCTGCTAGCGGCGGTGGGCCTGGCCTTCGACCACCCGGTGAGCGGCCGGCGCCTCGACCTCTGCTGCCCCCTGGATGCCTGCATGACGACGCTCTTCGAGCGCTTCGGCTGGACGGGCCACCTGCCGGCGCCGCCCCGACACCACGACCGCCCGAGCATGATGCCATGACCGATTCCGCCACCTTCATCGCCCCTGCCGCTGCCCCGGACGACTACGAGGCCCGCTTCGGCGGCATCCGCCGGCTCTACGGCCGGCGTGCCGCCGAGCGCTTCCGCCGCGCCCACGTGGTGGTGGTGGGCGTGGGCGGCGTGGGCAGCTGGACGGTGGAAGCCCTGGCGCGCTCCGGCATCGGCAAGCTGACGCTGATCGATCTCGACGACGTCTGCGTCAGCAACGTCAACCGCCAGTTGCACGCCCTGGACGGCACCATCGGCCGCCCCAAGGTGGAGGTGCTGGCCGAACGCTGCCAGGCCATCCAGCCGGGCATCGAGGTGGTGGCCGACACCGCCTTCGTCACTCCCGCCAACCTGGCCAGGCGCATCCCCGCCGATGCCGACCAGCTGGTGGACGCCATCGACAGCGTGGTCGCCAAGGCGGCGCTGATCGCCTGGTGCAAGCGTCGCAAGCTGCCGATCGTGGTGACCGGCGCCGCGGGCGGCCAGACCGACCCGACCCGCATCCGGGTGGCCGACCTGACCCGCACCGAGCACGACCCACTGCTCGCCAAGGTGCGCGCCCGGCTGCGGCGCGACTTCGGCTTCTCGCGCAACCCGAAGCGGCGCTTCTCGGTGGAGTGTGTCTACTCCGACGAGCAGCTGGTCTATCCGGGCAGCGACGGCGAGGTATGCTTCCAGAAGCCCGCCGACGGGGAGGCCACCCGGCTCGACTGCGCCTCGGGCTTCGGGGCGGCGACCTTCGTCACCGGCAGCTTCGGCTTCACCGCCGCCGCCCGGGTGCTGGCCAGGCTGGCGAAACAGGCCCGCGCCACGCCCTGACACCGCGCTTGAGGCCATGCCCTTGAGACCATGCCCTTGAGACCATGCCCTTGAAACCATGCCCTTGAAACCAGAGAATCCGCCCATGGAACACAACGTCCCTCGCCCTGGCATCTACCGCCACTACAAGGGCCCGCTCTACGAGGTGCTGGGCGTCGCCCGGCACAGCGAGACCGAGGAGCCGCTGGTGGTCTATCGCGCCCTCTACGGCGACTATGGCCTCTGGACGCGCCCGCTGGACATCTTCCTGGAGAGCGTCGAGGTCCAGGGCGAGCCGGTGCCCCGCTTTGCCCTGGAGAAGGCCTTCCCCTGACGCAGGAGCGCCCCGCGGCCAAGGCCGCGGGGCGCTCTCGTCGAGACCCGGGGTCGGTGGAGGGTCAGGTGTTACTCCTCGCCGGCTTCCTGCATCTGCGTCTGCATGTAGTTCTCGATGCCGACCTTGTCGATCAGGCCGAGTTCGGTCTCGATGTGGTCGATATGGTCTTCCTCGTCGGTGAGGATGCCCCGGAAGAGGTCGCGGCTGACGTAGTCCTTGACCTGCTCGCAGTAGGCGATGGCCTCGATGTAGTCGTTGCGGCCCTCGTGCTCGATCTTCAGGTCGCACTCGAGCATCTCGCGCACGTTCTCGCCGATGTTCAGCTTGCCGAGGTCCTGGAGGTTGGGAATGCCCTCGAGGAAGAGGATGCGCTCGATCAGCTTGTCGGCGTGCTGCATCTCCTCGATGGACTCGTCGTACTCCCACTTGGCCAGCGCCTTCAGACCCCAGTCCTTGTACATCTTGGCATGCAGGAAGTACTGGTTGATGGCCACCAGCTCGTTGCCGAGCGCGGTGTTCAGGTGTTCGATGACCTTGCTGTCGCCTTTCATCTCATTACCTCGATCGCGGTTGTCGGGGGGCTGGCTGTCAGCTTGGCACGGCCACCGAAGCCTGGCCAGCCCGCACCTTCCACAGTCTAGGCAATGTCACACATAATTCAATAAAATCATGGACTTGTTAAGGCGAAGGAGAATGATAGCGATTGCCATCAGACGGCGTAGGCGAGCCCCTGTGCCGCGGCGCTCAGCTCGGCCTGGATCGCCTCGCGGGTGATGTCCTTGCCGGTGCAGGCACACTTGCCGCACTGGGTCCCGCACCCCGTCACCTGCTGGACCTCGCGCCAGCTACGCGCCCCGTCCTCGACGGCGTCCCGGATCCGGTGGTCGGTCACGTTCTTGCAAATACAGACGTACATCACATCACCTCACGCTGGCCATGAAGTGAATGTAAATAATTCGCATGGGTAATCGCAAGCGGCATCCCGCAAAAACCTGACCGAGGTCAGGACGGGCGCATCGCGCGCGCCTCAAGGGCGCTTGGGAAGGACCACCACCCGGGTGCCGGAGGCGATGTCCGGCCAGCTGCGCTTCTCGCCGTCGACGAGGATCCACAGGTAGCCCAGGCCGAAGGCGGCCAGCGAGATGCCGGCCACCAGGAAGCGCTGCAGCGCCTGGAGAGCGGTGATCGAGCAGCCGTCGAGGGTCTGCACCCGCAGCCGCCAGGCCTGCATGCCCAGCGTCATGCCGCCGCGGGTCCAGAAGAAGGCGAAGAAGGCGAAGGCACTGACCGCCAGCAGCAGGCGCAGCGAGAGCACCAAAGCGGGCCCCGTGCCCACCTGCTCCGCCGGCACCTCCAGCACCAGCCGCACCACGGCCAGGTGCGCCGAGGCCATGACGATCCAGATCGCCAGCACCAGCAGGCCGTCATAGAGCATGGCGCCCAGCCGCCGGCCGAGGCCGGCTGGCCAGACAGCGTCGAGTTGGTCGAAGCGTCGTTGCATGAATCCCTCTCCTCAGCCAGTGCGACGCAAGAGGTACAGCCCCAGCCCGGCACTCAGCAGGGTCGGCGTCAGTACCGCCCAGGCCGGCGAGAAGCCAAATACCATGGAAGCCGGCCCCAGCAGATCCTGCACGTACTTGAAGACCAGGCCGATGATGACGCCGTAGAAGACCCGAGTCCCGGCGGCCACGGTGCGCATGGGACCGAACACGAAGGACGCCGCCACCAATACCAGCGAGGCCATGGTCAAGGGCATCAGCATCTTCTGCCAGAAATACAACAGCGGCTGGGTCGCCTGCTGGCCCTGTTCGCGCAGGAAACGCGCATAGGCCCACAACTCGCTGGGCGCCTGGCTCTCCACGTCACGCAGCAGCCGCTCGAGCTGGGCCGGCGTCATGGCGGTCTCCCAGTCCAGGGTGTCATGGCGCTCGACCTCGGTGCGCGCCTCGCGGAAGCGGGTCACCGCCACGTCCTGCAGCTGCCAATGGTCATCGCGCCACACCGCCCGCCGAGCACTCATCGCCTCGCGCAGGGCCTTGTCCTCGAAGCGGTAGCGGGTCAGGTCGAGCACGGTATCATCGGCGCGGATGGCCCCGAAGCGATAGAAGCTGTCACCCTCGCGCTGCCAGCCGCCGCGCCCGGTGAGCACCGCGCCCTCGCCCTGCCGCTGCTCGAGGCGCCAGGCGCTGGCGAACTGCTCGGTGTGCGGGCTGACGAACTCGGCGATGGCGAGCACCACCACGATCACCAGGATGATTGGCTTCATCACGCCCCAGAGGATGCGGACCAGCGAGCGCCCGGCGGCACGCATCACCGTCAGCTCGTTGCTCGAGGCCATGCTGCCCAGGCCGATCAGTGCGCCGATCAGCACCCCCACCGGCGCGTACTGGTAGAAGCGCCAGGGCAGGCGCATCAGCAGGTAGAGCAGTACCTGGAAGGCGCCGTAGTCGCCCTCCACGTCGCCGAGGTCGTTGATGTAGGTGATCACCAGGTCAAGACCCAGCAGCACCACCTGCACCACGATGATGGCACCCAGCACGTTGCGGGCGATATAGCGATCGAGCCGGTCGAGAATCATCCGCTCATCCCCTTGTGCTGGGCCCGGGCCATCATCGCCAGGCCGAGGGCCAGGAAGCCGCCGTGGATCGGCCACATCCCCACCGCCACCGGCCAGCTGCCGCGGCCGATGGCGTCCAGCGCCGCCAGCAGCAGGCTGAGGTAGGCCACGTAGAGGAAGATGGCCGGCAGCAGCTTGGCGAAGCGCCCCTGGCGGGGATTGACCCGGGAGAGCGGCATGGCCAGCAGCGTCAGGATAAAGACCATCAATGGCAGGCCCAGCCGCCATTGCAGCTGGGCCCGCGCCGTCAGGGCGTCATCGGCGAATAGCACGGCGGTGGTAGCGTATTCGGGCGCATCGAGCTCGGCCTTCTCGGCGGCTCCCGAGAGGCGCACCGCATAGGTGCCGAATGCCAGCCGCTCGGCCTCGGCTCGCCCGGGGTCGACGCTGTAGCGCTCGCCGTCGGCGAGCACCAGAAAGCGGCTGCCGGTCTCCGGGTCGACGGTCTGGTAGCCGGTCTCGGCCCGGGTCACCACGCTCTCGGGGGTGCCGTCGCTGCGCGACTGTCGCTCGCTGATAAAGACCTCCTGCATCCGGGTGCCGTCGTCACTGAAGCCCTCGGTGTAGGCCGTGCGCCCGCCACCGAAATCCTGGAAGCGACCCGGCGCCAGGGCCGAGAAGTCGAGCTGGCTGCGCTGCTCCTCGAGGAGCACCTCCTTGTCCAGGGCCCCGGCCGGGGTCAGCCAGAGGCTGCACACCCCCACCAGGATCGCCACCAGGGTGGCCGGCACCAGACTGACCTCCAGCAGGCGATTGGGGCTCGTGCCGCAGGCCACCAGCACGGTGATCTCGCTATTGAGATAGAGCTGACCATAGGCCAGCAGGATGCCCAGGAAAAAGGCCAGCGGCAGGATCAGCTCGAGGAACCCCGGCAGGTTCAAGAGCATCAGGGTGCCGAGGATGCTCACCGGGATATCACCCTCGGCGGCATTGGAGAAGTAGCGGATGAAGCGGCTGCCCATGATCACCAGCAACAGCACGCCGGCCACGGCGGCCATGGTCAGCAGGATCTCGCGGGTCAGGTAACGGAATATGATCAACGCTGTCTCCCGGCCCGGCACCCCGTGGGGCCCGGCCATCTTCCATGCAATGACGCCTTGCCTTGGGTACACTGGGATGACTCGGCAACGTGCCGGCATTATCCAGAATCCCCCATCGCTTGTAACCCCAAAGCTTGTCTTGTGGAGACTCCATGGAATTCCCTGTTCAGACGGCCAATCCCGCCAAGGCCGAGACGGCCTGCTTCGTGGTACCGGTGTTCAAGGACGGTGAGCTGCTGCCCGCTGCCGCCAAGCTCGACGATGTCAGCGAGCGGCTGATCGGCCAGCTGATCGAGCGCGGCGATTTCGACGCCAAGCTGGGCAATGTGCTGATGGTCCCCTTCGCCCCGGGGCTCAATGCCGACCGTCTGATGCTGGTGGGCCTCGGCAAGCGCGACAAGTGCCGGGAAGGCGCCTTCCGCAAGGCGCTCGATGCCGCCTTCACCGCCCTGGCGACGCTGCCCATCGAGGACGTCGCCGTGGCCTTCACCGACGTGCCGGTGCCCGAGCGCGCCTGCGACTGGAAGGCCCGCATGGTGGCCGAGGCCGCCCATCGCGCCGTCTACCGCTTCGACGAGTTCAAGTCCGAGAAGGCGCCCGCGCCGCAGCTCGCCCGCGTCACCCTGCTGGTCAGCGAGCACGGCGATGCCGAGGCGGCCCGCCAGGGCAGACGCATCGGGGGCGCCATCGGCCAGGGCGTGGCCACCACCCGCACCCTGGGCAACCTGCCGGGCAACGTCTGCACCCCGAGCTACCTGGCCGAGCAGGCCGAGGCGCTGGGCCATGCCGCCCACGGGGCGCTGTCCGTGGAGATCCTCGACGAGGAGGCCCTGGAGCGCCTGGGCGCCCACAGCCTGCTCTCCGTGGGCCGCGGCAGCGCGCAGCCCACGCGGCTGATCGTCATGAAATACCAGGGCGCCGAGAGCCCCGACGACGCCCCCCACGTGCTGGTCGGCAAGGGCATCACCTTCGACTCCGGCGGCATCTCGCTCAAGCCCGGCGAGGCCATGGATGAAATGAAGTTCGACATGTGCGGGGCGGCCAGCGTGTTCGGCACCGTCACCTCGGTGCTCGCCATCCAGCCGAAGATCAACCTGGTGGCCATCGTCGCCGCCGCCGAGAACATGCCCGACGGCCGCGCCACCAAGCCCGGCGACATCATCCACACGCTGAAGGGCCTCTCGGTGGAGGTGCTCAATACCGACGCCGAGGGTCGCCTGGTGCTGTGCGACGCCCTGACCTACGCCGAGCGCTTCGAACCGGCCAGCGTGGTCGACATCGCCACCCTGACCGGTGCCGCCATCATCGCCCTGGGCCACCATGCCACCGGTCTGCTTTCCAACGACGACGACCTGGCGCTGGACCTGCTGGATGCCGGCGAGACCGCCTGGGACCGCGCCTGGCACCTGCCGCTGTGGGACGAGTACCAGGAGCAGCTCGACTCCAACTTCGCCGACCTGGCCAACATCGGCGGCAAGCCGGCGGGCACCATCACCGCCGCCTGTTTCCTGTCGCGCTTCGCCGACCAGTTCCCTTGGGCGCACCTGGACATCGCCGGCACGGCCTGGACCTCCGGCAAGGAGAAGGGCGCCAGCGGCCGCCCGGTCGGGCTGCTGACCCAGTACCTGCTGGATCGCGAGGAGGAAACGCGCAGCGTGGAGAACGGCAACGAGCTCTAGATGACCCAGGTCGACTTCTACATCCTCCCGGACACCACCCTGGAGGCGCGTCTCGGCTTTGCCTGCCGGCTGGCCGAGACCATCTATCGCAAGGGCTATCGGCTGCACCTGCATGCCGAGGACGAGGCCATGGCCCGGGAACTGGACGAGCGGCTCTGGACCTTCCGGGCCGACGCCTATGTGCCTCACGCCCTGTCGGGCAGCGAGGGGGCGGAGGGCGTGCCGGTGACCATCGGCTGGCAGGACCTGCCGATGGTCGGCGAGCCGCCCCAGGCGCTGCTCAACCTGCACCCCGGGATCCCCGAGTGGTTCTCGCGCTTCGAGCGGGTCGCCGAGATCATCAACCAGCACCAGGACGTGCTCACCGCCAAGCGCGAGTGCTGGCAGACCTATCGCAAGCGCGGCTACCCGGTCACCCCGCACCAGCTCAAGAGCCAGGCGGGCTGACGCCTCCCCCGGCGTCACGCTATAATCAGCCCCATTTTCAGCATCCCCGGCACCCTGGCAGCGCCCGCGAGGCGCGCTGCCATGGGTCGGTGCCACCTCCTCGACCCGGAATGCCCATGGACAAGACCTACCAACCCGAGCAGATCGAATCCCGCTGGTACGAGCGCTGGGAAGCCGACAACCGCTTCGCCCCCTCGGGCGAGGGCTCGCCTTACGCGATCATGATCCCGCCGCCCAACGTGACCGGCAGCCTGCACATGGGCCACGCCTTCCAGGACACCATCATGGACACCCTGATCCGCTGGCGGCGGATGCAGGGGCGCAACACCCTCTGGCAGGTGGGCACCGACCACGCCGGCATCGCCACCCAGATGCTGGTCGAGCGCAAGATCGCCGCCGAGGAGGGCAAGACCCGCTTCGACCTGGGCCGCGAGGCCTTCATCGACCGGGTATGGGAGTGGAAGCAGGAGTCCGGCGGGCATATCACCCGCCAGCTGCGCCGCATAGGGGCGAGCGTCGACTGGTCGCGCGAGCGCTTCACCATGGACGACGGCTTCTACCGGGCGGTGCAGGAGGTCTTCGTGCGCCTCTTCGAGGAGGACCTGATCTACCGCGGCAAGCGGCTGGTCAACTGGGACCCCACCCTGCACACCGCCATCTCGGACCTCGAGGTCGAGAACCGCGACCAGCAGGGCAGCTTCTGGCACTTCCGATATCCGCTGGCCGACGGCGTGACCACCGATGACGGCAAGCCCTATCTGGTCGTCGCCACCACCCGCCCCGAGACCCTGCTCGGCGACACCGGGGTGGCAGTCAACCCGGAAGATCCTCGCTATGCGTCGCTGGTGGGCAAGTTCGTGGAACTGCCGCTGGTCGGGCGTCGCATCCCGATCGTGGCGGATGAGCATGCCGATATGGACAAGGGCTCGGGCTGCGTGAAGATCACCCCGGCCCACGACTTCAACGACTACGAGGTGGGCCGCCGTCAGGAATTGCCGCTGATCAACGTCCTCACCCAGGATGCCGCCATCCTGGCGCTAGCCGAGGCCTTCGACATCCAGGGCCGGCCGTTGCCCGATGTCGACCCGACCCTGCCCGAGGCCTATGCCGGGCTGGACCGCTTCGACGCGCGGGCGCGCATCGTCGCCGACATGGACGCCGCCGGCCTGCTCGAGCAGATCGAGACGGTCAGCAACACCCTGCCCTATGGCGACCGCTCCGGCGACGTCATCGAGCCGCTGCTCACCGACCAATGGTTCGTCGCCGTGGAGAGCCTCGCCAAGCCGGCCATCGAGGCGGTGGAGAAGGGCGACATCCAGTTCGTGCCCAGGAACTACGAGAACATGTACTTCGCCTGGATGCGCGAGCTGCAGGACTGGTGCATCTCCCGCCAGCTGTGGTGGGGCCACCGCATCCCCGCCTGGTACGACGCCGAGGGCAACGTCTACGTGGCACGCAGCGAGGCGGAAGCCCGGCAGAAGCATGACCTGCCCGCCGACCTCGAACTGACCCAGGACGAGGACGTGCTGGACACCTGGTTCAGCTCCGGGCTGTGGACCTTCGGCACCCTGGGCTGGCCGGAAGAGACCCCGGAGCTGGCGACCTTCCACCCCTCCAGCGTGCTGGTCACCGGTTTCGACATCATCTTCTTCTGGGTCGCGCGGATGATCATGCTGACCGGCAAGTTCATGGGCGAGGTGCCCTTCCAGCAGGTCTACGTGCACGGCCTGGTGCGCGACGGCCAGGGTCAGAAGATGTCCAAGTCCAAGGGCAACGTGCTCGATCCCATCGACCTGATCGACGGCATCGACCTGGAAAGCCTGGTGCAGAAGCGCACCGGCAACATGATGCAGCCGCAGAAGGCGCGGGCGATCGAGAAGGCCACCCGCGCCGAGTTTCCCGAGGGCATCGAGCCCCACGGCACCGACGCCCTGCGCTTCACCTTCCTCTCCCAGGCCACCACCGGGCGCGACATCAAGTTCGACATGGGCCGCCTGGAGGGCTACCGCAACTTCTGCAATAAACTGTGGAATGCCTCCCGCTATGTGCTGATGAACGCCGAGGGCGAGGACACCGGGCTCTCTCTCGAAGGGCAGTGCGACGAGCCGGTCGAGCTGTCGCTGGCCGACCGCTGGATCGTGTCGCGCCTGCAGCAGACCGAGACTCAGGTGACCAGGGCCCTGGAGGAGTTCCGCTTCGACCACGCCTCCCAGGCGCTCTACGAGTTCGTCTGGAACGAGTACTGCGACTGGTACCTGGAGCTCTCCAAGCCGGTACTGTGGGATGAAGAGGCTTCGGCCGACGCCAAGCGCGGCACGCGCCGCACCCTGGTGCGCGTGCTGGAGGCGATCCTGCGCCTGGCCCACCCGATGATGCCCTTCATCTCCGAGGAGATCTGGCAGCGCGTCGCCCCGCTGGCCGGCACCCACCAGGGCGTGGGGGATTCCCTGATGGTCCAGCCCTGGCCCCAGGCCGATGACAGCAGGGTCGACGAGGCGGCGACCCGCGATATCGAGTGGCTCAAGGGGGTGATCGTCGCGGTGCGCAACATCCGCGCCGAGATGAACATCGCCCCGGGCAAGCCGCTGGAGGTGCTGCTCACCAAGGGCGGGCCGGACGACCCAGCGCGCCTGGAAGCCAACCGGCCCTTCCTCGCCAAGCTGGCCAAGCTAGCGAGCGTCGACTGGCTCGACGATCACGAACAGGCGCCCCTCTCGGCCACCCAGCTGGTGGGCGAGATGGAGGTGCTGGTGCCCATGGCCGACCTGATCGACAAGGAGGCCGAGCTCGCGCGCCTGGCCAAGGAGATCGACAAGCAGGATAAGCTGATCGGCGCCGTCGAGAAGAAGCTCGGTAACGAGAGCTTCGTTGCCAAAGCCCCCGAGGCGGTGGTCGAGAAGGAGCGCGGTAAGCTAGCCGACCAGCAGGCCTCTCGCCGCCTGCTGGTCGAGCAGCGCGACAAGATCGCCGCGCTGTGATCGTTCCACTCCAGCCACAAGGGCCCGCCATTGGCGGGCCCTTGTCGTTTACGGGTCGGTCGTTGTCAGGTCAGTCAACGCGGCGCCAGCCGCCCAATACCCGCTGGTCAGGGCCGAAGAACACCAGCCGGTCGTGGTCGATCAGGTAGCGGTAGGCACGCTCCAGCATGCCGGTCACCCGGGCGGCATCCTGTGCCTGTGGGCAGGCGCGGCGGGTGGTGGCCAGCTCCGAGAAGGCGATGCGGTTGTTGTCGCCGAGCACGGCCCGGCCGGTCAGCCGGTTGCAGCCATCGCTGCCGCTGACCCGGCCGTCACGGTCAATCACGAAGTAGGGACGCTCCGGCATCTCGAGGCGCTCGTTGGTGCCCACCAACAGCAGGTTCCAGCGCTGGTCGACCACCGGGCCCTCGAACCGGGCCGCGGGCTCGCCGGCGACCTGGGGGGCCGGGCCACCACCGCAGGCGGCCAGCAGCAGCGCGCCGGCCGCCATCAGCAGAGTGTTGCGTAACGGTTTGATCATCATGGTATCTTCCTTGAGGCGCGAGGCGATTGCCCAGGCGACAAGCTTGCCCCAGCCGGGGCCTCGAGACAATTCCCCCGCGCCCCATTCCTTGTTCCCCCATGAGGCCCCGCATGCTTCACGCGCTCCATAACGATGCCCTCGGCAAGCTGATCCTGCGACTCAATGTGGCGGGCCTGCTGCTGCCTCACGGGCTGACCAAGCTGCTCAACCCGGGCAGCCTGACCGGGATCGGCAACACCCTGGCCGGCCAGGGCCTGCCGACCGCGCTCGCCTACGGCGTGCTGATCGGCGAGGTGGTGGCGCCGCTGATGGCGCTGATCGGCTGGCGAAGCCGCGTGGCGGGGCTGCTGATGGCCGCCAACATGGTGGTGGCCATCTTCCTGGTGCACATGGACGAGCTCACGGCCTTCAACGGCAATGGCGGCTGGGCCCTGGAGCTGCAGGGCTTCTTCCTGTTCGGCGCCGTGGCGCTGGTCTTCCTGGGCAGCGGACGGATGGCCTGGCGGCCCGATTGATACAATATCCAGCTTTCACCTGGAGATCACCAGGTTCCGGTGTTCTCCATGGAAGCCCAGGGCTCCTTGGGCTCCTGGGGATCGCCCTTCTGGAGCAACTCGACGGAGATGCCGTCGGGGCTCCTGACGAAGGCCATGTGGCCGTCCCGGGGCGGACGGTTGATGGTCACGCCGTTCGCCTGCAGGTGCTCGCAGAGGGCGTAGATGTCGTCCACCCGATAGGCCAGGTGGCCGAAGTTGCGCCCCCCGGTGTATTCCTCCGGATCCCAGTTCCAGGTCAGCTCCAGCTCCGGCGCCTTGAGCTCGGCGGAGCGGGCCTCGTCTTCCGGGGCAGCCAGGAAGACCAGGGTGAAGCGGCCCTTCTCGCTCTCCTTGCGACGCACCTCGGTCAGGCCGAGCAGGTCGCAGTAGAAGTGCAGCGAAGCGTCGAGGTCGCTGACCCGAACCATGGTGTGAAGGTATTGCATGGACGTTCTCCCGGTTCACAGTTGATAAGGATGGCTTCATCCTGGCAAGTCACGACTCCCCTGCCAATCCCGACCACGAGGCAGCAGCCCCATGAGCCATTACTGCGACCTGGCCCCCGGGCATCCGTTCCACGGCCCCTATCACGACCACGAATACGGCTTCCCGGTGGACGACGACCGCACCCTCTTCGAGCGCCTGGTGCTGGAGATCAACCAGGCGGGGCTTTCCTGGCTCACCGTGCTGAAGAAGCGCGAGGCCTTCCGGGCCGCCTTCGAGGGCTTCGACATCGACCGCATCGCCGCCTATGGCGAAGCCGAGCGTGCGAGTCTGCTGGCGGATGCCGGCATCATCCGCAACCGTCTCAAGGTCGATGCCGTGATCCACAATGCCGGAGTGGTGCAGGCGCTGCAGGCCGAACACGGCAGCCTGCGCGCCTGGCTCGACCACCACCATCCACTGGACCACGCCGCCTGGGTGCGCCTCTTCCGGCGCACCTTCCGCTTCACCGGGCCGGAAATCGTCGGCGAGCTGCTGATGAGCACCGGCTACCTGCCCGGCGCCCACCGCGACGATTGCCCGGTGCAGGCGCGCATCCTGGTCGCGGGGCCGCCATGGGCGCACCCGGACGCCCAATGAGAATAACCACTACCGCCCACGCGCGAGCTGTGAAGCACAGTAACGCCCAGGAGTTTCAGGGCGCGATGCCCTGGCCGCAGCCCCGATACTGCTCGCCGTCGATGCTCAGGGTGACCCGCGCCGGGAAGGGTTGGCCGCTCATGCTGTCGAAGCAGGCCCGCGCCTCGAGGCGCAGCTCGAAGGGCGTGTCGGCCCGGCCACTGGCCAGGATCATCCGCCCCTCGCCGTTGTCCAGGGTGGTCACCCGGTAGGGCAGGGTCATCTTGCGCTCCCCGTAGTCCAGCACCAGGGTCGCCTCGGGCCGGTCGCTGGCCAGGTTGACCACCCAGCCCGGCTCGTTGCCGCGGGCATGGAACATGGTGCCCGGCCGCTGGCGACGGGTGAGCACCTCCTGGTTCAGGTCGCGGGTGCAGTCGAGCCGCCCGGTGGCGCTCTCCACCACCGCCTGGTCGCCCTTGTTCCAGAAGCTCAGCTCGCCCTGTTGGTAGCGGGCACCGCTGGCCACCACCGCCGGCGGCAGCCGGTAGGCCCCATGGGCGGACCAGAGTCGCAGCTCATCCTCGGTCACCGCGGTGACCAGGTCCTGAGCCGGCGTGCAGCGCCAGGCGGTGAACGCCCCGGCATCGCCGGGGAAGAAGAGCGAGGGCATCAGCGGCGCGGCGGGCGACGCCTCGGGCGCCGCATCCTCGCTGGCGGTCCCGCGATCGCTGACCTCGGGGCGTGTCGCCGCGCCGTCCGGGGTGGCGGCGCAGCCGGCAAGCCACAAGGCCGCCCCCAGCAGGGCGAGGGGGGCGGCGGCGGAAACGGTGTGACGGGACATGGCGGCTCCTTGCGTGTCGGCGATGTTCCCCGGGAGCATACCAGCCACCCTGCCCCGGCGCGCCGGCACCCGGCTCAACGCTGGGCGTCAGCCATGGCGGCGCCTCAGCTCCCGCGCCGCCTCGACCATGCTGGCCAGGGCCGGCTCCACCTCGGCCCAGCCGCGGGTCTTGAGGCCGCAGTCCGGGTTCACCCAGAGCCGCTCGACCGGGATGCGCTCGGCGGCCTTCTCCATCAGCGCCACCATCCAGGCCACCTCGGGGATATTGGGCGAGTGGATGTCGTAGACCCCCGGCCCGATGGCGTTGGGGTAGGCGAAGTCCTGGAAGGCGTCGAGCAGTTCCATCGCCGAGCGCGAGGTCTCGATGGTGATCACATCGGCGTCCAGGGCGGCAATCGACTCGATGATGTCGTTGAACTCCGCATAGCACATGTGGGTGTGGATCTGGGTCTCGTCGCGTACCCCCGAGGCGGCCAGCCGGAAGCAGGCCACCGCCCAGTCGAGGTAGCCCTGCCACTCGGCGCGGCGCAGCGGCAGCCCCTCGCGCAACGCCGGCTCGTCGATCTGGATGGCGCGGATGCCCGCCGCCTCGAGGTCGAGGACCTCGTCGCGCAGCGCCAGGGCGAGCTGCCGGCAGGTGGTCTCGCGGGGCTGGTCGTCGCGCACGAAGGACCACTGCAGCAGGGTGACCGGTCCCGTGAGCATCCCCTTCATCGGCCGCTCGGTGAGCGACTGGGCGTATTCGCTCCAGCGCACCGTCATCGCCGCCGGGCGCACCACGTCACCGAAGAGGATCGGCGGCTTGACGCAGCGCGTCCCGTAGCTCTGCACCCAGCCGAAGCGCGTGAAGGCGTAGCCGTCGAGCTGCTCGCCGAAGTATTCCACCATGTCGTTGCGCTCGGGCTCGCCGTGCACCGGCATGTCGAGGCCCAGCGCCTCCTGGCGGGCCACCACCCGGGCGATCTCCTCGCGCATCCGCGCCTCGTAGGCCTCGCGCGAGAGCTCGCCGGCCTTGAAGGCGCGCCGGTCGGCGCGAATCTCCGCGGTCTGGGGGAAGGAGCCGATCGTCGTGGTGGGGAACAGCGGCAGGGCGAGATGGCGCTGCTGGGCCACGGCACGCTCGGCGAAGGGCGACCGGCGCCGGGTATCGGCCGCCGTGACCCCGGCCAGCCGCTCGGCCACCGCGGGGCGATGCAGGCGAGGCGCCTCGCGACGCGACTGCAGTGCCCGGCTGGCGGCCTCGACGCGATCGCGGTCGGCGGCGCTGGCGCGGCCATCCAGCAGGCGCGCCAGGGTCGCCGTCTCGTCGAGCTTCTGCCGGGCGAAGGCCAGCCAGCGCCTGAGCTCGGCATCCAGCGTGGTCTCCGCGGCCAGGTCCACCGGCACGTGCAGCAGCGAACAGCTCGTGGCGATCCACAGCCGCTCGCCCAGGCGCATGCGCGCCGTGGCCAGGCGCTCGCGCCACAGCGCCAGGTCGGCCCGCCAGACGTTGCGCCCGTCGATGGCCCCCACCGAGAGCACCTTGTGGGGCAGCAGGCGATCCAGCACCGCCTCCAGCTGCGCCGGGGCACGTACCAGGTCGATGTGCAGGCCCGCGACCGGCAGGCCCACCGCCAGGGAGAGATTGTCGCCCAGGCCTCCGAAGGGGCTTGCCACCAGCAGCCTGACCGGGGCGGCCTGCAGCCGATGGTAGGCGCGCTCGAAGGCCTGCCGCCAGGCCAGGGGCAGGTCCTGCACCAGCGCCGGCTCGTCGAGCTGAACCCACTCGACGCCCTGCCCGGCCAGGCGCTCCAGCACCTCGGCATAGACATCGAGGACGCCGTCGAGCAGCGACAGTCGGTCGAAGCCCTCGCCGGCCTCGCCGCGCCCCTTGCCCAGCCACAGCCAGGTCAGCGGACCGGTCAGGGCCACCTTGACCGGGTGGCCGGCGGTCCGGGCCTCGTCGACCTGGTCGAAGAGGCGGCGGCTGGCCAGGCGAAAGGTCTGGCCGGCGTGCAGTTCCGGGACCAGGTAGTGATAGTTGGTATCGAAGTACTTGGTCATCTCGCAGGCCGCGGACGGCTCGCCGCCGGGGGCCCGGCCCCGGGCCATGCGAAAGGCAGTATCGAGATCCACCTCGCCGCGTGCCACCTCCTCCTCGGCCCCGAAGCGCCCCGGCACCGCCCCCAGCAGCACCGAGACATCGAGCACCTGGTCGTAGAAGGCGAAGTCCCCCACCGTCACCAGGTCGAGTCCGGCCTCGCGCTGGGCCGCCCAGTTCGCCAGGCGCAGGGCACGCCCGGTGGCCTCCAGGGCCTCGCGGTCGATGTCGCCCTGCCAGTAGGCCTCGGTGGCGCGCTTCAGTTCGCGATCCGCGCCGATGCGCGGATAGCCGATGACATGAGCCAGCGTCATGATGACGTCCTTTTTGCATGAATGATGTCGGGAAGGATCGCTGGCCAGCTGATGTGAATCAAACTAAACTTTCTAATCTTCAAGATGAATCAGGCTCACTCGAATGCTCGAACTTCGCCACCTGCGCACCCTGGTCGCCCTGCGCGATGCCGGCTCCCTGGTGGAGGCCGCCGAACGCGTGCACCTGACCCAGTCGGCCCTCTCCCACCAGATCAAGGACCTGGAGGAGCGCCTGGGCAGCCCGCTGTTCCTGCGCAAGACCCGGCCGGTGGAGTTCACCCGGGCCGGCACGCGCCTGCTGACCCTGGCCGAGCAGGTCCTGCCGCTGGTGCGCATGGCCGAGCGCGACCTGGCGCGGCTGGCCGGCAACGAGCAGGGGCGGCTGCACATGGCCATCGAGTGCCACAGCTGCTTCCAGTGGCTGATGCCCACCATCGACCACTTCCGCAACCACTGGCCGGAGGTGGAGATCGACATCCCCGGCGGCCACCACTTCGACCCCCTGCCGGCACTGGCCCGCGAACAGCTCGACCTGGTGATCACCGCCGACCCCCAGCCACTGCCCGGCATCCACTACGAGCCGCTGTTCCGCTACGAGGGCCTGCTGGCCGTGGCACGCCAGCATCGCCTGGCCGGCCAGCACTTCGTGACCCCGGACGAGCTGGCCGAGGAGACCCTGATCACCTATCCCGTGGAGTATTCCCGGCTGGACGTCTTCACCCAGTTCCTCGACCCCGCCGGGGTGCGGCCGAAGGAAGTGCGCACCGCCGAGCTGACGATCATGATGATGCAGCTGGTGGCCAGCGGACGCGGCGTCTGCGCCCTGCCCAACTGGGCGCTCACCGAGTACCTGGAACGCGACTACGTCAAGGCCGTGGCCCTGGGTGAGAAGGGGGTGTGGAGCACGTTGTTCGCGGCGATCCGCGAGGAGACCCGCGGCGCGCCCTGGATGGAGGACTTCCTGCGCACCGCCCGGGAGACCTCCTTCGCGGTGCTGGAGGGGATCAGGCCGGCGTAGCGTTGCGCCGCGGCAGCAGCAGGGTGAAGCGCGCCCCACCCAGCGTGGCGCTGGCATCCACCATCACGCTGCCGCCGTGCCAGGCCATGACCTTCTGCACGATGGAGAGCCCCAGCCCGTAGCCGCCGGAGCGGCGGGTGCGGCTGTCGTCCAGGCGCGCGAAGGGCTTGAAGACCTCGCTGCGCGCCGCCGCGGGAATGCCGGGGCCATCGTCCTCCACGTCCAGGCGCACCAGCCGGGGCTCGCTCTGCAGGCGCATCACGACCCGGCTGCGGGCGTGACGGCAGGCATTGGCCACCAGGTTCTGCAGCGCCCGCTGCAGGTAGCGGGGCTCCGCCTGGACCTCCACTTCCGGCCCCTCGTCCAGCTCGATGCGGATGTCACGATGCAGTGGCCGCAGCGCCTCGATGACCCGCTCGGCCATGGCGCGGCAGTCGACCAGCGAGGTCTCGAGCTCGGCGCCATTGGCCGTCTCGCTGCCCAGCCGGGCATAGGTGAGGATCTCGTCGATCAGCTCGTCGAGTTCGGTGATGTCGCCATCGACGCCCTCCAGCTGCCGACGGATCGCCGGATCGTCGGTCATGTCCTCGACCATCTGCACCGCGAAGCGGATGCGCGCCACCGGGGTACGCAGCTCGTGGGAGACGGCGCGGATCATGTCCTGCTGGGCGCGCAACAGCGACTGCACCTGGGCGGCCATGCCGTTGAAGGCCATCCCCAGGCGCCCCAGGAAGTCACCGCTCTCGACCTTGACGCGGGTATCCAGGCGCCCGCCGGCGATGCGGGTCGCCGCCAGCTCCAGCCGCGCCATGCGGGCCTCCACGCCGCGCACGATCAGGTAGATGATCGCCGCCAGCACGCCGAGCAGCAGCACCAGCAGCAGCAGCTGCAGCGAGACCGGCAGCGGCTCGAAGGCCTTCACCGGGCCGATGGCCAGCCAGCGGGTTTGGGGGTCGCTGCCGGGCAGCAGGCGGTACATCGCCATGGACCAGCGCCCGGGCAGCAGCCGGATCACCACCTCCCCCTCGGCCAGGCGGGCCAGCTGGCGGGTGTCCAGCCCCTCGGGCGGGGACTCGCTCAGCTGCAGGGGAATGCCGTCACCGGCGACCCGCGCCAGCTGGGCCCGGCGCGCATCGCCCGAGGCCTGGGCGAGCCACTCGGCGAGCAGATCGGTGAGCCCGCGCAGCTGCCGCTCGCTGAGGCTCGCCACGTCGACCTCCAGCAGCTGCTCACCACCGGGGAGCAGGCGCTGCAGGCGCCAGCCGTGCTCGCCCCGGGGCATGACCAGCACGCGGTCGCGCTCGAGGCGCGAGCGGGAGAAATAATTCAGGGACAGGTCGTCGACCGATACCAGCCGCAGGGTCATGTCGATCTGCTCGGCGCGACTCGCCAGCCAGGCCTGGCGCCCGGCCTCGGGCAAGGCATCAACCCAGGCGGTCCACACCCGCATGGGAGGCTCGACCAGCTGCTCGCGGTAGTGCTCGCGGCGTACCTGGTCGACCATGGCCAGACCCAGCAGAGCCAGCCCGAAGGTCAGCAGCAACGCCAGCGCCAGCAGCACATAGACGCGCAGGAAGGTGCTGTCGGCCAGGGTCCGAGGCATGGCTCAGCCATCCCTGACGAAGAGGTAGCCCTTGCTGCGCACCGTCTTGATGCGGTGCGGCTGGTTGGGATCGTCGCCGATCTTGGGGCGAATGCGCGAGACGCGCACGTCGATGGAGCGATCCTGACCGTCGTACTTGATGCCGCGCAGGCGGTCGAAGATCTCCTCGCGGGTCAGCACCCGGCCGGCATTGCTAGCGAGTAGCCAGAGCAGGTCGAACTCGGCACTGGTCAGGTCGATGCGCTCGCCGTCCAGCCAGGCCTCGCGGGTGGCGTTGTCGATGACCAGGTCGTGGAAGGTCAGGCGGGTCTCCTCGCCGACCTCGGCCGGTTCGGAACGCCGCAACAGGGCGCGCATGCGCGCCAGCAGCACCCGCGGCTGCACCGGCTTGGGCACGTAGTCGTCGGCGCCCATCTCCAGGCCCAGCACCTGGTCCATGTCGTCGGTGCGGGCAGTGAGCATCATGATCGGGCCAAGGTACTCGCTGCGTACCCGGCGGCAGATCGACAGGCCATCCTCGCCCGGCAGCATCAGGTCGAGGATCACCAGGTCCGGCTGCAGGGAGAGGATCCGCTCCACCCCACGGGCGCCGTCGGCCTCGACCGTGACCCGGAACCCGTTCGCCTCCAGGTAGTCGCGGGTCAGGCCGGCCAGCCGCTCGTCATCCTCGATGATCAACACGTGATCCTGTTCCTGGGCTTGCAAGCTGTCGTCCATCCTCTGTTCCATCCTGGCGGGCAGGTGAGCGGTCGCGGGGCTCCCGCGGTCGGGAGCCAACGCCAATGGCTAAAGGATACCCGAAATCCGGCATTGCGCCTTCCCGTCGCCATTTGGCGACAGGGAGTGTCTCCGTGGCCCAACGACGGGGCCTGGCGACGGGGTCCATTCTGCCCCCCGGATGGCCACAGCCAATCCACAGGTTATCCACTTGATGGGGCCCGAAAAGCACACTATCTTGTGTTTCTAATCGGTACGGATACTACATCATGTGCCTCAACAATCGACACCATGCCTGTCAACCGTCGCCCGAGAGGCGGCCATCGACCATTCGACTCACCCGTCAGGGACCCCGGCGCCATGGATACCATTGTCACACCGGACGAGCCGTCCGTTTCCGTCACCGCACCCAAGGCCCTGCGCATCATCAAGCGCAACGGCAACGTCGTGCCCTTCGATGCCGACAAGATCGCCGTCGCCATGAGCAAGGCCTTCATCGCCGTGGAGGGCGACAACGCCGCCACCTCCTCACGAGTACGCGACTTCGTCCGCCAGTCCACCGATAGCATCGAGCAGGCCTTCCAGCGCCGCATGCCCGACGGCGGCACCCTGCACATCGAGGACATCCAGGACCAGGTCGAGCTGGCGCTGATGCGGGCTGGCGAGCAGCGGGTCGCCCGTGCCTATGTGCTCTATCGGGAAGAGCACGCCCAGGCGCGCGCCGCGGCCGGCGGTGACATCGTCAAACCGCATCCCAGCCTCAACGTGACCCTCACCGATGGCACCACCCGCCCGCTGGACCTGGGCCGTATCGAGACCCTGGTGGCGGATGCCTGCGAGGAGCTGGCCAACGTCGAGGCCGGCAAGATCGTCGAGGATTCGCTGAAGAACCTCTACGACGGCGTCACCGTGGACGGCGTTTCCCAGGCGCTGATGATGACCGCCCGCACCCTGGTGGAAAAGGATCCCGACTACACCTACGTCACCGCCCGGCTGCTGCAGGACAACCTGCGCCGCGAGGCGCTCTCCTTCCTGGGCATCGCCGACGAGGCCACCTACGGGGAGATGGCCGAGCTCTACGTGCCGGCCTTCAAGGCCTATATCGCCAAGGGCATCGCCTTCGAGCAGCTCGACCCCCGGCTTGCCGAGTTCGACCTCGACCGCCTGGGCGAGGCGCTGGACCACCATCGCGACAACGCCTTCACCTACCTGGGCCTGCAGACCCTCTATGACCGCTACTTCATCCACCGCGACGAGGTACGCTACGAACTGCCTCAGGTGATGTTCATGCGGGTCGCCATGGGCCTGGCGCTGAACGAGGACGACCGCGAGGCGCGGGCCATCGAGTTCTACGAACTGCTCTCGAGCTTCGACTACATGGCCTCCACGCCGACCCTGTTCAACGCCGGCACCGTGCGAAGCCAGCTCTCCAGCTGCTACCTGACCACCGTGCCCGACGAGCTGGACGGCATCTACAGCGCCATCCGCGACAACGCCCTGCTCTCCAAGTGGGCCGGCGGCCTGGGCAACGACTGGACCCCCGTCCGCGCGCTCGGTTCCTGGATCAAGGGCACCAACGGCAAGTCCCAAGGCGTCGTCCCCTTCCTCAAGGTGGTCAACGATACCGCCGTGGCGGTCAACCAATGCTTTGCGCCCGACACCTTGGTCCATACCGCTGAAGGCCCTCGCCCCATCGAGCGGATCGAGTCCGGCGACCTGGTCCTGGGCATTTCCGGCACCTACCGCCAGGTCAAACAGCGGCATCTCTACAACCAGATGGAGACGATGGTAGCGCTCAACATCAAGCATGCCATCGAGTCAGTGCGCGTCACCGCCGGTCATCCCTTCTATGCACTGCGCGGCGTGCCCTTGGAGCAATCCGCAGAGCGCACGCTTGACTGGCTGCAGAAAGGCAAGGTATCCCCCGACTGGGTGGACGCGGGTCGCCTCCAGAAAGGGGACTATGTCGCGCAGGTCATTCCCACCGAAGTCGTCCCTGTCGACGGCTTAACGGTGGAAGATGCGCGCCTTTACGGTATCCTGCTGGGCGATGGTCATCTCTCGAAAGACGGCATGCAGTGGGGCGTGTCCGGCCACCCTGGTCGCGATTCTCATCTCGACTTCGTGCGTCACTACCTTGAAGACCGCGGCATCCACTTCTGGGAAACCTCGCGCAACGATCACTATGCCCAGATTCATTGGGCATCGGGTCATGGCGTTCGGCGAGATGCCACCACGGGAAGAATTGCCGGGGCCGGTGCTCCGACACTTCCGTTCCGCCAGGACGATATCTACGACGCCCAGCATGACAAGCACATCAGTCGTCGCTTTGCTCATTTGCCGAAAGCCCAGACACTGGCCCTGATTCAGGGCCTGCTGGAAACCGACGGTGGCGTCTCGCGGGGCACGGAAATCTATTTTACCAGCACATCGCGTGCCCTGGCCGAAAGCCTGCGTTATCAACTCCTGCGCCTCGGCATTCCCACGGCCGGACAGTACCGTGAGCGCGAACAGGCACATACGGGGCGTCGCGTCGATGGCAGCGAGATCCGCTTCGACGGCGCCTGCAAGGCCTATGACATTCGCGTACCCGCCGTTGCCGAGATTGCCGAATGGGTCGGCTGTCGACCCCTTGTCAAGCGCAACTGGCTCACCTACAACGGCCATCTTTTCTCTCGCGTGCGCAGCGTGGACACCATCACGACGCTTCCGTTTGTTTATGATCTGGAAGTCGAAGGTGACGAGTCCTACATGACCACGGCAGGACTGGCGCACAACGGCGGCAAGCGCAAGGGCGCGGTGTGCGCCTATCTCGAGACCTGGCACCTCGATATCGAGGAGTTCCTGGAGCTGCGCAAGAACACCGGCGACGACCGCCGCCGCACCCACGACATGAACACCGCCAACTGGGTGCCCGACCTGTTCATGAAGCGGGTCTTCGATGACGGCGAGTGGACGCTCTTCTCTCCTTCCACCTGCCCTGACCTCCACGACCTCTACGGCGCGGCCTTCGAACAGCGCTACGCGGAGTACGAGGCGATGACCCGCACGGGGGAGCTCAAGCTCTACAAGCGCGTCCGCGCCAAGGACATGTGGCGCAGGATGCTCTCGATGCTGTTCGAGACCGGCCACCCCTGGATCACCTTCAAGGACCCATGCAACCTGCGCAGCCCGCAGCAGCACGCCGGCGTGGTGCACAGCTCCAACCTGTGCACCGAGATCACCCTCAACACCTCGGCCGACGAGATCGCGGTGTGCAACCTGGGCTCCGTCAACCTGGCCCAGCACGTGGTGGACGGAAAACTCGACGGCGAGAAGCTGAGGAAGACCGTGCGCACCGCCGTGCGCATGCTCGACAACGTCATCGACATCAACTACTACGCGGTGCCCCAGGCGAGTCACTCGAACGCCAAGCACCGCCCGGTGGGGCTCGGCATCATGGGCTTCCAGGACGCCCTCTACGCCCAGGACATCGCCTACGCCTCCGAGGACGCCGTCGAGTTCGCCGACCGCTCCATGGAGCTGGTCAGCTACCACGCCATCGAGGCCTCTTCTGATCTGGCCGCCGAGCGAAGCCAGTACCAGAGCTTCGAGGGCTCGCTGTGGAGCCAGGGCATCCTGCCCATCGACTCCATCCAGAAGCTCAAGACCGAGCGCGGCGAGAAGTACATCGAGCTCGACGAGAGCGTCACCCAGGACTGGGACCGCCTGCGCGACAAGATCGCCGGCCAGGGCATGCGCAACTCCAACGTGATGGCCATCGCCCCGACCGCCACCATCTCCAACATCTGTGGCGTGACCCAGTCCATCGAGCCGACCTACCAGAACCTCTACGTGAAATCGAACCTCTCCGGCGAGTTCACGGTGGTCAACGCGCCCATGGTCAATGACCTCAAGGCGCGCGGGCTGTGGGACGAGGTGATGATCAACGACCTCAAGTACTACGACGGCTCGGCCCAGCCCATCGACCGCATTCCGGACGACCTCAAGGCCAAGTACGCCACCGCCTTCGAGGTGGAGCCCAAGTGGCTGGTGGAGGCCGCCGCGCGGCGCCAGAAGTGGATCGACCAGGCCCAGTCGCTGAACCTCTACATCAAGGGGGTCTCCGGCAAGAAGCTCGACGTGACCTACCGCATGGCCTGGTTCCGCGGCCTCAAGACCACCTACTACCTGCGCGCCCTGGGTGCCACCTCGGTGGAGAAGTCCACCGTCGACCGCGGCACCCTCAATGCCGTGAGCAATGGCGCTCCTGGGCCCTCGGCCAGCCCTGAACCGGCCGCCGAGCCCCCCCGCCGGGAGCCACGCGGCGTGGAGGACTTCCTGCAGGGCAAGGGCGGCCAGCGCGCACCGAGTGCCGGCGAGATCGACGAGCTGGGCTGCGAGGCCTGCCAGTAAGCCCAACCAGACACGCATTGCCGCCGGTGAAGCGAGAGGCGCCGTGGACAAGCCGAAGAGGAGGTCCTACGCCAAGGATGGCGTCGGTAGCGCCCAGGGATGGGTTCACAGCGCCTCCTCGCAGGCTTGCCGCCGGATGAGCCTCGAGCGATGAATCCATCTACGGCCCCCAATTAACTCGAGGTAAGTGACATGCTGAACTGGGACGAGTTCCACGAGGACGAGACAACCGTCGCCGAGCAACCCAAGCCGGCTCCCGCTCCGCAGCCCGCTGCCGAGCCCCAGGCCGACAACGCGGCCGTTGCCGAGAGCCGCGGCAGCTACCAGGCCGCCGAGGGCGACCGCCTGGCCCGTGCCCGCCGGTCGCTGGAGGAGCTCGACGTGGCCGCAGGCCTCGAGGAGCTGGAGATGGGTGCGGCACGCATCGAGGTCGACGACAAGCAGATGATCAATGCCCGCGCCGACCTCAACCAGCTGGTGCCCTTCAAGTACGAGTGGGCCTGGCAGAAGTACCTGGACGGCAGCGCCAACCACTGGATGCCCCAGGAAGTGAACATGAACGCCGACATCGCGCTGTGGAAGAGCGCCGAGGGCCTCACCGCCGACGAGCGGCGCATCGTCGAGCGCAGCCTGGGCTACTTCTCCACCGCGGACTCGCTGGTGGCCAACAACCTGGTGCTGGCGCTCTACCGCCTGATCACCAATCCCGAGTGCCGCCAGTACCTGCTGCGCCAGGCCTTCGAGGAGGCGATCCACACCCACGCCTACCAGTACTGTGTGGAGTCGCTGGGCATGGACGAGGGCGAGGTCTTCAACATGTACCGCGAGGTGCCCTCGGTGGCCGCCAAGTCCGCCTGGAGCCTCAAGCATACCCAGTCGCTGGCCCGCCCGGACTTCAACACCGGCACCACCAAGACCGACCAGGAGCTGTTGCGCAACCTGATCGCCTTCTACTGCGTCACCGAAGGCATCTTCTTCTACTGCGGCTTCAGCCAGATCCTCTCCATGGGCCGGCGCAACAAGATGACCGGGGTGGCCGAGCAGTTCCAGTACATCCTGCGCGACGAGTCGATGCACCTGAACTTCGGCGTGGACATGATCAACCAGATCAAGATCGAGAACCCGCGCCTCTGGACGGCCGAGTTCCAGGACGAGGTCACCCAGATGCTCCTCGAGGGCACCGAGCTCGAGATCGCCTATGCGCGTGACACCATGCCCCGCGGCGTGCTGGGCATGAACGCGGCGATCATGGAGGAGTACCTGCACTTCATCTGCAATCGCCGCCTGGCGCAGATCGGCTTGAAGGAGCAGTTCCCGGGCGCCCAGAATCCCTTCCCGTGGATGAGCGAGATCATCGACCTGCGCAAGGAGAAGAACTTCTTCGAGACTCGCGTCACCGAATACCAGGTGGGCGGCGCACTGAGCTGGGATTGAACACGTATCCTGACGCCCTGTCCGGCCACACCGGGCGGTGCGTCTTTCATGGCCCGTCAACAGGCACAACAACCGAGGGCAATCCGATGCATGCAACCCAAGCCGTAGCACGTCGCGACTCCCGGGCGTGGCAGTCTGCCCTGGACCAGGCGCTCAGCGCCCATGACAGTGAAGACGCCCTGGCCCGCTATCCCCATGTGGCCTTCGCCTTCCCCTCGGTCTCCCCCAACCCCTACTCGCGGGATTACCCGCTGCTCGATTACCGGGAACTCAAGGAGTGGGCGACCTCACGGGGCTGGCGAGTCCGGCCCGCCCCCGAGCGCGCCCCCGACGGCGAGAAGTACAGCCCGCCGGTCCGCTTCACCCGGCTGAATCAGGGGGCGAGCCGGCATTGATTCACGATGGCCGCGAGCGCTAACGTGGGGTAGGACGTCCAGGGATGACACGGAGGGCTCACCCATGACCGAGCGCAAAGCCAGAAGCGTGATCACGCGGGTCTTCGTGCCCGCCCATGTCCGCGACCTGCCCAACGGCGAGCGGGTGACGGTACCCGGCCATTACAAGGCCCCGCCGCCCCGGCGGTAGCCTGCCTACCGCCATGCAGCAGCCCATCATCGGCTATCACCTCGACGAGGAAGGCCACTGGGTCGCGGAACTCGCCTGCGGCCACAACCAGCACGTGCGTCATCAGCCGCCCTGGACCGAGCGCCCCTGGGTGACCACTGAGGCCGGGCGGCGCTCGCGACTCGACCTCGCGCTGGAATGCGTCAAGTGTGATCGTGGCGAGCCTCGGGACAACCCGCGCAGCGACTAGACTGGGGATAGCCACCGGCCGGAGGCGACCCATGGCCGCATCCCGCGACACCCCGACACGCTACCGCGAAAAGCGCGATCCGCGCCGTACCCCCGAGCCCATGGAGGACGGCCGGAAGGGCGACCGGCCGCGCTTCGTGATCCAGCAGCACGCCGCCTCCACCCTGCACTACGATGTCCGCCTCGAGGTCGATGGCGTGCTGAAGTCCTGGGCCGTGCCCAAGGGCCCCTCCACCGATCCGCGGGTCAAGCGCCTGGCGATCCCTACCGAGGATCATCCCCTGGCCTATGCCGACTTCGAGGGTGTGATCCCCGAGGGCGAATATGGCGCCGGCACCGTACTGATCTGGGATTGCGGCTACTACCGCAACCTCAAGGAGGGCGACGACCGGTCCTCGGTCGCCGAACAGCTCAAAGAGGGCCATGCCACCGTCTGGCTGGAGGGCGAAAAGCTGCACGGAGGCTATGCGCTGATCCGCACGCACCTGGCCCAGGAAGAGGGTTGGCTGCTGGTGAAGATGGACGACGAGGCCGCCGATGCGCGACGCAACCCCACGTCCACGGAGCCCGAGTCCGTGGTGTCGGGGCGCACCCTGGAGGAGATCCCCGACGGACAGCGCTGAGGCGCCATCACTCCACCGCCCACCACCCCGGCAACCGGGCCCGCACCTCGCGCCGCGCGAAGCGGTCGTCCATCAGCACCAGCGTGCCTTCGTCGTCGGGGCCGCGGATCACCCGGCCCGCCGCCTGCACCACCTTGATCAGCCCGGGGATACGGTAGGCGTAGTCGTCGCCACGACCAAAGCGCGCCGCCAGCCGCGCCTTGAGAGCCTCGTTGAAGGGGTCGAAGGGCGGCAGGCCCAGGGTGGCGATGAAGGCCCCGATCAGCCGCTCGCCGGGCAGGTCGATGCCCTCGGCGAAGGCCCCGCCGAGTACCGCAAAGCCGATTCCCTGCCCGCCCGGCGTGAAACCGGCCAGGAAGGCGTCGCGTGCGGCCTCGCGCATGCCGCGGGTCTGGGCGCGCACGGGAATCTCCGGATGGGCCTCCTGCAACCGTGCCAGGGCCGCCTCCAGGTAGACGAAGCTGCTGAAGAAGGCCAGGTAGTGGCCCGGCCGGCGGCGGTACTGCTCGGCCAATTCGGCGACGATGGGCGAAAGCGATGCCTCACGGTCGCGCAGCCGGGTGGAGATATCGGCGCGGATGCGCACCTCGAGCTGCTCGGCGGCGAACGGCGAGGCGACCTCCCACCACACCGTGGCGACCGGCAGGCCCAGCAGGTCCCGATGGTAGTGGGCGGGACTCAGGGTCGCCGAGAAGAGCACGGCAGACTGCGCCGCCGCGAAGCGCGGCGCCAGGAAGTCCGCCGGCACCAGGTTGCGCAGCCCCAGCACGGCCCGACCGCGGCCATGACGGGCCAGGTCGCACAGCGAGTGGTCGCCGAAGGAGGCCGCCAGGCGGGTGAAGGCCAGCGCCTCGAAGAGCAGCTCCTGAAGCGCGAGGGAGGCCTGGTCGGGGTGCTCGCCCAGGTGCTCGGTGATGGCGCTGGCGACCCCCTGCAGGGCCGCGACCATCCCGTCGGGCAGGCCGTCGAGCACCCGGTAGCCAGGTCTGCCCGGCGCGCCGGCCTCACTCATCCCCGCCTCCCGGACCAGCGCCTGCCACTGCCGGGCCAGGCGCCCCAGGGGACGCGCCAGGGCCCCGGGGGCCTCACGGCGCAGCCGGGCGAGGCGGCGCTGGTCCAGCTCGGCGCTGTACATGCCCCGGGCCCGCTCCACCAGGTTGTGGGCCTCGTCCACCAGCAGGCCCAGGCGCCAGTCGTTGGCCCGGGCGAGGCCATGCAGCAGGGCATTGGCATCGAACCAGTGGTTGACGTCGCCGACGACCACGTCGCACCAGCGGGCCAGCTCCTGCCCCAGGTAGTAGGGGCAGACGCCATGGTCGAGGGCCACCGCGCGCAGCGCCTCGCGGTCCAGCCAGCCACCCGCCACGGCGGCCTGGCGCGCCGCCGGCAACCGGTCGTAGAAGCCCGCCGCCAGCGGGCAGGCCTCGCCGTGGCAGGCCCGGTCGGGATACTCGCAGGCCTTATCCCGGGCGGTGAGCTCCAGCACCCGCAGCGGCCGGGGCGTGGCGTCCGGGCTTCCGGCGTCCGGGCTTCCGGCAGCCCCCTCCCCGCCACCGAGGGCGGCCAGGGCATCCAGCGCCAGCCGGCGTCCCGGCGTCTTCATGGTCAGGAAGGCGACGCGGTCGAGCCCCTGGCGGGGCATGGCCTTGAGCAGCGGAAAGAGGGTGCCGAGGGTCTTGCCGATGCCGGTGGGGGCCTGGACCAGCAGGCAGCGGCCGGTGCTGGCGGCCTTGTAGACGCTCTCCGCCAGGTCGCGCTGGCCGAGACGGAAACGGTCGTGGGGAAAGGCGAGCTCGCCGAGCGCGGCATCACGCCGCTCGCGATGCCGGGCCTCCTGGGCCGCCCAGGCCAGGAAGCGCCGGCACTGGGTCGCGAAGAAGGCCTCGAGCTCTTCGACGCTCGCCTCGCGGGTCAGCACGGTCTCGCGGCCGGTGGTGATGTCCAGGTAGACCAGCGCCAGGGTCAGCGAGGCGAGACCACGGTCGGCACACAGCAGCGCGCCGTAGACGCTGACCTGCGCCCAGTGCAGGGCCCGCTGGTTGTCGGCCATACGCTCCAGGCGCCCGCGGTGGGTCTTGACCTCCTCCAGGCGGTTGGCCGCCGGGTCGTAGCCGTCGGCGCGGCCGCCCACCTTCAGCCCCTCGAAGGCGCCGGAGAGCGGCAGCTCGGCCTCGTATCCTTCGCCCCTCCGCCTTGATACCAGGGCATGGCCCGCGATGCCCTCCCGGGCGCTGGGGGCCGGGGTGAAGCGGTAGTCCAGGTCCCCCTCCCGGGCGGTGAAATCGCACAGCGTGCGCACCGCCACGCGATAGCCCGTCTCCCCGCTCATTCGCCGTCCATCCCCCAACGCACATGGCAGACCGCGGCGGGGATCGCCCGGGCATGGAAGAAGGCCAGCCAGCGCCGCTGGTTGTCCTGCAGCCGGTCGCCGGGGCCCTTCACCTCGATCAACCGGTAGCGTGGCTCGCCCTGCGGGGTTTCGGGAAGGAACTGGATCAGGTCCGGCAGGCCGGCCCGGTTGGCCTTGAGGTCATCGAGCAGGCGCTCGAAGCAGGCACGCAGGTGGGCGGCCGGCAGGCAGGCCAGCGCCCGCTCGAGCAGTGCCTCATCGAGCGCCCCCCAGTGCACGAAGGGCGAGGCCAGCCCCTGCTTCGCCCGCCAGGTGGCGCGGATCGCCTGGCGATAGCTGCCAACGTCGAGCCGGGCCAGGCAGGCATCGAAGCGCTCGCGGCGGCGGGCCACGAAGTCCTCGCGGTACAGATCCGCCGGGCCGTGGTGAAAGGGGTGGAAGAAGGCACCGGGCAGCGGCGCGAAGAGCGCCTCCCAGCAGAGCAGGCCGAAGAGCCCGGTGAGCAGGCTGTTCTCCACGTAATACACCGGTGCCGCATCGCGGTGCAGGTAGTCGCGCACCGCGGCCTCCACCGGGCCGGGCGGCAGGGTCAGGGTCCACTGTCGAGGGGCCGGCTCGCGGCGTGACGCCGGCGGGGAAAGCCCCAGCCGGCGACGCAGCCGCAGCACCAGCCGTCCCAGCGCCTGGGCCTCCTCCTCGCTGGCCGGAGCCTCGGCCAGGGGCTCGGCCAGGGCCAGGGCCGCGGCGTGCTCCCCGCGGCGCTCCTGCAGGCGCAGGTGGCGGATGCGCGCCTCGACGCTGCCGGTATGGCCCGCGTCCGGCCAGCCGGCCTGGGCATAGAGGGCGAGGGCCGGCTCGCCCTGCCCCTCCCGCTCCGCCTGGCGCCCCAGCGCCACGCAGAGCCGCCGATGCCGCGTCGCCAGCCAGGCGTTGTCGGCCAGCGGCGCAGGCAGCTCGGCCTGTAATACCGATACCGCCTCCCCGGCCTCGAGCCGCTCGCGAAGACGGTGCAGGGCCAGGTAGACATCCACCTCCGTACGAGAGCTGAAGGCCCGAGAGTCGGCGGTGATCGCCACCCGCTCGAAGCGCTGCAGGCCGAGTTCGGTCAGCACGAACTCGGCCCAGTCCTGGTGCAGGTTGCCGAAGAACATCAGCCGCAGCCGGTCGCAGCTCGCCATCACGGCGAGTCGCACGACGCGGTCCGGCGCCGCGGGCCACCAGCCGGAGAGCGGGCGAGCCTCGGTGAGCCGCGGCGCCAGCGCCTCGAACAGCGCGGCCTTGCCGGTGGCGGCGGGCAGCCCCGCGGCGGCGATCTCGCCGGCCAGAGCACGACGCAGCTCGGGTAGGCGCAGTTGGCGGAAGAGCTCCGCCAGGCCGAGCGCGGGGGCGGCCTCGACCAGGCCCGCCTCGACCAGGGGCGCGAGCGCCGCCGCGGTGTCGCCGATCTCGGGATAGCCCAGGCGCGAGGTGCGAAAGTGCTCGCCCTTGCGCATCACCATGCGCACCAGCAGCGCCTGCGAAGCCTCGGGCAGGGCGGCAAAGTCCGCCAGGAAGCCGTGCTCGGCCGCGTCCAGCAGGTCACCGTGGCGCTCGGCCACCCACGCCAGCACGAAGCGGAAGTTCGCCAGGTAGTAGCGCGGATCGTCCAGGGGGGCGGTGACCGACGCGGAGGCAGGCATACTGTTCATGCATCCATGGTATCAGCTGCCCCGAACGAGGGAAGTGGGCGGGGTGTAAGATCCTCTCCCTCCGACCGACTTCATGACTGTATGACCTAAGCCCGGCGTCCGCCGACGGCCGCCCCATCCGGAGCTCCCCATGGCGAACCGTATTCCCTGGCCCATCCCACTGCGCTACACCGCCTTCATCATCAGCCTGCTGGGGCTTGCCGTTACCCTGCCCGCCTGGGCCATGGGGGCGCCCTTCTGGCCCGTACCACTGTTTGCCGCCCTGGTGGCCCTGGGCACCTGGGACCTGCGGCAGCGCTCCCGGACCCTGCGTCGCAACTATCCGATCCTCGCCCATTTCCGCTACTGCATGGAGGGCATCGGCCCCGAGATCCGCCAGTACTTCGTGCAGTCGGATACCGAGGAACGTCCCTTTTCCCGTGAGCAGCGCAGTGCCGTCTACCAGCGTGCTAAGAATATCCTCGACAAGAAGCCCTTCGGATCCGTGATGGACATGTATGCAGAGGGCTACGAATGGATCAATCCTTCGCTGGCGCCATCAAAACCGAATCATGACGCCATGACGGTAAAGGTCGGCAGCGAGCGCCGCCACCCTTATCGGGTCAGCCTGCTGAACATCTCGGCCATGAGCTTCGGCGCGCTATCCGGCAACGCCATCGAGGCCCTGAATCTTGGGGCCCGGCGCGGCGGCTTCTACCACGATACCGGCGAGGGCGGCATCTCTCGCCACCATCTACAGGGCGGCGATCTGGTGTGGGAGATCGGCTCTGGCTACTTCGGCTGTCGCGACCAAGAGGGTAACTTCGACCCGAACACGTTCGTTGAGAACGCCGCTCGCCCCGAGGTCAAGATGATCGAGGTCAAGCTCTCTCAGGGCGCCAAACCAGGCCACGGCGGCATCCTGCCCGGTGCCAAGGTGACCGCGGAGATCGCCGCCGCGCGGGGCGTTCCCATCGGCGAGGACGTGGTCTCGCCGGCCAGCCATCCGGCATTCTCCACACCGCTGGAGATGATGCACTTCATCGCACGCCTGCGGGTGCTCGCCGACGACAAGCCGGTAGGCATCAAGCTTGCCATCGGCCACCCTTGGGAGTGGTTCGGCATGGTCAAGGCGATGCTGGAAAGCGACATCCTGCCCGACTTCATCGTGGTAGACGGCGGTGAAGGTGGAACCGGCGCATCACCACTGGAGTTCATCAACCGCTTGGGCATGCCGTTGGTGGAAGCCCTATCACTGGTTCACAGCACTCTGGTAGGCGCCAATCTGCGCCATCGTATTCGCCTGGCGGGGGCCGGCAAGCTGACCTCGGCGTTTCATATCGCTCGCACCCTGGCGCTGGGAGCTGACTGGTGCAACGCCGGGCGCGGCTTCATGTTCTCACTGGGTTGTATCCAGGCCATGAACTGCCATTCGGGTCGCTGCCCCAGCGGCGTGGCGACCCAGGATCCGCGCCGCAGCCGACACCTGGACGTGGCCGACAAGAGCGAGCGGGTCTATCACTATCATCGCAACACCCTGGAGGCCCTGGCGGAGATGCTGTCGGCCGCGGGTCTGGAACGCCCCGCCGATCTTGGACCCGGCCACGTCATGCGCCGTGTGTCGCGCCATCAGGTCTGCTCCTATGCCGAACTCTACCCGGTTCTGGCCCCAGGCGAGCTACTGCGCCACCTCCCCGATCAGCCGCTCTACCAGCGCTACTGGGAGGAGAGTCGCGCCAACAGCTTCCAGCCCGCTCAGGTCGTCGAGCTTCTCCAGCGGGCCTGACACACCCATGCCTCGCGTTCCTCTATCACGGGAAGCTACGGGGCCTCGGGGTCGGCGGAGGGGGATCGCACGGACCGGCATGGCCACTTCAGCGCCGCTGCGCCGGGCGCAGCACCATGCGCGCATCACGGATCTCGATGTCGAAGCGGTCGAGGAAGCTCATGCCCAGCAGCGCCGCCTCGCCGGTGAGGCCTGGGCTGATCGAGCCGCGCACGTCGCGGGCCTGGTAGCCGCCCAGGCTCACCGTCTCGAGGGTAGCCAGCTCGCCGCGCACGCGACCGTTGGCGGTGTTGAACCAGGCGCTGCCGGTACTCTCGAGCCCCAGCCGCTCGGCCATCTCGGCCGGGACCGCGACATAGGTGGCGCCGGTATCGAGCAGGAACTCCACCGGCTGCCCGTTGATGCGCCCGGTGGCCACGAAGTGGCCGGCGCGGTTGCGCTCCAGCACCACCGGCTCACCCTCCCCCACCGCGACATTGGCGAGGTGGGCATTGGGGTTGCGCTGCGCCTCCAGGTAGCCGTGGAACCACCAGGCCCCGCCCCCCAGGAAGAGCACCCAGAACAGCAGCATCATGCCCAGCCCCGCACGACGTGTGGCACGCTCCTCGCTCATGACCTTCCCTCCCGGCGTCTGCCCTTTGCGAGCATCATGCCACAGGGGGATTCCGCCTCGGAGCCAGGGCGTCCTGGCGAGGGTTGCGGATATCCCAGTCACGGGCCGCCTGCTGGCCCCGGGCCTGGTCGACGAAGAGACAGACCAGGATGGCGATGGCGAAGAGCACCGCGCAGAGCAGGATCGACGCCTTGAGCCCCACCAGCGACTGCAGCAGTCCCAGGCCGATGATGCCGATCACGCCGGCGAGCTTGTTGGCCAGGCCCCAGAAGCCGAAGAACTCGGCGGCCTTGCGGCTCGGCGAGAAGAGCCCCACCAGGGCGCGGCTGGCGGACTGGCTGGAGCCCAGCGAGAGCCCCGCGAGGCAGCCCACCACCAGGAAGAGGTGCTGGGCCTCCCAATCGAGCCCGGCACGGGCATGCAGGAAGGCGGTGACCTCCGGCGTGGCCCAGATGGCGAGTATCGCCGCCACCCAGAGCCCCAGGGTAAAGAGGTAGGTGACCCGGGTGCCGATGCGATCCTGGATGAACCCGAAGCCCAGCGCCCCGAGCGCCGCGGTGACCTGCACGATGATGAACATGATGTTGCGCACCGACGTGTCCCAGCCGATCACCTGGGCGCCGTAGATGAAGGCGAAGGCGATGATGATGTAGACGCCGGCCATGGAGAAGATCAGCGAGACCAGGAAAATGCCCAGGTCGCGGAAGCGTCGCAGCTCGTGCAGGGTCGTCGAGACGCGCTCCAGGGCGATTTCGCGGTAGGGCTTGCCGGGCGGCTGGGGCGTGCCGCGCTCCTTCACCCACAGGAAGGTGGGGATGGCGGTGACCAGGAAAAAGCCCGCCGCGAAGGGCCCCACCCAGCGGATGCGCTCGAAGTTCTCGGCCGTGGCCTCGCCCAGCGCCACCAGCGTGAAGCCCGCCGCGAAGAGCCCGCCCACGTAGCCCAGCGCCCAGCCGAAGCCGGAGATCTTGCCCAGGTCTTCGGGCGGGCCGAGGTCCGGCAGGAAGGCGGCGATGAAGGACTCGCCCATGGAGTAGGCGTAGTTGGAGACCACGATCAGCGTCAGGCCCAGCACCACGTAGCCCGGCGCCACGAAGTAGAGCATGGCGGTGGTGGCCACGGTGGCCAGGTAGCTGACGAACAGGAAGCCCTTCTTGGCGGCCCGGTAGTCCATCACCGCCCCGCACAGCGGGCCGGTCACCACCACCAGCAGGTAGCTGACCGCCAGCGCCAGGCTCCACAGGAAGTTGGCCAGGCGGTAGCCGTCGCCGCGGTCGCCGACGATCACCGTGGTGAACAGCTCGCCGAACACCACGGTGATGATCAGCAGGGTATAGGCCTGGTTGGCGAAGTCGAACATCGCCCAGCCGAGGATCTCCTTGCGCGAGGCGCGCGGTGTCATCGGCACGGCGGCGGGGATCGGGCTCATACGGGACCTTAGACGAGATCGCGGGGGATCGTCTCGTCCCAGGTGCGCGCAAAGATCCGGGTATCCCCCTCCCAGGCGTCCAGGGTGGCCCGGATGCGGAAGTTATCGGCGTCGCTGGTCAGCAGGGTGCGGGTCAGGGTGCTGACCTCCCAGTCGCCGCGCTTGAAGCTGCGCTGCCACTCCGTCCAGCCGCTGACGCTGTCGTAGCTGCCGTAGGCGTAGGCATAACGCTCGGTGACCCGAGCGGCGATCTCCAGGTCGATATCGTCGATCCGGTAGCGCCCCTCGTCGTTGATCACCTCCAGGGTGGTGCGATCCTGGGCCAGGTCGCGGATCACCTGCCAGGTCTCCTGGGTCGGCTGCAGCAGCGTCTTGGCCAGCGCCGGTGCGCCCTCGGGCTCGGCGAAGGCGGGCAGTAGGGCCTCCTCGGCGGGGCGTGGCTCGCGCCGCGGCAGCACCAGCCGGCTGGCGCCGGGCCAGAGGGTGATCCGAGCCGGCTGCGGCGCCGGCCAGGCCAGCGGCCAGTAGCTGGTGGAGAGGGCCAGGCGGATGGCGTGTCCTGCGGCGAACTGCTGGGCGATGTGCTTGAGCGGGATCCTGACCCGATAGCGTCGCCCCGGCTCCAGCGGCTCGGGATGCTCGTCGCTGTCGCGGTGGGTCAGGTTGAGCAGCCCGTAGGAGACCCGGGTGGCCTTGTCGTCCTCGGCGATATCGGAGAGGCGCAGGGCCACCATGGCCACCGGCTGGTCGGCGGAGAGCTCGAGCTCCACCAGCGGCGACCCGCAGATCTCCAGCGGCGCCTCGAGGCGTGCCGTCTGGAAGATCAGCGAGCCACCATCCTCGTCGCGCTGGTCGTGGGGGAGGTCCGGCGGCGCATTGTAGGAGCACCACTTGCCGGCATAGAGCCCCACCGAGAGGGGCGAGCGGATATCCAGAACCGCCTCGTCGTCCTCGCCCCCCTCGCCTTCCGGCACCAGGTCGTGCCCCTCGGTGAGCCGGAAGGCGTCGGCCAGGATGTTCGGTGATGGCCAGTCGGGCTCGGCGACCCAGCGCCCGGGACGCTCCTCGTAGCGCGCCGAGGGCGGCACCGACTCCTGCATCCAGACGCGCAGCATGGGCTCGTCCATGATCCCGGTATCGATGCCCTTGAGCCACTGGTCCCACCAGCGCAGCGACTCCTGCAGGAAGCCGATGGCCGGCCCCGGCACGCCCAGGTGCGGATACTTGTGGGCCCAGGGGCCGACCAGCCCCTTGCGCGGCACCGAAAGCCCCTCCAGCACCCGGAAGACGGCGTTGCAGTAGCCGTCGGCCCAGCCGCTGACGGCATAGACCGGGCACTGGATCCGCGAGTAGTCCTCGCATACCGAGCCGTGCTTCCAGTAGTCATCGCGGCGCTGGTGCTCGAGCCACTGGGCGAGCCACAGGCCGCTGCCGTCCAGGCGCTCGAGCCACATCTCGCGCCAGCGCTCGCCCACCAGGTCCGGGTCGGGCGGGCAGGCATTGCCGTCGAACATGGTCGAGGCCCAGGAGAGGTTGTCGCCCAGCAGGCAGCCGCCCATGTGGTGGATGTCGTCGGCGTAGCGGTCGTCGGTGAAGCAGATCGTGATCACGGCCTTGAGCTGGGGGGGACGCAGGGCCGCGATCTGCAGGCCGTTGAAGCCGCCCCAGGAGATGCCGATCATGCCGACGTCACCGGTGCACCAGGGCTGGGCCTCGAGCCATTCGAGGATCACCAGGCCGTCCTCGAGCTCGCTGGGCAGGTACTCGTCGGTGAGCACGCCGTCGGACTCGCCGGTGCCGCGGATGTCGACCCGCACCCCGGCATAGCCGTGCCCCGCCCAGTAGGGATGGCTCTGCATGTCGCGCTCGGCGGTGAGGTCGCGCTTGCGGTAGGGCAGGTACTCCAGTATCGCCGGCACGGGATGGATCTCGGCGTCCACCGGCCGCCAGATCCTCGCCGCCAGGCGGCTGCCATCGGGCAACGGGATCCAGGTCTCCTCCTCCATGATCCGGCGGGGAAAATCGTTGACGATACGCATGGTCCTGCTCTCCTTGTCTCTTCAAAGTCCCTTGAAGCCTGCTCCAGGCCGGCCGTGCTCAGCCCTGGATGTCGTCGAACTCGAAGGCCAGTCGCGCCACCAGACGGTCGAAATCCGCGAGCAACTGCTCGGCGGATGACGCACCAAGATAGACATGCGCCAGCGCAAAACTGTAGGCGTCCTGCTCGGGCAAGGAGGAGAGCCGCTGCCCTTCCTCCACCTGTACGGCAATCTGGCAACCGGGGAAGTCGACCTCGAGTGTGGCGACCTCCTCCGGCGTGGGGGCTCGTGTCACCACCGCATCGGTAAAGAATACCCTGTGGAAGAACTTGGCCGCCATGGGGAAGGCCCCTTCGCGATGGGGCATGTCGGGGCGTTGGCCCAGCCCAAGGTCGATGGTCACCTGCTGGTTGCTGACCCCATCGACCTTCTCGAAGAGGTCACAATGCGACTGGGAGATGCGGGTATTGATCTCCAGCAACCAGATGCGCCCCTGCACCTCATCCCAAAAGTACTCGATGTTGAAGGCGGCATTGTCATAGCCGATATGGGTCATGATTCTGTCAGTGAGCTCGACCATGGAGCTCTGGATATCCTCGGGCAGCCCCGACGGGTAGCGGTAATGGAAGAAACTCAGCACCTGGGGATAGCGCAGCGAATCGACGATACCGTAGCTGACCACTTCGCCGTTGTAGACGTAGCCTTCCACGGTGCACTGCCAGCCGCCGATGATCTCCTCGGCCATGCAGAAATGACCGTCCACGGCGGCGATTTCCGGCGGCAGCTGCGCCTGCTCTAGCACCATATTGAAGGGATCGGCAATGGTGCCGATCGACTCGCGTAACTCCGTGATAGCTTGATAGAAGTCCTCTGGGGTGTCGATGCGAAAGCCCAACCGTGAGCCGGAGGACTTGATCGGCTTGACGAAGAAGGGGAAGTAGAGCCCTGCCTCGCCGATGTGCGTCATCGCCTCGTCATCGAAAGGGTCGAAAGCGGTAAAGCCCGGAATGTGGTCGGGAATCACCTCGCGCTGAACGCGACGACTCCAGTACTTGTGCTCGCACTTGAGCAGGCTCGTCAGCGACGTGCTACGAGTGCCAAAGCGTTCACAGAGCAGCGGCAACATGGTCGAGACGGGGAAATCCATGTAGCCGACGATGGCGTCGACCGAGCCCTCGAAGGCCTCGAGCTGCGCCGTGGCCTCTGCCAGCATGGCGTCGATGTCGAATTCCTCGGTATCGTAGACCGCTTCCGGGGCGATCACCCCGTGGAATCGCCACTGTCCGGCACCGTGCAGCGTCTCGAGACGCTGGCGGTTGAAGTCGTTGAGCCCCACCACGAAGATATTCTTGACCTCGGTCATCGTTCTACCCCTTATATCGCGCACCGGACCCGGCACCTTCGAGCAGCATAGTCCAGTGCGCGCGTTGAGTGCGCGCGTTGGTTGAAGGGTCAGCCGTGTCGGTCGCGCCCGATGGCGTCTTCTCCCTCGCGGCCGCGGAGCTGGTGGTCGATGGCCTCGCCGCCCCGGCCGGCCAGGGCCGCCAACCGCTCGATCTGGTCGTCCAGCCGCGGCAGGGCCTCGCGGCGATAGCGGGACAGGTCGTCAATGGCCCCCATCACCTCGCCGAAGGCCTGCTCCAGGGCCTGCATGTCGAGCATCGCCGACGAGGCCCGCTGCTGGATGTCCACGCCCTGCTGGCGCAGCGCCCGCGCGGTCCCCCCGATCATCTCCGAGGTCGTGGCATTGAGCGCCTCGACGCGATCCAGCACCAGCCGCTGGTTGGCGATGGCCAAGGCGACCGTGACCGCCACGGTCAGCGCCGAGGCGGTGACATTGATGGCGCGGTCGACGCCACGCATCAGCTCGCGGTTGTTGCGGATGACCACCTCCAGCGCCAGCACGCCCTGCTGGCTCACCGCCAGCTGCTGCTGCAGGTCGACGATGCGCTGGCGCAGCGGGAACAGCAGCTCCTCCTCGAGGAAGCGCCGCTGGGGGTCGTTTTCGTCGCGGCGGACGATGGCGGCCTGCAACCGCTCGTCGATCCGCCGCCCCAGGGCGACCTGGCGCTCCAGCTGGGCGAGGCTCTCGCGCAGGGACTGCTGGTCATCGCCCAGGGTGAGGTTGTCGCGATGCAACATGTCGCGCCCCCCTTCCAGGTCGGCGATGATCGCATCCAGCGCCTGCTGAGCGGTCTCGAACTTGCGGAAGTAGCGCTGCAGGCGGCTGCCGGCCCCCGGGAGCCGGGCCAGCAGGCGATCCAGCGGGCCCGGTGACAGGCGGTGTCGGGCGGGGTCCAGCTCCTGCATCCGGCCGCGCAGGTCGCCCAGCGCCCTGGCCACCGGACCGCCCTCATCCCCGTGGTGGGCCAGCTGGCGCAGCGGAGTCTGCAGCATGGCGCTCTGGTGGGCGGCCTGCTGCTGCAGCTCCAACCCCAGCTCATCGATGGCGCGTCGCTGGCGCGCCAGGGCCTCGGCATCGCCGCCGGCGACCAGCTCGTCGACGAAGGCATCGGCCTGGGCCGCCAACGACGGGTCGTCATCGCCACCGTCCGACGCGCTGCCGTCCAGCTGGCGGGCGATCTCCTCCACCGGTGGCAGCGACAGGCGGGAGTCGCGTTCGGGTTGCTGGGTCATGGATACCTCTCGAAGGATCGGGTCTGGGCGTGTAGAAGGGCCGACCTCAGGGCTTGCCACGCCCGTAGCGGTCGGCACGGGAGACAAAGCGGCGCAGCTCCTCCAGCGCCTGCTCGGTAGTGACCGAGGCCTGCGGGCGCCCGGTCTCGATGCGCGCCATGGACACGGCCGTGTCGTCGAGGACGGTCAGCGCCGACTCGTTGCGCGCGGCCAGCTCGCGCAGCCCCCGTTCGGTCTCCTCGAGCAGCTCCAGCCGCCGCACCAGGGCGGCACGCTCCTGCGCCCCCAGCTGCCGGCCCTCGCGACTCAGGCGGCGCCGCACGAAGTCACCGTCCACGTTCGCCACCCCGCGAGCCTGGGAGGCCATGGCGTCGAGGGTATCCACCACGGTGCGGCAGACCTCGACCACCAGCCCCCGGGCGCGGGCGAAAGCCAGCTCGCCGCTGTCGAAGCGGCTCCCCAGCACGCCCAGCACATGGCGGTAGCGACTGTAGACGCGGTCGGCCTGGACCGCCAGGTCGGGGCGGCGGGCGTCGACCAGCCCCTGCTTGGCCCGGCACAGGGCCAGCACCAGATCGTCGGCATCCGCCGGCGGCCGTGCCGGGTCGAGCACCGCCAGGTCGGCCTCGTGGGCGTCACGCTGCTGCTGTGCTCGGCGCCGCGCGGCCTCGGCCGCCAGCGCCGCCTGCCGGCGCTTCTCACGCCGCCGCGCGAGCCAGCCGCGCAGCCGACGCTCCAGCGGCAGCGCCACCGGCACCGCCACCAGCCCCGCCAGCCAGCCCGTCAGGGTCGGCCCGAAGCCGCCCCACAGCGAGGTCAGCCACAGCAGCATGCTGATGAAGGGCACCACCAGGGCGTAGCGCAGGATGACCTGCAGGCGGCCGGGGGGCTCGACCGGCACGGCCAGGCGCGGGTTGACCAGACCCACCAGCAGCCACGGCAGGCAGGTCAGGAAGAGGCCATAGGAAAATCCCTGCAGGAATCCCAGCATGGGGCTGACCATCCTTTATCCGTCAGAGGAGAAACACGGCACTAGAGGCACGGCAAGTGACTAGAGCAGCAGGGTGAGGACCAGGGCCACGACGCCCACCAGCAGGGCGATGCTCACCGCCACGACCACCACCCGGTCGAGCCAGCGATCGAAGCCGGCCCAGTCGAGCCGGCGCCGCTGGCGCCGACGGGTGGCACCGCGACGGGGAGCGCCGCGGCCGGTGCGGATGAGGGTCATGGTCGAAGTCCGATTTCACCATTGTTCCCTGAGCTTACGGCCTGCCGCGGCGGCTGGCCACTGCCACGGCCTCGATAGCCGCCGATGGCCCGCTTCAGCGCTTGATGCGCCGCTTGACCACGCCGGGCGGCGCCCGGCGCAAGCGCTCCTCCTCACCCAGGGACTCGGCCTCGAAGGCATCCGCCCCCACCGGCGTCTCGCCATGGCGGCGATAGAGCTGGGTGAGCAGGGAGCGATGATCGCGCTGAAGCGTTCGGATCAGCGCGGCCGCCATCCCGTAAAGCACCAGGGAGAAGGGCAGCGCCGAGAGGACCGAGGCCGACTGCAGCCCGGTCAGGCCACCGGCAACGATCAGCGTCAGACAGATGGCGGCGATCAGCACGCCCCATATCACCCGCTTGAAGAGCGGGGGATTGATGGAGCCGGCGTCGGTCATCTGCGCCACGATATAGGAAGCGGAGTCCGCGGAGGTGACCAGGAAGATGAAGATCAGCAGCATCGCCACCACCGACAGCGCCCCGGAAAAGGGCATCAGCTCGAACATCTCGAACAGCGCCACGGTGATGTTGTCCTGGGTGGCCGCGGCCAGGCCCACGTCGGCGCCAAGCTCCATGTTGATGGCGGCACCGCCGAACACGCCGATCCACAGGCAGGCCAGCAGCGGCGGCACCAGCAGTACGCCCACCACGTACTCCTTGATGGTTCGCCCGCGCGAGACCCGCGCCACGAAGGTGCCGACGAAGGGCGACCAGGCAATGGCCCAGGCCCAGTAAAACAGGGTCCACTCCTGGGCCCAGGCGTCGTTGCTGTAGGGGGTGGTGCGCAGGCTCATGCCGATGAAGTTCTGCAGGTAGTCGCCAAACCCGAGAAGGATGGTTTCCAGGATCGCCACCGTGGGGCCGGTGACCAGCACGTAGAGCATCAGGCCGATACACAGGATCATGTTGAGATTGGAGAGACGCCGAATCCCCCGGTCCAGACCGGCCCAGGTCGAGGCCATGTAGGCCAGGAACATCACGAACAGGATGATGAACTGCCACAGGGTGTTCTCGGGCAGGCCGAAGACGGCGTTGAGCCCACCGTTCATCTGCAGCACGCCCAGCCCCAGGGAGGTGGCCACGCCCATCACCGTGGCCACCACCGCGAAGACGTCCAGCCAGCCGATAAAGGGGCGAAACCGGGAGTCCTGTGGGGTAACCGAGGAGAGCACCGAGGAGACCAGGCCGGCCTGCCCCTTGCGGAACTGGAAGTAGGCGATGATCAGCCCCACCACCGAGAAGGCCGCCCACTGGTGGACTCCCCAGTTGAAGTAGCTGAACTGGATCGCATGGCGCGCCGACGCGATGCTCTCGGCGGGCACGTCGCCGTAGGGCGGGTCGATGTAGTGGGTCATGGGCTCGGCCATGCCGTAGAACACCAGCCCCACGCCGAAGCCCGCGGCCAGCAGCATGCTGATCCAGGAAAAGAAGCCATAATCCGGCCGGCTGTCCTGAGGCCCCAGGCGAATCTTGCCGTAGCGCCCCAGGGCCAGCCATCCCAGCAGGACCACACCGCTGAACAGCGTGAACAGGTAGAACCAGCCAAAGAGGCGCGTCGTGCCATCAAGGGCGAACGCCGCGAACCCCCCAACCGCCTCCGGGAAAGCCGCCGCCGCGATAACAATGGCAAGGGTGATCCCCAGCGAGGCGATAAAGACGCGTTGTCCGCCATGACTGGCCATCGATGACTCCTTGTTCCGTGTTCTCGATCGGGCACCATGCTGTCAGAGCCTGCTTTCAGAGCCGGGAAAGCGGCCGCGAAGCCAGGACATTGACGGCCCCACCCAGCAGGCGTAGAAACTCAGCAGGCTAATTGTTTCTGGAGTGACTCACAACATGTCCCGACTCGCCGACACGCCCCTTTCCGTGCTCGACCTGGCCCCGATCCGCGAGGACGGCAGCATCGCCGACACCTTTCGCGAGAGCGTGGCGCTGGCCCGGCTCACCGAGCGGCTCGGCTTCACGCGCTACTGGCTGGCCGAGCACCACAGTATCGAGGGCATCGCCAGTGCCGCCACCGCGGTGCTGATCGGGCATATCGCCGGCGCCACCGAGCGGATCCGCGTGGGCAGCGGCGGCATCATGCTGCCCAACCACCCACCGCTGGTGGTGGCCGAGCAGTTCGGCACACTGGAGACCCTCTATCCCGGACGCATCGACCTGGGCCTGGGCCGCGCGCCGGGGTCAGACGGCCCCACCATGGCCGCCATGCGCCGCGACCCCTATGCCGGCGTCGATGACTTCCCCCAGCGACTGGCCGAGCTCCAGGGCTATCTCGACGACGAGCGGCCAGGCCAGCGGGTGCGGGCGGTGCCCGGCCAGGGCACCCGGGTGCCGCTGTGGCTGCTCGGCTCCAGCGACTTCAGCGCCCGCCTGGCGGCTCGGGAGGGGCTGCCCTTCGCCTTCGCCGCCCAGTTCGCCCCGGCCCAGCTGTTCGAGGCGCTCAAGCTCTATCGCGACAACTTCCGGCCCTCGGCGGTGCTGGACCGGCCCCACGCCATGGTTGGCCTGCCGGTGATTGCCGCCGAGAACGACCTCCAGGCGGACTACCTGGCCTCCACGGCCCGCCGCAAGTTCCTGGGCATGATCCGCGGCCAGCGCACCAAGGCCCTGCCGCCGGTGGCAGCGCTGGACTGGTCGCCCCGGGAGCAGGCCCAGGTGGAGCAGTTCCTGGGCGCCGCGGTGATCGGCGGCCCCGAGACCGTGCGCGAGGGCCTGGAGCGCTTCCTGGCGCTGACCGGCGCCGACGAGCTGATGCTCAATACCGATGTCTACGATTCCGAGGACCGGCTGAGAAGCTACGAGATCGTCGCCGAGATGTGGCGCTCATGACCACCGACCACGACGCGCGACCCACCCTTGGCCATCTCGTCGAGGGCTTTCGGCGCATGGCGCCGTTGTCGCTGTTCGTGATCGTCTTCGGGCTGGCCTTCGGGGTGGCGGCCCTGCAGCAGGGACTCTCCGCCGTCGAGACCCTGCTGATGAGCGGCCTGGTGTTCGCGGGGGCGGCCCAGTTCGCGACCCTGGAACTGTGGGGCGATACCATCCCGCTGCTGCCGCTGGTGGCCATCACCCTGGCGATCAATGCCCGCCACCTGCTGATGGGCGCCGCCTTCTACCCGCACCTGCGCGACCTGTCCAGCGGGCGTCGCTACGCCAGCTTGCTGCTGCTCAGCGACGCCAACTGGGCCATGGCCATGACCGCGGGGTCCACGCCGGCCCGGCTGGGCATCCTGGTCGGCGGGGGCCTGGCCCTGTGGTCCACCTGGATGATCGGCACCGGCCTCGGCGTGGCCTTCGGCAGCGGCATCAGCGAGCCCGACCGCTTCGGGCTGGATGCCATCATGGGCTGCTTCCTGCTGGCCATGCTGGTGGGCGACAAGCGCGACCTCGGCGTGCTGCTGCCCTGGGGCGCCGCGGCCCTGGCGGCCCTGGCCGCGATGGCCTGGCTGCCGCCCCATGCCCACGTGATCGTGGGGGCGCTGGCGGGCGGCGTGGTGGGCCTGCTGCTGCCACCGGCGGGCAAGGAGACGGCGCCATGACCCTGTCGGCCGCCAACGGCGGCGTGCTGCTGGCCATCGTGGTCATGGCGCTGGTCACCTACCTGACCCGCGCCGGCGGGGTCTTCGTGATGGCCCGGGTGCCCATCGGCCCAAGAGTAGAGCGCTTCATCAACGCCATGGCCGGCTCGGTGCTGGTGGCGGTGATCACCCCCATGGCGGTGAACGGCGACGGCGGGGCCCGGATGGCCCTGGTCGCCACGGCGGCGGTGATGCTGGTGCTGCGCAAGCCGCTGCCGGCGATCGCCGCCGGGATCCTGACCGCCGCGCTGTGGCGTCTGGTCGCATCCTGACCCATCCTCGGAACGAAGCGCTCCGCGCGCTTTCCAACGGGCAGTCATTCACGGGGCGCCGGCCGGGCCGGCGCCCCCTTCAGAGACACCGGAGTCCCGCATGCCCGACCCCCATGACCCGCGCCGCGGCTCACAGCAGAATGCCGCCTGGCGCGCCGCCCAGCAGTGGCAGGCGCGCGCCCGCCAGACCCGTGCCAGCGGCCCCCTGAGCGGTATAAAGCTGCTGCTCACCTGGTTGTTGTTCGGCGCCATGATGATCGTCGCCATGGTGCTGGGGCTGTTCTTCCTGCTCATCGGCTGGGCGATGATGCCCTTCCTGCGCCATCGCATGAAGAAGCAGATGGAGGCGATGCGCGCCGACCAGGCCGAGGACGTGGACGGCAGCGTCCACTATCGCGAGACCCGCTATCGCGAGGGACGCGACGCCGGTGGCCGCTACCGCGAGCAGCAGGTGCTGGAAGGCGACTATGATGTCAAGGATGGGGACGTCAGGGACGAAGCGCGCCAGGACCGAGACCGTTCCTGACGGCTGACGTCACGCACAGGGCCCGCCGGGAGGGCGGGCCTTGCGTGGCGCCACCGGCATGCGGCCGGACAAGCCACGTGGGCTCAGCCGATGTCGGCCGGGCGCAGCACCGCCACCGGGCAGCGCGCCTCGTGGAGCACCTCGTGGCTGACGCTGCCGGCTACCACCTGGGAGAGCCCGCTGCGGCCGTGGGTAGTCATGGCCAGCATGGTGTCCTGGCAGTCCGCCAGGTAGCTGACAATGGAATCGGCCGGGTCACCGTGCAGCACCTCCCAGTCCACCTCCATGCCCTGCTCGCTGCGCAGGCGCCGCGCCAGGCCATGCACATAGCCGGACTCCATCACGTCGGCATGGCCGCCATCCAAGGGCACCGCCGCGGCGGCACTGGTGTCGATCACCTGAAGCAGCTGCAGGCGGGCGTCCAGCCGCCCGGCGAGGGCCACCGCATGGGGCAGGATCGCCTCGGAGAGCTTCGAGCCGTCCACGCAGACCATCAGCACCTCCACCTTGCGATGGGCCCCGGCATCGAAGCGCGGCCCGCACAGGAAGACCGGCCGGTTCGCGCGTCGTACGACGCCGGCGGTAACGCTGCCGATCAGCATCTCCGGTACCGGGCGCCGCCCGTGGGCCATCATGCACAACCCCACCTCCTCGCGGCCGGCCAGCTGACCCAGGTAGGCCTTGGCGCTCTCGTGGACCGCCACCTCGATGCTGGCGTCCCCCGCCTGCTGGTCCGCCAGGCGCGACTGCAGTGCCGCGCGTCGGGACTCGGCCTGCGCCTCGCTGGCCACCACGGAGGTCACGCTCAATGGCACCGCCAGCTGCCCGGCCAGGTGCTGGCCGAGTGCCAGGGCGCGCAGCGAGGCGTCGCTCTCGTCCATCGCCACATGTATCTTGTCCATCGTCAGGCTCCTCTGGAAAGCGTTGTTCTTGAAATGTCGGTAGTGGAGTTCAGGATGACTGGCGGGCCTGCGCCCGCTCGGCCCGGCGCCCTGAGCCGGGCAGTGGTCGATGCAGCAGGGCGTAGGCCAGCGCGCCGACCACCACCCCCCAGAAGGCCGAGCCCAGCCCCAGGAAGCTCATGCCCGAGGCCGTGGCGATGAAGGTGATCACCGAGGCCTCCAGGTGGTCCTTGTGGGCGGCGAAGGCGCTGACGTTGCTGGTGATGGCGCCGATCAGCGCCAGGCCCGCCAGCACCGCCACGAACTCGCCGGGCAGCGAGGTGAAGAGCAGCACGATGGTGCCGGCGAAGGTGCCCCCGATCAGGTAGAAGACCCCGTTGGCGACCCCGGCCACGTAGCGCTTGGCGGGATCCTCATGGGCCTCCTTGCTGGTGCAGATCGCCGCCGTGATCGCCGCAATCACCGTGGTGATGCCGCCGAAGAAAGCGGTGACCAAGGAGGTCAGGCTGGTCACGGTGACGATCGGCCTGGCCGGGGTGTTGTAGCCGGCGCTGCGCATGATCGCCATGCCCGGCAGGAACTGGCCGGTCAGGCTGACCAGCACCAGCGGGATGGCTAGGCTCAGAGTGGCGTTCCAGCTCCACTCGGGACGGATGAACTGCGGGTTTGCCAGGCTCAGCGTTACGCCATCGAGACTGGCACCCTCGAACACCACGGCCAGGATAACGCCGACCACCAGCAGCGCCACCAGGCTGTAACGTGGGGTCAGTCGCTTGAACACCAGGTAGGTCAGGATCATGCCCAGGGTCAGCGCCGGCACCGCCTCCAGGGAGACGAAGACCCCGACCCCGAACTGGAAGAGGATGCCCGCCATCATGGCGCTGGCGATGCCCGGCGGGATCGCCTGGATGATGCGGTCGAAGGAGCCGGTGATGCCGATCACGAAGATCACCGCCGCCGCCGTGAGATAGGCCCCCACCGCCTCGTTCAGTGACAGCCCGGGGAACAGCGTGACCAGCAGCGCCGTGCCCGGTGCCGACCAGGCGGTGACCACGGGCACCTTCAGCCACAGGCTGAGGGCGATCCCCGAGACGGCGGCGCCGATGGAGATCGCCCACACCCAGGAGGTCATCATGGCCGTGGAGATCTCGGCACTCTGGGCCGCCTGGAAGAAGATCGCCAGGGGGCCGGAGTAGGAGACCAGCACCGCCACGAAGCCGGCGGTGATCGCGGGTATCGACCAATCCTTGTGAAGTCGCATGCAACGGCTCTCCGTCACACCTCAGGCGACGCCGAGGTGGGTGTCGAGGATGGTGGGATCGGCCTTCAGGCTCCGGGAGTCGCCGCTGTAGACCACCGCTCCCTTGACCAGCAGGAGGTGCTTCTCGGCCACCTCCAGCAGGTTGTCGATGTTCTTGTCGACGATGATGGTGGCGATGCCTGAAGCCTTGATCTCGTGGATGATCTTCCAGATCTCGTCGCGGATCAGCGGCGCCAGCCCTTCGGTGGCCTCGTCGAGGATCATCAGGTCCGGGTTGAGGGTCAGGGCCCGCCCGATGGAGAGCATCTGCTGCTCGCCCCCGGAGAGGAAGGAGCCGTCGTGGTTGATGCGCTGGCCGAGCCTCGGGAAGGTGTCCAGCACGCGCTCCAGCGTCCAGGGCGACTCGCCCCGGTCGTTGGGCCGGGCGGCCATGATCAGATGCTCGCGCACGCTGATGCCAGGGAAGATGCCGCGCCCCTCCGGCACATAGCCGATGCCCTGGCGAATCAGCTGCCAGGGGCGTCGCTTCGCCGCCGGGATGCCCTTGATGCGCACCTCACCGCGGCGCGGTGGCACGAAGCCCAGGATCGACTTCAGCGTGGTGGTCTTGCCCATGCCGTTGCGGCCCAGCAGGCTGAGGGTCTCGCCGGGCATCAGGGTGAGGTCGACGCCGTGCAGGATATGGCTCTCGCCATAGTAGGTATGCAGCCCGCGGGCATCGACCAGCGGGGTGATCTGTTGCTGTGCCGTCATGCCGAAGCCTCCTCGTGGTGGCGCCCGAGATAGACGTCACGCACCTTCTCGCTGGCGCGGATCTGCTCGGTGGGTCCGCTCTCCAGCACGCAGCCGTCCACCATCACGGTGATGCGGTCGGCCAGGCGGAAGACGCTGTCCATGTCGTGCTCGATCAGCACCAGGGTATAGCGGTCGGTGAGGCTCTCGAGCAGTTCCGTGACCTGCACGGTCTCATCGCGGCCCATGCCGGCCATGGGTTCGTCGAGCAGCATCAGGCTGGGCGCCGTGGCCAGCACCATGGCGATCTGCAGCTGACGCTGCTCGCCGTAGCTCATGTCAGCGGCCGGGGTATGGGCGCGGTGGATCAGGTGGCAGGTCTCGAGCACCTCGAGGGCGCGCTCGCTGACCGCCCTGGCCCGCTGGCGGGAGCGCCAGCTGCCGAACACGCCGCCCATGTGGATGCGGGCGGCCAGCTCGCAGTTCTGCAGGCAGTTAAGGCGCGGGAAGATATTGGTCTTCTGGTGGCTGCGGCCGATGCCCATGTGAGCGATCTGGCGCACGCTCTTGCCCTGGATGGGCTTGCCGTGAAAGAGCACCTCGCCCTCCGAGGGCGGGATCTCCCCCGACAGCAGGTTGATCAGGGTGCTCTTGCCGGCGCCGTTGGGCCCCAGGATGGCGTGGATCTCGCCCGGCCTGACGTCGAAGTCGACGCCGTTGACCGCCACCAGGCCGCCGAAGCGACGGGTCAGCCCGTGGGTGACCAGAATCGGTTCATCACTCATGGCTTATCCCTCCTCGTGTCGCTTCCTCGACGACCGGGGGCTTCTTGCGGGCCCAGGGTGGCGCGATGATCAGCCCGGCGATGCCCCGCGGCAGCACCAGCACGGCGGCGATGATGGTCAGGCCCATCAGGATCGGCCAGTGCATAGTCAGGTGCTCGTAGACGTAGAGCAGGATCTCGTAGGCGAAGGCGCCGAGGATCGGGCCGAAGATGGTGCCCATGCCGCCGAGGATCAGCATCATCAGCACCTCGCCGGAGGTGTGCCAGCCGAGCTGGGCCGGGTTGGCGAAGCCGTACTGCATGGCGGCCAGCATGCCGGCGATGGCGGCGAGGACCCCACTGATGACGAAGGCAATCAGCTTGTAGCCGTGGGTGGCATAGCCGAGCGCCTGCATGCGGTGCTCGTTGTCATGGATGCCGTCGAGCACCTGGCCGAAGTAGGAGCGGGTCAGCCAGCGCAGGAACAGGAAGCCAACGACCAGCATCCCCAGGCAGAAGTAGAAGAAGGTGTGGGGATCGCTCATGTCCAGCAGGGCCATCTCGCCGACGCTCACACTCGGCCTGAACATGATGAAGACCCCGTCCGTGCCGCCGGCGAACGGCGCGGTACTGATCAGATAGAAGAGCATCTGGCCGAAGGCCAGGGTGGTCATGATGAAGTAGATGCCCTTGGTGCGGATTACCAGCAGGCCCACCACCAGGGCGGCGACGGCGGACACCAGCATGACCAGCGGCAGCATCCACCACATGGAGGCCGCATCGAAATCGGGGCTGGCGAGAGCCAGGGTATAGGCGCCGAGGCCGAAGAACAGCGCGTGACCCAGGCTGACCAGGCCGACGATGCCCACCAGCAGATCCAGGCTCATGGCAAACAGCGCCAGGATCACCATGAGGGTCAGCTTCTCCAGGATGAAGTCGGTCTGGCTGCCGAACAGCGTCGGCCCCCAGAGCGGGAAGAGCGCGACGATGGCCAGCAGGGCCAGCATGATGACGGCGACGCGCTTGGGATATCTATGCAACATGTCTCATCCTCCTCAAGCGAACAGGCCGCGGGGCTTGACCAGCAGCACGGCGGCCATGATCAGGTAGATCACCATGCTGGCAATGCTCGGAATCAGCACCGAGCCGAAGGTCTCGGCCATGCCGATCAGGATGGCGCCCCAGAAGGCCCCCTTGATCGAGCCGATCCCGCCGATGACCACCACCACGAAACAGGTGATCAGGATGCTGTCGCCCATGCCCGGGGTGATGGAGGTCAGCGGGGCGGCGATCATGCCGGCGAAGGCGGTCAGCGCCACGCCGACGCTGAAGATCAAGGTGAAGAGGGTGCGCACGTTGATGCCCAGGCCTTCCACCATGTCACGGTTCACGGCACCCGCGCGGATGATGATGCCCAGCCGGGTATGGCGGATCACCCAGTAGATGACGCCCGCCAGTGCCAGGCAGACGCCCATCACGAACAGCCGGTAGACCGAGTACTGCAGGTTGTCGGTCAGCTGCAGGCTGGCGTCGAAGGGTGCCGGGATCGCCACGCTGTGGACGTCGCCACCCCAGATGATGCGTTGCGCCTCGTTGATCACCAGGATCAGGCCGAAGGTCAGCAGCACCTGGTAGAGGTGATCGCGCTTGTAGAGCGTATCCAGGAACAGCCGCTCGATGATCAGCCCCAGGGCGATGGCGATGGGAATGGCCACGGCAATCGCCAGCCAGAAGTTGCCCAGCCGCACGGTCAGGTCGTAGACCAGGTAGGCCCCGATCATGTACATGGCCCCGTGGGCCAGGTTGATGATGCCCATGATGCCGAAGATCAGGGTCAGGCCGCTGGCGATCAGGAACAGCAGCAGTCCGTACTGCAGCCCGTTGAGGAGCTGCACACCAAAGAATGCGAGATCCATGACGATCTCCTCCGCGATGGAAGGGGCGAGCCTGGCTCGCCCCGGGAAGTCAGACGTTCACCGGTTCAGATCTGGCAGGCGTCGTCCGGTACTTCGAGTTGCTCGGCGGCGATGCCGACCACCTCGTGCTTGCCATCGCGGATCTCGCGCAGGTAGACGTTCTGGATCGGGTGGTGGGAATCGGAGAAGCTCATCAGGCCCCGCGGGCTCTCGAGCTCCACCTCGGCCAGGGCCTCGACCAGCGCGTCCCGGTCCTCGGTGTTGCCGCCGACCGCGTCGAGCGCCTGGACCAGCATGGCGCCGGTGTCATAGCCCTGCACCGAGTAGGTGTCCGGGGTCACCTCAAAGGCGTCCTCGTAGGCCGACACGAAGGCGCGGTTCGCCTCGCTGTCCAGGGTCTCGGCATAGTGCATGGTGGTCAGCACACCCTCGCCGGCACCGTCCATGGCCGCGATGTTGCCCTCGGTAAGGAAGCCCGAGCCCATCAGCGGGATGCTCTCCTTGAGGCCGGCGGCGGCATAATCGCGCACGAAGCTGACCCCGCCGCCGCCGGCGAAGAAGGTGTAGACGGCGTCCGGGGCGATGCTGGCGATCTGGGTGAGGTAGCTCTGGAACTCGGTGCTCGGGAAGGGCACCAGGATCTCCTCGACGATCTCGCCGCCCTCCGCCTCGAAGGCCTCCTTGAAGCCGGCCACGTCCTCCTTGCCCCCGGCGTAGTCCCAGGTGATGGTCACGACCTCGCGGTGTCCCCGGTCATAGGCGACCTTGCCCATCGGGAAGCTGTTCTGCCACATGCTGAACGAGGTGCGGAAGACGTTGGGCATGCACAACTGGTTGGTGGCGGCCTCCAGACCGGCATTGGGGATGATGGTGATGGCGCCGGACTGCTTGGCCACCCGCAGCATGCCCATGGCCACGCCGGAGTGGACCGGGCCGATGACGAAGTCGACGCCATCGCCCTTGACCAGGCGGCTCATGTTCTGGGGCGCCTTGGAGGGATTGGCCTCGGAATCGAGCTGCACGTACTCGACGTCGCGGCCGCCGAGCTGGCCGCCGTTCTGCTCGATGGCGAGCTTGAGGCCGTTGGTGATGGCCTCGCCCAGCGCCGTGTAGGTGCCGGAGTAGGGCAGCATCAGGCCCAGTTTCACCGGATGGCTGTCGGCCATGGCGGCGGAGGCAGACATGAGGGTAACGGTGCCCAGCACGGTGGCAAGGGCGGTCTTCTTGACGTTTTTCATGGTGTGATTCCCAGGGGTCGGTTGTTGTTGGAGCGCGGTGCTCTGTTGGGGACGTCCCTGTCCCGCTCATGCTTGGGCGTCGTCGTCAGACGTAGTAGACGTCGATGACCTGGTGGATGTAGTCGTTGTTGAGTTGCACGACTTTTCTGGTGATCAGCGGCGTTTCCCCCGATACGTCCAGGGTGTAGAAGGCGCTGCCGAAGTAGCTGTCGGTCGTCTTGTAGCGATGGCTCAGGGTGTGCCAGTTGAAGCGCACCTCCACCGTGTCGCCCTCTTCCTTCAGTACCTCGAGGTTGGTGATCTGATGGGTGGTGCGCGGCTCCGGTGTGCTCGCCCCGCTGCGCTCGGTCTTGATCCGGTAGACCCGGTCCTCGAGCCCTTCGCGGTTCGGGTAGTAGATCAGCGAGATCTCGCTCTGCGGGTCCCGGGTCAGCTGGTCGTCGTCGTCCCAGGCCGGCATCCAGAACTCGGCGTCCTGGCGGTAGCACGCCAGCCAGTCGTCCCACTGGCGGTCGTCGAGCAGGCGCGCCTCGCGGTACAGGAAGGCCTGGATGTCGTGGTAGCTGATGCTCATGTCTGTTCTCCCCTTCTCGGTTCGGGCGCGCTTACGCACTCTCGGTCGAACGCTCGGTGGCGATAAACTGGCTGCGTTCCTTGTCGATGGCGCGCAGCATCTCCTCGACCCAGTGCTGGTGGTGCAGCACATAGAGACCCTCGTCTTCCGGGGAGGCCCCGCTGAGCAGCGGCTTCATGTCGATCGCCTGGGCGTTCTCGTCGGCCCCCTCGACCCACTGCCTGGCGCCGCGCGAGAGGTCGTTCCACTCGGCCAGCGCGCCGTTGTAGCCGTCCTGGCAGGCGCGGAATTCCTCCAGGTCGTCCGGCGTGCCCATGCCCGAGACGTTGAAGAAGTCCTCGTACTGGCGGATGCGCACCCGGCGGTTCTCCGCGGACTCGCCCCTGGGCGCGAAGCAGTAGATGGTGACCTCGGTCTTGTCCACGGACAGCGGGCGCAGCACGCGGATCTGCGTGGAGAACTGGTCCATCAGGTAGACGTTGGGGTAGAGGCAGAGGTTGCGGGTCTGGTTGACGATGGAGTCGGCCCGCGCCGCGCCCAGTTCGGCCTCGATCTCGTCCTTGCGGGTATAGACCGGGCGCACCTCGGGGTTGAGCAGCCGGGTCCACAGCATCATGTGGCCGTTCTCGTAGGAGTAGAAGCCGCCCTGGCTCTTCGACCAGCCGTCGGCGTCCACCGCCTTGGTGCCGCCGGCGTCGTAGTTGCGACGCTCCATGGTCGAGGCGTAGTTCCAGTGCACCGAGCTCACGTGGTAGCCGTCGGCGCCGTTCTCGGCCTGCAGCTTCCAGTTGCCGTTGTAGGTGTACGACGAGGTACCGCGCAGGATCTCCAGGCCTTCCGGCGCCTGGTCGACGATGTTGTCGATGACCTTGGTGGTCTCGCCCAGGTACTCCTCCAGCGGCGGGACGTCATCGCTCAGGCTGCCGAACAAGAAGCCCTTGTAGTTGGCGAAGCGCGGCAGGCGCTTGAGGTCGTGGGAGCCCTCCTGCTTGAAGCCCTCCGGGTAGGCGCCGTTCTTCTCGTTCTTGGCCTTGAGCAGCTTGCCGTCGTTCTTGAAGGTCCAGCCGTGGAAGGGGCAGGTGAAGGTGCCCTTGTTGCCCTGCTTGCGGCGGCACAGGGTGGCGCCACGGTGGGCGCAGGCGTTGATCAGGCCGTGCAGCTCGCCGGCCTTGTCGCGGGTGATGACCACCGGCTGGCGGCCCATGGTCACGGTGAAGTAGTCGCCCGGCTCGCTGATCTGGCTCTCGTGGGCCAGGAACAGCCAGTTGCCCTCGAAGATGTGCTTCATCTCCAGGTCGAAGAAATCCGGGTCGGTGAACATGCTGCGGTGGCAGCGGAAGATGCCGTTGTCGGCGTCGTCGACGACGGCGCCGCGGACGCGTTCCTCGAGTTGGTCAAGCTGGGTGGTCATGATCCATCTCCTCGATTGTTATGCGGGGGAGGATCCGCCCCCGGGGCGGACCGTCCGTTGATCAGGGGGTTAAGGGGCGAGGGCTCGCTCAGACCTTGGCGGTGCCGGCCAGCTGGCTGTGGCGGTCCTGCTCGTCTTCCTTGGCCCGCGGACGGGCATGGCGAGTCTGCAGCTCGGCCTTGTCGGTCCTGGAGAGCTCGACGTCGAACACCACCTCGGAGAAGGGACCGTCCATCTCGCGCTGGGCGATCTCGTCCTGCTCCTCGATGCGCTTGGCCGGCACCACCAGCTCCTCGCGGGTCGCGAAGGCGAAGTCGTCGTAGGTGTAGGGGTCGCCGGCCAGGTTGATCTGGGTGGTCAGGTGCTGGTGACCCGGTGCGGAGACGAAGTAGTGGATGTGCGCCGGACGTTCGCCGTGGCGGCCCAGGGACTTGAGCACCACGTCGGTGGGGGCGCCTTCCGGCACGCCGTAGCCAGACGGGATGATGCTGCGCGCGGTGTAGCGGCCTTCGCTGTCGGTGTAGATGGTGCGGCGCAGGTTGTACTCGCTCTGGGTCTGGTCGAAGAAGGAGTAGCCGCCCTTGGAGTTGGCATGCCAGATCTCGACCTTGGCGCCGGCGATCGGGGTGCCGTCGACATCACGCACCTGGCCGGTCAGCCACATGGCCTCGCCGTCCTGATCCTGGCCGTCGTCCATGCGCGCGAAGCCCTCGGCTTCCGGGGCGCCGGCCACGTAGAGCGGGCCCTCGATGGTGCGCGGGGTGCCGCCGGTACGCTGGGCCTCGGCGTCGATGGCGTCCTGACGCATGTCGAGGAAGTGGTCAAAGCCCAGGCCCGGGGAGAGCAGGCCGAACTGGGTCTGGCTGCCCAGGGCGTTGAGCAGATTGACGGCGGACCAGTACTCCTCCTCGGTGACATCGAAGTCGTCGATCAGTTTGAACAGGTCGGAGATCAGGCGATGGACGATCTGCTTGGCGCGCTCGTTGCCGCCCTCCTGGTCGAAGCCGGCGATGGTGTTCAGGAAGTCCTGGACCTCGGGAGTATCGAAAATTTTGACAGTCATAGTCACGCTCTCATCGTTGTCGTTATGCCCTGCGGTGTGTCATCAGGGATGCAAGGCAAGTGGTCGAAACCTCCGGATGCCTGACAGATCACATCTCGACGGAGGCGTTCTTGTTGTGGTGAATGGATTCTGGCCAGACGGCGCGATCGTCACCAATATCGTTTGGGTTCCCCTCTATACCCAAGGGGTATCGCCAAGGCAGCCTACACACCCTCCTTCCCTCCCCGGCATGGAGGAGACAACCATCTTAAAATCAATACTTTGCAAGGCATCCTCCGCCATACCCCGCAAGAGCCAGGCATTCCGACAGCGGTATGTCGACCGACCGGACCGAGGCTGGGCCACTCCGGATGGCCCCTGCCGCGGCCGGTGCGGCTTTCTGAACGTCGACTCCCCCCTCCAGGGGACGAAGATTGAGACAAAAGGATAAGAAGCCGGCACGGCGGGACCGGGAAGCGGCCGGACAAAAAAACCCGCGCTGCCGAAGCAGCCACGGGCCAAGGAGGAAACAGCCATGCAGGCACGCCGACGCCCGGGCGCCGGCGCTATCGATCAGCCGGCACTCTTCGCCGGGAAGCGCTTGCGCAGGGCCTCACGCTCCTGGGAGACGTCGAAGTCCCGGAACTCTACCAGCATCGAGATCAGCGCCCCCAGGATCAGTGCCAGCGGCAGCCCGTAGGCCAGGAAGGCGTCAGCCCTGGTCGCCGCCGCCCACCGGCAGCACGCTGCCGGTGATGTAGCTCGCCTCGTCGGAGGCCAGGAACAGGATCGGTGCGGCCATCTCGTCCAGGGTGCCGTAGCGCTTCATCAGGCAGCTCTGCTTGGTCTGGTCAATATGCGCCTGGAACCAGGCTCGCTCCGTCTCGTTGCGGGGCTCCGGGGTGCCGCGGGAGATCTTGCGCGGCGGCGCCTCGGTCCCGCCGATGCCGGCGGCCGCCACGCGGATGCCGTGCTCGGCGACTTCGAAGGCCAGGGACTCGGTCAGTGCATTGATGCCCCCCTTGGCCGCCGAGTAGGGGATCCGGTGGATGCCCCGGGTCGCCACCGAGGAGACGTTGACGATCACGCCACCGCCCTGCGCCACCAGGGTCGGCAGCACCGCCCGGCAGCACCACAGCGTCGGCATCAGCGAGCGGTTGACCTCGGCGGCGATCTCGGTAGCGGTGAACTCGGTGAACGGCTTGAAGTTGATGGCGCCGCCCACGTTGTTGATCAGGATGTCGATCCGACCGAAGTGCTCCACCGTACGAGCCATCACCTCCTCGGCCCCCTCCCAGGTCTCGAGGTCGGCCTGCAGGGCGATGGCGTCCACACCCTGCTCGGCAAGCCCCGCCACCACCTCATGGACGAGGTCGGCACGATCCACCAGGGCCAGGCGGGCGCCCTCGGCGGCGGCCCGCTCGGCGAGGCGCTGCCCGATGCCTTGGGCCGCGCCGGTGATCACCATCACCCGCCCCTGGAAACGTGAGCCGTCGAAGCGTTGTAGACTCATGACGCCTCTCCCGGTGCCTGGTTGGGGGTGAACTTCTCGTAGTGGAAGCTCTGCGGCACGATGCCTTCCTTGTCGAAGTACTTGAGCACGGCATCGACCATCGGAGGCGGCCCGCACAGATAGACGTCGATGTCGCCGTCGTGCATCACCTCGGCGTCCATATGGTGCGTCACGTAACCCTTGCGCGGATGCTCGCTAGCCTCGTCCACCACCACGGTGGAGTAGCTGAAGGTCGGCAGCTCCGCGGCGAAATGCTCCAGGGCGTCGACCTTGACCAGGTGGTCGTCCTTGTTGACGCCGTAGATCAGGTGGATCGGCTGCTCGGATGTCGTCCCTTCCGCCCGCTTCTGGACCAGCAATTCGAGCATGGAAAGGAAGGGGGCGAGGCCCGTGCCACCGGCCAGCATCAGCACCGGACGGCTGATCTCGCGCAGGTAGAAGCTGCCCATCGGCCCGGTCAGGGCCAGCCGGTCACCGACCTTGGCGCGCTCGGTCAGATAGCCGCTCATCACCCCATTGGGGATATTGCGGATCAGGAAGGTGGCGCGCTGCTCGCCGGGCTTCGAGCTGAAGGAGTAGGAGCGGTGCTGCTCGCTGCCCGGCACATCGATGTGGATGTACTGCCCCGGCAGGAAGGCCAACGCGGCCTCATCGTCCAGGTCCACGCCCAGCTCGATGCTGTCCTCGGAGAGTTGCTCGACCACGGCCAGGGTGCCCTCGAGCTTGCCAACCTGGGTCTTGCACAGGGTGGAAGCCACCGGGATCTGGATGACGCAGTCCGACGACGGCACCATCTGGCAGGTCAGTACCTGGCCCTCGGCGGCCTCCTCGTCGGACAGGGCGTCCTCCAGGTACTCGTCGCCCATGTCGAACTGGCCCTGTTCACAGTGCCCCTTGCAGGTACCGCAGACACCGTCGGAACAGTCCATCGGCAGGTTGACCTTCTGCCGGTAGGCGGCATCGAGGACCGTCTCCCCTTCCTTGCAGCCGATGAAACGGCTAACGCCGTCCTCGAAGTTGAGTGCAATGGTATAGCTCATGGTCGAATCTCCTCCTGCACCGGTTCAAACGTGATAGACGTCGATGACCTGGTGGCTGTAGTCGTTGTTCAGCACCACCTTGTATCGGTGATCAGCGGCGTTTCCCCGACACGTCCAGGTGTAAGGGCGACGGCACGCTCAAACCTTGGCGGTGCCGGCCAGTTGACTGTGTCGGCCCTGCTTTCATCCGTGACTCAGGCGTCGTCATCGCGGATGGAGGACGGGTGGCGACACAGCGGCTTGACGCTGATCTCCATGTAGGGGAAGAGCGGCAGGTTGCTGACCAGCTCCTGCAGCTCGGCGTTGTCCTCGACGTCGAAGATGCTGACGTTCGAGTAGCTGCCGGCCACGCGCCACAGGTGGCGCCACTTGCCGGCGCGCTGCAGCTCCTGGGAGTAGGCCTTCTCGGTCGCCTTGATCTCGGCGGCCTGCTCGGCCGGCATGGACGGCGGCAGCTTGACGGTCATTTCCACCTGAAACAGCATATCGATCTCCTTCTCAGTTCTTGCGCGAATAGTGCGCAAGCTTGTCTTCGTCCAGGGTGATGCCGAGCCCCGCCCCCTGGGGGAGGTCGACACCGAACTCGTGGTAGCTGAGCGGCTCGGCGACGATGTCGTCCTTGAGCAGCAGCGGGCCGAACATCTCGGTGCCCCAGGCCATCTCGGGAAGCGTTGCCCAGGCGTGCAGGGACGCGGCGGTGCCGATGGAGCCCTCGAGCAGGGTGCCGCCGTAGAGACCGATGCCGGCGGCCTGGGCCACATGGGCCAGCTCCAGCACCCCCTGGATGCCGCCGGACTTGGCGATCTTCAGGGCGAAGGCGCCGCTGAAACCGCCCGACACCAGGTCGATAGCGTCGCGGGCATCCTGCACCGCCTCGTCGGCCAGCATCGGCACGTTGAAGCGGTTGGCCAGGCGGATCAGGCCGGCATGCTCGCGGGCGGGAATGGCCTGCTCGACCAGCTCGATGCCGGCGTCCTGCAACGCCTGGATGCCGCGCACCGCGGTGGACTCGTCCCAGGCCTGGTTGACGTCGACCCGCACGCTTGCCCGGTCACCCAGGGCCTCCTTGATGGCGGCCACGTGGCGCACGTCCTGGTCCACCGGGTTGGCGCCGATCTTCAGCTTGAAGTCGCAGTGGCGACGCTGCTCGAGGCGCAGCAGGGCCTCGTCGATGTCCTTTCGGGTATCGCCGCTGGCCAGGGTCCAGAGCACCGGCAGGTGCGTCTGACGGGCGCCGCCCAACAGATCGGCCACGGAGAGGCCCAGGCGCTTGCCCTGGGCGTCGAGCAGCGCGGTCTCCAGCGCCGACTTGGCGATGGCGTTGCCGCGGGCATGACGATTCAGCCGGGCACGCAATGCATGGACGTTGCCCGAGGGCTGGCCGACCAGCAGCGGCGCCAGGTAGGTGTCGATGTTGGTCTTGATGCTTTCGGGACTCTCGGGGCCATAGGCCAGCCCGCCGATGGTGGTGCCCTCGCCGAGGCCCTCGATGCCATCGCTGTGGCGCATCCGCACGATGACCATGGTCTGGCAGGCCATGGTGGTCATGGAGAGCTTGTGCGGGCGGATGGTCGGCAAGTCGACCAGCAGCGTCTCGATGCTTTCGATCACGGATGACATGGGAGGCTCCGAAGTCCGGGGATCTGGTGATTGCATGGCAGTTTGATTGCAGCGTGGAGACCGAACCAATATTGTTTGGGTGCCCTGCCATACCCAGGAGGTATCATGGAACTGCGCCATCTCAGGTACTTCTGCGTGGTTGCCGAGGAGCTGAACCTGACCTGCGCCGCCGAGCGTCTGCACATGTCACAGCCGCCTTTGTCCAGGCAGATCAAACAGTTGGAGAAGGAAGTCGGGGCCGAGCTGTTCGAGCGGGGATCCCGTGGTCTGCGCCTGACTCCCACCGGGCAGTTCTTCCGGCAGCACGCCATCCAGATACTGGAGAAGGTGGACGCCACCCTGGAGGCCACACGACGCATGGCCCGCAGCAAGCGCGTGATGTTCGGCATCGGCTTCGTGCCGTCGGTGTTCTATGGCCAGCTGCCGCTGTTGGTCCGCGACTTACGACAAAAGGATAATGTCGAGCTGAGCCTGGCGGAGCTGACCACGGTGCAGCAGATCCAGGCGTTGAAGGCGGGTCGCATCGATATGGGCTTCGGTCGTCTCAGGATAGACGACCCGGACGTGGAGCAGGAGGTGTTGTTCGACGAACCCATGCTGGCCGCCCTGCCGGCGGGCCACCCGCTGGAAGGCACCACCCCGACCCTCGAGCAGCTGTCCCACTACCCGCTGATCCTGTTTCCTGCCAAACCACGCCCCAGCATGGCCGACATGGTGCTCGGGCTCTTCCGCCGCCAGGGGCTGAAGGTGGAGGTGGCCCAGGAAGCCAACGAGTTGCAGACGGCCCTTGGCCTTGTGCACTCCGAGATGGGTATCAGCCTGGTGCCCGAGCAGGTCAAGCGCGTGCAGCGTGACGGCATCGTCTACGTCTACCTCGCCGACAAGAGCATCACCACGCCCGTCAACTGCAGCCGCCGCCGCGGGGACCCCCCCTCCCCCGTGATGCAGGAGGCCAACGCCATCCTCGAGGTGCTGGTGGAGAACCGCCGCAGCGGGCGCTATCCCTGAGGCTATTCGAGGGACTCGTAGGCCAGGCCCACGTAGTTCTCGGCGATGGTGGTCAGCCCCGCCTCGGAGCTGGTCACGTAGTCCAGCTCGGCCTGCTGCATGCGGGTATTGAAGTCCTCCTCCTCGGAGAACTTGTGCAGCATGGAGGTCATCCACCAGGAGAAGCGCTCGGCCATCCAGATGCGCTTGAGGCAGGTCTCGGAGTAGTGGGGGATCAGGTCGGTACGCCCCTCCTGGTAGACGCTCATCATCAGCCGGTAGAGGGTGTTGACGTCGCTGGCCGCCAGGTTGAGGCCTTTGGCGCCGGTGGGCGGCACGATATGGGCGGCATCGCCGACCAGGAAGAGCCGGCCGAACTGCATGGGCTCGACCACGAAGCTGCGCAGCGGCGCGATGCTCTTCTCGATGGAGGGACCGGTCACCAGTTTCTCGGCCACGTCGTCGGGGATACGCCGCTTGAGCTCCTCCCAGAAGCGTTCGTCGGACCAGTCCTCGACCTTTTCGTCCAGCCCCACCTGAATGTAGTAGCGGCTGCGGGTCGAAGAACGCATGCTGCACAGGGCGAAGCCACGCTCGTGGCGGGCATAGATCAGTTCCTCGGCGACCGGCGGGGTGTCGGAGAGCAGGCCCAGCCAGCCGAAGGGATAGACCTTCTCGAACGCCTTGATGCGCCCCTCGGGGATCGACTGGCGCGACACGCCATGGTAGCCGTCGCAGCCGGCCACGTAGTCGCAGTCCAGGCGGTGCGTCTCGCCGTCTTTCGCGAAGGTGACATAGGGATGGTCGGTCTCGAGGTCATGGGGCTGGGCATCGTCCACCTCGTAGAGGGTGGTGCCGCCGACGGCCTCGCGGGCCTCCATCAAGTCCCGGGTGACCTCGGTCTGACCGTAGACCATCACCGTCTTGCCGCCGGTGAGCCCGGCCAGGTCGACGCGCACGCGGCGTTTATCCAGGGCCAGCTCGACGCCGTCGTGGACTTCGCCCTCCTCGTCCATGCGCTTGTCGACACCCGCCTCGCGCAGCAGGTCGACCATGCCCTGCTCCAGCACGCCGGCACGGATGCGGCTCAGCACGTACTCGCCGGACTTGCGCTCGAGGATGACATTGTCGATGCCCTGGCGGCTGAGCAGCTGACCGAGCAGCAGGCCCGAGGGGCCGGCGCCGATGATCGCGACCTGTGTCTTCATGGGGATACCTCTGCGTTGTTGTGTTTCATCAATCAATCGATGAGTTGCATTTTTCACTGAAACACGACGCCAAGTAAGGCAAGATTGGCAGCATTCCTTGGATATTTCCAAGATATGGCATCGACGTTCGTCTAGATTGCACAACCGGAGGCAAGATGGCCCCGTCACCTGCCACGGATGTTCCCGTCTTCACGCTCTATGGCGAGACCCGACACTGGCCGACGCCCGACCTGCTGCACTGCGAGTCGATTCCCGACCGCAGCCGCCTGCACGACTGGCGCATCCGCCCGCATCGCCACGCCGACCTGGTGCACCTGCTGCATGTCTCGGCGGGGGACGTGGCGCTCGAGCTGGAGGGCAGCACGCAACAGCTGCAAGGGCCACTGGTGATCGTGGTCCCGGCCATGAGCATCCATGGCTTCCGCTTCTCACCGGATATCCGCGGCCATATCATCACCCTGGCCCGGCCGCTGGTCGAACAGCTCGATGACCGACTGGCGCAGCAGGCCGCCACCCTGACCCGCGCCGCGGCCCATCCCCTGGGCGAGGCGCGGGAGGCGGCCCGCCTCGCCACCCTGGTGGCGCAGATCGATAACGAATACCGGCACCCGGAGACCGGCCGCAACCACCTGCTGGAGGCCCTGATCCAGGCCCTGACCGTGGAGCTCGCCCGTCTCGCCGATCGCGATCCGCAGCCCGGCAGCCGACCGCAACCCCGCCGCCGGGACCGCGCCCGGGCGCACCTGCAGAACTACCTGGCGCTGATCGAGGGACAGTTCCGCCAGCAGCCCGGCATCGAGAAATTCGCCGGCCAACTGGGCATGACCAGCGCCCATCTCAACATGCTGTGCCGACGCCTGGCCGGACGCAGTGCCCTGCAACTGCTGCACGAGCGGATCCTGCTGGAGGCCAAGCGCCAGCTCACCTACACCAACATGACCATCAGCCAGGTCGCCGACAGCCTGGGCTTCTCGGAACCCGCTTACTTCACCCGCTTCTTCAAGCGACTCACCGGCCTCTCGCCCCGGGACTTCCGCCGGCGCCAGACGGAGGCTTAGTGCCGATACAACAGCGCCCCCGGATGCCTGGGCTTCCGGGGGCGCTGTTCACTCCGCAGGGTTTACTCAGCCAGCCGCTGCCAGAGACTTGTGTTCGAAGGCCTCGGCGTTGGGGCAGAAGCCACGGCACGTCTCCCAGCGCTCACCGCCGCGCATTGCTTTCCAGCAGCGGCCGACCACGGGACAGCGATTACAGACCGTCTGCAGCTCGCCGAAGTGCACCGCCTCCTCGGGGCCGAAGTCGTCTCGGTCGAGATCGAAGCGCGCCATCATCTCGGGCATCAGGGTCTCGGCGGGAATCAGCTCACGCTCCCCGCCGCGGTTGAGGGTCCGCGCCACTTCGCGCTCGAAGGCGGGCGCCATCGGGGTATCGAGGTCACGCACCATCTCCCGATAGACGACGGACGCCTCATGGCGGATACCCTGTACCACCCGGGGCATGCTGGCCGCGAAGAGGCGCTCCTCGAGTCGTGCCAGCCAGCCCTGGCGTAAGGTCTGCTTGTCATTCATGTCACACCTCCGAGGTGGTCGTGCCGGCATGGCCGGACGCCATGCGGTTTTCACTACTCGAAAGATGGTCCTGTCGTGGCTGGCTGTCAATTGAGGATTTGGCGAGCGCTCATAACTCATGGGTTATAGAGCGCCCCCGGCATTGCGCCGGGGGCGTTGTCGTCGGCCCTCGTGGCTCAGAGCAGGAACATCGTGGAGAGCACCGGGAAGGCGATCAGCAGCGCCAGGCGTAGGAAGTCCGAGACGATGAACGGCGCCACGCCCTTGAAGATCTCGCCCAGCCCCACGTGGGGGGCCATGGCCTTGATCACGAAGACGTTCATGCCCACCGGCGGGGTGATCAGCCCCAGCTCCACGGTCAGCACGGTGATGATGCCGAACCACACCGGGTCGATGCCCAGCGACTGGATAATCGGGAACACCACCGGCACCGTGATCACCAGCATGGCGATCGCGTCCATGAACATCCCCAGCACGAAGTAGAGCAGCAGGATGCACAGCACCACCACGATCGGCGCCAGGTCCATGCCGTAGAGGACGTCGGTGATCGAGAAAGAGATCCGCGACACCGAGATGAAGTAACCCAGGGTCTCGGCCCCCACCAGCATGAAGAACACCACCGCGGAGAGCGCCAGGGTCTCCTGCACGCTGCGCCACAATTCGCGGCCACGCATGCCCTTGACCAGGGCATAGAGCAGGGTGGCGAAGGCACCCACGCTGGCCCCCTCGGTAGGCGTGAAGGCGCCGAAGTAGATCCCCAGGATCATCACCAGGAAGACCGCGAAGAACGGCACCAGCCCGCCGAGCGAGGCCAGCTTCTGCAGCCATGAGGTCGGCTCGCCGGCCACCGCCAGCGAGGGCTTGAGGCGCATCACCACGGTGACGGTGAGCGCGTACATCAAAAGCCCCATCAGCCCCGGCACCAGGCCGGCCATGAACATGTCGCCCACCGACTGCTCGGTGAGGATAGCGTAGATCAGCAGCGCGATACTGGGCGGAATCATGATGCCCAGGGTGCCGCCGGCCGCCAGCGCGCCGGTGGCCAGGCCGCGGTTATACCCGTAGCGCTCCATCTCCGGCAGCGCGACCCGTGTCATGGTGCTGGCAGTGGCCAGCGACGAGCCGGAGATCGCCGAGAATATCCCACAGGAGCCCACTGCGGCGATGGCGAGCCCCCCTTTCCAGCCGCCGCAGATGGTACGCGCCGACTGAAATAACTTGCCGGCCATGCCGGAATGCGCCGCCAGCACGCCCATCAGGATGAACATCGGCACGGCACTGAAGCTGTAGTTGGAGAGCACCTCCACCGGCACGGTCTTGAGCTGGGCGATAGCCGCACTCCAGCTAATCACCTGGGCAAAGCCCACCACGCCGACGATCAGCATGGTCAGCGCCACCGGCACCCGCAGCACCATCAATAACAGCAGCAGGGCCAGCCCGATGGCCCCGATCATCTCACTCGACAGATCAATCCCCACTGGAGACCTCCCCCTCGGCGCCGAAGACGGCACTCAGCACGGCATGGACCAGGCTGCGCAGCCCCAGCAGCAGGCTGAGCAGGGCGGCCGCATAATAGATGGGCCCCATGGGGAGCCGCAGGTCCTGAGTCACCTCACCATGCCGGGCCGCCGAGGCGGCGGAATCCACCAGGCCGAGGAAGAGAATCAGGCCGAGTGCCGTGAACCCCAGCAGGTAGACGCCATGCAGGCGGTTCTTGAGGGTGGGAGACAGGCCATGCGAGAAGGCCTCCACCACCACCTGGCTCCTCTCCACGTTGGCCGCCATGGCCGCCAGCAGGGAGAACAGCATCAGGTAGCTGACCAGTTCCACGCTGCCGGAGACGCGCAGGGCGATGGCCCCCTCGGTGAGCCGCGACAGGTAGCGGGTGCTGACATCGGCGATGGTCACCGCCAGCAGCCCCACCAGGGCGATGCCGGCGACGAGCTTGCACAAGAGGGCCAGCCACTGACTGGCCCGTTCCAGGGTGGACTGCATCCCCCCTTACTCCTGGCCGGTGGCGCAGGACTCGCTGGCGGCGAGCGCCGCCTCGTAGACCTCACGCCCCGGCAGACCGCGCTCCTCGAGCCGTGTCAGGTAGCTCTCGATGCCGTCCTGGAGCGGCTTCTGCCAGTCCGGATGCTCGAGGGGGTTGTCGATCTCGCGGATGGTGTGGCCGGCGTCCTTGGCCTCCTGCTTGCCTTCCACATCGAGGCGATCGAAGACGACGCCGGCGTTCTCGGCCCACCGCATGCCGGAGTTGGCGTCGATCACCGCCTGCTGCTCGGGGCTCAGGTTGTCGTAGGCGCGCTGGTTCATGGTGGCCACGAAGATCAGGGTGTAGAACGGCACCTCAGTGTGGTAGCTGACCAGCTCGTTGATCCGGAACCCCTTCAGCCCCTCCCAGGGAAAGCTCAGGCCATCGATGACGCCACGCTGCATGGCGGTGTAGATGTCCGGCGCCGGCATGCCCACGGGGCTCGCCCCCATGTTCTCGAGCATTTCACCCGCCACCGCGGTGGGGCGACGGATGCGCAATCCCTCGAGGTCGGATGGCACCTGGACGTCGGTATCGATGGTGTGGATGCCACCCGGCCCGGTGGTAAACATGAACAGCGGCCGGGTGTCGGCGTACTCCTCGTCCAGGCGGCCCTCGTCATAGAGGGTCTGCAGCACGCAGGCACCCTGGGTCGCGGTGGTCGCCACCCCGGGCAACTCGACGACCTGCGACAGCGGGAAGCGCCCGGCAGTATAGCCCTGGGCGGTGGCACTGATGTCGGCGATGCCGTTCGCCGCCGCCTCGTAGAGGGAGTCGGGCTTGGCCAGGGTCCCGGAAGGGAACATCTCGACCCTGAGCTCACCGCCGGACTCCTCCTCGATGGTGGCCGCCCATGCCTTGAATATCTCCTGGTTGATGCCCGAGGCGCCCGGCCAGAAGTGCGCCATGCGCAGGGTGGTGGCCGACTGGGCGGAAGCGGCGCCCAGGCCGGCGATGGACGCGGCCAGCAGGCAGGCGGTGAACTGGGTCTTCATGGTCATCCTCCGGGTATCGTTATCGTGTTCGCGCATCCGTTCGCAGAGTGAACATCAGTTCGTATCACTGACTCGAAGGTAAACCACCCTTCTCTATGGCGAAAAGCGACTTTGGTCTTAACCAGATGCCAGCCCCGTCGAGTTAAGCTCAAGTCTTGTGTATGGAGGGAAGTAGAGAGGGTGGCGTATCCTGTTGATTGATCACGCCAGATCACAACCAACACAGGATGGATACGCCATGACCGATTCTACCCTCCAAGCCGTGACGCAGCCAGACGCCGGTGCCATCGACCCACTGCACGAACTGCTGCGCAACGGAGCCCGAGACCTGATCGCCAAGGCCGTGGAGGCGGAGTTGAGCACGTTCCTGGAACAATACGCCGACAAGACGCTGGAAGACGGCCGTCGCGCCGTGGTGCGCAATGGCTACCTGCCCGAGCGCACGGTGCAGACCGGCATCGGCGACGTCGAGGTCAAGGTCCCCCGGATCCGTGACCGCAGTGGCGAGGGGGCCACCTTTAGCAGCGCACTGCTGCCGCCCTACCTGAAGCGGGCCCGCAGCATCGAGGAGCTGATCCCCTGGCTCTACCTGAAGGGAGTCTCCACCGGCGACTACCAGGAGGCACTGGCGGCGCTTCTGGGCGACCATGCTAAGGGGCTGTCGGCCAACACCGTGTCCCGCCTCAAGAAGCAGTGGGAGGACGAGCATGCTGACTGGCAGAAGCGCGACTTGGCAGACCAGCGCTACGTCTACTGGTGGGCCGACGGCGTGTACAGCAACGTCCGCATGGATGATCGACTGTGCTTGCTGGTGATCATCGGTGTCACTGAGCAGGGCCGCAAGGAGCTGGTCGCCGTCGAGGATGGGCGACGCGAGTCGGAAGCCAGCTGGAACGAGCTGCTCACGGGGCTGCGCGAGCGAGGGCTGACCACCGCCCCCAAGCTTGCGGTCGGCGACGGCGCCATGGGGTTCTGGGCCGCGCTGGGCAAGGTCTACCCCGAGACCGGCCACCAACGCTGCTGGGTCCATTATGCCGACCTCCGGATTATGCCAATGTTGCGTGGCTCAGCCTTGCCTGGGGCGGAGATCGTGCTCGTAAGGTCGGCATAATCCAAGCGATTCTTCTCCTTCCTAACAACCGTGGAAGGAGAAACCTCGATGTCCAACCCATCACGGGTCCGCATGACCGGGCCACTCACACCCTATGCCGAGGGCTTCGCTGCCGAGTTGGCCCGACAGGGCTATGATCTTACCCAGCAATTGTGGACACCGATCTAAGCTATCATTCGGGCCTCGAAGGCCTCTGGGCTGATCATCCCAATCGCACTGTGCCGGCGCTGCCTGTTGTAGTCCAGCTCGATGAACTCGAACACCTGTCGCCGCATGGCTTCCCTGGTTTCGAATCGCTCACCATGAATCGCCTCGACCTTGAGGCTATGGAAGAAGCTCTCGGCACAGGCGTTGTCGTAGCAGTTGCCCTTGGCGCTCATGCTGCAACGCAGCTCGTGCCGGGTCAGCAGGGACTGGTACAGCGTCGAACAATACGGTTCTTCGTCGCTTCACGTGGATTTGGCCTGATCGAACAGGCGGCCTACCGGGCTGCCAATCAGGTAGATCATGGCGATGAAGTTGGCCTCGTTCCGGTAACCGCGTGCGCGTGACCGAGCCGCCTGGAACAGGCCGTTCATCCCTTCCAGTCGTGCGTTCGTCAGCCCCGAGATCCAACGCCTGACCACCGCGTCGGCATGCCGCTCCAGCGTCGCCAGAGCCTTGCCCATCGGCTTCAACAGTGGCTTCTCGGCAACTGCCGCTTTCATGACTTTGAGATAGTTCGTGATGCGCCACCGGGCCGCTCGTGGCGTCGGAGCCTTCTGGATCCAGCGCAGCTTCTCCTTGATCACCCAGGCGTCGGACGTGGCGCTCTGGTCGGCCACCAGCTCCTGGAGCGCCGCCAGCTGCTTGGGCGTCAGGTTCTCGTTGTCC
>NZ_JARANV010000022.1 GCF_029889845.1 Halomonas sp. 25-S5
GCTTCGCAGTGGCGGTTACCCGACACCACGCAACACTCGCTACCGGCTGGTGGCTAGCCTTGGCCGGATGGGACTTGCACCCACTGGGTTTCACTTCATCCTTTCCACCTCCATCGGTTTCCCGGATGACCAGGCTTGCCTGGCGCACTCATTTTTATTGACCGCTGGTGGGTCATTTCTATTGGCCATTGACAGTTTATAACATCATCATTGAAGCCGAAGATGAAGATGCCGCCATTCAAGCGGCCAAAGAAACTTCGATCCATGACGACCGCTGGCGGGATTGTGGCCCGATTGGCCACAGCGTTCTGTATCAGTGCGAGGGAGACGCATAGCGCTCAGAACAGTGCTTCCAGTTCTTTACGTTGGACTATGTGTTTTTCCGCATTCTGTTCTATCAGCTTTTTCAGGTTGATCAGTTTCCAGCGCACAGCGGGGAGATTGGCGGCCTGCTGGCGGTCAATGGCGGTAAAATCCGGATTGCCGTCATGCAGGGTCAGCAGGAAGCGCTTGCTTTCATCATCGAGACGGGACTGGATATCTGCAATGAGCCGAGTACGGGTTTCCTGAAGTTCGTCAAGGCTGACGGGAATCTTCGTCATGCCTTCGAATTCCTGTGCATAGGGCTGGTCAATATCGATGAAATTCGGGTTCAGAAGTTCATGCGCGGGGCGCGATGAACAGGCGATATAGACCAGGAAGGTGCTGAACAGATCGTCGGTCAGGCCTTCATGTTCGTAGAGCAGTTTCACATCATAAAGATCACGGGGATGCTGGCGGTCAACAGCCGCATGCAGCTTGCCGCCAAATAGGTCTTCAAACGAGACGACCTGGATTTCCGCGTAGCCGAATTCATCCTCGACAGCTTCCGACACCGAGCGGGTTTCAAGGTCGTGGACAACACCACGTGTGACCGGTGAGGTTTCGATCTTGATCTCAGCCCCGTTAAGCCGTGCCAGCACGCGGGTGGCCCCGCCGCCACCGCCTTTGATGCGTTGTGTCTGCGCGCCCCTGATGCCGCGCTCGATGGCAGTGGCAATGCGGTCCATCGCTTCATTGATCTCGGCAAGACTTTCGGTACGGTCTTTGACCGGTAGATACGTCAGGTCGATATCGACCGACAGGCGTGGCAGATCGCGGTAGAACAGGTTGATGGCCGTGCCGCCTTTCAGGGCAAAGATGTCTTCTTCGGCGACATAGGGGAGGATGCGCACGAGCAGGGCGACCTGTGCTTGGTAAGCTTCACGCGCCATCGGCTGCCTCCGTTATCGCAAATTCTTTCGGCACCATGATGCGGTAACGAGGGTGTATCCTGCCGCCTTTGACCAGAGCACGGTCGCCGCTTCCGAGGTTAAATTCCTGCGGGTCGAGGCGTTTGCGCCATGGGTGGTTGTGGCGGTCGGCAAAGACGAAGAACAGCCGCGTAACCTTGATCTTCCTGCAACTGTGCAGCAACGCCGACAGGGTACGCGGGCGCAGGGTCGTCAGGCTTTCAAACACCATGTCGAGATTGTGGAAGCTCTCATGGTCGGGCAGTTCATCCATGACTTCCAGGATCGCTCGTTCGGGCGATGACATCCTTTGTTGCCAGTCCCAGGGCAAGGTGCCGTCGGCGTCGTCCTTGGTGAGGCCGAGCGCCGGATCGGAGAAGAGCGGCGTGGTACGCGTTTCCAGAGGTGCGTTCAACGGTAGCCTGGCCAGCCAGCTCGGTATGTCTTCGCCATAGACCCAAACCGGAGCGTTCCCGCCCAGCGGTAAATAATGGCTATAGCCTTGCAGCGCGAGCGCTGTCATGCCGCCGATATGGACATCGTAGCCCATGATGTGCTGTATCGAGAGCAGGCAGATCTTCCAGTCGATTGTGTCGGGTTTTCCTGCGCCTGGCGCCGGGCGCAGGAAAACGCCGCGAGTCACCCGCTCCAGCCAGCCGCCATTAACATATTTGCGCGTGAGGAAGCGGCTGACCTCATGGCGTTCCAGCCAGTCAGAATCGATCATGAAGCCGGGAGGGACGGCTTCGAGGGTGTTCTTTAGTTTATCGTCTTTATGTGCACTCATGGTACACATATTATCACATATCCAAAGGGATATGTGACGAAGTTATTTGACAATTGGTAATTTTGTGCACCTGCAGGGCACAAAAACGCTGAAAGCTAAAGAATCCATCAGCAAAGCAAGGTGGGCGTGTGTGCCTGCGACACCCCGCTTCAGGTGAAGGGTGGCGGGCTGCTCCGGTGAAGTTGCGTTAGATGATCTCGTGATCATGGACTTTTCCTATCCCTTTGGCGCGGGCCGGAGCGGCCCGTCTTGCCGCGCGAGTCTTGCCGCGCGAGTCTTTGCGCGTGCGGCTGTGCTCCGCTGTGCGGTCCGCATCCTGCGTATTACCCGATCTTTCCATCGCCTCATAGCGCGCGATATCCGCCCGGAGCTGTAGCTGTTCTTCTCGTTCACGCTGGCGGCGCTCATCGATTTCGAGCTGGAGTGCGCGCCGTTCGTCGCGCTGTTCGAGGATCAAGGCATCGCGTTCTGCCTGATCCCGCAAATGGGCCTGCCAGGCTTCGCGCTCGTTCTGTCGCCTGATTTCGGCATATTGACCTGTGATCCGATGCCAGATGCTTTTGATTCCCTTCGGCAGCCGAGCCGCGCGCGCCTGTGTTTCCGCCATAAGGCGGGCGGCCTGCGCGGCCTCAAGCCTTTTGCGCTCCTCACGTTGCCACCCGACCAGCTCCGCCCGCCGGAATTCCAGGCTCGCGGTATGCTTGCGGGTATCGGCCTCGATTTCCTTGACGAACTTTCCGAGCGCACCTGCCATGCGCTGGCCGATACGGTTCTTGACCTGACCGACGGACGGCAATCCATTCGGTTCGTCGAGTCTTGCCCTGACGTCCTTGGCCTTCACGCCGCTCCATTTGGCGATTGCGTATATTTCGCCTCGGAAATCGACCGCCACGTATCCGCGCCGGTCGCCACGGGCGAGCCAGAAGCCGCGTTCATGCAGGGCGTTCTGGAAAGCCGTTTGCGAGTCCGAGGTTTCCCACCAACTCACCGGTCATGCCCGCCTCCGCATGGCCCGGCACTTCGCAGCGAAAGGTATAAGTACCAGCTTCATCGACTGTGAATTCCACGGTATCCGTTTCGCCCGGGGTGATCGTCTCCGTCATCACATCCAGCTCGGGAATATGCAGGTTGTGTCCCATGATGCCCGTATTCTCGAAGACAAGGACGACCTCAGCACCCACTGGTACCTCGAGTTCCGTGGGCTCGAACTGGAAGCCCTGCTGGGCGGTGATCGTGATCTCGACGGCCTCCGACTGGCTGGCCATGACAGCAGAACCTGCCACCATCGTGACCACGGCAAGCAGCATACTGGCCATACGGCCTTTCGCGGTATCGATCAGCAGACGTGGCATCTCGGCTTTCCTCCTGGTTGTGGAACTCGTCGCACGTGTCGCGCCCCCATCAATATCGGGTAGCCGGCTGGCCACCTTTGGATGCCACCCATTGAAGCCGATGGCGCCTGAGAGCGGGCTCGCAAGGATGATGATGCCCGGCGGTTCGTCGCAACCGCCGGGACAGGTCATCGCTCGACTAGCTGCTGCCCAGTTCCCACTCTACGATGCGATCTTGTTCGAACATCATGTGGATGAAGGGCTGCTTCTTGCCATTGGGGAGCTCGAAGGACGTGTTCACCGGCTCGAAGACCGGTCCCTCGGGCGTCGGCTTGATCGGCATCACGATCAGGTGGGTGTGATGCTCCTGGTCGGGAATGTGGCGCGCGCTGCGTTCCAGGGGGATCTCCTCATCCAGGGCCAACGAGTAATCGCGCTTGCGCACGATTTCGGTGGTCATCAGATGAGCCACCTTGGTGTCGACCTTTTCGTCGTTGACATAGAGGTCAACGACGCCCCACCAGGCCCCGCGGGTATACTCCTTGGGCATTAGCGGCGAACCGGTGCCCGTGGTGCCGTGCAGGTAGCCATCGATGAAGACGCCACCCTGGGTCTCGTAGCCGGGAAAGGGCGGCTGTACGACGTGATCGAATTCCAGCCGGTACGCGTTGCCGGCCGGATCGTGGAACTCGCTTTCCAGTTGCACCTCGTCGGGCGTGTCGCCCGGCTTGCCGGGCTGGTCCTCGGCGACACGATCGAGAAGGGTGGTCCTGAAATGGCCGCTCTGCTCCGGGGGCAGCGGCCTGGCCTTGTCACTGAAGGGAGTCGGTTGCGAGAACACCGTGTACTCGGTTCCCGCCTCGTTGGTCTCGCGCGCCGCTTCAGGCGCCGCCACCAGGATCGGCAACGCCTTCAGAAGCTCACGGATCGGCGGCTTGCCCACCTCGGCCAGGATCGGCTCCAGGGTACGCTTGGGATCGCCCGGGGTGCCGAACACCTCTTCGCTCAGTGCTCTGGGTCCAGGCAGAATCCAGTAGACGGTCTTGCCGGTTTCCTGCTCGATCACCGCCTTGTTGATCAAGGGGCCACTCTTGTCCACACCGGCGGCCGAGGCCCCCATAGTGGAAAGCAGTGCCGTGAGACACACCATTGACTTTATACCTGTGCTATGCATTCTCGCCTCTCCCGGTCGCCTCAGCGACCTTTGATCGGGTGAGTGAATCGCTTGCTCGCCGGCATCTAACAGGGCCCACCTCTACCGCATGCCTGGCGAACCATTCTTCGTGTAGTCGCGGCAAAAACACCGTCCTTACAGGCGCGTTATCCTCCTGGCAACCATAACGGGCATGGCGTCGTACTGACGCAGCTCGCGGCTTTCCGACGCCTGCTTTGCAGGAATTTCTTCCCCTTGCCTGCTAGCTTGCGAGGAGCACACGAGCATCCTCTGACGCCAAGGAATCCATTCGATGGGCCATCGGCATGAACACGATCACGCCTCGCCGGCTCCCTGGCGAATCAGCCCGCCCTTCCTGCTAGCGGCGGGATTTTTGGTCTTGATCGTTGCTGGAACGCTACTGCTCAAGCTGCCGATTGCGGTGAGGGCGTCGCTTTCATGGGGGGATGCTCTCTTCGCGGCGACCTCCGCGGTTACCGTCACCGGCCTGGTTGTCACTCCCACTGGGGCCACCTTCAGTATCTGGGGCGAAGGGATCATTCTCGTATTGATGCAGGTCGGTGGCCTCGGGCTAATGACATTCGCCGTGCTGGCCTTTCTCTCCCTCGGCGGGCGCATAAGTGAGCGCCCCTCCCTGGTAGCGAGTCGCTCCGGCAACGAAACCGATCCGCATGACGTCCTGCGAACCGCCAAGGCGGTCGTCAAACTGGCATTTACTCTGGAAGGCATTGCCCTGGTTCCCCTCGCGCTGGTCTGGGTGCCGGAACATGGCTGGGTACAGGGGCTCTGGTGGGCGCTGTTCCACAGCGTCTCCGCCTTCAACAATGCCGGTTTCAGCCTTTCATCCGACAGCCTCATGGCCTACGCCGGAAACCCCATCATCAATACGGTGATCCCTGCGCTCTATATCAGCGGAGGCGTGGGCTTTATCGTGATCTCTGGGTTACTCGGCTATCGACCCGGCCAGCGACTCGATATCAACGTCAAGGTCGTGCTCGCCGGCACCCTTGTACTGAGCCTTGTGGGCACCGTCATGATCTACCTGATGGAATCAGGAAACCCCGCCACGCTGGCCAGGCTGCCCGATCTGGCCGATCGGCTCTGGGCCTCATGGCTGCAGGCCACGACACCGCGCACGGCAGGTTTCAACAGCCTCGACATCGCTGCCCTGACCCAGGAAACCTGCCTCGTGCTGATACTGCTGATGTTCGTCGGGGCGGGGGCTAATGGCACCGGCAGCGGCATCAAGGTGACGACGCTGTTCGTTCTCCTTGCCGCCACCTGGACCTACATCCGGCGTCGGCGGGTGCCCACGCTGTTTTCCCAAGTCATCGATACCACCACCCTGCTCAAGGCGCTGTCGGTCACGGTGATGGCCGTCATCGGCATCTTCATCGGCACCCTGGCCCTGTCCATCAGCGAAGACGCCGACCTACTGACGGTAGCATTCGAAGCCACCTCCGCCTTGGGCACCGTCGGCCTGTCGCGAGGCCTGACGCCGGAGCTTTCCGGCTGGGGTCAGGCGATCATTATGGCGATGATGTTCGTGGGGCGCGTGTGCCCACTGATGGTGGCCCACCTGGTCGGCTCTGCCTTTGGTACCTCGCAGAAGGATGAGCTGCAGATTGGCTAGCCCCCCCCCGATTGCATCCCCCGGACCTGGTGTACTTCGCGGGGCAAAACGTGATTGAGATCCATGCGGCACTCTCGACGGAGGCGGACCTCGAGAAACCGGACCAGCTCATTGTCGACTTCGATCCCTCCGATGACGGTTTCGACAAGGTGCGCAAGATCGCGATGCCGCCCCAGGCGGTCCGTCAGGCCAAGATCACGCCATCGCGGCCCCGCCGCTTCGCCTCGTAGCTCGCCGCGTCGGCGCGGCCGATCACCTCCTGGATGTCAGTGTCCCCGGCCAGGAGGGTGGTGACGCCCACGCTCATGGTCACCCGGAATTCGTGTCCTTCGTGGATCACCGAGAGGCCGGCCACCGCCCCACGCAAGGACTCGGCGATGCGTCGGGCCTGGTCGACATCACAGCTCGGCAGCAGCACGGCGAACTCGTCCCCGCCCTGACGCGCCACATGGTCGCTGACACGCACCACCCCGTTCACCGCCTCGGCGATGCGCCGCAGCATCGTGTCGCCCAGGGCATGCCCGCCCACGTCGTTGACCGGCTTGAACCGGTCGAGGTCGAACAGCAGCAGCGCCGAGGGCGTCTCGGCCTTGCGCCAGGCGGCCAGCGCCTCCTCGAGCCGGCGCTCGAAGCCACGGCGGTTGAGCAGGCCGGTGAGGGGGTCGTGCTCGGCCTCCCACTGGCGCAGCGACTCCTGCTCGCGGTGCAGGGTGATGTCCTTGACGATGCCCACGAAGCCGATCAGCTGGCCGTCGATGAGCACGCGGCTGGCATGCACCTCCAGCCAGAGCAGCGTCCCGTCGGCCCGGTAGTAGCGGAACTGGCGCAGGAAATCCTCGCCGCTGTGTTGGCTGGACTGCCAGAGCGCCAGGATGGCGTCGCGGTCATCGGCATGCAGCCCGGCCAGCCACTGGGCGTGATGGCGCGGGCTGGCCGTCCGGCCCGCCAGCTCGACCAGGGCCCGGTTGGCATAGGTGATCCTCCCCCGGCTGTCGGTCACGAACATGCCCACGGGCGACTCGTCGAGGATGGCCTCGAGGAAGGCCTGGCGGTCCCGCCACCGGGCCATGGCCTGGCCACGCTCTCGCTCCAGCCGGTTCAGGGCGTCCCCGACGCGCTGGATCTCCTGCATCCGGGAGGTCAGGGCGACATGGGTACGCTCTCCCCGGCCAAGCTCCCCGATCTGGCCCTCGAGGTGATAGAGGGGACGCAGCGCCAGCCAGAGCAGCCAGCCCATCAACGGCAGCAGCACCACGGCGATCAGCAGGCCAACGTTGGCCAGCCGCTGGAACAGGCCCCTGACGGGCGACATCACCTGCTCGCGCGGCAGGTAGACGCCCACGATCCAGTCAGCCGTCCAGATCTGGCGAAAGGCCTGGTAGGTCGCCTGGCCGTCGAGGGCGGGCCCGCGGGTCTCGCCTTCCCACCCCAGTTGGGCCAGGGTCAGCGACGGGTTGGCATCCTCGGCAGGCAGGGAGGCGAGGAGGCGCGATCGGTCGGGATGATAGAGAATCCGGCCCGACGCGGTGGCAATGGCGGCATAGCCGCCATCGCCGAGCCGGATCCTGCGCAACAGCTCGAACAGCCCGCCCTGGCGGATGTTCACCAGCCCGCCCAGGGCGCCCTGGAAATCGCCCGCCTCGTCGAACAGCGGGACCAGGAACAGCAGCATGGGCATCCCGCTGACGCGCCCGATGAAGGGCTCGCTCACGTAGGGCCGCTTGAACCCCTTGACGAACTGGAAGTAGTCACGGAGGCCTGCATCCAGGCCTTCTCGTCCCGGCATCTGCGGCCAATCGGCCCGGATGGTACCGGCAGCATCGAACAGCAGGAGGCCCTCGAACCACTCCAGCAGCGCACTGTTGGCCGCCAGCAGGGTGTGCGGGTCACTCCCCTCACCGGCCTTCGGCGGCATCCGCTCGGCGAGCTGCCCGAGGGCGGCGAGCCGGCTGTCGACCTGATGGGTCAGCTCGTCGGCGATCAGGCGAGCCTCGTAGTTCAGGTGGATCAGGTTCGACTCCTCGGACAGCGAGCGGCTCGATGTCCAGCCGGCCCACATCACCAGGGCCACCACGATGATCCAGGTCGCGGCGAGCCCTAGCAGCAGACGGCCCTTCAGGGAGAGGGCCCAGGCGCCGGCCCGGGCGAGGGAACGTCGCGGCAAGCAGACCTCCATGTCCTGTGTCGAAGACCCGACTCTAACATGGCCATCCCGCCATCCCGCCATCCCGCCATCCCGCCATCCCGTCAACGCCGCCACCAACGCCGCCACGCGTGTCGCAGGCGAGCGGCCACGCCGAGGAAGCTGCCGATGTCGGCCCGGGGCATGGCCAGCTGGAAGCCCTGGAACGAGGAGTCTCGATCCGAGCATCACCATGAGGACCCAGCGGCCGCAGGGCCCGCTGTAAGGTAGGCCGGCGACACGACACCAAGCAGCAGGACCTGACGACAGGTCTCTTCCACTCCCCACTAGACCAAGAGGTGTCACCATGAAGATGAAACTGCTTATCGCTGGCCTGCTTACCAGTCTGATGATGGCCGGCTCCGCCCTGGCCATGGATTCCGCCGCCATCGAGAAGCATATGGCCAAGATCAATGACAACTATAGCAAGAACGTTGAGAAGGAAGGCAAGGTAAAGGCGCTCGAGGAGAAGGTCGAGGAGCTCGAGGAAATGATCCAGATGATGTTGGACGACGAAGATGCCTAGCGCTCACTAGGCACACCATGTTTGACAGCAAAGGCCCCCGGCGCAACATGCACCGGGGGCCTCGTCATGTCGTGGCGCAGGAAAGGCTTACCGACGATCCAGCTGCTGCACCTTGAGCTCGTAGTTGTTGACGCCGGACATTGCGGAGCCGAACTTCTGGCCCTGCACGCGGATGCGATAGCGGCCCGGCGCGAGCTCGGTCGTCAGGTCAACGTCACCATCGAACCCCTGCCCGGCATCCTTGGCGACCACGCGGCCCGACTCGTCGAGCACCTCGAGCTCGATACGGTAGGTGTCCTCGTAGCCGGTCGGGTAGGTCGAGGTGGTGATGGCCACGGTGCCACGCTCGGCCACCTCGAAGGTCAATACCTCGCCACGGGCACGGATCTTGACGTCGGTAACGATGGTCTCGAAGCGGCGCTGGGAGGCGCTCTGTTGCTGGGATGCAGGCGCTTGTGCTGCCTGGACTGCGGGGTGCGATCCCGCGCCTCCCTCATCGTCAGGCTGTGACGTGCCGGTTGACGACGCCTGGTTCGATGCGCCAATGGTCGCCACACTATCCCGGTTGCGCACGAAGACGCTGCGGCTGCCTTCCCGTCCGTTGCCGGTGAAGACCAGCCCCTGGCCCTCGCTGACAGCATCCTCAAGAGGTCGCCCCTGGTCGTCAAGGCCAGCGACGGTGATATAGAAGCTGTTTCCCCTCCTGCTGCGGGTGCCGAACTTTCGGCCCTCCACGCGCAGCGTGTAGTCGCCGGGCTGAAGGCGTTGACGCATGGCCAGGCCACCGTTCTGGCCCAGCGCCTCGCCACGGGCGATCTCACGCCCCTGATCGTCCAGCAGCACGGCGGCCACGCGGTAGTCCTGTGACTCGCCACCCGGGATGCTGCTCTCGAAGAGGTATTGACCGGCCTCGTTGACCGTGAAGTCATGCTCATGGGGCGTGCCGTAGAGGAAGCTGCGGCTGCGGGCGTCGTTGTCGGCCTGCAAAAAGCCCGTCAGGTCGAGCTGCTTGCCCTCCTCACGGAACCGTTCCTGCATGGCACTCTCCGCCGCCCATAGCGATGCCGAGCTGAGTGACATGCCCAGCGCCAGCAGGCCGATGGTCATCTTCTGGTGTTTCATGAAACCTCACTTGGCTGCGTTAGCATTCAATGAAAAAAGCCGACCCCGGAGGATCGGCTTTCGGTATCGAAACCCAGGGGCAGGGTCAGGCCCTGCGACCACGGGGTTTAGAAGAGGTAGACGGCACCCACGGAAACACCATCGTCCAGGTCGTTTTCGCGATCGTACCAGGCACCCTCGATGAAGGTGTACATGGCAGCGGAGACGTTGTAGGTGGCACCGACAACGACTTCGTTGTAGCTCTCGTCTTCACGGTCGGTCGGCCAGTCACCGCTGGTGAAGGCGTCATCGGCGGTATCGAGGAAGTTGCCACCACCCACGTCGACGTACTGGTAGGCACCGTAGATGTCACCCATGCCGTAGCCGTAGCGGGCACCCAGGCCATAGAAGTTGGTGTCGGCAACAAAGTCGTTGTCGGACTGGAAGCGCTCCAGCTTCAGGGCCACACGCAGGGTATCGATGGTGTACTGACCGGTGATACCGTACTGCTCACCGGCCTCGAAGTCGCCAGAGATCGGGATATCATCAGCATCGACACCGGTGTAGCTGCCCTGGTTGTTGTCCAGGTTATCGTAGAGCGCGGCGATGGAGAAGGCGCCGGCAGTATACTTCACGCCACCGTAGAAGGAGGCGTTGCTGTCGGAATCTTGCTTGACATTCACGCTGCCGCCATTAGTGATGTCAATATTCGCATCACCATCGGACTCAGCATCACCCTCGTACTGGGTACCCACGGCGAACTGGAAGCCATTGAAGGACGGCGACATGTACTGCAGCTTGTTGCCTTCGCGCGAATCTTCGATACCCACGATGCGGCTGTTGGAGTCGCTGACGTCGAAGTATTCGTTGTTGGTGACCGGATCCTGAATCCAGTCGTCGATCAGCGCATCCCAGGAGCCCAGGCGTACGTCACCGAAGTTGCCCTTCAGGCCAAAATAGGCCTGATCGCCGCGGTTAATACCACGGGTGCTTCCCTTGGCCTCGTCGGCGGTGAACTCCCACTCGCCCTTGAAGTAGCCGGTCAAGCCTTGGGAGATGGCGTGCTCACCAGCCACGCCGATGGTAGAGCCGTTGTCGAAGATCTCGTCTTCGGAATCGACGGTACCTGTGTTTTCATTCGCGGTCTCGACAGTCTTGTAGGCAATCTGCAGGTTGCCGTAGAGGTCGAGCTTGGTGCCGTCCTGGTTGTAGACGGTGGCGGCCTGGGCGCCGGAGGCAGCCAGAGCACCGGCGATAGCAGTCGCTAACAGTGTCTTTTTCATTGCGATAGTTCCTTATTGACTAGCTTGCTGTTTCGATCGTGGCTGCCCGTTCTTGATGAGCGGGTCAGCGGCTTGGCCGGTCTTGGTGCCGGTTCTCGTGCCTGCGAGCTCCCTCCCGGGAGGTGGCAGGACGCGAGCCAGACCTCGGCAAAGCCTTGTTATAGTCCAATGCTCGCAAGAGGAACTCTATACCGGGATATACGGGAACGCAACAAGAAAAAAACACTGTTTTCCTTCGCTGCGAACCTCCTCCCCGGCGCGTCCCTCTGCCCTTGCGATGCGGGCGCCATCCCGGCGTGCCCGGTGCCCGTTCGGCCTGCCATGACGCTCCGGCAAGCGAATCAGGCACCTGATGCGATGAGCGGATTTATCATGCCTCGCGAATATGACGAAGACAAGTCAGCGCCTCAACGCGGGTTGTGCTTGGCGAGCAGCGCGGAGAGCTTCTCGTCCAGGCTGGCGGGCTCCCGGCCCGGCCCAGCGCTCCCGGCCGCGGCGGGTTCCGGGCGCGAGGAAGGCGCGGCCGCCTTGGCGGCTTCGTGCCGGGTCGCTTCGGCTGGGGGCTTGCCGCGCTGTCGGGCCGGGCGGCCCTTCTGGCGGCGGTCGGCCTGCAGCCGCTCGAGCTTCTTGTGGGCATGCTCGGCGGCGGCGGCATCCACCCGCCCGGCCGGCTCGCCGGCCAGGTCGAGGCGCTCGGCGCCCTCGCGTACGGACTTGAGGTAGCGCGGCAGGTTGACGTAACAAGCCAGCGCCCGGCGCACCAGCTTCTCGGGCCAGGACTCACGCGCGGTCAACTCCTCGTGGATGCCGACCTTGAGCGGCCGAGTATGGCCCTTGAAGAAGGTCGAGGCGTAGCGCTGGTACCACTGGTCGAGCAGCGCCTGGGGGGATGGTGCCTCCTCGGCGGATGCCTCGCCCTGGAGCTTGGCTTCAACGGCAGGCTCGGGATCGGCCTGTGCCGGTTGCAGCGCCGACGGGACGGGCTTCTCGGGGGTAGCAGGCGGTTCGCCAGCGGCCTCGCCGGCGTCAGGCTGCCTGGGGCGATGACCGATCAGCGCGGAGAGCCCCTGGGCGCGGCGCGCCTGGCGATGGAAGAGCGACGCCGGGGCCTCGGCGGGCTCGCGCTCGAGCAGGCGCCGGTTGTGCGCCTCGAGTTCGCGGTTCTGCTCGTCGAGCTCGCGGTTCTCCTCGGCGAGCTCCAGGCGGGTGGCCTCCAGCTCGGCGAGTCGCGCCTCCAGTTCGCCGCATCGCTGCGCCAGGGCCTGCCGGCCGGCCTGCTCCTCGCGGGCCTCGGCGGCCAGCTCGGCATTGCTCGCCTCCAGCTCGACGCGACGGTGTTCCAGCTCGGCCAGCCGAGTGTGCAGGGCATCCTGCTGGACGCGGGATTCCCGCAAGTCGCCCAGCAAGGCCGCGGCGCGGCTCTCCAGCTGTTCCAGCAGGCGGGTTGAGCGTTCCTCGATCACGTCCTGGTCCTCCAGTGCGCCTTCCCGGTGATTCCTCGGGCCGTGGCCGATAGCGGCCGGCCACGGCACCTGCTGCTCAGTCTGTGCCAGGCGTGGCGTGGTGACAAATGTCGCCGGCCGGCGACGGCGTCAACGCCGCTGCCCTTGATATCGGCGGTACTGCACGAACTGGTAGGCCGGCTGGCCCTCGGCGGGCTCGCCGGGTACCCGCTGCACCGCCTGCCACTCGGTCATGTCGAGCGCGGGGAAACGGGCATCGCCCTGCACCTCGATATCCACCTCGGTGAGGTAGAGCCGGCTGGCGAAGGGCAGCATTTGTTCATAGACCTGGGCGCCGCCCATCACCATGATCTCCTCGACGCCATCGATGATGGCCTGCTGGTCGGCGAGCGCCAGCGCGGAGGGGAGGTCATGGCAGACCCGCACGCCCTCTGGGTGGAAGTCGGGGTCGCGGGTCAAAACGATGTTGAGCCGTCCGGGCAGTGGCCGGCCGATAGAATCAAAGGTCTTGTGTCCCATGATAATCGGCTTGGCCTGGGTCATGCGCTTGAAGAACTTCAGGTCCTCCGGCAGGTACCAGGGCAGCTGGTTGTCCACCCCGATCACCCGGTTGCGGGACAGCGCGGCGATCATCGCCACGGGGACCAGGGTCTCGTCGGTCATGCCAGGGGTCTCGCTCATACGGCCACCTCGGCCTTGATAGGGGGATGCGGGTCGTAGCCCTCGATGGCGATATGCTCGAAGCGGAAGGCGAAGAGCTCGTCGACGCCTGGGTCGAGCACCAGGCGCGGCGCGGCGCGCGGCGTGCGCGAGAGCTGCTCCTCGGCCTGCTCGAGGTGATTGAGGTAGAGATGGGCATCGCCCAGGGTGTGTACGAAGTCGCCGGGTTCGAGACCCGAGACCCGGGCGATCATCTGGGTGAGCAGCGCGTAGCTGGCGATATTGAAGGGCACGCCCAGGAAGATGTCGGCGCTGCGCTGGTAGAGCTGGCAGGAGAGCCGCCCCTCGGCCACGTAGAACTGGAACAGGCAGTGGCACGGCGGCAGGGCCATCTCGTCGACCAGCGCCGGGTTCCAGGCCGAGACCATCAGCCGCCGCGAGCGCGGGTTGGTGCGGATCTGCTCGAGGAGCCTGGCGATCTGGTCGACATGCCCACCGCGGGGATCGGGCCAGCTGCGCCACTGGTAGCCGTAGACCGGGCCGAGATCGCCGTGCTCGTCGGCCCACGCGTCCCAGATGCGCACCCCGTTTTCCTTCAGGTAGGCGATGTTGGTGTCGCCGGCCAGGAACCACAGCAGCTCATGAATGATCGAGCGCAGGTGCAGCTTCTTGGTGGTGACCAGCGGGAAGCCGCGGGCGAGGTCGAAGCGCATCTGGTGGCCGAACAGCGAGCGGGTGCCGACGCCGGTGCGGTCGTCGCGCTCCACGCCGCGGTCGAGCACCTGGCGCATCAGGTCGAGATAGGGCTGTTCGAGAGCAGGTAGGGTCGAGTCGGTCACGGGGGCATCGAGGCTGGGAAATGGGCGTTGGATTCTACAGGAACTCACTGATGATGTTGATCCGGGAGGTCCAGCGGTTCAGGCAGCGAGGCATCCAGCGACATGCGCTGTTGCGCATAATCCCGGAGATGGTTATAGGTCGCCATCAGCATCATCGAGAAGCGACTGGCTGAATCCAGCGCTTCCGAGAAGGCAACCGGGTCTTGCATGTATTCGTGAATCAGCTGATTGCGGAGCTTGCGCGCCACCAGCCACGCTTCTGTACTTTCCAGGACGCCCAGCCGCTCGGCACGGTCGAGGTTTTCGATCTGGCTTCCGGTCCGCTCCGCCAGGCTTTGCAGCCAGCGAGGAATCAACTTGTCGGCGATGGTGTCCTGCATGCGGCCAATGCGCGACACGAACGCCTCAAGCCTGACGGCCTCCTCCGGGTGCTGGTCGAGGCCAGCGACCCAGTCACTGTCCAGAATGTTACCACTGCCGAACAATGTCTCCCAGCTGTAGCGGAGATGACGTCCCTCGCGCTCGACGATATCCAGAGACCAGAGAAACCGATCGATAGGCAGCAGCTGCTTCTTGTCGTGGGTCATAACCGTTGCCCTGTCTGCATGGCGTGGCGATGAACGGGATTCAAGGCGGTAGAGGGGTCGATCACCAGAATGTCTATCGGCCGATCCCCGATACGCAGTTGCAGTCGAGCCGTCAGGGTCAACATCTTGTCCACCTTGCTCTCGATCTCGCAAGGGCTTTCCACCAGGAGATCGATGTCCCCTCCCCTGGCGTCATCATCCAGCCGGGAGCCGAAGACTCTGACGTTCACTTCATCGCCAAATACCTCGGCAGCAGTCTGCTTGATGATCGCGATCTGCTCGGCAGAAAGCCGCATGCTCAACCTCCATTTCCATCACCACATGTCGGGCCACCCTTACACCATGGGTCTAACACGTTGTATCCACCGGTTGGCCACGCGACCAGGCGATCAGCGCGATGCCGGCGGCGATCATCGGCAGGGTCAGCAGCATGCCCATGGTCAGCCAGCCCAGGGCGATGAAGCCGAGCTGGGGGTCGGGCAGACGCACGAATTCCACCAGGAAGCGGAACACCCCATAGAGCAGCAGGAAGAGGCCGGAGACCAGGCCGCGGCGGCGTGGGATCGACGAGACCCACCACAGCAACGCAAACAGCACGGCGCCCTCCAGCAGCGCCTCGTAGAGCGACGAGGGATGACGCGGTGCCGGGTCCATGCCGGGGAAGGGCATGCCCCAGGGCAGCGTGGTGACGCGGCCGGGCAGTTCGTGGTTGATGAAGTTGCCGATACGCCCTGCCCCCAGGCCGATGGGCACCAGGGGCGCCACGAAGTCGGTCAGGGTGAAGAAGGCCAGCCGCTTCTTGCGGGCGAACCAGAGGGCGGCGAGCAGCACCCCGACCAGGCCGCCGTGGAAGCTCATCCCGCCGTCCCAGACGCGGAAGATCCACAACGGGTCGGCGAGCCACTGGGGCAGGCCATAGAAGAGCGCATAGCCGAGCCGGCCGCCGACCACCACGCCGATGGCGGCATAGAACAGCAGGTCGCCCACATCGTCACTGCTCAGTCCGATGCGCTCGGCCCGCCGGCGCCCCAGGAACCAGGCGGCGATGAAGCCGACGACGTACATCAGGCCATACCAGTGGACCTGGAAGGGGCCGAGGGAGATGGCCACGGGGTCGATGTCGGGATAGCTCAGCATGGAGGTCCTCTGGAAGCTGGAAGCTGGAAGCTGGAAGCTGGAAGCTGGAAGCTGGAAGCTGGAAGCTGGAAGCTGGAAGCTGGAAGCTGGAAGCTGCCATGATGCCACCCGGGCTTCCTATGGCAACGGTTTTTACGTCCAGCTTGGAGCTTATGGCTTACCGCTATATCAAGAACTTGAGCCCCACTGCCATCAGCAGGGCGGCGAAGGAGAGGCGCAGCGTCTGGGCCGAGAGGCGATGGGCCAGCAGGACGCCGAGGCGCGCGAAGGGCACGCTGGCCAGCACGATACCCAGGAATGCGGGCAGCATCACGAAGCCGATGGCTCCCGCAGGCAATAGCGGATTGCCCCACCCCACGGCCACGAAGGTGGTCGCACCGAACAGCGCGATGGGCAGGCCGCAGGCCGAAGAGGTGCCTATAGCCTGGGTCATGCTGGCCCCGCAGCGCGACAGCCAGGGCACGCTGAGGGTGCCGCCGCCGATGCCGAAGAGCGCCGAGACGCCACCGATCACCGCGCCCGCCAGGCCCATCACGGCACGCCCGGGCGCCACGCTGCCGGGCCGGGGGCCGCGCCCCAGCGCCATCTTCAGGGCGACCAGGATCACGAAGAGGCCGAACAGGGTCCCCAGCCGCCCGCCGGAGAGGCTGCCGGCGACGAAGACCCCGGCGACCGCGCCGAGCATCAACCCTGGCAGCAGGGCCAGGAAGGCGTCGCGGCGAATGCTGCCGCGGCGGTAGTGCCCCCAGGCCGAGGAGGCCCCGGTGACCACGATGGTGGCCAGCGAGGTGCCCACCGCCAGGTGCATGGCCACCTCCGGGGCCACGCCCTGCCACCCGAAGGCAAGGTTCAGGGCCGGCACGATGATCAGGCCGCCGCCCACGCCATACAGGCCGGCCATGGTGCCGGCCAACGTGCCCAGGGCCAGGTAGCCCGCCAGGCTTGCCAGCAGGCTCATGCCGGCCCGGGCACCGAGACGCCGTTCAGCCAGCGCCACACCAGGTCGACCAGCGCCTGGGGGCGATAGGGCTTGGCCAGGAAGTCATCCATGCCGGCCTGGCGAAAGCGGCGGCGATCCTCGTCGCTGGCGTTGGCGGTCAGCGCCACCAGGATGCTGCGCTGGCGGGCTGGCCCTTCAGCCTCACGGTCGCGCCAGTGCCGGCTGGTTTCCACGCCGTCCATGCCGGGCATGAAGATGTCCATCAGCACCAGGTCGAAGGGGGCTCCCTCCAGCCGGGACAGGGCCTCCTCGCCGCTGGTGGCCGTCTCGACGTCGAGCCCCTGACGCTCCAGCACCTGGCGTGCCAGGGTCAGGTTCACCGGGCCATCATCGACGATCAGTACCCGCCCCTTGCCGTAGGGGAGCGCCTGGGAAGACGCCGCGGACGTGCCGGTGGCCTCGCCGAGGTTCTCCAGCAGCACCACGGCGTCGGCCAGGCGCTCGCGCAGCGCCAGGAGCGCGGCATGGTCACGGTCGCCGCCGCACTGGCGCAGGGCATCGCTCTCGAGCACCTCGGACAGGGAGCTCATCAGCGGGGCCAGCGACTGCTGCAGGTGGGCGAGGTAGCCGGACTTGAGGCGCGACTCCTCGCGGGCCCGCACCCGGCTGGCCTCGAGCCGCTCGAGCTGACCGCGGCGGGCCTGGAGCTCGCCGGCCAGGTGCCGCTCGGCGGCGCGGCTCTCATCGAGCTCGCGCTGCCAGCCCTCGACCAGCGCCTCGTAGGCACCCGAAATGGCCTCGAGGCGCCTCGGGAGCGGTAGCTCGTCGGCGGAGATGGGGCGCTGGTGGCGGGCCAGCCAGGCCTCGATGCCGACCAGTGCGTCGTTGACCTCGCGCTGAATGCCGCGCAGGCGCTGTCGCAGCAGCGTCAGGAAGACCGCCACGTTGAGGCTGCTGCCCAGCAGCAGCGCCAGCAGCAGCCAGAAGGTGGCACCCCAGGAGGCATGGGAGGGCATCATCGACCACAGCATGACCCCGACCACCAGGCAGAGCACCACCAAGGTGGCCTGGGCGAGCAGCACCGGCCAGAGGATCGGCCAGATCAGGCACGACCAGAGGCGTTCCAGACGAATGTCGTCCTGCATTGTCATCCCTGTGCAAGCACGATGGTGGACAGAGTGTACGCGGCCCGGCCGAGACTGTCATGACGGCGCCTTCCCTCAGGCCGGCCGGCCGGCTAAGCTGGCGCCATGTGCCTGATCGCCTTCGACCATCGCCCCGGCAGCGACTGCCCGCTGCGCCTGGTGGCCAACCGTGACGAATTCCATGCCCGCCCGGCCGCCCCGCTGGGCGCCTGGGACGATGCCCCCGAGATCCTCGGTGGCCGCGACCTGGAGGCCGGCGGCACCTGGCTGGCGGTACACCGCCGCGGCCGCTTCGCCGCCGTCACCAATGTGCGCGACCCGCGCCTCAAGGTGCCGCCGGGGGCCCCCAGCCGCGGCGCCCTGGTGCGCGAGGCCCTGGAGCGCGACGACCTGCCGGCCTGGCTGGACCGGCTGGCCGGCGGGGCCGCTCGCCACTATGCGGGCTTCAACCTGCTGGTCGGTGACGGCGAGACGCTCTGGCACCTCCACCGGGGCCTCGACGGCATCCGGCTGAGGCGCGTCCCGCCGGGCCTGCACGGCCTTTCCAACGCCAGCCTGGACACCCCCTGGCCCAAGCTGATCGCCGCCCGCCAGGGGTTGGCCGCCAGCCTGCGCCATGGCCGCTGGCCCGAGGATGCGCTGGCCGTGCTCGGCGACCCCCACCCCGCCGATGACGACCAGTTGCCGGAAACCGGCGTGGGGCTTGAGATGGAGCGTCGGCTGTCGTCTCCCTTCATCGTCGGACGAGACTACGGCACCCGCGCCTCCACCTGGATGGCCTGGCACGCTGACGGGCGAATCGAGATCGGGGAACGGCGCTTCGGGCCGAATGGCGTGGCGCTGGGAGAGAACGTCGAGCGGCTGTCAACGAACCCGCCGTAGGAACCCTACCCCATCGCGCTGCCACAGGGTGTTGCGCCGCCAGACAGGTTGTCGTAGGAGCTTTGCTTGCAAGGCGATTGGTATGCGTCGCTGAAGCCGCCGCTTCGCGACGGATCGCGCTGCAAGCAGCGCTCCCACGAAGGGCGGAACCCCTTAGCGCTGCCACAGGGTGTTGCGCCGCCAGACAGGTTGTCGTAGGAGCTTTGCTTGCAAGGCGATTGGTATGCGCCGTTGAAGCCGCCGCTTCGCGACGGATCGCGCTGCAAGCAGCGCTCCCACGAAGGGCGGAACCCCTTAGCGCTGAAAGCAACGCTCCTACAAGGCGTTCCCAGGCAAGGGGAAATCAGTCACTGGGCGGCAGCAGGTGGGCGAGATCCCAGCCGCCGAGGCGTTCCGCGAGGTGGCGGCGCACATCACCGGGCGATTCGAGCCTGAGGGTTTCCGCGACCAGTTCGCGGGCGCTGTGGAGAGGCACCCGGCGGATCGCCGCCCTCACCCGCGGCAGGCTGGGGGCGTTCATCGACAAGGCATCGAAGCCCATGCCCATCAGCAGCAGCGCCCCGGCGGGGTCGCCGGCCATCTCGCCACACACCGAAGTGGGCATGTCCAAGCGCCTGGCATCCTCGGCGAGCCGGACCATGGCCGAGAGCACGGCGGGGTGACAGGCGTCGTAGAGGTCGGCAACCCGCGGGTTGTTGCGATCCACCGCCAGCAGGTACTGGGTCAGGTCGTTGCTGCCCACCGAGAAGAAGTCGACCCGCCTGGCCAGGGCATCGAGCTGGTAGAGCGTCGCCGGCACCTCCAGCATCACCCCCACCCGCGGCCGGATCACCGGCACGCCTTCCTCGCCGAGCTCGAGGATGGCGCGGTCGAGCAGGCGCAGCGCATCATCGACCTCGTCGACGTTGGTGACCATCGGCAGCAGCACCTGGAGGTTTTCCAGCCCCTGGGAGGCACGCAGCATGGCGCGCAGCTGGACCATCAGCACCTCGGGGTGGTCGAGGGTGACCCGGATACCGCGCCAGCCCAGGAAGGGGTTGGCCTCCTCGATGGGGAAGTAGGGCAAGTCCTTGTCGCCGCCGATGTCCAGGGTACGCATCACCACCGGCAGTGGTGCGAAGCTCTCGAGCTGGTCACGATAGAGCCGGGTCTGTTCCTGCTCGCCGGGGAAGCGCTCGGTGATCATGAAGGGCACTTCGGTGCGATAGAGCCCCACACCGCCGATCCGCGACTTGAGCGAGGCCACGGCGTCCACCGCCAGGCCGGTGTTGACCATCAGCGGCATGTCGTGGCCATCCGGGGTGCGGCTGGGCAGGTCCTGCTCGTGCTCCAGCACCGCCATCAGTGCCCGCTCCTCGTCGATCAGGCCCTGGTAATGGCTCTCGAGCTCCGGCGCCGGTCGCACGAAGAGGCGCCCGCGGTGGCCATCCAGCACCACCCGGTTGCCGCCGAGACGCGGCAGCGGCAGGTCGACCATCCCCGAGACCGTGGGGATCCCCATGGCCCGGGCGACAATGGCCACGTGAGAGGTGCTGGAGCCGCGCACCGAGACCAGCCCGGCCAGCTTGTCGCGGGGCACCTCGCCGAGCATCGCCACGCTGATCTCGTCACCTACCAGGATGGTGCTGTCGGGATAGACCGCCGGGGTCTGGGGGGTCTCCTCCTGCAGGTGGGCCAGCACTCGCCGCCCCAGGTCGCGGACGTCGGCGGCGCGCTCGCGTAGGTAGTTGTCGTCGACCCGCTCCAGGTACTGGACATGGCGACGCACCACGTCGGCCAGGGCGCCGGGCGCCCACTGGCCTTCGCGGATGCGCTTCTCGACCTCGTGGGAGAGCGCCGCCTCGCCGAGCATCTGCTGGTAGACATCGAACAGCGCCAGCTCCTGAGCGGAAATGCGGCTGGCCAGGCGCTCGCCGGCGGCGCGGATCTCGTCGCGCACCCGGCCGATGGCCTCCTTGAGCCGGGCGATCTCGTATTCCACGTCGGTGGGAATCAGGTCCGGCACGCTGTTGAGGTCCGCCGGGGCGGCGATCACCACCGCCTCGCCGATGGCCATGCCGGGCGAGGCCGCCACACCGGTGAAACGCGCCTGCCCGCCTGGGATGCTCGGCCGGTTGAGCCCGCCCGTCGCCAGGGCGTGGGCCAGCACCCCCGCCAGCTGGGCGGCCATGGTGACCAGGAAGGCCTCGTCCTCCTCGTCGAAGCGACGCTTCTCCGACTGCTGCACCACCAGCACCCCCAGCATGCGGCGTTGGTGGATGATCGGCACGCCGAGGAAACTCGAGTAGCGCTCCTCGCCGGTGGCCTCGAAGTAGAGGAACTGGGGATGGGCCTGGGCGTCCTCGAGGTTGAGCGGCTCCTCGCGCTTGGCGACCAGGCCCACCAGGCCCTCGCCCACCTGCAGGCTGACACGCCCGACGGCCTGGGTGCGCAGGCCGATGGTCTCCATCAGCACCAATCGGTCGATGGTCCCGTCGAAGAGATAGAAGGAGCACACATCGGTGCGCATCGCCTTGCGGATGCGCCGCACCATGGTCGCCAGGGCCGCGTCCAGGTTGCGGGCCCCGTTGACCTCCTGAATGATGCGTCGCAACACCTCGAGCATCGGCGTCTTCTTTTCCATTGTGGTTATCTCTCGCCTCGCTGAGGAATGACGCGGCCGTCAGGCCCTCGGCTCATCCATGTCCGAGGGCCAGCCGCTGTGCCCGGGGGGACAGCTCGCGCAGGGCGCGACGGTAGACCTCCCGCTTGAAGGGCACGACCTGCCCCAAGGGGTACCAGTAACTGACCCACCGCCAGCCGTCGAATTCCGGCTTGCCGGACATGTCCATGCAGATCCGGCTCTCCTGGCAGTGAATCCTCAGCAGGAACCACTTCTGCTTCTGGCCGATGCACAGCGGCCTCGAGTGGGTACGAACCATGCGTCGCGGCAGGCGGTAGCGCAGCCAGCCCCGGGTGCAGGCAAGGATCTCGACGTCACCATCGGTCAGGCCGATCTCCTCGTGAAGCTCACGAAAAAGTGCCTGTTGCGGAGTCTCGCTAGCCTTGATGCCTCCCTGGGGAAACTGCCACGCATTCTGTCCTACCCGACGCGCCCAAAGCAGCTGCCCCTGCTCGTTGGCGATGATGATGCCAACATTGGGGCGAAAGCCGTCAGCGTCGATCACGGACGTCACCTTATGAATCCAATATTGCCACCATTCTTCCACAAGGCCACGAAGGGCATCAATACGACCAAATTGAAAGCCGCGAATACGTCGCTTTCGGCGCCGGCCCGTCGCTCGAAGCGCGACGGCGCTTCTGCCATAATCGTCGACCTTGTCACGATCTTGAAACGCTTTCGAGAACACCAGAGGGGAATGCAGTGAGCCTGGCCATCTTCGACCTGGACAATACCCTGCTGTCGACCGACAGCGACCATGCCTGGGGCGAGTTCCTGCTGGAACAGGGCGCCGTGGATCCGGTGGCCTACCGCGAGGCCAACGACCGCTTCCTGGCCGACTACGAGGCCGGCACCCTGGATATCCACGCCTTCCTGAAGGTGGCGCTGCGCCCGCTCGCCGAGCACAGCCCCGAGCAGCTGGCCGCCTGGCACCAGCAGTTCATGGCCAGCAAGATCGAGCCGCACGTCCTGTCCAAGGGCGAGGAGCTGGTGGCCCGCCACCGCGCCCGCGGCGACACCCTGCTGATCGTCACCGCCACCAACCGCTTCATCACCGGCCCCATCGCCGAGCGCCTGGGCATCGACGAGTTGATCGCCGTGGAGCCCGAGGTGTCCGACGGCCGCTACACCGGTCGCGCCACCGGCATCCCCAGCTACCGTGAGGGCAAGGTCGAGCGCCTGGACGCCTGGCTGGTCGACAAGGACCTGACCCTGGACGACAGCTGGTTCTACAGCGACTCCCACAACGACCTGGCGCTGCTGGAGCGGGTCGAGCATCCGGTGGCGGTGGACCCCGACCCCAGCCTGCGCGAGGTCGCCGAAGCCCGCGGCTGGAAAATCATCAGTTTGAGGGACTGAGCGGCCAGGTTGTAGGAGCACAGCTTGCTGCGCGATGGCGGCAACCGCCATCGCGAAATGAATTTCGCTCCTACAGGATGCTGAGCCACCGGACAGGTTGTCGTGGGAGCTTTGCTTGCAAAGCGATTGGACCGCGCGGTTGAAGCCGCCGCCTTGCGGCGGATCGCGCTGCAAGCAGCGCTCCCACAGGGTGGGGACCAGGCCTGCCCGGTGCGCTGTCGCTTACCGGGCCTACGACTGAGGCCTCCCAACGAAAGCAAACCCCGAGGTCATGGCCTCGGGGTTTGCTTGTAGCTCGGCGCTTGTAGCTCGGCGCTTGTAGCTCGGCGCTTGTAGCTTGGCGCTTCGCCCGAAGGGCGATCAGCCCAGCAGGTGCTCGACGGCGGCGCGCTCTTCGCGCAGCTCGTCTTCGGTGGCCTTCATGCGGCCACGGCTGAACTCGTCGACCTCGAGGCCCTGGACGATCTCGTAGCCACCGTTCTTGCAGACGACCGGGTAGGAATACATGATGCCGGGCTCGACGCCGTAGCTGCCGTCGGCGGGGATGCCCATGCTCACCACCTCATCGGTGCCCAGCGCCCAGTCGCGCATGTGGTCGATGGCCGCGGAGGCCGCGGAGGCCGCGGAGGAGGCACCACGCGCCTTGATGATGGCGGCACCGCGCTGCTGCACGGTGGGGATGAAGTCGTTCTCGTACCAGTCACGCTCGACCAGGTCGAAGGCCGGTTTGCCCGCCACCTTGCAGTGGGCCAGGTCGGGATACTGGGTCGCGCTGTGGTTGCCCCAGACGATCATCTGCTCGACGTCGGTGACGTGCTTGCCGGTCTTCTGGGCCAGCTGGGTCTTGGCGCGGTTATGGTCCAGACGCATCATCGCGGTGAACTGGCCCGCGCCCAGGTCCGGTGCGTTGCAGGAGGCGATCAGGGCGTTGGTGTTGGCCGGGTTGCCCACCACCAGCACGCGCACGTCGCGGCTGGCGTTGTCGTTGAGCGCCTTGCCCTGCACGGAGAAGATCGCCGCATTGGCTTCCAGCAGGTCCTTGCGCTCCATGCCCGGACCGCGCGGACGGGCGCCGACCAGCAGGGCGAAGTCGGCGTCCTTGAAGGCGACGTTGGCATCGTCGGTGGCAACGATCTCCTGGAGCAGCGGAAAGGCGCAGTCGTTGAGCTCCATCACCACGCCGTTGAGGGCGTCCATGGCCGGCGGAATCTCCAGCAGCTGCAGGATGACCGGCTGGTCCTTGCCCAGCATGTCGCCGGAGGCGATACGGAAGGCGAGCGAATAGCTGATCTGGCCGGCAGCACCGGTGATGGCAATACGGACGGGATCTTTCATGGTGGCTCCTTGGGTTGTCAACGCGCGGGTTGTCGCCGTGAGGATGAGCCGGGCCAGCATGCCGCCAGCCCTGGCCGGAATTCGAACCGCCAAGATGGTATGCCTGCACTGCACAAAACTCAATTCGACCTGAGGCTAGGTCAGGCACCCCCGGCGACACCCCGGCACCCGCTGGGCTATGCTGGCCGCCTGCCGACCCGGCTCAACCAGCCCCACTCTCGAACCTCGCACCACACCAGGGAAGGTCCGAATGTCTCGTCGTCTGCCGCCGTTCTCCGTTCTGCTCGCCATCGGGCTGGCCTGCCTGCTGCTGGTCTGGCTGGCACTCGGTGACATCGAAGGGTTCCGCGATACTCCGCCCGAGGGCGACGAGGCCGAGGGGCCGGCGCTGACCCGGGTCGAGGTGGTCGAGCGCCAGGCGCAGGCCCACGCGCCCCGGCTGGTGCTGCAGGGCCAGCTCGAGGCCCACCGCGAGGTGACGCTGCGCGCCCGCCAGGCGGGCCGGGTAGAGGCGTTGCCCGTCGCCTTGGGCGAGCGGGTCAGCCGGGGCGAGACACTGCTGGCCCTGGCCCGCGAGGAACTCCCCGCCCGGCTCGAGCAGGCCGAAGCCGAACTGGCCCTGGCGCGGGGCGAGCTGGCCGGTGCTGAGGAGTTGCGCCGTCGCGAGCTGATCTCCAACCCCGACTACCTGCGCCTGCAGGCCGGCGTCAGCCAGGCCCTGGCCGAGGTCGCCATCCTGCGCCGCCAGCTCGATGACACCCGCCCCGAGGCGCCCTTCGACGGGGTGCTCGACCGCCTCGATGTGGAGGTCGGCGACCTGGTCCAGGTCGGCGAGGCCTGGGGCCGGCTGGTCGACGACTCGCGGCTCACCGCCATCGCCGCGGCGCCCCAGCGGGATGCCCTGTCGCTTTCCCCCGGGCTGCCCGCCGAAATCCGGCTGCTCGACGGCAGCCGTCTCGCCGGCGAGCTGAGCTACGTCGCCAGCCGCGCCGACGACAGCACCCGCAGCTTCCCCGTCGAAGCGACGCTGGCCAATCCCGAGGGGCGCCGCCTGGCCGGTGCCAGCGCCACCCTGATCATCCGCCTGCCCGAGCGCCGGGTGCATCGGCTCTCCCCTGCCCTGCTCGAGCTCGACGGCGAGGGCCGGTTGGCGGTCAAGCACCTGGATGACGACGACCGGGTGCGTCTCACCCCGGTCGAACTGGTCGACGCCGATGCCGAGTCCGCCCGGGTGGCCGGGCTGCCCGAACGGATCCGGCTGATCACCCTGGGCGGTGGCTTCGTCGACGACGGCGAACGGGTGGAGGCCGTCCCCGTCGAGTCGGCCACCACGCAGGCCGGCACGGACACTCCCCGGGAAGCCCGCTGACATGCGTACCCTGATCGAGGCGGCGCTGGATCGCTCGCGCACCACCCTGCTGCTGCTGGTCGCGCTGCTGCTGGCGGGGCTCGCCGCTTGGCAGGCGATCCCCAAGGAGGCCAACCCCGACGTCACCATCCCCATCATCTATGTCTCGCTGTCGCTGGAGGGCGTCAGCCCCGAGGATGGCGAGCGGCTGCTGGTGCGCCCCATGGAGCAGGAACTGCGCAGCATCGAGGGGCTGCGCAAGATGACCGCCCAGTCGAGCGAGGGCCATGCCGCGGTCACCCTGGAGTTCGATGCCGGCTTCGACCCCGACCAGGCGTTGACCGACGTGCGCGAGAAGGTCGACATCGCCCGCGCCGAGCTGCCCGCCGAGGCCGACGAGCCACGGGTCACGGAGGTCAACGTGGCACTCTTCCCGGTGCTCTCGATCGGCCTGGCCGGGCCGCTGGAGGAGCGCCGGCGGCTGGCCGTGGCGCGCCGCCTGCAGCAGGAGATCGAGGGTATCCCGGAAGTGCTCGAGGTGGACATCGGCGGCGACCGCGAGGACCTGCTGGAGATCGTCGTCGACCCCCTGGTGCTCGACAGCTACGGGGTCGACTTCGCCACCCTGTTCAACCTGGTCAGCCGCAACAACCGCCTGGTGGCGGCGGGCAGCCTGGACACCGGGGCCGGACGCCAGGCGCTCAAGGTACCGGGGGTGATCGAGCGCCTCGAGGACGTCATGGCGATGCCGGTGAAGATCGACGGCGACCGGGTGGTGACCTTCGGCGACGTGGCCTGGATCCACCCCACCTTCAAGGACCCCGGGGGCTTCGCCCGCATCGACGACCAGCCGGCCCTGGTGCTGGAGATCTCCAAGCGCGCCGGTGCCAACATCATCGCCACCGTGGCCCAGGTGCAGGGGCTGCTCGACGAGGCGGCCGGCCTGATCCCCGACGAGCTGGAGATCACCACCATCCTCGACCAGTCCGAGACCGTGCGCGACATCCTCTCGGAGCTGCTCAACAACGTGGTCACCGCGGTGGTGCTGGTGCTGGTGCTGATCCTGGCCGCCATGGGCCTGCGCTCGGCGCTGATGGTGGGGCTGACCATCCCCGGGGCCTTCCTCACCGGCATCCTGCTGATCTGGGCGCTGGGCTACACCCTCAACATCGTGGTGATGTTCGCGCTGATCCTGGTCGCCGGCATGCTGGTGGACGGCGCCATCGTGGTCAGCGAGCTGGCCGACCGCCACCTGCGCCAGGGACAGCCGCCCCGGGCGGCCTGGATCCAGGCCGCCACGCGCATGAGCTGGCCGGTGATCGCCTCCACCGCCACCACCCTGGCGGTCTTCATGCCGCTGCTGTTCTGGCCCGGCGTGGTTGGCCAGTTCATGAAGTACCTGCCGATCACGGTGATCCTCTGCCTGCTCGCCTCGCTGGCCATGGCGCTGGTCTTCCTGCCCACCCTGGGCGGCGTGTTCGGCGTGCGCAGCGCCGCCGCCACCCGCGACACCCAGCTGGTCACCGCCGGCGGGCGGCTCTACCGGGGCGTGCTGGCCCGCCTGCTGGCCTGGCCGGGCCTCACGCTGCTGGTCGCCCTGCTGCTGATGGCGCTGATCTACACCGCCTACGCCCGCTTCAACCACGGCGTCGAATTCTTCCCCAGCGTCGAGCCCGATACCGCCCAGGTGCTGGTGCGCGCGCGGGGCGACTTCTCCGCCACGGAGACCGATGCCGTGGTGCGCCGGGTCGAGGCGCGACTCGCCGGCATGAGCGAGGTCCAGGCGCTCTATGCGCGCTCCTTCGCCGTGCCCGACCAGCAACTCGGCGGCGATGTGGTGGGGGTGCTGCAGTTCCAGCTGATCGACTGGCAGCGGCGGCGCCCGGCCAGCGCGATCCTGGCCGAGATGGCCGAGCGCACCCGCGACCTGCCGGGCATCCAGCTGGAATTCCGCGAACAGGAGTCGGGGCCGGCCGGCGGCAAGCCCATCGTGCTGGAGGTCAGCGCCGAGGACCCGAGCCTGGCCGACCGGGCCGTCACCGCGCTGCGCCGGACCATGGGCGAACTGGGCGGCTTTCGCGACATCGAGGACAACCGCAGCCTTCCGGGCGTGGAGTGGCGGGTGAAGGTGGACCGCGAGGCCGCCGCCCGCTTCGGTACCGACGTGGCCAGCGTAGGCAGTGCCGTACAGCTGCTCACCACCGGGCTGCAGGTGGCGAGCTATCGCCCCGCCGGCGTCAACGACGAGGTGGATATCCGGGTGCGCCTGCCGCGGGGAGCCCGCTCGCTGGACCAGCTGGGCCGCCTGACGCTGAACACCCGCCGCGGGCAGGTGCCGATCTCGCACTTCGTCTCGCTGGAGCCCGCCCCCAAGGTGGGCATCCTGCACCGCATCGACGGGCGCCGGGCCATCACCCTGGAGGCCGATGTGACCGCCGACCATCGACCCGACGAGCGCCTGGCGGCCCTGATGGCGGCCATGGCGTCGCCGCCCGAGGGGGTCAGGATCAACGTGGCCGGCGAGCAGGAGGACCAGCAGGAGGCGATGCGCTTCCTGGCCACGGCCTTCCTGGTGGCGATCGGCCTGATGACGCTGATCCTGGTCACCCAGTTCAACAGCCTCTACCAGGCGGCGCTGGTGCTCTCCGCCATCGTCTTCTCCACCGCCGGCGTGCTGCTCGGCCTGCTGGCCAATGCCCAGCCCTTCGGTATCGTCATGGTGGGCATGGGCATCATCGCCCTGGCGGGCATCGTGGTGAACAACAATATCGTGCTGATCGACACCTACAACCAGCTGCGCGGCGAGGGCCTGTCGCCCCGGGAGGCCGCCCTGGAGGCCGGTGGCCTGCGCCTGCGCCCGGTGCTGCTCACCGCCGTGACCACGGTGCTGGGCCTCATGCCCATGGTACTGGGCGTCAACGTCGACCTGATCACCCCAAGTCTGGGCATCGGCGCGCCCTCGACCCAGTGGTGGACCCAGCTCTCCAGCGCCATCGCCGGCGGCCTGACCTTCGCCACCGGCCTGACCCTGCTGCTCACGCCCTGCATGCTGGTGCTGGAACCCCGGCTGCGCCGGAAGCAATAAGCGGGAAGCGGGAAGCGGGAAGCGGGAAGCGGGAAGCGGGAAGCGGGAAGCGGGAAGCGGGAAGCGGGAAGCGGGAAGCGGGAAGCGGGAAAACAGCGTAAGTCAAGCACCTGAGTGGTAAAGCTTTTTCTTCCAGCTTCCAGGAGCGAAGCGACGCTCTTCAAGCTTCAAGCTCCCGGCGAAGCCGGGTCACAGCTCGGCCCGGGCGGCATCCGGCGCATGGGCCGCATGCAGGCGGGCGATCAGCTGGTCCTCGAGGCTGAAGCGCTCGCTGAGCCCTCGGCTCAGGCGGTCGAGCCAGGCGGGGAGACGACGCATATGGTGCTGGGCGCGGGCGGGACTGTCGTAGTCGCGATCGAAGGAGAGCACCAGCTCGGTGGACATTTCCAGGCGCTCGAGCAGGCGATCGGCGAGTTCCAGGGCTTGGTGGTCGCGGAAGGCCTTGGCCTCCTCCCGCAGCTGCGGATAGACCTCGAAGTGACCGGCGCTGATGTAGTCCATCAGCAGCTCGCCGAAGGTATTGACGCGCTGCGCGCTCACCGCCTCGAGCTCGGTATCACAGGCCTGCTTCAGCGCGGCGAAATGGACCAGCAGCTCACGGCGCTCGTGGAGCCAGCGATCGATCAGCTCGTGCACGCCGCCCCAGCGCTCCAGGGCATTCTTGCAGTCTTCCAGCATGGGTGCCTCCCTTGCACGATGCGGCCAGCCACTCGGGGCACTCGATAGGGCTATCGCAGATAGCGGTATCGCTCGGGGCTGATCCGTCGACAAGTCTGCAAGGGGGCGCTGTGAACCCCTCCCTGGGCGCTACCGACGCCATCCCTGGCGCAGGACCCCCTCTACGACCTGTCCCCGGCGCCCCTCGTCAGATCCAACTGCGATAGCTTTGGGGCACTCGACCCGCGAGTTGACAGACTCGCGCCTGCCGGGCCCGCTGTCAATCCCGTTGCCGCCTCGGCCGGCTCCTTCTTGCTGGGGCTAGCCCTGCCAGCGATAACCGCGGTGCGGGCGATTGGCCGCCAGCAGCAGGCCCAGCGGGGCCAGCGCGAGCACCAGGAAGCCGGCCAGAGTCCAGCCGGGCAGCGAGATGCCGAGCAGCAGGAAATCGATCTCGGCGCATTCTCCCGAGCCGGAGAGCACCTGCGCCAGCACCTGCTGCAGGGGCAGGATCTCCAGCATGTAGTCGAGCCCCGGGCCGCAGCTCGGCACCTCGTCGGCCGGCAGCGACTGCAGCCACAGGTGGCGCCCCGCCACGGCGATGCCGCCGCCCACGGCGGCCAGCGACAGCAGGCCGTAGATCACCGCTCCCGCACGCCCCACGGGGTCGTGGATCGCGGCGACGAGAAACACCGCGGCGGCGGCCAGCACGGCCACCCGCTGGAAGATGCACAGCGGACAGGGTTCCAGCCCGACGAGGTGCTCGAGGCCCAAGGCCACGGCCATCATCAGCACGCAGAAGGCGAGGCCCGCGAGGCTCCATTCGCGGACCGAGAGGCGCCGAAGGTCGTCGATCATGACGTCTCTCCCGTCTGCAGCGGTGTGACGGCCCGCACCTCACGAGCACGCTCGAAGTAACGGGCCAGGAAGGCGTCGAAGCCCTCGGTCTCCGCCGCCTCGAGGTCATGCTGCTGGGCCAGGGAGGTCGCCACCAGCTCGTCGAACAGCGCCTCTCGGGACGGGTCCATGGGGGTGTCACGAAAGCCCTGCGCCTGTTCCCGGGCGAGGGCCAGCATGGCCTCGACGAAGGACTCACCGTTCGACTCGAGGCGCGCCAGCAGGCGAGCGGAGGGCGTCAGGGCGGGGTCCTCGAGGCGCAGCGACAGGGCCGCCAGCGCCTCGCCATGGGGCTCGCCCTCTTCCAGGCGGTCGAGCAGCTCCGCCACCGACGCCATCTCGGCGAGGATCTCGCCGCCCCAGTCGGCGATGGAGCGCTGCCGGCCATCCTGCAGCAGGCGAAGCTCGGGGTCCCGGCCACGCTCGACCACCAGGCGGCGATTGTCGTCCAGCCGGTCGCACTCCTCGTCGGGAATCCAGGGGCTCTCGCTGAGCAGGCACCACATCAGGAAGGTGTCGATGAAGCGAATCTGGTGCTCGTCTACCCCCAGCGGCAGGAAGGGGTTGAGGTCCAGGCAGCGCACCTCGATGTACTCCACGCCGCGAGCCTCCAGCGCCTGGCTGGGGGTCTCGTCGTGGCGCGCCACCCGCTTGGGGCGGATGTCGCTGTAGTACTCGTTCTCGATCTGCAGGATGTTGGCGTTGAGCTGGCGCCACTCGTCGCCCTCCTTCACGCCCAGCTTCTGGTAATCCTGCCAGGGCGTGGCGATGGCATGGCGCAGGGTATTGACGTAGTTGGAGAGCGAGTTGAAGCAGATCTTCAGCTGCTCCTGGACCTTGTTCTGGTAGCCCAGGTCCGACATTCGCAGGCTGGTGGCGTGGCGCGACACCAGGGTCTCCTCGCCATGCCGCTGGAGCTTCTCGGGCAGCTCGCCGCTCGGCAGGAAGCTGCGGTCCAGCGCCGATGAGGCGCCGAACAGGTAGAGCAGCAGCCAGCTGTGGCGGCGGAAGTTACGGATCAGCCCGAAGTAGCGTGCCGAGCGGTAGTCGCGGAGCGGGGTGTCCACATCGCCCTCGAGCTCACGCAGCAGCTCCCAGAGGTCATCGGGCAACGAGACGTTGTAGTGAACACCGGCGATGGACTGCATGATGCGCCCGTAGCGCAGGTCCAGCCCCTTGCGATAGACACGCTTCATGGTGCCCACGTTGGAGCGGCCGTAGTCGGCGATGGGCACGCTGTCGTTGCCGTCGAGCCGCGCGGGCATGCTGGCCGGCCAGATCAGCTCGTCGCCCAGGTGGCGATAGCTGAAGCGGTGCAGATCGGCGAGGAAGTCCATGGCATCACCCGGCCGGCAGGTAACCGGGGTGATGTACTCCAGCAGCGCCTCGGAGTAGTCGGTGGTGATATGCGGGTGGGTCAGCTTGGAGCCCAGCGCGGCGGGATGCAGGGTAGCAGCGATGCGTCCTTCGCTATCGACCCGCAACCCCTCCTTTTCGATGCCGCGGCGCAGGCGCCCGACCCGCCCCTCGTCGGCCAGGGACTTGAGTCGATCGACGCGGCTGGTGAGCGATTCAGACAAGATGGTCACCCCATGTGTGGAAAGGCGGGCGCCATGGCGCCCGGCAAAACGTCAGATTATGGTGCCGCCAGGCGGCGCTTCAAGCTCAGCGTCCCTTCTTGGCCTGGAGCAGGGCCGCCCCCAGGGCGCCCATCTGGCTGGCCGGCTCGGGCGCCTTGCTGTCGCGGCCGGCCTTGCCGGCTCCACGACCACTGGCATTGCCGCGGCGCGGCGGGTCGCCGCTCTTTTCGCCGTTCTTTTCGCCGCTCTTTTTGCCACCCTGGTCGCTACGCTGGTCATCCGGCTGGTCATCGAGGCGCATGGTGAGGCCGATGCGCGAGCGCGCGAGGTCCACGCTCATCACCTTGACCCGCACGATACCGCCGGCCTTGACCACCGTGCGCGGATCCTCGATGAACGTCTCGGAGAGCGCCGAGATGTGCACCAGGCCATCCTGGTGGACGCCGATATCGACGAAGGCCCCGAAGTGAGTGACGTTGGTCACGCTGCCCTCGAGGATCATGCCGGGCTCGAGGTCCTTGAGGGTCTCGACCCCCTCGCGGAACTCGGCCGCCTTGAACTCGGGGCGCGGATCACGGCCCGGCTTGTCGAGTTCGGCGAGGATATCGGTGACCGTGGGCACGCCGAAGCGCTCGTCGGCAAACTCGGCGGGCTTCAGCGACCTGAGGGTGACGCTGTCGCCGATCAGCCCGGCCAACGGACGCCCGCTGCGCTGGGCGATGCGCTCCACCAGTGGGTAGGCCTCGGGGTGTACGGCACTGGCGTCCAGCGGGTTGTCCCCGCTCATGATGCGCAGGAAGCCGGCGCACTGTTCGAAGGTCTTGGGCCCGAGGCGGCTGACGTCGAGCAGCGCCCGGCGGCTGGTGAAGGGCCCTTGCGCGTTGCGACGGGCGACGATGTTGTCGGCCAGGGCCGCATTGAGGCCGGCGACCCGCGAGAGCAGCGCGCTCGAGGCCGTGTTGAGGTCCACCCCCACGGCGTTCACGCAGTCCTCGATCACCGCCTCCAGGCTCCGGGAGAGCTGCAGCTGTGAGACGTCATGCTGGTACTGGCCCACGCCGATGGACTTGGGCTCGATCTTGACCAGCTCGGCCAGCGGGTCCTGCAGCCGCCGGGCGATGGAGACCGCACCGCGGATGGTAACGTCCAGCTCCGGCAGCTCCCGGGAGGCGTAGGCCGAAGCGGAGTAGACCGAGGCACCCGCCTCGCTGACCATCACCTTGGAGAGCGCGCGCTTGCCAGCCATCCGTTTCACCAGCTCGCCGGCCAGCCTGTCGGTCTCGCGGCTGGCGGTGCCGTTGCCCACGGCGATCAGCGCCACGTCGTGCTTCTCCACCAGCCTGGCCAGCTCGGCGAGCGACGCGTCCCAGGCGTTGCGGGGCGCATGGGGGTAGATGGTCGCGTGCTCCAAGAACTGCCCCGTGGCATCCACCACCGCCACCTTGCAGCCGGTGCGCAGGCCAGGATCGATGGCCAGGGTCGCCTTCTGGCCCGCCGGGGCGGCGAGCAGCAGGTCCTTGAGGTTGGCGGCGAACACCTCGATGGCCTCGAGCTCCGCGCGCTCGCGCAGCCGCCCCATCAACTCGGTTTCCAGGTGGGTATAGAGCTTGACCCGCCAGGTCCAGCGCACCACCTCGGCCAGCCAGCGGTCGGCGGGTCGGCCCTGGTCGCCGCTCCCGTTGAAAATATCAAAGTGCCGGGCGATGGCCACTTGGGCCGGGTGGAGCGGGGCCTCCTCCTCGCCGGGCAGGCGCAGGGCCAGCGCCAGCACGCCCTCATTGCGACCGCGGAACATCGCCAGCGCGCGGTGCGAGGGCACCTTGGAAAGCCGCTCGTCGTGCTCGAAGTAGTCGGAGAACTTGGCGCCCTCCTGCTGCTTGCCGGCGATCATCCGGGAGGAGAGCTCACCCTCGCGCCACAGCCGCTCGCGCAGCTGGCCGACCAGCTCGGGGTCCTCGGCGAAACGCTCCATGAGGATCTGCTTGGCCCCGTCCAGCGCCGCTTTGGTGTCCTCGATGGCGGGGATGTCGCCCTCGGCGGCACGAAGGTACTTGGCTGCCTCATCCTCGGGGACCAGGGCCGGGTCGGCCAGCAGGGCTCTAGACAGCGGCTCGAGCCCCGCCTCCCGGGCGATCTGCGCCTTGGTGCGCCGCTTCTTCTTGTAGGGCAGGTAGAGATCTTCCAGGCGCTGCTTGGTATCGGCGGCCTGCACCTGCTTTTCGAGTTCAGGGGTGAGCTTGCCCTGCTCGTCGATGGCGGAAAGCACCGCCTCGCGGCGCTCCTCCAGCTCGCGCAGATAGGCGAGACGCTCGTGGAGCTGGCGCAGCTGGATGTCATCGAGCCCGCCGGTGACTTCCTTGCGGTAGCGAGCGATGAAGGGCACGGTGGCCCCGCCGTCGAGCAGTTCCACCGTCGCCTTGACCTGCGGCGGGCGAACGGCGAGTTCCTCGGCGAGGCGGCGGATGATCTTGTCGTGTGCGTCCATGAAATCCTTGGCAATCAAACGTCCAGACGATCGCGACAAGGTACCACAAGCCCGGCTTCGCCGGGAGCCGTAAGCTGGAAGCTGGAAGCTGGAAGCTGGAAGCTGGAAGCTGGAAGCTGGAAGCTGGAAGCTGGAAGCTGGAAGCTGGAAGCTGGAAGCTGGAAGCTGGAAGCTGGAAGCTGGAAGGCAGCATGATCCCGCTAACGCTGGGGTCAAGGTTTTTTCTTCAAGCTTCCAGCTTAAGCCCGCGAAGCGGGCGTTCTTCAAGCTCCCGGCGAAGCCGGGCTGAAGGTCAGCGCCACCCCGTTGTTACACCAGCGCAGGCCGGTGGGATCGGGGCCGTCGTCGAAGATGTGGCCCTGGTGGCCGCCGCAGCGCGCACAGTGATATTCGGTGCGCGGAATGAGCAGCACGAAGTCGCGCTCGGTCAGCAGGTGCCCCTCGACGTGCTCGAAGAAGCTCGGCCAGCCGGTTCCCGAGTCGTACTTCATGGCACTGGTGAAGAGCAGCAGGTCACAGCCGGCACAGCGGTACTCGCCCTCGCGGGTCTCCTTGTCCAGCGGACTGGAGAAAGCCGGCTCGGTGCCCGCCTTGCGTAGAACATCGAACTGCTTGTCGCTCAGGCGCTCCCGCCACTCGGCCTCGGAGAGCTCCAGCACCTCGAGCCCCTCGGCACGCGTCAGCTCGGGCTTGGGCCGGGCCGCGGCCAGCCCCGGCAGCAGGCCGGCGAGGCTGCCGGCTCCCAGCACGCCAAGAAAATGCCGTCGTTTCATGGTCGTTCTCCGTTGATGGGCCGACGAAGGCGCCAGCCTTTCCCGTGAGGTCTTTCCCGTGAGGTGATGCCAAGACGCAACCGGGGGAAGGAGCTGCGTCCTTCCCCCGATCAGACCGTCGCTGCCAGCGACGGTTCGCCTTGGCTCTCTCCTCCGCTGCTTGCCTCAGGTCAGGCTGGGGCCCGCCTCGACGATCGCCTCGTCGACGCCCTCGAACTTCTTGAAGTTGTCGACGAACTTGGCGGTCAGCTCGTTGCGCTTGTGGTCGTAGGCGGCCTTGTCCTCCCAGGTCTCGCGCGGGTCGAGCAGGCGGGAGTCGACGCCCGGCACGGCGGAGGGCACGGCCAGGTTCAGGCCCTCGACCCGGTGCGTCTCGACATCGCGCAGCATGCCGGCCTGGATGGCGCTGATGATGGCGCGGGTGGTGGGGATCGAGAAGCGCGCGCCGCCCTCCCCGTAGGCACCACCGGTCCAGCCGGTGTTGACCAGGTAGACCTGGGCATCCTTCTCGGCCACGCGCTTGACCAGCAGGTCGGCATATTCGCGCGCCGGACGCGGGAAGAAGGGGGCGCCGAAGCAGGTGGAGAAGGTCGCCTCGAGGCCGGCGGAGGAGCCCACCTCGGTGGAGCCCACCTTGGCGGTGTAGCCGGAGAGGAAGTGGTAGGCGGCGGCTTCCTTGGAGAGTACGGAGACCGGGGGCAGCACGCCGGACATGTCGCAGGTGAGGAAGACGATGGCATTGGGCTCGCCGGCGCGGTTCTCGGGCACGCGCTTGTCGACGTGCTCCAGCGGGTAGGCGGCACGGGAGTTCTGGGTCAGGCTGTCGTCGGCGTAGTCCGGCTCGCGGCGGTCGTCAAGGACCACGTTCTCCAGCACGGTGCCGAACTTGATGGCCTGCCAGATGATCGGCTCGTTCTTCTCGGAAAGATCGATGCACTTGGCATAGCAGCCGCCCTCGATGTTGAAGACGGTGCCCGGCCCCCAGCCGTGCTCGTCGTCACCGATCAGATAGCGCGCCGGATCGGCGGAAAGCGTGGTCTTGCCGGTACCCGAGAGGCCGAAGAACAGCGTGGTCTCGCCGTCCTCGCCGACGTTGGCGGAGCAGTGCATGGGCAGCACGTCGGCGGCCGGCAACAGGAAGTTCTGCACCGAGAACATCGCCTTCTTCATCTCGCCGGCGTAGCGCATGCCGGCGATCAGCACCTTCTTCTGGGCGAAGTTGAGGATCACGCAGCCGTCGGAATGGGTGCCGTCGCGGGCCGGGTCGCACGCGAAGAAGGGGGCGTTGAGGATGGTCCACTCGTCCTTGACGGACGGGTTGTAGGCCTCCGGACGCACGAACATGGTGCGGCCGAAGAGGCCGTGCCAGGCGGTCTCGGTGGTGACGCGCACCGGCAGGGAGTGGACCGGGTCACTGCCCACGTGGAGCTCGGACACATAGTGCTCGCCGCCGGCCAGGTACGCATCGACGCGGTCCCAGAGGGCATCGAACTTCTCGGCATCGAACGGGCGGTTGACGCTGCCCCAGTCGATCTGGCCGCTGGTGCTCGCCTCGTCGACGATGAAGCGGTCCTTGGGCGAACGGCCGGTGCGCACGCCGGTGTTCACCACCAGGGCGCCATTGGCGGCCAGGCGCCCTTCCCCGTTGGCCACTGCCCGCTCGATCAGCTCGGCACTGCAGAGGTTGACGTGGGAAATGGCGGCTTGCTGGGGGGCGGCTTGAGTCGTGGTCATGTCGTGTCCTGGGCCTTGCGGCCGCTTCTCTCTCGTGTGCCGGGCGTCGGTGACGCAACGTGGGTCATGCCTTGATCGCCCTGTGCGGGTCATTGCCGTCTTGTGGCAGGGCGATCGGACCGGAAAACGGCGCTATTATGGCAAAAACCCGACCGACGGGAAACGCCGTTATTGGGCGAAGATAATGTAGTTTTTCTACTACATCGGCGCCGTTCACTACCGCTCACTCGAAAACACATGCTGCTATGCAGCACTTGGACCGCGACGACCTCAGTGCAGGGTCGGCGGCATTCCCTCGGGGTCGTCGAGCATCGCCTCGACGTCGGCCACCGTGAAATGGTAACGGGTATGGCAGAAGTGGCACTGGGTATCGATGCCGCCCTGCTCGGCCAGCACCTCGCGCAGCTCCTGAGTGCCCAGTGTCATCAGCGCGGAGGCGATGCGCTCACGCGAGCAGGTGCAGCCGAAGCGAAGCGCCTTGGGGTCGAAGACCCGCACCGTCTCCTCGTGATAGAGCCGACGCAGCACCTCGAGCGGCTCGAGGCCGAGCAGCTCCTCGTCCCTCACGGTGTCGGCCAGGTGCAGGGTGCGCTCCCAGGCGTCGGCGTCCTGGGGGCGGGACGCGTCGGGCAGGCGCTGCAGCAGCAGGCCGCCGGCACGCCGCCCGTCGGCGGCCAGCCACAGCCGCGTCGGCAGCTGCTCGGACTGGGCAAAGTAGGCGGCGAGGCAGCCCGCCAGGCTGTCGTGCTCCAGGGCCACGACGCCCTGATAGCGGTGGCCGTCGGTGGGGTCCAGGGTGATCATGATCTGCCCCTCCCCCACCAGCTCATGGAAGTCGGCGTTCTCGCCGGGAATCGCCGCGTCCTCGGCCAGGCGGGCAATGGCGCGCAGCTCGCCGCCGGGGTTGGATTCGGCCATCAGCAGGGCGAGCGCCCCCTGGCCGCGCACCTCGATGCTCAGGGTGCCATCGAGCTTGACGGTGTCGGTGAGCAGGGCCACCGCGGCGAGCAGCTCGCCGAGCAGGTGGTTCACCGCGGGGGGATAGTCGTGGCGCTCGAGTACCTCGCCGTAGGCACGCTCGAGGGTGACGATCTCGCCACGCACGTTGGTATTGTCGAAGAGGAAACGCTGAATCTGGTCGGTCATGAGGCTCTCTGTCTAGTCATCCTGCTGGCGCTGGAAGCGTTGGATCTCCCGACGCTGCTTCTTGTCGGGGCGCTTGAGCGGGTGCTGCATGACCTGGTTGGTGAGGCGCCGTGCCTCGGCCTCGCGCTCGCGGCGCGCGACGCTCTGCTCGGTCTCGCGGTAGAGCGCGCGGGCCTCGGAGGCGCCGCGGCGCTGGTCGGAGAGCGCCAGCACCTCCACCTCCAGGATGTCCCAGCCCTGAGGCACCCGGATCAAGGCGCCGACCTCGACGGTCTTGCTGGTCTTGGCCCGCCCACCCCCGTAATGGACCTTGCCGCCCTCGATGGCCTTCTTGGCCAGGGCGCGGGTCTTGAAGAAGCGCGCCGCCCACAGCCACTTGTCGAGTCGCACGCTATCCACGGCCGCCCGCCTCCTTCGCCTCACCCGCCGCAGGCGCCTCACCCGCCGCAGGCGCTTCGCCCGTCGTGGGCGGCAGGTTGTCGGGCAGGATGCTGGCGAAGCGATCCAGGGCGATGAACTCCTCGAGCTCCCGCTCCGGCCGGCGGCTGTCGGGCTGCTTGATGCCCAGCAGGTGGCGGATGCCGAACTCCCGGGCGCTCTCGAGCACCGAGGCGTTGTCGTCGATGAACAGGGTACGCTGAGGGTCGAAGGGTTCGACCTCCTGCAGCGCGAACCAGAAGGCCTGCTCCTCCTTGGGGACACCGAGATCCGCCGAGGAGACGATGGCATCCAGGTACTCCTCCAGCCCGGTGAGCGGCAGCTTGAGTTCCAGGCTAGCGCGGTCGGCATTGGTGGCCAACACCACCCGGGGATGGGCCGCCTTGAGCCAGCGGAGGAAGTCCAGGGCGTCGCTGCGCAGGCCGATGAGATGCTGGATCTCGCGCTTTAGGGCCACCACGTCGACCCCCAGCTCGCGACTCCAGTAGGCCAGGCTGTACCAGTTGAGGGTGCCCTGCTCGCGGATGATCCGGGCACGCAGCTCCTCTTGGGTCGCCTCGTCGAGGCGATGCAGTTCCCCATAGCGTCGCGGCAGGTGCTCGAGCCAGAAGTGGCTGTCGAAGTGCAGGTCCAGCAGGGTGCCGTCCATGTCCAGCAGGACGGTGTCGATGGCGCGCCAGTCGATCATCGCTACTCCCGGGGTGAATCAGGGTCCGTTGGGACATAGTATTGGGCCGTTGCGAAATAGTATTGTATCGAATCGCCAACAGGGAATCTCCACCATGTCCGACCCGCACGACGCCTCCCGACCCTGGCCCGTCAAGCCGCACATCCTCGACCGGCGCAGCGTGGCGCGAAGTCGTCTCTTCCACGTCGAGGAGCTGGACCTGCGTTTCTCCAACGGCGCCGAGCGCACCTTCGAGCGGCTCACCGGCACCGGCCAGGGCATCGGCGCGGTGATGATCGTGGCCATGCCCGACCCGGAACACGTGCTGCTCATTCGCGAGTATGCCGCCGGCTTCGAGGACTACGTGCTGACCCTGCCCAAGGGGCTCGTCGATCCGGGCGAGGACATCGTCACCGCGGCCAATCGCGAACTGATGGAAGAATGCGGCTTCGGCGCCCACCGCATCGAGCCCCTGGTGGAGCTGTCGCTGGCCCCCAACTATATGCGCCACCGCATGCAGGTACTGCTGGCCACCGACCTCTATCCGAAGCGCCTGCCCGGCGACGAGCCGGAGCCGCTGATCGTGGAGACCCACGCCATCGACGAGCTCTCGGCCCTGCTGGCCCGGGAGGACTTCCACGAGGCCCGCGCCATCGCCGCGCTGTTCATCGCCCGGGACAAGCTGCGCAGCGAGGCACCCGTCGATGCCGGGCTCTGGTGAGCCCGGCGACACCCGCTACCGGGAGTGCAGCCGGCGCAGCGTGCTTTTGCCATCCTTGAACCTCACCCAGCGGCCCTGCCGATAGCTGTCGAGCCCGGTCTCCAGCAGGATCATCACGTCCAGGGCCGACTCGCTAGTCACCGGCGGCGGCGTGCCCTCGAGCAGCGTCTGGGCGATGCCGGCGTAGAAGGCGGGATAGTCCCCCGGCACGACCGACGCCTCGCGGCTCGTCAGGGCCACCGCGTCGCCCTCCCCCGCGTCGAGGGTCAGGATGCCGGGCTCGGCATCCACGCCCCAGCTCGATGCGGGCGTCTGCCCCGCCTTGAGCCAGGCCTCCTGGGGGTCGAGCCCGTACGTCACGAAGCTACCGCGGGTGCCGTGGACCCGGAAGCGCGGGGTCGGTGCGGCCACCAGGGAGCCGGCCTGCAGGCTCACCCGCAGGTGGTCGTACTCCAGCAGGCAAAGGAAGTCGTCATCCACCTCGGCGCCCTCGCGAGAGGTGGCGAGTTCCAGCAGGATCGCCTTGGGCATGCCGAACAGCTGCCGTGCCTGGTCGAGCAGGTGCGGCCCGAGGTCGTACCAGATGCCACCACCCGGCTTGTGGTGGTCGCGCCAGCGGTCGGTGACCCGGGGGCGAAAGCGGTCGAAGCGCGACTCCAGCGACACCACCCGTCCCAGGGTCCCCGCGTCGAGCAGTGCCTTGAGCGTCAGGAAGTCGCTGTCCCAGCGGCGGTTGTGGAAGACGCTGAGCAGGCGCCCGGCGCCATCGGCCTGGGCCTTGAGCAGGCGGGCCTCGGAGGCGCTGACGCTGAAGGGCTTGTCGATCACCACGTGCTTGCCGGCCGCCAGCGCCGCCTTGGCCAGCGAGAAGTGGGTGTCGTTGGGGGTGGCGATCACCACCAGGTCGATGTCGCGTCGTGCGAACAGCGGCGCCGCCTTGGGCAGCACCTCGACCTCGGGGTGGTCGGCCTGGACGCGCTCGGCATTGCCGCTGACCACGGCGGTCAGCTCCAGGCCGGAGGCGGCCTGGATCAGCGGGGCGTGGAAGGTGCGCCCGGCCATGCCGTAGCCGACCAGGCCGACGTTGAGGGTCTGTGTCTTCATCGTGTGGGCTTCCCTGCAGGGGTCATGGGGCCCGGCCCTCGGCCGGGACTCGCGTCACTTGGCGTTCGGCCAGGTCTGGGGTTAGTCGAGCCGGGTCAGGTCGCGTACCGCGCCCTTGTCGGCGGAGGTCGCCAGCAGGGCATAGGCCTTGAGCGCCGTCGAGACCTTGCGCTCGCGCGGGATGCTCGGCTTCCAGGCCTGTGCGCCCTTCGCCTCCTCCGCCTCGCGACGACGCGCAAGCTCCTCGTCGGGGAGCTTCACGTCGATGCGGCGGCCGGGGATGTCGATGCGAATGATGTCGCCGCTCTCCACCAGGCCGATGGCCCCCCCGGCCGCCGCCTCCGGCGAGGCGTGGCCGATGGAGAGCCCCGAGGTCCCCCCCGAGAAGCGCCCGTCGGTGAGCAGTGCGCAGGCCTTGCCCAGCCCCTTGGACTTGAGATAGCTGGTCGGGTAGAGCATCTCCTGCATGCCCGGGCCACCGCGCGGGCCCTCGTAGCGGATGACGACCACCTCGCCCTCCGTCACCTGGCCAGCGAGGATATGTTCCACCGCCTGGTCCTGGGACTCCACCACATGGGCCGGGCCCTCGAAGACCAGGATGGCGTCGTCGACGCCGGCGGTCTTCACCACGCAGCCGTCCTCGGCGATGTTGCCCTTGAGCACCGCCAGACCGCCCTCGCGGGAGAAGCCGTGCTCGAGATCGCGGATGCAGCCGCCGGCGCGATCGCCGTCGAGGCTCGGCCAGCGGGCGGCCTGGGAGAAGGCCTCCTGGGAGGGAATGCCACCGGGGCCGGCCTTGTAGAACTCCACCACCTCGGGGCTCGGCGAGCGCATGATGTCCCACTCGTCCAGGGCCGCCTTGAGGGTGTCACCGTAGACGGTGGGCACCCGGGTATCCAGCACGCCGGCGCGGTCGAGCTCGCCGAGGATGGCCATGATGCCGCCGGCCCGGTGGCAGTCCTCGATATGGTACTGCTGGGTGTTGGGCGCCAGCTTGCACAGTTGCGGCACTTCCCGGGAGAGACGGTCGATGTCGGCCATGGTGAAGTCCACCTCACCCTCCTGGGCGGCGGCCAGTAGGTGCAGGATGGTGTTGGTGGAGCCGCCCATGGCGATATCCAGCGTCATGGCGTTGCAGAAGGCCGCCCGGGAGCCGATGGCCCGCGGCAGCAGGTGCGCCTCGTCACCTTCATAGACGCGCGTGGCCAGCTCGACGATGCGGCTTCCCGCCTCCTCGAACAGCCGGCGGCGGTCGGCGTGGGTGGCCAGCACCGTGCCGTTGCCCGGTAGCGCCAGGCCCAGGGCCTCCATCAGGCAGTTCATGGAGTTGGCGGTGAACATGCCCGAGCAGCTGCCGCAGGTCGGGCAGGCACTGCGCTCGATCTCCTCGATCTCCGCGTCGCTGTAGCGGTCATCGGCGGCGGAGATCATCGCATCGATCAGGTCGATGCCGTGGTCCAGGAGCTTGGTCTTGCCCGCCTCCATGGGGCCGCCGGAGACGAAGATCACCGGGATGTTCAGGCGCATGGCGGCGTTGAGCATTCCCGGAGTGATCTTGTCGCAGTTGGAGATGCACACCAGCGCATCGGCGCAGTGGGCGTTGACCATGTACTCGACGCTGTCGGCGATCAGGTCGCGGCTCGGCAGCGAGTAGAGCATGCCGTCGTGGCCCATGGCGATGCCGTCGTCCACGGCGATGGTGTTGAATTCCTTGGCCACCCCGCCGGCCTTCTCGATCTCGCGCGCCACCAGCTGGCCCATGTCCTTCAGATGCACGTGGCCGGGCACGAACTGGGTGAAGGAGTTGGCCACCGCGATGATCGGCTTGTGGAAGTCGTCGTCCTGCATGCCGGTGGCGCGCCACAGGGCGCGGGCACCGGCCATGTTGCGGCCGGCGGTGGTGGTACGGGAACGATACTCGGGCATGCTGTCCTCTTCTTTTAAGCGGCATCCAGATAGCCATCGATTCTGTCACGCGGCCGGCCGCCAGGCCAGCGCCCTGCCTGTACGTCTTGCACCCCGACACGACAGACTCGAAGATGGTCCCGATCCCTCAGGAAAAGTACCGCCATGCTGCCCGCTTCCAATACCGAAGACGCCCGGCACGATGCAAACCTGCAAGCCATTGTCTCTCTGGCTCGGCAACAGGAGAATCTGGCGGCCCTGTGGCTCTATGGCTCCAGGGCCCGGGGGGATCATCACCCCCACAGCGACTATGACCTGGCGGTGGCCTTCACCACCTGGACCGATGAGCCACTAGAGAGACGCCTGCGCCCCGAACTGCTGGCGCTGGAGTGGCAGCGCGAGCTGGCTCTCGAAGACGGCATGCTGAGCGTCGTCGATCTGGCCATTGCCCCCATTCCGTTAGGCTGGAGCATCCTCAGCCAGGGCCACCTATTGATCGATCGCGACCCTCAGATCCGCATGCGTCAGGAATCACGCATCCTGTCGCGGTGGGAGATTGATTACCTTCACCCGGAGGGCATCCATGCCTGACATGCCGCGCCAGAGCGCCTATCTGGAGGCCCAGCGCCAGCACCTGACCGAATGCGAACAGGATATCGCCGAGCTTGCCAACCTCCTGACCCAGCGCCCCTGGCGTCGACTCGAGCGACATGCCGCAGAACGCACCCTGCAGATCCTCATCGAGTCCTGCATCGGGCTGGCAAAGCACTGGACTCGGCTGGAGACCGGGCAGGTCTGTCGAGATGCTGCAACGGGTTTCGAGCGACTGAGCGACGCAGGAAAGATCGATGCCAAGACCCCGTGGCGCCGCATCATTGGACTGCGCAACGTGCTGGTCCACGACTATCTCGAAGTGAACCCGGAGATCGTGGAAAGCGTCATCAGCAACGAGCACTATCAGGCCATGCTGGATTTCGGTCGCTCGGCACTGAATGTCCTGGAACAGTCCAGGTAACGAGATTCGTGCCGAGCATACCGCCTCGAGTAGGCCCGGTAAGCGACAGCGCACCGGGCAGTCCAGGCAACCCATCGGGAAGGAAGGCCGATCAGTCGAACACCACCTTGGCCACGTCACGGTAGCGGCTGGCGAAATGCACCGTCATGCCCTCCTGGAGGTAGTCGGGCAGCTCGTCGAAGTCACGCCGGTTGGCCTCGGGCAGGATCAGCTCGAAGATGTCACTGCGCCGGGCGGCGATCACCTTCTCGCGGATACCGCCCACCGGCAGCACCTGGCCGGTCAGGGTCAGCTCGCCGGTCATCGCCAGCGGCCGGTCGATGGCGCGGTGCCGGGCCAGCGACAGCAGCGCGGTGGCCATGGTGACCCCGGCGGAGGGGCCATCCTTGGGCGTGGCCCCTTCCGGCACGTGCAGGTGCACGAAGGCCGAGTCGAAGAAGTCCGCATCGGCGCCGTACTCGCCCAGATGACCGAGCACGTAGCTGTAGGCGATGTTGGCCGACTCCTTCATGACGTCGCCGAGCTGGCCGGTGAGCTTGAAGCCGCGGTCCAGGGCGTGCACCTTGCCGGCCTCGATGGAGAGCGTGGCGCCGCCCATGGCGGTCCAGGCCAGGCCGGTGACCACGCCCTCGCCCTGCATCACCTGCTCCTTGCGGAAGATCGGTGCACCCAGATAGTCCTCGAGGTTGTTCACCGAGACCCGCACCGACTGCTGGTCGTTCTCCAGCAGTTTCACGGCCGCCTTGCGCACGATGCGATGCAGCTGCTTCTCGAGCTGGCGCACCCCGGCCTCCCGGGCGTAGCCCTCGATCACCTGGCGCAGCGCCGCCTCGGTGAGGTTGATGCGCTTCTTGGGCATGCGGTCGCGCTTGAGCAGCTTGGGCCACAGGTGGTGCTTGGCGATGGCCACCTTCTCCTCGGCGATGTAGCCGGAGAGGCGGATCTGCTCCATGCGATCCAGCAGCGCCGGGGGGATCGCGTCCAGGGTGTTGGCGGTACACACGAACAGCACCTTGGAAAGATCCACGCGCACGTCGAGGTAGTGGTCGAGGAAGTCGACGTTCTGCTCCGGGTCGAGCACCTCGAGCAGTGCCGAGGCCGGGTCGCCCTGGAAGGACTGTCCCATCTTGTCGATCTCGTCGAGCATGATCACCGGGTTCTCGACCTCGACCTCCTTGAGGGCCTGGGCGAGCTTGCCGGGCATGGCACCGATGTAGGTGCGGCGATGCCCCTTGATCTCGGCCTCGTCGCGCATGCCGCCCACCGAGAAACGGTAGAACTCGCGGCCCAGGGCATCGGCGATGGAGCGCCCCACCGAGGTCTTGCCGACCCCGGGGGGACCGACCAGCAGCAGGATGGAGCCGCCCACGTCGCCCTTGAAGGTGCCCTCGGCGAGGAACTCGACGATCCGCTCCTTGACGTCCTTGAGGCCGTCGTGGTCGCGGTCGAGCACCGAGCGGGCGTGGGCCAGGTCGAGCTGGTCCTGGCTGCGCACCCCCCAGGGCATGGCGGTGAGCCAGTCCAGGTAGTTGCGGGTGGTGCCGTATTCCGGCGAGCCGGTCTCCAGCACCGAGAGCTTGTCGAGCTCGTCGTCGATGCGCTCCATGACCCGCTCCGGCACCACGCGCCCCTCGAGGCGGGCGCGGAAGGTGTCGACATCGTTCTCGCGGTCATCCTTGGAGATGCCCAGTTCGCGCTGGATCACCTTGAGCTGCTCGCGCAGGAAGAACTCCCGCTGGCGCTCCTGCATCTGGGCATTGACCTGGTCGCTGATCTCGCTCTGCAGCTGGGCGACCTCGATCTCCTTGCGCAACAGCGGCAGTACCTTCTGCATGCGGGCCATCACCGGCAGGGTCTCCAGCACGTCCTGCAGCTCGGGGCCCTTGGCCGAGGTGATGGCCGCGGCGAAGTCGGTCAGCGGGCCCGGCTCGTGGGGGCTGAAGCGGTTCAGGTAGTGCTTGAGCTCCTCGCCGTAGAGCGGGTTGATCGGCAGCAGCTCCTTGATGCCGTTGATCAGCGCCATGGCATAGGCGCGGGTCTCGTCCGCTTCGGCATCCACCGGCTCGCGGGGGTAGCTCACCTCCACCAGGTAGGGCGGCGTACGGGAGAGCCAGCGCTGGATGCGAAAGCGGCGCACGCCCTGGGCAATGAACTGGATCTGCTGCTCTTCGCCCTGCAGCTTGTGCACCCGCACCGCGGTACCGGTCTCGGGGAAATCCTCGTCGCCGAGCTCCTCGACCCCGGTCTCGCCGACGAAGGCCAGGCCCACGGTGTGGTGCGGCGTGTTGCCGACGCGGTGGATGGTCTCCTCCCAGCGCTCGCGGTTGACCACCAGCGGCTGGACCTGGGCGGGAAAGAAGGGCCGGTTGTGGATCGGCAGCAGGTAGATGCGCTCGGGCAGGGAGTCGCTGGCGGGCACCACCGCGTGGTGGTTGTCCTCGCCCGGCCGCTCATCGTACGGGGAGTCGTCGGCGTTGGCCTGGATCCAGTCCAGGCCATCCTGTGCTTCGTGATCGTCGCTCATGCGTTCCTCGTCCTGGATCGCCGGGATGGATTCCCGGGGCTGCCCTCAGCAATGCGGGCACCGGCGCCCGACTTCAAGTCACTGTAGCCGCTCGAGGGCCGGCGGCAGCGGGCGACCGTTGATCCGCACCCGGCCGCGCACCACGTCGATCTCCAGGTCCTGGGTATCCAGCGGCAGGCCGAGCCACAGGGCCACCACCTTGGGCACCTGGTGCCAGGTGAGGTCACCGTAGAGCCGCGCCCGCCAGCGGGCCTGCTCGCTGGCCTGTTCATCGGGATCACCGAGTGCGACCAGGCTCAGCGCCTCGAGCCGGCGCGCATCGAAGAACAGCGCCCCGTCGCCCTGCGCGTCCAGCCCCAGCATCGGGCTGTCCAGGGCGATGGCATGGATGTCCAAGCGTGGCGAGTCCTGGAGCATGGCCAGCAGCTGCGGCTCCAGCCGCGCGAGCAGCTCGCGGCCATCCTGGGCGGCAGCGCCTCGGGCCGCCTCGTCGCGCAGCACGGCCAGCACGCTGCGCAGGGCGTCGGCGTGGATCCGCGACAGCTCCAGGGCGACGCGGCCGGTGAGCAGCACCTGCTCCGCCGTCACCAGTCGGTCCAGGATCAGCTCGCTCTCGACGCGCAGCTCCTGCTCGTCGAGGACCGTGCGGCTGTGCAGGACCAGCCCATGGGCATCCAGCTCGAGGTCCGGCTGATGCCAGGCCAGTCGCTCCACCTTCAGCAAGTCCTGCTGACGGAAGTGGTAGGCGCCCTCGGTATAGGTATAGCGGCTCTCCAGGGTGGTCGGCCCCGCTTCCAGGGTGACCGGGCCATCGCTGAGCCGCCAGGACGCGAGACTGGCCTGAAGCCGCCAGTCGCCGTAGACGCCGCCGAAGGTGATCCGCCCGCCGCGGAAGTCGAGCTCGCGCCCCGCCTGGCTGACGATGAAGGGCGCCAGCTCGAGCCGCCCCTCCAGGGTGGCGCCGAGGGTACGGTAGCGGGCCTGCCAGGTGGGCGGAGTCGAGGGCAGGGCGTCGCCGAACAGGCGCCGGTCGCCCGGCCCGAAATGCGGCCTCAGCTCGCCGTCGATGCGGGTGCTTATCACCCCGTGACGCGCCACGTAGGGCAGCTCCAGGTGCCAGGCCTGGCCGAAGCGGGGGGTCAGGTGGAGGGTGCCACGAGACTCGAGCCAGCCGCGCTCGACGTCGCTGCGCTTCACCGCGAGCTCCCCCCGAGCGGCGAGGTCATCCAGGGCCCTGGCGAGTTCGCGCTCGAAGAACACGCCGGAGAAGTACTGGGCGACGGCCCAGAGCAGTGCCAGCCCGACTAGCAGCGGGACGATCAGTCGTTCCTTGCGCATCATGCCGCTCCTTACCCGCGCCTTGTCCGTTCACCCTTGCGTCGTCGGGACGCTGGAAAACTTTCAGTGCCGCCGGATCAATGGAGCCAGAACCACAGGTGCATGGTACTCCATGCATACACGGCGGCGAGGACATCGTCGATCATGATGCCGAAGCCGCCGGCCACCCGCCGGTCCGCCCAGCGGATCGGCCAGGGCTTGAAGACATCGAAGATGCGGAAGATCACGAACCCCCAGAGGGCGGCTTCCCAGGAGAAAGGCACGGCCGCCATGGTCAGCCAGTAGCCGACGAACTCGTCCCAGACGATGCCCGAGTGGTCGTGGACCCCCAGGTCGCGGGAGGTCTTGTCGCACAGCCAGATACCCCAGAAAAAGGTCACCGCCACCAGGCCCAGGTACCAGCCCAGCGGCAGCTCGGAGAGCAGCCAGTAGAAGGGAATCGCGGCCAGGGTGCCGAAGGTGCCGGGCGCGAAGGGCACGGTGCCACTGCCCAGCCCGAAGGCCAGGAAGTGCACGGGGCGTCGCCAGACGCTGGCGGGAGCCTGATTCATGGCGCGGCGCCTCCCGAAAAGTGCTGCCAGCCCCGCTCGCCGGTGACCGTCACGCCCTGCACACCGGGTTCGTCGCTGAAATAGCCGATCACCGTGAGGGCCAGGCCCAGGGCGGCCAGCCGGGCGCGGGCCGCGTCGAGGTGTTCGGGGGGCAGGCCGAGCAGCAGCTCGTAGTCATCACCGCCGTGGAGCCCCGCCTCGCGGGCCCCCTCCTCGCCCAGCGCCGCCACCAGGCCCTCGGCCAGGGGCAGCGTGTCGGGCGTCAGCTCGGCCCCGACGCCCGAGGCCTCGAGGACATGCCCGAGGTCGGCCAGCAGGCCGTCGGAGATATCGATGGCGGCGCTGGCCAGGCCGCGCATGGCCAGGCCCGCCGCCAGGCGCGGCAGCGGGTGGAGGTAGCGCCTGAGCAGCGGATGGTCGGTGTCCCGCTCGCCACGCCGCCACAGGGCCAGCCCTCCGGCCCCGCCCCCCAGCGCACCGGTCACCGCCAGCAGGTCACCCGGCCGAGCCCCGCTGCGGGTCAGCGCCTGCCCGGGGGGCACCTCGCCCATCACCGTCACGCCGATGGCCAGTTCGCCGCGGGTCACGTCGCCGCCCACCAGGGCCGTGCCGGTGGCATCGCAGAGGGCATGGAAGCCGCGAGCGAACTCCCCCAGCCAGGCATCGTCATCGGCCGCCGGCAGGGTCAGCGACATCAGGCACCAGCGGGCACGGGCGCCCATGGCGGCGAGGTCGCTCAGGCTGACCGCCAGCGCCCGGTGGCCGACCGCCACGGCCGGGGCATCCTCGGGAAAGTGGATGCCGGCCACCGAGGTATCCACGCTGACCGCCAGCCGCTGCCCGGGGGTCGGGGCCAGCAGGGTGCAGTCGTCCCCCACGCCCAGGGTCACGCCGGCCTCCGCCCCCGGCGGGTCGGGAGTGAAGAAGCGGGTGATGAGTTCGAATTCGCTGTGCATCAGGGGCGGGCCTTCAGCGGCGGCGAGCGGTGACCTCGGCGGATCTCAGCCGCCCGGCGAGCTTGTCGAGGATGCCGTTGACGTACTTGTGCCCGTCGGTGGCACCGAAGGACTTGGCCAGCTCGACCCCTTCGTTGATCACCGCGCGATAGGGCACCTCGAGGCGACGGGAAAGCTCGTAGGCGCCCAGGCGCAGGATCGCCAGCTCGATGGGATCGAGGTCCTCGAGACGCCGGTCGAGCAGCGGCGCGATGGCGGCATCGAGCTCCCGGCGCTGGTTCGCCACGTTGTGCAGCAGCTCGTGGAAGAGCGCCAGGTCGGCGATCTCCATGACCTTATGCCAGTTCTCGTGGTCCTCGAGATCGTCGTCGGCCACCTGGCTGCGGAACTCGGACTCCACGGCGCTGATCGACTTCCCGGTCATCTGCCACTGGTAGAGGCCCTGCACCGCCAGTTCACGGGCCGCATGGCGGGACTGCTGGGCCTTCGACGGGGCCCGCGGGCGCTCGCCGCTCATGCCTCACCCCCGTCGTCGGCATCATCGCCGAAGCAGCGCAGCAGCGAGACCATCTCCATGGCCGCCATGGCCGCCTCGGCGCCCTTGTTGCCGGCCTTGGTGCCGGCGCGCTCGATGGCCTGCTCGATGGACTCGACGGTCAGCACGCCGTTGGCCACCGGGGTGTCGAACTCCAGCTGCAGGTGGCCCATGGCGGTGTTGCAGCCGCCGGCGACGTACTCAAAGTGCGGGGTGCCACCGCGGATCACCGCCCCCAGGGCGATCACCGCGTCGGGGCGTGCTACCTGCAGCACGCGCTTGATGGCCAGCGGCAGCTCCCAGGCGCCGGGCACGTGGACGATATCGATGCCCTGCGGATCGACGCCATGGCGCACCAGGCTGTCCACGGCGCCCTCGACCAGGCTGTCCACTACATGATGATTGAAGCGGCCGACCACGATCACGTAGCGGCCATCGACGTCGACGAAGCTGCCTTCGACTTGGGAAATCGGTTGCATGGTTCGGTGTCCTGAGAGATCCGGGGCTTGAAGGTCCGGCAGGCATGGCCATCGGGGCCATGCCGTAGTGTGAAAGGCGACAGCGCTAGTCGTCGTCCTGCCCGGCGGTCGCCTGCTCGCCGGGCTCGAGTCGCTCCACCACCTCGAGGTCGAAGCCGGAGAGCGCCGAGAACTTCCAGGGCGAGCTCAGCAGGCGCATCCTGCCCACCCCCAGGTGGCGCAGGATCTGCGAGCCGGTGCCGATGGTCAGGTAGTTGCCGGCGCCGTCGGAGTCGCTGGTGCGCGGCGGCCGACGGCGCTCCAGGAACACCTCGAGCAGGTCATGGAGATCCTGGCGCGGGCGCCCGTCGTCGAGCAGCACGAAGACCCCGTGATCGGCCCGCGCCACCTCGGCAACCGCCTGCTGGGCGGTCCAGCTCGGCTTGTCGCCCTTCTGCAGGGCGAGCAGATCGCGCATCACGTTGGCCAGGTGCACGCGCACCGTGGTCAGCGCCTCGGGGTGCGGGTGGCCCTTGACCAGCGCCAGGTGATGGGCGCCCTGGATGCTGTCGCGGAAGACGTGCAGGTTGAGCTCACCGAAGGCGGTCTGCACCGGCGTCGATTCCACCGGCTGCACGGTCTGCTCGTTGTGGATGCGATAGTGGATGAGGTCGGCGATGGTGCCCATCTTCAGGCCATGCTCGACGGCGAAGCGCTCGAGCTCCGCCCGGCGGGCCATGCTGCCGTCCTCGTTCATGACCTCGCAGATCACGCCGCTGGGGTCGAGGCCGGCCAGGGCGGCGAGATCGCAAGCCGCCTCGGTATGGCCGGCGCGGCGCAGCACGCCGCCGGGCTCGGCCATCAGCGGGAAGATGTGGCCGGGCTGGACGATGTCGGCGGCAACCGCATCGCGGGCGACCGCGGCGCGCACGGTGCGTGCCCGGTCGGCGGCGGAGATGCCGGTGGTCACGCCCTCGGCGGCCTCGATGGAGAGGGTGAACTTGGTCCCGAAGCCGGAGCCGTTGTCGCGCACCATCAGCGGCAGCTGGAGACGCTCGCAACGCTCGCGGGTCATCGGCAGGCAGATCAGGCCCCTGGCGTGGCGCGCCATGAAGTTGATGTGCTCGGCCTCGACCTTCTCGGCGGCCATGATGATGTCGCCTTCGTTCTCGCGATCCTCGTCATCCATCAGGATCACCATCCGGCCCTGACGGATGTCCTCGACCAGTTCTTCGATGGGGGCCAGGCCCCCGGATGAGGCGTGCACCATGGAGTCTCCATTGATTCAGCGTGGTGGCTGTCGTCATCCGACGACGAGCGGGTCGCCATCGGGCGTCGCCACCTCGAAACCGCGTCAGGGTACCGTGGCGCGTCGTCGGGCGCCAGTAAACAGCCGCGTCGTCGGGCGCCAGTTCTGAAGGGCCAAGCGGCCAAGCGGCCAAGCGGCCAGGCGGAGTCTCAAGTAGAAAGTAACAAGAATCCCCTTGCCCCTTGCCCCTTGCCACTTGCTACTCGACCCTTGGCTGCTCGGCGCTTGTAGCTCACCGCGGCCGGGCGGTAATCCGCCAATCCTGGCCCACGGCGCGGATATCGAGGATCTCCAGCCCCTTCTGCTGGGCCATCAGGGTCAGGCCCGGCAGCGCGAAGAGCGGACGCGCCTCGCCGCCGAGCAGGGTCGGCGCCACGAACAGCTGCATCTCGTCGATCAGACCGGCCTCGAGCATGGCACCGGCCAGCGTCGCCCCGGTCTCCAGCAGCACCTCGTTGGCCTGCTCGGCCTCGGCCAGGTGGCGCAGCAGAGCATCGAGGTCGACGCGGCCGTCGGGGCCCGCGGGCATCGCCACCACCTCGGCGCCGGCGGCCTGGAGCCTTTTGCGCCGCTCGGGCTCGTGGTCGACCAGGGTGGCCACCAGGGTGCGGCCGGGCTCGCGCAGGCAGGCCGCGGCCAGCGGCAGGCGCAGCCGGGAGTCCACCACCACGCGCAGCGGCTGGCGGGCGACAAGCGCCTCGCCCTCGGGCAGTTCGAGCTGCTCGGGCCGCACGGTGAGCCGGGCGTTGTCGAAGATGATCGACTCGACCCCGGTGAGGATGGCGCTGGAGCGGGCGCGCAGGCGCTGAACCTCGCGGCGGGCCTGGGGCCCGGTGATCCACTGGGACTCGCCGGAGCGCATGGCGGTGCGGCCGTCGAGGCTCATGGCCATCTTCAGGCGCACGAAGGGGCGGCCGTGGGACATGCGCATCACGAAGCCGGGGTTGAGCGCCAGCGCCTCCTCCTCGAGCAGGCCCACCGCCACCTCGATGCCGGCGGCGCGCAGCCGGGCGATGCCCCGACCGGCGACGCTAGGGTTGGGGTCCTGCATGGCCACCACCACTCGCGCCACGCCGGCCTCGACCAGCGCCAGGGCACAGGGGCCGGTGCGCCCCTGGTGGGAGCAGGGCTCCAGGGTCACGTAGGCGGTGGCGCCGCGGGCACGGTCCCCCGCCGCTCGCAGGGCGTGGATCTCAGCATGGGGTTCGCCGGCCCGCTCGTGCCAGCCCTCGCCGACCACCCGGCCATCCTTGACCAGCACGCAACCCACCCGGGGGTTGGGGTCGGTGGTATAGCGCCCGCGGCGCGCCAGCGTCACGGCACGCGCCATCCAGGCCTCGGGGAAGGCGTGCTGCGCCATCAGGCGGCTCCCGACGGGTCCGTGGGGAAGCCGGGCTCCTGGGCCAGGCGGTCGATCTCGGCGCGGAACTCGTCGATGTCCTGGAAGCTGCGATAGACCGAGGCGAAGCGGATGTAGGCCACCTGATCGAGGCGCTTGAGGGCCTGCATGACCTCCTCACCGATGTCCCGGGCGTGGATCTCGCGCTCGCCCCGGGCGCGCAGATTCTGGCGAATGCGCTCCACCGCCACCTCGATGGACTCGGCACTGACCGGGCGCTTCTCCAGCGCCCGGAGCATGCCGGCGCGCAGCTTGGTCTCGTCGAATACCTCCCGCGTGCCATCGGACTTGATCACTCGCGGCATCACCAGCTCGGCGGTCTCGTAGGTGGTGAAGCGCTCGCCACAGGCCGCGCACTGGCGCCGCCGCCGTACCTGGTCGCCATCCGCCACCAGGCGAGAATCGGTCACGCGCGTGTCGTTGGCGCCACAGAAGGGGCAATGCATAGGGATAAACCCGAGGTCGATGGAAAGGCTGTTGCCGCATTGTAACGGTTCGCAAGGAAGGCGCCCAGCAACTGCCGGCCCGGGGGCAGGGCAATACTGCTATCTACGATTGCCCTGCGGTCCGGGGGAACCAGTGGTTCCCGTGCTAGCCATCGCCCTGCATGTCCATCGGTTGCACCCGCCTCACCGGGGCCTCGACACTCAGGGTCTCGCCATTGTCGAGTGTCAGGGTGAACTCGACACGCTCGCCCTCGGCCGGGGGCCTGGCCAGCTCGAAGAACATCAGGTGCCAGCCGCCTGGTGCCAGCCGCACGGTCTCGCCGGCCGGCACCGGGATCGTCTCGACCTGACGCATCTGCATCACGCCATCCACCATCACGTGGTTGTGCAGCTCCAGGCTGCCGGCCAGGGGCGAGCTGCCCCCGACCAGCGCCAGGTCCGCCTCGCCCGGGTTGGTAAGCTCCATGAAGGCGGCGGTGGTGGGCGACCCCGGCGGCACCGCCCGCACCCGGGCCTCCTCGACGGTAAGGGACTGGGCCAGGGCGGTGGCGCTGAACAGCGAAAACAGGACCAGCGGTAGGGCAGCGATGCGCATGTCGGTTGACTCCATGGGCTCAGGGGGACACATCGAGCTTACCCTGCCTCGACGTAGACGGGGAGCGGGATGCGACATCGCGTCCCGCCGGCAGCCGGGGCGATTAATCCACGCCTAATGACCTCGTGGCAGGATGGGAACTACCGGGCCCCCGGCAGGTCTCCACGACACCCCTTCATGACATCTCTTCATAACCTCCTTCATAACCTCTCTTTATAACAGGACATCGCGATGCGAACTCTATTCCTCTCCCTGACGGCCGGCCTGGTCACACTCTCGCTGACCTCGGCGCTCGCCGCCGACGACCACTGGCCGGCGCCGGTCCAAGCGCTGGTAGACCAGGGCCTGGAGATCCACGGCGAATTCGCGGCCCCGGGCGGGCTCAGCGGCTACGCCGCCAGCCACCGGGGCCGCGAGATGGCCATCTACCTCACGCCGGACGGCGACCATGCCGTGGTCGGCACCCTGCTCGATGCCGAGGGCAACGACCTCTCCGCCGCGCCGCTGGACGAACACGTGCGCAGCGGCCAGGAGGCCGAGGTGTGGCAGCGGCTCGAGGAGAGCCACTGGATCCAGGACGGCGACCCGCAGGCAGCACGCGTGATCTACACCTTCACCGACCCCAACTGCCCCTACTGCGCGCGCTTCCACGCGCAGAGCCGCCCCTGGGTCGAGGCCGGCAAGGTGCAGCTGCGCCACATCATGGTCGGCATCCTGCGCAGCGACAGCCCGGCCAAAGCGGCCGCCCTGCTCGGCGCCGAAGACCCCGCCGCGGCGCTACAGGCACACCAGGCCAGTGACAGCGGCATCGCCGCCGCTGCCCAGCCCCGCGAGATCGAGGAGCAGGTCTACGCCAACAACCAGCTCTTCGAGGGCCTGGGGCTGATGGCCACGCCCACCACCTACTACCGCAACGAGGCCGGCCGCCTGGAGAAGGTCGAGGGAGCGCCCGACGCAGCACGCCTCGAGGCGATGATGGGCGCGCCGCGCCCCTGAGGCGGCGCGACGCGCCACCATGACGACCCTCCCGCCGGCAGGGCCGACGGGGGATGGCGCGCCAGGCCGATCAGCGGCCGGCGGGGATCGCCCGGGCCAGGAACCAGCCGGCCACCATGGCCACCAGCATGGCGACAAGCGGGCCGGTGAGCCCGGCGATAGAGGCGAAGGCCGGACCCGGGCAGTAACCGGAGAGCCCCCAGCCGATGCCGAACAGCGCGGCACCGCCGATCAGGCGGCCGTCCAGGTCCTGCCGGGTAGGCAGCTGGAAACGCTCGCCGAACACCGGATTGGGGCGACGCAGCACCAGTCGGTAGCCGATGAAGTTGGTCACGACGGCACCGCCCAGCACGAACATCAGGGTCGGGTCCCAGGCGCCGGCGACATCCAGGAAACCGAGCACCCGTGCCGGGTCGGTCATGCCGGAGACCGCCAGGCCGAGGCCGAAGATCAGCCCCGCGATATAGCCCATGAGCGTTTTCAAGGTCTCGGTCTTCATACGCCACCTCCGATCACGTGCCGAACCACGAAGACGGTGATGATCGCCGCCCCCAGGAACGTCAGGGTTGCCACCAGGGAGCGCATCGACAGCCGGGCGAGGCCGCAGACGCCGTGGCCACTGGTACAGCCGCTGCCCAGACCCGTGCCCAGGCCCACCAGCAGGCCGGCCACCAGCATCAGCGGTACACCCCCCGCAGGCGCGCCGACGACCTCGCCGGGGCTGCCGGCCACGTTACCCAGACCACCGCCCAGCAGCATCAGCACGACAGGGCCGCTGATCAGGCCGAGCACGAAGGCCAGGCGCCAGGCGCTGTCCCCCCTGGGACGCGCGGTGATCAAATTACCGATGATGCCGCTGATGCCGGCGATGCGGCCCAGGGTCGCCATCAGCCAGGTGGCGGACAGGCCGATGAGAATGCCACCGGCCAGGCCCTGCAGGGATGAATTCCAGTCCACGCTTTCTCTCCTCTACTGCATCCAGGAATGCCATTTCTCGAATCGCTGCAATGACCAGCGGTTTTCGCCCCTGCTCGATCAGCGCCATTCGTCGAGGCGTCGAACCGGCAATAAATGCGCTTCGACAACGGCCCTATCGGTCCAGCCGGCTGCCCGGTGCGCTGTCGCTTACCAGGCCTACGGCCGAGGCAAGGCTCGGTAGGCCCGATAAGCCGGAGGCGCATCGGGCGAAAGTTGCCCGGTGCGCTGTCGCTTACCGGGCCTACTGCTGTTGATACCATTCGCGCAATGCATTGCGCTTCCACAACGGCGGCATCGGGCATGGCAAGCTCGCCACTACCCCTGCAGCTCGGCACAACCCCGCGCCAGAGTCTCGTGACTCTCGTCGTGCAACTCACGCCAGGCGTCATAGGTGCTCAGAAACACCCGTCCGGTCAGCTCATGGCAGAACTCGGTGTGCTGCAGCCGGTCCATCACCGGCCCCTTGACCTCGGCCAGATGCAGGGCGACGTCGGCGTCCTTGAGCCGCGCATTGATCGCCTCCAGGCTCTCCAGCGCCGAGGCATCGATGACGTTGACCGCCTGGCAGGCCAGCACGATGTGCTCAAGCGCCGGCTGGCGGGCCGCCAGGGTCATGACGGTGTCCTCCAGATAGCGGGCGTTGGCGAAGTAGAGGCTCTCGTCGACCCGCAGGATAGCCAGCTGGTCGTCGGTTTCCACCTGGTGGCGACGCACGTTGCGAAAGTGCTCGCTGCCGGGGACCCGCCCCACCACGGCACTGTGGGGGCGACTGGTGCGATACAGGTGCAGGCCGAGCGACAGCACCACGCCGACCAGGATGCCGCTCTCCACGCCATGCACCAGCGTCAGGATCAGGGTCGCCAGCATGGCCACGCCGTCGGCACGGGAATACGCCCAGGTGCGCTTGATGGCCGGCAGATCGATCAGGGTACCCACGGCGACGATGATGGTGGCGGCCAGCGTCGCCTTGGGCAGGAAGGCCAGGGGGGTGGTCAGGGTCAGCGTCGCCAGGGCGATGCCCAGGGCGGTGAAGGCGCCGGCGAGTGGCGTGACGGCACCGGCCTCGAAGTTGACCACCGACCGGGAGAAACCGCCGGATACCGGCGACCCGCCGCTCGTCCCCGCCCCGATATTGGCCAGCCCCATGGCGATCAGCTCCTGGTTGGGATCGATCCGCTGGCGCCGCTTGGCGGCCAGGGTCTGGGCCACCGAGACCGACTCCACGAAGCCGACGAGGCTGATCAGCACCGCCGCCGGCAGCAAGCTCGACCACAGCGCGGGATCCAGGCTCGGCAGGGCCAGGGACGGTAGGCCGCTGGGCACCTCGCCCACCAGATCCACGCCGCGCTCGCCCAACCCCAGGCTCCAGGCCAGGAGAGTGGTGGCGATTACCGCCGAGACCGGCGCGGCCTTGGCCACCAGGTCGGCGACGGTCGCCGACAGCCCCAGGCGCCTCAGGCCGCCCTTGAGATAGCGCCGGCACACGAGAAGAAACCCCCAGACTCCCAGGCCGATCGCCAGGGTGATGACATTGATGCCATCAAGCCCCGCGACCAGCGCCGACCCCATCTCCACCAGGTTGTGACCGGACGACTCCACGCCCAGCACATGACGCAGCTGGCTGCCGGCGATCAGGATGCCAGAGGCGGTGACGAAGCCCGAGATCACCGGATGGCTCAGGAAGTTGGCCAGAAACCCCAGCCGCAGCAGCCCCATGGTCAAAAGGACCAGGCCGGAGAGAGCGGCCAGCACCAGGGCCGCGCCGACGTACTCGGCGCTGCCGGGCGCCGCGACCCCCGACAGCGCCGAGGCGGTCATCAGCGAGGCTACCGCCACAGGCCCCACCGCCAAGGTGGCGCTGGTGCCGAAGAGGGCATAGAGCACCAGCGGCAGCATGCTGGCGTAGAGCCCCACCTCCGGCGGCAGGCCAGCCAGCAGCGCATAGGCCAGCGCCTGGGGCACCAGCATGAGGGTGACGATCACCGCCGCCACCAGGTCACGCGCCAGCACATCGCGCCGATAGCCGTGCAGCCAGCCGATCAGGGGAATCCAGCGTGAAGGGATCATTAAGGTCTCGTCATCTGCGGTGAACCCTGTTCAATCGCGGCGAGCCGCCCGGGCCCGTCACTCCTGCCCCTTGAGCATGCCATTCCCGTAGCGCCAGGACGGCGTTATCGCTGTCGTGCGTGGCGCTGTCAGGCCTTGAGCATCTCGCGGATAGGCTGGGGGTCATGGCCCGCGTCATGGGCCGCCGCCAGCAGCGCCGGGATATCGCAGCCAGCCTCCCGGGAGCGAGCCTGTGCCCAGAGGTGCAAGGCCCGCTTTCCGGTCTTGCAGAAAGCCAGGATGGGCGCGGGCAGCCCATCGAGGGCCTGGCCGAAGGCCTCGATATCGGCCTCCGAGTATTCGCCCGGGATGACCGGGATACAGCGCCATTCGAGGCCCAGCTCGGCCGCCCGGGCACTCAGGGCACGGTCGTCGGGATGGTCCTCGGCTTCGCCGGGACGGCGGTTGCAGATCACCGAGCGGAAGCCGCGACGGGCGACCTCATCGAGATCGGCGGGTGTCACGGCACCGGTGATGGCGAAGCCGGGTTCGAGTTCATGGATCTGCATGGGCGCTCTCCTAGGGAGATGATGTCTGGAAAAATGGGCTGTCAGAACGTGTTGATCGGCACCTTGAGGTAGACCTGGCCATTATCTTCTGCCGGCGGCATATGACCGGCGCGCATGTTGACCTGCACCGAAGGCAGGATCAGCCGGGGCATGTCCAGGGTCGCGTCGCGCTCGGTGCGCATCTTGACGAACGCCTCCTCGCTGACCCCTTCGTGGACATGGACGTTGTGGGCGCGCTGCTCGGCCACGCTGGTCTCGTGCTGGTACGCCTCGCGATCCGGCGCCTTGTAGTCATGGCACAGGAACAGTCGGGTCTCGCCCGGCAGCGCCAGCACCTTCTGGATGGAGCGGTAGAGGGTGCGCGCGTCGCCGCCCGGGAAGTCGCAGCGGGCAGTGCCGTAATCGGGCATGAACAGGGTATCGCCGACGAAGGCGGCATCACCGATCACGTAAGTCAAGCAGGCCGGGGTGTGGCCCGGGGTGTGCAGCACCCGCCCTTCCAGGTTGCCGATGGTGAAGCTGTCGCCCTCCTCGAAGAGGCGGTCGAACTGGCTACCGTCGCGGGCGAACTCGGTGCCGGCATTGAAGGCCTTGCCGAAGACATCCTGCACCACGGTGATCTGAGCGCCGATGCCGGTCTTGCCGCCCAGCGTCTCGTGCAGATAGGGCGCGGCGGAGAGGTGGTCGGCGTGAACGTGGGTCTCGAGGACCCACTCCACCTCGAGGGCGTTGTCGCGCACGAAGGCGATGATCGCGTCGGCGGAGCGCACGTCGGTGCGCCCGGCGGCGTAGTCGAAGTCGAGCACCGAATCGAGGATCGCGCAGGCGTGGCTGTCGGGATCCTGCACCACATAGCTGAAGGTGTTGGTCGGCTCGTCGAAGAAGTGGGTCACGATGGGATCAGACATGGCAAACGCTCTCCGTCTGTGTGCTGTCTTGCAGCGATGGCCACAGCTTAAAACAAATTTATGTTCTAAACATAGATTGTTTATGCATATAAAGACTGGGATAGATGTCGCTTCGCAGCCTCTTTGGGGTCACTGGGCAGGAGGGAACGGCCACCGGGAGATCGCATCACCTCTTGGAGCGGCCATGCAGGCGCCATAAACGCCAGTACACCGAGCGGGACGGGACGCCTTGTGCGCTGTCGCTTACCAGGCCTACGGCTGGCTTGCCGGCCCGATAAGCCGGAGGCGCATCAGGCGGAACACCGCTCAGAGCTCGATACGGTCGCCGTAGGCGGGAATCTCTGCCTCGATGTCGCTCCGGGTGAGGGCCGCCTGCAGCGCCTGCTGGGCTCCGGGCTCGCCATGCACCAGATAGAAGCGAGGTCGGTTGCGGAAGGCGCCGGCCCAGCCCAGCAGCTGGGTCTGGCCGGCATGGGCCGAGAAGCCGCCAATGGTGTGAACCCTCGCCTTGACCGCCAGGTCCCGGCCCATCACGCGGATCCGCTCGGCGCCGTCGACGATCTGGCGCCCCACCGTGCCCGCCGCCTGGAAGCCCACGATCACCAGCCGGGTATCAGGTTTCTCCAGGTTGTAGCGGAAGTGGTGGATGATGCGCCCGCCATTGCACATCCCGGCCCCGGCGATGATGATCGCCCCGCCGTGAATGCGGTTGATGGCCATGGACTCCTCCACCGTGCGGGTCATGCGCAGGATCGGCAGGTACTGGCGGGTGTCGCCGCTGGCCGCCACGTTGAGCACCTTGAGGTCCTCGGGATCCAGCGCCTTGCGTGCCCGGTGATAGAGCTCGGTGACACGGATCGCCATGGGGCTGTCCAGGAACACCATCTGCTGGCGCAGCCGCCCCTCGTGGTAGAGCACGCTCAGGTGGTAGAGGATCTCCTGGGTACGCCCCACGGCGAAGGCGGGAATCAGTACGTTGCCGCCGTCGGCATGGGCCTCCTCCAGCACGCGGGCGAACTCCTCGAGGGTGTCCCCCAGGGGCCGATGATCGCGGTCGCCATAGGTGCTCTCCATCAGCACCAGGTCAGCGTCATAGAGCTTCTCGGGATCCTTCATCAGCACCGAGCTGGGATTGCCCAGGTCGCCCGAGAATACCAGGCGCTTCTCTTGCCCCCCGGAGGGCAGGGCCAGCTCGACAATGGCCGAACCGAGGATGTGGCCGGCGTCGCGGAATACCAGGCTGGCCCCGCCCGGCAACCGGGCCGGCTGGCCGTAGGGATGGGTCTCGCAGAGCGCCAGGGTCTGTTCCACGTCCTCCAGCTCGTAGAGCGGTTCGACCAGCGGCTTGCCGTTGCGCTTGCGCCACTTGTTCTCCCACTCGACGTCCTTGGCCATGATGAAGGCGGCGTCCTGCAGCATGATCTCCAGCAGGTCGCGGGTGCCCCGCGTGCAGTGGATCGGCCCGCGATACCCCTCCTTCACCAGCTTGGGCAGCAGCCCCGAGTGATCGAGATGGCCATGGGAGAGCACCACCGCCTCGAGCTCCCGGGGCAGCTTGCCGAAGGACTTGGCGTTGGCCTCGTCGGCATCGCTGCCGCCCTGGTGCAGGCCACACTCCAGCAGCAACTTGTGCGAGCGGCCGTTGCCGTCCAGTTCGATGAGATAGCGCGAGCCGGTAACCTCCTTGACCGCGCCCTGGAAGGTGAGAGTCGACATGGTCTCGCTCCTTATCGCCGAGGAACAGCGTATAGCCGAAGAACAGGGCGGAGACACGGCCCCGGCATGCCCCCTTCGTCTCAGCATAACGGATTCCCGACCAGCCGGCGTCATTCACGCCGCTCCTCTTGACCCGGGTCATCCGGCACCGGGTGGCCCATCGACTCACCCAGCTTCGACACCGGAAGAAGAGTGAAGACCCCTGGCCACTGACCGATATTCACTGGCCATTCATGGCCTTTTTTCGCTATGATGAAGGGTAACGACCTCGCCAATACAATGGAAGAAGACAGATGGAATCCACGCCGATACTCGCGCTGGTCATGGGGGTTTCAGGATCAGGAAAGTCGCATATCGGCAAGTTGGTTGCCGAGGCCACCGGGGCCGACTTCATCGATGCCGATGACCACCACAGCCCCACCAGCATCGCCAAGATGTCACGTGGCGAACCCCTCAACGATGGCGACCGGGAAGGCTGGCTCGAGACCCTTGCCGGCTTCTATCGTGACCATGCCAGCCAGGGGCGCTCCTTGGTGATCGGCTGCTCGGCGCTCAAGCGCCGCTACCGCGACCAGCTATGCCAGAGCGCTCCCGACCTGAAGATCCTCTACCTGCATGGCAGCCGCGAGATTCTGCTGGAGCGTCTTCGCGGCCGCAAAGGGCATTTCTTCCAGGGCGAGCATATGCTGGATAGCCAACTTCGTGATCTTGAGCCGCCTGGCGACAGCGAAGCCATCCGCCTGGATGTCGCCCTATCACCCGAGACAATTGTGGAAGAATTCCTGTGTAAATCTCGAGGCTAGTGGTTACGAAGTGGTGAAATTACGCTGCATAGATAGAGCGAAAAGGGAGGCCATCGGCCTCCCTCTTTCTTGCTGCCTTTAAGGCCTTTTTACTTACCTTACAGCGGCCAGATGGCCAACTGCGGCCACAAGAGCAGCGCCGCCAGCATCAGCAGCTGGATCGCCATGAAGGGCAGCACCGAGACGTAGATGTCCTTGAGGCTGATCTCCGGCGGCGCCACGCTCTTCAGGTAGAAGGCCGCGGGGCCGAACGGCGGCGACAGGAACGACACCTGCATGTTCACCGCGAACAGGATGCCGAACCAGATCGGATCAAAGCCCAGCTGAGTGACGATGGGCAGGAAGATCGGCAGGGCCAGCATGGCGATGCCGATCCAGTCCAGGAACAGCCCCAGCACCAGCATGATCGCCATCATCACCAGGATGATCACGATCGGTGCCACCTCGAGCCCCAGGATCATCCCCGAGACGAAGCGGTTGCCGCCCATCAGGTTGTAGACCCCCACCAGCGCCGCGGCGCCGATGCCGATCCAGATGATCATGCCGCAGGTGTAGAGCGTCTGGCCCAGGCTGCGGTGCAGCATCGTCACGCTGAACTCGCCGCGCAGCACGATGGCCAGCATCACCCCGAACACCCCCATGGCCGCCGCCTCGGTCACCGAGGCGATGCCGCCATAGATGGTGCCCAGCACCAGGAAGGCGACCATTCCCGGCAGCAGGATCGCCTTGACCGCCTCGAACTTGCTGGCGAAGGGATTGTCCTGGGTCTCGGCGGTGAGCGGTGGGCCCATCGCCGGGTTCTTCAGGCAGCGCACCATCACGTAGGCGATGTAGGAGCCCATCAGGATCACCGCCGGGGTGATCGCCGCGGTGAACAGCTCGGCGATGGAGACGCTGGCGATCAGGCCGTAGATGATCAGCACGATCGACGGCGGCATCATGGTGCCCAGCGCCCCGCCGGCGCACACCACGCCGATGGAGAGCCGCTTGTCGTAGCCCAGGCGCAGCATCTGCGGCAGCGCCAGGATGCCCAGCAGCACGATCTCGCCGCCGATGATCCCCGACAGCGCGGCGAGGAAGAAGGCCACCACGATGGTCTGCACCGCCACGCCGCCGGGCAGTCGCCCGGCGAACACCCGCATGGCGTTGAACAGGTCCTTGGCGATGCCGGAGCGGTCGAGCAGCGAGGCCATCAGCACGAACATCGGCACCGCCACCAGCGAGTACTCGGTGATGAAGCTGAACACCCGGCTGGTGACCAGCGGCAGCGCCGTCTCGCCGAACCAGCCGAAGGTGAAGACCATCGCCACCAGGCCGGTGATGAAGGCCAGCGGCAGGCCGGTGACCAGCAGGCCGAAGATGGCGGCGATCATCAGGATCGTGGCCGTCCCGATATCCATCAGCGTGTCTCCCTGTCGGTGGACTCATGGTCGGCGGGCTCATGGTCGGCGGGACGGGCGCGAATCGACTGCACCAGATGGAGCAGCGCCTGCAGGGTCATCAGCGCCAGGGCGAACAGGATCATGCCCTTGACCAGCGCCGGGAAGGGCGGATTCCAGGAGGTCCCGGAGCGCTCCAGCTGCCACTCGCCGAACGGGTTGTGCGAGGCGCGCCAGAACATGTGGAAGGCGGCGTAGCTCATGGCCAGGCAGAAGCCCAGAGTCACCAGGTCGTTGAAGCGATCCATCCAGCACGTGAGCCGCGGGCCGGCGCTGTCGTAGAGCACCTTGACGCGGATATGGCTGTTGCGGGCCAGCGCCGCGGGGCCGCCCAGGGCGAAGGTCACGGCGACCAGGAAGATCACCGACTCGTGCACCCAGGAGGTGGGATTGTTGAAGCCGTAGCGCAGGAACACCTCGACCACGCTGATGCCCATGGCAATCAGTACCAGCCAGGCGGCGCCGTGGGCGCCCCGGGCCACCAGGCGGTCCAGGGCGGTACGTTCGGGGCCGAGCGTCTCGGTCTGCTCGACCGGGTCGCGGTTGTCGGGGGAAGGTTGGGTCATGATGGGTCTCTTCACGCATCGTCCGGGCGAGGGCCCGGACGATGGTCGGCTTGCCAGGGAGTGGATGTGGGTCGGCTTACATCAGGTTGCGGGCCTGGAGGAAAGCGACCACGGAGTCGTAGACCTTCTGGTTCATCTCGCTGCGTTCGGCCCAGGCCGCCCACTCTTCCTTGGCGATGTTGCGGAACTTGGCGCGCTCCGCCGGAGCCATGTCGATCAGCTCGATGTTCGGGTCCTGGCGCGCCTCGGCCACCGCCTCGAGGTCCAGCTTCTTGAGCTCGAAGACCATCTCGTAGGCCAGCTTGTCCACCGAGGTCTCCAGTATCGCCTGGAGGTCTTCCGGCAGGCCGTCCCAGATTTCCTTGTTGAGCGATACGGAAACCATCGGCAGCGAGTGGAAGCCCGGATAGTTGGGGTAGTTGGCGAAGCTATGCAGCCCCTGGCTGTGGTTGGTGGAGAACACCGTGTAGTCGGCGGCGTCGATCACGCCCTTCTCAAGCGAGGTGTAGACCTCAGAGCCCGGCAGGTTCACCGGGGCGGCGCCGGCCTTCTCGAAGATGTTGTAGACCATGCCCTCCGGGGCGCGGACCTTGAGCCCCTCGAGGTCCTCCACGGTGCGGATCGGGCGCTTGGAGGGGAAGGACTCCAGGCCGGTGGCGGCGGCACCGATCAGCTGCACGCCGTAGGGGTTGACCAGCTCGTTGTAGAGCGCCTCGCCACCGCCGTGGTTCATGTACTCCAGGAACTCCAGCGGATCGCCCCAGGCGCCTACCAGGTTGCCCAGCATGCCGAAGGCCGGATCGCGGCCGGAGAAGTAGCTGGGGTCGGTGAGGTGGCCCTGGAGGATGCCGGACTGAACGGCATCCAGGGTCTGGTTGGCCTGGACCACAGCATTGACCGGCAGGATCTCGATCTCGATGCGCCCGTCAGACATGGTGTTGACGTTTTCGGCCCAAGCCTTCTTGAGCTCGAACTGCGGCTCGCCCGAGGTCTCGGAGGTCTGGAAGGTCCATTCGTACTCGGCGGCCTGTACGGAGAAGGCCAGTGAACCGAGCACGGCGGCGGTCAGGCCCTTGAGGGCAAAGGAGGAGCGTGGCGTGATCTGTTTCATGGTGCGTTTCCTTCTATGGCGCATTGATGTTGTTGTCGGTGCGGACACCGCGTACGTGGCGAACCGGTCAACCCGGTTCGGGAACACCAGCGCCCGGCAGACGCAGGCGTGGCGGACGATGGTCGAACAGGCTCTCGAACCCCAGATCCAGACCGGTACGCTCGAGCACCGAGAGGGCCGCTTGCTCGGCCTCATCGGGCTGACGCAGGCGGATCGCCTCCATCAGCCGGCGATGGCGCTCCATGCTATCGCTCAGCTCGGCCGCGCTGTGGTTGGAGGTCTCCACCAGCAGGCCGATGGCTGGCTTGAGCATGTGGCTGAGCTGGGCCCACAACAGGTTATGGGTGGCCGCGAAGATCGCCTCATGGAAGGCCACGTCGTGCTCGTCGTGGCTGCCCCCCTCGCAGCGCCGATCGGGCGCCTCCAGGGCACGGATCATGTTGCGCCAGGCCGTCTCGATGGCCAGCAGGTCGGCGGCGGTGGCATGCGCTGCCGCCAGCCGCGCCATGAAGGGCTCCACGGCCACGCGGAAGGCGAAGATGTCGCGCTGGATGCGCGGATTGGGCTGGGCGAAGCGCGCCATCCAGTCACTGACCCGGGGATCCAGCAGGTGCCAGTCGGTGAGCTCGCGCACCCGGCTGCCCTGCCCCGAGATGCGCGTCAGCATGCCCGCCGAGACCAGCTGCTGCAGGGCACTGCGCACGGTGCTGCGACTGACCCCGTAGCTCGCGCAGAGATCCAGCTCCCGGGGCAAGAAGCTACCCGGCGCATGCTCACCGGCGAAGATCGCCCGGGCGAGGTCCTCGGCGATATCAGGCTTGTGGGCGGGCTTGCGCCCGGATGGGGGCTGACGCGACGACATGGGCGCTTGGTGACTCCTGTACGACTTGATTCACTTTATGTCGGACATAGGGTCGCCCAAATGCCGCGGCCGTGCCTTTAGACTTTGGTCACATTAGCGGCATTATCCCGCACCACCGCCTGGAACATGCACTCGGGAAGGTCGGGAATCGCCGCCCGAACCCGGTTCCAGCTGGGGATGAAGGGCCGCTCGCGGGGGCACGACGAATCGTGCCCACATCCCCGATGCGGCTGCACCAGCAATGGACACGAAAACGCCCCACCATGGTGCATCCAGGCGGGGCGCTCTAGGATCCCTGGCCTCAGCCAGGGTCAGTCAGCGACAGGGCGTCTCAGCGATAGACTGGCAAGCGGGCGCAGACGGCCTCGACCTTCGCCTTGACCTCGGCCTCGATGGCGGCGGTGTCATCCCCTGCCGCCATAACGTCGAGAATGTCGCAGATCCAGCCGGCCAGCTCCTGGCACTCGGTCTCGCCAAAGCCGCGGGTGGTCACCGCCGGGGTACCGAGGCGCAGGCCCGAGGTCACGAAGGGGCTCTGCGGGTCGCCGGGCACGGCGTTCTTGTTGACGGTGATGTGGGCGCGCCCCAGGGCAGCATCCGCGTCCTTGCCGGTCAGCCCCTGCTTGATCAGCGAGAGCAGGAAGAGGTGGTCCTCGGTGCCGCCGGAGACCACCTCGAAGCCGCGCGCGATGAACACCCCGGCCATGGTCTGGGCGTTCTTCACCACCTGCTGCTGATAGGTCTTGAAATCAGGCTCCATGGCCTCCTTGAAGCAGACCGCCTTGGCGGCGATGACGTGCTCCAGCGGACCACCCTGCCCGCCCGGGAAAACCGCGGACTGCAGCTTCTTCTCGATGTCGGGATTATTTTCAGCAGAGAGGATCAGGCCGCCACGGGGGCCGCGCAAGGTCTTGTGAGTGGTGGTGGTCACCACATGGGCGTGGGGCAGCGGGGTCGGATAGACGCCGGCCGCCACCAGGCCCGCCACGTGGGCCATGTCGACCAGCAGGTAGGCACCCACCTCGTCGGCGATCTCGCGGAACGTCGCCCAGTCGATGATCTGGGAGTAGGCGGAGAAGCCGGCGATGATCATCTTGGGCTTGTGCTCGCGGGCGAGGCTGGCCACCTCCGCGTAATCGATGCGGCCGTGCTCGTCGATGCCATACTGCACGGCGTGGTAATGCTTGCCGGAGAAGTTGGGCTTGGCGCCATGGGTCAGGTGCCCCCCCGCATCGAGGCTCATGCCCAGGATGGTGTCGCCCGGCTTGACCAGCGCCTGGAACACCGCACCGTTGGCCTGGGAACCAGAGTGGGGCTGGACATTGGCGTAGGTCGCAGCGAACAACTCCTTGGCGTAGTCGATGGCGAGCTGCTCGACGATGTCCACGTACTCGCAGCCGCCGTAGTAGCGCTTGCCGGGGTAGCCTTCCGCGTACTTGTTAGTCAGTTGGCTACCCTGGGCCTCGAGCACCCGGGGGCTGGCGTAGTTCTCGGAGGCGATCAGCTCGATGTGCGCTTCCTGGCGTGCGACTTCCTTCTGCATCGCATCGAACAGGACGTCATCGAAACCGGCAATCTGCATGTCACGGCTGAACATCGGCGGGAAACCTCGCAAAACGGGGAAATCTGGGGAGCACATGATACCCCAGCCCCCGGCGCCTTTCATCTTCCCCCGCCCGATGCGCCTTCGGCTTATCGGGCCTACCCTTCCTTCAGGCACTGTGCCGACCGTAGACATCATGGATTGACCTGCCCCTCCTCAACGTCGTGGGTTACGTTGAGGAGGGACCTAAACGCAGAGCCACTATTGAGGGAGGCAGGTCATGACACAGTCTAACGC
>NZ_JARANV010000023.1 GCF_029889845.1 Halomonas sp. 25-S5
ATAGGTTCAATTCGTTGGCTATGGCCTGCATCTTGTTGGAATCTAGTTCGTCGGATTGCGGAAATACTGCGAGCGGGTTTCCAGAAAATGCTCGGTCAGTGAAAACATCGAGAAGGTAATAATGGTGTTTATTCATTAATCGTCGAGGTCCGTGTGGGTGATTGAAGTGGTCCCAGAAATTCGGGCTAGACGCTAAGCCTGCATCCTTCGGTCACACATAAGCGCTATGTCGGGAAACGTGACAAAGGTAAAATTGCGAATTGGAGCTATCGCTATCCATTGATACAACTCTCTTTTTACCACCAGCTTAACTCTGGTGCCATCAAGGGATCGCCCAGTTCGCCCCGCCTTCATGCGTCAACGGCCGGGTGTCCAGTGCCAGCAATGGCGCAAGCGCCGCCCAGGCATCGTCCACGGCTTCGGAACCGAACAGGTAAGCATTGACTATCATTCCATCCAGCATTATCTGCACGAGGCGAGCCAGGTGCGCATCTGGCTTGCCGCACTGTTCCGCCAAAATTTCCTCGATCAGTCCCCTTACTTCATTTTTGTGCCAACGCGAGAGCAACAGCAAGGAGGCCGGCTCCCGGGCGTGCTCTTCGGTCGCTCTGAGAAACATGCATCCGTGGAACTGCTCGGAGGCGAACCAGCGGGCATGCCAGTCAAAGACGGCACGTAGTCTTTCCTGAATTGTTTCCCGATCCTCCACGGCAGCCTTAAGGGACGCCATGAAGCGCTCATGCCGCTGTTCCAACACCACCTCCACCAGCGCTTCCTTGCTGGCGAAGTGGTTATAGAGCGTCATCTTCGAGACGCCGGCCTCGTCTCGGATTCGATCCACGCCGACTGCCTGATAGCCAAATCGGCTCTTCGACGCCGGGTGTGGAATTCGGGCCACCAGCTCTGTGACACCACTCGACGGAACACTACCTGGCAAATGATCCGAGCAGCCGAACCATACACGTACCTGTAGCTCCCCCACCTAGAGGTACCTGAGCTCCCTATTTTACTAGCGTGTATAGCATGAATAGCATTCTCTAGGTCCTCCTAAGCCCTGGACCGGAATCAGCGCCGCCGCCGGCATCACCTGGGCCAGCGCCATGATCATCAGCACCCCGCCCCCAACGCCCACCGCGGCGGTGAACGCCGAGGTGAACACCGACAGCAGCACCAGCACCAGGTTGATGCCGCCCGACAACGGTGACAGGCTTTCCAGCAGCATCGACGTCTCCAGGGTCACGAGAGGACGCCACTATACCCGAGCTTGGGCTCGCCTCGTCGAATGCAATCCCATCCCCAGCATCAGGCCATCGGCATCGCACAGAGGCATGAGGCCTCCCAGCGATTCCGGCACGACGTGGTCAATCGTCGCTCAGCATGTGGTCACGCAGCTTCTGCTCGTCGAGCACCACCAGGCGCTGGCGGTCGATGTTGATGACCCCCTCCTCGCGCAGCCTGGCCAGCAGGCGCGACAGGGTTTCCGGGGTCATGGCCAGCTGGGCGGCCAGCCAGCGCTTGGGAATCGTCAGCCGCACCACCCGGGGCCCCCTGGCACGGCCCGCCGGGAGCTGGCGCAGGATGTAGCTGACCAGGCGCGCCATGGCGTCGGCCTGGGTCAACAGCGCCATGTCCTCGAGGCGCTCGGTGAGCTCCAGGGCCAGGTGGCTCATGAACTCCGCCCGGCAGGCCGGCTGGCGGTCCATGATCTCGCGGCAGCGTGCCGCGGGGATGGTCAGCACATGGGTGCGGCGCAGGGCCTCGGCGGAATAGAGGTAGACCCCGGCGCTGGACACCATGCTCAGCTCGCCCAGTGTGCCGCCGCGCTCCACGCAGCGGATGGTCGCCAGGTGACCGTCGCCGGCGCTGCGCACCAGGCGCACCGCCCCGCTGATCACCACGTAGAGCCACTCGGCCGGGGCATCCTGGCGGAACAGCCACTCACGGGTCTTGAGGGTGCGCACCTCGGTGTCCTGCAGCAGGGCCTCGAGCTGGTCCTCGTCGAGGTCGCCCAGCCAGGGCACCCCACGCACCAGCTCGCGCAGCTGCCGGGGCCGGAACAGCAGCTCAGTCGAGGAACTGGGTACCGGGGCAGTATCCGTAGACATGGCCTTCCTCCACAGGGGTGTCGGCATCGATGATCAGGTAGCCATGGGCCTGGCTGGCGGCCCCGAGCATATGGGAGCCCTGCCCGCCGGCCAGGCGTGCCACGAGGGCACCGCCGGTCCAGTCCAGCACCACCCTCAGCAGCTCGCGCCGGCCCCTCGGCGCCCGCCGGGAAAAGCCGGCGGTGACCGGGAAGCGCTGCAGCGCGGGCGGGGTGCGCCCCTGGCGCCCCTGCACGAAGGGCAGCGCCAGCCACTGCCAGCCCACCAGCGAGGCCACCGGGTTGCCGGGCAGGCCGATCAGCGGGGTACCGTCGCGAAGGGAGGGGCCGAGCCAGCCAAGGACGAAGGGCTTGCCGGGCTTTATCGCCACGCCGTGGAAGGAGATGCCCCCCAGGCGCTCCAGCACCGGGCGAACGTGGTCCTCCTCCCCCACCGAGACCCCGCCTGTACAGACTACCAGATCGGCCTGCTCGCCCGCCCGGGCAAGACATTGACCCAGGTCAGCTGCGGTGTCGGCGACGACGCCCAGGTCGAGGACCTCGCAGCCTTGCTGGGCGAGCAGGGCACGCAGCATGGCGCCATTGCTGTTGTAGACCTGGCCGGGCACCCAGGCCTGGCCGGGTTCAATCAGCTCGTCGCCGGTGCTGACCAGGGCCACGCGGACCCGTCGGCGCACCGTCACGGCATCGATGCCCTGGCTGGCCAGCAGGGCGATGGCCGCGGCATTCAGTCGGGTACCCGCGACCAACACCACGTCACCGGCGCGGCTCTCCTCGCCTCGGCAACGGATATTGGCGCCCTCGGCCAACTCCCCCTCGACGTGAACTCTCCCCGCGTCGTCCAGGCTCACCCTCTCCTGGGGCACCACGGCGTCCGCCCCCAGCGGCACGGGCGCACCGGTAAAGATGCGCGCACAACCCCCGTCGGGCAGCCTGAGCACGCCGGCGCCGGCCGGCACACGCAGTGCCACTGGCAGGCCATCCGGGCTCGCGGCGAGCTCGCGACGACGCAGGGCATAGCCATCCATGGCGCTGTTATCGACGCCGGGCAGGTCGAGGCCGGCCCGGGCATCCTCGGCCAGTACCCGGCCGACGGCATCGACCAGGGCGACCCGCTCGCAGCCGGCCACCGCCACGCCGCCCGCCACCATCAGGGCGCGGGCGTCGAAGAGATCCAGCAGGCCGGGAGTGACGACCTCCGCGCAGCCGCAGTTCATGCCCCGGCCCCTTCCGCCATGTCCTCGTCGGCGCTCACCTGCCGGGACGCGCAGTGCCTCGCCTCGGGCAGCACCATGGCGACGAAGTTGCAGGGCCGGGTACGGGCGTCGAGCTGGGCGGCCAGGATGCCGTCCCAGGCAGTGGCGCAGGCCTTCGGCGAGCCCGGCATGGCGAACACCAGGGTGCGGTCGATCAGCCCGGCCACCGCCCGGGACTGGAGGGTGGAGGTGCCGATGCTGGCAAGCGAGAGCTGACGAAACAGCTCGCCGTAGCCGTCGACCGCCTTGTCGAACAGCGGCGCGAGCGCCTCGGGGGTGGTATCACGGGGCGTGAAGCCGGTGCCGCCGTTAACCAGGATCACCTGGATGTCCTCGCGGACCACCCAGGCCGAGACCACCGCGCGGATGCGGTAGACATCGTCAGGCACGATGCGCCGCTCCACCAGGGCGTGGCCCGCCTCGGTGAGGCGCTCGGCAAGCAGGTCGCCGCTGCCGTCCTCGTCGAAACCGCGGGTGTCGGAGACGGTAAGCACGGCGATGCCCAGGGGCGCGAAGGGCGTATTGGCATGAACGTGGGCCATGGGGTCCTCCTCGCCGCCCGCGGCGCGAGCGGCGTCATGGAAAGGAGAGTCGGAAGCGTCGGGGGCCAGGCCGGCCCCCTTCATGTGGCTACTGCATCAGGGCGCTGCCGCCCTCGTCGTCGAGCGATATCCCCTCGACCCCGATCTCGGCCTCCAGCGCCAGCAGGTAGTGGCGCAGGGCACGACGGGTGGCCTGTTCGCGAAGGCTGTGGCGGACGTGCTCGGCTACCTGCTCATAGGGCAGCTCGCGTCCCTCGATGCGCTGATCGATGGTGACGATATGCCAGCCATAGCGCGAGGCTAGCGGACGGTCATGGAGCCCCTCGGGCAGATGCTGCAGGGCACGGTCCAGCTCGGCCACAGTCTGTCCGGGCGCCAACCAGCCCAGGTCACCGCCCTCCTCCTTCGAGGGGCAGGCGGAGTGGCGCTGGGCGAACTCGGTAAAGCGCTCAGGCACTGCCTGCAGCTCGCGGACCAGCGTCTCGCCCAGGCGATAGCCGGCGTCGCGGGCCGGGGCGTCGTCCGGGGCAGCGGCCAGCAGCACGTGGCGTACCCGCAGGCGGGTGGGTTCGCTGAAGCGCTCGGGATGGGCGGCGTGGAAGCGGCGGCAGTCCGCCTCGGCGGGCTCGGGCACATCCAGCTCCCGCTCCAGCAGCTCGGCGATGGCGGCATCCGCCTCATCGACCGCCTCGGCCACTCCCAGGGCCGCCGCCCGCTGGCGCAGCAGCTCGCGCACCACCAGGGCGCGGGCTGCCTTGAGCTGGGCGGTGCCGGCGCTGTCCGCCGGGTGGTGCTGCATCTCCTCGGCAATGGCGGCCTCCTCGATGGTGGCCTCGCCGACCCGGATGGGCGGGGGGCTCGCGCCCCCGGGGATCATCTCGATATCGATCTTCTGCATGGCTAAATCCTTGAAACTCATTTCGACCGGCCTCGGTTAAGAGGGCTTTTCCGGGGGCAGGGCTACGAGGAGGCGCTGTGAACCCTTCCCTGGGCGCTACCGACGCCATCCCTGGCGTAGGACCTCCTCTACGCCCTGCCCCCGGCGCCCCTTGCCAGCAGTATGGGCAAAGGCCTGGTCTCAGCCCCGCTTGCGCACCAGCTGGTAACGACGCGTCACGTAGCCGAAGGGCACGCTCCAGACGTGGACCAGACGGGTGAAGGGGAAGACCAAGATGATGGTCAGGCCCACCAGGATGTGCAGCTTGTAGATGAAGCTCAGGCCCTCGAGGTAGGTGGCCGCACCGCCCTGAAAGAAGACGATGGACTGTGCCCAGCCGGCAAGCTGGATCATCACGCTGCCGTCCAGGTGGCCCAGGGCGGGGATGATGGTCAGGAGGCCCAGCGAGACCTGCACGACCAACAGCACGATGATGACGGTATCCATTGTGCTGGACGAGGCCCTCACCCGCGGGTTGGTCAGGCGGCGATGGGCCAGCATGGCGCCTCCCACCAGGCACATCACGCCGGCGATGCCGCCGACCAGGATGGCGATTAGCTGCTTGGTCCCGGCGCTTATGAAGGGCGCGTAGACCCAGTGCGGGGTCAGCAGGCCCACCAGATGGCCGAAGAAGATCACCAGGATGCCGACATGGAAGAGGTTGCTGGCCATGCGCATGTTCCGGGAAGTCAGCATCTGGCTCGATCCGGTCTTCCAGGTGTACTGGCCATGATCGAAACGCAGCAAGCTACCGACCAGGAAGATGGTGCCGGCAAGGTAGGGGTAGAGCCCGAACAGCAGGGTATTAAAGTAGCTCATGACTGGTCTCCTTGATGCCTGGCGGCGACGGAGGCGGGATCGAGGACCCGCACCGCCTCGCTGTGCGTCACGTTCTTGCGCTCGGCGAGTCGCCGGCCCTCGGCAGATTGCAGGGCGCAGTCCTCGTCGGAGGCGGCACTGAAACGCACCGCTTCTTCCTCCCACACCTCGTCCAGCGCTTCCGGGGTGTCATCGGACGCCTCCTCCTTCACCGTCTCGCGGTGGGCGTCGACGTCCCCCTCGGCGCCGATCAGCGCCAGCAGCGCCAGCGGCACCAGGGCATGGTCGGCGTCACGCTCCTCCAGCCGAGCAGCAATCAGTGCCAGGATATGGCGAATCTCGCCCAGCCAGCGGCCGATGTCGGCCTCCGGGCGGGTCGAGAGGTACTCCAGGAATAGCGGCAAGTAGTCGGGTAGCTCACGGGCATCGAGCTCGAAGCCCGCGGCGCTGTACTCAGCCATCAGGTCGACCATGGCCTGGCCGCGATCGCGGGACTCGCCGTGGACGTGCTCGAAAAGCAGCAACGAGGTGCTGCGCCCCTTGTCGAACAGTGCCACGTACTCAGCCTGCAGCTCCATCAGGTCGGCCTCCAGCAAGCGCTGGCACCAGTCCATCAGGCGGGTGCGCAGCGCCGCCTCCCAGCGGCGCTCGGCGTCGAGGAGCTCGATCATCTCCGGTGCGGCAGCCTGGAGCTCCGCGGAGGGGTAGTCGAGCAGCCGGGCCAGCACGCGCAGGCTCAGCATGTCCGGCTCCGCGGCGGGGTGTTGCAGTGCTGCCTCAGCCATGACGCACCTCCTCGGCTTTCTCATCGCTCTGCGGATCAAAGGTCTCGACCGGCTGGACCAGGGTGGTGGTCGTCTTGCGACCGCCGAAGAGGCTCTGGCCGCTGTCGCCATGGCAGCCGTCGCCGAAGCTGAAGCCGCAGCCGCCGCGCTCCGGGAAGGCCTCGGTGGCTATCTCACGGTGGCTGGTGGGGATCACGAAGCGGTCCTCGTAGTTGGCGATGGCCAGGTACCGGTACATGGATTCCACCTGGGCCTCGGTGAGCCCCACGCTCTCCAGCACTTCGGTCTCGGCCTTACCCTCGACATGCTTGCCACGCATATAGAGGCGCATGGCCATCAGCCGCTTGAGCGCCAGCACCACGGGCTCCTCCTCGCCGGCGGTGAGCAGGTTGGCCAGGTACTTGACCGGGATGCGCAGCGACTCGATCTTGGGCATCACGCCGTCGAACTCGACGTTGCCCGCCTCGGCGGCGGACTGGATCGGCGACAGCGGCGGCACGTACCAGACCATCGGTAGGGTGCGATACTCGGGGTGCAGCGGCAGCGCCAGGCCCCAGTCCATGGCCAACTTGTAGACCGGCGAGGCCTGGGCGGCGACGATCACGTTGTCGGTGATGCCGTCCTTCTTCGCCTGGGCGATCACTTCCGGGTCGTTGGGATCCAGGAATATCTCGCGCTGGCGATGGTAGAGGTCACGCTCGTCCGGGGAGCTGGCCACTTCCTCGATACGGTCGGCGTCGTAGAGCAGCACGCCGAGGTAGCGGATCCGGCCCACGCAGGTCTCGGAACAGACGGTCGGCTGGCCGGCCTCGATGCGCGGATAGCAGAAGATGCACTTCTCGGATTTCCCGGTCTTCCAGTTGTAGTAGATCTTCTTGTAGGGGCAGCCGGAGATGCACATCCGCCAGCCGCGGCACTTGTCCTGGTCGATCAGGACGATGCCGTCCTCCTCACGCTTGTAGATCGCGCCGCTCGGGCACGATGCCACGCAGGTCGGATTGAGGCAGTGCTCGCACAGGCGCGGCAGGTACATCATGAAGGTGTTCTCGAACTGACCGTAGATGTCGGCCTGGATCTTCTCGAAGTTCGCGTCCTTGCGGCGCTTGGCGAACTCGGTGCCGAGGATCTCTTCCCAGTTCGGGCCCCATTCGATCTTGTTCATGCGCTGGCCGGAGATCAGCGAACGCGGCCGCGCGGTGGGCTGGTGCTCGCCCTGCTTGGCGGTGTGCAGGTGCTGGTAGTCGAAGGTGAACGGCTCGTAGTAGTCGTCGATCTCCGGCAGATCGGGGTTGGCGAAGATGTTCGCCAGCACCCGCCACTTGCCGCCGATGCGCGGCTCAATGCGGCCATCCTTGCGGCGCAGCCAGCCGCCCTTCCACTTGTGCTGGTTCTCCCACTCCTTGGGATAGCCGATGCCGGGCTTGGTCTCGACGTTGTTGAACCAGGCGTACTCGACGCCCTCGCGGCTGGTCCAGACGTTCTTGCAGGTCACCGAGCAAGTGTGGCAGCCGATGCACTTATCGAGGTTGAGGACCATGCCTACCTGGGAACGAATCTTCATTTCACGGCCTCCTGCTCGTAATCGTTGCCTTCGCCATCCAGCCAGTCGATCTTCTTCATCTTGCGCACGATGACGAACTCATCGCGATTGGAGCCGACGGTGCCGTAGTAGTTGAAGCTGTAGGAGAGCTGGGCATAGCCGCCGATCATGTGGGTCGGCTTGGGACACACGCGGGTGACCGAGTTGTGGATACCGCCGCGGGTGCCCGTCTGCTCGGAACCCGGCATGTTGAGGATCCGCTCCTGGGCGTGGTACATCATCGCCATGCCGTTCTTGACCCGCTGACTGACCACGGCCCGGGCGGCGATGGCACCGTTGGCGTTGTAGAGCTCGATCCAGTCGTTGTCCTCGACGCCGATGGATTTCGCATCATCCTCGGACATCCACACGATCGGGCCGCCCCGCGACAGGGTCTGCATCAGCAGGTTGTCGCTGTAGGTGGAGTGGATGCCCCACTTCTGGTGCGGAGTGATCCAGTTCAGCGCGATCTCCGGGTTGCCGTTGCCCTTGGGCTCGGCCACGCTCACCGCCGCCTTGGTGTCGATGGGCGGACGGTAGACCAGCAGGCTCTCGCCGAAGGCGCGCATCCAGGGGTGATCCTGATAGAACTGCTGGCGACCGCTGACGGTGCGCCAAGGGATCAGCTCATGCACGTTGGTGTAGCCGGCGTTGTAGGAGACGTGCTCGTCCTCGAGGCCGGACCAGGTGGGGCTTGAGATGATCTTGCGCGGCTGGGCGACGATGTCGCGGAAGCGGATCTTCTCCTCCTCCTTGGGATGCGCCAGGTGGGTATGGTCCCGCCCGGTGATCTTGGAGAGCGCGTCCCACGCCTTCACCGCCACCTGGCCGTTGGTCTCCGGCGCCAGGGTCAGGATCATCTCGGCGGCGTCCACGGCGCTGTCGAGACGCGGACGACCCTTGTGCGGTCCCTCGGTCTTGCGGTGGTTGAGCTTGCCGAGCAGGTCCACTTCGGACTCGGTCTTCCAGCTGATGCCCTTGCCGCCGTTGCCGACGGTCTCGAGCAGCGGGCCGATGGAGGTGAAGCGCTCGTAGGTCTCGGGGTAGTTGCGCTTGACCTCGATCAGCGCCGGCATGGTCTTGCCGGGGATCGGTTCGCACTCACCCTTCTTCCAGTCCTTGACCTCGACCTGGGCCAGTTCGGCCGGGGAGTCGTGCTGGTGCGGCAGCGTGACCAGATCGGTCTCCTCGCCCAGGTGCCCCTCGGAGGCCTCGGAGAAGGACTTGGCGATGCCCTTGAAGATCTCCCAGTCGCTGCGCGACTCCCACGCCGGGTCGGTGGCCGCGGTCAGCGGGTGGATGAAGGGGTGCATGTCGGACGTGTTGAGGTCGTCCTTCTCGTACCACGTCGCCGTGGGCAGCACGACATCCGAGTAGAGGCAGGTGGTGGACATGCGGAAGTCCAGGGTCACCAGCAGGTCGACCTTGCCCTCGGGCGCCTCGTCATGCCACTTGACCTCTTCCGGCTTCTGGCCGCCGAAGTCACCCAGGTCCTTGCCCTGGATGCCGTGGCGGGTGCCCAGCAGGTACTTGAGCATGTACTCGTGGCCCTTGCCGGAGCTGCCCAGCAGGTTGGAGCGCCAGATGAACATGTTGCGCGGGAAGTTCTGGGGGTTGTCCGGATCTTCCGCGGCGAAGGCGAGCTTGCCCTCCTTGAGCTGCTGCACGGCGTAGTCCTGGGTGGACATGCCGGCATCCTTGGCCGCACCGGCCAGGCGCAGCGGGTTGGTGCCCAGCTGAGGGGCGGAGGGCAGCCAGCCCATGCGCTCGGCGCGCACGTTGAAGTCGATCAGGCTGCCGGGGTAGTCCTCGGCCTTGGCCAGCGGCGAGAGGATCTCCTTGATCTCCAGCTTCTCGTAGCGCCACTGGGAGGAGTGGTTGTAGAAGAAGGAGGTGCCGTTCATGTGGCGCGGCGGACGCTGCCAGTCGAGGCCGAAGGCCAGCGGGGTCCAGCCGGTCTGCGGGCGCAGCTTCTCCTGGCCGACGTAGTGGGCCCAGCCGCCGCCGCTCTGACCGATACAGCCGCACATGACCAGCATGTTGATCAGGCCGCGGTAGTTCATGTCCATGTGGTACCAGTGGTTCATGCCGGCACCGACGATGATCATGCTGCGACCCTGGGTCTTGTCGGCGTTCTCGGCGAACTCACGGGCGATGCGGGTGGCCTGCTCGGCGGGCACCCCGGTGATCTTCTCCTGCCAGGCCGGAGTGTAGGGCTTGACCTGGTCGAAGGAAGTGGCGCCGTCATCCTCACCCTCTTTACCAAACCCTCGATCGATGCCGTAGTTGGCACACATCAGGTCGAAGACGGTGACCGCCAGCGCCTCGCTGCCGTCGGCCTTCTTCAAGCGCTTGACGGGCAGGCTGTGGAACAGCAGCTCGTCGCTGGCCCCGCCGCTCTTGACGTGGTCGAAGTGCTCGTGGGCGATGCCACCGAAGTAGGGAAACGCCACGCTTGCCACGCTGTCGTGGTGGTCGGCCAGGGTCAGCAGCGGCTTGATCTCGGCACCCTCGGCATCCAGCGGCTCGAGGTTCCACTTGCCTACCTCATCACCGGTCTCGCCCCAGCGGAAGCCGATGGAGCCGCGCGGCACGACGAGTTGATCGCGGGTCTCATCCCAGGCGACGGTCTTCCACTCGGGATTGTTGTCCTGGCCCAGGCTGGCGTCGAAGTCGCTGGCGCGCAGTTGGCGGCCCGGCGCGTAGCTGCCGTCCTCGCGAGCCTCGAGCTCGACCAGGAAGGGCATATCGGTGTACTGGCGCACATAGTCGGTGAAGTAGCTGCTGGGATTGTCGAGGTGGAACTCCTTGAGGATCACATGCCCCATGGCCATGGCCAGGGCGGCATCGGTGCCCTGCTTTGCGGAGAGCCACTCGTCGGTGAGCTTGGAGACCTCGGCGTAGTCCGGGGTGACCGAGACGGTCTTGGTGCCCTTGTAGCGCACCTCGGTGAAGAAGTGGGCATCCGGAGTACGCGTCTGGGGGACGTTGGAGCCCCAGGCGATGATATAGCCGGAGTTGTACCAGTCGGCGGATTCGGGCACGTCGGTCTGCTCGCCCCAGGTCTGGGGGCTGGCCGGTGGCAGATCACAGTACCAGTCATAGAACGACAGGCAGACGCCGCCGATCAGCGACAGGTAACGAGCACCGGAGGCGTAGCTGACCATGGACATGGCGGGGATCGGCGAGAAACCGATAACGCGGTCCGGGCCGTACTGCTTGGCGGTGTAGACGTTGGAGGCGGCGATCAGCTCGTTGAGCTCGTCCCAGTCAGCGCGCACGAAGCCGCCCATGCCGCGGGCGCGCTTGTACTGCTTGGCCCTGGCCGGGTCCTCGACGATGGAGGCCCAGGCGTCCACCGGGTCGCCTTTGGCTTCGAGGGCCTCACGCCACAGCTTGAGAAGCGGCTTTCTGATCAGCGGGTACTTGAGGCGGTTGGCGCTGTACATGTACCAGGAGTAGCTGGCGCCCCGCGGGCAGCCGCGTGGCTCGTGGTTGGGCAGGTCGGGTCGGGTGCGCGGGTAGTCGGTCTGCTGGGTCTCCCAGGTGACCAGGCCGTTCTTGACGTAGATCTTCCAGCTGCACGACCCGGTGCAGTTCACCCCGTGGGTGGACCGCACCACCTTGTCGTGCTGCCAGCGTTGCCGGTAGCCGTTCTCCCACTCGCGGGACTCCTGGCGGACCTCGCCATGCTCGTTGGCGAAGGGCTCGCGGGCCTTGCGGAAGAAGTTCAGCCGATCAATGAAGTGACTCATGGTCGCTCTCCAGGCTCCTGAAAAGATGCGTGGCCACCCCGGGCCACTCGGACTGCCGCTCCCTCGCCGGGCTCAGGCAGCTTCCATGGGGGGAATTCTGGCGGAATGAACGGCGGAATACTGCCCGGTTACCTCCATATACATGCCCCCTACCTCCAAGGGGATAGACGGCGCCGTGGGAGGGGTTAGACGGCGCATTCAGCGTGCGCGACCCGGGCCTCGCGCATGGTCGGCGAGCATCACCAGCATGCACACCACCAGGGCGGCGTAGAGGAACATGAAGCCCGCGGTACGCACCCCCAACCACTCGCTGCCCAGCACGAAGACCGGCGGCAGCAGGGCGGCGAAGAGCCCGCCCAGGGTCAGCGCCAGCCCGCCCACCAGCGCCATGTCGTCGCCATGATCGCGATGGATCAGCCGCATCAGACTGCCCTGCCCGATCCCCATGGCGACACCCATCGCCACCAGCAGCCCCAAAAAGCCCCATAGCGGGGCCGCATAGTGCAGCGTCAGTTCGCCATGCACGCCCTCGATGCGCATCGAGAAGGGGGGGTAGGAGAGCAGGAAGAGGCAGATCAGCACGAAGGCGCTGACCCACCAGCGCAGGCTGCGGAAGTCGCGACGATCGGCCAGGGCGCCGCCGATCACCTGGCCCGCCCCGACGGCGAGCGTAAAGGGCAGCGCAAAGAGCGCCGCGGCCTGCAGCGAGAGGCCGTAGCGGGCCACCAGATGACCCGGCAGCCACAGCGCCAGGGCCACGAAAGCGCCGAAGAAGAAGCTGTAGGTGATCGCCAGCCGCCAAAGCTGCCAGTCGGCGAGGCGGGTGGCGAAGCACACGGCGCGCGTGCTCGGCGACGACCGAACCGGCGGCGCCTCGTCATCCAGCGTCTCACCGACGGGCGCGTCGCCATCATCGGCGAACAGCCACAGCAGGGCCGCCACCAGCAGCACCGGCAGCAGATAGAGCAGCGGCGCCAGGCGCCAGCCATAGGCCTGACTGACCAGCGGCAGCAGCAGGTAGCTCAGCCCCGCCCCCACCATGCCGGCTCCGTAGAGGCCCAGCGCCAGGCCGGTATGGCGCGGCGGCCCCAGTTCCGCCACATAGACCAGGCCGGCGGCCAGCGAGCCGGCCCCCAGCCCCAACCCCAGTCCGGCCAGCAGGAACTCCAGGTAGTGATTCGCCTGGCTGACCCACCACAGGAAGGGACAGATCAGCAGCAGGCAGCCGAGCATGACCCGACGCCCACCGAGGCGACGAGCCAGCAGTGCCATGGGCAGGCTGGCCAGCGCCCCGGCGAGCATCGGCATGGCCAGCAGCACCGCGAAGCCGACGCTGCCCAGGGCCAGGTCCCGGCGCAGCTCCACGCCGAGCACGGCGAACAGGGTCCAGCAGGCGAAGACCAGGGCGAAGGCCAGTGGCGAGAGCACGACCACCACCAGCGAACGGTAGCCCGGGGGCGCCGATTCGCCATCGACCGGCGCATCGCGGGGCTCGTTCGGGAGGGGATCGGGGTCGCAGGACATGGCGCCGGGGCTCGAGGGATATGACTGAATTCTCGGGAGCCCCGGGGACAGGGTCAAAAGGGCAAGGGAGGTACACCTTTGAGGGAGCAACGACTACCCACTAGGGTATAGTAGCAACCTGAGTCCCAACTCCAGCGCCGCATGCGGAGGGCGATCCTGCCGATGAAACTGCTGCAACGCTCCCTGGTGGCCCGCATCATCGCCTCGCTGCTGGCGATCAGCGCCATGGCACTGATCAGCATCGTGGTGACCATGGTGGTGGCCAACGGCAGCCGCGGTGATGCCGCCGCCATCAACGTGGCCGGCTCGCTGCGCATGAACACCTACCAGATCGTCGCTGCCCTGCAGCGCTATGAACAGCAACCCGAGGCGGCGCAGCGCGAACGGGTCCAGGCGCTGAGCGAGCGTTTCCACGAACGGCTGGTCAGCCCCCGCCTGACCGCGGCCCTGCCCGGGGCCGAGGACCATCCCCTGCAGGCGCAGTACCGGATGCTCAAGGCGCGCTGGGACGAGGCGCTGGCGCCCCAGGTGACCCGCGCCATTGCCGGCGAAGGGTTGGAGGTCGACGCCCTGCGCCAGACCCTGGACGACCTGGTGGGCGACATCGACCAGCTGGTCACCCAGCTGGAGCAGAACAGCGAGGCCAAGATTCGCCTGCTCAGCGTGCTGCAGATCCTCTTCCTGACGCTGACCGCCGTGGTAGTGGCGATCGCCCTCTACGACATCCGCCACAACCTGGTGGCCCCGCTACACCAGCTGGTGGTACTGGCCCGGGAGGCCGGCCGCCACAACTTCCAGTATCGCACCCGGCTCAAGGGCAGCGACGAGCTGGCCCTGCTGGGCCGGACCCTGGATACCATGGCCGGCGAGCTCGCCGCCAGCTACGCCGAGCTGGAGGAGCGCGTCTCGCGCAAGAAGCTGGAGCTCGAGCGCAGCAACCGGGTCATGCAGGTGCTCCACGACAGCAGCCGGGCTCTCTATGGCGGCGGCAACGACCTCTGCGCCAGCGCCGCCCCGATGCTGCGCCGCATCGAGCAGCTGCTCGACCTCGGCCCGATCCGACTCTCGCTGCATGACCCCTTCGACGACCGCGAGGTGCCGATACTCGCCACCCACTCGCGCAGCCGCCCGACCTACTGTCGCGACCACGAGTGCCACGCCTGCCTGATCGATCCCCAGCCCCTGGAGCTCTCCAAGCGCGAGGGGGCGGAGTGCCTGCTGCTGCCGGTGAGCGTCGGCGCGACCCTGCTCGGCACCCTGGAGGTCCGGTACTCTGAGGGGGGCGAGCTCACCGACAGCACCCGCCGGTTGCTCAACGCCTTGACCGACCAGCTGGCCACGGCGATCTACCTGCAGCGGCGGATCGAGGAGCAGCAGCAGGTAACGCTGATGAACGAGCGCACCATCATCGCCCGTGAGCTCCACGACTCCCTGGCCCAGTCGCTCTCCTACCTCAAGATGCAGGTCGCCAGGCTCGAGCGCATGCAGGCCAAGGAGATGCCACGCGAGGCCCAGACGGCGGTCTTCGGCGAGCTGCGCACCGGGCTCGACAGCGCCTATCGTCAGCTGCGCGAGCTGCTCACCACTTTCCGCCTCAAGCTCGAGGGCCCCGGCCTGCAGAGCGCCATGCGCCAGACCACCGAGGAGTTCGCCGCGCGGCTGGGCTTCAAGGTCGAGCTGTTCTTCGACGTGCCGCCGCACCTGCTCAATCCCAACGAGGAGATCCATGTGCTGCAGGTGGTCCGCGAGGCGCTGGCCAACGTCCACAAGCATGCCCGGGCCCACTGGGCGGCAGTTACGGTGCGCTTCCAGCAGGCCCGGCTGCATGTCATGGTCGAGGACGACGGCATCGGCCTGCCGGCGGACGGCTCACCGCCCATGCACTACGGCCTGGTGATCATGCGCGACCGGGCCGATACCCTGGGTGGCGAGTTCGCGGTACGCAACCGCCAGGCCGGCGGCACCCTGGTCGAGCTCACCTTCTCTCCCCAGACCGCGCGGCTGATCGCCCAGCAGCCGGCAAGCGGCTCCGAGACCACCGCCCTTCAACACGGACACAGGGACTAGCCAGGATGACCCGGACCGATCACGACACCCCTGCCACGATCCTGCTCATCGACGACCATCCGCTGCTGCGGCGCGGTGTGGCGCAGCTACTCGAGCTGGAAGACGACCTGGACCTGGCCGGCGAGGCGGGCGAACCGGAGGTCGGACTCCGGCTCGCCGGCGAACTCGACCCCGACATGATCCTGCTCGATCTCAACATGCCCGGCATGGACGGCATCGCCACCCTGAAGGCGCTGCGCGAGCAGGGCTATGCCGGGCGCATCGTGATGTTCACCGTCTCGGACCACGAGGAGGACGTGGTCGCCGCCCTGCGCAGCGGCGCCGACGGCTACCTGCTCAAGGATATGGACCCCGACGAGATGGTGCGCCAGCTGCACCAGGCGGCCCTGGGGCGCATGGTGATCAGCGAGAGCCTCACCGCCCTGCTGGCCGAGGCGCTGCGCAGCCAGCGCAACCAGCCGGCGGCCCCGGATATCCACAGCATGACCCAGCGCGAGCGCGAGATCCTGCGCGAGTTGGCCGCCGGTCTCTCCAACAAGCTGATCGCCCGCAAGCTCGACATCACCGAGGGCACGGTGAAGGTGCACGTCAAGCACCTGCTCAAGAAGCTCAACCTGCGCTCGCGGGTGGAGGCCGCGGTATGGGCCGTCCAGGAGGGTGTGGACAAGTAGATCCTGTGTGGATACCTCCAAAGACTCCCGCGGCCTCCGCCGCCGCACCCACCACCCCGCCCGACACGACTAATTCCTTGCAGATCAATGAGCTATAGCTGGATACCTCCTACCACTCTGGAGGTATCCTGCGGATTTTCCGGCATTTTTCCCCCGTTTCGCCGTTTCCCCACGAGGCGTATCTTTCGCGGCAAAGCCCCACGCCTTGATATTGGTCAACCGTGACCGTGGGCCGGGGCCCCACGCAAGCTCTCTGAGGGGAAATGCCATGACCAGAAAGAATGCCGACATCGAAAATTGGGATGTCGAGAATGAGGAGTTCTGGGAGAAGGAGGGCAAGAAGGTTGCCAACCGCAACCTCTGGATCTCCATTCCCAGCCTGCTGATGGGCTTCGCCGTCTGGCTGATGTGGGGCATGATCACCACCCAGATGCGCAACCTGGGCTTCCCGTTCACGGTGGACCAGCTGTTCACCCTGACCGCCATTGCCGGCCTCGCCGGCGCCACCCTGCGCATCCCGGCCTCGTTCATGATCCGCATCGCCGGCGGGCGCAATACCATCTTCCTGACCACCGCCCTGCTGATGGTGCCCGCCCTGGGCACCGGCATCGCGCTGATGAACCCGGGCACGCCCTTCTGGGTGTTCCAGGCCCTGGCGCTGCTCTCGGGCGTCGGCGGCGGCAACTTCGCCAACTCGATGAGCAACATCTCCAGCTTCTTTCCCAAGAAGCAGCAGGGCTACGCCCTGGGCATGAACGCCGGCCTCGGCAACTTCGGCGTCACCACCATGCAGATCCTGATCCCGCTGGTGATGACCGTGGGCATCTTCGGCGCCCTGGGCGGCGAGCCAATGGAGCTGCAGAAGGCCAGCGGCACCCTGATCGGGCGTATCGAGGCGGGCACCGATACCTGGATCCAGAACGCCGCTTTCATCTGGCTGATCTTCCTGATCCCACTGGCCTTTGCCGGCTGGTTCGGCATGAACAATATCCGCGCCATCACGCCCAACCCCGGCTCTCCCCTGCAGGCCTTCGGCAAGATCCTGGGCCTCTATGCGGTGGGCCTCCTGACCTCGATCCTCGGCGTGGTGGCGCTGGGCTGGCTCAACATGTGGCTCGCCCTGCCACTGACCATCGTGCTGACCCTGTTCCTGCTGCGCCTGATCCCGGGTGACATCAAGCCGAACATCCAGAAGCAGTTCGCGATCTTCTCCAACAAGCATACCTGGGCGATGACGGTGCTCTACATTGCCACCTTCGGCTCCTTCATCGGCTTCTCCGCGGCGCTGCCGCTCTCGATCAGCGTCATCTTCGGCAACATGATGGAGGTGGCCGCCGACGGCACCATCACTCGGGTGGCCAACCCGGAGGCCCCCAGCGCCCTCACCTGGGCCTGGATGGGTCCCTTCGTCGGCGCGCTGATCCGCCCGGTGGGCGGCTGGATCTCCGACAAGGTGGGCGGTGCCATCGTCACCCAGGCGATCTCCGTGGTGATGGTGCTGGCCTCCGCCGCCGTGGGCTACGTGATGATGCTGGCCTACAACGCCACCGACCCCAACCAGTACTTCTGGATGTTCCTGGTACTGTTCATCGCGCTGTTCGCCGCCAGCGGCATCGGCAACGGCTCCACCTTCCGCAGCATCGGCTTCATCTTCGACCTGCAGCAGAAGGGCCCGGTGCTCGGCTGGACCTCCGCCGTGGCCGCCTACGGCGCCTTCATCGCCCCGCGGGTGATGGGCGAGCAGATCAAGGCCGGCACCCCGGAGATGGCCATGTATGGCTTCGCGGTCTTCTACGCACTCTGCCTGGTCGTCAACTGGTGGTTCTATCTGCGCAAGAACGCCTACGTAAAGAACCCCTGATGGACACTGCCGGGTCCGAGGGGCCCGGCAGTGACCTGCCACCGCAGGCGCTGCCTACCAAGGGGTAGCGGATAGACACATCGGGGGTACTGGCGGCAGACGCTTGATGCATATCAAGGGCAATCGACAGGCTACCGCCACACTGGACAGCACCATTCATGCTTGCCTGAGGGGAATACCATGAAACATCTCGAGGGGGTGACCCCACCCCAGCAATACCGGGCCCTGGGACTCAGCACCCTGGCCTTTACCACCTGCTTCGCGGTGTGGACGATCTTTTCCATTATCGGGATCCAGATCAAGCAGGACCTGGGGCTCAATGAGACCCAGTTCGGCATCCTGGTCGCCACGCCGATATTGACCGGCTCCATCAGCCGCATCTTCCTGGGCATCTGGACCGAGCAGTTCGGCGGCCGCCGCGTGTTCAGCCTGCTGATGCTGATCACCGCGGTCTGCGTCTTCATGCTCTCCTACGTCCAAACCTATGCCATGTTCCTGGTCGCGGCGCTCGGCGTGGGCCTGGCCGGGGGCTCCTTCATCGTCGGCATCGCCTACACCTCCTACTGGTTCGAGAAGGAGAAGCAGGGCACCGCACTGGGCATCTTCGGTGCCGGCAACGCCGGTGCGGCGGTGACCAACTTCGGCGCGCCCTTCTTGCTGCTGGCGCTGGGCTGGGAGCAGACCGCGGTGGTCTACGCCATCGTGCTGACCGTGGTCGCCGTGGGCTTCTGGGTCTTCTCCAAGGAGGATCCACTGACCCGCGCCCGGCGCGGCCAAGGCGGCAAGGGCTCCTCTGCCCGCGAACAGCTGGAGCCGCTCAGGCACCTGCAGGTGTGGCGCTTCGCCCTCTACTACTTCTTCGTGTTCGGCGCCTTCGTCGCCTTGGCCTCTTACCTGCCGCGCTACTACGTCGGCGCCTACGATGTCAGCATCGCCGTAGCCGGCAGCCTGGCGGCCCTCTACACCCTGCCGGCCAGCGTGTTTCGCGCCCTGGGCGGGTGGATGTCCGACCGCTATGGCGCCCGGTCGATCATGTATATGACCTTCATCGCCTCGCTGTTGTGCCTGTTCCTGCTGGCCTACCCCGAGACCAGCTACGTAGTGCAAGGCAAGGAGGGCGAGATCGCCTTCACCCTGGCCATGCCGCTGTGGGGCGTGGTGGTGCTGACGGTGCTGCTGGGCTTCTTCATGTCGCTGGGCAAGGCCGCCGTCTACAAGCACATCCCGGTCTACTATCCCGAGAATGTCGGCTCGGTGGGCGGTCTGGTCGGCATGATCGGCGGCCTGGGCGGCTTCTTCCTGCCGATCATGTTCGGCATCGTGCTCGACCTCACCGGCGTCTGGACCAGCTCCTACATGGTGCTGTTCGTACTGGTGGCGGTCTCGCTGGCCTGGATGCATGGCGCCATTCGCCGCATGGAGCGCCAGAGGGTTCCCGAACTCGGCGAGGAGCGCTATCGCTACCTGCCGGAGATCCAGGGGCCTGCGGAGCACTATGCCGAGCGCAGAAGGACCCAGCAGACCGAGGAGTGACTCCGCATCCCAAGCGTCGAGAATGCCACCTGCGGGTGGCATTCTCGTTTTCGGCGAGGTGTCTTGATCCAGGCCAGGAAAATCTGCCGCGCCTCGCGCTATAGTGGCATCTGAAATACATCAATAGGCCGACCCCCGATGCGGGTCCCGGCCATATGCCAGATGCGAGGTGTCTCCCATGTCCCACACCCTGGCCCACGAAGGTTCCGCCAACCCCCACAAGGCCGACCGCGGCCGCGGCGCGGCCATCGTCGTCTATATGCTCTTCCTGGGCAGCGTGCTCGCCGTCGTCACCGCGCCTGTCGGCGTGCTGATCGCCCACCTGAAGCGCCGAGGCGCCGAGCCTTGGGTGCAGAGCCACCTGCAGTTCCAGATCCGCACCTTCTGGCTGGGCGTGCTGGGCGGCGGTCTCTTCATCGCCACCTGGCAACTACTGGGGCTGGTGGGCGCCCCTGCCGTGGCGCCCTGGGCGCTGGGCTACATCTACTTCACCGCCTGTCTGATCTGGATGGTGGCGCGCTGTGGCGTGGGCATCAGCCGCCTGACCGCCAACCAGCCGGTGACCAACCCGTGCAGCCTGGCCTTCGGCGGCGCCCGGGTGACCCTGGCGGACGGATGAACGAGCGCGCCCTGTCACGCGAGCTGCCTAACCCTGGGTGGGGGCCACTCTCGGCGCTGCCCGGCAATCCGCTGATGTGGGTGCTGATCTTAAGCGAGATGCTGGTCTTCAGCGCCTTCTTCGCCCTGTATGCCACGGAGCGGGTGGCGGCGACGGCCATGTTCGACGCCTCCCAGCGCGAGCTCGACCCGTTGATGGGCGGGCTCAACACCCTGGTGCTGCTGACCAGCGGGCTCTGCGTGGCCCTGGCCGTGGAGGCCGTGAACACCGAACGGGTCCGCCGTGCCCGCCAGTGGTTGGGCGCCGCCATGGCGCTGGGCGTGCTGTTCGGCGTGATCAAGGTGGTCGAATACTCGAGCAAGTTCGCCGCCGGCATCACCCCGGAAACCAACACCTTCTTCGGCTTCTACTACGGGCTCACCGCCTTCCACTTCGCCCACGTGCTATTCGGCCTGGCACTGCTGGCGCTGGTGACCTGGCGTACCTCCCCCGAAAACGTGGAGACCGCTGCCGCCTTCTGGCACATGGTCGACCTGATCTGGATCCTGCTCTACCCGCTGCTCTATCTATTACGCTGAAGGCTCTCTATCCAGCTGAGGGCTCTCTATCAAGCTGAGGGCTCTCGATTAAGCTGAGGGCTCTCCCTCAAGCTGAAGGCTCCCTACTGAGGTGACCATGACCGCCCTGCCCGGCACCCGCCGCCTGCTCGCGACCTGGGCCACGCTGATGGCCCTGACGCTGCTCTCGATGGTCTTGGCGCGCCTCGACCAGGACAGCTGGCAGGCGCTGCCGCTCTGGTCAGCAGGCCTGGTGATCGCCGCCACCGGCTTCAAGGCCCACCGGCTGCTGATGGTCTATCTCAATCTGCGCGCCGCCACCCCGGCCTGGAAAGGCACCTTCGTGGGCCTGGTGGTGCTGACGCTGGCACTGATCGCCGGCGGCCACCTGGTGGCGCGGCTGGCCGGCTGACGCCGACTCCAGCACCCGGGTATCGCCGCCGCGGATCGAACGCGCGAGCCTCCACCTGGCGCCTCCTGGCCAGCCGCGGTATCGCATCGCCGCTTACCGTTACTCCCGAGCCAGCGAGAACGTGCCCCGCGTCGGGATGCCTGTTATAAGTGAAAGTGCAGGCGGCAAGCATCCTGCCATTCGGCAAGTGACTCACGCGAACGTGGCTTCTGCGTTGGCTCAAAAGCGTCGCTGGGCGACGAAAGGATTATGACCTCGCCACCCTCCTCGACATCCGGCACCCTCGTGGCCATCGGCGGTGCCGAGGACAGGAAATCCGACCTGGAGATCCTCAAACGGGTTTTCACCCTGGCCCCTGCGGGTAACCACGAGGTGGCGGTCATCGCCACGGCAAGCAGCATTCCCGACGAAGTGCTGCCCGACTACGAAGCGGCCTTCTCTCGCCTGGGCGCCAGCCGCGTCCATTTGCTGGAGATCCGGGATCGCCAGCAGGCGGCCGACGGCGATGCGATACGCCTGATCGAGCAAAGCGGCGTCATCTTCTTCACCGGCGGTGATCAGCTGCGCCTGACCAATGTCCTGGGGGGCTCCCCGGTGCTGTCTGCCATCCGCCAGCGCCTGGAAGACGGCGCGGTGGTGGCCGGAACCAGTGCCGGCGCGGCGGCCATGCCGGGCACCATGATCTACAATGGTGCCGCCGCCGATGCCCTGCGCAAGGGCGCCGTCAACATGACCTTCGGCCTGGGGTTGGTCGATGGCCTGATCATCGACAGCCACTTTCTCGAGCGTGGGCGCTTCACCCGCCTGATGGAGGTCGGAGCGAGCAACCCGGAACACCTCGGGGTGGGCCTGGGCGAGGATGCCGGTGTGATCATCCACCCCCATGGCATTCTCGAGGCCATCGGTCCGGGCCATGTCATCCTCATCGATAGCCGGGAATTGACGAGCTCGAACATCGCCGACCTTTCCATGGGCGAACCGGTGGCCATCGAGCACATGATTCTCCATGCGCTGGTCAGCGGCCATGGCTTCGATGTCGAGGCGCGGCGCTATCTCGTTCCCCAGGAACTCGGCGCCATTCTCGCGGAGAGTCAATGAACATTCTCGAGCACCGGGCCCTGCGCGGCCCGAACTACTACAGCCGCTACCCGGCGATCTTCCTGCGCCTGGACATCGAGGACCTCGAGGAGACGCCAAGCGACCTCGTCCCCGGCATCGTCGAACGGCTTAGCGCCCTGCTGCCGACCCTGCACGAGCACCGCTGCTCGGTGGGCCGGCCCGGTGGCTTCCTCGAGCGGCTGGAGCGCGGCACCTGGGCCGGCCATGTCGTCGAACATGTTGCCATCGAGATGCAGAACCTGATCGGCTTCTCGGTGGGCTATGGCAAGACCATCGACAGCTATGAGACAGGCATCTATAACGTCGTGTACCGCTACCGGGATGAGGCCTGTGGCCTGGCCGCCGGCGTCGAGGCCGTCGACCTCGTCCAGCGACTGTTCGCCGGCGAGGAAGTCGACATGCCGGCGATCATCGACCGCCTCAAGCAGGTGCGCGACGCCCACATGTTGGGGCCGTCCACCGCCGCCATCGTCGGCGCTGCCAACCAGCGGAGCATTCCCCATACCCGCTTGAGCGAGGAAAACAGCTATATCCAGTTTGGCCATGGCCATCGGCAGCAGCGTATCCAGGCGACGGTGACCGGCCATACGGACCTGATCGGCTTCGGCATCGCCGACGACAAGGAGTGGACCAAGCAGGTACTCGGCGATGCCGGGATTCCTGTGCCCCAGGGACGGGTGTGCGACTCCTTCGACGAGGCGCTCGAGGCCGTGGGCGCCATCGGCTATCCCGTCGCGGTGAAGCCCGTCATCGGCAACCATGGCCGCGGGGTGAGCACCAACATCGAGGACGATCAGGCGCTGCATGACGCCTTCGGGATCGCCGCCCATCGCAACCCCTCGGTGATCGTCGAACAATACATCCGCGGCGAGGATCATCGCCTGCTGGTCATCGACGGCAGGCTCGTGGCCGCCGCGAGGCGCCGCCCGGCGCATGTGGTCGGCAACGGAGTCGATACCCTGCAGGCCCTGGTCGACGAAGAGAATCGGGACCCGCGCCGCGGCATCGGCCACGAGAACCTGCTGACCCAGATCCCGCTGGACGAGCAGTCGCTAAGGATGATCGGCCAGCAGAACCTGACCCTGCAGAGCGTCATACCAGCCGATGAGATGGTCTTCCTCAAGCCCACGGCGAACCTCAGCACCGGCGGCACGGCCACCGACGTGACCGACGATGTCCATCCGGAGGTACGCTACGCGGCAGAGCGCATCGCGCGACTGGTGGGGCTCGACATCATCGGCATCGACCTGCTGGCCGAGACTCTGACCCGGCCGCTGGAGGAGCAGTCCGCCGCCGTGGTCGAGGTCAACGCCGGGCCCGGCTTTCGCATGCACCTCTCGCCCACCCACGGGGAGGGCCGGGATGTCGGTCGCCCGGTGATCGACATGCTGTTCCCCGACAGCGAAGACACGGGGCGCATTCCCGTCGCTGCGGTCACCGGCACCAACGGCAAGACCACCACGGTGCGCCTGCTCTCGCACCTGCTGCGCCAGGCGGGACGCAATGTCGGCATGGCCTGCACCGGGGCCATCGAGGTCGACAACCATGTGATCCTGCGCGGTGACTACAGCGGTCCCCAGGCGGCCGCGATCGTGCTGCGCGAGCCCACGGTCGAGTGCGCCGTGCTCGAGGTCGCCCGCGGCGGCATCATGCGCCGCGGCTTGGGGTTCGACGAGTGCGACGTCGGGGTATTGCTCAATATCGCCAGCGACCACCTGGGCGAGCACGACATCCATACGCTCGATGAACTGGCGCGCTGCAAGACGGTAGTGATCGATGCCGTCCGCCAGGGCGGGACGGCCGTGCTCAATGCCGATGATCCCAGGGTGCTGGAGGGCCAGGAGTGGGCGCGGGGCGAGATCATCTTCTTTACGCTGGACCCCGACTCGCGCCCCGTCCGTCAGCATGTCCGCGAACACGGCGTCGCCTTTACCGTCCACAACGAGCGCATCGTGATGCGCCAGGGCCATGTCGAGGCCGAGGTGATCCCGGTGGTGGATGTACCGATCACCTTCGAGGGGCACGCACGCTTCAATGTCGCCAACGCCCTGGCCGCCAGCGCCGCCGGCTATGCCCTGGGCCTGTCGATCGCCGATATCCAGCGGGGTCTGCAGACCTTCCACCCGACGCCGGGGCAGAATCCCGGCCGCACCAACCTCATCGACGCCGACGGCATGAAGGTGCTGATCGACTACGGCCACAATGTCCCGGCTCTCGAGGCCTTGAGCGAACTGGTGAGCGCTATCCCGGCCCGGCGACGCGTCAGCGTGGCCAGCGCCCCGGGGAATCGCCGCGACGAGGACCTGATCACGCTGGGCAGGCTGCTTGCCCGGATGCACGACGTCCTGTTCATCTACGAAACCGATGCCCGCGGTCGTGCCATTGGTGACGCCGCTGGCCTGCTGCGCGACGGGGCCGAATCCGTGCCGGGCGCCTGCCGGGTAGAGATCATCATGGAAGAGTCCCAGGCCGTCGACAGGGCCTTCGATGAGGCCAGTGAAGGCGACCTGCTGGTGTTGCTGATCGATGATGTCGAAGGCGCCATCGAGCGCCTGAAGGGTCGTCGTTTCTCGCCGCCAGCGGCGACGCCCCCCACGGATGCGTTGCCATGATGCCCCGCGAGGATCGGGACGCCCCCCTGCTGACTCTGCTGCGCGTTGGACGCATCTTCGCGCCACAACCGCTCGAGGCCACCGAGATCCTCATCGCCGACGGCCGAATCGCGGCCCTGGGGCGAGATCTCGCCGTACCGGAAGGGTGGCCCGTGCGGGTCGTGGAAGCCCGCGATCTCGTCGCCGTTCCCGCCTTCATCGACCAGCATGTGCATGTGACCGGTGGCGGCGGCGAAGGCGGCTGCGGCACCCGTTGCCCGGAGATCACCGCCCACGAGATTGCGTCCATGGGCATCGGCACCGTGGTGGGCGTGCTGGGCACCGACGGCATCAGCCGCTCGCCGGCGGACCTGCTGGCCAAGGTGCGCGGGCTCAGGGCCGAGGGTATCGCCGCCTACATGTACACGGGGTCCTATCGCGTTCCGCCACCGACTCTCACCGGCGACCTGCAGCGCGATCTGGCCTGGATCCCCGAGGTCATCGGCCTGGGCGAGATCGCCATCTCGGATCATCGCTCCAGCCAGCCGCGCCAGGACGAGATCGAGCGACTGGTCAGCGAGGTGCGAGTCGGTGCCATGCTGGCCGGCAAGCTGGGCATCTGTCATTTCCACGTCGGCGATGGCAAGCGGGGGCTGACGCCGCTGCGCCGCCTGCTCAGCGAGACCGAGATCCCCGCCGAGCAGGTGATCCCGACGCATGTGAACCGCCATCGCGAGCTGCTCGAGGAGGCCGCTGACTATGCGCTGACCTTCGACGCCAACGTGGATGTGACCGCCTTCGACGACGCCGACGAGGACGACATGAGCGGCTTCGGTGCGGTGTCGCGGTTGCTCAGGCGCGGCGTCCCGGTCGAGCGCATCACCATGAGTTCGGACTGCAACGGCAGCCTGCCCGAGTTCGACGCCCGGGGCGCCTATATCGGCATGCGGGTGGCGGGCAACACCACCCTGATCGCGGACTGGCAGCGCCTGGTACGCGAGGAGGTGCTGCCCCTGGAGCAGGCCCTGGGCGTGATCTCGGGAAACGTGGCACGAGTGCTCGGGCTCGATGGCCAGAAAGGCCGCCTGGCCGTCGGCCATGACGCCGACGTGACCCTGCTCGACGGCGACCTCCAGCCGCAGCAAACCTTCGTGTCAGGGAAGCGAGTCTATGCCAGGGACGGCTCGCCCGAGTGACGCGGACACCTCAGACACCTCAACCCGCTGATGGGTGGGCTCAACTCCCTAGGAGTCTGTTGATCCTGATGCTGGCGCTGATTGCCGACGGCTAGCAGATCACACGCTTTGCCTGGGATCTGCCGCACACCTTTCAAGAGCAAGATCGACTCCAACGGTTCGATAATCGACCAAACTCGGCTAGACTCGCTTGAAATGGGTTTAATTTTATAGCCGGGACCACCCCACCATGGAAGACCGTTGGCTCTCCGTCGATGAGATCGGCGAGTACCTTGGCGTGAAGCGCGACACCGTCTATCGCTGGATCTCCGAGCGGGCGATGCCCGCCCACCGTATCGGGCGGCTATGGAAATTCAAGCGCGACGAGGTGGATGACTGGGTCCGCAACGGCGGTGCCAGCGAGGGCAGCAAGCCCAATGCGTGATCAGGCCACCCTCAAGCGGCTGGGCTTCATGACCCGGCAGGGCAGCACCCATACGGCCCGCACCCTGATGCTCAGCGAGGTGTGCACTCTCTTCGACCATGTCCCAGCTGAAGCAGACAAGGATGCATACCTGGCCGCCATCCGCGATGCCAACTGTCTGGCCAAGCGCTCCGGTCGCAGTCGCCAGCTGACGGCCAGCCACCTGGCCGATCTCTATGGCCTCGACCCTGCCAACCCCATTCACGCCGGCCTGCGCTATTTCTGGTCACGAGACGAGGCCGCACGCCCCGAGCTCGCGCTGCTGGCGGCGGCTGCCCGCGACTCCCTGCTCAGGGATCTCGCCCCGGCCATTCTCGCCAAGCCGCTCGGTACCTCGATCACCCGTGAATCGGTCGAGTCGGCCATCGAGCAGCGTTGGCCGGGGCGCTTCAGTGATGTCACTCGGGAATCCATCGCCCAGCGGGTCAACAGTAGCCTGGTACAGGTGGGCTACTTGCTTGGCCCCATCAAGAAGGTGCGCGTTCATCTGGAACCCGCGACAGGCGCTGTCGCCTATGCCCTCTACCTTGCCTGGCTGCAGGGCGGCCGAGGCGAGCTGCTACTGCAGAGCCCCTGCTGCAAGCTTCTGGACGCCAGCCAGGACCGCCTGTTGGAGCTGGCGGCTCAGGCCTCGGCGAAGGGCTGGATGGTCATGCGCCGCATCGACAACGTGATCGATATCGACTTCCCGGCCCTGGCCCAGGTGGTCACCCAGGCCTTGAACACCTCTGAACCCGCGACTGCCGCCCAGCAGGAGATCTTCCATGAGCAAGGTTAAGCGCCTGATCGACTCCTACGGCCGCTTCATCGCCCTGCCCTGGCGCGACGACGCCGCAGCGGCCCAGCGCGTGGTCTTCTGCGTCTATCCGGAAACCGAGGAGCTGCGCCTGCGCGCCAACCTCGGGGAGTTCGAGCTGGTGACGCGTCAGAACGACCATGAGTGGATGACATTCGACCTCACAGACACCTTTGCCCTGTGGATGGCCGAGCAGAAATATGCCAAAGGATACTTCAGGTCGCCGGCCAAGCTGGCTACGGTGATACATCGCTACCTGGATTGGCTGGAGGCCCGCTTCACCGCAGAGCTGTCCGCCCAAGGCGCCGGCGACAACCACGTCGTCACCTTGTATGGCGTGGGCAGCCTGTTTGGCCTGCTGAAGGTCAAGGAGGTGGTGGACCGTCTGGCTCCTCATGTCAGCGGCCGGCTAGCCGTGCTGTTCCCGGGCAGCTTCGAGAACAACAACTACCGGCTGCTGAACGGTTACGACGGCTGGAACTACCTGGCCACGCCCATCACCGCCGACGGGGCCCGCTGAGCCGCCGCACCGCACGAATTCGAATTTCGCTTCCGCAGGGGAAAGGACGCATGCGCAACCGCGATATCTACGCCAAGGACCCAGCCCAGCAACGCCTGGAAAACCAAGGCGTCGCCTACGTCAACGACGACACCAGCAGCCGAGGCCAGAAGGTGCTGCGCTACGAGCTGGAGACTTTCGTCTGCGACGGCCAGTACGCCAGGGGCATGCAGGACATCCTGGACACCTACCTGCGAAACCTCGGCAGCGGTGCCTCCCAGCAGCCCGGCGTATGGATCAGCGGCTTCTTCGGCTCGGGCAAGTCACATATGGCCAAGATGCTGCGCAACCTGTGGGAAGACGTCAGTCTCGACGACGGTGCCACCGCACGCGGCCTCGCCCACCTGCCCCAGGAGATCCAGGACCTGTTCAAGGAGCTCTCCACCCAGGGCAAACGCCACGGCGGCCTGTTCGCCGCCTCCGGCACCCTGGGGGCGAGCTCCCGCGACAAGAGCGTGCGCCTGGCGCTGCTCTCGGTGATCTTCCGCGCCGCCGGTCTGCCCCAACACTATCCAGTAGCCCGCTTCGTGATGTGGCTGCGCGACGAGGGCATCCTCGACCAGGTGCGCGACGACCTCATAAGCCGCGGCGACGACTGGCAGGAGGAGCTCGACAACTTCTATGTCGCCGAGTCGCTGCACGAGGCACTGGTCCAGGCCAAGCCGAAGATCTTCAGCAGCGTGGAGTCCTGCGCCGAGACTCTCAGCCACCTCTACCCCCACGTCAACGACATCAGCAGCGATGAGATGCTCAAGGCCATCCGCCAGGCGCTGAGCCATGACGGCAAGATGCCGCTCACCCTGGTGGTGCTGGACGAGGTGCAGCAGTACATTGGCACCGATGGCCAGCGCTCCATCGACGTCCAGGAAGCGGTGGAAGCCTGCTGCAAGGAGATCGGCAGCCGGCTGATGTTCATCGGTACCGGCCAGACCGCCATTACGGGCACCAGCAATCTGGCGCGCCTGCAGGGCCGCTTCACCACCCGCATCGAGCTCTCCGATGCCGACGTCGATGCCGTCATCCGCCAGGTGGTGCTGGCCAAGAAGCCAGAGGCCAAGGCGCCCGTCACCGAGGTGATGGAGAGCAACCTCGGCGAGATCTCCCGCCACCTAGCCGAGACCTCCATCGCACACCGCCAGGAGGACACCCGCCACTTCGCCCAGGACTACCCCATCCTGCCGGTACGCCGCCGCTTCTGGGATGCCGCCCTGCGCGTGCTCGACCAGACCGGTACCGACAGCCAGCTGCGCAACCAGCTCAGCATGATCCACAAGGCGATCCAGACCAACCTGGACACGCCGCTGGGCAACATCATCCCCGGCGACTACCTCTACTTCGACGCCACCGACAAGCTGCTGCAGTTCCGCATGCTGCCGCGCAAGCTCCACGACGCTACCCAGCAGTGGCGCAGCGGCAGCGACGACGAGCGGCTGATGGCCCGGGCCTGCGCCGTGGTGTTCCTGATCAACAAGGTGGCCAGCACCAACACCGAGCTCGGCCTGCATCCGACGCTTGCCAATATCGCCGACCTGCTGGTCGATGACCTCAAGGCCGGCAGCAGCTCGCTGCGCTGTCGCCTGCCGGGGCTACTCGACACGTGCGAGTTCATCATCAAGGTGGGTGACGAGTATCGGATTCAGACCGAGGAGAGCGCCGCCTGGAACGACGCCTTCCTCTCCCACAAGAGCACCCTGGGCAACGCCACGCACCAGATCGAGACCGAGCGCGACGATCTGATCCGCCAGCACTTCGCCAAGCAGGTCGGCAACCTCACGGTGAACCACGGCGAGTCCAGGGTGCCGCGCCCGCTCTCGCCGGTCTTCGACATGACGCTGCCCCGCGATGCCGCCGAGAGGCTCTATGTGTGGGTGCGTAACGGCTGGTCGGACGACATCAGCCAGGTGCGCGCCGATGCGCGCCAGGCGGGGTCGGAGTCTCCGACCCTGTTCGTGTTCATTCCCAAGCGCTCCGCCGATGAGCTGCGCAACCAGCTGATCGAGTTCAAGGCCGCCAGCGCTACCCTGGAGACCCGCGGCACCCCCGGCACTCCCGAAGGGGAGGAGGCGCGAGCCGCCATGCAGACCACCCGCGACGCCGCCCAGCGGCGCATCCGCGAGCTGCTCGACGAAGCCTTCAACGGCGCCCAGGTGTTCCAGGGCGGCGGTAACGAGATCGTCGGTGCCACCCTGCGCGAGGCCATTCAGGAAGGCGCCGAGAACGCCCTCGCCCGCCTGCACCCCAAGTTCCACCTGGCCGACCACGCCGGCTGGGACAAGGTCTACGCCAAGGCCAAGCAGGGTGCTCCGGATGCCCTCAAGGCCGTTGGCTACGACGGCGAGCCCCAGAGCCACGCTGTCTGCAAGGCCATCCTCAGTTACCTCGGGAACGGCAAGAAGGGCAGCGAGATCCGCGACCGCTTCGAGCATGGCGACTACGGCTGGCCCCAGGATGCCATCGATGGCGCCCTGCAGGTGCTACTGGTCGCCGGCCAGATCCGCACCGCCGACGGCACCGCCCCCCAGGAGCTCGACCGCCGCGCCATCGGCAAGACCGAGTTCCGCGTCGAGGCCACTACCATCTCCGCGGGGGAGCGCATCAAGATCCGCAAGGTGATGCAGAAGCTGGGCGTGCAGGCCAAGTCCGGCGAGGAGTCCGCCAAGGCGCCGGAGTTCGCCGACAAGCTCCGAACCCTGGCCGAACAGGCGGGTGGCGAACCGCCGGCCCCGGAGGCCCCGCGCCTGGATGCCCTGGAAGCCGTGCGCACCAGCAGCGGTAACGACCAGCTCAAGGCCATCGTCAGCAACCAGGCCGAGCTGCTGGCCGCCATCGACGAGTGGCGGGCCACCGCCGAGAAGCTCCAGCAGCGCCGCCCCGCCTGGGCCACGCTCAAGCAACTGGCCGACCACGCCAGGAGCCTGCCCGACGCCGAGCCGCTGCTGGCCCAGGTCAGCCAGATTCGCGAGCACCGCTCGCTGCTGGATGACCCCGACCCCGTCCAGCCCTTGCTGGCCAACCTCACCCAGCAGTTTCGCGACACCTTCAATACGCTGCAGCAGCGCTATGCGGCCGAGCATGCCGCCGGCATGCAGCGCCTGGAGGCGGACGACAACTGGCAGCAGCTCTCGCCGGACCAGCGCCACGACCTGCTGGCCGCCAAACGCCTGACGGCCCACGACGCCCCCCAGATCACCCTCGGCGGCACCGACCAGGTGCTGGAAACCCTGAACCATGTGCGCCCCGACGCCCTGGCCGACCGCATCGCCGCGCTGTCCAGCCGCTTCGATGAGGTGCTGGTCAAGGCCGCCGAGGAGATGGAGCCCGAGGTGCAGTTCGTCAGCCTGCCGCGCCGCACCCTCAAGAGCGAGGACGATATCGACGCCTGGCTGGAGGACGTTCGCAATGAGCTGAGCGAGGCCCTGCAGGACGGGCCGGTGATCACCCAGTAGGAGCCCACAGGCCATGAGATCACGCCGTGACATCGAGGCGCTGCTGGCGGAACTGGAGCACGGCATCGCCGATGACCTGGAAGAGCAGGACCTGGACTTCAAGCAGTGGAACACCCAGAGCCGCGACAAGGCCGTGAAGAAGGTGGTCGAAATGGCCATCTGCATGGCCAATGGCGGAGGCGGCAGCGTGGTGTTCGGCGTGGCCGACCGCGTCTCCGGACGCGAGAACGCGGTGCTGGGCGTCCCGCCGGAAGTCGACGTCAATGTGCTGAAGCGGGCCGTCTACGACCAGACCGACCCGCACATCACCCCGGTATTCGAGGAGCTCCACGTGCCGGAGGGCACCGGCCGGGTGCTGATCATGCAGGTGTATCCGGGCATGCCGCCCCATACCGACACCAGGGGTGGCGGCACCATACGCATCGGCAAGGATTGCCAGCCACTGACAGGCACGCTGCGCCGCAAGATCGGCGTCGAGACCGGAGAGACCGACTACACCGCCGAGAACGTCTCGGTCACGTTCCAGGACGCCATCTCCAGCGTGGCCCTGGAATCCCTGCGCCAGATGGCCAAGGAGCAGGACGCTCCCGGTGACCTGCTGCGCATGGATGACCGCAAACTGCTGGAGGCGCTGGGTGTACTCAGGAAAGGCAAGCTGACGCGCGCCGCGATCCTGCTGTGTGGCAACGAAGCCACCCTTCGCGAGGTTTTTCCGGGATTCTACTGGCTGTTTCTTGCCATGCGCTCGGATACCCACTACGACAATCGGGAAGATCGCGTCAGTGCCATCCCGTCCGCCATCGCCCGGCTGGAAGAGCTCTCGCGGGCCTATAACCCCATCAGCACCGTCGAGCGCGGCATGTACCACTTCGAGTACCGCGACTATCCCGAGATAGCGCTGCGCGAGGCATTGATGAACGCCTTCTGCCACGCCGATTACCGTCTGCACGGCCCCGTCATGGTGAAGTGGTACGCCGACAAGGTAGAGATCAGCAACGGTGGTGGGTTCATCGCCGGCATCCGCCCCGACAACATCCTTCATCATCCCCCGGCGGCGCGCAATCCATGCCTGGTCGAGGCACTGACCCGCCTCAGGCTGGTCAATCGAAGCAACCTCGGGGTCGCGCGGATGTTCGATGCGTTTCTCGTCGAAGGCAAGCACCCGCCGCTGATTCGCGAGGTCGGCGAGTCGATCACCGTCACCTTCCTGCGTTCCTCGCTGGATGCAGCGTTCCGCCACAGCATCGCCCAGTTGGACGATCCCCCGCTGACCACCGACCAGCTTTTGGTCGTCCATGCGCTACGCCAGCACCCACTTGCCGACTGTGACACCATCGCCTGGGAGTCCCAGTTGAGTAAGCGGCGAGTCGAAGAAGTGCTGAAGGCTCTTGCCAAGCGACACCTGGCCAGCGTCACCGGCAAAGGAGAGGGGCAGCTGTGGCGACTGGCAGGGGCGTTCCAGTCAGCTCCGCTCACGGAGCAGGACCCGGAAACTCAGCGCGAAACACTCCTTGAGCTGCTGCAGCAAGGCCCCAGCTCCATCAGCCAGCTGATGGAGCTGACCGGCCTCAACCGCAGTGCCGCCAAGCGACAGCTCAATGAGCTCCGCCAGCAGGGGCTGGCACACCTGGAAGGAAAAGGCCCAGCGGCACGCTGGCACGCTAGCGAACCAGAGTTGGCCAGAAATTGATTCGAGCCAATTTTTGATCCAATTTTACTAAAAATTGGTTCGGGATTGGATTTGTACCAAATCACCGAGTCCAATAACCCAAACACGCAAAGATGCCGGAATACCAATCACCCTAGGGCCATGCCATGCTGACCTCCATCCAGCTGACCAACTTCAAGAGCTACCGGCAGGCCAGGCTGGACCTGGCACCGCTGACCTTCCTGATCGGCCCCAACGCCTCGGGCAAGAGCAACGCCCTGGAGGGCATTCGCCTGCTCAACTGGCTGGCCAAGGGAAAGCGCCTGGACGATATCGAGCGCGATATCCAGGGCGGCGATACCGTGGTGCGAGGCCAGGCCCGTGATCTGTTCCGAGAGGATGGCGAGCCGTTCACGCTGGAGGCGCACCTGGCTGATGCGCCCGAGGGCTGGGGCGACTTCTCCATCACCATCGATCAGCTCAGTGATCAGCTGGTGGTGGCGGACGAGCAGATCACCCACCCCGACCAGAAGGTGCCGCTCTACCGGGTGGACAGTGTGCCCAACGAACACAGCGACGAGATCAGCATCGCCTACAACAACTTCCGGAAAGGGCCAAAGAAGCCCCATATCCCCTGCTCCAATCGCCAAGCGGTTTTCTATCAACTGGAGACGCCCGGCCGTTTCCAGCAATCCCACACCGAGGCCCAGAAGCTGATTCCCGAGGTGACCCGAACACTGCGCGAGACGCTGCGGAATATTGTCTTCCTCGACCCGCGCCCGGCGCAGATGCGCGACTACGAGTACGCCGGCGACAAGCACCTAAAGGAGGACGGCAGCAACCTTTCCGCGGTGGTCTATCAGCTCTGTCAGCACTCGGCTAGCAAGCAGGCACTGCTCGATTTCATCCGCTCATTGCCTGAGCAGGACATCACCGATATCCAGTTCATCGAGACGCCCCGCCAGGATGTCATGGTCAGCCTGGAAGAGACCTTCGGCGAACAGCAGCGCTTCGTGGATGCCCCGCTGCTTTCCGATGGCACCCTGCGCGTGCTGGCCGTGGGCGCCGCGCTCTTGTCAGCGCCCGAGGGTGCGCTGCTGATCATCGAGGAGGTCGACAACGGCGTGCACCCCAGCCGGGCCGATGTGTTGGTGAGGCAGATTCGTGAGGTGGCCAGCCAACGGCAGCTGCGGGTACTGATGACCTCCCACAACCCGGCCCTGCTGGATGCCCTGCCCGACGCGTCCCTGGCCGATGTGCTGTGCTGCTACCGCGACCCGCAGCAGGGTGATAGCCGCCTGGTACGCCTGGGCGACATGCAGCGCTACAGCGAGCTGGTGGCCCAGGGGCCTCTCGGCCAGCTGATGACCCGCAAGGTGCTGGAGCGCTTCCTCAAGGACGATACCTCCCCGGAACAGCGCCGCGCCGCGGCACTGGCCTGGCTGGAGGAGCTCAAGCAGGACACGGAGTCTCAGGGATGAGCGCCATCTGTCTCATTGATACATCGGTATTCGTGGAAATCCTCAGGGTTCCCGGGATGGACAGTAACCACGCTGATGTCGTTGCAGAGCTGGGAGATCGGCTTACCCGACAGGAGTCCCTGTTTCTGCCCATGGCAACGATCCTGGAGACCGGCAACCATATCGGCCAGCACGGCGACGGCCGCGAGCGCCGGGCTTGTGCCCAGCGCTTCGTAAAGCAGGTCGAGGCGGCATTAGACGGGCAGAGCCCTTTCAAGCCAATCAACTTCCTGGAGGCCGAGCAGCTTCAGGCATGGCTGTCGGAATTCCCTGACCACGCCAAACGAGGGAGCGGCCTGGGTGACCTATCCATCATCCACGACTGGCAGCGGCTCTGTGAGCAGAACCCGCAGCGCCGGGTGACCATCTGGTCGCTGGATCAGCACCTTGCCGGCTACGACCGACCGGCGCCGTAATGCACACGGCTGAGCATTAAACGCCGCCCAATGCGCACAGCAATGCTTATGTGCAAAGGAACACGCATTCGCAGGGACACCGTGGAAGGAAACAACATGGACAGCAGCATGCAGCCACTCGACAAGACACTCCGCAACCGGCTCGACCGCACCGTGCGTAAGGCCCGCCCGGTGGCCGAACAGGCCGCCGAGGCCGCCCTGGAGCAGCTCGGCGTCGGCGAAGAGACCCCGCCAAGCTACCTCAGTGATGACCAGCGGGCCCTGCGCCGCCGGCTGCGCGCCCACGCCCGCAGCCTCGGTGACCCGCTCAAGGAGGGCGCCCAGGCGGTCACCCGGCTGATCGCCGAGATCGCCTACGAGCACTGGCACCGCATGCTGTTCGCCCGCTTCCTGGCCGAGAACGAGTTGCTGATGTACGACGGCGTGGCCGTCACCCTGGAGGAGTGCGAGGAGCTGGCCGACGAACGGAACGAGGAGAAAGCCGAACAGGGCCAGCGCACCAGCGGCTGGGCCCTGGCCGCCCGGCTGGCCAGCACCATGCTGCCCCAGGTGTTCCGCGTCGACAGCCCGGTGTTCGAGCTCACCCTGGCCGCGGAATACCAGTGCGAGCTGGAAGAACTCTTGGCCGGCCTGCCGGTGGAGGTCTTCCACGCCAGCGACAGCCTGGGCTGGGTCTACCAGTTCTGGCAGACCGACAACAAGGAGCGCATTAACCGCTCCGAGGTGAAGATCGGCGCCGACGAGCTGCCCGCGGTCACCCAGCTCTTCACCGAGCCCTATATGGTCAGCTTCCTGCTGGATAACAGCCTGGGCGCCTGGTGGGCCGCCCGCCGCCTGTCGGAAGCCGACCTGGCCAGCGCCGAAAGCGAGCAGGAACTGCGCGACAAGGCCAGCCTGCCCGGCGTGCCGCTGGCATACCTGCGCTTCGTCAAGGACGAGGAGACCGGAAACTGGACCCCTGCCGCCGGCACCTTCGACGCCTGGCCACAGAACCTCGCCGAGCTCAAGACCCTGGACCCCTGCTGCGGCAGTGGCCATTTTCTGGTCGCCGCCCTGCTGATGCTGGTGCCCATGCGCATGGAGCTGGAGGGCTTGAACGCCCGCGACGCCGTGGATGCGGTGCTGCGCGACAACCTGCATGGCCTGGAGATCGACCAGCGCTGCGTGGAGCTTGCCGCCTTTGCCCTGGCCCTTACCGCCTGGCGCTATCCGGAAGCCGGCGGCTATCGCAAGTTGCCCGAATTGCACCTGGCCTGCTCCGGCCTGCCCATCAGCGTGGCCAAGGAGGAGTGGAAGGCATTAGGGCTGGGCAAGAAGAATCTGACCATCGCCCTGGATTGGCTCTACGACAGCTTCAAGGACGCCCCCATCCTCGGCAGCCTGCTCGACCCCACCCGCACCAGCGCCGCCAAGATCGCCCAGTGGGAGGAGCTCTCCGAGGCGCTGAATCAGGCCCTCTCCCAAGAAAGAGTCCAGGAAGGCAGCGATGAGCAGCATGAAACGGCGGTGACCGCCCAAGGCCTGGCCAAGGCGGCCACTCTGCTGGGGGATCGCTACCACTGGGTGATTACCAATGTGCCCTACCTGGCGCGTGGCAAGCAGCATCCAAGACTTCAGGAATTCTGTGCCGACTATTACCCCGCCGCCAAGAATGACTTGGCCACGGTGTTCCTCGAACACTGCCTGGAGCTATGTGTGGAGGGTGGCACCACCAGCAATGTATTGCCGCAGAACTGGTTGTTCCTCGCCAGCTACAAAAAGTTTCGGGAAAAGCTGCTGAAGAATGATCGCTGGCATCTGATAGCGCGACTAGGCCCAAAAGGATTTCAGACGCCTATGTGGGACTTTAACGTTCAGCTGATCACCTTGAGCCGTGGGAATGAGGCTGGCCAGCCAGCAGACCTTCTGAATTCAGATGCTCAGGGAAACTTGCTAAGAGGGCTGGATGTTTCGGAACCTCGAACAGCTGATAAAAAAGCACTAGGGCTGATCAAATACGAAATAAAATACAACAAACAGAACGATCAATTAAAAAACCCCGACGCACGAGTGGTTCTTGGCGAACTTGAAGCGTCATCTCTTCTCAATGAGCACGCTTCTGCTTTAGCTGGAGTCAATACTGGTGACTACCCGAGGTGGGGAAAATATTTTTGGGAAATAAGAAAAAAAAATAACACCTGGGAGTATCAACAAAGCACGACGAATGAGCCTGGCCATTACAATGGTTTCTCACAGATTTTCAAATGGCAAAAAGGCGAGGGAGAGTATTTAAGATATATCAAGTCACTAAATGGAAGATTGGGCGGCTCATGGAAAAGAGGCGTTGATGTCTGGGGGATGAAAGGTGTAGTGATTAGCCAGATGGGCGAATTGCCTGCATCCCTTTACTCTGGAACAGCGTTCGATAGCAACGTGTCAGCAATAATACCTAACGATAAAAAAAATACAGCCGCCATTTTATGCTTCTGCTTATCTTCAATATTCAGAAACAAAATAAGAGAGGTTGACCAAAAACTTAATGTAACAAATTCAACATTAGGTAAAGTTGGATTCGACATCAACCACTGGAAAAATGTTGCTGAAGAAAACTACCCCCACGGCCTCCCCGAGGCCTACTCCGACGACCCCACCCAATGGATCTTCCACGGCCACCCCTGCGGCTCGGTGATCTGGGACGAGGAGGCCAAATGGACTGCCCACGGCCCGCTGCGCACCGACGATACGGTGCTGCAGGTCGCAGTGGCCCGGCTGCTGGGATACCGCTGGCCGGCAGAGCGGGACCCGGAGATGGAGCTGGCTGAGGAGCAGCGAGAGTGGGTCAACCGCTGTGAGGCGCTGCTCGGCCATGCCGACCGCGACGGCATCGTCTGCCTGCCCGCGGTGCGCGGTGAACGCCGAGCCGTGGATCGCTTAGTGGCCCTGCTGGCCGACGCCTACGGCGACCAGTGGTCTGCTTCCATCCAGAGCAAGCTGCTGGAGAGCGTCGATCACGCCGGCAAGGACCTGGAGAGCTGGCTGCGCGACAAGTTCTTCGCCCAGCACTGCAAGCTGTTCCAGAACCGCCCCTTCATCTGGCACGTCTGGGACGGCCTCAAGGACGGCTTCTCGGCGCTCGTGAACTACCACAGGCTCGACTATAAGGCCCTGGAGACCCTTACCTACACCTATCTGGGCGACTGGATCACCCAACAGAAGAAGCAGATCAACGACAGCATCGACGGCGCCGAGGCCCGCCTGGCCGCCGCTGAAGCGCTGCAGAAAAGCCTGGAGCTGATCCTGGAAGGCGAAGGCTATCCAGACCAGGATCACGGCTACGATATCTTCGTGCGCTGGAAGCCATTGGAGGAACAGCCCATCGGCTGGCACCCGGACCTCAACGACGGCGTGCGCCTCAATATCCGCCCCTTCCTGTCCGTCCCCGACGTCAAGAAGAAAGGCGCCGGCGTGCTCGTCCACAAGCCCAACATCCACTGGAAGAAAGACCGCGGCAAGGACGTCGAATCCGCCCCCTGGTATAACCTCGGCCCCCAGCTGGGCGGCGCCAAGGGCGACCGGATCAACGACTACCATTTGACACTTATGGCGAAAAGTGCTGCCCGCGAAATCGAGGAAGCTAAGCATGGCTAAACAATACACCAAAGCCCGGTTTTGGAAATGTGCCTTGCAGGTTAATCCGGCCGGTTATATTAAGTATCGTGGTCAGGAGCAATCCTCAACAGAGGGAGACTATAACCAAAAGTTATTGAACATCTGCCTAGAAGAAAACATCAATGTCGTGGGTATCGCTGATCACGGCGACGTGACTGGTGTTGATGCCATTCGATACCTGATGGCTCAGCATGATATTGTGGTCTTCCCTGGATTCGAGATTGCCTCCAGCGAGAAGGTGCATTTCGTTTGCCTATTCGCTGAAAATACCAGCTCACAACAGCTTGAACGGTATCTTGGCAACCTCAAGCTTCTAGATACAGAAGATGGCATTCGCCCCTCACGCCTAAGTGCAGAACAACTCATCGATGAAGTTGATCAACTTGGGGGATTCATCTATTCAGCACACTGCACCAATGACAATGGGCTATTGAAACGCCGATTAGATCATGTCTGGAAAAACACAAAATTACGAGCTGCACAAATCTCAAACGGCATTGAGGACCTCAGGGGCATCGAGGATGATTTCTATCGCAAGGTACTACTGAACAAGAATACTCAATACCAGCGAAAGCGGCCTATAGCCGTGATAAATGCCAAGGATGTAGAAGCGCCGGAAACGTTGAAAGAACCCGGTGCATCCTGCCTGATAAAGATGACAACCCCCTGCTTTGAATCTTTCAAGCTTGCTTTTCTTGATCCAGAATCCCGGGTACGCTTAAACTCTGATGTACCAAAAAATCACTCGTCGGCTATTGAGGCTGTAGAGTTTACTGGAGGCTATCTCGACGGAGTAAAAATCGAGTTTTCTGACCACTTAAATGCCGTAATTGGCGGACGAGGAACTGGAAAGTCTACGCTATTGGAGTGTATCCGATTTGCTCTGAGCATCCGCCCCTTAGGACAATCCGCCCAACGGCAGCATGATCAAATCATCAAGGAAAACTTGGGGCGTGAAAAAGGCCAGATAAAACTCAAGGTTCGTTCCTCTGCCATGCATGGGCGAACTTTCCAGATTTCCCGGCGTTTTGGCGATCAACCGGTAGTCAAGGATGAAAGTGGTGCGCTATCACCTTACACCCCTTGTGATTTGTTACCTAGGCTAGAAATATTCGGACAAAACGAAATATATGAACTGTCCCAAGACAGCAGTCGCCTCCACCTTTTATTAGGTCGGTTTTTAGAAGGAGGACAAGCATCCTACGAATCAAAAAGCCAGGAGATATTGACAAAGTTAAAAGAAAATCGGCAGGCGATAATTCGTGCCTATCAGCAGTTAGGTGACGTTGAATCCGAGGTATCTCAGCTACCCAAGCTGCAGGATCAGGTTTCTCAGTTTCAATCACTGGGGCTTGATGAAAAGCTAAAAGCCATACCCAAACTGGAAACAGAAAAGCGTCTTTCCGCCCGCATTGCCGAGGAATTGACTCAGCTTCAACAAGCTATTGAGTCAACTTATGACACCTTACCAGATACTATATTTTTAAGTGATCAGGCGCTTAAAGAATTACCTCATGCTGCCCTTCTCGTAGAACAGCGCAAGTTGTTAGACGAAGTTGGGACCCAAGTCAAAGACCTGCTCAACCAAGCCAACCAGAAGGTAGTAACCACCCAACAGGTATTACAGCCACTCCAACACCAGCTCACTGGTCACATTACCTCTTCGGAAGAAGACCTGGAAAAAGATTTTAAGGAAATACCTGCTAGTCAGGGAAAGAGCGGTCGAGAAATCGGGGCCCAGTACCAGTCGTTATTGCGTGAGATTGAGCGTATCAAGCCCATGAAAATGACCCTTACCCAGCGGCAAGCTCTGATTACCGAACTAGAAAATAAAAGAAAATCTCTATTAGCCGACCTTGGAGAGGCACGCACCAAGCGCTCCACCACACTACATCGAGCCTTGAAGAAACTAAACAAAAAACTAAAGGGTAAGCTAAAACTGATGATCGTGACAGAAGGTGATCGAGAGCCGCTTTTCCAGTTTTTTAGCAGTTGCGCCCTGGAAGGTGTCGGCCCAAAACGCCTCGCCAGTATTCGAGACGAGTGTTCAGAGTCTCCTGCGAGCCTGGCGGAATTAATTCGCAGTGGTTCTGGTGAATTAAAAATCAGCCTAAGTGGCATTGTCACACCATCCGTAGCCGAAGCACTAACCAAGCTGCCACGGAGTAAACTGTTAGAGCTTGAAGAGCTGGATCTTCCAGACTCTATTCAGCTGGAATTAAATGTTGGACACACTGAGGATGAGGAAAACTACCGCCCATTAGAAAGATTATCCACAGGCCAGCAGTGCACTGCAATTCTCCACTTGCTTCTTTTGGAAAACCAAGACCCACTTATTCTCGATCAGCCCGAGGATAACTTGGACAATGCTTTTATAGCCGATCGCATCGTCACTGAGCTACGATCAGCTAAAGTTGCTCGCCAGTTTCTCTTTGCAACTCATAATGCTAACATCCCCGTATTTGGAGACGCTGAATGGATTGGAGTGCTCAATGTTACTGAAGGTAAGGGCGAGATACCCAGCAACCAGCAAGGCGCCATAGACCTTCCTGAAGTTAAGCGCTTGGCGGCAGAGATTCTCGAAGGTGGCGAGAGTGCCTTTAACCAACGGCGTGAAAAATATGGCTTCGAGTAGGACATTCACATGTTAAAAACCGAACTGCTGGAGATTATCGCCAATAGCGAAAATTCAGGTGTCGAATTCAAACGAGACGATATTCGACCTGAACAGCTCGCCAAAGAAGTCGTGGCCATGGCCAACCTTAACGGTGGCATGGTAATACTGGGTGTCGAAGATGACGGCACCGTCAGTGGTATTCAGCGGCCGAATCTTGAAGAATGGGTAATGGATAGTGTCTTTGGCGCCAAGATACACCCCCTAATCCTGCCTTTCTACGAAGAAGTGAAGATTGACGATGAACGCCGTGTCGCGATTGTCTCTTTTACCCAAGGCATCACCAAACCTTACGTCCTTCGCCACCAAGGCCGTGAAGAGATTTACATCCGAGTAGGCTCGACATCACGCCTTGCCACTCGTGAACAGCAGGCGCGCCTATTTGCCAGTGGTGGCATTCTACACCCGGAAACGCTGCCGGTGACCGGCACAAACTTTCAGTCGCTCAACCTTGATCGTCTGGATGATTATTTGCGCAATGTCATCGAAGACCCTGACGTACCCGAGGATAAAGCCGAGTGGGTAGATCGTCTTCTTGCGCTGGGCTTTATGGTGGAAGGTATTGGCGACCAGGTGGTCTGTACCATTGCCGGACTTGTGCTTTTCGGTGTATCCCCGCGTCGCTATCTTCGTCAGTCGGGCCTTCGTGTGCTGGCCTTTGATGGTGAGGATAAAACCTACCGCGCCGAGCTTGATAGTATTCTGGATGCTCCCATTGTAGGCCTGTGGCGGCGAGATGAGCAGGGTAGCCGGCGCCTTGCAGAGAATGACTACGGACTTGTAGAACGCTTTATTGACACTATCGAGCCATTTATTTCCGAAGAAGATACAGATATTGATTCGGGATTCCGGCGTGAGCGCCGATGGCACTATCCTCGCGAAGCTATCAGAGAGCTTCTTATCAATGCGCTTGCTCACCGTGACTGGACTCGCTCTGTGGATATCGAAGTCGCGTGTTACTCGGATCGACTGGAAGTCATAAGCCCAGGGGCGCTGCAAAACTCCATGACGATAGAGAAGATGATCGCAGGGCAACGCTCGCCACGAAACCCACTTATTATCGAAGTTTTACGTGACTATGGCTATGTAGATGCTCGCGGCATGGGAGTACGAACAAAAATCATTCCTTCCATGCGCGAGCACAATGGCACTGAGCCACAGTTTGAACTAACAGATGATTATTTAAAGGTGGTGCTGAGGAAATAAAAATCGTTTAGTAATACGCAGGGAGGCTAGCAATGGCCAAGATCACCGATGCAGTGGACCCCGGCAATGCCGGGGGCAGCGTGCTGATCCCCGAGTTTCCGACGGAGCCCAACCGCCCCGTCACCTTCAAATGTGACAAATGCGGCGAGTTCTTTGCGGACCGTGAGGCGCGGCGGCAGCACGTCTTTGACCAGCACCCCTTCAAGCGCCCCCAGCTGCTCATAGGCAGCCGCATGGTCAAGGAGCGGGGCGAGGTGGTGGCCAGCCCGTTCCCGCTGGCGGACTGGGTGATCCAGCAGGCAGAGCGGATCGTGATCGACCAGCAAGAAGTGACCAACCGGCAGGCATGCCGCCGACTCAACGAGATCACCTCGGGCTTCCATGAGGTCACCCTGACCAGCGCCGACTACTCGGTGACCTACCATATCGAATTCGAAATCCCTACCGAGGCACAGCTGGCCGCGGTGGAGCGGGCCTTCAACACCCTGATCGTCAACCAGCCGCTGGAAAGTGATCGTATCGCCCAGTTCATCACGGAGGCCAAACAGAAGGATGGTGCCAGGTACTACCTGGAAGGCGTTAGCGACTTCCTCTACGGCGTGCTGGCCAAGGATCAGCGGGGCGGCTCCAGCCTTGGCCACGATGGCTACTCGGCGAAATACCACGCTGCCCGCGAGGCACTCCGCTTCCTCTACCGCCCACTGGCCAACCTGATCAAGGCGCTGGTCAACTTCAACGATAACGCCTTCAGCGAGGCGGAAGCCCTGGCACTCGCTGGTCAGGTCGCCATCGCCTGCCGGGTGCTGAACGGGCTACGCGCCGGCAAGCACTGCCCGGCCCCCGATACCAGGGTTGCTTCCGGCCATAGCCTACCGGTGGATACCCTGACCGCCGAGGTCATGCGCTTCTGCAGCCTGCCGCTGGCAGAGCAGCAGGAGCAGCTTCCGCAGCTTGTGCAACTGGCCAGCAAGCGGTTCACCACCGACCACGACCGGGTAAAGATCCAAGTACTGGCCATGAATACCTGCTGGGGTGCGGGCGACCATGAACAGGCTGCCGCCTGGGCCAAAAAGCTTCGCCACAGCCCGCTATTCGAGACTCTGGCCACCCGCATCATCGAGGACGTAGAGAATGAGTGACTCCCCTAAGGAAGACCGCAAGACTGTGCCAATCATGAACAAGGCGACCGGCGCCGTCTCAGGAGGCGTGTCTCGCGGGAAGAAGCCCAACAACGACGAGTCCCATCGGGGAACCGATACCTCATCGTCGACTGCGTCCCAGCAGACGTCAGCGACTGGCCGGGACAGGCGGCCCAGTGGGCACTATCTCGCAAGCGAAACTGACCAGGACGCAGCGACGGTATCGCCTTCATCAGGGCAGGAAGGGACCAACAAGAATGACAACTCCTCCGGCAAGGGTCCCAAGGGCAGTAAGCCGGTCACGCGTGTCTTTGATATCATCAAGCGTTTCTATGCCTCCTCGGGCACTCCTAAGACGATCACCGAACCGGCCCTGAAGAAGCTGGAGGAGCGGACGCTCTCGGCAGCTCAGCGCTCGGAGCTTCTCGACCTTGCCCAGCGCGAGGACGACTCGCTCGCCCGTACCGTCAACCTGGCCTTCGCCGCCTTCGAGGTCCACAGCAATCGCACCATCAAGGACCTGCTGCTGAAGTTCGCCATCGACGCTGGCCGGGAAGGGTTCGATCTCCCCATGGAGCCTGCGGATGACTGGCTACCGCTCAGCGACGAAGATCGCCTCCCCGCCAAGGAGCTCTTCAGGCGCTACGCCAGCCGAGCGCAGCAGGTGGGAGCCGACAAGGATATACAGGCCAAGGACAAGGACAAGGACAAGGACAAGGACAAGAAGGAGCGTCTGGCCAAGCTGCGGAATATGCTGTTCCTGAGCCTGATCTGGCAAGCCAATCAGGGGTGGGCCGGAGAAGACGAGATCCTGCGCTTCCTGAGGGCGGAGGGCGTGTTCACCACCAGCACTCACTACCCCACCCAGGCCAAGGAGGCACTACTGAAGGCGGCCTATACCCAGGTCACTGCCGACTTCTCTCCGCTGGGCTGGCTGTCGCGCCAGATCGAGAACACCAGGACCAGACAGGAAAGCGAGCTGGAACGGCTGGAGCGAGACGCAAAGCGCCTCACTGCCGAGCGCGATCAGGCACGCCAGGAGCACACGGCCCTGCGCCATGAGCACGAAGCCCTGCTGGCCAGGATTGAAGAGCTTGGGCAGGCGCTTAATCGGGAGAAGCAGAACGCCCAGACCACCAGCGTCCACCTTGAGGATGACAAGCACCGGTTGCGCTCCCAGGTGACCAAGGCACTGAAGAGCGAGGTGCCCCGCCTGGAGGAGGCGCTGACCGCTCTGCAACGCGACCCGCCCAAGCTGCATATCGTCTCGCACTACGTGGATGAAACGCTTGGCCATCTGAAGAAGATCCTGCGCGATACGGAAGGAGAATGATATGGAGGTCTTCGGCTTCGATTTCGGCACCACCAACAGCCTGATCAGCCAGGTCATCGGCGGTCAAACGGTGGTATTCGACCAGGGGGATGAGCCCTACCCTTCCGTGGTGTGTTACGAGGGCGACAGCGTCATCTGTGGCAGCGAGGCCAAGAAGCGCCTAGCCACCCACGAGATTGGTGTCATCGGCAACGTCGTCCGCTCACCCAAGATGCTGCTGGACCGGGAACATGTGCATGTCGATGGAGTGCCGCGGCGCCCCCGCGACATGGTCGCTGATGTCGTCAAACACGTCGTGAGGGCCACCGAGGAAGACCGGCGTTACAAGCTTGATCGGGGTATCGGTCGGGCCGTCGTCACGATTCCCGTCGATATGGATGGCAGACAACGTCGCGAGCTGCGTGAGGCCTTTCACCAGGCGGGCTTGACCATCGAGCAGTTCGTGCATGAACCCATGGCCGCACTCTACGGCTACCTGCGCACCAAGGAAGATCCGGAAAACGAGATCCGCCGCCTTGAAGGGCAATACCTGCTGGTATTCGACTGGGGCGGCGGCACCCTGGACCTGACCTTGTGCCAGGTGCAAAAAGGCATGCTCGTGCAGATACGAAACGACGGTACTCACGGGCTCGGTGGCGATGTGATGGACGAGGCGATCCGCCGTGAGGTCGAGAAACGCGCCGTCGAAGCGGCAGGGCTCGGTTCCGATGAGGCGGACATTAACCCTGATGCCAGCCTGCGCCTTCTGACCCGGGCCGAGGAAGCCAAAATCAAGCTCTCCTCGCGGGAGCAGGAGCCCATCTACATCCCGGCATACTTCCGTAATGACGTGAAGGACCCTGATATCGACATCCTGCTGACCCGCAGCGAGCTGGAGGAGATCATCGGTCAGAAGATCCGCCAGGGGGTGAAGCGTGCCAAGACCCTGATCGAATCCGCCGACCTGACCACCTCGGATATCTCGCTATGCCTGGCGACCGGCGGTATCGTCAACATGCCGGCAGTCAAGTCGGGCCTCTATGAGATGTTCGGCGCCACCCGGGTCGAGATCTCTGAACGTGGCTTTTCCATTATTTCGGAAGGGGCCGCCTGGATCGCTCATGATCGCGCACGCCTGCGCCTGGCCAAGAACATCGAGGTCCATGTGGCGCGTAACGCATACTTTCCCGTCATTGGCGCAGGCTACGAAATGCCCACCGCCGGGGATGTCAGCGAAGCGGAGAGGCTGACGCTCTACTGTACCGATCCTCGGGACGGAGTCGGCAAGATCAGCCTGCTCTCCCCCATCCGCCACGGGCGCCAGGTGCAGCCCAACGATTCTCGCCAGCCCTTGGCATCCCTGAACATCAAGGTCGAGCCCTCGATGCAGCAACTGTTCGAGCGGATCATGCTCGACCTGGAGGTGGACGATGACCTGATCCTGCATGCCTCGGCGAAGTCAGCCATCAAAGGAGACAACGACTACCGGCCCATTCACGAGCTGGAATTCGGCCTGGACATCATGCAGGGAATCACCGGTCATTCAATGAACGAACCACAAAAGCAGAGCCGCGGGGCCGAGAAAACGGCAAAAAAGCCTAAGGGTCGCAGCAGCCAGAGCGAGCAGCCGGTAGGCAGCGTCCTGCTGCGACCCAATGTGGCCAGGTACGAGGATATCTCGCTGGTACCTGGAGAGGCCCTGATCAGGAAAGAGATGACCAAGCCTGGTGGCCACTTCAACCGTATCGAGGAGCTAAGCCCGATACAGCGCGAAGAGCGGGCATGGTATGCGGCCTGCAGTTACTGCGGGAGGCGCGCCGGGGATCCAAAGTGTCGGTGTCTATCGGGGCGCTGACACCATAATCCTTCCAGAATGAATAAGCTCTTTCTGGCGAAGCAGAGTCAATATGGACGGGACAGATCATCGATTACCACCTCACGCTGGCGGCGAAGCGGCAGGCGCGAGCTCAAACCACGAAGGAGCCTGGCAATGATCAAATCCCTAATTATTGAAGGGGTCGGCCCGGCGCCGAAGATGGCATTGGACTTCGGCTCGCGACTCAACCTGCTGACCGGTGACAACGGCCTGGGCAAGAGCTTCCTGCTGGATATCGCCTGGTGGGCGCTGACGCGCAAGTGGCCGGCGCAGATCAACCCCAAGCTGACATCCGGCAACATGGCCAGGCCCACAAGCGGTGAAGGGAAGATCACCTTCGAGTTCACGGGCAAGGCCAAGGCGGAACGCTACACCAGCACCTTCAAGCCCAAGGAGCAGGACTGGACGGGGCGACAGGGACGTCCCGCCAACCCGGGTCTTGTCCTCTATGCCATGTCCGACGGCAGCTTTGCCGTCTGGGACCCCGCACGCAACTACTGGGTGGCACATAAGAACCTGGATACCCAGGAACGGCAGCCGGCCTATGTCTTCAGCCCGGCCGAGGTCTGGGACGGCTTACGCACCGATGACGGCAAGTGGCTATGCAACGGCCTGATTCGCGACTGGGCGGGGTGGCAGAAGGAGAACGGGCAGGCGTTCCAGCAACTGAAGACGGTGCTGGAGGTACTGTCTCCCTCCCCCGAGGAGCTGCTGGCACCTGGCGAGCTGACCCGGGTCAGCCTGGATGACGTGCGCGATATCCCCACGGTACGCATGCCCTATCAGCAGGACGTGCCGGTGATCCATGCCTCTTCCGGCATGCGCCGTATCATGGCGCTGGCCTACTTCCTGGTCTGGGCCTGGCAGGAGCACCGTCAGGCCTCCCGGCTGCTCCAGCAGTCCGAGACCCACCAGGTCATCTTCCTGATCGATGAAGTGGAGTCCCACCTTCATCCCAGCTGGCAGCGCAAGATCGTACCGGCGCTGCTCAAGCTGATGGATAGCCTGGCCCAGGAGGCCGAGACGCAGCTGATCACCGCGACACACTCGCCGCTGATCATGGCCTCTGTCGAACCCTGGTTCGATCACCAGCAGGATGCCTGGTTCGATCTGGATATCCACCGAGACAAGAAAAACAAAGTACCTCGAGTACAGCTGACCCGCCGGGAGTTCATTCGCCGCGGCGACGCCAGCCGCTGGCTGACCAGCGAGGCCTTCGATCTATCCAGCGCTCGCTCCGAGGAGGCCGAGCAGGCATTGAGCGACGCCTCCGAGGCACTCAAGCGCGAGGATTTGAGCCAGAAGGAAGCCTTGGAACTGGATAGGCGATTGCGCGAGGTCCTCGGCGATACCGACCCCTTCTGGATGCGCTGGCGGTTTGTGGCGGAACAGAAGGGGTGGTTGGAATGATTCCTGTGGTGCCGCAACCCGAACCTGCCGAATTCGATGCGCGCGTGCGTCAGCGTGGCAGTGCCTGGCTACAAGAGCGAGGCTGGCTCCGCCCTCAGCCCTTGCCTGCTGGCACGGGCAAGGAGCTCCCGACCTATTGGCGAGAGTGCCTAACCGATCTGCATAGTCGTTACAGCGGTATTTGCGCCTATCTCTGTGTCTACATCGAGCGCGTGACCGGCGGCGCTACGGTGGATCACTTCGTGGCCAAGTCGCCACGACCGGACCTGGCCTACGAATGGAACAATTATCGCCTGGCCTGCTCGATCATGAACAGCCGGAAGAGGGACTACAGCAAGGTCCTGGACCCCTTCAAGGTGCAGGATGGCTGGTTTCGACTGGAACTGGTCAGCGGCAGCATTTACCCATCGCCCGAGCTTGAGGGTAAGCAGCAAGAGCAGGTGGCAGACACCATCGAGCGACTCGGACTCGACGATGCGGGCAACCGGGAACTCCGTGCCAGGCACTTTCAGGAATTTCTGGAAGGCGAGTACACGGCCGCGTTTTTGCGCAAACGCTCTCCCTTCGTGTACCGGGAAGCCCTGCGACAAGGACTGCTGCCATGACGCTGCTCGACCAACTTAGACACCCCATCCGCGGCGCCGCCGCCTACAACCCCGATGTGCAGGCCGCCCCGGCCTGCATCCTGTGGCCGGACCGCGAGCGGCTGTGGGAGCCGGTGATCGCGCAGATACAGACCGAACTGCCTGAGCTCCTGGTGCTGGGCGACTATGCCCCCGAGCAGCGTCGCGGCCCGGCAATCTGGCTGCGCTGCGCCATTGCAGGAACGATAGACGACATCGAGCTGGACGAGGAGACACCGCCGATCCTCTACCTGCCGGGCGTGGGGCGCCAGGACCTGCGCGCCGTCAGCGAGTGCCCAGAAGCCTTGAAACCGCTGGCGGAGCTGCAGTATCGAGGAGCGCTCTGGTCTCAGATCAACGCCAAGGACTGGACGCCGCGGGCGTTTCTTTCCTCCCAGCAGGGTGGGCTCGGCCTTGAGATCGCCGGGGACGCTGCAACCCGCCAGGCGCTGCTGGCCGCCCTGCCCCGGCTACTGAGGGAATCACTAGCCGACCTTCAAGGCCGTCATCTGGACGCCGAGGCCTTCAATACCCTGCTCACCGGCGGCGACCCGGTGCGCGACCTGCTGGACTGGCTCAATCAGCCCGACGCCATGCGCTCCAGCTGGCCCCTCCACGAATGGCAGGCCTTCTGCCAGGTGTGCCTCTCCCGCTACGGCGTACACCCGGAGAAGCAGAGCGTACTGGATGCGCTGGAACGCTTTACCCAGCGCCAGGGCAACTGGAAGACAGTCTGGGCGCGTTTCACCGAGGCCCCCCGCCGCTACCCACAGCTGATCGAGCAGCTTGCGCAGCTTACGCCACCGGATCTTGGGCTCTTCCCCGAGCCTGACGACATGGCCGTCTGGCCACAGCTCAACCGCCAGGAGGAGGAGCGGCTCTATCATGCGCTGTGCGCGCTGGGTCAGCTTCCAGCCCATGAGGCGAGAGAACGGCTGGGAGCCCTGGAGCAGGAACACGGCCATCGCCGCGACTGGGTATGGGCGGAGTTGGGCGAAAGCCCGCTGGCCATGGCCTTGGCACCGCTGGCCGAGCTGGCAAGGGTGACGGCGCGCAGCCTGGCGGGTGGCCAGGCGGAGGATATGCGCCAGGCGTACCTGGACAAGGGCTGGAAGGCCGACGATGCCCTGCTCCGAGCACTGGAGCAGGTCACCGGCCAGCGCGAACAGGAGGCCATCTTCGCGGCGATACGCGCGATGTACCTGCGCTGGGCCGACGAGGCCGCCCGCCACCTTCAGAAAGTATGGCAACCGGGTGTTGATGGCCTGAAGCGCGGCGAGGCATCTCCCCATGCCCAGCCAGGCGAGTGTGTGCTCTTCGTGGATGGCCTGCGCATGGACTGCGGCAAACGGCTATCCCAGCGCCTTGTCGCCCAAGGGCTGGAGGTCGCCGAGCACAGCACCTGGTCGGCACTGCCCAGCGTGACCGGCACCGGCAAGTACGCCGTGGCGCCCATCCTGGGTAGCAACGCCATCCAGGAGGAACCGGACGGTTATCAGTTCACCCCCATCACCCGCCACATCTTCCAGAAACTGCTGCGCGATAACGGCTGGCAGGTGCTGGAACGCCGCCAGGTGGAACAGCTGCACAAGGAGACCCTGGACACTTCCCGACCGGCCTGGTGCGAGTTCGGCGATATCGATCATGCCGGCCATGAGCGCGGCTGGAAGCTGGCCCAGCACGTGGATGACATGCTGGCGGAGGTGGCAGAGCGCATCCAGGTGCTGCTGGCCCAGGGTTGGTCACAGATTCGCATAGTCACCGATCACGGCTGGCTGTTGCTGCCGGGCGAGCTGCCCAAGACCGAGCTGCCGGCGAGCCTGGCGGAAACCAAGTGGGGGCGCTGTGCCGCGCTCAAGCCGGGAGCCCATACAGACGCAGCGCGCTTCCCCTGGTACTGGAACGAACAGGTACACTTCGCCCTGGCGGAGAGCATTCACTGCTTCAAGGCGGGCGAGACCTACACCCATGGTGGCCTCAGCCTTCAGGAGTGCGTCACACCGGAACTGGTGGTGACCGGCAGCGCCGGCGCCAAGCCCTCGGTGCTGATCGATGATCTGGTGTGGAAGGGGCTGCGCTGTACCCTTGTAGTGGAAGGCGACAGCGACGGGCTGACGCTGGATGTTCGCCGTCATGCCGGCGACGCGGCCAGCAGCCTGGTGCTCTCACCCAAGCCGTTCAAGGCCGGTGGCAAGGCCTCGGTGGTGGTCGAGGACGACGACCTCGAAGGAGAGACCGCCTACGCCGTGGTGCTGGACGACGGTGGCCAGGTGATCGCCCAGCGCTCCACCACCATCGGCGGCAGTGAATAGCCTTTGATAACAGACGCCCTTGAGAACAGACATACGGAGACGTCATGGAACTCGATGAACTGGATCGCAAGGCGGCTGAGCTGCTGGATGGGTACCTGGTGCGCAAGGACCTGGTGCGCACCTTCGCTCGGCAGTTTCCGGTTCCCACCTACGTGGTGGAGTTCCTGCTCGGCCGCTACTGTGCCAGCACCGATCCGGAAGAGATCGAGGAGGGCCTGGAGGTGGTGCAGCGGCAGCTCAAGTCGCGCACCATCAAGGCCGGCGAGGAGGAGCTGTTCAAGGCCCGCGCCCGCGAGAAGGGCGAAATCAAGATCATCGATCTGATCCAGGCCCGCCTGGACACCAAGAACGACACCTACATGGCCAGCCTGCCCAGCCTGCGCCTGACCGACGTGCGGATCCCGGATGACCTGGTCAGCGAGCACGAGCGGATGCTGACCGGCGGCTTCTACGCCGAGCTGACCCTGGAGTACGACGCCAGCATCGCCCAGGAACAGGGCGGGCGCCCCTTTGGCATCCGCGCCCTGCGCGAGATCCAGCTCTCCAAGCGCGACGTGCTCGACGAGCTGGCCACTGCCCGCCGTCATTTCACCACCGAAGAGTGGAAGGCCTTCCTGCTGCGCTCCACCGGCATCGAGCCAGCAGGCCTCACCGAGCGCCAGAAGGACGCCCTGCTGCTGCGCATGGTGCCCTTCGTGGAGCGCAACTTTAACGTCGTCGAGCTGGGGCCACGCGGCACCGGCAAGAGTCACCTGTTCCAGCAGGTCTCGCCCTACGCGCACCTGATCTCCGGCGGCAAGGCCACCGTGGCCAAGATGTTCGTGGATAACAATTCTGGTCGCAGAGGCCTGGTGTGCCAGTACGACGTGGTCTGCTTCGACGAGGTGTCCGGCATCTCGTTCGACAACAAGGACGGCGTCAACATCATGAAGGGCTACATGGAGAGCGGCGAGTTCTCCCGCGGCAAGGAGAGCATCCGCGCCGATGGCTCCATCGTGCTGGTGGGCAACTTCGAGGTGGACGTGGAGCATCAGCAGCGCATCGGCCACCTGTTCGGTCCGTTGCCGGAGGAGATGCGCCACGATACCGCCTTCATGGACCGCATCCACGCCTTCCTGCCCGGCTGGGACGTGCCAAAGGTCAGCAAGGAGCTGCTCACTGACCACTTCGGCCTGGTCAGCGACTTCCTCTCGGAGTGCTGGAGCCAGCTGCGCAACCAGAGCCGCGTCTCGCAGTGGCAGGGGCGGGTCTTCTTCGGGGGGGCGCTATCCGGCCGTGATACCAACGCGGTCAACAAGACCGCCAGCGGCCTGCTGAAACTGCTCTATCCTGGCGATGACCTCCCGCTCAGCGACAATGACCTGGAGTGGGCGATTCACATCGCCATGGAGGCGCGCCGGCGGGTCAAGGAGCAGCAGAAACGCATCGGCGCCGCCGAGTTCCGCAACACCCACTTCAGCTACACCATGGGCGAGGATGGCGTGGAGACGTTTGTCGCCACCCCAGAGCTGCAGAGCGACAACAGCATCGGCAGCGATCCACTGGAGCCCGGCCAAGTATGGAGCATCAGCCCCGGTGGCCAGGCCAGCAACGGCCAGGAGGAGCATCCGGGCCTGTACCGCATCGAGGTCAACGAGGGCCCGGGCACCGGCGTCAAGATCCTCAACAAGCCGGTGCCCTCCGCCTTCAAGGAAAGCATCGGCTACGCCGAACAGAACCTTTACACCCGCGCCGGCCAGCTGGTCGGCGACAAGGAACCCCGACAGCATGAGTTCACTATCCAACTGCGCGCCTTCGATGCCGCCAAGGCCGGCACCAAGTTGGGAGTCGCGGCGCTGATCGCCATGAGTTCAGCATTGCTCAAGCGCAGCCTGCGCGGGGGGCTGATCGTGATCGGCGAGATCAACCTGGGCGGCTCCATCGAACCCATCCACAACCCGGTGACCCTGGTGGAAATTGCCGTGGAGAAAGGCGCCACGGCGATCCTGATGCCGGTCACCTGCCGCAAACTGCTGTTCGACCTCTCCGACGAGATGGCCACCAAGGTCGGCATCCAGTTCTACCTGGATGCCCGGGACGCGCTGCTCAAATCGATCGGAGATTAGACTCGGGAATACCAAAGTTATCATCGTACCAAGCTGGAGATTTCTGCCCGTGCCACAGCGTCAAGCCTTGCGATTTGAACCTGGCGGCTCGCTCGCCCGAGCCCAGCTTTCCAGGGCACGCCCCAGGCGCATGAGACCGTAGACCACGAAGGGCACGGCGAGCATCAGCGCCACGCCCCAGTCGCGATTGTTGATCAGCCATACCAGCGGCAGCACCAGCGCCACGGCGACCAGGCACCAGGCCGCCATGGCGAGGATGAGTCGGGTTTGTGTGGTCATGGCGGAACTCCTCATGGATCGGGGTCTCGACGGGCGCTGGTTCAGCTGGCGATGATCTGGCGGTAGATGCCCGGCAGCGCCAGCGAGAGGTGTTCGGGACGCTGCACGATGGCATAGCCGCCGCGGCCGAACAGGTGGGGGATATACTGCCCCGCCTCGCGGTCGATGGTCACCCCGAACACTTTCACCTCCTGGCGGCGTGCCTCGAGCACTGCCTTGCGGGTGTCCTCGATACCGTAGCGCCCTTCGTAGTAGTCGTTGTCGTTGGGCTTGCCGTCGGTGAGCATCAGCAGCAGACGATGGCGATTGGGTCGCTCGGCCAGCTGCCCGGTCAGGTGGCGGATCGCCGGCCCCATGCGGGTATAGCTGCCCGGCTTGAGCGCGGCGATACGCCGCGAGACCCGATCGCCCATGGGTTCGTCGAAGTCCTTCAAGGTCTTGACCCACACCTTGTGGCGGCGCTGGGAGGTGAAGCTGTGGATCGAATAATCATCGCCGCAGCCGGCCAGGCCATGGCCCAGCACCAGCAGCGCCTCCTTGGCCACGTCCAGCACTCGGCGATCCTGCAGCCAGGCCTCGGTGGAGAGCGAGACGTCCACCAGGATCGATACCGCCAGGTCGCGGGCCTGGGTGCGGGTGTCCACGTAGAGCCGGTCGCTGGACTCGCCGGTGGCGGCCAGGTCGCAGCGGGCGCGGATCACCGCGTCCATGTCGAGCTCGCTGCCGTCCAGCTGGCCACGCAGGAGCTCGCGCCGCGGTCGCAGGGCCTCGAACTCGCGGCGCACCCGGCGGATGCGCCGACGCGTCGCCTCGTCGGGGGTCCAGTTTTCCCCCTCCTCGCTCTGCACGTCGCTGAGCACCACGCAGTGATCGGGCAGGTAGGCCTGCTTGCGGTGATTCCACTCGGGATAGGTATGACGCCCCGTCAGCCGACCACCAGCGACCTCATCCGGGGCCAGGTCGAGGTCGAGCTTTAGTCGGGTGGCCGCCTTCTTGCGGTTGGGCGTCAGCACGATCTCGTCGATCTGGTCGGCGGCCTTCTTGGCCTCTTCCTCTTCATCGTCGTCCACGAGGCGGTTGAGGTTCACCATCTCGGCCCAGGAGAGCATCTTCTCCATGTTGTTGAGCATCAGCGGGTCGTCGCGGTCGGCCTGGTCCTGCTCGCGTCGGTCGGCCTTGCGCTTGCCCTGGTCATCCTCGGGGGAGTCGCCGGCAGTCGTCATGTCGTCATCGTCGTCGACGGTGGCTTCGCGGGCTCCGTCGCGGGTCCCGAGGGTCACGGCCTGACCCCATAGCGGCACCGGCAACGGCGGGCGGTAGCCGCGCGGGGCGCGAAATGCCGCGAGCGAAACGTCCGACTCGCGGATGGCGCGCTGCATGGCCGCGGCCCAGGCCTCGTCGGGGTCGGGGGCACCCAGCTCGGCGCAGAGTACCGCCTCCAGGGCCGCCTCCATGGGCGGCAGGCGCTTGCGCTGCGGGCGAATGGCGAGCAACTCGCCGCACAGGCGTACATAGCGATCCGTCAGTCCCGGGAAGCGGGCCAGGGCGGCCCGTGCGGTGCGTCGTGCCTCGCGCAGGCGCGCCAGATCGGCCTGCAGCGGGTCCGCGGGAAACGTCACCGGCCGGGCCTCGGCCAGGAAGGCGGTGAGCCACAGGTAGAGGTCGCGGTTGAGGGCGGCCTCGGGGAAGAGCGCCAGGCGCGGCGGCAGCAGCAGGTGCTCCTCGTCGCGGCGAGCCTGGTCGAGGTCCTCCTCGTCGAGGCCCAGGCGCTGGCGCAGGCTCAGCCGGTGGGCGGAACCACGCCGGGCGATGGCGGCCACCTCGACCCCGGCCTCGCCGCCGCCGGCACGAAAGAAGACGCCGAGCATGGGGCGCAGGCTCTCGAGGGTCACCGCCGCCTCGGGGTGGTCCGGGTAGCTCGCCGCGCCGGAGGCCCAGCGGTGCCAGAAGCGGCCGACGGTCTCCTCGACCTCAAGAAAGTCCAGCATGATCAGATCTCAACCAAAGGTGGCGTGAATGGCTTCCATCAGCCCCTCCTGGACGTCGGCGTCATCCGAGAGCGGCTCCACCAGGGTGGCGCGGGCGGCATCAAGGATCGGCATGCCGGCGCCGATCAGGGTCGCGCAGTAGACCAGCAAGCGGGTAGAAATGCCCTCCTCCAGGTCCTGGCCCTTCATGGCGCGCAGGCTGGCCGCCAGGTTGACCAAGGCGGCGCACTGGTCGGCTGGCAGGCCGCTCTCCCGGGCGACGATGTCGCGCTCTACCGCCGGCGGCGGGAAGTCGAAGGACATCGCCACGAAGCGCTGGCGGGTGCTCGGTTTCAGGGACTTGAGGATGTGCTGGTAGCCGGGATTGTAGGAGACCACCAGCATGAAGTCGTCCGGCGCCTCGAGCAGCTCGCCGGTGCGCTCCAGCGGCAGTAGCCGCCGGTCGTCGGTGAGGGGGTGCATCACCACGGTGACGTCCTTGCGCGCCTCCACCACCTCGTCGAGGTAACAGATGCCGCCCTCGCGCACCGCACGGGTCAGGGGGCCGTCGACCCAGCGGGTCTCGCCGCCCTGCAGCAGGTAGCGCCCTGTCAGGTCGGCGGCGGTCAGGTCATCGTGGCAGGAGACGGTGAACAGCGGCTTGCCGAGCTTCGCCGCCATATGACTGACGAAGCGGGTCTTGCCGCAGCCGGTCGGCCCCTTGAGCAGCAGCGGCAGGCGCTGCTGGAACGCCTGCTCGAACATCGCGCACTCGTTGCCCACGCTCTGGTAATAGGGAATCTCTTGCTCGCTGGCGTTGGCGGCCACGGAAGAAAGGGGCATGAAGATCACTCCTGTCAGGGTGATTTACGAAGAACCGAACGAAAGAGGGCCCCGAGCGGGGCCCTCGGGTGGTCAGGCGCGCTCGGGGCCTGCGGTCAGCTGGGTGCCACCAGCCGGCACCTGCTCGCGGGCCGGGCCGAAGAAGGCGTAGAGCAGCATCACCGCTCCCACGGCCACCGCGATACCGGCGCCCAGACGCATCATATAGAAGAGGCCGAGCTGGTCCTGCACCTCCATGTAGTTCATGCCCAGCACGCGCTGCAGATGGGTCTGGACGACACCGGCGAAGGTCAGCGTGAAGGTCATGAAACACATGGCACCGGTCATGACCCAGAAGCCCCACATGTTCAGCACCTGGTTGTAGGGCTGGACGCGGCGCAGCTGCGGCATGGCGAAGGTGATCACGCCGAGCATCAGCATCACGTAGGCCCCGTAGAAGGCCAGGTGGCCGTGGGCGGCGGTGACCTGAGTGCCGTGGCTGTAGTAGTTGACCCACGACAGGGTGTGCATGAAGCCCCATACACCCGCGCCGAAGAAGGCCACGGCCGGGCAACCCAGGGCCCACAGCATGGCGGCCTTGTTGGGATGGTTACGGCTGCCCTTCCAGAACATGGTGAAGGCGAACACCACCATGGCGAAGAAGGGGATCACCTCCAGGGTCGAGAAGATGCTGCCGATGGGCTGCCAGTAGCTCGGCGCGCCGATCCAGTAATAGTGGTGGCCGGTACCCAACAGGCCCGAAAACAGCGACAGGCCGACGATGATATAGAGCCACTTCTCGATCACCTCGCGGTCGACGCCGGTCATCTTGATCAGCAGGTAGCCCAGCAGCGCCGCCATGATCAGCTCCCACACGCCCTCGACCCAGAGGTGCACCACCCACCACCAGTAGAGCTTGTCCACGGCGAGGTTGGAGGGGTTGTAGAAGGCGAACAGCCAGAACACCGCGGCCAGCCACAGGCCCAGCATCAGCACCAGGTTGATGGCGGTCCGGCGGCCCTTGAGCAGGGTCATGCTGGTGTTGAACAAGAACATCAGGAAGGAGATGGTGATCAGCACCTTGACCCAGAACGGCTGCTCCAGGAACTCGCGCCCCTCGTGGATCCCTAACTGGTAGCCGACCAGTGCCGCGGCCCCGGCAAAGGCGAAGATCGCCAGCTGGATGTAGGCGATGGTGGGGCTGTGGATCTCCTGCTCGGCCTCTTCCGGCATCAGGTAGTAGGTGGCACCCATGAAGCCAATCAGCAACCAGACGATCAGCAGGTTGGTGTGGCTGACGCGCATGATGTTGAAGGGCATCAGCTCGGACATGAAGTTGGGCCAGGCATAGACGCTGGCGGCCAGCAGCCCGAAGACGATCTGCAGGGCAAAGAGCGCCATGGCCACCATGAAGAATGGCAGCGCCACCTTCTGGGTTTCGTATTTCATCGGTGTCGTTCTCCTTGATTCATCCGCGGTCCAGCGGCTCAGCCGGCGGGGGTCGGCGGCCAGTCCTGAGTATTGATACCGTCAGTCCACTCCAGGAAGTCGATCAGCGACTGCATCTCTTCCTCGCTGAGGTCGAAGGCCGACATCTGGCGGCGCCCCTGGGCGCCCAGCGGTTGGGCGCGGATCCACGCGGCAAGCCCCGCGCGGGCCGCCTCCGGGTTCTTGTGCCCGCCGTAGCGTTCCCAGACATTGCCCAGCTCCGGCGCGAAGTAGGCCCCCTCACCCAGGATGGTGTGGCAGTTGATGCACATGTTCTTTTCCCACACCTCCTTGCCGAGCTTGACGGACTCGGTGAGCCCTGCGCTGTCGGTGGACGTGTTGACTATGTACCAGTGGCTGTGCGCCGTAAGCGCGGCAAACAGCAGAAAGAAGAACAGCGACCCGCCGTAGAAGATGTTGCGGGCCGCCGACTTGGTGAGACCGTCGGCCATGGACCATACCCCCCTTGCTCGTGTGGCAGTGCCGCCGCCGTTCACGGCATGCAGCCCTGCGTTCCTTTTAAGATGTATCGCAGATACATGTTAAGCGTAGCAGCAGAGCACAGGGTGAGACTTTGACACCGGTCAATTTCCGGGGAAGGAAGGCGGGCGACAGCCGACATGATGCCGCCCGGGAGGGGCTCAGTGGCCGAGGATCTGGCTGAGGAACAGCTGGGTGCGCTCGGACTTGGGGTGGTTGAAGAAGGTCTCGGGGGGGGCCTGCTCGATGATCTGCCCCTGATCCATGAAGATGACCCGATCGGCCACGGTCTTGGCGAAGCCCATCTCGTGGGTGACGCAGAGCATGGTCATGCCGTCGCGGGCCAGCTCGACCATGACGTCGAGCACCTCCTTGATCATCTCGGGGTCCAGCGCCGAAGTCGGCTCGTCGAAGAGCATCACCTCCGGCTGCATGCACAGCGCCCGGGCGATGGCCACCCGCTGCTGCTGGCCGCCGGAGAGCTGGCCCGGGTACTTGAGGGCCTGGTCGGCGATCTGTACCCGTTCGAGAATCTCCATGGCCGTGCGCTCGGCCTCGGTACGCGGTTTCTTCTGCACCCAGGTCTGGGAGATACAGCAGTTTTCCAGCACGCTCAGGTGGGGAAAGAGGTTGAAGTGCTGGAACACCATGCCGACGTTGCGGCGGATCTGCTCGATGCGCTTGACGTCCCGGGTCATGGGCATGCCATTGACCACGATGCGCCCTTCCTGGTGTTCCTCGAGATGGTTGATGCAGCGGATCAGCGTCGATTTGCCCGACCCCGAGGGGCCGCAGATGACGATGCGCTCGCCCCGTGCGACCGTCAGGTCGATGTCACGCAGCACGTGGAAGTCGCCGTACCACTTGTTGAGCCCAGCGATCTCGATCATCGGCGAGTCGGCCCGGGCGGCGTTTGCCTGGTTCATGAGAAGATCCCGTTCGTGGTTGTCAGTTGCGGTGGCCGGTGTGCAGGCGCCGCTCGATGTGCTGGCTGTAGCGCGACATGCTGAAGCAGAACACCCAGAACACCAGCGCGGCGAAGACATAACCCTCGGTAGCAAAACCCAGCCAGTCGCTGTCGGTCAGCCCCGAGCGAATGATCGCCAGCAGGTCGAAGAGCCCGATGATCAGCACCAGCGAGGTGTCCTTGAACAGCGCAATGAAGGTATTGACGATGCCGGGGATGACCAGCTTGAGCGCCTGGGGCAGCACGATCAGCCCCATGCGTTGCCAATAGCCCATGCCCATCGCCTTGGCCGCCTCTTCCTGCCCGCTGGGGATGGCCTGCAACCCGCCACGCACCACCTCGGCCATGTAGGCGCTCCAGAAGAACATGATGCCCACCAGGGCACGCAGCAGCTTGTCGAACTCGACCTGAGAAGGCACGAACAGCGGCAGCATCACCGAGGCCATGAACAGCACGGTGATCAGCGGCACGCCGCGCCAGAACTCGATGAACACCACACAGAAGCCGCGCACCAGCGGCATCTGCGAACGCCGCCCCAGCGCCAGCACGATACCGATGGGCAGCGAACCGACGATGCCCACCGTGGCGATGGTCAGGGTCAGCATCACGCCGCCCCAGTTGCCGGTTGGCACTTGTTCCAGGCCAAACACACCCCCTACCAGCAGGAAGAAGGCGATGACGGGAAAGGCGACCATGGCGAACAGACCCACCCAGCGCTTGGCGGGCAGGCGCGGGATGGCCAGCCAGGCGATCAGGATCGCCAGCGCGGCGAAGACCAGGTCCACCCGCCAGCGCTCGGCACCCGGGTAGAAGCCGTAGACGATCGACTCGAAGCGCGCGCTGATGAAAACCCAGCAGGCTCCCTCGCCACTGCACGCCTCGCGGGAGTTGCCGAGCCAGTCGGCCTGGAACACCGCCCACTGCAAGACGGGCCAGAGCACCATGGCCAGCAGCGCCACGGTCACCAGGGTCACCGCTCCGTTGAGCAGGGTATTGAAGAGGTTGGCTTGCAGCCAGCCGAGCAGGCCACGGCGCAGGTCGGGCGGCCGGCGCTCGGCGACCATCTCGGTCACGGTCGTGGTATCCACCATCTCAGCGCTCCTTGAGCAGCGTGCGCGCGTTGTAGAGGTTCATCAGCGCGGACACTATCAGGTTGATCAGCAGGTAGACGGCCATGGTCATGGCGACGATCTCGATGGCCTGACCCGTCACGTTCAGCGCCGTGCCGGAGAACACCGCCACCAGGTCCGGATAGCCGATCGCCGTGGCCAGCGAGGAGTTCTTGATCAGGTTGAGGTGCTGGCTGGTCAGCTGCGGCACGATCACCCGCATCGCCTGGGGAATCACCACCTTGCGCAGGATGATGCCGCCGGGCAGGCTCAGCGCCTGGGCCGCTTCCACCTGCCCCTGGGGCACCGACTGGATGCCCGAGCGCACGATCTCGGCGATGAAGGAGGCGGTGTAGATGGAGAGCGCCAGCCACAGGGCGATCAGCTCGGGGAGCACCGTCACGCCACCCTGGAAGTTGAAGCCCTTGAACGCCGGGAGGGACCACTCCAGCGGCATGCCGGTGGCGACGAAGACCACCGACGGCAGGCCGATCAACAGCAGGGCGCCCAGCTTGAACACCGGTAGCGGCCGGCCGGTCTTCGCCTGGCGTTGCTTGGCGTGACGCGCCAGCCACCAGGTGGCGATCACCGCGACCAGCAGTGCCCAGGGGGTGGCGGCGAATCCGGCCAGCGGCTGGGGGTCGGGCAGCACCAGGCCGCGCACGTTGAGGAAGATCACCTCGAACAGCGAATGACTGTTCTGTGGGCTGGGCAGGGCCTGCAGCACGGCAAAGTACCAGAACAGGATCTGCACCAGCAGCGGGATGTTGCGGAAGATCTCCACATAGGCGGTGGCCAGTCGGGCCAGCAGCCAATTGGGCGACAGTCGGGCGATGCCCACGGCGAAGCCGATCAGGGTCGCCGCCACGATGCCCATGGCGGAGACCAGCAGGGTATTGAGCAGCCCCACCACGAAGGTGCGGGCATAGGTACTGTCGCCGGAATAGTCGATCAGGGTCTGGGGGATGGAGAAGCCGGCCCGGTCCTGGAGGAAGCCGAAGCCGGTGGAGATGCCCCGGGCCTCGAGGTTGGCCATGGTGTTCGACACCACCATGGCGATGAACGCCCCCAGCGCCAGCAGCAGGATGCCCTGCACCAGCAGGGCGCGGAAGGTGGGGTCACGCCATAGCGGCCCCCGCTCCCGTGAGGAAGAACGCAGCATATCGAGCCTCGCAGACGTACCCGAAACGGCACCACGCATGTTGCCATGCGTGGTGCCCGGTCATTGGACGTTCAGGGTGGGTCAGCGGACCGGCGGGGCGTAGAGGATGCCGCCCTCGTTCCACAGCGCATTCACGCCGCGGCTGATCTGCATGGGGGAGTCCTCGCCCACGGTGCTGGCGAATACCTCGCCGTAGTTGCCGACGTGGGCGATCAGCTGATAGGCCCAGTCGTTCGCGAGCCCCAGCTGCTCGCCATAATCGCCATCCACGCCCAGCAGGCGCGCCACCTGGGGATTGGGCGGGTCGGCCTTCATGTCGTCGACGTTGTCGCTGTTCACCCCGAGCTCCTCGGCATTGACCATGGCAAAGACCGACCACTTGACGATGTCCAGCCACTGGTCATCGCCCTGGCGGACCACGGGCCCGAGCGGCTCCTTGGAGATCAGCGTCTCGAGGATCTCGACGCTGCCCGGCTCCGGCAGCTGCAGGCGCAGGGCGCTGAGCTGGGAGGTGTCGGAGGTCAGGATGTCACAGCGGCCGCTGGCGAAGCCCTGGGCGGTCTGGTCGGGGGTGTCGAAGGTGACCGTCTGGATATCGATGCCGCGGGAGGGGAAGTAGTCGGCCAGGTTGAGCTCGTGGGTGGTGCCGGACTGGATGCAGATCGAGGCGCCGTCGAACTGCTCAGGCCCCTCGATACCCAGGTCCTTGGCCACCATGAAGCCCTGACCGTCGTAGAAGGTGGTGGCGGTGAAGTTCAGACCCAGCGAGTTATCTCGAGTCGCCGTCCAGGTGGTATTGCGCGAGAGGACGTCGATCTCGCCGGATTGCAGGGCGGTGAAGCGTTCCTTGGCGGTCAGCGGCGTGAAGGAGACCGCCTCGGGGTCATCGAAGATGGCGGCGGCGATGCCGCGGCAGGTCTCCACGTCCAGCCCCTGCCAGGTCCCATCCTGATCGGGCGAGGAGAAGCCGGAGAGGCCGACGTTGACGCCACAGCGCAGCTCGCCCCGCTCCTTCACCTCGTCCAGGGTGGCCGCCGAGGCAGAGGAGATCATACCGACGCAGAGAGCAGCGGCAGAAAGGGATAGCAGTGTCTTGTTGTTGTACCGCATGAAAAGACTCCAGATTCTGTTAGGTCGAGTAGTGCTGATGCGGCAGCCTCGAAACTAACAGACCTGGGAGCCTCGTCACCAACCGGCGGTTAAACGCTGAGAAGGTGTTTACAAATTCAGGTAGTGCTGATGAAGCGAAAGCCGTGCCATCTTGCTCCGCGGGGCTTTGACAAGCCCAGTATCGCGACAGGAACATCATCGAGCGCTGGTTCGGGTGGATCAAAGAGCTACGACGGGTCTGCACACGATACGACAAATTGGCCAGCAGCTTCAGGGCCATGGTATGCCTGGCGTGCATAAATCGTTGTTTGCGAGCCAACTTTTCGGACATAACGTAGGGCAACTTCCACATTGATGTCGCTGATGGTCATATTACTTGATAAGCCGCAAGCCTGATGGTCTGACGATGCCAGAGAAAATAGCCCGTTGGCGAGCCGTCTGTGGAATGGGCTAAATTGTTACCATTGAGCTTCCTTACCTCACTTGAGCTTCTCCAGTTGATCCAACACCGTCTCAGGAATTGCAGTCTCGGGGATGTGCGTGACATAGAAGTCGGCGGCAGATGGCAATGGCGCTGTCCCGATCCAGAACTCGTCGGGGATGACGGCCCCCCGCAGCTCGGCTTCGTTGATGCTCACAGCGTCTTTCCTACGCATGCCGGCGATGAGCCGGTAGTGCGCGGTCACATTGGTGATGGGTGTGTACGTGCCCAGCTCAACGGTCTCTGAAGGCTGTTTCCCGGGCAGGGGCCTGTCGTCGAGCAGCACCGCGGCGAACGGTAGCGCCGCCAGTGCGCGGAGCCAGTCGGCGACGTATACGGAGGAGTTCTCCGCGTCGTCTACGTCCAGCTCCTCCACTTGCGTCGAGCCCGAGAAGTGGTGGGTGGCGCACAGCCACTGCATCGGTGACGGTATCTGCAACACCACTGCGCCCGACGTCATCGCGATGAGCGTCTGCGCGAGCTTTGTCGCCTTTCCCGCCAGATCTTTATCACCGAGCATCGTGCGCAGCGCGTAGCCTGTTCGCTTCTTTGCGGCCATCGCAGTCTCCAGCGCAGGCATCTGCGACAGTTGGTCCTCGTAGAAGTGGCCTAGTACTACAGCCGTAACTACTGCTGTGGTCGTTCATGCGTTGCCATCAGGGCTTGCTGCTGACGACAGTGGCACTGCCAAGCCCGGTACTGGTGCTTTCGTCGCCAATCCGACCAATGAAGCACATGGGAGAAGGCCTGATGTCCTTGCCATAGACATC
>NZ_JARANV010000024.1 GCF_029889845.1 Halomonas sp. 25-S5
GATCGGGTCGACGCCGGGTGCGGGGTGCCGCCGTCTGTGACGGCAACCGAGGATCGTCCTCGAGGCGGTAAGCCGTGGCGGTGCTGAACGCGGCCTTGGCAGCGGCGGCGGTGGGACTATCACTACGGCGAAAAGTCATGTAAAGCCTCACTTGGTGATCGGTGATGTGTCGTCCCGGCACGGGGTGCTCCTCTTTGGCGAGAAGACCACTCTAAGCCGGGTTGGCCGCGATCACCCGGCGGGGTTCCTGAAGGGGACCCCGCCGTCCTTCCCTCGTCGACGTCGCTCGGGCTACGCCCTCCCGACGTCGACAACCGAAGGTCTCGGCTTTCTCATCTTGATTGTCGCGTGACTCTCATCTTGATTGTCGCTCTATATGGCACTTTGCTAACGCATGCCGCCGAGCGCAAGGTGATACCAGCTAACCCCCTGGCCTGCGTCAAACTGCAAAAGCCCGCCGTGAGCGAGGAGGAGATGGCCGAGCAGGCGTCCCAACGGCGCTACCTGGAGGCTCATGAAGTGGCAGCACTGTTCACCGGCCTGGATGCCTACCAGGAGGAGAAGCGGGAGCAGCGGCGCCAGAGTCGCGCCCACGGTAAGGCGTACCTGCCCACCCTGGACGGCCTGGCCTACGTGGATCACGTCGTTCCGTTCATCAAGCTGATGTACTACACGGGGCTGCGCCCTGGCGACCTGTTCGGCCTGCGCTGGGATCACGTCAACCTGACCTTCGCCACGATCCGTAAGGTCATCGAGAAGACCGCCCATCACCGCCCCGAGCCGATGACCTTCCCGCTGTCCACGTCCGCCGTGGGCGTGCTCAAGGCGTGGCACCAGCAGCAGGGAGCGCCAGCCAGCGGGGTGGTGTTCCCCTCGCCGCACAATGGCAAGCGCATGAGCCAGACGGCAATGCAAAAGCCGTGGGCGCGTGTCCGCCACCTGGCTGGCCTGCCCGCTGACCTGCTGCTGTACAGCCTGCGCCACAACTTCGCCAGCCAGCTGATCATGGGAGGTGCTGACCTGCTGGCCGTTTCTAAGCTGATGGCCCACTCGGACATCCAGACCACTATCCAGCACTATGCCCACCTGCGCCCCGATCACACCCGCGACGCGGTGGAGGCGTTCGCGAGGGAGACCACTTCAAAAACATTAGCCGGACACAAGTCATACAAGTCATGAAGTCATGAAGTCATGAAGTCATGGCGTTGGCACAGTTGTTATTAGCGTTGACTGATATTCAACTGGCTGTCGCCTGATCCCATTGGCTGGCTAGGGCCGTACACCCGAAAGCGTGGCCACTCCACCACGCTCGCCAGCCAACCTTCCATGGAGTGCGTCAGGAGTAGCGCAGATGGCCGAGATCAAGTTCCCCGAGGGCCTGCCCGGCTGGTTCAAGATCGACCGCTACGCCATCGAGCCTGCCAGTGAGCAGGACATGCACGACGCGGTGGAGGCGGTGATAGATCGACTTCAGTTCTACCAGTCCATCACGGCTCAGAGTTTCAATCTCCCACCCCTGGATGGCCCCACCCGCGATGCCGCGTTGGCCGCGTTGGAGGAGTGGTCCGACCGTCCCTACCAGCGCAGCACCAGCCATTGGAGAGGCGCGCTTCGGGCCGCCCTATGCCCCACCATCACCGCCGACGACGTTGCGGCATTTGACGGCATCCTTGAACGGGAAGAAGAAGGCGCACGGGCGGCCAGCCAGCAGGAAATGATGGACGCAGTGGAGAGTGTCAGCCGCCTGCCGCCCGAGGAGCAGCGGTTAGGGATGGAAGCGGAAATTCGGCGGCTGCGGGAGGCGGAAGGTGAAGAGGCCCAGCAAGTATTGCGGTACGCCACTGGCCAGACGGACGGACTAAAGCCCGTGCCCCCCGCCTGGCTGGAAAAGCTGTTCACCCGCCGCATTGCCGCCTATCTGGACCTGTCGCTGTGGGCCGCCCTGGAAGGCCACACCATCGACGTTGAGGGGTTACATGCGGAACTCTTCCCCGAAGGCTCAGACCCGCGATCCGTAAGCCGTTTGCTGGAGGGTTTACGGGAGCTCCAACACCTTCGGTACCGGATGGCCAACCAGGATGGCAGGGCTTTTCACGCCTATCAGAAGAACAGGAAACGACGGAATAAGCACGAGTAGTGCTGTCCGCAAAAATGGATTTGCCATTTTTGCTCAGCACTTCCCGATACACCCAGCAAACTAGGGGCATCACCAGCACAGGAGCATGCCCCAATGCCTACCCCTATTCAGCAAGACCCCGCCGCCCAACTCGCCAATGCACTAGCCCGCTACCACGACGGCTTTGACCCGACTTTGATCGAACTGCCGGAAGCCGCCGTGTTTCCGGGCCTCATCGCCGTCGCGCCCATAACCGGACGCAAAGCCCGGAGCACCGGCCTACTGCTGGGCCGACCAGGGCCACGATTCATACGTCGAGGGAGGAGCATTTTCTATCGCCTTTCCGACGTGCTCGCCTGGCTGGAGGATGGCGAGACCTTCACAAGTACAGCTGATATTGCTGCCCGTAAAGCCAGCGCCAGCGCCAGCCAGTGACCCCCAAAGGAACGCCCCCGCTGGCTGGCAAACCAGGGGGGCGAAAGAAACGTTCACAGGACAATCCAGATGATATCTCAAAAGCCCGAAGCGGTCGCCCCCATCGTGCGTATCGCCCCCAACCCTTCCTATCCCGGCGCGTCCATCCTGGCCATCCGGTGCCCCTTTTGCAGGGAAGAGCACGGGCACGGGATCACTGGCGGCGAGAAGCTATTAGGCGTGCCCCTCCACCGGGGCGCACATTGCAACGAATATGATACTGATCTGCGCCGGAAGGGCCTCCACCAGAAGCGCCGTCAGCAACTCGAGGCGGGACTGGCGCTGCGCGAGCGATGCGGCAGGCGTTACGCCATTCGCCAATCCATCGCCCTCTTCGCTGAATTCAAGAGTGGCCAACTGGTGGGCCTGCGGTTGGGGGAAATGCGGAAGATGCGCATCAGGACGACAGCCAGCGGGAGCGCAGCGACCACCAGCCAGGGGAGGGCGCGGGTATGATCGATCTACAGCATGCGCAAGCCTTCCTCGACAAGCTGACCGGCAGCCAGCCAGTGACCTTTCAGACCTTCGACGATAGCGACGCCAAGCGCCCCGAGCTGGCGTACACCCTGCATGGCACGATGGAGCAGCACGGCGCGGCATTGCAGGCGCTCAACCAGCGAGGGGCCGGCGTGTTCGTGACCGTCAACGCTACCGACCTGACTGGGCGCAAGGCGGAGAACGTAACCGCCGTGCGGGGCGTGTTTGTGGACTTCGATGAGCCAGACTCTGAGCGCATGGAGGCGCTTGCCCCTCAACTGGCTGGCGCTGGCTTCGAGCCCACCATCATCGTCGAGTCATCTCCCGGCAGGCACCACTACTATTGGTTGACCCGCCAGCCGGGGGAGTTGGCCCCGGATGAGTTCCGCACCATACAGAAGGCGCTGGCTGACTGGCTGGGCAGCGATGCCAAGGTCTGCGACCTGCCCCGCGTCATGCGCCTGCCAGGCTCAACCCACCGCAAGGGCGATCCCTTCTCGAGCCGCATGGTGCAGGAAGGCCCGAGGCACGAGGCTGAGGCCATCCGCGGTGCCATCCCTGCACCTGCTCCTGCACCGGCCCCGCCTGCCCCTTCACCGGCAACGATCCCGCCAGCCAGGAGGGGGGCAGGAGCCCCTGCCAGGGGAGAGGCTTACGCCCGGTCCGTCCTGGATGGCATCGAGCAGGACATCGCCAATGCCCCGACAGGGGAGCGCAACCAGGTGCTCTACCAGAAGGCGCGGCGAGCGTTCAGCCTGGTGCATGCTCAACAGTTAGACGTGGGCGAGGTGCGTGCCGTGCTGGAGGGCGCGGCGGCGGAGTGCGGGCTGGAGGCGGACGAGATCGCCACCACGTTGGCCAGCGCCTGGAGCGCCAGCCAGAAGGAGCCAGATGATATCGCCCCTCCACTGGCAGGCGAAGGCTTTGAGGCCGAATGTCCGCCGGCGTCAGGGGACGATGAGGAGCGCGAGAAGAGCGCGCAACTTGACAGGATTGTTGCCTTCGTCAAGGCGCGCAGTGAGCTATTCCACGACGACAATGACACCGCCTATATCCGCGACCGCCAGACTGGCGAGGTCCGCACGGTAGGAAGTCGCGCCTTCCGCAACTGGCTGACCGCCGCGTTTCACCAACAGTATGGGAAAGCCGTCCGCGACCAGCCGCTTCGAGAAGCCAGGATGACCCTGGAAGGGCTGGCCATGCAGGATCATCGCCAGGTTCACGGGCGAGTAGCTGGCGCCAGCGGGAGCTACTGGCTCGATCTTGGCAGGGACGGCGACAGCCGTGCCGTCCACTTGCGTCCCGGCGCGTGGTCAGTGGAGGGGGCCGAGTTGATGTTCTACCGATCTGACAGCGCCCAGCCACTGCCCGAGCCAGCCAGGGGAGGGAGCATAGAGCCGCTATGGTGCATCGCCAACATCCCGCCCGAATCGCGGCTGCTGGTGGTGGCCTGGCTGGTAGAGTGCCTTCGCCCTGATACGCCTTACCCCATTGTGGAGCTACTGGGCGAGCAGGGTAGCGCCAAGAGCACCGCCCAAACCGCCCTGCGCCGCTTGATTGACCCCAACGCCGCCGACCTGAGAGGGGCGCCGAGGTCCGCCGAGGACCTGTACATCTCCGGCGGCATCAATCACCTGATCAGCCTCGAAAACGTCAGCTACTTGCCCGCGCCTCTACAGGACGCCATGTGTGTGGTGGCGACCGGCGGGGGGTTCGCCAAGCGCAAGCTTTATACGGACGGCGACGAGTCGGTAATCACACTCAAACGCCCCATCATATTGAACGGCATATCCGCTGCGGTAACCCAACAGGACCTGGTAAGCCGCACCATCACCGTTGATATGCCGGTAATCAAGAGCGCCCAAGCCAAGGACAAGCTTGATGCCGAGTTCGAGGCCACGCGCGCCAGCATCCTTGGTGGGCTACTGGATATTGCCGCCAAGGCGCTGGAGTGCCTGCCAAGGATGGAGCTACCCCCGGACGAGCGCCCCCGATTGGTGGAGTTCGCTTACCTTGGCATGGCAGTTGCCGAGGCCATGGGGGAAGAGCCCAAAGCTTTCATGCGCCAGTTCGAGGCGGCCCGCCTGGATGGGCTTGAGCGCACCCTGGAGGCCAGCCCAGTGGCGACAGCTATCCGGGCTTGGTCGGTGATCAACGCTGGCACCAAGGATCAGACAACCAGCCAGTGGCTGGCGGACCTGGCACCTTACAGACCGATGGGGAGCGATGCCTGGCCAAAGTCCGCCAAGGGCCTAGGGAATGCATTGCGCCGCGCCGCCCCTGCACTGCGTCAGTTGGGCATCGAGTGCAAGAGCTTGGGCAATATCGGCGGCCACGTAAAGTGGCGCATCGGGGTTGCCAGCCAGGGGGAGGCATCGGCGCCCAGCCAGGGGGAGGCATCGGCGCCCAGCCTTCGTGTAGTGGGGGGAGACCACCCCCTGCTGTAAATACAAACCAGCCAACGCCATGACTTCATGACTTGCATGACTTCGCTCTGGCTAATGTTTTTGAAAGAGGGGGCGCCCCTCGCGCGCGAGCGTCCCCTTTATTAGTCATTGGCATCAAAATTTATAGCGTTAGTCAAAATATTTATAAGCGGTCTAGTGCCCCTCCCCTTGGCAGGCACACCACCACCACACCGCCACGCCACTACAGCCAGCCAGGAGGGGGGCAGGAGCCCCTGCCAAGTGAAGTGTATCAGATAACGCTGATTGAGGAAGATACGATGACAGGTAGCCCAATCAAACGAGAGCGCAAGGCCCGCTGGCTGGCGCTCAAGGCCGATCCAGCCTTCGCGGCAGACTGTATATCCCGGATCGCCTGCGGTGACAGCATCCGCGCCCTGGCCGCCGAGAACGACATCCCGATCAATACCTTCTGGCACTGGATCACCAAGGAGCACGGCGGGGCAGTCGCTGCCGCCAGGAAGGTCGTAGCCGCCCAGCTTGCCGACCAGATGAAGGAGGCGGCGGAACGAGTCGAAGCGGGGGAGCTAAACCCCAAGGCCGCGCAGACCGCTTCCAGCATCAGGCAGTGGCTGGCAGCCCGTTATGATCGCGAGACATTCGGAGATAAGTCCAGCGTGGATGTAACCCATAAGGGCATCGTAGGGCTGCACCTCGAGGCCATCCGGCAACTGGCCAACGAGCCCATTGATGGTGAATGGGCCAACGTCAACGATGAGATGCCAGCCGGCGGAGGGCTGGAGCGCAGCGAGTATGGCAAGGTGGACGAGGAGGACGACGATGAAGATGGCCACCCCTTGGACTGCCATCCGCTGCTATAGCGGGCTAGTTCTCTGAAAATTGGGCGCGCAGCGTGGCCAGCTCTCTGAGTATTAACTCCCTGCTCATTCCGTGGGAGCGCATTGCTGCCACTTTGAGGACAAATGGAATTGGGATGCGAAGATTTGCGGGGTCGCTGCAGATCCAGTTAACGTTTTGTACAGCGTCTTTGGTAGACATCCCTTCTGGTATGCCAAACCCCTGTACTTCGAGGTCGTTAAACAGTAGGCCATCTATAAGCCCCGCCATGTAGATCCATTGCTCAAAGTCACCGAGCATGCTGTTCCATGTATTGCAGCGAGTTTTAAAGAAGCTATTCTGCTGGGCGGTCGCTTTTTCGGCTGGAAAAGTGATTGTCAGCAGAAGCCCAAGTATTAGCGTTCTGGCAGCTTTGGTTGTGCTCGTCATATTTTAAGAGGCCTCCCTGTCTTAGTTTGCAGCGTTGACACCCTCATCGGTGGACTAGCCCTAGCGAAGCGTAGTAGGTACTGCCTAGCACCTTAAACCCGACTTTGGCCGCCCTGGCCGGCAGTGTTTCCGTAGGGTGTCACCGATCCAGCCGGGAATCTCAGAATTTTTTTTCAGGGGGCGCTGGAACGCCAGCCAGTGGGGGTGGGGGCTTCGCGGCAGGGTTGGAGGAGGGTCAGGTGCGGGGGCTGGCAAATGCGTCGGCCCCCCGCCGCCACAAGTCCCTGGGGGGTCTCCGACCGGGGCCCTCCTCCCCCTGCGCAGCACCGCCCCCATTCGAGTGGAAGGCTCCCCGACTCAGGCTCCCGGTCTACCCCACTGGCAGGCGTAGCCGCGCCAGCCTCGCCGTCTATCACCCATTTGTCACCTGGAGTGGAATGCGGTGAGAGAAGCGCGGCAATGTTTCTTTATAAATCACTGTTTATAAAAGTCTTTGTGGCGCCCCCATCAGGATTCGAACCTGAGACCTTCCCCTTAGGAGGGGGACGCTCTATCCAGCTGAGCTATGGGGGCGCGACGGGGCGCATTATAAGCGCCTGAACCGCCGAGATAAACCCGCCGTGGCCCGGGCCCCTGCCGCGGGCCATGAGTCCGGCGGGATTCCCGGGTAGAATGCGCGGCAAACCCGTGACCGGTGGCCGGCATGTCTGAATCTGCGTCCTCTCTTTCACCGGCTGGTGATCGTCACTTCGATGGCCTGGCCGACAAGTTCGCCGCGAGCCTCTATGGCGGGGCCCGCGGCGAGCTGCGTCTGGCACTGCTCGACCGCCTGCTGCCCGAAATGCTCGACTTACACGGCCAACCACTGCTCGACGTGGGGGGCGGCCTGGGTCAGCAGGCCGAGTGGTTTGCCGTGCGTGGCCACGCCGTGACCCTGGCCGAGCCCTCCGGGGAGATGCTGGCCCGGGCTAGGGAATCGCTGGCGGGGCATGAGGTGACCCTGCTGCAGGCCCCGCTCCAGGCACTGCCCGAGCTGGCGCCCGGCCCCTGGCCGCTGATCGCCTGCCATGCCGTGCTGGAGTGGCTCGCGGACCCGCGCCGGGCCCTGGCCATCCTGGCCAATCTGCTGGCGCCCGGTGGTCAGCTCTCGCTGATGGTGTTCAACCGCGATGCCCTCAGGCTCTCCAACGTGGTCAAGGGCAACCTCGAGAAGGCCCTGGCCGACCGGCTCGAGGGCAAGGGGCTGCGCAAGCGGTTGACGCCGATCTCGCCGCTGACCCATGGCCAGGTCGAGGCCTGGAGCACCGAGAATAGGCTCACGATCCGCGAGGTGGCGGGCATCCGAGTCTTTGCCGACTACCTGCGGGAACCGCCGGAGAACGAGAGCGACCGCGAGCAACTGCTGGCGCTGGAGCAACGCTACTGCCGCGTCGACCCTCACTGGCGGCTGGGCCGCTACCTGCTCTATACCCTGGAGCGCCCCATACACTCCTCCGAGGAGGCCACCGCATGAGTGCCGAGACGCCCGTCTGCCAGCTGCTGGCGCGACAGAACGCCGACTACCGCGGCTGGCTGTGGGTGGCGCCGCCCCGGGACACCTGGCTGGAGGCCGGGGAGGGCAGCCTGCTCTCTGCCGATCAGGGCCTTCTCGCGGCCTGGCGGGACCATGGACTTCCAGCGCACTCACCCTTCGAGGGCGTCGAGTTGGCCCCGCCCGGGGCCGTGTTGTTTTGGCCCAAGAGTCATGCCCTGGGCGAATGGTGGCTGCTGTGGCTCTGTGCTCACCTGCCGCCGGGCACCCCGCTGCAGTTGGTGGGCGAGAATCAGGGCGGCATCAAGCGGGTGCTCAAGGCGCTCGCCGCCCTGGGGCTCGGCTGTCGCAAGCGGGACAGCGCCCGCCGCTGCGGCCTCTACGCCACCCGGCTGGATCGGGTGGGCATCGACCCGGACGAGGCCTGGACCGCCTTCGAGGCTAATCTGGGGAACGAGACGCTGCGTCTGGTCAGCCATCCGGGCGTGTTCGGCCATGGCAAGCTGGATGACGGCACCCGGCTGCTGCTGGAGCAGCTCCCGAGACACTTGACGGAAGGGCGCTCGGCGCTCGGCGAGGTGCTCGGCGATGTTTTAGATATGGGCTGCGGCGACGGCATCCTGGCCGCCTGGCTGGCCCGGCGCGGGGCGCGGGTCACGGCAGTGGACGTCACTCACTTCGCGGTGGAGGCGACCCGGCGCACCTTGGCAGCAAATGGCCTCGAGGGCGAGGTCGTGGCGAGCGATGTCTATTCGGCGCTGGGGGGGCATCGCTTCGACGCCATCGTCAGCAATCCGCCCTTTCACCAGGAGCGGGCGATCGACTATGGCCCGGCGGGGCGGCTGATCCTCGAGGCTCCGGATCATCTGCGACCCGGCGGCCAACTGCTGCTGGTGGCCAATGCCTTCCTGCCTTACCCGGATCTGCTCGAGCGCGCCTTCGGCGGGTTCGAGATCCTCGCTGATGACCGACGCTTCCGGGTCTATCGGGCGGTCAAGGTTCGATCGACGGCCTGATCAGGCCTGCGGGTCGCGATAGGTGATCTCGGTGATCACGTAGGTAGTCTCGCCGCCCGGGGCGGCCACCGTCACCTCGTCGTCCAGCGCCCGGCCGAGCAGCGCCTTCGCCAGCGGGGCGTCGACGCTGATCCAGCGCTTCGTGGTGTCGGTCTCGTCGTGGCCGACCAGGCGGATGCGCATCTGCTCGCCTTCCTCGTCCTCCAGGGTGACGAAGGCGCCGAAGAAGACCTTGCCGGTATCCGCCGGCAGGCGGTCCACCACGGTGAGCTCGTCGAGGCGCTTGGTCAGGTAGCGGATGCGCGCGATGACCCGGTTGAGCTCCTTCTTGTTGTAGGTGTAGTCGGCGTTCTCGCTGCGGTCGCCCAGCGCTGCCGCCTCGCCGACCTTGGTCGAGAGGGCGGGGCGCTTGACCCGTGACAGATGGTCGAGGATGCCGCGCAGCCGCTCGGCGCCCTCGGCGGTGATCAGGTTGCTCTTGGGTTCCTGGCGCGGGTCCTTGGCGGGGTCCCGCCAGCGCGTCATGTTGCGGCCTTTCATGGCGTTCCTCGCAGTCTCGTGTCTGGCGGCGAACATACGCCACGCGAGCGGTGCGGCCAAGGGGTTCGCAGCCGGGCCCGCGGGATTAAGCTCGCCCGCGGTTGGCATTCCCGCTCTCGGTCACGATAATGAAGCCTTTGCGCGACCCGGAGACCGGCATGAGCGAGACCCGCCCGCCCGCAGACGATCAGGACCTGACCCTCGCGGTGCCCTTCACGGCCGCCGATGTCGACATGGCCGAGCGTCGCTGCCTGCACCAGGGCTTCTTTCGGCTGGAGGAGCTCCACCTGCGCCATCGCCTCTTCGAGGGCGGCTGGAGCGGCAGGGTGGTGCGCGAGGTGCATCACCGTCACGATGCCGTGGGTGTGCTGCTCTACGACGTGGAACGCGACACCGTGGTGCTGGTCGAGCAGTTCCGTGCCGGTGCCCTCGACGACCCCGACTCTCCCTGGAAGGTGGAGGTGGTGGCGGGGCTGGTCGAGCGCGGCGAGAGTGTCGCCGAGGTGGCGCGCCGCGAGACCATGGAGGAGGCCGGCTGCGCGGTGGGCGAGCTGATCGAGCTGCACACCTACTACCCCAGCCCCGGCGCCTGCGACGAGCGGGTCACCCTGTTCTGTGGCCTGGTCGACAGCCGCGGCCTCGGCGGCGTGCACGGGCTCGACGAGGAGCACGAGGACATCCGCGTGCACGTGCTGCCGTTTACCCGGGCCTGGGAACTCCTGCAGGCCGGTCGACTCGACAATGCCATGTGCCTGATCGCCTTCCACTGGCTGGCCGGTGAACGCGCATCGTTGCGAGCAAGGAGGTAGCGTGCCGAGAAACGCCTATGTCACCGACCTGAAGACCCTGCAGGGGGAGTGCACTGCCAACTTCATTCGGCTGACCCGGCTGCTGGGCGACCTGGAGGTCGGCGAGACCCGCGAGGTCGAGCTGCACAACCATGGCCGTCGCCTAGGGGCCCTGTGCCTCAAGCTCCAGGAGCGAGCGCCCTATACCAGTATCGTGCGCGTCTCCCAGCGCGGGGTGCTCGATACGATGATCGACACCCCGCGCATGCGCGTGCATCTCTACCACGACGTGCGCATGGCCGAGGTCACCGACTTCCAGCGCCAGCGCCACTTCGACGGACGCTACCGCTATCCCAACTCGCGCATGCACCAGCCCGACGAGAAACTGCAGCTCAACCGCTTCCTCGGCGAGTGGCTGGACCATGGCCTGGCCCATGGCCACTCCCTGGACCTGCCCCAATTGCCCTGACTAAAAAAAGCTGCCCTGACCAAAAAACTGCCCTGATGAAGAACGCCGCACCGATCCGACTGGTCCAGATTACCGACTGTCACCTGCAGGCCGACCCCGCGGCCCGTGCCCGGGCGGGCTTCCCGCTGCGCCAGCTGGAGGCCGTGATCGCGGCGGTGAACCGCGAGCGGCCAACGCTGGTGCTGGTCACCGGCGATGTCAGCGATGACGAGACGGCGGCCTCCTACCGGCTGGCGGAGCAGGCGCTGTCACGGCTCGATGCGCCCTGGTTCTGGCTGCCCGGCAACCACGATCGGCCGGCGCTGATGGCCGAGCGTCGCGAGTTGCCCGATGCGCTGGACCTGGGCAACTGGCGGGCACTGCTGCTAAATACCCGCGTCAGCGGCCGGGCCGGCGGCGAGCTGGGCGAGGCGGCCCTGGCGACCCTGGCCGAGCGTCTCGCCGCCGACGACCGGCCGACCCTGCTGGTGATGCATCATCCACCGCTGCCTGTCGGCTCGGCCTGGCTCGACGAGATCGGCCTGGCCGATGGCGAGGCCTTCTGGCGGGTCGTCGCCCCCCATCGCCAGGTGCGGGCGGTGTTGTTCGGCCATGTCCACCAGGCCTTCCATGGCGTGCATGCCCTGGCCGACGGCGAGGTGCCGGCCTACGGTTGCCCCGCCACGTCCGACCAGTTCCTGCCCGGTTCCTCGAGCTTCGCCCTCGACGAGGCCTCGCGTCCGGGCTATCGCCTCATCGAGTTACGGGATGGCGAGCTGGAGACCTGGGTGGAGCGCGTCGAGGCGTGAGGGGCAAATAGCCATAGTGGCTATAAAAAGATAAGTGGCTATAAAAAGATAGTTATTAATTCTTTTGGGTTATTATTGGCCCAGCGTTACCCTGTCTCGCATGATCTCAACCGCCCAACGTCATGCGAGGTAGCCGGGCCATGAGCAGTCTTCACGCACCGTCACGCGAGAGCGCCGTCGAGGCCGGCTTGGCCCCGTCGCCCGAGCGTCAGACTCATCTCCAGCAGCTCGAGGCCGAGTCGATCCACATCATCCGCGAGGTGGTGGCGGAGTTCGCCAACCCGGTGATGCTCTACTCCGTCGGCAAGGACTCCTCGGTGATGCTGCACCTGGCGCGCAAGGCCTTCTATCCCGGGCCGCCGCCCTTCCCGCTGATGCACGTCAACACCACCTGGAAGTTCCGCGAGATGATCGAGTTCCGCGATCGCATGGCCGCGGAATCCGGCATGGAGCTGATCGAGCACATCAACGAGGAGGGGCGCGCCGCCGGCATCAACCCCTTCGACCATGGCTCGAGCGGCTATACCGACGTGATGAAGACCGCCGCCCTGAAGCAGGCGCTGGACAAGTACGGTTTCGATGCCGCCTTCGGCGGCGCGCGCCGCGACGAGGAGGCCAGCCGCGCCAAGGAGCGGGTGTTCTCCTTCCGCGACCGGCACCACCGCTGGGATCCCAAGAACCAGCGCCCGGAGCTGTGGAACCTCTACAACGCCCGGGTCAACAAGGGCGAGTCGATCCGTGCCTTCCCGCTCTCCAACTGGACCGAGCTGGACATCTGGCAGTACATCCACCTCGAGGGCATTCCCATCGTGCCGCTCTATTACGCCGCGCCGCGTCCGGTGGTGGAGCGTGACGGCATGCTGATCATGGTCGATGACGAACGCATGCCGCTGGCCGAGGGCGAGGTGCCCGAGGAGAAGTGGGTGCGCTTCCGCACCCTGGGCTGCTACCCGCTGACCGGCGCCGTGGAGTCTCGGGCGGACACCCTGCCCGAGATCATCCAGGAGATGCTGCTGACCCGCACCAGCGAGCGCAGCGGCCGCGCCATCGATCACGACCAGGCGGGCTCCATGGAGAAGAAGAAGCGCGAGGGGTACTTCTAATTCGCTTAAGGCGAATTAGAAAGCCGGAAGCTCTAAGCTTGAAGCTGTAAGACAACCCAAGAGGAACTCCTGGCGGGGTTCGGGAAGCTTCAGGCATGCAGGTCACCGGCAAGGTTATCCAACGAAAGATATTCAGCGGTGAGTCAGGGAGCTCCGGGGTTCTTCCAGCTTCCGGCTTACAGCTTCCAGCTACAAGGTGTGTTATGGCACATGCATCGGATTTGATCGCAGACGATATCGAAAGCTATCTGCGTGAACACGAACAGAAGGACCTGCTGCGCTTCATCACCTGCGGCAGCGTCGACGACGGCAAGTCGACCCTGATCGGGCGGCTGCTGCACGACTCCAAGATGATCTTCGACGACCAGCTGGCGGCGATCACCCAGGCCTCGAAGAAGAGCGGCACCACCGGCGAGGCGGTGGACCTGGCGCTACTGGTCGATGGCCTGCAGTCCGAACGGGAGCAGGGCATCACCATCGACGTGGCCTACCGCTTCTTCTCCACCGACAAGCGCAAGTTCATCATCGCCGACACCCCGGGCCACGAGCAGTACACCCGCAACATGGCCACCGGGGCCTCCACGGCGAGCCTGGCGATCATCCTGATCGATGCCCGCTACGGGGTGCAGACCCAGACCCGCCGGCACAGCTTTATCGCCGACCTGCTGGGCATCAAGCACCTGGTGGTGGCGGTCAACAAGATGGACCTGGTGGGCTTCGACCAGGCGCGCTTCGACGAGATCGTCGCCGAGTATCGTGCCTTCGCCGAACAGCTGGCCGCGCCGGACATCCACTTCGTGCCGCTCTCGGCGCTCGAGGGCGACAACGTGGTCAACCGCAGCGAGCGCATGCCTTGGTATGCGGGCCCGCCGCTGCTGGAGCTGCTGGAGGGCATCGAGGTCAGTCGCGATCGCAACCTGACCGACCTGCGCCTGCCGGTGCAGGTCGTCAACCGGCCCGACCTGGACTTCCGGGGCTATGCCGGCACCCTCGAGGCGGGCATCCTGCGGCCGGGCCAGGCGATCAAGGTGTTGCCTTCCGGACGGACCTCGACCGTGGAGCGCATCGTCACCTTCGACGGCGACCTGGAGGCCGCCTGGCCGGGCCAGGCGATCACCGTGACCCTGGCGGACGAGATCGACGTCTCCCGGGGCGACTGGATCGTCGCCGCGGACGCCGAGGTGGCCATGGCCGATGCCTTCGAGGCCGACATCGTCTGGATGCACGACGAGGCGCTCGCGCCCGGGCGCCAGGTCGATATCCGCCTGGCCGGGCGCTCCGTGTCGGGGCAGGTCGGCGAGATCCTCCACCAGGTGGACGTCAACAGCCTGGCGCGCCACCCGGCCGAGCGCCTCGAGCTCAACGCCATCGCCCGCTGCCGGGTCGAGCTGACCGCCGAGGTGCCGCTGGATGACTACGGTACCAGCCCGGGCACCGGCAGCTTCATCGTCATCGACCGGCTCACCAACGTCACGGTGGGGGCGGGGATGATCCGCGGTGTCGCCCGTGCAGGTGGCCGGCCGACAGGCGAGGTGGACTGGGCCGGCTTCGAGCTGGAGCTCAACGCCCTGGTGCGCAAGTACTTCCCCCACTGGGAGGCGAAGGATATTCGCGAGCTGTTGCGGTAATCCCTTGTGATTGCCTCGATATGGGGTTCCGGGGACAGGTCTTCGAGGGGGCGCTGTGAATACCTCCCTGTACGCTACCGATGCCATCCATGGCATAAGACCCCCTCTACGACCTGTCCCCGGGTAAGCCCCGTCTACCTCGGTACCGAAAGAACCATGCTCTGGTAGGGTAGGTCCAATGATCTGCCCCCTCCCCGGAGCCTGCCCCCATGATCGTCCTGGCAATCGCCCTGCTGTTGGCCCTCTTCCTGCTGCCCAACCTCTGGGCGAAGTGGGTGCTGGCGCGCCACGCCCGTGGGCGAGAGGAGTATCCCGGGACCGGAGGCGAGTTGGCGGACCACCTGATCCGGCGCCTCGGGCTCGAGGGCGTCAGGGTGGAAATGACCGAGCAGGGCGACCACTACGACCCCGAGGCGCGCCGGGTGCGGCTCTCCCGGGAGCACTACGAGGGTCGCTCGCTCACCGCGGTGACGGTGGCGGCCCACGAGGTGGGCCACGCCATCCAGCACCAGCAGGGCTATGCGCCGCTGCTGGCCCGCTCGCGGCTGGTGGCGGTGGCGCAGAAGGCCGAGAAGATCGGCGCGTTGCTGATGATGGCCGCCCCCTTCCTTTTCGTGTTGACCCGCCTGCCGGGCGGCCTGGCCATCGTGGTGGCCGCCGCGGTGATCAGCTTCGGCACCGCCGCCCTGGTGCACCTGGTGACCCTGCCGGTGGAGTTCGACGCCAGCTTCCAGCGCGCCCTGCCGCTGCTCAAGGAATACATCCCTGCCCATGACATGGCCGGCGCCCGCCATGTGCTGACCGCCTGCGCCTTCACCTATGTGGCGGCGTCGCTTTCCAGCATCCTCAATCTGGGCCGCTGGCTGGTGATCCTGCGGCGTTGACATCCTCGCAGGCTGGGAGTAACAACTAAGTTATTACTCCTGCTGCGCTACTGGAGGCGTGAAATGCGGACACATCTCAGAAAGATCGGGAATTCGAAAGGCGTGCTGATTCCGGCGGCTATGCTGGCTGAGTTGGGTATCCGTGATGAGGTTGACATTCATCTGGAGGGGCAGCGGCTGGTGGTGGAGCCCGTCAAGAAGCCACGCAGTCACTGGTTCGATGGTTATGACGCCAGTCGCGACGAGGCGGCCTGGGAGGACCTGGTCGAAGTCGAGGTGGATGAGGATGAGTGGCAGTGGTAGGTCGCGATATCCGCCGCGGTGAGGTCTATTGGGTCAATCTCGATCCGACGGTGGGCACAGATATCCGCAAGACCCGCCCCGCGCTGGTCATCTCACCCGACGATATGAACGCTGCTCTCCCCAGAATCATTGTGGCACCGGTCACCAGCAAGGGGCAGCCACTCGGCTGCCGACCCATCCTGAGCTTTCAGGGCAAGCCGGCACGAATACTGCTTGATCAGCTTCGCTCCATCGACAAGCGTCGGGTCCTGGGCAAGATGGGAGACATTCCGCCCTCAATCTGGCACGCCACCCTGCTGGAGATGTTCCAATAGCTGAGCCTCACCCCGGCCGGTTGGCCACCACCACCGCGCGACGCGGGGCGGGGTAGCCTTCACGGGTTCGAGTCGGGTCGTTCGGGTCGAGGAAATCCGCCAGGGACTGGAAGCTCATCCAGGCGGTAGCGCGCTGCTCGTCCACGGTGGTCACCGCCTCGTCCACCACCCGCACGTTGGTAAACCCGCAGCGCTCGAGCCACCGGCAGAGCGCGGCGGATGAGGGCAGGAAGTAGACGTTGGGCATGGCGGCATAGCGCGCACCCGGGAGCAGCACCGTGGTTTCGTCGCCCGCCACCACCAGGGTCTCCAGCACCAGCTCGCCGCCGGGGCGCAGGGCGCCCTTGAGCTGTTGGATATGCTCCAGGGGCGAGGGGCGGTGATAGAGCACGCCCATGGAGAACACCGTGTCGAAGACGCCGAGCGCCTCGGGCACCGCCTCGATGCCCACCGGCAGGAAGTGGGTGCGCCCGCCGTCGGCGTCGCCGACGAAGTGGCGCACCGCCCGGAATTGCCAGAAGAAGCGCGGCGAGGGGTCGATCACCAGCACGAAGGCCGCCCCGGCACCGGCCATGCGCCAGGCGTGATAGCCGTTGCCGCCGCCCACGTCCAGCACGCGGCGCCCGGCCAGCGGCGCCAGGTGCGGCGCCACCCGCTGCCACTTCCAGTCCGAGCGCCATTCGGTATCGATGAAGGTGTCGCCGAGCCGGTAGGGCCCCTTTCGCCAGGGCGCGAGCTTGCCCAGCAGGTTCTCGCACTGGCGGCGTCGGCTTTCGCCTAATTCGATCTCGACGCTGACGGTATCGGCGTCCAGGTTCACCTGCCTTTCGCCAAGCAGGGTGGGCAGCTTGGCCACGGCCTTCTCCCAGGCTGGCAGGTCGCCGAAGCGCTGGCGGTCCAGGCCGCGCGCCAGCTGGTCGGGGAGGCGGGCCAGCCAGGTGTCCAGCCCCTGGTCGATGAAGGCGCGGAAGAGGTCGCGGTGCTCGGGCGCGATCGGCACCTTACTCCTCCCGGGACGCCGCGGCGCTGGCGTCCTTGAAGGCGATCAGCGAGGCGAAGTTGAGGAACTGGAACCAGGTGTGGGCGCGGGAAAAACCGGCCCGGGCCAGGCGCTCGTGGTGGCCCGCGAGAGTGTCCGGCACCAGCACGTTCTCCAGGGCGGTGCGCTTCTGGCTGATCTCCATCTCGCTGTAGCCGTTGGCGCGCTTGAAGTCGTGGTAGCGCTCCACCAGCCAGGCGTTCTCCTGCTCGTCGGCGGCCTTGATCTTCTCCGAGAGCACCAGCACGCCGCCGGGCTCCAGGGCCTGGAACAGCCGCCCGATCACCGCATCGCGGTCCTCGGGGGCGAGAAACTGGAGGGTGAAGTTGAGCACGATCATGCCGGCGGGGGCGATGTTCAGGGTGCGGATATCGCCCTCGAGCACCTCCACGACGTGGTCGGGGCACTCCGCGGCCAGGGTCTCCCGGGCGCGGGCCACCATGGCGGGGGACAGATCCACCCCGGTGTAGCGGAAGGCATCCGGTGGCAGCGTCCCGGCCAGCGCCAGGCCGGCGGCGCCCAGCGAGCAGCCCAGGTCGTAGACCCGGGCGCCGTGGCGCAGGTGGCGGGCGGCGATCAGGCCCAGCATGCCCAGTATCTGGCCGTAGCCCGGCACCGAGCGGCGGATCATGTCGGGAAAGCAGGCGACGACCTTCTCGTCGAAGGAAAAGTGTGCCACCCGGTCCAGGGGTGTCGAAAAGATCGCGTCACGGTAAGATGCGTCACTCATGGAGCTGGCCGGATATCGTGGGGAAAGGGTCGACATTCTACGCCCCGTCCACGCCGGCTGCACGACAGGACGTCCAGGAGGAGGCCATGACACACCCCACGATCGACCAGCGCGAGGCCTGGCAGGCCCTGGCAGCGCACGCCCGGGAGATGCGTACCACCCACCTGAGCGAGCTGTTCACCGGTGCGCCGACGCGCCACGCGGCCTTCACGCGGCGGGCGGCGGGCCTGACCCTGGATCTCTCCAAGCAGCGCTGGCGAGACGAGACCCTGGACCGACTGCTCGACCTGGCCCGCGAGGCCGAGGTGCCCGAGGCGATCCGCGCCCTGCTGGCCGGGGAGCGGGTCAACCGCAGCGAGGACCGCCCGGCCCTGCATACCGCACTGAGGCTGCCGCCGGAGGCCAGCCTGGTGGTGGAGGGCGAGGACCTGGTGCCCTCGGTGCACGCCACCCTCGAGCGCATGGCGACCATGGTCGAGCGTTTCCACGCCGGCCAGTGGCGGGGCGCCACCGGCCGGGCGATCCGCGACGTGGTCAATCTGGGGGTCGGCGGCTCCGACCTGGGCCCGCTGATGGTCACCCATGCCCTGGCCGACTACCGGCCGGAGGGCGTGCATACCATCGACGTGCACTTCGCCTCGACCATGGACGGCTCCCAGCTGGCCGACTACCTGGCACGGCTCAATCCCGAGACCACCCTGTTCGTGCTCTCGTCGAAGTCCTTCACCACCATTGATACCCTCTCCAATGCGCGCACCGCGCGGGACTGGCTGCTGGCCCGGCTGATGGGCGAGAACCGCGAGGAGGGCGTCGACGCCGAGCTGGTGATGCGCCAGCACTTCATCGGCGTCTCGGCGAGCCCCGAGAAGATGAACGAGTGGGGCATCGCCGAGGCCCACCAGCTGGAATTCTGGGAATGGGTGGGTGGCCGCTACTCGCTGTGGGGGGCCATCGGTCTGCCCATCGCCCTGGTGGTGGGCATGGACCACTTCCGCGAGCTGCTCGCCGGGGCCCATGCCATGGATCGCCACTTCAGCGCGGCGCCGCTTTCCGACAACCTGCCGGTGCTGCTGGCCCTGGCGGGGATCTGGAACGTCAACTTCCTCGACATCCGGGCCCACTCGATCCTGCCCTACGACGGCCGCCTGGAATTCTTCGCCGCCTACCTCGAGCAGCTGGAGATGGAGTCCAATGGCAAGTCGGTGACCCACGACGGGCGCGAGGTCGGCTACTCCACCTGCCCGGTGCTCTGGGGTCAGCTGGGGCCCAATGCCCAGCATGCCTTCTACCAGCTGCTCCACCAGGGCACCCAGGCCGTGGAGTGCGACTTCATCGCCCCCAAGGTGCGCTATGACGACGTGGAGGATCCCGCCACCCGCGACCACCTGATGGGCCAGCACCGCCTGACGCTGGCCAACTGCTTCGCCCAGTCGCGGGTGCTGATGCTCGGCGACGAGGCCATCGAGGACGACGGCCCGCGTCCGGTGCATAAGCGCTACCGCGGCAACCAGCCCTCCAGCACCCTGCTGCTCGACCGCCTGACGCCGGCCACCCTCGGCGCGCTGATCGCCCTCTACGAGCACAAGGTGTTCGTCCAGGCGACCATCTGGGACATCAACCCCTTCGACCAGTGGGGCGTGGAGCTGGGCAAGGAGATCGCCGGCGAGACCCAGCGGATCCTCGAGCATCAGGCGGACATCGCCGGCATGGACGACTCCACCCGGGGATTGATCGAGGCCGTCTGGGCGGCGGAGCGCGGCGCGCGATGACACTGGCTGAATGTACAGGGGTTGCGGTATGCTGAGTGCTGCCTGGCCGCTGTCGGCCGCCAGCGGGGTCCTCTACCTCCATGGGTTCAACAGCGGTAGCGGCTCGCCCAAGGCGGTGCTGGTGCGTGAGGCCTGCGCGTGGCTCGGCCTGCCCTGCGCGACGCCGCAGCTGCCGCACCGGCCGGCGGCGGCCCTGGCACTGGCCGAGTCGCGGCTGGCCAGGCTGGGGCCGCGGCCGCTGGTGGTGGGCAGCTCCATGGGGGGATTTTTGGCGACCCTGGTCGCCGAGCGCCACGACCTGGCGGGGGTGCTGATCAACCCGGCGGTGGCCCCGGCGGGGCTGGTGGTGGATTGGCTTGGCGAGCGTTTCGACAACGCCTATACCGGCGAGCGCTTCGCCATCGAGGCCGCGCACCTCGAGGAGCTCGAGGCGCTGACGCCCGAGCGGGTCACGGCCGCGCGCTACCTGCTGCTGCTGGGCACCGCCGACGAGACCCTGGACCCGGTTGATGCCTTCGCGCTGTATCGCGGCGCCAGGACCATCCTGCATCCGCAGGGGGATCACGGCCTGGCGGCGCTGGCCGACTACCTGCCGGCGATCCTCGCCCACGGCGGCCATCGCCTGCCGCCAGGCTGGTCCGGCAGCCAACGCCCCGGGGCACAGGGCGCCGGCATCCCGGGCGACACGAATCGCAACCATTTTGGGTGACGCATGACGCAATACAGTGCCAGCTCCATCGAGGTCCTCTCCGGCCTCGAGCCGGTGCGCAAGCGCCCCGGCATGTATACCGACACCTCGCGGCCCAACCACATGGTCCAGGAAGTCATCGACAACAGCGTCGATGAGGCACTGGCCGGCCATGCCGGGGAGGTTAGCGTGCGGCTGTTCGAGGACGGTGGCGTGGAGGTCTCCGACGATGGCCGCGGCATGCCCATCGACATCCATCCCGAGCACGGCGTCTCGGGGGTCGAGCTGATCATGACCCGGCTGCACGCCGGGGGTAAGTTCTCCCAGTCGAGCTACCGCTTCTCCGGCGGCCTGCACGGCGTCGGGATCTCGGTAGTCAATGCCCTGTCGAAGCGCCTGGAGATCGAGGTGCTGCGCGACGGCAGCCGCCATGGCATGGCCTTCGAGCACGGCGACAAGGCCTCCCCGCTGCAGGTGATCGGCAGCGCCCCCAAGCGTGCCCGCGGCACGGTGGTGCGCTTCTGGCCCGAAGAGAGCTACTTCGACAGCCCGCGGATCTCGCTCTCGCGGCTCAAGCACCTGATGCGCGCCAAGGCGGTGCTCTGCCCGGGCCTCAAGGTCACCCTGGTCGAGCCCGACGGCAACGAGAGTGTCTGGCAGTACGTGGATGGTCTGCGCGACTATCTGGCCCAGGCTACCGACGGCTATGAGGTACTGCCGGCCTCGCCCTTCCTCGGCCATTTCGCCGATGACGAACACGGCGTGGACTGGGCGATCCAGTGGCTCCCCGAAGGGGGCGAGCCGCTGCTCGAGAGCTACGTCAACCTGATCCCCACCCCCCAGGGCGGCACCCACGTCAACGGCCTGCGGGCAGGGCTGCTCGACGCCCTGCGCGAGTTCTGCGAGTACCGCAGCCTGTTGCCCCGGGGCGTCAAGCTCACCGCCGAGGACCTCTGGGAGCGGGTCTCCTACGTGCTCTCGGTGAAGATGCTCGACCCGCAGTTCGCCGGCCAGACCAAGGAGCGACTCTCCTCGCGCACCGTGGCCGGTTTCGTCTCCGGGGTGGTCAAGGACGCCTTCTCGCTGTGGCTCAACCACCACGTCGACCAGGCCGAGGCCCTGGCCGAGCTGGTGATCAATGCCGCCCAGCGGCGCCAGAAGAGCTCCAAGAAGGTGGCGCGCAAGAAGGTCACCTCGGGCCCCGCGCTGCCCGGCAAGCTGGCCGACTGCTCGGGCCAGGACCCGGCCGGCAGCGAGCTGTTCCTGGTGGAGGGCGACAGCGCTGGCGGCAGCGCCAAGCAGGCACGCAACCGCGAGACCCAGGCGATCCTGCCGCTGCGTGGCAAGATATTGAACACCTGGGAGGTGGAGTCCCATGACATCTATGGCTCCCAGGAAGTCCACGACATCGCCGTGGCCGTGGGCATGGACCCGGGCAGCGATGATCTCTCCAAGCTGCGCTACCACAAGATCTGCATCCTCGCCGATGCCGACTCCGACGGCTTGCATATCGCCACCCTGCTGTGCGCGCTCTTCGTGCGCCATTTCCCGGCGCTGGTGGATGCCGGCCACGTCTTCGTGGCCATGCCGCCGCTCTACCGCATCGACCTGGGCAAGGAGGTGCACTATGCCCTGGACGAGAGCGAGAAGGCGGCCATCCTGCGCAAGCTCGAGGGCAAGCGTGGCACCGTGAACGTCCAGCGCTTCAAGGGCCTGGGCGAGATGAGCCCGCTGCAGCTGCGCGAGACCACCATGGCGGTGGAGACCCGCCGCCTGGTGCAGCTCACCCGCGAGGTCGGCGACGGCACCATGGAGATGATGGACATGCTGCTGGCCAAGAAGCGCGCCCCCGACCGCAAGAGTTGGCTGGAGGACTACGGCAATCTGGCGGATATCGAGGTGTGAGCTGGAAGCTCGAAGCCGGAAGCTGGAAGAAAACCCGCGATAGCTAAGGGGTAACTTCCAGCTTCAAGCTTCCGGCTTCCAGCTCTTCCAGAACGTATCGTGCGGGCACTCCCCGCGAATTTTCCATGATGGCAGATAGGGCCCAGAACCCATGACCATGGATATCCAGGTGGCGGAGGGCGACGTCGAGCGCCTCTCGCTGCGCGAGTACACCGAGAAGGCGTACCTCGATTACTCGATGTACGTCATCCTCGACCGGGCGCTGCCGCATATCGGCGATGGCATGAAGCCGGTGCAGCGGCGCATCGTCTATGCCATGCGCGAGCTGGCGCTCGGTGCCAACGCCAAGTACAAGAAGTCGGCGCGCACCGTCGGCGACGTGCTGGGCAAGTTCCACCCCCACGGCGACAGCGCCTGCTACGAGGCCATGGTGCTGATGGCCCAGCCGTTCAGCTACCGCTACCCGCTGGTGGACGGCCAAGGCAACTGGGGCAGCCCCGACGATCCCAAGTCCTTCGCCGCCATGCGCTACACCGAGGCGCGGCTGTCGAAGTTCGCCGAGGTGCTGCTCGCCGAACTCGGCCAGGGCACCGTCGACTGGACCCCCAACTTCGACGGCACTATGAACGAGCCGGTGGTGCTGCCGGCGCGCCTGCCCCATGTGCTGCTCAACGGCGGCACCGGCATCGCCGTGGGCATGGCCACCGACATCCCGCCGCATAACGTGAACGAGGTGGTCGAAGCCACCTGTCACCTGCTGCGCCATCCTCAGGCCACCACGACGGACCTGCTCGAGTCTATGCCGGCGCCGGACTTTCCCACCGAGGCGGAGATCATCACCCCGCGCAGCGACCTGAGAAAGCTCTACGAGAGCGGGCGCGGCTCGGTGAAGCTGCGTGGCCGCTACGTGCGCGAGGAGGACAAGGTAGTGGTCACCGCGCTGCCCTACCAGGTGAGCGGAGCCAAGGTGCTCGAGCAGATCGCCGCCCAGATGCAGGCCAAGAAGCTGCCGATGGTCGCCGACCTGCGCGACGAGTCGACCCACGAGGAGCCGACGCGGCTGGTGATCGAGCCGCGCTCCAACCGCGTCGACATCGAGGCACTGATGGCGCACCTCTTCGCCACCACCGACCTCGAGAAGAACATTCGCGTCAACATGAACGTGATCGGCCTGGACGGCCGCCCGCGGGTCATGGCGCTGCCTGACCTGCTCGGCGAGTGGCTGCGCTTCCGCCGCGCCACGGTGCGCCGGCGGCTCGAACATCGCCTGGGCAAGGTCGAGGACCGCCTGCATATCCTCGAGGGCCTGCTGGCCGCCTACCTCGACCTCGACGAGGTGATCCGCATCATCCGCGAGGAGGACGAACCCAAGGCCGCGCTGATGGCGGCCTTCGCGCTCTCCGACCGCCAGGCCGAGGCGATCCTCGAACTTCGCCTGCGCCACCTGGCCAAGCTCGAGGAGATGAAGATCCGCGGCGAGCAGGACGAGCTCGAGGCCGAGCGCAAGCGCCTGCAGGAGTTGCTCGGCAGCGAGGCGGCGCTCACCGACCTGATCGAGCAGGAACTGCGCGCCGCCGCCGAGGCGCACGGCGATGCCCGCCGCTCGCCGCTGGTCGCGCGAGAGGAGGCCCGGGCGCTCTCCGAGGTGGAGCTGGTCGGCGCCGACCCGGTCACCGTGGCGCTCTCCGAGAAGGGCTGGATCCGCAGTGCCAAGGGCCACGAGATCGACCCTGCCGGCCTCTCCTACAAGGCCGGCGATCGCTTCCACCTCGCCGCCCGTGGCAAGACCAACCAGCCGCTGGTGCTGCTGGACGACACCGGGCGGGCCTACACGCTGTCGGCCCATAACCTGCCCAGCGCACGGGGCCAGGGAGAACCGGTCACGGGACGGGTCAACGTGGCGGCCGGGGCCCACATGGCCGGCCTGATGCTGGCCCCGCCGGACAGGCGCTTCCTGCTGGCCACCGATGGCGGTTACGGCTTCGTGGCCCGGCTCGAGGAGCTGGTGGGCAAGAACAAGTCCGGCAAATCGGTGTTGAGCGTGCCCAAGGGCTGCAATGTGCTGCCGCCGCTGGAGGTGCCGGCCGGGGAGGGGGCCAGCGTGGCCGCGGTCTCCAACGAGGGACGGCTGCTGGTCTTCGAGCTCTCGCAGCTGCCCGAGATGGCCAAGGGCAAGGGCAACAAGATGCTCGATATCCCCGGGGCCCGGGCGACTCGCCGCGAGGAGTTCGTGCGTGACCTGGTGATGCTGCCCGTCGGCGCGGCGCTGGTGGTGCATGCCGGCAAGCGCCACCTGACCCTCAAGGCCGGCGACCTGGACTACTATCGAGGCGAGCGCGGCCGGCGCGGCAGCAAGCTACCCCGCGGCCTGCAGAAGGTCGACCGCCTTGAAAGCTTGAAGCTGGAAGCTTGAAGCTTGAAGTCCCCGGCTTCGCCGGAAGCTGTAAGCCATAAGCTATAAGCTGTAAGTAAACCCATGACAGGCATGTCTTTCTTACAGCTTACGGCTTAAAGCTTACAGCTCATCAAAGGGGTTAACATGACACGACGAATCCTGATCCGCGCCACCGGTGTGGCACGCCCCGGCCAGCTGGCCGGCCTGGGCAAGGCGCTGGCGGCCAGCGGCGCCCGGCTGCTGGACATCAACCAGAGCGTGACCTTCGGCATCCTCTCCCTGGAGGCCCTGGTGGGGCTCGCCCGGGAGAGCGACCTGGAGGGCGCACTGGCCACGACGGGAGACGCCCTGGGCCTGGATATCCAGGCGATCCAGGTGAGCGCCGAGGACTACCAGCGCTGGAGCGTGCAGGCGAGCCAGCCACGGCTGATCCTGACCCTGCTGGCGCCCCATCTGCCCGCCGGCATCCTCGCCGAGGTGGGGGCGCTGACCGCCGAACATGGCCTGACCGTAGAGCTGATTCACCGCCTCTCCGGCCGCGAACCGCTGGATGGCGGCATGCCCGAGCACGGTGCCTGCGTGGAGTGCTGGCTGCGCGGCGAGGAGGTCGACCTCGACGCCCTGCGCGAGAAGGCCCTGGCGCTGGGGGCCATGCACGGCGTGGATATTGCCCTCCAGGAGGATTCCATCTGGCGCCGCCATCGCCGCCTGGTCTGCTTCGACATGGACTCCACCCTGATCCAGACAGAGGTGATCGACGAGCTGGCGCGCCGCCATGGCGTGGGTGACGAAGTGGCGGCGGTCACCGAGCGGGCCATGCGCGGCGAGCTGGACTTCCAGCAGAGCTTCCGCGAGCGCATGGCGAAGCTCAAGGGGCTGGACGAGTCGGTGCTCGCCGAGATCGCCGAGTCATTGCCGCTGATGGATGGCCTCGAGCGGCTGATGCACCACCTCAAGCGGCTGGGCTATCGCACCGCGATCCTCTCCGGCGGCTTCACCTACTTTGCCCGCCACCTGCAGGAGCGGCTTGGCTTCGACGAGATCCACGCCAACGAGCTGCTGATCAAGGACGGCAAGGTCACCGGCGAGGTGCGCGAGCCGATCCTCGATGCCGACCGCAAGGCCGAGCTGCTCCACGAGATTGCCCGCCGCGAGGGCCTGGCCATGGAGCAGACCATCGCCGTGGGCGACGGCGCCAACGACCTCAAGATGCTGGCCGCCGCCGGGCTCGGCATCGCCTTCCGCGCCAAGCCCCTGGTGCGGGCCCAGGCGCGCCAGTCGATCTCCACGCTGGGGCTCGACGCGGTGCTCTACCTGATCGGCTATCGCCAGGGCGATCTGGAGGAGCCGTCGCGGTGAGCACGACCTTTCAGGCCTGGCAGGCAAGCCTCGAGCGCCTACGCGCCAACAAGCTGTTCGACGCCGCGGTCATCGCCATCAGAGAACTGCGTGACCAGCTCCCGAATGGAGGCACTGCTCGAACGCCGGAGTTGACAAAGCCTCCCAAGCTTGATTCTCTAGAGTCATGAATATGACGGCGTACGACCTCGACCTACGACTACTAGCCCGCTCCTGAGAGCGTGGGCGATGCCGCCTGCATCGCCACTGTCCTTCGCCAGAAGGTCCCGGTCGAAACGAGGTCGTACCATGTCAGCCACCACCAGCAGTCGTTCCATGAACCCCCATGCCGTGCCGAATCGTCGCGAACGCCGTGTCGTCGGCGCGGTCGTAACCGATATCTCGCGTGACGCCCCGACAGGCCCCCGGCCGTCGGGGCGTTGCCGTTTCTGAGCCGTATTCGCAAGAGTGCCGCATCGCCAGTCCAGGGAGAACGCCGCCATGATGCTCGACAACCCCGCCGCCAAGTACCGCCCCTTCGTCGCCGTCGACCTGCCCGACCGCCAGTGGCCCAACTGCCGCATCGAGACGCCGCCGCAGTGGTGCAGCGTCGACCTGCGCGACGGCAACCAGGCGCTGATCGATCCCATGGATCAGGAGCGCAAGCAGCGCCTCTTCGACCTGCTGGTCAAGATCGGCTTCAAGCAGATCGAGGTGGGCTTCCCCTCGGCCTCCCAGACCGATTTCGACTTCGTGCGTGCCTTGATCGAGCAGGACAAGGTGCCCGACGACGTCACCATCCAGGTGCTGACCCAGGCCCGCCCGCACCTGATCGATCGTACCTTCGAGGCGCTGAAGGGGGCGAAGAACGCCATCGTTCACGTCTACAACGCCACCGATCCGGTGTTCCGCCGCGTGGTCTTCCACGTCAGCAAGGAGGAGTGCATCCAGATCGCCGTCGAGGCGACGACCCAGATTCGCCGCCGCATGGAGGAGGCCCCCGAGACCCACTGGACCTTCCAGTACTCGCCCGAGCTGTTCACCACCACCGAGATGGACTTCGCCGTGGAGATCGTCGAGGCGGTGGCGGGCGTCTACCGGCCGAGCGTCGACACGCCGATGATCGTCAACCTGCCGGCCACGGTGGAGGTCGCCACGCCCAACAACTACGCCGACCAGATCGAGTGGTTCTGTCGCCACGTCGCCAACCGCGAGAGCCTGATCGTCAGCCTGCACCCCCACAATGATCGTGGCACCGGCGTGGCCGCCGCCGAGCTGGGGATCATGGCCGGCGGTGACCGGGTCGAGGGCACATTGTTCGGCAACGGCGAGCGGACCGGCAACGTCGACATCGTGACGCTGGCCATGAACCTCTACACCCAGGGCGTGCACCCGGGACTCGACTTTTCCAACATCACCCCGGTCATGCGCGAGGTGGAACACTGCAACCAGCTGCCGGTCCACCCGCGACATCCCTATGTCGGCGACCTGGTGTTCACGGCCTTCTCCGGCTCCCACCAGGACGCCATCAAGAAGGGCATGGCCGAACGTCGTGACCACCCGGATGCCGTCTGGGCGGTGCCCTACTTGCCCATCGACCCGCTGGATGTCGGGCGCAGCTACGAGGCGGTGATCCGCGTCAACAGCCAGTCCGGCAAGGGCGGTGTTTCCTACCTGCTCGAGCAGGAGCACGGCATCGAACTGCCGCGCCGGCTCTCCATGGAGTTCAGCCAGGTGGTGCAGGAAGTGGCCGACCGCCTGGGGCGCGAGATCACCTCGCAGATGATCTACCAGGCCTTCGTCGACGAGTACCTGGCCAAGGTTTCGCCCTTCACCCTGGTCGGCCACCGCCTCTCCTCCGAGCCCGACAGCCCCAAGGTGAACCTGGAGGCGACCATCGAGGAAGACGGCGAGCGCCGCACCATCCAGGGTGAGGGCAATGGCCCGCTGGCCGCCTTCATCAAGGCGCTGGCCGCGGCCGGGCATGACGTGGAGATCATCGACTACCACGAGCACTCCCGCGGCCAGGGGGCCGACGCCGAGGCGATCGCCTACGTGGAGGTGCGTGTGGGCGACGAGGCGGTGTTTGGGGTGGGAACCGACGAGAGCATCACCAGCGCCTCCATGAAGGCGGTGATGAGTGCCCTCAATCGCCATCTCTCCACCCGGGCCCCGGCGCCCAATGTCACCGCCGACACCTTAGCTTGAAGCCATAAGCTGGAAGCTTGAAGAAACCCCGGTAACCCAGCCCCATGTCGATCCCTCGGCATGGGGGCTGGGTTTTCTTCCGGCTTCAAGCTTCCGGCTTACAGCTTATGGCTAGTCCGGTAGGCCCGGTAAGCGACAGCGCACCGGGCATCCCCGCCGGATGCGCCTCCGGCTTATCCGGCCTACTTGGTGGCCATGATGGCTAGAGCGGTGTCTTGCTTGCCTCGCCGGGGATCTCCCGCACCAGCCGCGGCATCAGAAAGCCCGGCAGTACCTCCCGCAGGCCCGCGACCAGTTCGCGGGCCTCGTCGTCGGCCACGTCGAAGTGGGCCGCCCCGGCCACCGGATCGAGCACGTGGAGGTAGTAGGGCAGGATGCCGGCCTCGAACAGCCGCTCGGAGAGCGCGGCCAGGGCCCCAATCGAGTCGTTGACCCCCCGCAGCAGCACGCTCTGGTTGAGCAGGGTCACGCCGGCGGCACTGAGCTTGCGGCATGCCGCGATGACGGCCTCGTCGATCTCGTTGGCATGGTTGATGTGCAGCACCATCACCTTCTGCAGGTGGGTGGTGGTGAGCCAGCCGAGCAGGGCGTCGTCGATGCGCTCGGGGATCACCACCGGCAGGCGGGTGTGGATCCGCAACCGCTTGAGGTGAGGAATGGCCGCCAGCCGCTCGACCAGCCAGGCCAGCTGGCGGTCGCTGGCGGCCAGGGGGTCGCCCCCGGAGAGGATGGCCTCGTGGATCGTCGCATCGCATCGCAGGTGGTCGAGGGTGGTCTCCCACTGGGCCCGCGAGGGGGCGTTCTCCTCGTAGGGGAAGTGGCGGCGGAAGCAGTAGCGGCAGTTCACCGCGCAGGCGGGGCTCGCGATCAGCAGTACCCGACCGGCATACTTGTGGATCAGCCCTGGTGCCGGCGCATGCTCGGCTTCGGCCAAGGGGTCGGCCACATAGCCGGCCATCGGCACCGCCTCTTCGGCCAGCGGCAGCACCTGGCGCAGCAGGGGATCGGCGGGGTCGCCGGGGCGGATGCGCGCCAGGTAGGCCTCGGGCACGCGTACCTCGAACAGCGCATGGCCACGCTCGGCACCGGGCCACCAGGCCTCGTCGAGCCCCAGGCGACGGCACAGTTCGCGCGGGTCGCGGATCGCCCTGGCCAGTTGAGTCTGCCAGCGTGCCTGGATGGGCAGGGGACGGGGCTCCCGGCCGGGACGCTGCAAAGGGACGCTGCTTCGGGTTATCATGCGACACACCAGTCAATGCGAACGGGGGCGAGCTCCCCGTTGAACTTCATCTGCTTGCGCGCGCCCCCGGCCAGTGCCGGTGGCGCGCTCGAATATGGGTAAGACATCATGGCCAACTATTCTACCAACGAATTCAAGGGCGGGCTGAAGGTGATGCTGGACGGTGACCCGTGCAGCATCGTCGAGAACGAGCTGGTCAAGCCCGGCAAGGGGCAGGCCTTCAACCGCGTGAAGCTGCGCAACCTGATGACCGGCCGCGTCTGGGAGCGCACCTTCAAGTCCGGCGACTCCCTGGAAGCCGCCGACGTCCTCGAACTGGAAATGGAGTACCTCTACACCGACGGTGACATGTGGTATTTCATGAAGACCGATGGCTCCTTCGAGCAGTATGCTGTGGAGAAGAAGGCCCTGGGGGATACTGAGAAGTGGCTCAAGGAGCAGGTTCCCTACACCGTGACGCTGTGGAACGATAACGTGATCAACGTCAGCCCGCCGAACTTCATCGAGCTGCAAGTGACCGAGACCGATCCGGGCCTCAAGGGCGACACTGCCCAGGGGGGCTCCAAGCCGGCCGTCCTTTCTTCAGGCGCGGTGGTCAAGGTGCCCCTGTTCATCGAGGAGGGCGAAGTTCTCAAGGTGGATACGCGCAGCGGCGAGTATGTGTCTCGCGCCTGAGCCCGGCTTCGCCGGGAGCTGTAAGTTACAAGCTATAAGCTGTAAGAAAAACCAGTTGGGTGGCAGCTTCCTGGCTTACGGCTTACGGCTTACGGCTTACGGCTTACGGCTTACGGCTTTGAAGGCCACGCTTCGGCGTGGCCTTGGTGGTTCTGGAGGTCGGAACATGACAGACGACTGGCGCCCCACGGCGACGATCGAGACCCTGCGCGAGCGGGCGCGCCTGCTCGCCGTGGTGCGCGCCTTCTTCGCCCGGCGCGAGGTGCTGGAGGTGGAAACGCCGGTGCTGGGCCACGGCGGCAGCACCGAGGTGCTGCTGGCCTCTCTCTTCGCCGAGGCCACGACCCCGGCCGGGCGCGAGCGGCTCTGGCTGCAGACCTCCCCGGAGTTCCACATGAAGCGGCTGCTGGCTGCCGGCAGCGGGCCGATCTTCCAGCTGGCCAGAAGCTTTCGCGACGGCGAGGTGGGCCGGCGCCACAACCTCGAGTTCACCATGCTGGAGTGGTATCGCCCCGGGCTGGGTCTCGATGCGCTGATCGAGGAAACCGCCGCCCTGGTCAGCAGCGTGCTGGGCCGAGAACTGGGGGATAAGCCGGGCCCGCTGCGCCGGCGCCGCTACCGCGAGCTGTTCCGCGAGCACCTGGCCATCGACCCCTTCAGCGCCCCGCTTGCCGAGCTGCGGCGCCTGGCCAGCGAGCGGGGCGGCCTGGACATGGCCGACAGTGACCGCGACGGCTGCCTGGACCTGCTGATGAGCATCGAGATCGAGCCCCACCTCGGGCGAGATGGCCTCGACGTGGTCGTGGACTATCCGGCCACTCAGGCCGCCCTGGCTCGCCATCATCGTGACCCCGAGGACGGTGCCTGGGTGGCATCGCGTTTCGAGCTCTATCTGGCGGGGCTGGAGCTGGCCAACGGCTATGACGAGCTCACCGATGCCGAGGAACAGGCGGCGCGCTTCGCCGCAGACAACGCCGCCCGCCGTGCCGCGGGCCTGCCCCAGGTGGACGTGGACGTGCGCCTGCTGGCGGCCCTGGCCCACGGCATGCCCGCAGGCAGCGGGGTCGCGCTGGGCCTCGACCGGCTGATCCAGCTGGCGCTGGGCAAGGCGAGCGTGGCGGAGGTCATGGCCTTTGCCACGCGGCGCTGCTAGCAATTTTTCCAGGCGGTCGTGTGGCCTTCACCGCTCGGGGCTGATCCGTCGACAGGCCCCGGGGCGCCGGACCGACGAGGAGGCGCTGTGAACCCTTCCCTGGGCGCTACCGATGCCATCCCTGGCATAGGACCTCCTCTTCGGCCTGTCCCCGGCGCTCCCTTGCTATGAGTATTTAAGCGCTCCCAGCGACTGCCCCATCTGCACCTTGGCGCCGGGCTCGATGGCGTCGGTGAAGTTGACCGGCTCGGCGAAGGCCATCACCACCGTGGAGCCGAGCTTGAAACGGCCCATCTCTTCGCCCTTCTCCAGACGCACCGGGGTGTCGAAGTGCACGCGTTGCACCTCGCCGGAGAGCGGGGTGATCTGGCCGGCCCAGACCGTCTCGATGGCGGCAACGATCATCGCCCCGACCAGCACCACCACCATGGGGCCCTGTTCGGTATCGAAGTGGCACACCAGCCGCTCGTTGCGGGCGAAGAGGTTGGGCACATGCTCGGTGGTGGCGGCGTTCACCGAGAAGAGTCGGCCCGGCACGTAGACCATCTCCCTCAAGGTGCCGCCCAGCGGCATGTGGACCCGGTGGTAGTCGCTCGGCGAGAGGTAAACGGTGGCGAAGCTGCCGCCGAGGTAGCGGCGCGCCGCCTCGCCGTAGCCGCCGAGCAGCTCCATCATCGAGAAGCGGTGGCCCTTGGCCTGGAGCAGCTGGCCGGCCTCGATGGCGCCGAACTGCGAGAGGGTGCCGTCGGCGGGGGAGACCAGGCCCTCGCCGAGGGGGCGGGCGTCCTCCTCCAGGGCACGGGTGAAGAAGTCGTTGAAGGTGGCATAGGCCGTCGGGTCGGGCTCGGCGGCCTCGTCCATGTCGACGCGGAAGACGCGTATGAAGGTGCGGATGAGGGTGTTCTTCAGCCACGGCAGCCGGCAGTCGGCGAGCCCGCCCACCAGCCGCGAGAGCAGGTGGTGGGGTAGTGGGTACTGGATCAGGGCGAAGAGCTTGGATAGCGACACAAAAAAGGAACTCTGGTAGGCATGAAGTAAAAGATGGGCTGAGCTTGAAGAGCGGCGCTTCGCGCCTGGAAGCTGGAAGAACCCCCTGAATCTGGGTGGGGTGCGATTGTTGGCTTCCAGCTCATAGCTTCCAGCTTACGGCTTTTCTATCGGCGTATCCTCGCGGTTGCCCCACTCCTTCCAGGAGCCGGCGTAGCCGCGAATCTTCTCGAAGCCCAGCGCCTTGCCCACCAGCCAGGTGAAGCCGCTGCGGTGGTGGCTCTGGCAGTGGGTGACCACCTCCATGTCCGGGGTCAGGCCCAGGGCCTCCAGCTCGGTGACGAGCTCCGCATAGTCGCGGATCCGCAGGCCGTGCTCGCGGTCCATGGCGTCGGTCCACTCCATGTTCACCGCGCCGGGAATGTGGCCCAGGCGCGCGTTGTTGCCCTTCTCGCCGTCGTATTCGGCGCGGGAGCGGGCATCCCAGACCGCGAGGCCCTTCTCGCCCAGGCGCTCCTGGAGCTCGAGACGGTCGATGGCGACCTCGGGGTGCAGGAGCTCCGCCTCGTAGTCGCTGGGTTTGGGAGCATGGGTCTCGGTAGAGACCGGCTGGCCGGCCGCCCGCCAGGCGTGGATGCCGCCGTTGAGATAGGAGTAGCGGGTGTGGCCGATCAGCTCCAGGGTCCACAGCAGGCGCCCGGCCCAGCCGCCGCCCTCGTCGTCGTAGGCGACCACATGGGTGTCCCGGGTCAGGCCGAGCGACGAGAACAGCCGGGAGAGCGCCTCGACCGTGGGCACCTCGTTGGGCACGCTGCTCCCGGCCGGATACTCGCCGCGCATCAGCAGGCGATGATCCAGGAAGACGGCGCCGGGGACGTGCCCCTCGCCATAGCTCTCAGCCCTGAGCGGCACGTCGATGATCAGCAGCGATGGCTCGTCCAGGTGGTCGGCGAGCGGGTCGGGCTCGATGATCAGCGGGAGCAGGTTGTCTTCGGAACTCATGGCACGTTCTCCTTAAATTCAGCCCATTAAAATCAGCTCCTTGATTCAGGTTCCTTGATTCAGGCCCTGGCGTCAGTTCTCCCCGAGACTCTCGAGGATGCGTCGGTAGCTGGCAAAGCGTTCGGGATGGATGTCGCCGCGCTCCACCGCGGCGAGCAGGGCGCAACCCGGCTCATGGCGGTGGCGGCAGTCGCGGAAGCGGCAGTGGCCCAGGAGGTCGCGGAACTCGATGAAGCCCTCGGTGACCTGCTGCTCGTCCAGGTGGCTCAGGCCGAACTCGCGGATCCCCGGCGAGTCGATCAGCTCACCCTCGCTGGTCTCGGAGGCGTCGCCGGAGGCGGGGCTCGGCAGGAGATAGAGGCGCGCGGTGGTGGTGGTATGGGTCCCCTTGCGCGTGTCCTTCGACAGCGCCCCGATGCGAAGTTCCTCGTCCGGCAGCAGGCGGTCGATCAGCGAGGACTTGCCCACGCCGCTCTGGCCCACGAAGACCGAGGTGCGCCCCGCCAGCCGAGCGTGCAGGGCCGAGAGGCCATCCTCGCGCTCGGTGGTGGTGGTGACCACCGGGTAGCCCAGCGCCTCGTAGCGGGCCAGCAGGTCGCGCAGTTCGCCGCCGTGCGCCGGCAGCAGGTCGACCTTGTTGAGCACCAGCACCGGGGCGATGCCGGTGGCCTCGGCGGCCACCAGGTAGCGGTCGATCAGGTTGGCGTGGGGCGCCGGCTCCACCGCGAAGACGATCAGGATCTGGTCGATGTTGGCGGCCACCGGCTTGAGCTGGCCGCGCGCATCGGGGCGTTCCAGGACGTTGTCGCGCTCGCCGCGGGCCACCACCACACCGTCATTGGCGTCATGGGCGGCGCGCCAGATCACCCGGTCGCCGGTCACCAGCCCCTCGAGATTGGCGCGCAGGTGGCAACGCACGGCATTACCGTCCTCATCGGGCCGCACATCCAGGGTGCGGCCGAAGTGGGCGATCACCCGGCCGCCCTGTTCGGGCCCGTACTCGCCGGCGGCCAGCTTCTCGCCGTCCCGGGAATCGCGCCGGTCGGCGCGCCGGGCGCGTTCGGCCTGGACCTTCTCGATGCGCCAGCGCTGCTGGCGGCTCAAATTGCGTTTGCTCATGGGGGCCTGAAGCTCGCTACAATGGGTCTCATTGTACTCACCCGAGGTGGCCGCTGTCGTCAGCGGGCATCATGCAAGGAACCCATATGGCAGAGCACTCTTCGTCCGAGACCCCTGACACCCAGGACCCGCGCCAAAACCGTCTGGTCTGGATCGACCTGGAGATGACCGGGCTCGACCCGAACCGCGAGAGGATCATCGAGATGGCGACCCTGGTCACCGACAATGAGCTCAATGTCGTCGCCGAGGGGCCGGTGATCGCGGTGCAGCAGCCCGACGCGCTCCTCGAGGCGATGGACGACTGGAACACCAAGACCCATGGCGCGTCCGGCCTGGTGAAACGGGTCAAGGAGAGCCCGGTCGACACCGCCGAGGCCGAGCGGCAGACGCTGGCCTTCCTCAAGGCGCATGTCGCCCCCGGCTCCTCGCCCATGTGCGGCAACAGCATCCACCAGGACCGCCGCTTCCTGGAGCGGGAGATGCCCGAGCTGCTGGCCTTCTTCCACTACCGCAACCTGGATGTCTCGACCCTGAAGGAGCTGGCCAAGCGCTGGAACCCGGGGGCGCTGGTCGGCTTCCAGAAGCGCAACGTGCACCTCGCCATGGACGACATCAAGGAGTCCATCGCCGAGCTGGCGCATTATCGTGGCATTTTCCTGCGCCTGGCGGAGGACGAGAGTGACGAGGAAGAGTAAAGCCGGAAGCTTGAAGAGCGGCGCTTCGCGCCTGGAAGCCGGAAGAAGAGGTGTGATTCATGCCGTGCAGGCAACAAGCTGCCTTCCAGCTTCCAGCTTCCAGCTTCCAGCTTCCAGCTTCCAGCTTCCAGCTTCCAGCTTCCAGCTTCCAGCTTCCAGCTTACGGCTTGCAGCTTACGGCTTACGGCTTACGGCTTACGGCTTACGGCTATGAGCTCTTGGCGCTTCTCCTGCTGGCGGGCCAGCGCCCAGCGCACGTGCTCGCGCACCAGGTCGGAGGGGTAGGGCAGGCGCGCCCGCAGGGCGGCCTCCACGGCCTCGCTCCAGGGGGCGTTGCCGAGCCCCACGGCGAGGTTGCGCAGCCAGCGCGCGTAGCCGATGCGGCGGATCGGGCTGCCGGCGGTCTTCTCCAGGAACTCCTCCTCGCCCCAGGCGAACAGTGAGACGAGACTCGCACGGTCCAGGTCGTGGCGCGGGGCGAAGTCGGCCTCGCGGGAGACCCGGGTAAAGCGGGTGAAGGGGCAGACCAGCTGGCAGTCGTCGCAGCCGAACACCCGGTTGCCCATGGCCTCCCGGTAGCGCTCGGGAATGGCGCCGTGAAGCTCGATGGTCAGGTAGGAGATGCAGGCCCGGGCATCCACTACCCGGTCCTCGACGATGGCCCCGGTGGGGCAGGCGGTGCGGCAGGCGCTGCAGCTGCCGCAGTGGTCGCCCTCGAAGGGCGCGTCCACCGGCAGCGGCAGGTCGGTGTAGAGTTCGCCCAGGAAGAATAGCGAGCCGGCCCTGGGGTTGAGCAGCATGGCGTTCTTGCCGAACCAGCCCAGCCCCGCCTTGCGGGCCAGGGCCCGCTCCATCACCGGGGCCGAGTCGACGAAGGCGCGATAGCCGAAGGGGCCCACCTCGGCCTCGATCCATTTCGCCAGGGTGGCCAGCCGCTTGCGCATCAGCTTGTGATAGTCGCGCCCGGTGGCATAGCGGGAGACGTAGGCGGTCGCCGGTTGACCGAGTACCTTTGTTGTCTCCACCTCGGCGGGCAGGTAGTCCAGGCGTACACTGATCACCCGCAGCGTGCCGGGGACCAGCTCCGCCGGCCGGGTGCGCTTGGTGCCGTGCTTGGCCATGAAGCCCATTTCGCCGTGGTGGCCGGCCGCGAGCCAGCGCTCGAGGTGGCCTTCGTCCTCGGCCAGGTCGACATCGGTGATGCCCAGTTGCTGGAAGCCGAGTTCGCGGCCCCAGATCTTGATCCTCTCGGCGAGGCCGGGCATGTCGGGTTCGTCACCCGGAGGGGACACTGGGGTCATGATCGAGACAACACCATGCAGATCGGCCCCGAGACTTGGCGTGGGGCGCAGAGAATTTACACTGGTATGGTAAAGCATCCCGAACGAGGAGACACCGCATGACCCGGGAGGCCCCACACCCCGAGCCGCAGCCGCGGCCGCTCTACCGCGCCGACCAGGTGCGCGAGCTCGACCAGCGCACTATCGCCGCCGGCATCGAGGGCTTCGCCCTGATGCAGCGCGCGGCCGCGGCCGCCTGGCAGAGCCTGAAGGCCCGCTGGCCCGGGGTGCGCTCGCTCAGCGTGCTCTGTGGCGGCGGTAACAATGGCGGTGATGGCCACGTGCTGGCGGCGCTGGCCGCCGCCGAGGGGCTCGCCGTGCAGCGCATCCTGCTCAAGCCGCTCGACGCGCTCTCCGGCGACGCCAGACGCGCCGCCGACATGGCCACCGCGGCCGGGGTGGCGGCCGAGCCCTGGCGGGCGGCGCTGGCCTTCGAAGGCGAAGTGGTCGTCGACGCCCTGCTGGGCACCGGCCTCGGCGGCGAGGTGCGCGGCGAGGCCCGTGAGGCGATCGAGGCCATCAATGCCAGCGGCCTGCCGGTGCTGGCCATCGACATTCCCTCGGGGCTGCATGCCGACACCGGCGCGGTGCTGGGTGTCGCGGTGCAGGCCGCGCGGACGGTGACCTTCATCGGCGACAAGCTGGGCCTGTATACCGGGGCGGCGCCGGCCAGGGTGGGAGAGGTCGACTTCCGTGCCCTGGGCGTGGATGCTGAGGCCGAGGCGGACCTCGTGCCCGCGGCCCGCCTGCTCGATGCCGGACTGATCGCGGCCTGGCTGCCGCCGCGGGTGCGCAGCGCCCACAAGGGCGACTTCGGCCATGCGCTGGTGCTGGGCGGAGCCCCGGGCTTCGGCGGGGCGGCACTGCTCGCCGCCGAGGCCTGCGCGCGGCTGGGCGCCGGCAAGGTGAGCCTGGCCACGGCTCCCGAGCATGTGACCGCGAGCCTGGTGCGCCGCCCCGAGGTCATGGTCCACGGCATTCGCGGTGCCGGTGACTTGGGCGAGCTGCTCGAGAAGGCCGATATCCTGGTGGTGGGGCCGGGGCTCGGCCAGGGCAGCTGGGGACAGGGCGTGCTGCAGGCGGCCCTCTCGGTTGAGAAGCCGCTGGTGGTAGACGCCGACGCCCTCAATCTGCTGGCGACCCGCTTCAGCGGCCAATACCGCGAGGACTGGGTGCTGACGCCGCACCCCGGCGAGGCCGCCCGTCTGCTGGGCCTTTCCGCCGGCGAGATCGAGGCCGACCGACCCGCGGCGGCGCTGGCCCTGCAGCGGCGCTTCGGCGGGGTAGTGGTGCTCAAGGGCGCCGGCAGCCTGGTGGCCGGCCCCGCGGGACTCGCCGTCTGCCCCTACGGCAACCCGGGCATGGCCAGCGGCGGCATGGGCGATGCGCTCTCCGGCATCCTGGGGGCGCTGCTGGCGCAGAGGCTGCCCCTCGAATCGGCGGTCCGGCTCGGCGTGCTGGTGCATGCCCTGGCCGCCGACATGGCGGCGCGGCAGGGGGGCGAGCGTGGCCTGCTGGCCGGCGATCTGGCATCCTGTGCACGAATTCTGGTCAACCCGACGATGGGCGAGAACGATGCAGTTGCGACTCGATGACGAAGACCGCCAGGTCGCCTTCGGCGAGTGCCTGGGGCGAGCTCTGGGCGGGCAGGGTCGCGTGCACCTGACCGGTGAACTGGGGGCCGGCAAGACCACCTTGACCCGCGGCATCCTGCGCGCCTGCGGCCACCGGGGGGCGGTCAAGAGCCCCACCTACACCCTGGTGGAGCCCTACGAGCTGGACTCCGTTCGTGTATACCATTTCGACCTTTACCGCCTGGGCGACCCCGAGGAGCTGGAGTTCATCGGCGGCCGCGACCTGCTTGCCGAGGACGCGCTCTGCGTGATCGAGTGGCCGGAGCGGGGCGAGGGCTGGTTGCCGGCCCCGGATCTGGAGGTGATCCTGCGGCTGGCCGGGAGCGGGCGCGAGGCGACCCTCGCGGCCCGCAGCGAATATGGCCGGGCGGTGCTCGAGCGCCTGGCGGCGCTGGCCGGCTGTGTCCTGGACAGGGAAGGTGAAGCGGCGCGATGACACGCATGAGATCGATAGGGCGGCTGCTGGCCGGGCTGGGAGGGCTCGCGCTGTGGCTCGCCAGCGGCCTGGCCGATGCCGCCAGCGTCGACAACCTGCGCCTCTGGGCGGCCCCCGACCATGCCCGCCTGGTCTTCGACCTCTCCTCCCCGGCGCGGGCCAATGTCTTCAGCCTCGACAACCCGCGTCGCCTGGTGATCGACCTGGACGACAGCCAGCTCAATGCCAGCGTCGACCGGCTGGACCTCGAGGGGAGCGCCATCAGCACCCTGCGCACCGGCGTGCGCGACGGCAATGGCCTGCGGGTGGTGCTGGAGCTGGAGCGCGAGGTCGAGCCCCGCCACTTCACCCTGGCGCCCAACGACCAGTACGGCCATCGCCTGGTGGTGGACCTGGAATACCCCGGCGAGAGCGCTGTGGAAGATCCCATCGACCCCATCGAGGCGATGATCCGCGAACAGGAGATCGCCGCCGATCGTGCCCGCAGCGAGGCGGTGGCACAGGGTCGCGACCCGGCCGACATCGCCGCCGCCCAGGTGTTGGGGCCGGCCAAGCCGCATCCCAAGCGTGACATCATCATCGCCATCGATGCCGGTCATGGCGGCGAGGACCCTGGGGCGATCGGTCCCTCCGGTACCCGCGAGAAGGATGTCGTGCTGGAGATGGCCCAGCGCCTGGCACGGGTGGTCAATGCCACGGAAGGGTTCCGGGCGGTGATGATCCGCGACGGCGACTACTACGTCGGGCTGCGCCAGCGGACCCGTATCGCCCGTGAGCAGAAGGCCGATTTCTTCGTGTCGATCCATGCCGATGCCTTCAACAGCCCGCGGCCCAACGGCAGCTCGGTCTATGCGCTGTCCCAGCGGGGGGCCACCTCGGAGACCGCCCAGTGGCTGGCCGCCAGCGAGAACCAGGCCGACCTGATCGGCGGGGTCGACGGCAGTCTGTCGCTGGATGACAAGGACGAGGTGCTGCGTGGCGTGCTGCTCGACCTGACCATGACGGCGACCCTCAACGACTCCCTGACCATCGGCGGCCAGGTGCTCGACCAGCTGGGGCGGGTCAACCGGCTGCACAAGTCGCGGGTCGAGCAGGCCGGCTTCATGGTGCTCAAGTCGCCGGACATCCCCTCGCTGTTGATCGAGACCGGCTTCATCTCCAATCCTGAGGAGGAGCGCCGGCTGCGCGACGGCACCTATCAGCGGCGGATGGTCGAGGCGCTGTTCGGCGGCATCCGCGGCCACTTCCAGCGCAACCCGCCGCCGGCCAGCCTGCTGGCCTGGCAGCGCGATCGCAGCCCCGAGGGCAACGAGTATCGCATCCAGCCCGGCGATACCCTCTCGGAGATCGCGGCCCGTCACGACGTCCCGGTGGCCCAGCTCAAGCAGGCCAATGAGCTCAACGGCGACGTGATACGGGTCGGACAGGTGCTGCGCATCCCACGCTCATAACCCCTTCGGGGAGCTGTAAGCTATAAGCTTGAAGCTGTAAGAAGATGCCTTGCTTGAACTAGATTACTGGCAGCATTTGGGCTTACGGCTTACGGCTTAGACGGAGTGACATGTCAGAGAAGCGACACATCCATATCCTCGATCCCCGCCTGGCCAACCAAATCTCGGCCGGCGAGGTGGTCGAGCGTCCTGCCTCGGTGGTCAAGGAGCTGGTGGAGAATGCCATCGATGCCGGTAGTCGACGCATCGAGGTCGATCTGGAGAATGGCGGTGCCCGAACGATCCGCGTGAGGGACGACGGCAGCGGTATCGGCGAGGACGACCTGCCGTTGGCGCTGTCGCGCCATGCCACCAGCAAGATCCTCTCCCTGGAGGAGCTCGAGGGCGTGGCGAGCCTGGGGTTCCGCGGCGAGGCCCTGGCATCGATCAGTTCGGTCTCGCGCCTGGAACTGGTCTCCAATACCGACGAGGACCCGCGCGGCGGCTGGCGCGTGGTGGCCGAGGGGCGGCGCATGGAACCGCGCGTGACCCCGGCCCCGCATCCTCGCGGTACCTCGGTGACGGTTCGTGACCTCTTCTTCAATACCCCAGCACGGCGCAAGTTCCTGCGCACCGAGAAGACCGAGTTCGGCCACGTCGAGGAGGCCTTCCGGCGCCAGGCGCTGTCGCGTTTCGACATCGGCTGGGTGCTGCGCCACAACCACAAGACCCTCCACCAGCTGCCGGCGGGGGATGACCCGGTGGCCCGGGAACGCCGTCTGCAGTCCCTGCTCGGCAAGGCCTTCCTGGAGAATGCCCTGCACCTGGACCTGGAGGTGGGCGGCCTGCGGCTGTGGGGCTGGGTCGGGCTGCCGACCCACTCCCGGGCCCAGGCCGACCAGCAATACTTCTTCGTCAATGGCCGGGTGGTGCGCGACCGCCTGGTCGCGCACGCCATCCGCCAGGCCTACCGTGACGTGCTCTTCCACGGCCGCCACCCGGTGTTCGTGCTCTACCTCGAGGTCGACCCCAGGGTGGTGGACGTCAACGTCCATCCCACCAAGCACGAGGTGCGATTCCGCGACGGACGCATGGTCCACGATTTCCTGTTCTCGAGCCTGCACCGCGCGCTGGCCGAGGCGCGGCCCGGCGAGGGCGGCGAACGCGACGATGCGCCCGAAACGCCGGAGTCGTCGGACGGCGTACGCGAGGCGGCGCCGGCCTGGCAGCAGCAGCCGATGGCGTTGCCCGGCCGCGAGGCATCGGGCGACGGGCCTGGTGATAGCGGTCGCGATAGAGTGACGCCCGACCGCGTCCGGGCATTTATGGAAGGCTACCGGGCGCTACATCCCGATCACGAGGAGAGCCTGCTGACCCCGCAGCCCGCCGCCCCGGCCCCTGGCGGCAGCGCCGCGGGCGTGGCCCTCGAGGAGCGTCGCTCCTCGAGGGCGGCCCGGGCCCCGCACCCGGCAATGCCCGAGGAGGACGCGACCCGCGCGCCGCCGCTGGGCTATGCCGTGGCCCAGCTGCATGGGGTCTACATCCTCTCGCAGACCGAGCGCGGCCTGGTGGTGGTGGACATGCACGCCGCCCACGAGCGCATCGTCTACGAGCGAATGAAGACCGAGGTCCATGGCGCCGCCAGGGGTGAAGGTGGATTGCAGGCCCAGCCGCTGCTGGTGCCGGTGTCGCTGGCGGCGAGCCCCGCCGAGGTGGCCACCGCCGAGGCCGAGCATGACGCCTTCGCGCGTCTCGGCGTGGAGCTCGACGTGGCCGGCCCCGAGACCCTGCTGGTGCGCCAGGTCCCGGTGCTGCTCGCCGATGCCGACGTGGAGCCGCTGGTGCGTGACATGCTCGCCGACCTGGAGCGCTATGGCCGCTCCGACCGGCTCGAGGCGCGCATCAACGAGCTGCTTTCGACTATGGCCTGTCACGGCAGCGTGCGGGCCAATCGCCAGCTGGGACTCGAGGAGATGAATGCCCTGCTACGCGACATGGAACGCACCGAGCGCAGCGGCCAGTGCAACCACGGCCGCCCCACCTGGACCGAGATGAGCATGAAGGAGCTGGACCGCCTCTTCCTGAGGGGGCAGTAGAATCCGCAACACTTCCACCTGCGTGGCGAGAAGCGCCGGTGGCAGGCCGAAGAGGAGGTCCTACGCCAGGGATGGCGTCGGTAGCGCCCAGGGATGGGTTCACAGCGCCTCCTCGAAGGCATGCCGCCGGGCAAGCTTCTCAGCGCCAAGCCTGAGAGAGCCCGAGAACTTCATGCCAGATTCGCGCCCTCCCGCCATCCTGCTGATGGGGCCCACCGCCGCCGGCAAGACCGACCTGGCCATTGCCCTCCACGAACGGCTGGGCGGCGAGCTGGTCAGCGTCGATTCGGCCATGGTCTATCGTGGCATGGACATCGGGAGCGCCAAGCCCAGCGCCGAGGAGCTGGCTCGGGCGCCGCACCGGCTGATCGACATCCGCGACCCGGCCGAGCCCTATTCCGCCGCCGACTTCCGCGAGGACGCCCTGCGCGAGATGCGCGCGATCGGCGATGCCGGCCGGATCCCGCTGCTGGTGGGCGGCACCATGATGTACTTCAAGCGCCTGCTCGAGGGAGTGGCCAACCTGCCCGCCTCGGACCCGGCAGTGCGCGCCGAGCTCGAGCGCCAGGCAGCCGAGCACGGCCTGGCATCCCTGCACGCGGAGTTGACCCGGGTCGATCCGGACTCGGCGGCGCGCATCCATCCCAATGATCCCCAGCGGCTGATGCGGGCGCTGGAGGTCCAGCGTGCCAGTGGTCGCACGCTGACCGAGTTGTGGGCCGAGCAGCACCGTGAAACCTTTCCCTTTCGCACACTGTCGATAGGCCTCGCGCCGGCGGATCGTGGCGTGCTCCATGCGCGCATCGCCCAGCGCTTCATGGCGATGCTCGATGCCGGGTTCCTCGACGAGGTGGCGGCCCTGAGGGCGCGCGGCGACCTCGCGGCCTCCCTGCCCGCCATGAAGAGCGTGGGTTATCGTCAGGCATGGGCCTACCTGGAGGGCGAGTTCGGGCGTGACGAGCTCGAGCGGCGCGGGATCATCGCGACCCGCCAGCTGGCCAAGCGCCAGCTGACCTGGATGCGCAACTGGCCGGGGCTGTACCGGGTCGACAGCCTGGGCCCCGATCCGCTGGGCGAGGTGTTGAAACTCGTGCGCGAATTCGGCACTTAGCGTAAGATGGGCCTTTCGGTGGCCGGGTGAACAGGCCCCTCAGGCTATGCAGCGTTGCCCCCTGGCGGGAGCGACGAAGACCGACATAACATCAACCCCCAGAGACACTTCAGGGAGAGCAACATGTCCAAAGGGCAGTCCCTTCAAGACCCGTACCTGAACATCCTGCGCAAGGAGCGCATTCCGGTATCGATTTTCCTGGTCAACGGCATCAAGCTGCAGGGCCAGATCGAGTCGTTCGACCAGTTCGTCATCCTGCTGCGCAACACCGTCAGCCAGATGGTCTACAAGCATGCCATCTCCACCGTGGTGCCGTCGCGCAACGTGCGCCTACCGGCCCCGGATGCGCAGCCGGACCCTGATGTGTGAGGTATTGATTGTTTTTTGAACGTCCCGACGCCGGCGAGACGGCGATCCTCGTCCATGTGGATTTCCAGGACGAGCAGGAGCGCGAGGATGCGGGAGAGTTTCTCGAACTCGTGCGCTCGGCCGGTGTTGAGCCGGCCACCCTGATCACCGGCAGCCGCAAGCGCCCCGATTCCCGCACCTTTGTGGGCTCGGGCAAGCTCGAGGAGCTGCGCGAGGCGAAGGCCGTGCATCACGCCGAGCTGGTGATCTTCAACCATGGCCTGAGCCCCTCCCAGGAGCGCAACCTGGAGCGCGAGCTCAAGTGCCGGGTGATCGACCGCACCGGCTTGATCCTCGACATCTTCGCCCAGCGCGCCCGCACCCACGAGGGCAAGCTGCAGGTGGAACTCGCCCAGCTCGAGTACATGTCGACCCGGTTGGTGCGCGGCTGGACGCACCTGGAGCGCCAGAAGGGCGGCATCGGCCTGCGGGGGCCGGGCGAGACCCAGCTCGAGACCGACCGCCGCCTGCTGCGGGCGCGCATCAAGGCGATCCACAAGCGGCTCGACAAGGTGCGCAGCCAGCGCAGCCAGAATCGTCGGGCCCGTTCCCGGGCGGAGATCCCCAGCGTCTCGCTGGTAGGCTACACCAACGCCGGCAAGTCCACGCTCTTCAACGGCCTGACGTCCGCCAGGGTCTATGCGGCCGACCAGCTCTTCGCTACCCTCGACCCGACGCTGCGTCGCCTCGAGATCGAGGACGTGGGGCCGGTGGTGCTCGCCGACACCGTGGGCTTCATTCGTCACCTGCCCCACAAGCTGGTCGAGGCCTTCCGCGCCACCCTTCAGGAGGCCGCCGAGGCCTCGCTGCTGGTGCATGTGATCGATGCCGCCGACCCCGACCGCGAGCTCAACGTCGCTCAGGTCGAGGCGGTGCTCGACGAGATTGGTGCCCTCGAGGTGCCGACCCTCAAGGTGATGAACAAGATCGACCTGCTCGACAGCGCACCGCGCATCGAGCGCGACGGGGAGGGCCGGCCCGAGGTGGTCTGGCTCTCGGCTCGCGAGGGCAAGGGGCTCGAGTTGCTGGAACAGGCGCTCTCGGAGTGCCTGGCCGATGACATCATCGACTTCGAGCTCTGGCTGGCCCCCGAGCAGGGCAGGCTGCGGGCCGGGCTGCACGACCTCGGCGCGGTGCGCGGAGAGCGCTTCGATGACGAGGGGCATACCCTGCTGGAGGTGCGCCTGCCACGGCGCGACTTCCTGCAGCTGATGGCGCGACTGGGCGAGCGCGCCGACGACTACTTGCCGGTGGCGCTGCAGGCGCCGCCGGTGTGGGAAGCGTGACGCGAGGAGCCGGACCGCTGGCGAGCAGGCCAGTGGCCACAACCTGATGACAGGGACGCCGGGCTGCGCCGGGCGACACCCGCAGGATCGCAACCGATGTCCGCCGCTGGCACGCCCGTGGCGGGATGCAACGCATAGTGGAGACGACGTATGGCCTGGAATGAGCCTGGTGGTGGCAACCAGCACGACCCCTGGAGTGGCGGGGGTGGCCGCGGCGGTAATGGCGGCGGTGGTAGTGGTGGCGGAGGAAAGGGCGGTGGCAATCAGGGGCCGCCCGACCTCGACGAGGCCCTGAAGAAGTTTCAGGACAAACTCAACAACATGCTGGGTGGCCGTGGCGGCAAGAAAGGTGGCTCCGGTGGCAAGGGCGGCGGTGGCAAGCCACGCAATGCCTTTACCCTGCCGGGCCTGCTGATCGTGGTCGCCCTGGCCATCTGGGCGGCCTCCGGCTTCTATCTGGTCGACCAGTCCGAGCGCGGGGTGGTGCTGCGCTTCGGCAAGTTCCAGGAGGTCGTCACGCCCGGTCTGCAATGGAACCCGCCGCTTATCGACGATGTGCGCATGGTCAACGTGACCCGGGTGCGTTCGCTGACCCAGACCCAGTCGATGCTGACCCAGGACGAGAACATCGTCGAGGTCGAGATCTCGGCCCAGTATCAGGTCGCCGACCCGCGCGACTTCGTGCTCAACGTGCGTGATCCGCAGCTCTCCATCGAGAATGCCCTGGACAGTGCGCTGCGCCACGTGGTCGGCGGGACCGACATGATCGAGATACTGACCTCCGGGCGTGAGATCCTCGGCAGTTCGGTGGCCAGCCGCCTGCAGTCCTACCTGGACAGCTACGGCACCGGGATCCTCCTGCAGACCATCAACGTCGAATCCACCTCGCCGCCGGATGCAGTCCAGGATGCGTTCGATGACGTCATCCGGGCCCGCGAGGACCGCCAGCGCACCATCAACCAGGCCACCGCCTACGCCAATGCCATCATTCCCGAGGCGCAGGGCCAGGCACAGCGCCTTGTCGAGCAGGGCCAGGGCTATCGCGAGTCCGTGGTCGCCGAGGCCCGTGGCCAGGCCAACCGCTTCAACGCGCTGCTCGTCCAGTATGAGACGGCGCCGTCGATCATGCGTGAGCGCCTCTACCTGGATGCTCTCAGCGAGGTGTTTGCCAATACCTCCAAGGTGATGGTCGACGTGTCCGAGGACAGCCCGCTGATGTACCTGCCGCTCGACCAGCGTCCCGGCGGTGGCAGTGCCGGCAGCGGCGCCAGCCAGGGCGAGCAGGGCGAATTGGATCCGCGGGTGCTTGAGCGCATGCGCTCAAGCCAGTCGTCGAGCAGCAACAGCAGCAACAGCAGCAACAGTGGAATCCGCAGGGAGGGCCGCTAATGATGATCAATAATCGTTCCCTGCTCGTCGTCGGTGGCCTGGCCGCCCTCGCCTGGCTGGCCAGCAATAGCCTCTACGTGGTCGACGAGACCGAACGGGCGGTCAAGCTGCGCTTCGGCGAGATCATCGAGGAGAACATCCAGCCGGGATTGCACGTCAAGATCCCGATCACCCAGACGGTGCGAACCTTCGACACTCGGCTGCTGACCCTGGATACCGATCCGAGCCGCTACCTGACCCTCGAGCAGAAGGCGGTAATCGTCGATTCCTACGTGCAGTGGCAGGTGATCAACCCCACCCAGTACTACGAGGCCACCGCCGGTGACGAGATGATGGCCCGGCGCCTGATCCAGCCGCGGGTCGACGAGAGCCTGCGTAACGAGTTCGGTCGCCTGAACCTGCAGCAGATCATCGCCGAGCGTCGTGATGACCTGATGACCGGACCCACCGAGGACCTCGATGCACTGTTGCGCGACGAGCTGGGCGTGGCGGTCCGCGACATCCGTGTCAAGCGCATCGACCTGCCGGAGCAGGTCTCCTCGGCGGTCTACGAGCGCATGCGCTCCGAGCGTGAGCGCCAGGCGCGCGAGTGGCGCGCCCAGGGCCAGGAGGAATCCGAGCGCATCCGCGCCAACGCCGACCGTCGTCGCCAGGTGCTGCTGGCCCAGGCCAACGAGCGCTCCGAGACCCTGAGGGGTGAGGGCGACGCGGAGGCCGCGGCGATCTTCTCCGATGCCTATGGCAAGGACGAGGAGTTCTTCAGCTTCTGGCGCAGCCTCAATGCCTACCGCGACAGCTTCGCCGGTGACGACAACATGCTGGTGCTGGATCCCTCCAGCGACTTCTTCCAGTATCTCAAGAGCCCACAGGGCGCGGGCGGGGAGTGACTGTCCCGGCGGGCGGTGCGCCGCCCGCCGCCCGGGGTTCAACCGGCCCGCAAAGGTGGTAGAATCCTATAACCGGGCGTGGCCCGGTTTTTTTGTGGCTTCTCCACTCCGGCGCTCCCGTTCGCCAGCACGCCTCGCGCGACTCGGGCATCGTCGCAGGCCAACCATCGTCTTGCAGGATGAACGACATGACCATCGCTGACCGCTGGCTGCTCCCCGACGGCATGGACGAGGTACTGCCGCCTCAGGCCAGCCGCATGGAGGAGCTACGCCGTGCGTTGCTCGACCTCTATCACCGCTGGGGCTACGATCAGGTGATGCCCCCACCGGTGGAGTTCCTGGACTCCCTGCTCACCGGCACCGGGACCGACCTCGATCTGCAGACCTTCAAGCTGACCGACCAGATGACCGGCCGCCTGATGGGCGTGAGCGCCGATGTCACCCCTCAGGTGGCGCGCATGGATGCCCACTCCCTGCGCCGCCAAGGGCCGGTGCGACTCTGCTACTGCACCAACGTGCTGCGTGCCAAGGCCGACCAGCATCAGGGCGGCCGCAGCCCGGTGCAGGTCGGCGTGGAGCTGTTCGGCCACGCCGGCCTGGAGGCCGACCTGGAGATCCTGCGCCTGGCACTGGCCAGCCTGGAGACCGCCGGGGCGATGGAGATCCACCTGGCGCTGGGCCATATCGGCATCTACCGTAGCCTGGTGGAGGCCGCGGGGCTGGACGCCGACCAGGAGCGTGCGCTGTTCGACGCCCTGGCCCTCAAATCGCCGGGCGAGCTGGCATCGCGCGTGGAGGAGGGCGTGCGCGATCCGGGGCTGGCGGCGATGTTCCGCGCCCTGGGCGACCTGCACGGGGGGCTCGAGGTGCTGGAGGCGGCCCGCGAGGCCTTCGAGGAGGCGCCCCAGCCCGTGGGCGCGGCGCTGGACCAGCTGCGTGCCCTGGTCGACGGGGTGCTTGCCGAGTACCCCGGGGTCGAACCCTACTTCGACCTGGCCGAACTGCGGGGCTACCAGTACCACACCGGCATGATGTTCGCCGCCTATGTGCCGCACTACGGCCAGGCGCTGGCCAAGGGCGGGCGCTATGACGATACCGGCCGTGCCTTCGGCCGCGCCCGGCCGGCGACCGGCTTCTCCATGGACCTCAAGCTGCTGGCCACCCTGGCTCCCGCGGAGCCCGAGCCGGACGGCATCTGGGCTCCGGCCGAGGGCGAGGGGCTGGCGGAGGTCCTGCAGGCACTCCGCCAGCAGGGCGAACGGGTCGTCCAGGCGCTGCCCGGGCAGCGCACCGGTCCAGCGGAGCACCGCTGCGACCGCCAACTGGAATGTATCGAGGGTCGCTGGGAGCCGCGCCTCCTGGGGACGCCACAGGACCGGGCCTGAGGGCCCGCAGTCAATGACCTCGGCCCTGGGCCTTTCCACGGGCGCGGTGCCGCAACGAGAGACGAGAGCACAATGGGCAAGAATGTAGTCGTACTGGGCACCCAGTGGGGTGACGAAGGCAAGGGCAAGGTGGTCGACCTGCTCACCGAATCCGCATCCGCGGTGGTGCGCTTCCAGGGCGGGCACAATGCCGGGCATACCCTGGTCATCGACGGCGAGAAGACCGTCCTGCACCTGATCCCCTCGGGGATCCTGCGCAACGACAAGATCTGCGTGATCGGCAACGGTGTGGTGCTGTCGCCCGAGGCGTTGATGGAGGAGATCCGCGAGCTGGAGAGCAAGGGCGTGCCGGTGCGCGAGCGCCTGCGCCTGTCGCCGGCCTGCCCGCTGATCCTGCCGTACCACGTGAGTCTGGACCAGGCGCGCGAGAAGGATCGGGGTATCGCCAAGATCGGCACCACCGGCCGCGGCATCGGCCCGGCCTACGAGGACAAGGTGGCGCGTCGCGGTCTGCGCCTCGGCGACATGCTCCACCGCGAGCGCTTCGCCTCCAAGCTTGGCGAAGTACTTAGTTATCACAATTTCGTGCTGACCCAGTACCATGGCGTGGAGCCGGTGGACTTCCAGAAGGTGCTCGATCAGGCGATGTCCATGGCCGAGGAGCTGCGCCCCATGGTCTGCGACACCGTGGGCCTGGTCCACGAAATGCGCCGCGCCGGCGAGAACATCCTCTTTGAGGGGGCCCAGGGCTCGCTGCTCGACATCGACCACGGCACCTACCCCTTCGTGACCAGTTCCAACACCACCGCCGGCGGCACCGCCACCGGCTCCGGCGTGGGACCGCTCTACCTGGACTACGTGCTGGGCATTACCAAGGCCTATACTACCCGGGTCGGCTCAGGCCCCTTTCCCACCGAGCTATTCGACGACCACGGCCGTCATCTGGCGAACAAGGGCCATGAGTTCGGGGCCACTACCGGTCGCGCGCGTCGCTGTGGCTGGTTCGATGCCGTGGCCCTGCGTCACGCCGTGCAGATCAACTCCGTGTCGGGCCTCTGCCTGACCAAGCTCGACGTGCTCGATGGCCTGGAGAACATCCGCGTCTGCGTGGGCTATCGCAGCAAGGACGGCGAGGTGCTCGACACCCCCGTGGACTCCGAGGGGTACGAAGCCATCGAGCCGCTCTACGAGGACCTTCCAGGCTGGAGCGAGTCCACCCTGGGGGCGCGTCGCGTCGAGGACCTGCCGGCCAACGCGCGCTCCTATATCAGCTTCCTGGAAGAGAGGGTGGGGACCTCCATCGACATCATCTCCACCGGGCCGGATCGCAACGAGACCATCGTGCTGCGCAATCCCTTCGAGGGCTGACCGACGACGCGGTGGCTCGCGAAGGCGCAGGTACAAGAAGGCCCCACGTGAGATGGGGCCTTCTTGTATTCGGCAGCGGTCGCTCAGAAATCGATGCCGCGGCGGGCCTGGAGCCCGCTGTTGAAGGCGTGGCGCACCTCCTGCATCTCGGTGACGGTATCGGCCATGGCGGTAAGCTCCCGGTGGGCATTGCGCCCAGTGATGATCACCGTCTGCTCGGCGGGGCGATTCGCCAGCGCCCGTTTCACGTTGGCGATATCCAGGTAACCGAACTTGAGCATGTAGGTGATCTCGTCGAGTACCACCAGATAGACGTCCGGGTCGGCGAGCATCCGCTCGGCCTCGGCCCATACCTCGCAGCAGGCCCGGGTATCCGCTTCGCGGTTCTGGGTGTCCCAGGTGAAGCCGGTGGCCATGATGGCCACTTCCAGGTTGGGGTCCTCCGCCAGCCGCTCGCGCTCGCCGCACTCCCAGAGCCCCTTGATGAACTGCACCACGCCGACCTTGTAGCCGTAGCCCAGGGCGCGGGTCACGGTGCCCCAGGCGGCGGTGGTCTTGCCCTTGCCATTGCCGGTGAAGACCAGCAGTAGCCCGCGCTGCTCGGTGGCCTCGGCGACCTTCTCGTCAACGCGGGACTTGAGCTTCTGCATGGCCTGCTGGTGGCGGGTATCGCGATCGCTCATCGGGGCTCCATTCTTTGTACAAGATCTGTCCAGGAAAGCGACAGCATACGGCAGAATCGCGCGGGCGTCAGCCTGTCCGGCTTACATCCGTTCGCCGACACGGGCCTCCATGCGAGCCAGGAAGACCCTCATGATACGCTCGTAGAGCGCGCGGCCGAGCACGGCATCCTCGATGCCGGCGTCCACGTTGGGGTTGTCGTTGACCTCGATCACCACCACCCGCTCCCCGGCCTGCTTGAGATCCACGCCGTAGAAGCCGTCGCCGATCAGCCGAGTGGCCTTGAGCGCCGCCTTGATCACGGCCGCCGGAACCTCGGCGGGGGTATGGGTGGTAAAGCCGCCGCTCTTCACCCGGGCGCCGGAATGATCGTAGATCTGCCAGTGGCCGCGGGCCATGAAGTAGCGGCTGGCGAACAGCACTTGGCCATCGAGCACGCCGATCCGCCAATCGTACTCGGTCGGCAGCCATTCCTGGAGCAGCAGCAGGGCCGAGGTGGCGAACAGGCGCTCGGCCTCGTGTTCGAGCTGCTGCGTGGATTCGACCTTGACGATGCCCCGTGAGAAGGCGCCGTCGGGAATCTTGAGCACCAACGGGAAGCCGAGGTTGGCGACCCGTTCCTCGAGCGGGCGGCGGTCGCCGCGCTTGAGCAGGATCCCCTTCGGCGCCGGAACGCCGCGGGCCCGCAGCAGGGCGTGCAGGTAGACCTTGTTGGTGCAGCGCAGGATGTCGCGGGGCGCATCGATCACCACCAGCCCCTCGTGCTCCGCCCGTCGCGCCATGCGGTAGGTGTGGTGGTCGAGGGCCGTGGTCTCGCGGATAAACAGGCCGTCGAACTCGGCGAGCCGGCCGGCATCCTTGCGGGTGATCAGCGAGACATCGATGCCGAGCTTGCGTCCGGCGCGGATGAAGGCCTTCAGCGCCCCGCGGTTGCTGGGGGGCAGGGCCTCCTGCGGATCGACCAGGATCGCCAGGTCGAAGCGGTAGCGGCGCCGTGCCTTGGGGGTGCGCCATACCTTGCGGGAGTGGCGGTTCAGGGCCGTGGCAAACAGGTCCTGTTCCTCGGGCGCCAGGTCGCGCAGGCGCAGTGGCTTGAGCCGCGCCAGTCGCCACGCCTCGTGGCGACGCACCAGGCGTGCCTCGAGCAACGGGCAGGGCAGTCGCTCAAAGAGCCGGCGAGCCAGCGGCGCCAGGGCCGGCTCTCGGCACTCGCCGAACAGCACCCGCAGTGTGAGCTGGTCGCCGGCTAGCGATCCTCGGCGGGCCAGGTCGCCAAGCAGTGGGGCCAGGCCGTCCAGTTGCAGGTCGACCAGCGCCTTGCGCCCCAGGGCATTGAGGGTCTCGACCGCGGGCAGTACCCGCTGTCCCCGCGCCTGGGCCAGCAGCGAGACATAGTAGCCCGTGCCGAGGTAGTCGAGTTCGCCGCACAGGTTGATCACCTGGGTGGTGCGACCCTGCTCCTCGCCGTTGCGGTGTTGGTGATCCTGGGCGAGGAAGTCGTCGGCGGTCACCAGGTCTTCGGAGGGGTAGTAGGGCCGCCAGTCTTCTGGTCGGTCGACGACGATGCGCAGCGGGCACATGGCTGAGGGGTCCGATTGGGGCGGCGACGTGCCGCTGGAATGCGGCCAGCATGCTCCTGAGCTCGCCCCTGGACAAGCCGGGGCTTGAGTGAAAAGATTTCATGGTCAAAGCCGGTGACAGCGATATTGGCCATGATCACAATCGTGGCGAGATTTCCGGAGATGTGAGATGACCGTCACCCTGCGCCATGCCCTCGGCCGTGACCTGGATGCCCTCTACCGCCTGGAGCAGGTGGCCTTTACCGGCGACCGTTTCAGTCGTCGTCAGCTGTGGCACCTGCTCAACCGCGCGCATGCCTTGACGCTGGTGGTCGAGCAGCGGCCACCCGATGGCGGCCCCCCGAGGTTGCTGGGGTACGGTACCTTGCTGTTTCGTCGCGGCACCCGCCGTGCCCGACTCTACTCCTTCTGCGTGCATCCCGGTGCGCGCGGCAGTGGCCTGGGCCGGCGGCTGCTGGAGACCCTGGAGGCCGAGGCGTTGGCGCGTGATGCCGAGGTGCTGGGCCTCGAGGTGCGCGCCGACAATCGCGTGGCGCTGGGACTCTACCAGCGGATGGGTTTTCGCCTTGAGCGCTGGCTGGACGACTACTACGAGGACGGCTGTGCGGGCTGGCAGATGGCCAAGCCGCTGCGGGCCGAACAGGGGGCCGCGTGGGCCCGCGAGGGCTGATAGAATCGCGCCATTCGCCCCTCTTTACTAGCGATCAGCCATCCACCAACCCTCTACCGGGATATGCCCATGCCTTCCTTCGACATCGTTTCCGAGTTCGACAAGCACGAAGCCAGCAACGCCGTGGACCAGGCCAACCGGGAGATCCAGACCCGCTTCGACTTCAAGGGGGTCACCGCGAGCTTCGAGCTCAACGGCGAGACGGTCTCGCTGGAGGCCGAGGTCGACTTCCAGCTCAAGCAGATGCTCGACGTGCTGCGCAACAGGCTCATCGCGCGCGGCATCGATGCTCGCTGCATGGACGTCCAGGAGCCGGTGCTCTCCGGGGTCCGCGCCCACCAGGAGGTGACCCTCAAGCAGGGGCTCGACCAGAAGGAGGCCAAGGAGGTCGTCAAGCGCATCAAGGAGAGCAAGCTGAAGGTCCAGACTCAGATCCAGGGCGAGAAGGTGCGGGTCACCGGCAAGAAGCGCGACGATCTCCAGGCCGTCATGGCCCTGCTGCGCGGGGAGGGCGGCCCCGACCTGCCGCTGCAGTTCGACAACTTCCGCGACTGACGGTCGCCTTGATCCGGGGCAGTCCGATGGCGTCCATAGCCGTTGGCGATTGGCACAGGATGGCAGAATGCCCTTCAATGAGAGGAACACCTGACTACCGGGAGTGAGCGATTGATGCCCGTCGTTCGTCGTGTCGCCTTCCTGGCCCTGGCCTGGGTCAGCTTCGGGCTGGGCGTAGTGGGGGCCTTTCTGCCGCTGCTGCCGACCACCTGCTTCATGCTGCTGGCGGCCTGGGCGGCCTCGAAGGGCTCCCCGCGCTTTGCCGCCTGGATCCATGAGCATCCGCGCTTCGGTCCCGCCGTGGTGGCCTGGGAGGGCGAGCGGGCGATTCCCCGCCATGCCAAGTGGCTGGCCTCCGCCATGCTGGCCGTCTCGATGCTGGTTCTCGCGCTCACCGTGAGCCTCTGGTGGCTCAAGCTGTCGCTCATCGCGGGGCTCTGCCTGGTGGGCGCCTGGATCCTGTCGCGCCCCGAGCCGGTCGTCATCCGCTGATCACGACGGCGCGTCGCATTGCTTTGAGCTCCGGGCGCGGGGCGCCGTACAATGGATGGCAATCACCGACAGGAGCCATCCTCGATGTCAGAACCGCAGCCGATCCATCTGAGTGACTACCGTCCGCCCGCCTACCGTGTGACCCGTACCGAACTGACCTTCGACCTCGACCCGAACGCCACCCGGGTCAAGGCACGCCTTCACGTCGAGCGCCACCCGGAGCGCGAGGCCGGGGCCCCGCTGGCGCTCGACGGCGAGCAGCTTGCCCTCAAGACCATCGCCATCGATGGCCAGCCGCTGGAGCCGAACGAGTACGAGGTCGGCGAGGCCGGACTGGTCGTACACCGGGTGCCGGAGGCCTTCCTGCTCGACACCGAGGTCGAGATCGCCCCCGACGGCAACACGGCCCTGTCGGGGCTCTACCGCTCGAGTGGGATGTTCTGCACCCAGTGCGAGGCCGAGGGCTTTCGGCGCATCACCTTCTATCCGGATCGTCCCGATGTCATGGCGACCTTCTCCACCACGCTGATCGGTGACGTTGAGCGCGAGCCGGTGCTGCTCTCCAACGGCAACCCGGTGGAGCGTGGCGAGCTGCCCGGCGGTCGCCACTTCGTCACCTGGGAAGACCCGCATCCCAAGCCCAGCTACCTGTTCGCCCTGGTGGCCGGTGACCTCAGCAAGGTCGAGGATCGCTTCACCACCGTCAGCGGGCGTGACGTCACCCTGCAGATCTGGGTCGAGGAGGAGAACCTCGACAAGACCGACCATGCCATGGCCTCGCTCAAGCGTGCCATGCGCTGGGACGAGGAGGCCTATGGCCGGGAGTACGACCTGGACCTCTTCATGATCGTGGCGGTCAACGACTTCAACATGGGCGCCATGGAGAACAAGGGCCTCAACATCTTCAACTCGGCCGCGGTGCTGACCCATCCCCACACCACCACTGATGCGGCCTTCCAGCGCGTCGAGGGCATCGTCGCCCACGAGTACTTTCACAACTGGTCGGGTAACCGCGTCACCTGTCGCGACTGGTTCCAGCTCTCCCTGAAGGAGGGCTTCACGGTATTCCGTGACCAGTGCTTCTCGGCGGAGACCAACTCGGCGCCGGTCAAGCGCATCGAGGACGTCTCCTTTTTCCGCACCGCCCAGTTCGCCGAGGACGCCGGTCCCACCGCTCACCCGGTGCGCCCTGACCACTACATCGAGATCGGCAACTTCTACACCCTGACCATCTACGAGAAGGGCGCGGAGATCGTGCGCATGCTCTCGAACCTGGTGGGCATGGAAGCCTTCCTCCGTGGCAGCGACCGCTACTTCGCGCGCTTCGACGGCCAGGCCGTGACCATCGAGGACTTCGTGGACTGCATGGCCGAGGCCTCGGGCCAGGACCTCTCCCAGTTCCTGCGTTGGTACTCCCAGGCGGGGACCCCCGAGATCGATGCCCACGGCGAGTACGACTACGCCAACGCCGAGTACCGCCTGATCCTGCGTCAGCGGACCCCGGCGACTCCCGGCCAGCCGGACAAGCAGGCCCTGCATATCCCGGTGCGCCTGGGCCTGGTGGGCACCAAGTCCGGCCGCGACCTGCCGCTGACCCTGGAGGGTGAAACGCTTGGCAGCGATGCGGTGATCCACCTGCGCGAGGAAGAGCAGGAGTTCCTCTTCACCGATCTCAGCGAGGCCCCGGTGCCTTCGCTGCTGCGCGGCTTCTCGGCGCCGGTCAAGCTGCACTTCCCCTATGGTCGCGAGGACCTGGCCTTCCTGCAGGCCAACGACTCCGATGGCTTCAACCGCTGGGACGCCGGGCAGCGCCTGGCCCTGCTGGCGCTGGACGACCTGATCGCGGCCCATCGCAATGGCGTCGAGAAGGTGATGGACCCGCGGGTGGTCGAGGCGTTCCGCGCGCTGCTGGCGGCGGAGACCGACGACGAGGCAGTGCTGGCCCAGATGCTGACGCTGCCCTCCGAGGCCTACATCGCCGAGCAGCAGCCGGTGGTCGACGTGGATGCCATCCATGCCGCCCGCACCTTCGTCAAACAGAGCCTGGCCCTGGCGCTGCGTGACGACTTCCTGCGCATCTACGAGGCGCACCGCGTCGACGCCCCCTATGCGCCGGAACCGCAGCAGATCGCCGCGCGCAGCCTGAAGAACGTGGCGCTCTCCTACCTGATGGCCATCGAGGATGAGGCGGGGCTGGAGCTCGCCCGCAAGCAGTTCGAGGCGGACCACAACATGACCGACGTGCGCCATGCCCTGACCCTGCTGGTGCACAGCTCGCGCGGCGACATCGCCGACCCGGCCCTCAAGGCCTTCGGCGAGACCTGGGCCCACGACCCGCTGGTGATGGACCAGTGGTTCGCCATCCAGGTCACCCGCCCGCAGCCGGACGTGCTCGACCGCGTCACCTTCCTGATGCAGCACCCGGCCTTCTCGCTGAAGAATCCCAACAAGGTGCGGGCACTGATCGGGACGTTCGCCAATCAGAATCCGGTGAACTTCCACCGGGCCGACGGGGCGGGCTACCGGCTGCTGGCCGATACCGTGATCGAGCTCAACCGCCTCAATCCGGAGATCGCCGCACGCCTGATCACCCCGTTGACGCGCTGGGCACGCTTCGACGAAACGCGCCAGGAGCTGATGAAGGCCGAACTCGAGCGTATCCGCGCCGAGGAACTCTCGCCGAACGTCTATGAGGTGGTGGAGAAGGCCCTGGCCTGATGAGGAAAGGGTAATTTCCTGCTGCGCTCGATATCCTGGCCGCCGGCGGTGCTCGCTGTCCTCATGTAGCGGGCTACACTCCGGCAGCTGCGCTCCGGCGGCGGCCAGCCTAACTTCGCTCGCTACGGAAATTTCTCCTTTCCTGATGCAAAAAAACGTGCCGCCTAAAGGGCGGCACGTTGCATTAGGGAGGGGTCAGTTGATCAGCCAGCTCAGGACCGTCACGCCCAGCAGCCACCAGATCAAGGTGGCGACCAAGGCTCGGCGCATCAGGGCGGCCAACCCTTTCCACAGCAACCATAGGCCGATCACCAGCACCACCAGGTTGATCAGCGTAAGGGGAATGCCCAGCGACCCGGAGAGGCCCTGCATGAAACTGCGGGCCGCCTCGCCGATATTGGCAAAGAAGCCGATGAGGCCATCGACGATGAAGCGGATGAATTCTCCGAAGGCGTTGCCGATGAAGGCGAAGGCGTCGTCCATGGGTGGCGAGTTCCAGTCTGAATGGGAGCGGTCGTGTTCGATGCCCCGCAGGGCCTGCCCGAGGGGCAGTCGGCGTCACGCCAGGGCCCGAGTATCGCGAGAAGCGCCCCGGGGTGGCAAGTCGCTCACCCCAGTTGACTGGCACGGGAGACGACGCCGGCCTCCTCGGCGGCGCTGTCGGCCAGTGCCCGGCCGGCCTCGTCATAGACGTGGAAGACCGCATTGGCACCCAGCTCGCGGATCGGCTCGATCTCCTCGGGGTATTCCACCACGGCGGTGATACGGCCCGGGAACTCCCTGGAACGCAGCTGCTTCAGCGCGAAGAGGTTACCCGCATGGTGCGGCATGGCCAGCACCACCATCTGGACGTCATGGGACATCAGCAGCTTGTCCCAGAAGTCGGAGTCGACGGCATCGCCCTCGAGGATATTGAAGCCCCGCGTCCCCAGTTTCTTGACGCTCTGGGGGTTGCTGTCGATGCCCAGCACGCGCAACCCGTACTCCTTCTGCAGGCGACGGTAAACGCTGCGGCCGATGCGGCCCATGCCCAGCACCACGGCCTCGGCGTCGCCGACCTCGATCGGGCGGTCGCTCGGCGAGAGCTCCGCCACGGCGATCGGCGGGAGCCGGGGTTCCAGCCAGCGGTAGAGCCCCTCGCTGACGCCGTTGAGGATCGACGAGAATCCGAAGCTCAGCGCCACCGCCAGAGAAATCACTACCAGCCACTCCGCTGGGAGCCACTCGTTGGACACCGCGATGGTGCCCACGATCAGGCCGAACTCCGAGTAGTTGGATAGGCTAAGGGTAGCCAGCAGTGAGGTGCGGTGTCGCATCCGGAAGCGCATGAAGACGAGCTGATAGATCAGGCTCTTCACCGGCAGGATAAGCACCAGTAGCAGGGCGCTGCCGAGCATCTCGGTGCTGGGCATCGCCGTCAGCCCGATGCTCAGGAAGAAGCCCACCAGCAGCAGCTCCTTGAGGCTGAACATCGAGCGAGCGAGGGTCTGCGCCGAGGGGTGGGGTGCCAGCAGCAACCCGATGATCAGTGCCCCCAGGTCGCCCTTCACGCCCACCGACTCGAAGAGGGAGTAACCCAGCACCAGGGCCAGCAGCATGCCGAACAGGATCTGCATCTCACCGTGGCCGAGTCGGTCGAGCAGGTTGCGCAGGACCGGCGCCAGGGGGATCAGCAGCACCAGCCCCAGGGCCCAGGGGCTCGGCAGCTCCCCGGTAGAGGCGGTGATGAAGATCACCGCAAAGATGTCCTGCATGATCAGCACGCCGATGGCCAGGCGCCCGTAGGCGGTTTGGGTCTCGCTGCGCTTCTCCAGCACCTTGACCACGAAGACCGTGCTGGAAAACGAGAGCGCGAAGCCCAGCAGGCCCAGGGTGTGCCAGCCCGTGCCGTCCAGCAGGCCCAGTCCCAGCCACTTGAACAGGGATAGCAGCGCCACCATCAGCAGCGTCGAGGCCAGCATGTGCAGGGAGGCGCTCCCCCAGACATCCCGCCGCAGCAGGGTGCGCACGTCGAGCTTCAGGCCGATGGTGAACAGCAGCAGGGTGACCCCGATGTGGGACAGGGTTTCGAGCAGCGGGGTGTTGTTGTAGCCCAGGGCGTTGAGCACGAAGCCGCCGGCGAGGAACCCCACCATGGGCGGTAGGCGCAGCCCCAAAGCGGCCAAGCCGCCCAGAAAGGCCGCGAGAAGAAAGGCCGGTTCGATCATGCACACTCCCTGTTCGGCACGCTTCGGCAAGACAGATAGTGTAGGGAAGTCGTAAGGTGATTGGCATTCAAGATTCGGCGTACGACCTCATCCGGCGACGGTGCCATGATCGGGATGGGATGACGCAGGCGAGAGGAGCGCGAATGGCCAGGTTGATCCTCAATGGCAAGTCGGCGCAGCTGCCGGCGGTGAGGGAGGCGGTCTTCGCCCGCCGCGAGGCGGGGGACGACATCGAGGTCAGGGTCACCTGGGAGCAGGGCGATGCCGCCCGCCTGGCAGAGCAGGCCGGGCGCGACGGGGTCGAGCGGGTGATCGCCGGTGGTGGTGACGGCACGGTCAACGAGGTAGTCAACGGCCTGATGCGGCTGTCGCCCGGGCAGCGCCCCGGCTTGGGGATCCTGCCCCTGGGCAGCGCCAACGACCTGGCCACCTCGCTGGCCCTGCCGCTGGACGCCGAGCTCGCCCTGGCCTCGGCCCTGAGCCTTCCCCTGCGGCGCATCGACGTGCCACGACTGGATGACTGGCACTTCCTCAACATGGCCACCTGTGGCTTCGGGGCCGAGATCACCTCCTCCACCCCCAAGACCCTCAAGCGCCTGTTCGGTGGCGGCGCCTACTCGCTGATTGGTGCGGTGAAGGCCTGGGACTACCGGCTCTATCCCGGGGTCCTGCGCTGGGAGGGCGGCGAGCGCCGCGCCCAGGTCTTCATGCTGGCCATCGGCAACGGTCGCCAGTCGGGCGGTGGCCAGGCCTTGACGCCCGACGCCTCGCTGGACGACGGCCTGCTCGACGTGCTGCTGCTGCATGATGTCGCCTCCCTGGCAGAGCTGCGCGCCATGCGCCGCGAGCTGACGTCGCGCCCCGCCCTGGGCCGCTACGTCGATGCCTTCCGCACGGACCGGCTCGCCTTCGAGGCAGAGGAGGCGCTGCCGGTGACCCTGGATGGCGAGCCCGCTCGCCGACGGAGGTTCGAGGTGGTCATCAGCCCCGCGGCGCTGGCGCTGGCGGCCCCGCCGGATTGCCCGCTCTTCTCGCGCCCGCCATGAGGTACCCCTGGCGGTCAAGGCGGAGTCAATGTATCCGTCCATGGTGGGCCCGGCCTCCTTGGACAAGGAACACGATACCATGGGCCTTTCGCTGACCGTTCCCGTCGTGTCCCTGGCTGCCCTGCTGGCCAGGCGGCTATCGGGACGGCATGATGAAGGATCCGAACACCCTCACCACCCGGAGGATTCCGCGATGCTCACTCCCTTCCATCTGGCCGTGCAGGTCCGCGACCTGGCCGAGGCACGCCGCTTCTATGGGGAACTGCTGGGCTGCCCGGAAGGCCGCTCCAGCGACACCTGGGTCGACTTCAACCTCTATGGCCATCAGTTCGTCTGTCACCTGAACCCTGCCCTGGGGGGGAAGGGAATCGATGACCACCGCAACCCGGTGGATGGCCACGGCGTGCCGGTGCCGCACTTCGGGGTGGTGCTGGAGATGGCTGACTGGGAGGCCCTGGTCGACCGCCTCACCGTGGCGGGCGTGCGTTTCGAGATCGAGCCCTATATCCGCTTCCGTGGCGAACCCGGCGAGCAGGCTACCATGTTCTTCCGCGACCCCAGCGGCAATGCCATCGAATTCAAGGCGTTCCGCGACATCAACGGCCAGCTGTTCGCCACCTGAGGCGCTCCGCCGCCTTGCGGGAACGGGCATCCCTCTGGTGCAATGTCTTCCTTTTCGTCAGGAGCAAGAGAATGGCAATGAAACCCTGGATGCCGTTGGTGGCGGCCATGGTGCTGGCCGTGGGATTGGCCGGTTGCGGCAACGGTGACGACGAGCCGGCTCCCGCCCAGGACGAGCAGGTGGGGCAAGCTACCGATCAGCCTGCCGCCGAGACGGGGCAGGCATCGGGCGCGGCCGAGTCGTCCGCGCAGGGGCAGCAGCCCGCCGCCCCTGACTCGGCTGCGGCACCTGACCAGGCGGACGCGGCACCTGGCGAGGGTGACGCGGCATCAGGGGTGGACCTGGAGGGCGAGGGAGAAGTGGACGTCCAGGCCGAGACCTTGGGCGAGTCACCGGCCGATACCCTGGATGAGGACGCGGCTTTGCCCGGCGAGACGACCCGCTCCGATGTCGATGCCATCATCGAAGCGACGGAGCGGCGCTTCGAGGAAGCCAGCCGTCGCATCGACGAGCAGTTCGAGAACGCCGAGAAAGAGTCCATCAAGCTCGAGCCCATGGAGTCGCCCGAGTTCGCGCCCATGGAGGCGTCGCCCGAGCTCGAGCCCATGGAGGCGTCGCCCGAGCTCGAGCCCATGGAGTCGTCCCCCGCGTTCGAGTCGGATTCCGGAATCGCCCCGTCTGGGGGTAGCGAGCTCGACGAACAGCAGGCCTTGCCCGGCGAGAGCAGCCGCTCGGATGTTGAGGCGATCATCAAGGAGACCGAGAAGCGCTTCGAGGAGGCGAGTCGCGTGATCGACGAGCAGTTCGAGGAAGCGGAGCGCCAGGTTCCGGGTACTTCGTCGGACCTCGATGCGCTCGAACCCGATAACAGCGACGGCGCCAGTGACGGCACTGGCAATTGACGCCTGACGCCTCGTCTCCCAGGGCCCGGAACGAAAAAGGCCCACCGTCTGGTGGGCCCTTCCCTGTAGCGTCCGGACGGCGGGGCCGGCCGGTCGCTTCCGGATCAACCGAGGATCAGTCGGCGGGCCGGATGTTGGAGGCCTGAAGGCCTTTCTTGCCTTGGGTCACTTCGAAGGTGACCTTCTGGCCGTCCTGCAGGGACTTGAAGCCTTCAGCCTGAATCTCGGAGAAGTGAGCGAACAGGTCATCACCGCCGTCGTCCGGAGAGATGAAGCCGTAGCCCTTGGTGTCGTTGAACCACTTGACAGTGCCAGTTGCCATCGTCGATTTCCTTAACTAAATAATGGTGCTGGGCCGTGCAGGGAATGTCCTCGCCGCAGACCCGTCATGCGTGGGCAGGCAAGAAGGAAGTGCGCACCGGGTGTATCGAAGGGATCGAAGTACATCTGACGACTTTCTGCTTGCTGGCCAACGCAGCGGATAGTGCTACAGCGCCAGGGTTGCGTCAACAAGGTGGCACAGGGAGACTGGCGCTGCGCCCGCAAGGTCACTGTAGATGCAAAGCCGGTGAGCGTCCAGCCTCCATCCCGCCCGTTTCACCCTTGGAAGAGAGCCTCATGACCCATACTCAAATCGCCTCCCGGGACACGCACAGCAAGCTGATCGGCTACCTGCTGTGGCTGTTCGGTTTCCTCGGTGCCCACCGCTTCTACTATGGCAAGCCGGTCACCGGCACGATCTGGTTCTTCACCCTGGGGCTGCTGGGAATCGGCTGGCTGATCGACCTCTTCCTGATCCCATCCATGGACCGCCAGGCGGACCTGCGCTTCCAGGCCGGCCCCACCAACTACACCCTGGCCTGGCTGCTGCTCACCTTCCTGGGGGTGTTCGGCCTGCATCGCTTCTACCTCGGCAAGTGGCTGACCGGGCTCCTCTACCTGCTGACCTTCGGGCTCTTCGGCCTCGGCGTGCTCTACGATTTCTGGACCCTCAACGACCAGATCTCCGTGCGCCATGCCCGTCGCGGCATCTTCAACGGTTAACCCCATGTACCTCGATGCACAGTTCTGGCCCTTTCTGGTGGCCATCACCCTGCTGAGCATGAGCCCGGGGGTCGATACTCTGCTGGTGATCCGCAACACCGCTCGGGGCGGCTGGCGCGACGGCGTGGTGACCAGCCTGGCCATCTGCTGCGGGCTCTTCGTGCACGCGGCGGTCTCGGCCCTGGGGATCTCGCTGATCCTGCTGCAGTCGGCCTGGGCCTTCGGCCTGCTCAAGCTGGCCGGTGCCGCCTACCTGGTGTGGCTGGGCGTGAACAGCCTGCGCTCGGCTCGGCGGGGGCGGGGGCTGCCCGTGGGTGGCGTGCAGGCCGACCGCCAGGCCGTGCCGCTATGGCGCCCTGTGCGCGAGGGGCTGCTCTCCAACGTGCTCAACCCCAAGACGGTAGTCTTCTACATGGCCTTCCTGCCCCAGTTCATCGCGCCCGGTGATCCGGCGCTGGCCAAGTCGCTGTGGCTGGCCGGGGTGCACTTCGTGGTCGCCAATCTGTGGCAGGTGGGCATCGTGATAATGGTGGGCAGCGCCGGTCGCTGGTTGGCGAGCCCGGCGTTCTCCCGTTGGCTCAATGGCGTCACTGGCGCGGTGCTGGTCGGCTTCGGCATCAAGTTGGCACTGACGCGTCAGCCCGGCTAAACCGGACTTCGTCTGGAGCTGTAAGCCATAAGCTTGAAGCTATAAGAACAAACCATTGCCGTTAGCAAGATCCTAGGCAGCTTCTTGGCTAACGGCTAACGGCTAACGGCTAACGGCTAACGGCTAACGGCTAACGGCTTACGGCTAACGGCTAAAAGAAACCAGCTGGAGCCGACCGGAGGGCCCAACGCGGCTGCCGG
>NZ_JARANV010000025.1 GCF_029889845.1 Halomonas sp. 25-S5
CCCCCCCCCCCCCCCCCCCCCCCCCATCCCCACAATCTTCAAGCTCAAGTCGTCAACCGTCATCATGCCTAGGCTAGTGGCTAACGGCTAACGGCTAACGGCTAACGGCTAACGGCTTACGGCTTACGGCTTACGGCTTACGGCTTACGGCTCAGTTTCTGGCCAGCAGCGAGCGATCATAGCGCACCGTCTTCTCCGTCGGGCTCAGCATCGTGACGCCCTCGCTCTCGCCGCCTCTGGACAGGCTCTCGAAGATCACCCGGTAGGCGAGCACGGCCTGCACATAGTCACGGGTCTCGCGGAAGGGGATGCTCTCGACGAACAGGTCGAACGCTGCCGGCGCGTCGCGCAGCCAGCGGTCGACCCGGCTGGGGCCGGCATTATAGGCGGCCGCGGCGGCCAGGCGGTTGCCGCTATAGCGATCGATCAGCTCGCCCAGGTAGGTGCTGCCCAGGCGGATGTTCACCCCGGGGTCGAGGATGCCGTAGGGGCCGGGGTCGCCGATCCCCAGGCGCCGGCCGAGCTGGGCCGCGGTGGCCGGCATCAGCTGCATCAGGCCCCGGGCGCCCGCGGGGGAGAGGGCCACAGGATTGTAGGCGCTCTCGCGCCGGGCGATGCCCATCAGCAGGTAGGGGTCGACGCCGGCCATGCCGCCCCAGCGCAGGAAGTCATCGCGATAGGCCTCGGGGAAGCGCCACGCCAGGGCGTCCCACATCTGGCCGACGATGGTGGTCTGCACCAGCTCGGCGAGCCAGCCCTGCTGCGCGGCGTAGTCGGCCAGGGCCCGGGCCTCCCCGGGGGTGGCTCGGGCCACGGCTCGGTACCATTCGCTGCTGGCCAGCCCGGGTTCATCGATCCGCCGCAGCGCCTCGGTACGCCGTACCACCGGCCAGTCGGCGACGTTTCGGCGGGTGGCCGCGTCGACGCTGTGGCGCTCCAGGTTCAGGGCGTAGGGGCGACCCAGGCGATCGGCGGCAGCAAAACCGAAGAAGTTTCGCTCACCGGCGGCTGCGGCATAGGCCGCCTCCGCGGTGGCGGGGTCGCCCTGCTGTTCCAGGGCGCGGCCCATCCAGTACTGCCAGCGGGCCTCCCGGCGGGTCGCGTCGGGCATGCGATGCACCCAGTCGATGACCCCTTGCCAGTCACGCTCGGCCAGGGCCGAGCGCACGCGAAGCTCCAGCAGCTCGGCATCGCCGAGGCGTGCCACGACCTCGTCGCGCCAGCCACCGTGCTGCTCGACGTCGCGCACCATCGCATAGAAGGCCAGGTCACGCTCGATGGCGTCGCGATGGCGGGGCGCCAGCGAGAGGTGCGGGGCGATCTTGCGCCAGGCCTCCAGGGCCGCCTCGGTGTCGGCGCGGGTGAAGCCGTGCATGGCCGCGGCGAACAGCGGCCCGCTGCCCCGGCAGCCGGGCCCCGCACAGGCCGGGACCTCGGTCACGGCCGCATAGTCCTTCTGCAGCCGGTCGAGGCTGGTCCTGGCGGACTGCCAGTCGGCGTTCAGCTGCCGGCCCAGGTAGTTCATCAGGCCGGTCTCACCGGCCTGCCAGGCGAGCATCATGCGCTCCCAGATATGCGCCTGGCCGATCTCGCCCCGGGCGCGCAGGGTGTCGAAGAGGGTGTCGCAGGCATCCGGCTGGGAGCGGCCGACGAGCCAGAGCTCGCGGCCGCCCCGGGCGGCGTCCGCCGGCGCGCGATCGAGCAGGGCGGTGTAGTAGTAGCACTGGCGGGCGGTGCCCTCGGGCACGCCGTCAGCGACCGCCAGCAGGCTGGCCGGGCGCCCGGCGTGGCCGTACTTGGCGATCGCCTGGCCGCGCATCCAGTCGCTGAGCGGGGAGTCCTCGTGGCGCTCGATGAAGGCCAGTACCCGGTCGGGATCCACCTCCGGCAGGCGCTGGCGCAGCCGGTGGTAGTCGACGTAGCCGGCGAGGACATGATCCTCGATGGCGTCCCGGTCGATCTTTTCCCACTGGGCGTTGCGGGCGGCCTCCAGGGCCTCCCGCATGGCGCGGTCATCGGCCTGGCCGGCCAGGGGCAGGCTACACAGGATGGCGGCGATCAGGGCCTTGCAGCGGCCGAATGACGGGGACATATCGTGACCTCTTGCGGTTCGCGGTCGTCAATCTGCCATGGTGGCCGATGGCAGGGCACTTGAGTAGTGTCGCCGTTGCCCGACAGGCAGCGGCTGTCCGTGAGGGAGTGGATATCCTATCGTGTAGCGGTATTCCCGCCTGTCGGCAAGGAGATCGAGATGGCCAGATTCCGTGGCGGCTTGCTGGTGGCGCGGCTGCGGCGTCGCGCCCACGTGCTGGGCCATATCGGCCGCGCCCTGCGACTGTTCCTGCCCATGACCCGCGATGTGCTGCTGCGACGCTACCGCCCGGTGCCGTGGGGGGCCTTCCTGTGGATGCTGGCGGCCCTGGCGTACCTGGTCTCGCCGCTTGACCTGATCCCCGATATGTTCGTGCTGCTGGGGTTGGTGGACGATGCGGTGATCGTCGGCTGGCTGTTGACCCGGGTCGACCGGCGTCTGGCGGGCTATCGTGCCTGGCGGGAGCGCGGGGCGGGGAGTGACCCGCCTTCCGGCGACGATCGAGGCGACGTGGAGCCGCCATCTTGATACGATCGTTTGAAATCTTCGTTTCCCTGTTGCCACCTGCGAGGCCCGGATGACCCACGGCCAGACCCCGAGCGACGCCGACTGGCGTCGCGCCCTGACGCGCTTCGTCACGGCGATCACGCACACCCGTGAATTGGGCCTCGAGGTGCTCGAGGTCACCCCCGAGGTGACCACCATGCGCCTGCCCTGGTGCGACGACCTGCTCGGCGATACCGCCCGGGGGCTGGTGCACGGTGGGGTGCTGACCATGCTGCTGGACACCGCCTGCGGTTCGGCAGTGTTGCCGGCCCTACCGGCGCCGGAGATCTGTCCGACCCTGGACCTGCGGGTCGACCACTTCCGGCCGGGGGTGGCGGGGCGGGCCATCCTCGCCGAAGCGCGCGTGATTCGGGTCACCGAGTCGGTGGTCTTCACTGAGGGCATCCTGTGGCAGGAAGCGGGGCGGCCGCTGGCCCGAGGCATTGGCAACTTCGTGCGGCTGGGGCCGCGCAATACGCCCGACGGCTTCGCCGAGGCGCTGTTCGCGGAGGAGGACGACCATGCGTGAGGGCTTCGACAATGTCGAGTGGCTGGCGAGGACCCGCGCCGAGGGCGATGTCGAGGCCTGGTTGGCCCTGGTGCCCTACGCCCGGCGCATCGGGGTCTCGGCGGTCTCCGACGACCCGCAGGGCGAGGGCCTGCTGTTCCGCCTCGACCCCCGCGAGGGCAATGTCGGCAACGTCCTGCTGCCGGCGCTGCATGGTGGGGTGGTGGCCGCCTTCATGGAGACCGCGGCGACCCTGGACCTGATGCTCGCCACCCGTGCGCCGCGCCTGCCGCGCATCGTCGACATCTCCATCGACTATCTGCGCACGGCGCGGGTGGTGCCGACCCTGGCCCGCTGCAGCCTGCTGCGCGAGGGGCGGCGCATGGGCAACGTGCGGGTCTGCGCCTGGCAGGAGAGCGAGGCGGTGCCGGTAGCCACCGCGCGGTTGCACTTCGTGCTCGGCGATCCCGCCGAGGCAGGCGCTTGAAAAACGGCTACCGGGCCCCATATCGACGACAGTTCCGTACCGGTGGCCTCGCCACCATCGTCATGTCGAAAGAGGGGTCCCAGCCACATGACTACCGCGACTCATGAGGAAACCCTCGGCTTCCAGACCGAGGTCAAGCAGCTACTGCACCTGATGATCAACTCCCTGTACTCGAACCGGGAGATCTTCCTGCGCGAGCTGATTTCCAACGGCGCCGATGCCTGCGACAAGCTGCGCTACGCGGCCCTGGACAACGACGCGCTATACGAAGGCGACAGCGAGCTACGCATCGAGATCGACCACGACGCCGAGGCGGGCACCGTGACCGTGCGCGACAACGGCGTCGGCATGAACCGCGACGAGGTGATCGAGAACCTCGGCACCATCGCGCGTTCCGGCACCGCCGAGTTCCTCAAGCAGCTCTCCGGCGAGCAGCAGAAGGATGCCCGGCTGATCGGCCAGTTTGGTGTCGGCTTCTATTCCGGCTTCATCGTCGCCGACGACATCACCGTGCGCACCCGCAAGGCCGGCAGCGCCGAGGCCGAAGGCGTCGAATGGCATTCCCGGGGTGAGGGCGAGTTCACCGTTGCCGATATCGAGCGCGAGGTCCACGGCACCGAGGTCGTGCTGCACCTCAAGGAGGATGCCCGCGAGTTCGCCGACGACTTCCGCTTGAAGAGCCTGGTGCGCAAGTATTCCGACCATATCGAGGTGCCGGTGCGCATGCCCAGGGTCGAGGCCGCCAAGGACGAGGACGGCAACGACATCGAGGGCAGCGAGACCACCACCTGGGAGACCGTCAACGAGGCCACCGCGCTCTGGGTGCGGCCCAAGAGCGAGATCTCCGACGACGAGTACAAGGGCTTCTACAAGCACGTGGCCCATGACTTCAGCGATCCGTTGACCTGGAGCCACAACAAGGTCGAGGGCAAGCTCGAGTATACCAGCCTGCTCTACGTGCCCGGCCGTGCGCCCTTCGATCTCTATGAGCGCGATGGCGCCCGGGGCGTGAAGCTCTATGTGCAGCGCGTCTTCATCATGGACGACGCCGAGCAGTTCCTGCCGCTTTACCTGCGCTTCATCAAGGGCGTGCTGGATACCCGCGACCTGTCGCTCAACGTCTCCCGCGAGCTGCTGCAGCAGGATCCCAAGGTCGAGAAGATCAAGTCCGCCCTGACCAAGCGGGCGCTGGACATGCTGGGGAAGCTGGCCAAGGACAAGGCGGCCTACCAGACCTTCTGGAACACCTTCGGCAGCGTGCTAAAGGAGGGCCCGGCGGAGGATTTCGCCAACCGCGAGAAGATCGCCGGCCTGCTGCGCTTCTCCACCACTCAAACCGACAGCACCACTCAGGACCAGTCGCTGGCCGACTACGTCTCGCGCATGAAGGACGGGCAGGAGAAGATCTACTACATCGTCGCCGACGGCTTCAATGCGGCCAAGTCGAGCCCACACCTGGAGATCTTCCGCAAGAAGGGCATCGAGGTGCTGCTGCTGCATGACCGCATCGACGAGTGGCTGATGAGCCATCTCGACGAGTTCGAGGGCAAGCACCTCGTCGACGTGGCCAAGGGTGAGCTCGATCTCGGCGACGTCGAGGACGAGGAGGAGAAGAAGGCCCAGGAGGAGACCGCCAAGGCCAAGCAGGACCTGGTCAAGCGCGTCAAGGAGGCGCTGGGTGACGAGGTCCAGGAGGTCAAGGTGACCCACCGCCTGACCGACTCGCCGGCCTGCGTGGTGCTGCCCGAGCACGAGATGGGCTTCCAGATGCGCCGCATCATGGAGGCCGCCGGCCAGCCGATGCCCGAGGTCAAGCCGATCCTCGAGCTCAACCCCGAGCATGCGCTGGTAGCGCGCCTCGAGAGTGTCGAGGGTGAGGGCTTCGAGGACCTGGCGCGTATCCTGCTCGACCAGGCGATCATCGCCGAGGGCGGCCACCTCGACGATCCCGCCGCCTACGTCAAGCGTCTCAATGCGTTGCTGAGCGCTTGATTCCCATTCGGCCGTCCATGGCTGGCACCTCCTCAATTGCTGCCGGCCGCCCCAATGGGCGGCCGGCATGCGTTCAGAGCACGTTCCAGTAGCAGTGCCGCTGGGTCTCGCAGCGTGAGACTCGGTATTCTAGTGCTTCGCCCTGAAGCCCACGAGCAATCCTGCGGATCTCCAGCAGCGGCGAGCCTAGCGCCACGCCTAGATGCTTCTCCTCCTGAGCACCCGCTGCCACCGCGAAGAGACGTTCTTCCGCTTTTGCCACGCTTTGTCCGAATCGCTGCTGGTAGAGCTGGTAAAGAGTGTTGGGCAAAGTCTGGGGCTCTTTTTCCAGTGCCGGGAAGCGAGCCGCATCGACTACCAGATCCTCCAGCAGCGCCGGCATCTCGTCCAACTCCCTTACCCGCTGGATGTGCACCACTACTGTTCCTTCTTTAGTCCCCAATACCTCTGCCTCATCCGCCGTGGCCGTTCGGCGCTCGCGAAGCAGCACCCGGGTCACGGGTAGCGAGCGAGTACCATCGATGCGTGTGAGATGGAAGAACTGGAACAGTGAGCGGTCACTGTCGTGGGTTGCAACCACGGTGCCCTTGCCCTGATGACGAATCACCACATGATCGCTGGCCAGGGCATCTACAGCCTTGCGCAGAGTGCCTACGCTGACCCCGTACTCCTGCGACAGGGCTGACTCGCTGGGGATGAAGGTACCTGGTGGCCAATCCCCTGAAACGATGCGTGATAGCAGTGCCTCCTTGATCTGCTGGTAGAGCGGTCGATAGCTGGGTTTCAGCGGGTCGTTCATGTGCGGTCCCTTGGCTGTGTTGCCTGTGCAGCATCCGTTTCCATCGAATGCTACGGCGTTGAAGGATGATAGCAAAAAAACATGTAGATGACTTGACTACCCTGTATCATATGTCATATATATGAATTGAGGCTTCGCAGTATCCCGTTCGCCACAGTCGTGATCTCGAGCTCGAATCGAGATAACGCCAACAGACCTCACAAGTGGAGAAGAAACATCATGAGCATCGACTTCGTAGTACATGATGCCGACGACAGCGTCGGCGTCGCGGTGGTCGAGGGAATTCAGGCCGGTCAGGAACTGACCGGGTGGGTCATGCAAGAGGATCAGACCATTACCTGCAAGGTGAGCGATCCCATTCCCATTGGCCACAAGCTGGCGATCCGCGACCTGGCCGAAGGTGACACCGTCATCAAGTACAGCGTAGATATCGGTCGCGTTATCAAGCCGATCAAGAAGGGCGAGCACCTGCACGTCCACAATGTCAAAACCAAGAGGTGGTAAGCATGGAAATCAAAGGTCGCAAGTTTCTGGGCTATCGTCGCGAGAATGGTCGTGTCGGTGTCCGCAACCACGTCATCGTGCTGCCGGTCGACGACATTTCCAACGCTGCCGCGGAAGCCGTGGCCAACAATATCAAGGGCACCCTGGCCATTCCGCATCCCTACGGTCGGCTTCAGTTCGGCGCCGACCTGGACCTGCACTTCCGCACTCTGATCGGCACCGGCTGCAACCCCAATGTCGCCGCCGTCATCGTCATCGGCATCGAGCCGGGCTGGACCAACAAGGTCGTCGACGGCATCAAGGCCACCGGCAAGCCGGTCGAGGGCTTCTGGATCGAGCAGAACGGGGATCACAACACCATCTGCGCCGCCTCCAAGAAGGCTCGCGAGTTCGTGCAGCACGCCAGTGAGCTGCAGCGAGAGGAGTGTGACGTCGACGAGCTGTGGGTCTCCACCAAGTGCGGTGAGTCCGATACCACCTCGGGCTGCGGCGCCAACCCCACCGTCGGAGCGGCGTTCGACAAGCTGTATGAGGCGGGCTGCACGCTGGTGTTCGGCGAGACTTCGGAGCTGACCGGGGGCGAGCATCTCGTCGCCGAGCGTTGCGCCACTCCGGAAGTTCGCGAGCAGTTCCAGGCGATGTTCGATCGCTACAGCGACATGATCGACCGCCACAAGACCAGCGATCTCTCCGAGTCCCAGCCGACCAAGGGCAACATCGAGGGCGGGCTGACCACCATCGAGGAGAAGGCGCTGGGGAACATCCAGAAGATCGGCAAGCGCTGCCAGGTCGACGGGGTGCTGGACAAGGCCGAGCATCCCGACAAGCCGGGTCTGTGGTTCATGGACTCTTCGTCCGCCGCCGCCGAGATGGTCACCCTGTGTGCTGCCTCGGGCTACGTGGTGCACTTCTTCCCCACCGGCCAGGGCAACGTGATCGGCAACCCGATCCTGCCGGTGATCAAGATCTGTGCCAACCCGCGGACGGTACGCACCATGGGCGAGCACATCGATGTTGATGTCTCTCACCTGTTGAAGCGTGAGATCAACATGGAAGAAGCCGGCGACCAGTTGCTCGAGATGATGCTGCGCACCGCCAATGGTCGAAATACCGCGGCCGAGGCCTTGGGACATCGTGAGTTCGTGCTGACGCGTCTCTACGAGAGCGCTTGATATCAACGACACACCCCCGCCCCACGGTGGGGGAGTTTCCTTTGCCTTCATCGAGAGAGGAGGTGCCTCTTCGTTTTCTAACTTCTAAGGCGTCGGGTTAGTGACAAGCCCGACGGTGCAATGCATGCAAGCTCAAGACGACAACGACAATATCTGGAGGTACGTCATGCGAGTCACTCACTCAATCGCCCTGGCCACGGGGTTCGGAATGGCCATCGTCGGCAGTTTCACGCCTCTGGCAGCTGCGGATGACTTTCCCAGCAAGGATGTTCAGTACGTGATTCCGTTCGGGCCCGGCGGCGAGTCCGATATCAGCGCCCGGCTGCAACAGAAATACTTCGAAGAGATCACCGGCGAGCAACTGGTGGTGCAGTATATGCCCGGGGGCGGCGGCGCCGTGGGCTGGTCCCAGCTCTCGGACATGTCCAACGACGGCTACAGAATTATGGGCTCCAACCTGCCTCACATCATCCTCAAGCCCATGGGCAAGGACGTCGGCTTCCAGACTGAGGACCTGAACAACTTCTTCTACTTCCATTACTCGCCCGACGCCATCTTAGTGCGCAACGACAGCCCCTACGAGACCCTTGACGACCTGATCCAGGCCGCCGAGCAGACCCCTGGGGCGGTGACCTTCTCCGGCAGCGGTACCTACAGCGCCAACGACGTGGCAAACACCCGCTTCCAACAACTCGCCGACATCACCACCACCTACATCCCGTTCAAGGGCACCGGGGCGGCGGTGACGGCGCTGCTCGGCGGCCAAGTCCAGGCCGAGTGGGGCTACACCACGGTGGCCGCCAACCATCAGGACAAGGTACGCATGCTGGCGGTAGCGGCCGAGGAGCGTCACCCCATGTTCCCGGACGTGCCGACCTTCAATGAGCTTGGCTACGACATGGTCGGCGGCGCCTACCGCGGCATGGCAGTGCCGGAGGGCACGCCCGAGGAGGTTCAGCAGGAACTGTCCGAGATCTTCCAGCAGATCAACGAGAATCCTGAGTTCCAACAGGAGATGCAGGACCTGGGCTTCGTGTTGATGGACGTCCCGCTCGAGGAGATGGACGCCTTCATGGCGGAGCGTCAGGAGGTCTACGAGGCCACTGCTCGTGAACTCGGCCTGATCGACTGATCCGGGGAGGAGCCGCATGGAGATTCTCAGCTATACATTGGGCGCCCTGTCCCCGGTGAACCTGGGGTTGGCGCTACTCGGGGTGGCCTCGGGGATCATCATCGGGGCCCTGCCGGGGCTATCGGCCACCATGGCGGTGGCGGTGCTGGTCCCGGTAACCTTCGGCATGGCGCCGGAATCGGCGCTTATCATGCTGGGGGCCATCTACACCGGGGCGATCTATGGCGGCTCCTATTCTGCCATCCTGGTCAATACGCCGGGGACCCCCTCGGCCATCGCTACCACCTTCGACGGCTTCCCCATGGCCAAGCGCGGCGACGGCGACCTGGCGGTCACCCTCTCGACGCTGGCCTCGGTCGCCGGCGGGGTGGTCGGGGTGCTGGCCCTGCTGACCCTGGCACCGCTGCTGGCCCAGGTGGCCCTTAGCTTCGGGCCTGTGGAGTACTTCTGGCTGGCGATCTTCGGGCTGACGCTGATCTCGGCGCTGTCCGAGGGGTCCACCCTCAAGGGGTTCATGGGGGCGGGCTTCGGGCTGCTGCTCTCGACTATCGGTGTGGCCGTGGTGGGCGGCGACACTCGCTATACCTTTGGCTCCCAGGTCCTGCTGGGCGGCATCGAGACGGTATCGGCGCTGATCGGCCTGTACTGTATTCCCGTCCTCATCGATCTCGTGGCGACGCCCGAGGCACACCTCAAGGTCGATGAAGAGCAGCGTGGCATCCGCCTGCGTGAGGGTCTGGGGCATGCCTGGCTCGGCAAGCTCAACCTGCTGCGCTCCGCCACTATCGGAACGGTGGTGGCCATCCTGCCCGGCGCCGGGGGCTCCATTGCCAGTCTGGTGTCCTACTCCGAAGCGCGGCGCGCCTCTCGCGACGCCTCGAGCTTCGGCAAGGGTAATCCCCAAGGCGTGCTGGCCACCGAGTCGGCCAACAACGCCACCGTGGGCGGTGGCTTCATTCCCACCCTGGTACTAGGCATCCCCGGCACTCCGCCGGACGCGGTGATCCTGGGTGCGCTGCTGGTACAGGGCTTCCGTACCGGGCCGGAGCTGTTCACTACCAACGCCAGCATCACCTACACCTTCATCGGCGGACTCTTCCTGGCTACCTGCCTGCTGCTGCCGCTGGGGCTGCTGATTGGCCGCTATGCCTTCAAATCGATCATCACCATCCCCAAGGCACTATTGGTGCCGACCATCGCCTTCATGACCGTGATCGGGACCTATGCCATCCGCAACAGCGTCAGCGACGTGGTGATCATGCTGACCTTGGGCGTGGTGGGATGGCTGCTCAATCGCTACGGATTCCGGCCATCCCCCATCGTGCTGGGGCTGATTCTCGGCCCCATCGCCGAACAAGGCTTCGTGCAGGGCTTCCTGATGGGTCGGGCCAGCGGGGCCGTCGTATCGACCTTCTTCGGCGGTCCCATAAGTTTAACCATCATCGCCCTCTCGGTGCTCAGCGTCTTCTATCCCATGATCAAGGTGCGCCGAGCCCGGCGGCGCGGCCATGACGGTGGGGGTTCTCACCAGGAGGTTTCGTAATGATGAAGGCACGTCCCAGGATGCAGGCCACCTGTTCGGCCCGTTCCGAATTCCTGCTGCCGCTTCTGTTCATCGCCGTGAGCGGGCTATGTATCTGGCAGGCCCGGGACATGAGCCAGCTCGGTGCCATTTTCCCCGTCACTATCGCTGTAGTGATCCTGATCGCCGGCGTGCTGCGGCTCGGCCAATTGGTCATGCATGGGGTGCACAGCAATGTCGGTCGAGAGCGGGGGTCTACTCCGCGCCGGGTGCTGCTGGTGCTCGCCATGACTGCCTGGGCGCTGATCATGCCCTGGGCCGGCTTCCTGCTGGCGGGGCTGGCAAGCTTCGTCACCTTGATGCTGATTGCCCAGCACGAGCCCTGGACGCCGCGCCGGCTGCTGGGCCACCTGATCGCCGGCGCCGTGCTGGTGGCCGGCTTCTATGGCCTCTTTGCTTTGCTGCTCAATGTGCCGCTGCCGGTGGGCAAGTGGTGGATGGGCTAAAGCGCTTTACTGCGACCACACAACGACGAATGCTGGGCTTGGCCCGGCGAGAGGAGAGGACCCCCATGGGCAAGATCGTGGTTTCCGAATTCATGGACGAGGGCGCTGTCGTCAGCCTCGAGGATCGCTTCGAGGTGGTCTTTGATCCCGGCCTGGTGGAGGATCGCCGGGCCCTGTTGGCGGCCGTGGCCGACGCCGAGGGCATCATCGTGCGCAACCGCACCCGGGTGGATGCCGAGCTGCTGGCCGCTGCGCCCCGCCTCAAGGTTGTGGGGCGCCTGGGCGTTGGGCTCGACAACATCGACCTGGCCGCTTGCGAGGCCCGGGGGGTGGCGGTCAAGCCGGCCCATGGCGGTAATGGTAGCTCGGTGGCCGAGTACGTGCTGACCGGTGCCCTGATGCTCCGTCGACAGGCCTACTTCGCCAGCGTTGCCATGTTGGCGGGGGAGTGGCCACGTCAGGCGCTGATTGGTCACGAGGTGGCCGGCTGTACATTGGGACTAGTGGGCTACGGTGCCATCGCTCGGGAAACCGCCAAACGTGCCAGGGCCCTGGACATGACGGTGGCGGCATACGATCCCCACCTGTTGGCGGATGCCCCAGAATGGGCGGGCGTGACCCGTCACGAGAGACTGGACACGTTGATCGCATCCGCCGATGTGGTCAGCCTCCACGTGCCGTTGACCGAGGCCACCCGCCATCTGATCGACGCCGCGGCTCTGACCCGGATGAAGCCCGATGCTGTGCTGATCAATGCGGCCCGTGGCGGTACCGTTGACGAGGCTGCCCTAGCGGAGGTGCTGCGCCAGGGGCGCCTGGCAGGGGCCATGCTGGATGTCTTCGAGAAGGAGCCGTTGCCCGCCGGATCGGTGTTTGAGGGGGTCCCCAACCTCATCGTGACACCGCATATCGCCGGTGTCACCGAGGAATCCAACGCCCGCATCAGCGAGATGACGGCCCACAACGTCATGGGCGTCCTGACACGCACTGCGGAGGTGCACCAATGAGCGAGAGTGTCGAATTAGGGCTCGGTCAGGCCCGCGAGTTGGCCATGGCCGCAATGCGTGGCCGGGGCTTTGGCGAGGCCGAGGCGGCGGTCACCGTCGAGGCCCTTTTGGAGGCGGAGCAGGACGGCCTGCCCTCTCATGGATTGGCACGACTGCCATTCTATCTAGATCAGGCAGTCAGCGGTAAGGTCGACGCTCGAGCGGTACCACGCCTAGAGACTGATGGTGCCGTAGTGCGGGTGGACGCCTGCCATGGCCTGGCCTTTCCCGCGGTAGCTCAAGGGCTCGAGGTTGGCTATGAGTGTGTCGAGGGGTTAGGGGTGGCTGCGGTAGCCATTTCCTGCTCTCACCACTTCGGAGTCGCTGGTGCTCCGGTAGAAGCGGCTGCGCGGCGAGGCTACCTGGCGCTGGCTTTTAGCAATGCGCCTTCAGCCATGGCCCCTTGGGGGGGTAAACGGCCATTGTTCGGGACAAACCCCATTGCATTCGCTTGTCCGCGTAGAGGTTGTGACCCGCTGCTGATTGACCTTTCACTGTCCAAGGTGGCCCGTGGCAAGGTGATGCTGGCAAAGAAACGTGGTGAACCCATTCCGGAGGGGTGGGCACTGGATCCTGACGGCCTGCCAACCTCCAGCCCGGATGCGGCAATTGCCGGCAGCATGGTACCCGCTGGTGACGCAAAAGGGGCGGCCCTAGCGCTGATGGTAGAATTGCTTACTGCAGGTCTAACAGGTAGCAATTTCGGCTTCCAGGCTAGTTCCTTCTTCGACGCCGATGGTGCGCCGCCTAGCATAGGACAACTGATTTTGTTGATGGATCCGAAGCGCTTCTCCTCAGGTTTCGTAGAACATGCAGAAACAATGTTCGAGGCGATGCTGGATCAGCCCGGTGTCCGGATACCAGGGGAGCGACGCTTCCGACTGCGTCGAGAGGGGCGTGTGCGGGTGGTGTTGTCCTCCAGCCTGCTGCGCGCCCTTGAAGCCCATGCTGCAGCATGCTGAGCGGCTAATCTTTCGTTGAAAGCTGGCCAGTCGACTCCCGGAATACAAGTGGGGCATCGAGCAGTTGGTGATGGGGGAGCATTTCGCCACTGATGCGAGCGATCAGCGCATCGGCCACTTGTTTGCCTATTTCGTTGGCCGGCACGGCGACCGTGGTCAACGGTGGTGTCATGAAACGCGCCTGAGGTAGGTCGTCGAAGCCGGTGATGGAAAGCTCGTCGGGGATGCGCATTCCTACTCGCTGTGCGGCCAGCATGACTCCGAAGGCAAGGGTGTCATTGCCGCAGAGGATTGCGGTAGGCGGTGCGTCCAGTCCCATCAGGGTCTCGAAGGCCAGGACGCCCTCGGCGATACCATATTCCACCGTGACGATGCGTTCCGGTGGTGGGGCACAACCTGCCGCTTCGGTTTCCTGGAGAAAGCCCTCTAGACGAGCGCGGGCTCGATCGTTGCCTGCAGTAGGAGCACTGACGATCGCGAGGCGACGGTGGCCCAACTGCAACAAGTGGTTTGCTAGGTTACGTGCCGGGAGCGTGTTATCGAAGCCGATGTTGGGCCAGTCAGGGTCATCCTCTGCGTGCCAGCAGCTCAGGAAGGGTAGACCTCGTCGCTGCAGCAGGGTCTGCACCCCTTGAAGGTGGTCATGTCCAATCAGCACGACGCCATCGATACCCTGCTGTACCAGAGTTCGCAGGGCCTGGAGCTCATCATCCAAGTCATAGCGATAGGTGGCGATCAACAGCCGGCAGTCGTGGCGCTTTAGCCGTTGTTCTAGGCTGTCAATCATGGCTCCGAAAATGGGATTGTCCAGCGTCGGGACGAGCGCCCCGATGGCACCGATGCGCCTTGAGGCCAGTGCCCTAGCCGTGCCATCAGGGACATACCCGAGTCGGTCTATAGCGGAGTTGACGCGCTCGCGCAGCCGCTCGCTGACATGGGGAGCCTCGTTGAGGACGCGCGATACCGATGCCGTTGAAACCCCGGCCTCTCGGGCCACATCACCCAACAACGTGCGCTGCACCTCCTTGCTCATGATTCTGGCACCTCTTTAGTCTATGTGAATCAGTTAATTGTGCCGATAGAAGGACGAGGAAAATTTTTTCTGGACAAGTCATATAGATGAGTCTAGCTTGGAGTCATGGGCTGTAAGCGCTTACAAGTTACTTGCCGTCAGTATAGGTCTCCGTGGGGGATCGGCAAGCAGGCGCCGCACCCTGGACCGGTTGAGGCGCGCGGGGCCTCGCCGGGCAGACGACAACAATTTACCGTGAGAGGCACGCAACATGTCGGATTCACCACGCAAGGCAAGCGAGACCCTGGGTGGCCTGATATGGCTGGCCATAGGTCTGTACGCTCTCTTCTTCCTCAACGTCGTCATGCAACGCTTCTTCCCGGGGATATACGACATTGCGTCGGCTCTGGAAGCGGCACTGCTGGTGGTCGCAACCGCCTTCTTCATCTCCGGATGTCTAAGGCTCGAATCACGACAATCCTCCACGCCATGACCCTGAGTCTGGCCAAGCATTAACAACAATTCTGAGGAGCAAGCCCATGTCACCTTTCAAGAAACCGTTTTTCCAAGACCTCGATACCACTGGTGGGCCCTCTCGGCCTGAGCGCCGACAGTTCATGGGTGCCGTGGCTCGCTACGGCTTCAGCGCCGCGGTGATCGGTGCCGCCGGCGGCACCCTGTTCTCCGAGCAGGCCATGGCCCAGACGTCCCAGGAGGAGAGCGAGCGCGCCGCCGCTGCCGAGGTCACCCTGACGCTGGCCACCGGCTATACCCTGGGGTCTTCCCGGGCCTATCCGATCATGCAGCTCAACTTCAAGGAGAACCTGCAGAACTTCACCGGCGGCCGGCTCTACGTCAAGCTGGCACCGGGTGGGCAGCTTGGTGCTGGCGGGGACCTGGTGAGCAAGGTGCAGAACGGTACCATCGCCATAGCGCAGCATTCTATCTCCAACCTTTCCCCGTTCGCCCCCGAGGTCGACCTGATCAACATCCCCTACTGGTGTGGCGATAACCAGCGCCTGGTCAACCTGGTGACCTCCGATAGCTGGCGCGATGTGGTCCACCACAAGGTGGAGGAGCGTGGCTTCAAGGTGCTGAGCTACGTCTGCATCGATCCGCGCACCGTGGCGGTGCGTAAAGGCCTGCTCGACGGTCCGGTGCGGACCCCCGAGGACATCGCCGGTATCAAGTTCCGGGTGCCGTCCTCGGCGATCCTGCAGAAGGTCTATCGCCTGGCCGGCGCGAACCCCACACCGGTGGCCTGGGGCGAGACCACCTCGGCGATTCAGCAAGGCGTCGCCGATGCCCTGGATCCCAGCGTTCAGGCGTTGCTGGTGTTCGGCTTCACCGACATCCTGGCCAGCATCTCCACCATCCAGTCGGTCCCCGACGCCCAGGTCTATACCTGTAACAAGAAATGGTTCGATGCCCAGCCCGCCGAGATTCAGGAGGGCATCCTCCAGGCCGCCGATGTCACCTTCCGCGAGAACCTGGCCAAGGTGCCGGCGGCGCGGGCCTATGCCTACTTCCAGATGCGCCAGGCCGGGGTCGAGATCTATTCGCCCACCGAGGACGAGCTCGCCCAGTGGAAGGCGCGCTGCGGCCACCAGTTGCCGGCCTGGGACGACACCAAGCGCGAGCTGGCCGGCTCCCTGGAAGTATTCGATGAATTGCTGGCGGCTACGGAGGTGTCGAATGGCTACTACGTCGACAACAACGCCTAAGAAGGATGCCTGGCATGCCTTCCGCCTGCGTTGCGATCGCATCGATCGCAAGAGCGAACGCTGGTTGCTGCTGACTTTTTATGCGCTGATCATCTTGACGGTTGCCATTGAAGTCATCCGCCGATTTTTGCTGGATTATTCCTCCGTATGGGGGGAGGAACTGGCTCGCTACTCCTTCATCTACCTTGCCTGGATCGCCGCAGCCGCGGCGGTCCGTGACCGCGCCCACATTCGTATCGATGTGCTGGTCAATCTCGGCGGCCCGAAGATGAAGCGACTGGGCTGGTGGCTCTCGGACATTGCCACACTGGTGCTGGCGGTATGGGCGTTGTGGCTGTCGATCTCACCGGTGCTGACATCGTTGAACTTCGGTTCGGTGACCCCCGGGCTGCGCCTCTCTCAGGCTATTTTCCTTATGGCGATCCCGATCGGCTTCCTGCTGATCGCATCCCGGGTGGTGCAGACGATGCTGGCGGACATCCGTCGCATGCGGCGCGGTGAACCGCCCTTCGATGGCCACAAGTTGTTTGACTGAGGAGGTCCGCTATGGAGTTTATGACGATTGGGCAGGCCACCGCGGATCTGGGCTGGACCTTCTATGGGCCCCTGCTGGCCCTGGTCGGGCTGATCGTGCTGGGGGTGCCGATCTGGGTGGCCATCGGCCTGGGTTCTTTGGGCATGCTGACGATGACCGAGACCCTGCCATTGTCGGTGTTCGGCGAGTCATTGTTCGAAGGCATCAACGCCTTCGCACTGATCGCCGTGCCGTTGTTCATCTTAACCGGCGATGCCCTGGTGCGCTCGGGACTCTCGGACAAGCTGCTCGATGTGGCCGAAGCCAGCGTCGGCGGCATGCGAACAGGGCTCGGCAGTTCTACGACCCTTGGCTGCGGTTTCTTCGCCTGCATCTCCGGCTCCGACGCCGCCGGGGCGGCAGCAGTGGGACGCATGACCATCCATCGCCTGGTGGAGCGAGGTTATCCCTTGCCGGCTGCCTGTGCGCTGGTGGCCTCCGGGGCCTGTACCGGTATCCTGATCCCGCCATCGATTGCTTATATCGTGATGGGTCTGGTGCTCGGAATGTCGGTTTCGACGCTATTCCTGGCGGCTGCCATCCCCGGGGTGCTGGTGATGCTCTCGGTGATGACTACCAACGTGGTGCTCAATCGCCTCTATGGTTTCGAAGGAGATCGGGCGCCTTTCTCCTGGCGTCGTTGGGCCTCCACGGTATGGGATGCCCGCTGGGCACTGTTCGTGCCGGTGGTGATTCTGGGGGGGATCTATTCGGGGATCTTTACCCCGACCGAGGCGGCGTCGGTGGCCGTGGTGGTGGTCGTGCTGATAGGCATCCACCAGGGGCGCCTGACCCTCGGTGATATTCCTCGAATGCTGGAGTCTTCGGCACGGGTCTGCGGCGTTATCGTGCCGATCATCGCCGTGTCGCTGCCTCTCGCCCAGACGCTGGCTAGCCTGGACATTCCACAGACTCTGGTTGGTGGTATAGGCGGCCTCACTGAGTCTCCCATTCTCATAATCCTGATGATGATTGGCATTCTGGTTCTGGCGGGATGCGTAATGGAAACTACGCCCAACATCGTGATCTTGTCGCCATTACTGCTACCAGTGGCTCTAAGCGTGGGGATGAACGAATTCCATTTCGCGATCTTGATGGTGACCACCCTGGGCTTGGGGTTTATCACGCCACCCTTGGGGCTTAATCTCTTCGTGGTTTCGGGATTGACGGGAAGCTCAGTGTTGGCCATTGCACGCTACGCCTTCCCCTTCGTACTGGGCATGCTGCTGGTGGTACTATTGATTGCCTTCGTGCCTTGGCTATCGACCTGGTGGTTGTAGGTCCCGAGGAGGTTCTCATCATTAGAGGTTGATTGATTAACCATATTGTAAGCGCTTACATAGTCGGTATGGCGACGTGAATGCTGCCCTGGTAATGCGAGCGAGGTGTCGCGACACGCCAGGGCAGGGTATGGCAGAAGTATCGTGGCCGACCCGCCCTTAAATCCGAGCCCATCCGGGCGTCGGTGAGTCAACGACAAACCCAAGCAAGAGGAAACAACAATGGCGATTCACTACTACAAGAAGGCTGAGAAGAACGCGTCGACCGGTTACGACCAGACCCAGGAAACCGTCTCCCGCATGCTGGCCGAGATCGAGGCCGAAGGGGAAGACAAGGCGAAGGAGTACTGCCGGTCCCTGGACAATTGGGAAGGGGATGTCGTGGTCGGCCGCGAGCAGATCGAGGCGGCCAAGGCCAAGGTGCCGGAACAGCTCAAGCAGGACATCCAGTTTGCCTATGAACGTGTTAGCCGCTTCGCTGCCGCCCAGCGCGACAGCATCGGCGAGTTCGAGACCGAGTTGTCGCCGGGACTCTTTGCCGGCCAGAAGCTGATCCCGATGGAAACCGCCGGCTGCTATGTGCCCGGCGGCCGCTATGCACATATCGCTTCGGCGATCATGAGTGTGGCTACTGCCAAGGTGGCAGGCGTCAGGAATGTCGTGGCTTGTTCGGTGCCGCGTGACGAGCAAGGTATTCACCCCGCGATTCTCTATGCCATGGACCTGGCCGGGGCCGACACCATCCTCCAGATGGGCGGCGTACAAGGCATCGCCTCCATGGCCTTTGGGCTTTTCACCGGTAAACCGGCCGATATTCTCGTAGGTCCCGGTAACCGATTCGTGGCTGAAGCTAAGCGCCAATTGTTCGGGCGCTGCGGTATCGACATGTTCGCCGGACCTACTGAGATCGGCATCATAGCCGACCAGTCAGCCGACCCCGATATCGTAGCTGCTGACCTGGTGGGTCAGGCCGAGCACGGCCCGGACACTCCGGTCTGGTTGTTCACGATGTCACGAGAACTGGCCGATGCCGTTGCTGAACGCATGCCCGACCTGATCGCCGCACTGCCCGAGACCCAGCGCAAGGCGGCAGAGATCGCATGGCGTGATTACGGCGAAATCATCCTCTGTGACACCCGGGAAGAGGTCGTCGAGGTCAGCGACCGCTATGCCTCCGAGCACCTGGAGTTGCAGGTCGAAGACCTCGACTGGTGGGTGGAACGAGTCACCAGTTACGGGTCGCTGTTCGTCGGTGAAGAAACCACCGTGGCCTTCGGCGACAAGTGCTCCGGGACCAACCATATCCTGCCGACCAAGGGGGCGGCCCGCTATACCGGCGGCCTGTGTGCCCAGAAATTCCTCAAGATCGTGAGCTATCAGCGTCAGAGCCGCGAGGCGACGCGTAGCGTGGCGGCGGCCACCGCCCGCTTGTCGCGTTGCGAAGGCATGGAAGCGCATGCCCGCACCGGCGACGTTCGCCTGGCCAAGTACTACCCGGACGAGACCTTTGATCTGGTGATTCCCGAGGAGGTGTAAGATGCAGCCAGCCTTCGATCTCGACGGCCGTGTTGCCCTGGTCACCGGGGGCAGCAGCGGCCTGGGGCGGGCCATGGCCGAGGCCCTGGCCGCTGCGGGCGCCAGGGTAGTCGTCGCCGCCCGGCGGCGTGAGGCCCTGGAAGCGAGCGTGGCGGCGATCGAAGAGGAGGGCGGCCAGGCGGCCGCCCTCGTCGCCGACCTCGCCGACCCCGCTGCCCTGAATGAGGTCGCTCGACGGGCGGCCGAACCCTTCGGCACGGTGGCCATCCTGGTCAATGCCGCTGGCGTCAACCTGCGTCAGCCCATCGAGGAGGTCGACCTGGCCGCCTGGCAACTGACCCTGCAGCTGCACCTGGGCACCCCCTTCTTCCTGTCCCAGGCCCTGGTGCCGGGCATGCGAGGGCTGGGGTACGGGCGCATCATCAACCTGGCCTCGCTGCAGTCCCAGCGGGCCTTTCCCGACAGCGCGCCTTACGGCGCCGGCAAGGGTGGCATCGTGCAGCTGACCCGCGCCATGGCAGAGGCCTGGTCCCGTGATGGCATCAACGCCAATGCCATCGCCCCTGGGTTCTTCCCTACCGAGCTCACGGCGCCGGTGTTCGACGACCCGGCTTCGGCCGAGACCCTGGCCGGCCGCACCGCCATCGGCCGCAACGGCTCCCTGGCCGACATCGCCGGCCCCACGGTCTTCCTGGCCTCCCCCGCGTCCGGCTATGTCACCGGTCAGACGCTCTACGTCGACGGCGGCTTTACCGCCAAGTGAATTCACAACACAAGGAAATCATATCATGCAAGCGCTCTATTATATCGGGCCGGAACGGCTCGAACTGCGCGAGACCGAGGAGGCCCCGCTGACTCCGGGCGAGTCCCGGGTGCGTATCCTGGCCACCGGCATCTGTGGCTCCGACCTGCATGCCTTCCACGGACATGATCCGCGCCGCCAGCCGCCGCTGATCCTCGGCCATGAGGCCGCCGGCGAGGTGGTGGAGGGGGCCCTGGCCGGCAAGCGCGTGACCATGAACCCGCTGATCGTCTGCGGCCACTGTGACTACTGTCTCGAGGGACGCCAGAACCTCTGCAGCAATCGCACTATGATCGGCATGACCCGCCCCGGGAGCTTCGCCCAGACACTGACCATCCCCGATCACTGCCTGATCGAGTTGCCCGATTCCCTGCCCGCCGTGGCGGCGGCACTGACCGAGCCGGCGGCCACCGCGCTTCACGGCATCAACCGGCTCGAGCGGTTCCTGTCCAGGCCACTCTCCGAGGCTCGGGTACTGGTGATCGGTGCCGGCGCAGTGGGTCTGCTGGTCGGACTGATCCTGCGCCACAAGGGAGTGCGCCACCTGCAACTCGCCGACACCAACCCGCTGCGCAGGCATACCGCCGAGCAGGCCGGGCTCGCGTCTTTTGACCCTCTGGACGAGCCAACGGAAGAGGATGCCTTCGAGGCCGTCTTTGATTGCGTCGGGGCGGCGCCCACCCGGGATGTGGCCGTGCGCTCCGTGCGACCCGGCGGAGCCATCATGCACCTCGGGCTGCAAGATAACGAGGGTGGACTCGACACCCGGGCTATCACCCTCAAGGAAGTGACCTTCCTCGGCGCCTACACCTACACACCTACTGACCTGCGGGCCACCGTCGACCTGCTGGATTCGCAAGCGCTCGGTCCCCTTGGCTGGGTTGAGGTGCGCCGACTTGATGAAGGGGCTGCCGCTTTCGCCGAACTAGTCGCAGGCCGTACCTCTGCGGCCAAGGTAATCCTGGAACCCTGATGTGCCTGTGACGCCCCCAGATGAGTCATCCCAACGAAGCGCCTCGGCACTTCGCCGGACACGCCACAATAACGACGACAGCCCGGTGCGGCATTGCACTGTTGAGGTTGAAAAATAACCTCACATCAGCCTCATGTCCTTGGCTGGGCAGGACAGGGTTAGGAGAGCAGGCAAATGAAACCACAGATATTCTCGACGCCTGAGGCAGGCTGGTCCTCTCGGCTGATTCGTCGGTTCGGAAGTTTCCGCGCTATCGGCCGTGGCCTGCTCGTGTGCGTCACTATTGCTCTGGCCACCACCTTCATCGCCGATCACTATGGAGGGCCGACACTCCTTTACGCCTTGCTATTTGGCATGTCACTGCACTTTCTGAGTGAAGAGGGGCGTTGCCGTGAGGGTATCGAGTTTGCCGCTCGCACTGTGCTCCGGCTTGGCGTAGCTCTGTTGGGAGCACGAATGACACTGGAGCAGGTTGGAGACCTGGGTCTTGGTCCTGTGCTCACTGTGGTTGCGGCAGTGGGTCTGGTCATCGTCTGTGGAGCAGCGTTAGCCAGGGTCCTGGGACTCCCTCGAGATCTCGGTCTGTTGACAGGAGGTGCGGTAGCCATCTGTGGTGCGTCGGCGGCCCTGGCCCTGTCGGCGGTGATGCCGCGCCATGAAACCAGCGAGCGTAATACTATCCTCACGGTAGTAGGCGTGACAACGCTCTCGACCATGGCGATGGTGACCTATCCGCTGATCGCCGGGGTCCTTGAACTCACAAATGCCCAGGCTGGTATCTTCCTGGGTGGCACGATCCACGACGTGGCCCAGGTGGTGGGTGCTGGCTACATGATCTCGGAACAGACCGGCGATATCTCGACGTTGGTCAAGCTGGTGAGGGTTGCCATGCTGGTGCCGGCAGTCATGGTCTTCATGTGGCTGTTTCGTGCGTCACGCCAGGAGGAGGGGGCGGCGACCAAGGTGCCGATGCTGCCGGGCTTCCTGGTGGGCTTCGTGGTCTTGGTCCTAGTCAACAGCCTGGGGCTCATTCCCGAGACAGTGAACGAGGGGATGTCGACCCTGTCTCGCTGGTGCCTCGTCACCGCTATCGCGGCGCTTGGCATCAAGACGTCGTTCCAGAAGCTTGCGGTGGTGGGGTGGAAGCCGGTGATCCTGATGGCTCTGGAGACCGTGATTCTGCTGGCCATAGTGCTTGGCGTGGTGCTGTTCGCTGGTTTGGGGACTCAGTGAGCGGTGTCACGTATGTCGATGCGGTGGTTTCAAGGGCAGCTTGAGATCAGGTGTTTGCCGCCATAATTGGGCGCGTGTCCCAAGTCCACCTATGGCACCAAGCGAGGTAGACACGGTAGCTTATGGGCCCACTGGTGATTTTCCTTGATGTTTCGGCTAGCTTGGGCGTTTATTTTCAAGGTGATATCAAGTCCGTGGTGGACATTGTGGTCACCATACCGCAGCTTGAGTTTCCTATCTGGCTTAGGTATGACTAGTCAGACTAGGGCATGCAAAATCCAAATACTGTGCGGAGATCAACGTGAAAATTGGCGCACCGAAGGAGACTGCCCGGGGGGAAGCGCGCGTCGCGCTCACCCCCGAGAGCGCGAAGCAGATCCAGAAATTGGGACATGAGTGTCTCGTCGAGGCCGGGGCCGGGGTGGCCGCCGGCTTCACCGATGACGCCTACCGCGAGGCCGGGGTCAGCGTCGTCGACGGCACCGAGGCGCTGTGGACCGAGGCTGAGGTAGTCATCAAGGTCCGCGAGCCCTCCGAGGAAGAGGCCCGCCGGCTGCGCGAGGGCCAGACCCTGATCGCCTTCTTCTGGCCGGCCCAGAACGAGGACATGCTCGAGCTGTGCAAGGCCCAGGGGGCCACCGTGATCGCCATGGACATGGTGCCGCGTATCTCCCGGGCACAGAAGATGGACGCGCTCTCGTCGATGGCCAACATCGCCGGTTATCGGGCGGTGATCGAGGCGGGCAACAACTTCGGGCGCTTCTTCACCGGCCAGGTGACCGCCGCGGGCAAGGTGCCACCGGCCAAGGTGCTGGTGATCGGCGCTGGCGTGGCGGGCCTCTCTGCCATCGGCACCGCCACCAGCCTGGGGGCCGTGGTGCGCGCCTTCGACGTGCGCCCCGAGGTGGCCGAGCAGATCGAGTCGATGGGCGCCGAGTTCCTGTTTCTCGACTTCGACGAGAGCCAGGACGGCGCGGAGAGCGGCGGCTACGCCTCGCCCTCCAGCCCCGAGTTCCGCGAGAAGCAGCTCGAGTGCTTCCGCGAGCAGGCCCCGGACGTCGACATCGTCATCACCACCGCGCTGATCCCCGGCAAGCCGGCGCCCAAGCTGTGGCTGGAGGACATGGTCGAGGCCATGAAGCCCGGCTCGGTGATCATCGACCTGGCGGCCGAGAAGGGCGGCAACTGCGACCTGACCAAGCCCGACGAGAAGGTGGTGAGCGACAATGGCGTGACGGTCGTCGGCTATACCGACTTCCCCTCGCGCATGGCCACCCAGGCCTCGTTGCTCTATTCCACCAACATCCGCCATATGCTCACCGATCTTACCCCCGAGAAAGACGGGGAGATCGTGCATGACATGGAGGATGACGTGATCCGCGGCTCTACGGTGACCCACCAGGGCGAGGTCACCTTCCCGCCGCCGCCGCCGAAGGTCAAGGCCATCGGCGCATCCAAGCCCAAGCCCAAGGAGAAGGAGCCGACCCCGGAGGAGAGGAAAGCCGCGGAACATGCTGCCTTCAAGGCGCAGACCAAGCGCCAGGTGACCCTGCTCGCCGTGGGCGGCGCGCTGATGCTGCTGCTCGGCCAGGTGGCCCCGACGTCCTTCATGCAGCACTTCATCGTCTTTGTGCTGGCCTGCTTCGTGGGCTTCCAGGTGATCTGGGGCGTCAGCCATTCGCTGCATACGCCGCTGATGGCGGTGACCAACGCGATCTCCGGCATCATCATCCTCGGGGCGGTCCTGCAGATCGGCTCCGGCAGCGTCGTCGTCGGCGTGCTCGCGGCGATCTCGGTGCTGATCGCGTCCATCAATATCGTGGGTGGCTTCCTGGTGACACGCCGGATGCTGGCCATGTTCCAGAAATCCTGAGCGGCGGAGAGACGACATGTTGGGTCAAGGATTCGTATCTGCCGCGGCGATCGCGGCAAGTGTATTGTTCATCCTCTCGCTGGGGGGGCTGAGCAACCAGGAGAAGGCCAAGCGGGCCGTCTGGTACGGCATCGTCGGCATGGCCGTGGCGGTGTTCTTCACCGCCTTCGGGCCGGGCATCGGCGGCTACTGGTGGATGATCCCGATGATGGCCATCGGCGCGGGCGTCGGCGTCTACGTGGCCGGCAAGGTCGAGATGACCGAGATGCCGCAGCTGGTGGCGGCGCTGCACAGCTTCGTGGGCCTGGCCGCGGTCTTCGTGGCCTGGAGCGCGGACCTGGAGAGGCGCCGGGTGATGGCGGCGCGGGCCTTGGATGCCTCGATGGAGGAGTTCTCGGCCTTCGCCGCCCTGGTGGCCGAGAAGACCCCCGCCGAGCTCACGTTCCTGCAGGTCGAGGTGGTGCTGGGGATCTTCATCGGCGCGGTGACCTTCACCGGCTCGGTGATCGCCTTCGGCAAGCTGGCCGGCAAGATCGACGGCAAGCCCAAGCAGCTGCCCGGCGGGCACCTGCTCAACGCCGGGGCGGCGGCCCTGTCGCTGCTGCTGGCCATCCTCTATCTCAACGGGGCCGGCTTCTGGACCCTGCTGGTGCTGGCGGCGCTGGCCTTCTTCATCGGCTACCACCTGATCATGGGCATCGGCGGCGCCGACATGCCGGTGGTAGTGTCGATGCTCAACAGCTACTCCGGCTGGGCCGCGGCCGCCATCGGCTTCACGCTCTCCAATGACCTGTTGATCGTCACCGGTGCCCTGGTGGGCTCAAGCGGCGCAATCCTGTCGTACATCATGTGCAAGGCGATGAACCGCAACTTCATCAACGTCATCCTCGGCGGCTTCGGCGGCAGCCAGGGGCCGGCGGCGGAGATCGAGGGCGAGCAGGTGGCCATCGACGCAGGCAGCGTGGCCAGTGCCCTCAACGATGCCGACAGCGTGATCATCGTACCGGGCTACGGCATGGCGGTGGCCCAGGCCCAGAACGCGGTCAGCGAGCTGACGCGCAAGCTGCGCGCCGCCGGCAAGAACGTGCGCTTCGGCATCCATCCGGTGGCGGGTCGCCTGCCGGGGCACATGAACGTGCTGCTCGCCGAGGCCAAGGTGCCCTATGACATCGTGCTGGAGATGGACGAGATCAACGACGACTTCCCCACCACCGACGTGGTGATCGTCATCGGCTCCAATGACATCGTCAACCCGGCCGCCCAGGAGGACCCTAACAGCCCCATCGCCGGTATGCCGGTGCTCAAGGTCTGGGAATCCAAGCAGGTGTTCGTCTGCAAGCGGGGCCAGGGGACCGGCTACTCTGGCATCGAGAACCCGCTGTTCTTCAAGGAGAACACGCGGATGTTCTACGGCGATGCCAGGTCGAGCATTGACTCGCTGCTGCATCTGATCGACTGAGCCGGGTGCGTCCGGGCCGGATTGCCGGCCCGGGTTCCGACATCTCGACACGCCCCTTCGCGGGGCGTTTTTTCGTTACACTCCTCTCATCCACTCAGCTTCCCGGGGCGACCATGTCAGACCAATCCATGCGCGTGGCGGTGCTCGGCGGCGGCAGCTTCGGCACCGCCCTGGCCAGCATCGCCGCCGACAACGGGGCCGAGGTGCACCAGTGGTTGCGCGACCCCGACCTGGCGGCACAGATCACTCGCGAGCACCGTAACGGCCGTTACCTGCCCGACTTCGCCATCAATGCCGCGGTGGTGGCCTCCACCGAGATGGCCGAGGTCCTCGAAAGCGCCGAGCTGGTGCTGGTGGCCATTCCCTCCAAGGCCTTCCGCGAGGTGGTGCGCCAGGCGCGGCCCTTCCTGCACGAGGCGCAGATCCTGGTCAGCACCACCAAGGGCATCCAGGAGGAGGGCTTCAAGCTGATGAGCCAGATCCTCGAGGAGGAGACCGGCTTTGCGCATATCGGCGTGATCTCGGGGCCCAACCTGGCCTCAGAGATCGCCGCCAAACAGCTCACTGCCACGGTGATCGCCAGCGACGACCCGCAGACCCGTACCCGCGTGCAGACCGCCCTGGGCTGCGACTACTTCCGGGTCTATGCCAGCAACGACCGCTTCGGGGTGGAACTGGGCGGGGCGCTCAAGAACATCTATGCGATCGCTGCCGGCATGGCGGCAGCGCTGGGCATGGGCGAGAACACTCGCAGCATGCTCATGACCCGGGCGCTGGCCGAGATGAGCCGCTTCGCGGTGGACCAGGGGGCCAACCCCATGACCTTCCTGGGGCTCGCCGGGGTGGGCGATCTGATCGTCACCTGTTCCTCGGCGCTGTCGCGCAACTATCGGGTGGGCCAGGCCCTGGGCGAGGGCAGGACCCTGGACGAGGCGGTCGAGGCCCTGGGCCAGGTCGCCGAGGGGGTCAATACCGTGCGCCTGGTGCGCGATAAGGCCCATGAGGACGGCGTCTACATGCCGCTGGCCGAGGGTCTCTACCAGGTACTGTTCAAGGGCGTGCCGGCCCGGGACATGGCGCGACTGCTGATGCTCGGCGAGCAGAGCAGCGACGTGGAGTTCGTGCTGCCGCGCAAGGACGTGCAGCAGGATCGTCGCGACGGGGGCGAGCGCCATGGCTGAGCGGCTGTTGATCATGCGCCACGGACAGGCCGGCCAGGGCCGGCCGGATGCGGCGCGCGAGCTCACTGGGCAGGGCGACCGGGAGGCGGCCTGCATGGCGCGCTGGCTCGCCGCCCGCGAGGACCTGGATCTCACGCGCCTGCGCCTGCTGGCCAGCCCCTATGTGCGGGCCCGACAGACGGCGGCGCGGATCGCCGAGCCCCAGGGGCTCGCGGTCGAGTCCCTGCCGATCATCACCCCCGACGATCCCCCCGAGGCGGTGGTCGAGTGGCTGCTCGGCGAGCCCGATGACCGGCCACTGATGCTGGTCAGCCACATGCCGCTGGTCGCCGCCCTCACCGGCCTGCTGGTGGAAGGGCGAGGCGATCGCGGCCCCGGCTTCCCCACGGCCGCCGTGGCCGAGCTCGATGCCGAGGTATGGGCAGCAGGCTGCGCCCGACTTCTCGGTTTCACGGGGCCAGCCGACCTTGGTTAGATCAGGCCGGCGGCCCTGAGCCCGAAGGCCCCCAGGGTGATGGTCAAGCTGGCCATCAGCGTGGTCAGGGCGATGATGTTGGCGGTGAGGATATCGTCGCCGCCCATGGCCTTGGCCATGACGAAGGCCGCGGCGGCGGTGGGGCTGGCGAAGAACAGGAACATCACGCCTAGCGTCGGGCCGGTGAAGCCCGCCGTCAGGGCCAGCAGCGTCGCCGCCGCGGGGACTACCACCATCTTGGCCAGGCTGGCGCTCATGGAGGTGCGGTAACCCTTCTTAAGGGCGCGCGTGGAGAGGGTGGCGCCGATGCAGATCAGCGCCAGGGGCAGGGTGAGCGAGGCGAAATAGTCGCCGGTGGTGGTGAGCCAGGGTGGCAGTGGCACTTCATATACGGCGAAGGGCGTGGCCACGACCACCGCCAGGATCAGCGGGTTGGTCAGGATATGGCGGAAGATGCTGCGCCAGTCGATGCCCTTCGGCGCACCTTCCGCGCGGGGCTGGTAGGCCGTCAGCACGATCACCGACAGCACGTTGTAGCTCAGGATCACCACGCCGAGCAGCAGGCCACCCAAAGATAGCCCCTCGTCGCCGTACATGCCGGCAGCCAGAGCCAGGCCCACGATGCCACAGTTGCCGCGAAACGCGCCCTGGACATAGACACCGCGGAGCGGCCGCCGGACCCGGAGGATGGCCCAGCCCCAGGTCGCAGCGAAACTCGCCAAGGTCGCCAGGGCAAAGAAGCTCAGCATCCAGGGGTCGAGGGTCGCTTCCAGGTCGGCGTCGGCCAGGCCGAAGAACAGCAGCGTCGGCAGGGTGGCCTTGAAGACCAGCATCGAGGCGGTGGCGACGAAGGCCTGGTCAATCCAGCCGGCGCGCTTCAGGCCGATGCCGATGAAGACCATGGCGAATACCGGCAGAGTGATCTCCAGGGTCCGCAGGAAGAGGGTCGAGAGCTCCATGGGGGCCTGGCCTAGCGCGCCAGCCAGAGGCCGACGATCACGGCGGTGATCACGGTGATGAAAAATACCCGATTGCGGGCGCGGGTATCTCGGGCGGGCTTGCGGGGATCTTCCACCACGGGGGCTCCTGTCGATTGGCCTGTCGCCGTCGGGCGACTTGGCGGATCATGGTAATCCCGTTAGCCTGCTATCGCCAGAAGGGTGCCGGCCGGGCACCCGCGAGCAGGACCCGCGAGCAGGAAGAGTTCATGAGCAGATCCGACCACGCCTCACGCATTCCCCTCGTCTTCGCCCACGCCAACGGCTTCCCGGGCCAGAGCTACCGCAGCTTCCTGGCGCCGCTGGTTGAGCGGTTCGACGTGCATCCGCTGGATCGCCTGGGCCATCATCCCGATTTCCCCGTCGGCCACAACTGGCTGGCCCTGCGCGACGAGTTGCTCGAGCACCTGGCCCGCTTCCCGGGCCCGGTGGTCGGTGTGGGCCACTCCATGGGTGGCGTGCTGATGGCCATGGCCGCCGAGCGCGCGCCAGAGAGGTTCCGCTGCGTGGTGATGCTCGACCCGCCGCTGATGCTCGGCCTGGACGCCCTGGTCATGAAGGCCGCCAAGCGGCTGGGTCTGGCCGATCGCGTCACGCCGGCCGGCCGCACCCTGGGGCGTCGCGACAGCTGGCCCAGCCGGGAGGCGATGGTCCAGTACCTGCGCCGCCGCGGGCTGTTTCGCGGCTTCACCGATCGAGCCCTTCACGACTACGTGGACGGCGGCACCCGGGAACTCGACGATGGCCGCGTGGTGCTGATCTACGATCCCGACATCGAGGTGCAGATCTTCCGCCACCTGCCCGATCACCTGGATGACCTGCCCGCACGGGTTCAGGTCCCTCTCGGCGTGCTCGCGGGCCGCGAGTCCCGGGTGCTCACCGCCCACCGCCGGCGCCGGCTGCGCCGCCGAGGGGTGCGCGTCGCCGAGGTCTCGGGGGGGCACATGTTTCCCATGGAGGTCCCCGAGGAGACTCGCACGGCCCTGGTGGACATGCTCGACGACCTGCTGGAGCCGCCGGCATGAGCGAACTGCGTTCCCTGAGGCTGGCCGGGGGCCGCCTGGCGGCGCTGGCCTGGGGCGATGACCAGGCCCCCACCTGGTTGGCGCTGCACGGCTGGCTGGACAATGCCGCCAGCTTTTCACGCCTGGCGCCGCGGCTGGTCGCCGCCCTCGGCATTCGACTGGTGGCCATCGACTTCGCCGGTCATGGCCTGTCCCGCCACCGTCGTGGCGACTATGCGCTCTGGGACTACTGCCACGACCTCCTCGATGCCTGCGACCACCTGGGCCTCGCGCGGGTGCCTCTGCTGGCCCACTCCATGGGGGCCGGCGTGGCCTGCTTGACGGCCGCCGCCCTGCCGGAGCGCGTCGAGTCACTGGTACTGCTCGACGGCTTGGGGGTCTTGACCACCGAGGCCGACGAGGCGTCTGCCCAGCTGCGCAAAGGCCTGCTCGCCGATCGACGCCCTCTCTCGCCGGCGCCGCGCTATCCTGATAGTGAGACCGCCGTGGCGGCGCGGGTGGCCGGCGGGGCGACGCCCATCGATGCCGAGACGGCGCGCCCGCTGGTGTCACGTAACCTCGAGGCGTTGCCCGATGGCCATGTACAGCTGCGCACCGATGCCCGGCTGTTGCGCCCGTCCTTGGTGCGGCTCTCGCCCGCGCAGGTGGACGCCATGCTGACGGCGATCCGTTGCCCGGTGCTGTTGGTGGAAGGGGGAACCGGCATTCTCGGAGAGCGGACTCGGGCGCGCCAGGCCCGGTCGGCGGTGACGAGGCTGACACGCGTCGTGTTGCCGGGGGGCCACCACCTGCACCTGGAACCATCGGCGGTCGCCGGGGTGGCGGAGGCCATCGTCGAGTGGCACGACAAGCGGGACGTGGCAGACGAGAAGGAGGATGTACGATGAGCCAGCAGCGAGAAGCCGAGGAGTCAGGGCAAAAGAGCGTGGCGCTGGTGCTTGGCAGCGGTGGCGCGCGCGGCTATGCCCATATCGGGGTCATCGAGGAACTCGAGGCGCGGGGCTACCGGGTAGTGGCGATCTCCGGTTGTTCCATGGGCGCCGTGGTGGGCGGCGTCTATGCGGCGGGGGAGCTGGCCGCCTACCGCGACTGGGTCTGCCGGCTGGACTACTTCGACGTACTCAAGTTGGTCGATGTCACCTGGAGTCCCATGGGGGCCATGAGGGCCAACAAGGTGATGGACAAGCTCGAGAGCCTGATCGGCGATACCCGCATCGAGGACCTGGCGATCCCCGTGACCACCGTGGCCACTGACCTGACCCGCCAGCGCGAGGTGTGGTTCCAGAGCGGCTCGCTGATCGAGGCGCTGCGCGCTTCCATCGCCGTGCCCGGGGTGATCACGCCGGTACATCGCGGCGACCAGGTGCTGGTGGACGGCGGGCTGCTCAACCCGCTGCCGATCATCCCCACGGTGTCGGCCCAGGCGGATTTCGTGCTGGCGGTGAATGTCACCGCCCATAGCCCGCGCCCGGTGACCCTGGAGGAGCTGCTGCCCCCCGAGGAGGTCGCCGAGGAGCAGGCGCGCGAGAAATCCCGGGATGCCGGTGGCGTCGACTTCGCCAGCTGGATCAACGGGGTTCGCGGGGCCGCCCGACGACTGTTTTATGGCTTCGGCAACAACCATGACAGCGACAGTGGCGACAAGAGCGAGGTGGAAGCGGCCCTGGAGGGCGGTCGCCGCGAGTGGGGGCGCCTGGACATGGTGCTGGCTTCCTTCGATATCACTCAGGCGGCCCTGGCCAAGTACAAGGTGGCGGGCTACCCGCCGGATGTGCTCATCGAGGTGCCCAAGACGGTCTGTGGTGCCTACGAGTTCCATCGCGCCGAGGCGCTGATCAGCCTCGGCAGGCACCTGGCGGTGGAGGCGCTGGACCGCTTCGAGGGGCGTGCCCATCCCGGCTGGGGGAGCCCGTCCATCGTCGTTGAAAGGCCCGCCAAGGAAAGTCAGGAAGGAGAGGAGGTGTCCTGAGCGGTGTCAGGCCTGGTGGCCGCGCCGCCTGAGCAACACGTAGACCGCCCCGGTACCGCCGTCGATTGCGGTCGCCGAGCAGAAGGCCAGTACGCTGGGCCACTCCCGCAGCCAGGCATTCACGTGACTCTTGATCACCGGGTAGTCGCTGGTGGTGCCCCAGGCCTTGCCGTGCACGACCAGCACGCAGCGTCGGCGGCGCGTCGCGGCGTCGCGCAGGAAGGCCTCCAGTTCCTGCCGGGCCTCCTCGAGGGTATGGCCATGCAGGTCGAGCCCCGCCTCCCAGCCGATGCGTCCGCGCTTGAGCTGCTGGCGGGTGCGCCAGGGCAGGTCGGGCAGCGCGAAGTCGAGGAACTCGGAGGGCCGCACCGGCTCCACCCGGCCGTCAGAGGTGCGACCGGCCGCGGCGAGGTCATCGCTGGCCGAGGTCGCGGCGGCCCGTCGCTCGGCCGCGGCGGGGTCCCCCTGGCGCCGCCGACCGGGGTCGGCCCGGTTGTTGACGATCGGGCGTACGCCGGCGTCGCGCAGGGCCTGGCGAAAGGCGCTGATCTCGTCCTCGTCCGGGGGATGGCGGTCTCGGCTCATGGGGCATTCGGCTTGTGAAGCAAAGCGCCAGTATACCGCCCCTGCCGTGGCTGTGAACCGCGGGCCCGGTTACAATCGTGTCTCGTCTCACCGAACCCTCCGACTCCAGGATGCCCCGTGGCCGAATCTCTCCCTGATGCGTCTTCCTCCACCCTCGTGCTCAGCGACCAGGCCCTCGCCGAGGGCCTGATCACCCTGCGTGACTGCCTGCGCTGGGCCGCCAGCGAGTTCCACCTGGCGGGCCTTTTCTACGGCCACGGCACCGATTCCGCCTGGGACGAGGCCGTGGCGCTGACGCTGGGCGCCCTGCACCTGCCCTGGAACGTCGACCCGGCGGTGCTCGAGGCGCGGCTGCTGCCCATGGAGCGGGCTCGCATCGTGGCGCTGGTGCGGGCCCGCATCGAGACCCGCCGCCCGCTGCCCTACCTGCTGGGCGAGGCCTTCTTCGCCGGGATCCCCTTCAGCGTCGATGAGCGGGTGCTGATCCCCCGCTCGCCCATTGCCGAACTGATCGAGCATGGCTTCGCCGCCTGGTTCCCCGTCGAGCCGCCGGCGCGCGTGCTCGACCTCTGCACCGGCTCTGGCTGCATTGGCATCGCCACGGCGCTGCACCTGCCCGGCTGCGAGGTCGACCTGGCCGACATCAGCCCCGACGCCCTGGCCGTGGCCCGGCTCAACATCACCCGCCACGACGTGGGCGAGCGGGTGCGGGCCGTGGAGTCCGACCTCTTCGCGGGGCTCGCCGGGCAGCGCTATGACCTGATCGTCTGCAACCCGCCTTACGTGGATATCCGCGACCTGACCACCATGCCCGCCGAGTTCCGCCATGAGCCGGCCCTGGCACTGGGCGCCGGGGCCGACGGCCTGGATATCGTGCGGCGCATCCTGCGCGAGGCCCGCGACTACCTCGGCGAAGCGGGCGTATTGATCGTCGAGGTCGGCAACTCCGACCACCACCTGGAGGCCGCCTTCCCCGAGGTGCCCTTCCTGTGGCTCGAATTCGAGCGCGGCGGCCAGGGGGTGTTTGCCCTGACCGCCGCGGAACTCGACGCCCATGCGGCGTCCTTCGCCTGATTCCCATCTCCCGACCCAGGAGAAGCGCCCATGTCCGGCAACACCTTCGGCAAGTTGTTCACTGTCACCACCTTCGGCGAGAGCCATGGTCCTGCCCTGGGGGCCATCGTCGATGGCTGCCCGCCGGGACTGCCGCTCACCGAGGAAGACCTACAGCATGACCTGGATCGCCGTCGCCCCGGCAGTTCCCGCCACACCACCCAGCGGCGTGAGCCCGACCGGGTGCGGATCCTCTCCGGCGTCTTCGAGGGAGTGACTACCGGCACGACCATCGGCCTGATGATCGAGAATATCGACCAGCGCTCCAAGGACTACTCGAAGATCAAGGACCAGTTCCGCCCGGCCCATGCCGACTACAGCTACCACCACAAGTACGGCATTCGCGACTATCGCGGCGGCGGGCGCTCCAGTGCCCGGGAGACCGCCATGCGGGTGGCGGCCGGGGCCATCGCCAAGAAGTATCTTGCTGCCCAGGGGATCGCCATCCGCGGTTACATGAGCCAGCTCGGCCCGATCGCCATCGACTTCAAGCAGTGGGAGGCGGTGGACGACAATCCCTTCTTCTGTCCCGACCCGGACCGCGTGCCCGAGCTCGAGGCCTACATGGACCAGCTGCGCCGCGACCAGGACTCGGTGGGGGCGAAGATCAGCGTGGTGGCCGAGGGGGTGCCGCCGGGGCTCGGCGAGCCGGTGTTCGACCGCCTGGATGCCGAGCTGGCCCACGGCCTGATGAGCATCAACGCGGTGAAGGGGGTGGAGATCGGCGACGGCTTCGCCGCCGTGGCGAGCCGCGGCAGCGAGCATCGCGACGAGATGACCCCCGAGGGCTTCCTCTCCAACCATGCCGGCGGGGTGCTCGGCGGCATCTCCAGCGGCCAGGTGATCATCGCCCATCTGGCGCTCAAGCCTACCTCCAGCATCACCACGCCCGGGCGCAGCATCGACGTCCACGGCCATCCGGTCGAGGTGGTCACCAAGGGGCGTCATGACCCCTGCGTGGGCATCCGGGCCACGCCCATCGCCGAGGCGATGATGGCGCTGACCCTGATGGACCACCTGCTGCGCCACCGTGGCCAGAATGCCGAGGTCCAGGTTTCTACCCCGCGACTGCGCTGAGCCGTGCCACCCGGCATGGCTGCTACACTTGAGGGGACCATCCACAAGAGTGACGCCATGAAGATCAACGTCGAGTTTGACCTGACCCCCGAGGAGTTTCGCCAGGCGCTGGGCCTGCCTGACGTGGAGGCCTTCCAGAAGGACCTGCTGAACCGTATCTACAAGCAGATGGAGTCGGGAACGGAAGGGTATGACCCGATGAGCCTGATGCAGCCCTTCCTGCAGCAGCCAGGCTTGTCCCAGAATCTCTCACAGGGCCTCTCCCAGGGCCTGTCCAGCTTCGGCAACTACCAGCAGATGATGCTCGACATGCTGACCAAGGCCGCCAGTTCCGCGGGAAGCGGCAGCGGGGCCGCGAGCGGAGACCAGGAGGGAGGCCAGGATGCGGATGCCGGACAGGCCGAGAGCTCGGGAAAGAGCGGCGGCGGCTCAGCGAGTAAGTCCAGCGCCGGCAGCACCTCCCGCAAGTCCACGGCCACTGCCCGCTCCCGCAGCAAGCGCGAGAGCTGAAGGCGGACATTGACGGGGCTTGTGCGACCTTCGCGGGCGGCGTCAATCCGGTTGCAACAGAAGAGGTGGCAGACTAGGCTTTGTGCAGTGCAATAAATCGTTCGTTACCGATCCTCGAGGAGGAGTTCGACATGCAAGACCAAGACAAGATGATCGACGCATTCAACGAGCAGACCCGCCAGTTCTTCGAGCCGATGCGCAAGCTCAACTCGCTGATGCTGAACAACATGGAGAAGATGACCCAGTATCAGATGGAGTCCATGAAGCGCTACAGCCAGATGGGTACCGAGCGCATGCGCGACGCCAGCGAGGTCAGCGATGCCGAGAGCATGCGCGACTTCGGCACTCGCCAGACCGAGATGATGAACGAGCTCTCCAAGCAGATGCTCGAGGATGCCAAGGCGATGAGCGAGATGAGCCTGGAGTTCAAGGCCGAGCTCGAGAAGCTCTACGCCGAATCGGGCAAGCAGCTCGCCGAACAGGCCGAGAAGGCCGGCCAGGCCGCCAAGGGCGGCGCACCGGCGTCGGATGAGCCCGCCAAGGCGACCAGCCAGTCCACGTCGCGCAAACGCTGATATCACGGTAACCTAGCGCCTGTCCGGTGCCCGGGTCACGGGGGCCGGACAGTGCCGTTGTTGGCCATGCCTTGCCCGCGCAAGATGGTGCGGTAATAGACGTATATGGCCTAAGGCCGGTGCCAGTGTCCGGCCGTCAGCAACACCGGCCTTCATGAATAACAGGAGGGGTCAATGCAGTCAGGGGTGCAAGCACCGACACAGGTCGAGCTCGAGGCGTGGAACGCCCAGCTCGCCGCGATCGGCGAGGAATACAAGGCCTTGATGCAGGATCTGCTGGCGCGCATGGTGCCCAGCGATGCCGCGGAATCGGTCCATGACGACATGCGCCAGTGCTTCCAGGCCGGTGCCCAGTCGCTGATGCAGAACCCGCCCCTGCTGTGGCAGACCCAGTCGCGGCTGCTCCAGGACCAGTTCCAGCTGTGGCAGCAGTCGCTGCGCAGCCTCGCCGGCGAGGAGGTCGAGCCGTTGATCACCCCGGGCAAGGGCGATCGCCGCTTCCGGGATGATGCCTGGCGCGACGATCCCTATTACCTGGCGATCATGCAGCAGTACCTGCTGTTCTCGCGCATGGTGGAAGAGCTGATCGAGCGCCTGGATGGCCTCTCTGAGGACCAGAAGCGCAACCTCGGCTTCTACGCCCGCCAGCTGGTCAATGCCATGGCGCCGACCAACTTCGTCACCACCAACCCCGAGGTGATGCGCAAGACCATGGAGACCCGCGGCCAGAATCTGGTCGAAGGCCTGGCCCGGTTGCGCGAGGACCTGGCCAACTCCGCCGAGGGTCTAAACGTCACCATGACCGATCGCAGCGCCTTCGCGATCGGCGAGAACATCGCCGTCACCCCCGGGGCGGTGGTCTTTGAAAACGAGCTGATCCAGCTGATCCAGTACACGCCCACCACCGAGCAGGCCTACAAGACGCCGCTGCTGGTGGTGCCGCCCTGGATCAACAAGTACTACATCCTCGACCTGCGCCAGGACAACTCTCTGGTTCGGTGGCTGGTGGAGCAGGGCCATACCGTCTTCCTGATCTCTTGGCGCAACCCTGGGCCGGAACAGCGGGATCTGAACTGGGCCGACTATATGCAGCTGGGCCCTATCGACGCCATGGGTGCCATCGAGCAGGCCACCGGCGAGAAGTCGGTCAACCTGATGAGCTACTGCATCGGCGGGACCCTGGCCGCCTCGACCATGGCTTACCTGACCAGCACCCGGCGGGGTCGCAAGGTCAAGTCGGTGACCTATATGGCCACCCTGCAGGACTTTCGTGATCCGGGCGAGATTGGTGTCTTCCTCTCCGACACGGTGCTCGACGGCATCGAGGCCAAGCTCGAACGTGACGGCTACCTCGACGGCCGCGTCATGGCCTACTCCTTCAACCTGTTGCGCGAGAACGACCTCTTCTGGTCCTTCTACATCAACAACTACCTGAAGGGCGATGCCCCGGCCCCCTTCGACCTGCTCTACTGGAACACCGACGGCACCAACCTGCCGGCCGGGACCCACGCCTGGTACCTGCGGCACATGTACCTGGAGAACCGCCTGGTCCAGCCGGGTGGCATCGAGCTCGACGGGGTCAAGATCGACCTGCGCAAGATCTCCACACCGAGCTACTTCATCTCCACCCGCGAGGACCACATCGCCAAGTGGAACAGCACCTACTACGGCGCCCTGTTGCCCAAGGGGCCGGTCAAGTTCGTGCTGGGCGGCTCCGGCCATATCGCCGGCATCGTCAACCCGCCGAGCAGGAACAAGTACGGCTACTGGACCAACGACGCGCTGCCGGACACCGCCGAGGAGTGGCTGGAGGGTGCCGAGCAGCATGAAGGCTCCTGGTGGCCCCACTGGCAGGCGTGGATGACCGAGAACGGCTATGTGGACACCGAGAAGTTGGTGCCGGCTCGACAACCCGGCGATGGCGAGCTCGATATCCTCGAGCCGGCCCCGGGACGCTATGTGCGCATGACCATTCCCGAGGTGCTGGGCGAAAACCCGACTTCGTCGGAAGCCTGAAGCTATAAGCTGGAAGAGCGGCGCTTCGCGCCTGGAAGCTGGAAGAACACACAACCCCGCCGTAATGGCGGGGTTGTGTGGTTATGGGCTAGGCGTATGCTGCCTTCGAGCTTCGAGCTTCGAGCTTCGAGCTTCGAGCTTCGAGCTTACGGCTTCCTGCGCAGCCGCAGCCCCGCCAGTACCAGCAGGGCGGCCAGCAGCCAGGCGGGCCAGCTGCCCGTGCGGGTGAAGGGGGTGAGGCCTTGCATGGGCGTGACCTCGCCCTCGAGCACGGTGGCCTCGAACTGCGGTGCCCGGGCCGTGACCTTGCCCCGGGGGTCGATGAGGGCGGTGACGCCGTTGCTGGTGGCACGCACCACCGGGCGGCCGTTCTCCAGGGCCCGCAGGCGGGCCATCTGCAGGTGCTGCAGTGGCCCGATGGAGGCACCGAACCAGGTGTCGTTGGAGACCGTGAGCAGCACCCCGGCATCGCGGGCTCGCGAGGCCACCAGGTCGGCATAGATGATCTCGTAGCAGATGGCGTTGCCGAGGGTCAGCTCACCGGCGCGGATCGGCGCCTGGTCGGTCGGACCCGGGGTCATGGTCGGTGCCGGCAGGTCGAAGAAGGCGATGGCTCCGCGCAGCAGGCTCTCCAGGGGCAGGTACTCGCCGAACGGCACCAGGTGGGCCTTGCGATACTCGCCCTCCACGTCGCCCCGGCCGACGACGCTGTTGTAATAGAGGCCGCCATCGTCGCGCTGCAGGACGCCGGTCAGCAGGTCGGTGCCCGCCGGCAGGCTGGCCAGGGCGCGCTCGAGGATGGGCGCGGCCTGGTCCTCGAACATGGGCAGGGCGGCCTCGGGCCAGATCACCAGGTCGACGTCTTCGCCCAGTCCGCGGGTCATCGAGAGATAGGTGTCAACTGCACGGCGCTGCCCCTCGGGGGTCCACTTGATCAGTTGGGGGAGGTTGCCCTGCAGCAGGGCGACGCGTACCGGCTCGCCGGCGGGGGAAGACCACTGGGCGGGCAGGGCCAGCGGCACCAGCCATAGCACGGCGAGCGGCGCGGCGGCCCACCAGCGGCGCCGCAGGACCTCCACGCCCAGGCTGCCCGTCAGGGCGGTGATCAGCGTCAGCAGGTAGATGCCGCCCACCGGCGCCCAAGGGGCGAGGGGCGAGTCCACCTGGCCACTGCCCAGCAGCAACCAGGGGAAACCGGTGAACAGCCAGGTGCGCAGCCATTCGCCGAGCACCCAGGCGCCCGCAAAGCTCAGCGCCGCCAGGCGCGGCCCGCACAGCCGCCGGTAGAGCCACAGGGTGACGGCGAAGAACAGCGCCAGGCCGGCGACGAACAGCGCGGTGAGGAAGAGCGCCAGGGGCACGCCGGTGTAGCCGTAGTCATGGATCGAGACGTAGACCCAGGAGGCCCCGGAGCCGAATAGCCCCAGGCCATAGCACCAGCCGCGAAGCGCCGCCTGGGCGGGCGTCAGCGCATGCAGGCCCAGGTAGACGAGGCCGGCGGCTACCGGCCCCAGCCACCAGAGCGTGAAGGGGGCGGCACTCAGGGTCGTGAGGCCGCCGGCGAGCAGGGCTGCCAGGCAGCCCAGTGACGGGGTCAGGCGGGCGTCAGCCATGGGGTCCATCCGTGGTCATGGGGGCGCGTCACTCCTCGGCGCTCTCCTCGCAGGGCTCGGCCTCGAGCAGGCGGATGCGACGGTTGTCGGCGTTGAGCACCGTGAAGCGCCAGCCACCGATCTCGGTGTGCTCGCCGCGTCCCGGCAGGTGGCCGAAACGCTGCATCACCAGGCCGCCGAGGGTATCGAACTCGTCGTCCGAGAAGCGAGTGTCGAAGCGGTCGTTGAAGTCCTCGATGGTGGTCAGGGCGCGAATGGCATAGCGCTCGTCCCCCAGTGCGCGGATATCGATCTCTTCGTCGATGTCGTGCTCGTCCTCGATCTCGCCGACGATCTCCTCGAGGATGTCCTCGATGGTGACGATGCCCGCCGTGCCGCCATACTCGTCGACCACCACCGCCATGTGGTTGCGGGTGTCCTGGAACTCCTTGAGCAGGCTGTTGAGGCGCTTGGATTCGGGCACGAACATCGCCGGTCGCAGCACCTCGTCGAGCTGGAAGGGCAGGCCGTTCCCCTGGCCGCCGCGCAGCAGCGGCAGCAGGTCCTTGGCCAGCAGGATGCCCTTGACCTCGTCGAGGTTCTCGCCGATCACCGGATAGCGGGAATGGCCGGTCTCGAGTATCACCGGCAGATATTCCTCGAGGGGCTGGTCGAGAGCGATGGCGGTGATCTGGGAGCGCGGGATGAGGACCTCGCGCACCTGCTGGTCGCTGATGTTCAGGGCGCCCTCGATGATCATCATGGCGTCCTGGTCGAGCTTGAGGCGCGAGCCTGCCTGACGCAGAAACTCCAGCAGTTCGTCGCGGGAGCTGGGTTCATCGCTGTCGCTGGACAGGGCGCTGAACAGCTTGTCGAGCCAGGACTTGCTGCCCTGGCTGCTCGATCGATCTTCGCTCATGCGTCGGCTCTCTCGTCCTCGGTATCGGAATCGCGATTCGACGGCGCATAGGGGTCGGCGATCCCCAGCGACGCGAGTATCTCACGCTCGAGGGCTTCCATGGCCTCGGCCTCGGTGTCCTCCAGGTGGTCATGGCCTAGCAGGTGCAGGGTGCCGTGGACCACCATGTGAGCGTAGTGAGCGCGCAACGACTTGTCCTGCTCGGCGGCCTCGCGGGCCACCACCGAGTGGCAGACCACCAGGTCACCGAGCAGCGGCAGTTCGACCCCGGGCGGGCTCTCGAAGGGAAAGGACAGCACGTTGGTGGGCCTGTCCCTGCCGCGGTAGTCGCGATTGAGGGTCTGGCCCTCGGCTTCGTCGACGAAGCGGATGGTGAGCTCATGGCGTGGCTCATCGGCATGGCGCGCCAGCACCGCGGCCACCCAGGCCTCGAGCTCGCCCTGGGCCGGCAGGCCGTCGGCCTCGAGGGCGACCTGGCGGTCGATGAGGAGGGGGCTCATGAGTCGGCAGGCCCCTGGTCGTCGTGGCGTTGCTTGTCCTGCCGGGCGCGCTCCAGGCGATCCTGTCGCAGGAGCTCGCGCTCCTCGCGCTGGGCGCGCTCGGAGGCTTCCTGTTCGGCCTCGAAGTGGTCATAGGCCTCGATGATGCGCTGCACCAGGGGGTGGCGCACCACGTCCTTGGCGGCGAAGTGGGTCACGCCGATGCCGGGGGTCCCCTTGAGCACCTCGAGCACCTGGATCAGCCCCGAACTCTGGCCGCGGGGCAGGTCGACCTGGGTGACGTCGCCGGTGATCACCGCCGTGGAGCCGAAGCCGATGCGGGTCAAGAACATCTTCATCTGCTCGCGGGTGGTGTTCTGGCTCTCGTCGAGGATGATGAAGGCGTTGTTGAGAGTGCGCCCGCGCATGTAGGCCAACGGGGCGATCTCGATCACCTGGCGTTCGATCAGCTTGGCCACCTGCTCGAAGCCGATCATCTCGTAGAGGGCGTCATAGAGCGGGCGCAGGTAGGGATCGATCTTCTGGGCCAGGTCTCCGGGCAAGAAGCCGAGCTTCTCGCCGGCCTCCACGGCCGGGCGCACCAGCAGGATGCGGCGCACTTCCTGTTGGTTGAGCGCCTCTACCGCCGCCGCCACGGCCAGGTAGGTCTTGCCGGTGCCCGCCGGGCCGATGCCGAAGTTGATGTCGTGGGCGCGTATGCTCTGCACGTAGCCCTGCTGATTGAAGCCGCGGGGCTTGATCAGCGTGCGCGGGGTCCGCAGCAGCACCTCGTCCTCCGGCTCGCCGCCTTCCTCCTCGTCCAGCGCCTCCAGGCCCGACTCCTGCAGGAAGAGGTGCACGGTGTCCGGCTCCAGGTCGGTGGCCTCGGTCTCGCGGTAGAGGTGTTCCAGCACGTTGGCGGCGGCCTTGACGCGATGGGTCGGTCCGGCGAGCTGGAAGATGTTGCCGCGGTTGCGAAGCGTGATGCCGAGCCGCGACTCGACCAGCTTGAGGTGCTCGTCACGCTGGCCGCAGAGGTTGGCTAGGCGACGCGGGTCGTTGGGCTCGAGGTTCAGGGTGACGATGCGGTTGGCCGGAGAAGATGGCTGGCTCAAGACAGGGGAATCCGTGCAGGGAGAATGTAGGGTCAGCTTACTGCCCCGGCGCTGGCCGGGGCAATCGTGACACTCAGAAGCGAGCGGGGGAGGCCAGTTCGCCGCGCAGCGAGTTGGGCAGCGCCTCGCTGATCTCCACGTCGACGAAGACGCCGATCAGCTCGAAGGGGTTGGCGGCACGGAAGTTGACCACGCGGTTGTTCTCGGTGCGCCCGGAGAGCTGGCCCGGGTCCTTCGGCGAGAAGCCGGTGACCAGGATGCGCTGGGTGGTACCCACCATGCGCCGGCTGATCTGCATCGCCTGCTGGTTGATGCGCTCCTGGAGGATCGCCAGGCGCTGCTTCTTGACGCCTTCCGGGGTGTCGTCCGGAAGGTCGGCCGCCGGCGTACCGGGGCGTGCCGAGTAGACGAAGCTGAAGGAGTGGTCGAAGCCGATGCGGTGGATCAGGTCCATGGTGGCCTCGAAGTCCGCCTCGGTCTCGCCGGGGAAGCCGATGATGAAGTCCGAGGAGAAACTGATGTCCGGGCGCAGTGCGCGGATGCGCTCCATCTTGTCGACGTACTCCTCGACGGTGTGGCCGCGCTTCATGGCCGCGAGCACGCGATCCGAGCCGGCCTGCACCGGCAGGTGCAGGTGGCTGACCAGCTCGGGGATCTCCGCGTAGGCCTCGATCAGGCTGTCGGTAAACTCCACCGGGTGGGAGGTGGTGAAGCGGATGCGGTCGATGCCCTCTACCGCCGCCACGCAACTGATCAGCTCGGCCAGGTCGATCTCGTCGCCCAGCTGGTTCTCGCCGCGGTAGGCATTGACGTTCTGGCCCAGCAGGTTGATCTCGCGCACGCCCTGGTCGGCCAGGTGGATCACCTCGTCCATCACCGCCTCGAAAGGCCGCGAGACCTCCTCACCGCGGGTATAGGGCACCACGCAGAAGGTGCAGTATTTGGAGCAGCCCTCCATCACCGAGACGAAGGCGGTGGCGCCGTCGGAGCTCGGCTTGGGCAGGTGGTCGAACTTCTCGATCTCAGGGAAGGTGACGTCGACCACCGAGATCTGGTCGTTGCGGCGCGAGTCGAGCATGGACGGCACCCGATGCAGGGTCTGGGGCCCGAACACCATGTCGACATGGGGCGCGCGCTTGCGCAGCGCCTCGCCCTCCTGGCTGGCCACGCAGCCCCCGACGCCGATCACCAGGTCGGGGTTGGCCTCCTTGAGCTTCTTCCAGCGCCCCAGCTGGTGGAACACCTTCTCCTGGGCCTTCTCGCGGATGGAGCAGGTGTTGAGCAGGATGACGTCGGCATCGCGCTCGTCGTCGGTGAGCTCGAGCTGGTGGGATTCGCCGAGCAGATCCGCCATGCGCGCGGAGTCGTACTCGTTCATCTGGCAGCCGTGCGTCTTGATGAAGAGTTTCTTCGCCATAAGAATAGGTCGCGGCTTCTGGCGCGACGGTGCACCGTTGGATGGACGTTGGCGGGCGGCCGAATGGCCACCCGGGACAAGACCCGCCATTATACGCCGCGGCCGCCATCGGGGCCAGCTGCCGGCCGGCGCGACTGTGGTACCCTGTGTGCCTTACGCGACAGAGCCGCTCCACGCGAGCCTTGGACAGCCAGGACAACGGCATGACGATACACAGACTCAAGATTCTGACACTGGGCGTGGCGCTCGCGACGCTCCCCCAAGCCCTGCATGCTCAGGAGGCGGCCAACGCCACCGCCTGGGTGTCGGACGAACTTTCTACCTATGTGCGCAGCGGCCCGACCGACGGCTACCGAATCATCGGCACCCTGACCGCCGGTGAGCCGGTGACGGTCCTGGAGACCAGCGGCGACTACAGCCGGGTGGAAGACGGAGACGGCGACACCGTCTGGGTGCTCAGCCGCGAGCTGCAGGAGGCCCCCAGCGCCCAGCAGCAACTGCCGGCGCTGGAAGCCCGGGTGGAGGAGCTGACCAATGAGCTTTCCGGCATCAACGACACCTGGGAGAGCCGTACCGCGTCGATGACCGAGACCCTCGAGGTCCGCGAGCAGCGCATTGCCGAGCTCGAGGCGCGTAACGCGGCGCTCGAAGGGGAGACCGAGCAGTCGCGCGCCACCATCCGCGAGCTCCAGGCCCGCCTGGATACCCAGGAGGAAGACTTGCTGATGCGCTACTTCATGTACGGTGGCGGGGTTGCCGGGGCCGGCCTGCTGGTGGGGTTGATCGTGCCCCACCTGCCGCGCCGTCGCCGCAAGCGCGATCGCTGGTTCTGATGCCGGCTTGGCTGGGGGAATGATGGCCAACGAATGGCGGGAGCGCTGGCGCGAGGGGCGCATCGGTTTTCACCGTGATCGGCCTCACCCGGCGCTGGTCCGTCACTGGCCTGGCCTGGGAGTGCGGGCCGGCACCAAGGTGCTGGTGCCGCTGTGCGGCAAGAGCCTGGACATGCGCTGGCTGGCGCGCCATGACCACCCGGTGTTGGGCATCGAGCTGGCCGGGCAGGCCATCGAGGCGTTCGTCGCCGAGGGCGTAGGGGAGGTGACCCGCTATCGCCAGGCCGGCTTCGACATCTGTCGCCAGGGCAGCGTGGAGCTGTGGTGCGGCGACTTCTTCCACTTCCATATCGAACAGGCGGCGGAGATCGGGGCCTTCTACGACCGCGCCGCCCTGATCGCCCTGCCGGCGGCCACCCGCCAGCGCTACGCCTTCCATCTTGCCCAGCTGATCTCCCCCGGTGCCCGAGGGCTGCTGATCAGCCTGACGCGCGGCCCCGGCGGGCCACCGTTCAGCGTCTCCGCCGAGGAGGTGCGCGAGCTGTTTGCGCCCAACTTTCGCGTCACCCACCTGGAGGACGGCGAGCCGGAGCCCAGCGGCTTTCGCGAGAGTGCCTGGGCGCTGGAGCGCCGCGGCCCGCTGGTCTGAGCGGATTCAGCGCGCCAGCAGTCGTCCCAGCTCGGGGTCGCGGAAGGCGCGGTCGAGGCCATCGGAGAGCAGCTCGTTGACCATGCGGGTGTTGGCCTTCTTGTCGGGGCGCATGGCATAGCTCTGGGTGCGGCGCGAGGTATAGGTGCCGGCATAGGTGTTGCCGGCGTTGATCGCCTCGGCGATCAGTACCGCCTCGAGCCGTGCCTCGTCGATAAGGGGACGGCTCTCGCCACGCTCGTAGCCCAGGTGATCCAGGGTCAGCGTCAGGCTGGGGCGTCCCTCGGCGCGCGCCGTGGTCGGGGTGAAGCCCATTTCCCGCACGGCGCGTTCCGCCTCCGCCTGCAGCCGCGGCACCAGTTCGTGAGCGTTGACGGTGATCACGGCGGTGGACATGGCGCTGCCGGTGCGGGTCCCGATCACCTCGCTGTCGCGACCGTCCACAGCCGTCACGGTGACCGCCTGGCCGCTGCCACTCTGCGGCACCCGGGCGGTGCGCTTGGGGTCGAGCTGCAGGTAGTGGGGGCTGGCACAGCCGGCCAGCCAGCCGGTGGCGAGGAGCAGGGCACAGGCCCCCAGGACGTGACGACGCTGCATGGAAGGTCTCCCGATGATGGCAGGGCCCCGAGTATATCCCCCGGACCTAGGCGCGGGAACCGCTGTCGCGACCCGTTCCGTGCGAGCGGTTACACTGCAGGGATAGCCACAGGAGCCGCGACATGATCCGACCCGCCACCCGGGAGGAGTTCCCACAGCTTGTCGACATCTGGCTGCGTGCCTCTCAGAAGGCCCACCCGTTCATCTCCGAGGCCTGCTGGAGGGCACGTGCCGATGACATGGCGCTTCGCCGCCTGCCCGCCTGCGAGGTGCAGGTGCTGGAGGCCGGCCGACGCGTGATCGGCTTCTGCGCCATGCATGGTGACCGCCTCGAGGCGCTGTTCGTCGACCCCGAGGTGCAGAGCTTCGGGCATGGCACCGGCCTGATGGCCCACGCCATGGAGGGCCACCGCACCATCACCCTCTGGGTCTATTCCCGCAACGTGCGCGCCGTCTCCTTCTACCGGCGGCTGGGCTTTTGCATCGTCGATGAGCGTGAGGACCCGGAGACCGGGGAGCAGGAGTCGCTTATGGCCTGGTCCCGCTGAGGCGCCTGGCGAGGTCCAGGCTCTCGCGGGGCTCTGGTAGAATGCCCGGGATCGCCTGCCCACCCCATGACGGACGACCCCATGACCGACACGACCCGCGACTTCCTGATCGCTCCTTCCATCCTCTCCGCCGATTTCGCCCGGCTGGGCGCGGAAGTGGATGATGTGCTGGCCTCCGGCGCCGACATCATCCACTTCGACGTGATGGACAACCACTACGTCCCGAACCTCACGATCGGGCCGATGCTCTGCGAGGCCCTGCGCAAGCATGGGGTGAGCGCGCCCATCGACGCCCACCTGATGGTCAGGCCGGTGGATCGGCTGATCGGGGACTTCATCGACGCGGGGGCCAGCTACATCACCTTCCACCCCGAGGCCTCGGACCATATCGACCGCTCGCTGCAGCTGATCCGCGACGCCGGCTGCCGGGCGGGCCTGGTGTTCAACCCGGCCACGCCGCTCTCCTATCTCGACTACGTGATGGACAAGGTCGACATGATCCTGCTGATGAGCGTCAACCCGGGGTTCGGGGGCCAGTCGTTCATCCCCGGGACCCTGGACAAGCTGCGCGAGGCGCGGCGGCGCATCGATGCCTCGGGTCGCCCGATCCGCCTGGAGATCGATGGCGGGGTGAAGGTCGACAACATCGCCGAGATCGCCCGGGCCGGGGCCGATACCTTCGTGGCCGGCTCGGCGGTGTTCAAGGCGCGCAACGAGGCCGACCCGCACCGCTACGACAGCGTGATCCGAGAGTTCCGCGACCAGCTGGCCAGAGCATAGGGCGCCCCGTGGAGAAGTCGCTTCCCGCTCCCCTATGGCACCTCTATCTGGTGGAGACCGCCGGCGGTGCGCTGTACACCGGGATCACCACCGACGTGGCCCGACGCCTGGCCGAGCACCGTGCCGGCCGGGGGGCCAAGGCGCTGCGCGGCAAGGGGCCGCTGGTGCTTCGCCACCAGGAGCCCGTCGGCAGCCGCGGTGAGGCCTTGCGCCTGGAGGCACGCCTGAAGCGCCTGACCGCGTCGGCCAAGCGCACCTGGCTGACACAGCGGAAGGCGGCGACGGCAGAGGTCCTGCTGACCTGACGACCTGTTCGGATGAGGCGCCTGGGTCAGTGAAGCTTCATGCGCGGCTTGAGGAAGCGGTTGATGCCATCCACCACCACGATGAGGCCCGTCTTGAGGGTGCCGTGGATGGCGCGCTGGTGCATGCGGTAAAGCGAGGCATAGAAGAACTTCGCCAGGTGTCCCTCGATGAACAGGCTGCGTGCCGAGGCCCCGCGCATCAGGCTGCCGACGGCTTCGAAGTGCGCCAGCGAGATCAGCGACCCTCGGTCCCGATAGACGAAGGGCTCGAGCGGCTTGCCGTCCAGTTGGGCGAGCAGGTTGCGATAGAGCGTCGAGACCTGCTGGTGGGCGGTCTGGGCGCGCGGGGGCACCGTGCTGCCATCTCCCTGGGGGCAGCTGGCACAGTCTCCCATGGCGAAGACATGGGGATCCTCCGTGCTCTGCAGGGTCGCGTGGACCTTGAGTCGGTGGTTGGATTCCGTCGGCAGTCCCAGCTCGGAGAGGAAGGGCGGGGCCTTGATGCCGGCCGCCCAGACGCCGAGATTGATGTCGATGCGCTGGCCATCGGCGGTATGAATCGCGCTGGCCTCTACGCGAGTCACGCGGGTGGCAGCATGAAGTTTCACGCCGAGGCCCTCGAGTTCCTGATGGACCGCCTGACTGATGCGTTCGGGCAGGGCCGGCAGGATCCGGGGGGCGGCTTCGATCAGGTGAACCTCGAGGTGGTCACTGTCCAGGTCCGTGACGCCGTAGCTGTGCAGCATGCGCGAGGCTTCATGGAGCTCTGCCGCGAGTTCCACCCCGGTGGCGCCGGCGCCGACGATGCCGACGACCATGCGGGCATGCCGTTCACTGCCCGGGTCGCTGTGACGCAGGAAGGTGTTGAGCATGTCCCGGCGGAAGGCTTCGGCCTGTTGCGGGCTGTCGAGGAAGTGGCAGTGCTCGTCGACGCCCGGCGTGCCGAAGTCATTGCTGACGCTGCCCAGTGCCAGCACCAGAAGGTCATATTCCAGCGTGCGAGAAGGCAGCACTTCGCTGCCCTCCTCGTCGAGGATGGGGGCCAGGGTCAGAGTCCTGGCCGTGCGGTCGACGTTACTGAGGGTGCCGCGCTGGAAACGGTAGCCGTGGTGGCTGGCATGGCCCACGTAGGCGATCTCGTCGAGTCCCGAGTCCAGCGCCCCGGTGGCGACCTCATGCAGCAGCGGCTTCCAGATGTGCGTGGCATTGCGGTCGACCAGCACGATCTCGGCGCGCCCGCGCCTGCCGAGCTTGCGGCCGAGCCGCGAGACCAGTTCGAGGCCGCCGGCGCCACCTCCGACCACGACGATTCTTGGCACACTCATGCAGCGACTCCAGTAAGGGAAGGGTCTCCAGCATAAGCCCTTGCCCGATTTCCTGCCCATGGCCTGTCCGGCATAATGGCCGCCCGACTGCATCGCGAGAGGCATCATGCACCCCATACTGAACGACATCCGCCTGGTGACCTTCGACCTGGACGGCACCCTGATCGACTCGGTGCCTGATCTGGCCTTGGCCGTGGACGCGGCGCTGGCCGATCTGGGCCTGCCCGCTGCCGGCGAGACCAGGGTCCGCGACTGGGTGGGCAACGGCTCGCTGGTGCTGATGGAGCGGGCGTTGCGGTTCGCAACACAGGTTAGCGAGGTGCCGGGGACTGATCGCAGAGGGGGTCCTATGCCAGGGGTGAGGAGCACTGCTCCGAACGGGCTGGCCATGGATGGCCAGCACCGGCCCTGCGAGCGAAGCGGGACGCGAGAGCGAAGCAGGGCATCGGTAGCGCCCAGGGAGGGGTTCACAGCGCCCCCTCGTAGATCAGTCGCCGGAAAAGCCTCGCGTGAAGGCGGTGAAGAAATCGATAAAGTGTTGCTGGAGCAGGCCCACACCGACTTTCTTGACCACTACGGTCGCGACCCAGGCGCTCATACCCGGCTCTATCCCGGGGTTCGTGAAGCGCTGGACGGCCTGCGCGATCGGGGTCTTCCGCTGGCACTGGTGACCAACAAGCCGAGCGCCTTCATCGCGCCGATCCTCGAGGCCTTCGGCCTGCAGGCGCACTTCGGCCTGTGCCTGGGAGGCGACAGCCTGGCGCAGAAGAAGCCCGACCCGGCCCCGCTGTTGCATGTGGCAGCCCACTTCGACATCTCACCCTCGGCCTGCCTGATGGTCGGTGACTCTCGCCACGACATCGAGGCCGGACGCGCCGCGGGGTTTCGCACCCTGGCCGTGCCCTACGGCTACAATCACGGCGAGCCAGTGCGCGACAGCGGGCCAGATGGCGTGGTTGAATCGCTGGCGGAACTCGTTTAACGTGATTTTGGCTAATGCTATAAGCGCGGCCCAATCAATATGTTATTGCTATAAGACGCGGAAACCCCTTGATGATCAGCCGCACGAAGCCGGACACCCTCTCGACCGCTGGTGGCGCCATGGCCGCCGTACGACGCCTGCCCCGTTCGCCTGCCCCGTTCGCCTGCCCGCGGCGGCTGGCGATGGTGACGCTCGCCTCGCGAGCCTGATCCGCGGCGCTTCTGCGCCCACCATTGCCAACCCGTCATATCGAGGACCCGGGCATGATGACTCCCGAACGCTTCCGCGAGCTGGCCGACGCCGGCTACAACCGCATCCCGGTCACCCGCGAGGTGCTGGCCGATCTCGACACGCCGCTCTCCACCTATCTCAAGCTGGCCGACGAGCCCTGGACCTTCCTGCTGGAGTCCGTGCAGGGCGGCGAGAAGTGGGGTCGCTACTCGATCATCGGGCTGCCCTGCCGCGAACGGCTCGAGGTCCGGGGCTTCACCGTCAGCCATATCATCGATGGCGAGCTCCAGGGCGCCGCCGAGGTGGAGGATCCGCTCGAGTGGATCGAGCAGTTCCAGGCCCGCTTCAAGGTGCCACGCCTCGATGAGCAGCCGCGCTTCGACGGGGGCCTGGTGGGGTACTTCGGCTACGACACCATCCGTTACATCGAGCCGCGCCTGCGGGGTGTCGAGAAGCCCGACCCGATCGGTGTGCCGGACATCCTGCTGATGGTCTGCAACGACCTGGTGGTGTTCGACAACCTCTCCGGGCGACTGGCGCTATGGACGCATGCCGACCCCGCCGAGCCTGAGGCCTACGCCCGCGCCCTGGACCGGCTGGAACGCCTGGAGATCCGCCTGCGCAGTGCCACCTTCAACACCATCAGCCCCGGTACCGGGCGCGCCGCGGTGGAGGAGGGGCACTTCACCTCGGGCCTCACCGAGGAGGGCTTCAAGGCGGCCGTGGAGAAAATCAAGGAGTACGTGCTGGCCGGCGACGTCATGCAGTGCGTGCCGTCCCAGCGCATGTCGATCCCCTACCAGGCGCCGCCGCTCGACCTCTACCGGGCGCTGCGCAGCCTCAACCCCTCGCCCTACATGTTCTACCTGAACCTGGGCGATCATCAGGTGGCGGGCTCCTCGCCGGAGATCCTCACGCGGTTGGAGGACGGCGAGGTCACGGTGCGGCCCATTGCCGGCACCCGCAAGCGCGGCCACAGCGAGGAGGAGGATCGTGCCCTGGAGGCCGACCTGCTGGCCGACCCCAAGGAGCTCGCCGAGCACCTGATGCTGATCGACCTGGGGCGCAACGACGTGGGACGCATCAGCGAGACCGGCTCGGTGAGGGTGACCGACAAGATGGTGGTGGAGCGCTACTCCCACGTCATGCACATCGTCTCCAACGTCGTCGGACGCCTGAAGCCGGGCCTTTCCGCCATGGACGTGCTGCGCGCCACCTTCCCGGCGGGCACCGTCTCCGGCGCCCCCAAGATCCGCGCGCTGGAGATCATCGACGAGGTGGAGCCGGTCAAGCGCGGTGTCTACTCCGGTGCCGTGGGCTACCTCTCCTGGCACGGCAACATGGACACCGCCATCGCCATCCGCACGGCGGTGATCAAGGATGGCCAGCTGCACGTGCAGGCCGGCGCGGGCATCGTCGCCGACTCGGTGCCCGAGATGGAGTGGCAGGAGACGCTCAACAAGGGCCGCGCCCTGTTCCGCGCCGTGGCCATGGCCGAACGCGGCCTGGACAACCTCGAGTGACCCCTGATTCCTGTCGCCCGGCGCTGGCCGGGCGAGTGCCGGAGAGCGCACCATGTCCGTGCTGATGATCGACAACTACGACAGCTTTACCTTCAACGTGGTCCAGTACCTCGGGGAGTTGGGCGCCGAGGTGGTGACCCACCGCAACGACGCCATTACCCTGGAGGAGATCGAGGCCCTGGCCCCGAGCCACCTGGTGATCTCGCCGGGGCCCTGCACCCCCGACCAGGCCGGCATCTCCATGGCGGCCATCCACCGCTTCACCGGGCGTATCCCCGTGCTGGGTATCTGCCTGGGGCACCAGGCCATCGGCCAGGTCTATGGCGGCAAGGTGGTCCGCGCGCCCCAGGTGATGCATGGCAAGACCTCGCGGATCCGCCACCTCGGCCAGGGCGTGTTCGGGGGCCTCGAAGACCCGCTGGAGGTGACGCGCTACCATTCGCTGGTGGTGGCACGCGAGGGTCTGCCCGACTGCCTCGAGGTTACCGCCTGGTGCGACGACGACGATGTCACCCCGGGGCTGATCATGGGGCTGCGCCACCGTGAGCTGGATGTCGAGGGCGTACAGTTCCATCCCGAGTCGATCCTGACTCGCCAGGGCCACGAGCTGCTGGCCAACTTTCTCAAACGTCATGTCTAGGCGCCGCTGAGCCGAGCCTGAGTCGAGGCTGATTAGAGGATAGTGATTATGCAGATGCGAGAGGCCATCGGTGCGGTGATGCGCCGTGAGAACCTGAACTTCGCCGAGACCCACGAGGTGATGCGCCAGATCATGACCGGCGCGGCCAGCGACCCCCAGATCGCCGCCTTCCTGGTGGGCATGGCCATGAAGGGCGAGACCGCCGAGGAGATCAGTGCCGCGGCCCAGGTGATGCGCGAACTGATGAACCCGGTCCGGCTGCAGGCCGACAACGTGGTCGACATCGTCGGCACCGGCGGCGATGGCGCCAATCTGTTCAACGTCTCCACCGCGGCGAGCTTCGTGGTCGCCGCGGGCGGGGCGCACGTGGCGAAGCACGGCAACCGCGGGGTCTCCTCCTCGTCGGGCAGTGCCGACCTCTTCGCCGTGGCGGGCATCAACCTGAACCTGGATGCCGAGCAGGTGGGCCGCTGCATCGAGCAGGTGGGCGTGGGCTTCATGTTCGCTCCCAACCATCACCCGGCGATGCGCTATGCCGTGGGCCCGCGTCGCGAGATGGGGGTGCGCACCCTGTTCAATATCCTGGGGCCGCTGACCAATCCCGCTGGCGCCCCCAACCAGGTGCTGGGGGTCTATGCCCCCGAGCTGGTGCCGCTGATGGCCGAGGTGCTCCGGCGCCTGGGCAGCGAGCACGTGCTGGTGGTGCATGCCGAGGATGGCCTCGACGAGATCTCGCTGGCGCAGCCGACCCTGGTCGCCGAACTGAAGGACGGCGAGATCCGCGAGTACACCATCACCCCCGAGGACTTTGGCATCGAACGCCACTCTCTGGATCCGCTACGGGTCAAGACCGCCGAGGACAGCCTGCGACTGGTCGAGCAGGCCCTGGTGGGCGAGGGGCCGGCGGCGGACATCGTGGCGCTAAACGCCGGCGCGGCCCTCTACGTCTCGGGCGTGTCCGACAGCCTCGCGGAGGGCGTGGCCATGGCCCAGGACGCCCAGGCCTCCAAGTTGCCGCTCGAGAAACTCAGGGAGCTCGCCAACTTCACCCGCGTGTTCACCCAGTGAGGCCCGACATGACCGATCCCCGTTCCCTGCCCACCATCCTCGGGCGCATCCTGGCCCGCAAGGAGGAGGAGGTCGCCGAACGCCGCCGTGTCGTCTCCGAGCAGGAACTGCTGCGCCTGGGCGCCGAGCAAGCCGCGCCGCGGGGCTTCGTCGCCGCCCTCGACCGCGCCATCCAGGCCGGCGATCCGGCGGTGATCGCCGAGATCAAGAAGGCCTCGCCCTCCAGGGGGGTGATCCGCGAGGACTTTCGCCCCAGCGAGATCGCCGCGAGCTATGCCGAGGGCGGTGCGGCCTGCCTCTCGGTGCTCACCGATGCCGACTTCTTCCAGGGCCACGAGGATTACCTGATCGAGGCGCGCGAGGCCTGCGACCTGCCGGTGATCCGCAAGGACTTCATCACCCACGGTTACCAGGTTAGCGAGGCGCGCGCCCTCGGCGCCGACTGCATCCTGCTGATCGTCGCCGCCCTCGACGATGCCCGGATGGCGGACCTGCATCGCCAGGCCGTGGAACTGGGCATGGACGTGCTGGTGGAGGTGCACGACGCCCGGGAGCTCGACCGGGCGCTCAAGCTCGACCTCGACCTGGTGGGGATCAACAACCGCGACCTGCACACCTTCAATACCCGGCTCGGGACCACCCTGGAGCTGCTGCCGCGCATTCCCGCCAGCGTCAGCGTGGTCACCGAGTCCGGCATCCATACCCGCGACGACGTGCTGCGCATGCGCGAGCATGACGTCAACGCCTTCCTGGTCGGCGAGGCCTTCATGCGCGAGGCGGAGCCGGGCGAGGCGTTGCGGCGGCTGTTTTTCTGATCCTCCTGCGCAAGCGGCAGCGGGCAGCCTTCGGGTTGCCCGTTGTGGTTTCCGGCATCGGGCGTGGCTCAGAAGGCGGGAGAGTCCGGGTAGACCAGGCTGATCAGGCGCTCCCCCGGCTGGGGTTCGAGGGGGGACTGGTCGCTGGCGACGCGGATCTGCTCCTGGACATCGATGCAGAACAGCGGCAGCAGGCGACGCACATGGGTCGCGACATCGGCGTCGACGTCGAAGGCCTCGTTCAATCGCGTGGTTCTCACCTCCGCCCCCTGGGCCACCAGGCTCGCCAGCTTGTGCCAGGTCACCTGCTCGCCGAACAGGCGGGGCAGCTCGGCCAGTTGCCGGGGCCGCTCCCTCTCGGCGTCGCGCTCCCCGTCGATCTCCAGCTGGAAGACCTTGCCATGACCCAGTCTCCCCTCGAAGTGCAGGGCGGCCAGGTCGTTCTGTTCGCGATAGGGGGAGAGGGGCAGGAAGTGCCCCAGGCCGGTCATCTCCAGGTGCTCCTGGGCATGCGCCGAGGTCGGGTTGCCGAAATAGGTGGGAAGGCCGGTCATGCGCGCCTCCTTCAGGGCGTCACGGTCATGGTCGCAGAGGCGCACGTCGAAGCCCGCCTCCTGGAGGGCCTGGTCCACGGCGCGTGCGACCGGGTTGGCGCCGAGGATCAGGAACCCCCTGGGCGGCGGGGTCGTGACGCCGAGCGCACCGGCGATGGGGCGGGAGAGCAGGCCCTGGATCACCACCGTGGCGATGATCACCATGAAGGTCACCGGCACCAGCATCTCGGCCCCTCCAGCCCCTGGGCCTCGAGCTTGAAGGCGAACAGCGAGGCCACCGCTGCCGCCACGATGCCCCTCGGCGAGATCCAGGCCAGCAGTGCCTTCTCCCGCCAGTCGAGCCCGCTGCCCGCGGTGCAGAGCCACACGGTCAGCGGTCGCGCCACCAGCATCAGTACCCCCAGGTAGGCCCAGGCCGGCCAGCCCAGCAGGGCCAGCTATCGAGGTCGAGCCGCGTGTCAACCCCGAATAGAAATGTCCGCGTTCTACCGATCTAAGATGTCCGGTCGTTACCGATGGATGGCGAGTCCGATCAGTTCTCGGCCTCGGCTGCCTCCTCCTGGTCAGCGGTGGGTTGTGGCTCCATCTGTGGGCGCTGGTTGAGCAGGCCCGCCTTGCGCTTATCCTTGAGCCGCCAGGCGAGCCACTGGCAGGCGAGGGAGAGGAGACCGATGCCGGTGAGCAGGACGGCGGGGCTTTCCATGGCGAGCTTCCTGGCGAGGGGGCGGCGCTAGCGGCTCTGCTTGAGCACCGCCAGCAGGGCCTGCAGCGGATGGGACAGGCCCTGGTCCGAGAACCGCGCCACCTGGCTGCGGCAGGAGTAGCCGGTGGCCAGCAGGCGGCCGGCGTTGCTGTTCTCCTCCACCACCGGCTGCCACGACTGGGCGTAGATGGTCCGGGAGGTCTCGCGGTTGCGCGCCTCGTGGCCGTAGGTGCCCGACATGCCGCAGCAGCCGGTGGCGACGAGCTCCAGCTCCAGGCCGAAGGCGGCGAACAGCTGCTGCCACGCCTTGGGGCTGCCCGGGGCGTTGGTCGTCTCGGTGCAGTGGGAGAGCAGCCTGAAACCCGGGTCATCGACGCTCAGGCCATGGGGTGCGGCCCGGTGCGCCAGGGTAGAGGACTGAGTGACCAGCCACTCCTGCAGCATCAGCACCTCGGGCACGGCGTCCGGCCCCAACGCCTTCACGTACTCCTGGCGATAGGTCAGGGTCATGGCCGGGTCGATGCCCACCAGCGGCACGCCGAATTCGGCCAGGGTCCAGAGGCGTCTGGCCTGCGTCCGTGCGGTGCGCGCGAAGGCCCCCAGGAAGCCCTGGACATCGAGCGGCTTGCCGTTGGGCGAGTAGGGCGCGACGAAGACCCGCACGTCCAGGCGCGAGAGCAGCTCGACGATGTCCATCACCAGCCTGGCTTCGAAGTGGCTGGTGAAGGCGTCCTGGACGAGCACCACACTGCGCGCCTTCTGCGCCTCGGTGAGCAGGCCGAGCGACATCGGCGTGGCCTGTGCCACGCCCCAGGCGGCCAGCTGCTTCTTCAGGCTGGCGCGGGACAGCCGCGGGCTGTCCACCAGGCCGAGCGGGCCGGCCAGCAGCCGGTCGACCAGGCGGTTGCCCAGGGCGGCGTTGTAGAGCGGCGCTACCCGGGCAAGCGTCGGCACCAGGAACTCCATGCCGCCCACCAGGTAGTCGCGCGGCGGGCGCAGGTAGCGGCCGTGGTAGACCTCCAGGAAGCGCGAGCGGGAGTCCGGGACATTGACCTTCACCGGGCACTGGCCGGCGCAGGACTTGCACGCCAGACACCCCGCCATGGCGTCGTACACCTCGTGGGAGAAGTCCTTCTCGCCGCGCTGCCTGGCCAGGGTGTTCCTGAGCCGCAGCGGGAAGTCCTTGACGAAGCCCCAGGCCCCCTCGGCCTTCTTCTTCCTCGACTCTTCGACCAGGTCGATGCCGGCCTCACCCTGCAGCCGCAGCCACTCGCGGATCAGGCTGGCGCGCCCCTTGGGAGAGTGGATGCGGTCGCGGGTGGCCTTCCAGGAGGGGCACATGGCGTCATCGGGGTCGTAGTTGTAGCAGGCGCCGTTGCCGTTGCAGTAGACGGTGGCCGCGTGGGCCTGCCAGACCCGCTCGTCGATCTGGCGGTCGAACTGGCCGCGGGTGGGCACGCCGTCGATGGTCAGCAGGTTGGGGTCCACCCACTTGACGGCTTCCTCCTGAACAGAGGGGCCTGTTGTAGTGGCAGACCCCGCGGCGTCGGGCGGGAGAGCACTGGCGTCTTCGGGCGCGCTCCCCACGGGTTCGGGTGGGGTGGACAAGGAAAGCGGCGAGGCGATCTTGCCGGGATTGAGCTGGTTGTGGGGATCGAAGGCCGCCTTGACCCGCTGCAGGCTGGGATAGAGCTCGCCGAAGAAGGCGGGGGAGTACTCCGAGCGCACGCCCTTGCCGTGCTCGCCCCACAGCAGGCCGTGGTACTTCTGCGTCAGTGCGGCCACCTCGTCTGAGACCTCGCGGATCAGCCGCTCCTGGGCCGGGTCCTTCATGTCGATGGCCGGGCGCACGTGTAATACGCCGGCATCCACGTGGCCGAACATCCCGTAGGCGAGGCCCCGGGCGTCGAGGGCGGCACGGAACTCGGCGATGTAGTCCGCCAGGTGCTCCGGCGGGACGGCGGTGTCCTCGACGAAGGGGATGGGGCGCTTCTCGCCCTTGGCGTTGCCCAGCAGGCCCACGGCACGCTTGCGCATCCCGTATACCCGCTTGATGGCATCGCGCCCCTCGGCCAGCGTATAGCCCAGGCGGGGCACGCTCGCATCGGCCTCCAGGTGGCGGCAGAAGGCCTCGACGCGCTCGGCCAAGCGCGCAGGGTCGTCGTCGTTGAACTCGATCAGGTTGATGCCGTGTACCGGCGTCTCGCCCGAGGGAAAGAATTCCGCCACGCTGTCCCAGACGAAGTCCTCCATGGCCAGCATCAGCACGGTGTCGTCCACCGTCTCGATGGAGGTGGGCTGCGCCTGCGGCTGGGCTTGTGAAGAGTCACTGCTTGCCATCAGCGCCTTGGCATCGCGCAGGGCGTCCATGAAGCCGGCGTAGCGCACGTTGACCAGGGTCGAGTGCTTGGGGATCGGCAGCACGTTGAGCACCGCCTCGTCGAGCAGGCCCAGCGACCCCTCCGAGCCGCACAGCAGGCTGTTGATATCGAGGCGGCCTTCCGCGTTTCTCAGATGCGCCAGGTCGTAGCCGGTCAGGCAGCGGTTGAGCGGCGGAAACTTCTCGGCGATCAGCTCGCCCTGGGTGTCGATGATCTCCCGTGCGGTGCGGAAGACCGCCCCGGTGACGTCCTGGCGCTCGCACTGGCGCCCGAGCTCGGCGTCCTCCAGCGGGCGGCTCACCAGCCGCTCGCCGCCCAGCAGCACGGTCTCGAGCTCGAGCACATGGTCGCGGGTCTTGCCGTACTCGCAGCTGCCCTGGCCGCTGGCGTCGGTTGCGATCATGCCGCCGATGGTGGCGCGGTTGGAGGTGGAAAGATCCGGCGCGAAGAAGAGCCCGTGGGGCTTGAGCGCCGCGTTGAGCTGGTCCTTGACCACGCCGGCCTGCACCCGTACCCGGCGCTGCTCCACGTCGATGTCGAGGATCGCGTTCATGTGCCGCGAGACGTCCACCACCAGGCCGTCGGTGAGCGACTGGCCGTTGGTGCCGGTGCCACCGCCGCGGGGGGTGAGCGCCACCTGGCGGTGTTCGTCACGGCCGGCCAGCCGGGCGATGCGCTCGAGGTCGGCGCCGTGCCTGGGATAGAGCACCGCCTGGGGCAGGCGCTGGTAGATGGAGTTGTCGGTGGCCAGCACCGTGCGGGCGGCATAGTCCGGGGCGATCTCGCCCTCGAAGCCCGCATCGCGCAGGGCGTCCAGGAAGCGCAGGTAGGGGGCGGCGAGGCCCTCGATGCGGCGCGAGTCGGCGGTATCCAGTCGTGCGATCATGGCGCTCTTGTCTGGGGAGGAGAGAGTGGCGCCACTTTACCGCGAGAGGGCGGTGTCGCGCATCCTGCCCCGGGGTGATCACCACTGGGCTGGCGTCGACACGGTGGCGCGTGGCGCCGCTGAGGCCTTTTGCCTACAATGGTTGCCCTGTTTGCCGATGCCATCGCCGGCGATCCCGGCTTTGGCGATTCCCGACTTCACGACTGCAACGGACTGGATGCCATGCTCGACCCCAAACTGCTGCGCAGCGACCTCGACGTTGTCGCCCAACGACTGGCCAAGCGGGGCTTCGTCCTCGATACCGACCGTCTCGAGGCACTGGAGTCCCGGCGGCGCGAGCTGCAGGCCCAGACCGAGTCCCTGCAGAACGAGCGCAATACCCGCTCCAAGGCGATCGGCAAGGCCAAGGCCCAGGGCGAGGACATCCAGCCGCTGCTCGACGAGGTGTCCGACCTGGGCGAGCGCCTGGACGTCGCCAAGGCGCGCCTGGCCGAGGTGCAGGCCGAATGGGACGAGGTGGTCAGCGGCCTGCCCAACCTGCCCCACCAGAGCGTGCCGGTGGGCGAGAGCGAGGAGGAGAACGTCGAGCTCCACCGCTGGGGGACGCCCCGCGAGTTCGACTTCGCGGTGCGCGACCATGTCGACCTGGGGGCGCTCAAGGGCCATCTGGACTTCGACTTGGCGGCCAAGCTGACCGGGGCCCGCTTCGCGGTGATGCGCGGCCCCATCGCTCGGCTGCATCGGGCGCTGACCCAGTTCATGCTCGACAAGCAGACCCTCGAGCATGGCTATGAGGAGTGCTATGTCCCTTATATGGTCAATGAGGCGTCGCTGTACGGCACCGGCCAGCTGCCCAAGTTCGGCGAGGACCTGTTTCGCCTCGACGACGAGCGCGGTTATCACCTGATCCCCACCGCCGAGGTGCCGCTGACCAACTTCGCGCGTGATGAGATCCTCGACCACCGGGCGCTGCCGATGAAGCTCACCGCCCATACGCCCTGCTTTCGCAGCGAGGCGGGCTCCCACGGCCGCGACACCCGCGGGATGATCCGCCAGCACCAGTTCGACAAGGTTGAGATGGTGCAGCTGGTCGACCCGGCCACCAGCTACGAGGCGCTGGAGGAGATGCGCGGCCACGCCGAGGCGATCCTCCAGGCGTTGGAACTGCCCTATCGGGTGGTGACCCTGTGCACCGGCGACATGGGCTTCGGGGCGGCCAAGACCTATGACCTGGAGGTGTGGTTGCCCAGCCAGGACACCTACCGCGAGATCTCCTCGGTCTCCAACTGCGAGGCGTTCCAGGCGCGGCGCATGCAGGCGCGCTTTCGCCACCCCGAGCAGAAGAAACCGCAGCTGCTGCATACCCTCAACGGCTCCGGCCTGGCGGTGGGGCGTTGCCTGCTGGCGGTGATGGAGAATCACCAGAGGGCCGATGGCTCGATCAGCGTGCCCGAGGCGCTGCGCCCCTACATGGGCGGGGTCGACACCATCAACGCTTGACCCGGCTTCGCCGGGCCAGGAGCTTGAAGCTGATAGGGGTCGGGAAGGCTTAGCCTCCCCGCCCTCCGAACCGTGCGTGCGGTTCTCCCGCACACGGCTCTCCAGTTGATGGTTTCCTCATCGGGATTGGCTCGCGTGCT
>NZ_JARANV010000026.1 GCF_029889845.1 Halomonas sp. 25-S5
GTAGGCCTGCGTCGAAGTCAGCTCGTTCATGGTGTCCTCCTTAGGATTGGGTGACACCAGTCTGACGGACGTTATTCAGCTGCATAAGATGGGGTTTGTGGAGCGCTTACGATCCCCACGCGCATCGCGCGCCATCCGGCGGTCTACACCCTGGCGCTGGGGGTCTACGCCAGCGCCTGGGCGATCTACGGCAGCCTGGAGCTGGCCGGCAATGCCGGCTACGGCTACCTCGCCTACTACCTGGGGGTGGCGGGCGCCTTCCTGCTCGCCCCGGTCCTGCTGGTGCCGATCCAGCGCATGACCCGTACCTACCAGCTGGCCTCGCTGGCCGACCTCTTCGCCTTCCGCTTCCGCTCACGCTGGGTCGGCACCCTGATCACCCTGATCAGCCTGCTGGCCGTGCTGCCGCTGCTGGCCCTCCAGGTGCAGACCCTGGGCGACACCATCTACCTGATGACCGGCACCGCCTCGCCGGCCCTGCTGGCATTGCTGTTCTGCGCGCTGATCGCGCTGTTCGCGATCCTCTTCGGCGCCCGCCACACCCGGCTCCACGCCCGCCACGACACCCTGCTCGCGGTGATCGCCCTGGAGTCGCTGGTCAAGCTCATCGCCATGCTGGCACTGGGGGCCTTCGCGCTGTTCGTGGTCTTCGATGGCCCCGCGGACCTCCAGGCCTGGCTGGACGGCCCGGGGCGCGCGGCCCAGGCCAGTGTCGCCCACCTCGACCCGGCCCAGTGGCGCACCCTGCTGTTGCTGTTCTTCGCCGCGGCCTTCCTGATGCCACACATGTTCCACATCACCTTCGCCGAGACCCTCTCGCGGCGCACCCTGCTGCAGGCCGCCTGGACGCTGCCGCTGTTCCTGCTGCTGATGGCGCTGCCGGTGCCGCTGATCCTGTGGGCCGCCCAGCGCCTGGGGGTCGATGCCGGCGGACTGGGCACCGCCTACCTGGCCTACGGGCTCTCCGAGTCGCTGTGGCTCCAGGGGCTGGTGTTCATCGCCGGCCTGGCGGCAACCAGCGGCACCATGATCATCATTTCCCTGGCGCTGTCGGGCATGATCCTCAACCACCTGGTGCTGGTCGCCCACCGCCCGCTGGACCAGCCCGACCTCTATCGTTGGCTGCGCTGGCTGCGCCGCGCCCTGATCGTGGCGGTGATCCTCGGCGGCTGGCTTTTCTACCGCCTGGTGGGGGTGAACCACGACCTCACCACCCTGGGGCTGGCCGCCTTCATCGGCATGGCCCAGTGCCTGCCGGGCATGCTCGCGCTGCTCTACTGGCCGGGCGCCAACCGCAAGGGCATGGTCAGCGGGCTGACGGCGGGGGTGCTGGTGTGGCTCGCCGGTACCTGGGTGCCCCTGCTGACCGATTTCCCGGCCCTGGTGCTGCTGCCGCCGGGCCTCGAGGCACTGGCCGGCGAGCCGGTCTGGTACGTGGTGACCCTGGCCTCGCTGGCGGCCAACATCCTGACCCTCATCCTGGTCTCGCTGGTCACACCGACCTCCGCCGGCGAGCGGGCCGCCGCCGAGGCCTGTTCGGTGGATGCGGTGATCCGCCCCAAGCGCCTGCCGCTGGTGGCCGGCAACGGCGAGGAGTTCAAGCACCACCTGGCCCGCGCCTTGGGCGAGGAGGTCGCCGGTCGCGAGGTCGACCGCGCCCTGACCGACCTTGGCCTGTCGCCGCTGGATGGCCGCCCCTATGCGTTGCGCCGGCTACGCGACCGCATCCAGGCCAACCTCTCGGGGCTGATGGGCCCCTCGGTGGCCCAGGACATCGTCGACCGCCACCTGCCCTATCGCCGCGGCGGGCTGGAGCCCAATGACGACATCCACTTCGTCGAGAGCCGCCTGGAGGCCTATCGCACCCGGCTGACCGGCCTTGCCCGGGAGCTCGACGGCCTGCGCCGCTACCACCGCCGCATCCTCACCCGGCTGCCGGTGGGGCTGTGTGCCTTCGGCGTCGACGACGAGCTGCTGATGTGGAACGCCGCCCTCGCCGAGCTCTCCGGCATCGAGGGCAGCAGCGTGGTCGGCTCGCGCCGCGATGGCCTGCCGCCACCCTGGGGGGCGCTGCTGGGACGCGTGCTCCTCGAGCATCACGACCACCTCTACAAGCAAGCGGTGACGCTGGACGGCACCACCCGCTACCTGAGCCTGCACAAGGCCGAGCTCGCGGCCGATGAGGAGATGCGCGGCGGCACCGTGGTCCTGGTGGAGGACCACAGCGAGATGAAGTGGCTGGAGGACGAGCTGGTGCATGCCGCCCGCCTGGCCTCCATCGGCCAGCTGGCGGCGGGCGTGGCCCACGAGATCGGCAACCCCGTCACCGGGATCTCGTCGCTGGCCCAGAACCTGCGCTACGACACCGACGACCCGGAGGTGCTGGAGACCGCCACCCAGATCCAGCAGCTCACCGACCGCATCTCGCGCATCGTCGAGTCGCTGGTGGGCTTCGCCCATGGTGGCCGCCACGTGACCGGCCGGCCCTTCGCCCCGGTGTCGCTGGACACGCTGACCGACGAGGCCCTGCACTTGATCCACCTCGCCCGCTCGGGGGAGGATATCCGCTACCATAACCGCTGCCCGGCCGGCCTCGAGGTCGAGGGCGATGCCCAGCGGCTGTTGCAGGTCATGGTCAACCTGCTCGGCAACGCCCGCGACGCCAGCGCCCCCGGGGGCGAGGTGACCATCGATGCCGCCCCCGAGGGTGCATGGCTTCACGTGACCGTCACCGACCGGGGCCATGGCATCGACGAGCGGGTGCGCGACCACCTGTTCGAGCCCTTCACCACCACCAAGCCTCCCGGCGAAGGCACGGGACTCGGCCTGCCGCTGGTCTACAGCATCATCGCCGAGCACGGCGGCCAGATCGATATCGACTCCCCGCCCCCCGGGCAGGCCAACGGCACCCGCATCCACCTGTGGCTGCCCCTCAACCCAGAACATGGTGAACGCGCCGATGAGCCGGATCCTGATCGTTGAAGACGAAGCCATCATCCGCAGCGCCCTGAAGCGGCTGCTGGAGCGCCACGAGCACCGGGTCAGCGAGGCCGGCTCGGTGGCCGAGGCCCTGGCACTCGAGCCCCAGGGCTTCGACCTGGTGATCAGCGACCTGCGGTTGCCCGGCGAGCCCGGCACCGAGCTGATCGCCCACGCCGCCCCCGTGCCGGTGCTGATCATGACCAGCTACGCCAGCATGCGCTCCGCGGTGGAGGCGCTGAAGCTCGGGGCCGTGGACTATGTGGCCAAGCCCTTCGACCACGACGAGCTGCTCGAGACCGTGGCCCGGGTACTGCACCGGCAGGCCTCGCAGCAGGGCGAGCCGCCCGACATCACCGAACCCGGCGGCACCCGCCAGCCGATGATCGGCAACTGCCTCGCCATGCAGGTGGTCTACACGCGCATCCGCAAGGCGGCACCGGCCGATGTCACCGTGCTGATCCAGGGCGAGTCGGGCACCGGCAAGGAGCTGGTCGCCCGCGCCCTGCACCAGCAGAGCCACCGCGCCCAGGCGCCGCTGATCTGCGTCAACTGCGCGGCCATCCCCGAGACGCTGATCGAGTCGGAGCTGTTCGGCCACGAGAAGGGCGCCTTCACGGGGGCCAGTGCCTCGCGTACCGGGCTGGTCGAGGCCGCCGATGGCGGCACCCTCTTCCTCGACGAGATCGGCGAGCTGCCGCTCGACGCCCAGGCGCGCCTGCTGCGGGTACTGCAGGAGGGCGAGATCCGCAAGATCGGCTCGGTGGAGACCCGCCATGTCGACGTGCGGCTGATCGCCGCCACCCACCGCGACCTGCAGAGCCTGTCGAAGACCGGCGAGTTCCGCCTCGACCTCTACTACCGCCTCAACGTGATGCAGATCGACCTGCCGGCCCTGCGCGAGCGCGAGGACGATGTCCTCGAGATCGCCGACGTCCTGCTGGAGAAGGCCTGCCGGCGCCACGCGCGCGACGGGCTGCGACTCTCGCGGGCCGCCCGGCGCACCATCCGCGACTATCCCTGGCCCGGCAACGTGCGCGAGCTGGAGAATGCCCTGGAGCGCGGTGTGATCCTCGCCGAGGGGCACCTCATCCATCCCGACGACCTGGGGCTCGCGCCGACGCCCCAGCCGCCGGGCAGGTCCCCGGCCCCCGCGCCGGCCCTCACCGGCCAAGAGGAACCGGAGGCCGGCGACGTGGAGGACCTCTCCCTGGAGGACTACTTCCAGCACTTCGTGCTGGAGCACCAGGACCAGATGAGCGAGACCGAACTCGCCCAGAAGCTCGGCATCAGCCGCAAGTGCCTGTGGGAGCGCCGCCAGCGCCTGGGCATCCCCCGCAAGAAGAGCCCACGCCGCAGCACGGGCTGAGGCGCCTGGCCATGCGACCATGGCGCAAGCACCCGCGGCATGGTCCGCGGGCCTGCCTTCCCGCCACCCCGCTTGCACCCTTTGTTACCTTCCCACACAGCCAGTGCTCCGCGACGGGGCCAATCGGGTAACACTCCACTCCCTCGCCAGGACGCGAACTTTTTGACTTGTTAATAACCATCTGTTTTTCAACAGATTGTTAATCTTTGGCACGCGGCCTGCTACATCTAGGGCAAGAAAAACAAATCCGGACGTCACCCACTGCCAACAACAACAACAGGGCAGCCAGGCGTGACAGGGCCCGACCCGCCAACAACAAGACACCCGGGCCCCTACGACTTCGGCGCTTGCCGACAACAAGAACAGCATCGGCACGGCGCGAGGCCTTCGGGCCCCAACAACAACAAGTTGCTCGAAGCACCGGAGCCATCAGGACGCGACGCACCCGGGCACGGCCGACCAACAATGACAAATGGCCGTCGAGGTGCACTCTCGGCAACAACATCAACAAGCCGGGAGGAGGCATATTCCATGCCGTCGTGGTTGGACTATTGTTTTGAATACGAGACGGTCGCCGTCAGGAGCACCAACAAACATAACAACACCGCTTGCCTGAACACTCCTTGGTGACTGTGGTGCGTATTCAGGGCGATGCGCCATCACGAAGAAGAATCAGCAGCAGGGATGCTGCATCCTGCTTACAGGGGAGGCCAATGGCCTCCCCTTTCTGCTTTCCGTAAGCTCCCCGCCACCGTGTCGCGCTTTGCAAGGTGTCAGTGGTCCGCTACACTCAACGCTTTCCGCGTCCCGCGAGTCGATATCGTCGCATGATCAAAGGTTTTACCCGCTTTTTGCAGAGTCCGGGCGAGCGCATCAAGTCGCTATTCGGCCCTCAGGATGCGCCGGCCGGCAGCACCGGGCCGCGCATCATTCCCCGCCAGGAACACCCTGTCTCGCGTCAGCACTTCAGCGACGCCGCCCTCAAGGTGCTCTACCGGCTTCACAATGCAGGCTTCCAGGCCTTCCTGGTGGGCGGGTGTATCCGCGATGCGCTGCTCGGCCACATGCCCAAGGACTTCGATGTCGCCACGGATGCCACGCCGGAGCAGGTCAAGGACCTGTTCCGCAACTCGCGCATCATCGGCCGGCGCTTCCGCATCGTGCATGTCCGCTTCGGTCGCGAGGTGATCGAGGTCACCACCTTCCGGGGCAAGCCGGGCGATGACCATGCCGACCATATCTCCCAGCAGTCGGACGATGGCCTGCTACTGCGCGACAATGTCTGGGGCAACATCGCGGAAGACGCCCTGCGCCGCGACTTCACCGTCAATGCCCTCTATTACAGCATCGCCGACTTCTCGATCCACGACTTCGCCGACGGCGTGCACGACATCGAGGCCCGCACCCTGCGGCTGATCGGCGACCCGGCCACCCGCTATCGCGAGGACCCGGTGAGGATGCTCAGGGCGGTGCGCTTCGCCGCCAAGCTCGACTTCCACCTCGACCCGGCCACCGAGGCGCCGATCCACGACGCCGCGCCGCTGCTGCTGCAGATTCCGCCGGCCCGGCTGTTCGACGAGATCCTCAAGCTGTTCATGGCCGGCCACGGGGTCGTCACCTTCCAGCTGCTGCGCCGCTACGGCCTGTTCGCGATGCTCTTCCCCGAGGCCGACGAGGCCATGGAGGAGCTGCCCTGGGCCGAGCGCCTGGTCGAGCTGGCGCTGGAGAGCACCGATCGGCGCATCGCCGAGGACCGCCCGGTGACCCCGGCCTTCCTGTTCGCCGCCCTGCTCTGGGCCCCCGTCCAGCAGCGCCAAGCGATCCTCGAGGCCGATGGCATGCCGCCCATCCCCGCACTCCAGGCGGCGTCCCAGCAGGTGGTCTCGCGCCAGCTCCAGCACATCTCCATCCCCAAGCGCTTCAGCCTGCCGATGCGCGACATCTGGGACCTGCAGCAGCGGCTGCCGCTACGCCGCGGCAAGCGCGTCTTCCAGACCCGCGAGCACCCGCGCTTCCGGGCCGCCTACGACTTCCTGCTGCTGCGCGAAGGCGCCGGCGAGCTCGAACCCGGCCTGGGTGACTGGTGGACCGCCTTCCAGCAGGCCGACGAGCACGAGCAGCGCCGCCTGCTGGGCAAGGTCGGCGCCGACCCGGCGGGCAGCGGCCAGCCACGCAAGCGCCGGCGTCGCCGCCGCAAGCCACGGGGCCCCGCGAGCGACACATGAGCCCGCCGCGGCAGCATGCCTGGATCGGCCTGGGCAGCAACCTCGACGTCCCGCGGGCGCATGTCGAGCGCGCCCTTGGCGAGCTCGACCGCCTCCCCCTGACCCGTCGCATCGCCGCCTCGCGGCTCTATGCCAGCGCGCCGCTGGGACCCGCCGACCAGCCCGACTACATCAATGCCGTGGCACTCCTGGCGACGCGGCTCTCGCCGCTCGCCCTGCTCGACCAGCTGCAGGCCCTGGAACAGCGCCATGGCCGCGTACGCCGCCGGCGCTGGGGCCCCCGGACCCTGGACCTGGACCTGCTACTCTTCGATGACCAGCGGGTCACGCTGCCACGGCTGACGCTGCCCCACCCGGAGATGGCCCGGCGCGCCTTCGTGCTGGTCCCGCTGGCCGAGCTGGCCCCGAGCCTGGTATTCGACGGTCAGCCCCTGGCGAAACTGGCCGCCGGGCTCGACACCCGAAACCTGCGGCCGGTGTTACCGCAGGACTGAGGAACACTCCGCACTGTTACCTATCGACACCTCGGCATGATTCGGGTAACAATCTCAGGTTACACCGAGGCAGGCCCGCCAGAGGCCTCCCACGACCCGACGATGAGAGCACGCCATGAAAACCGTCACCCTGAGCACGCTGCAGGCCTTCAAGCGCGCCGGTGAGCCGTTCAGCTGCCTGACCGCCTACGACGCCTCCTTCGCCCGGGCGGCCGGAGAGGCGGGCATCGAGGTGCTGCTGGTGGGCGACTCCCTGGGCATGGTCCTGCAGGGCCACGCCAGCACCCTGCCGGTGACCCTCGACGAGGTCTGCTACCACACCCGCTGCGTGGCCCGCGGCAAGGGCGCGAGCCTGCTGATGGTCGACCTGCCCTTCATGAGCAACTCGAGCACCGAGCGCCTGCTCCAGGATGCCGGCGAGCTGATGCGCGCCGGGGCCGAGCTGGTCAAGGTCGAGGGCGAGGCCTGGATGGCCGACGGCATCCGCGAGCTGACCCGGCGTGGCGTGCCGGTCTGCGCCCACCTCGGCCTGACGCCCCAGTCGGTCTATCGGCTGGGCGGCTACAAGGTGCAGGGCCGCGAGGCCGAGCAGGCGACCCGGATCCTCGAGGATGCCCGCGCGCTGGTCGAGGCCGGCGCCTCGGTGATCCTGCTGGAGTGCGTGCCGGCAAGCCTGGGCCGCGCGGTGAGCGCGGCGCTGGAGGTGCCGGTGATCGGCATCGGCGCCGGCCCCGACACGGATGGCCAGATTCTGGTGATGCACGACGTGCTGGGGGTGACCCACGGCCGCACGCCGCGCTTCGTCAAGAACTTCATGGTGGATGCCGACGATATCCCGGGCGCCTTCCGCCGCTACCACGAGGACGTCAAGGCCCGTCGCTTCCCCGCCCAAGCACACTGCTTCTAAGCCGCGTTTCGAGGAGCTCGCCGTGATGCGTACCCTGCGAGAGATTCCGCCCCTGCGCGAGGCCCTGAACGAGTGCCGGCGCCGCGGCCAGCGCGTCGCCCTGGTGCCGACCATGGGCAACCTGCACGACGGCCACCTGGCCCTGGTGGCACAGGCGCGTCGCCGAGGCGACGTGGTGGTGGCGACCATCTTCGTCAACCCGCTGCAGTTCGGTGCCGGCGAGGACCTGGACGCCTACCCGCGCACCCTCGCCGAGGACCAGGCGCAGCTCGAGGCGGCCGGCTGCGACCTGCTGTTCGCCCCCGCGACGACGGCCGTCTACCCGCGTAGCCTGGCGGCCCAGACCCGGGTCTGCGTGCCCGAGGTCAGCGAGGGGCTCTGCGGTGGCGACCGGCCCGGGCACTTCGATGGCGTCGCTACCATCGTCACCATGCTCTTCCACCTGGTGCAGCCCGATGTGGCCTGCTTCGGCGAGAAGGACTACCAGCAGCTGGCGGTGATCCGCCGCCTGGTGGCCGACCTTCACGTCCCCGTGGAGATCGTCGGCGTGCCCATCGTGCGCGCCGCAGACGGCCTGGCCCTCTCCTCGCGCAACGGCTACCTGGATGCCGCCCAGCGCGCCACTGCCCCGGCGCTCTACCGCACCCTGTGCACGCTACGCGATGCCCTGGAGGCCGGCGCCGACAGCGACGACACCCTGGCCGACGGCCTCGCCCGGCTGAGGGAGGCCGGCTTCGCGCCGGACTATCTGGAGCTTCGCACCACCGACCTGGAGCCGGTCACCGCGATCACCCGCGACGCCGTGCTACTCGCCGCGGCGCGCCTGGGCCCGACCCGACTGATCGATAACCTGAGCCTGACCCTGCCACGCTGAGGGCCTGGCGCCGTCACACAGAGGAACCTTCGCTTCATGCAGACCATCATGCTCAAGGCCAAGCTGCACATGGCCCGTGTCACACATGCCGTGCTCAACTACGAGGGCTCCTGCGCCATCGACGGCGAGTTGCTCGACTTGTCCGGTATCCGCGAGAACGAGCAGATCCAGCTCTACAACGTCGAGAATGGGCAACGCTTCACCACCTACGCCATCCGCGCGGAAGAGGGCTCGAGGATCATCTCGGTGAACGGTGCCGCGGCTCACCTGGCGAGTGAAGGGCAGCGCGTGATCATCTGCAGCTATGCCCACTACAGCGACGCGGAACTCGAGGCGCACGCGCCGGCCCTGGTCTACCTCCAGGAAGGCAATGTCATCAGCCACACCAGCAACGCCATCCCCGTACAGCTGGCCTGACACCCGCCTGCCAGGCACCCCGCGGGGTGCCGCACTGCCCGCCTTGCCCTCTCCCCGGCGCCTCCCCGCGCATTCGGCCATGGAAACATTGCCGCGACGCACAAGCCTCCCCTATGCTGGGTCTCCGGCCTTGGTGGAAAACCGGCCCGACGCCGGCCGTTTTCCGACACGACCGCGATGCCGTATAACACGCTCAGGAGGCTCAGCCCATGCAAGACCAAGACGTGGTAATCGTTGCCGCTCGCCGCACCGCCGTCGGCACCTTCGGTGGCTCCCTGGCCGGCATTCCCGCCAGCGACCTGGGTGCCCATGTCATCAAGGACATCCTGTCCACCACCGGCGTCGCCGGGGACCAGGTCGACGAGGTACTGCTCGGCCAGGTGCTCACCGCCGGGGTCGGCCAGAACCCCGCCCGCCAGGCCTCCATCAAGGCCGGCCTGCCGGATGCCGTGCCGGCCATGACCATCAACAAGGTCTGCGGATCGGGCCTCAAGGCCCTGCACCTGGCCACCCAGGCGATCCGCTGCGGCGATGCCGAGCTGATCCTCGCCGGCGGCCAGGAGAACATGTCCGCCTCGCCCCACGTACTGCCCAACTCGCGTACCGGCCAGCGCATGGGTGACTGGAAGGCCATCGACACCATGGTCCACGACGGCCTGTGGGATGCCTTCAACAACTACCATATGGGCATCACGGCCGAGAACCTGGCGGAGAAGTACGGCATCACCCGCGAGGCGATGGACGAGTTCGCCGCCGGCTCCCAGCAGAAGGCCAGCGCGGCCATCAAGGAGGGCAAGTTCAAGGGCCAGATCGTCCCGGTGGAGATCCCCCAGCGCAAGGGCGACCCGCTGGTCTTCGACACCGACGAGGGCCCGCGTGACGTGAGCGCCGAGAAGCTCGGCACCATGCGTCCGGCCTTCAAGAAGGACGGCACCGTCACCGCCGGCAACGCCTCCTCCATCAACGACGGGGCCGCCGTGGTGATGCTCTGCTCCGCCGACAAGGCCAAGGCGCTGGGCCTCGAGCCGCTGGCCCGCATCAAGGCCTACAGCAATGCCGGCGTCGACCCCTCGATCATGGGCATCGGCCCGGCCCCGGCGACTCGGCGCTGCCTCGAGAAGGCCGGCTGGAGCCTGGACGATCTGGACCTGGTCGAGGCCAACGAGGCCTTCGCCGCCCAGGCCCTCGCCGTCAACAAGGAGCTGGGTTGGGATGTCAGCAAGATCAACGTCAACGGTGGCGCCATCGCCATCGGCCATCCCATCGGCGCCTCCGGCTGCCGCATCCTGGTGACCCTGGTCCACGAGATGATCGCCCGCGATGCCAAGAAGGGCCTGGCGACGCTGTGCATCGGCGGCGGCCAGGGCGTGGCGCTGGCCATCGAGCGCTAAGCCGCGCTGCGCGCGAGCTGTAAGCTGTAAGCTGTAAGCTGTAAGCACTATTGAGAAGCCCGTGTGGACGAGTTCCACAAGGGCTTCTCCTTGGTTTGCCACCCTCAATTGGAAAACCCTCCACGGCTGGACCATGGAGGGTTTTTCTTACGGCTTAAGGCTTACAGCTCAAAGCTGAGGCTCCGCCTCAGCGGCTTCGAACGCCGCCTTCTCTTCCGGGGTCATCTCCTTGATGGTGAGCTTCACCCGGTTGCGGTTGTCGATGTCGAGCACCTTGACGATGGGCTCGTCACCCTCGTTGAGGAAGTCGCGCACGTCGTTGACCCGCTCCGGCACGATCTGGGAGATGTGCACCAGGCCGTCGGTGCCCGGCATGATGTTGACGAAGGCGCCGAAGTCGGCGATGCGCACCACCTTGCCGCGGTAGAGCTTGCCGATCTCGGGCTCGGCAGTGATCGCCAGCACGGTGTCGATGGCCGCCTTGGCCGCCGACTTGTCCTCGGCGTAGATGCGCACGGTGCCGTCGTCGTCCAGGTCGATGGAGGCGCCGGTTTCCTCGCAGATCTTGCGGATGGTGGCGCCGCCCTTGCCGATGACGTCGCGGATCTTCTCCGGGTCGATCTTGATGGTCGCCATGGAAGGCGCGTTCTCGGAGACCTCGGCACGGCTCTGGGCGATCACCGCGCTCATCTGCTCGAGGATCTGCTGGCGGGCGTCATAGGCCTGCTGCAGGGCCACCTCCATGATCTCCTCGTTGATGCCCTCGATCTTGATGTCCATCTGCAACGCGGTGACGCCGGCGGCGGAGCCGGCCACCTTGAAGTCCATATCGCCGAGGTGGTCCTCGTCACCCAGGATGTCGGTCAACACCGCGAAGCCGTCCTCATCCTTGACCAGGCCCATGGCGATGCCGGCCACCGGGGCCTTCATCGGCACGCCAGCGTCCATCAGCGCCAGCGACGCGCCACACACGGAGGCCATGGAGCTCGAGCCGTTGGACTCGGTGATCTCGGAAACCACGCGAATGGTGTAGGGGAAGTCGGCGGCGTCGGGCAGCATCGCCTGCACACCGCGGCGCGCCAGGCGGCCGTGGCCGATCTCGCGGCGCTTGGGACCGCCCATGAAGCCAGTCTCGCCCACGCTGTAGGGGGGGAAGTTGTAGTGCAGCAGGAAGCGGTCCTTGCGCTCGCCCTCCAGCGACTCGATCAGCTGGGCGTCGCGCAGGGTGCCCAGCGTAGCGATGACGATCGCCTGGGTCTCGCCGCGGGTGAAGATCGCCGAGCCATGGGTCTTGGGCAGGGTGCCGACCTCAATATCCAGCGGACGCACGGTCTTGTGGTCGCGCCCGTCGATGCGCGGCTCGCCCTTGACCACCCGCGAACGCACCACGCGCTTCTCCAGGCCGGCGAAGGCGCCCTTGACCTCGTCCGCGTCGTGCTTGCCCTCTTCCTCGCCGGCGAACTGCCCGACCGCCTGCTCCTTGAGGGCGGCGAGGGCATCCTGGCGGGCCATCTTGTCGGTGATGCGATAGGCCTCGCCGACCTTCTGTTCGAAGGCATCGACCATGGCACCCTTGAGTGCGGCGTTCTCGGCGGGGGGCTGCCAGTCCCACTTCGGCTTGCCGGCCTCGGCGGTCAGCTCATTGATGGCCTGGATGGCCACCTGCATCTCCTGATGGGCATAGAGCACGGCGCCGAGCATCTCGTCCTCGAGCAGCTCGTTGGCCTCAGACTCGACCATCAGCACCGCCTTCTCGGTTCCGGCGACCACCATGTTGAGCTCGGAGCCGGTCAGCTCCTCGACGGTGGGGTTGAGGAAGTAGCCATTGTCCTCGGTGAAGCCCACGCGCGCGCCGCCGATCGGCCCGCTGAAGGGCACGCCGGAGATGGCCAGGGCGGCGGAGGTGCCGAGCATCGCGGCGATGTCCGGGTCATGGTTGCGGTCGGTGGAGAGCACCGAGCAGACCACCTGCACCTCGTTCATGAAGCCCTTGGGGAAGAGCGGACGGATCGGGCGATCGATCAGCCGCGAGGTGAGGGTCTCCTTCTCGGTGGGACGCCCCTCGCGCTTGAAGAAGCCGCCGGGAATCTTGCCGACCGCGTAGGTCTTCTCCTGATAGAACACCCCCAGCGGGAAGAAGGGCTGAGCAGGATTGGCCTCTTTCTTGGCCACCACGGTGCACAGCACCACAGTGTCGTCCATGGTGACCATCACGGCACCGGTGGCCTGGCGGGCGATGCGCCCGGTTTCCAGGGTGACGGTGCTGCGACCGTACTGAAACGTTTTCTTGACCGGATTCACGGCGACTTCCTTCAACTTTTCGATGTTTGGTTCGTTTTGACTCGGCGACCATTTTAGGGGTTGACGCCCGCAGCGGCCACCGGTTAGCGAGATTTCCGCCCCTTGACGCGAAACGGGCAGCCCGAAGGCTGCCCGTTTCGTTACCGCGTGGGATGCGTCGCTTAGCGACGCAGGCCCAGTCTCTGGATAAGCGACTGATAGCGCTCGAAATCTTTGCGCTTCAGGTAGTCCAGCAGCTTGCGGCGCTGGTTGACCATGCGAATCAGGCCACGACGGGAGTGGTGATCCTGCTTGTTGGTCTTGAAGTGATCCTGCAGGCCATCGATGTTGGCGCTCAGCAGGGCCACCTGCACTTCGGGGGAACCGGTGTCGTTCTCGACACGGCCGTACTCGCTGACGATTGTGGACTTCTGCTCGGCTGTCAGTGCCATCTGTCTCTCCAGTAATCAATATGCCTGAATGATAAGTGTGTGAGACCACGCATATTTGCAGTCTCGGGCGTCTTTTCCTTCAATCGGCTGCGCTGCTCAGCAGCCGTTTCGGCGCCATCTCCTGTGGCCCCGCCACCACGCCGAGACCTAGGAAGGCCCCGTCGCAGTAGAGTCTTGCCGTCTCGCCCCCAGCCAGCTCGCCGGCCTCGACCCGAGCCGACTGGCCATGGGTCAGTCGGCTGGCCGCCGCGGCATCGACCTCGAGCCGCGGCAGGTGGTCGACCAACACGTCGACGGGCAGTAGCACCGCCTCGCGCTCGGCCTGGCCGGGCAAGGCCTCCAGCGCGTCGAGGGTCAGCATGCCCTCGCTCGTGAAGGGGCCCGTCGCCAGGCGGCGCAGCATGCTGATGTGCGCTCCGCAGCCCAGGGCCTGGCCGATGTCCTCGGCCAGGGTACGGATATAAGTGCCCTTGCTGACGCGCACTTCGAGTTCGAAGGCGGTGTCGGCATGGGCAAGAAGGCGCGCATCATACACCGTCACGCGCCTGGCTGCACGCTCGATCGACTTGCCCTCGCGGGCCAGCTCGTAGAGCTTGCGCCCCTGGTGCTTGAGTGCCGAGTACATCGGCGGCACCTGATCGATCTCACCGCGGAAGCGCGCGACCACGCCCGCCACATCGGCCTCGGTCAGGCGGGGCACCTCGCGGCGCTCGACCACCTCGCCCTCGGCATCACCGGTGTCGGTGATCACGCCGAGCTCCACCCGGGTGCGGTAGACCTTGTCGGCCTCCAGCAGGTGGGCGGAGAACTTGGTCGCCTCACCGAAACACATCGGCAGCAAGCCGGTGGCCATGGGATCCAGGGTTCCCGTATGGCCTGCCTTCTGGGCCTGGAACAGGCGCCTCGCCCGCTGCAGGACATGGTTGCTGGACGCCCCTGCAGGCTTGTCCAGCAGCAGCACACCGTTCACCGGCAGTCCGCGACGTCGCCGTGCCATCAGTCGCGCTCGCTCCCGCCCTCGGAGGCGTCGTCCTCCGACGCCTCGTCATGCAGGTCGCGGTCGCTGGCGACAGCCTCGTCGATCAGCGACGACAGCCGTTGGCCGCGCACCACGCTCTCGTCGTAGTGGAAGCGCAGTTCCGGCACATGGCGCAGCTTGATCCGCCGGGCGATCTGGCTGCGCAGGAAACCGGCGGCCCGCTTGAGCACCGCCAGGTTCTCCTTGATGCGCTCCGGGGTCTGCTCGCCCAGCAGAGTCACGTGGACGTCGGCATAGCCAAGGTCACGGCTGACCTCGACGCCGCTGACGGTAACCATGCCCAGCCGTGGATCCTTGACCTCGCGCTGGATGAGCACCGCCAGCTCCTTCTGGAGCTGGTCGGCAACCCGGTCGGTACGCTTGAATTCCCGCATGGTCGACTCCTAGGGGCCTTAGAGGGTCCGCTCGACCTTGACCTGATCGAAGACCTCGATCTTGTCGCCGACCTGGACATCGTTGTAGTTCTTCACGCCGATGCCGCACTCCATGCCGTTGCGCACTTCCTGGACGTCGTCCTTGAAGCGGCGCAGCGACTCGAGCTCGCCTTCGTAGATGACCACGTTGTCGCGCAGCACACGGATCTTCTTGTTGCGGTGAACGGTGCCCTCGACCACCATGCAGCCGGCCACGGCACCGATCTTGGGTGCACGGAAGACATCACGAACCTCGGCCACGCCGACGATCTCTTCCTTCCACTCCGGTGCCAGCATGCCGCTCATGGCCTGCTTGACCTCGTCGATCAGCTGGTAGATGACGCTGTAGTAGCGCAGGTCCAGGCCTTCACGCTCGATGATCTCGCGGGCAGCGGCATCGGCACGCACGTTGAAGCCGACCACGATGGCGTCACTGGCCAGCGCCAGGTTGGCGTCGGTACCGGTGATGCCACCCACGCCAGAAGAGACCACGGCCACTTCCACCTCGTCGGTAGAGAGCTCTTCCAGGGCGCCCTTGATGGCTTCCAGGGAACCCTGGACGTCGGCCTTGAGCACGATGTTGAGCTTGGCAGCAACGTCCTTGCCCATCTGGCTGAACATGTTCTCCAGCTTGGCCTTCTGCTGACGCGCCAGGCGCACCTCGCGGTACTTGCCCTGACGGAAGTTGGCGACCTCGCGGGCCTTCTTCTCGTCGGCCAGCACCATGAAGTCGTCACCCGCCTCGGGCGTGCCGCCCAGGCCCTGGATCTCCACCGGGCTGGACGGACCGGCCTCGTCGACCTGCTTGCCCAGCTCGTTGGTCAGCGCACGGACACGGCCGTAGTGCAGGCCGGCCAGCACGATGTCGCCCTTCTTCAGGGTACCGTTCTGGACCAGCACCGTGGCCACCGGACCGCGCCCCTTGTCCAGGCGCGACTCGACCACCACGCCCTTGCCGGGCGCCTCGGGGACGGCCTTGAGCTCGAGCACCTCGGAGACCAGCTGGATGGATTCCAGCAGCTCCTCGATGCCCTCGCCGGTGTGCGCGGAGACATACACGAACTGGGTGTCGCCACCCCACTGTTCGGAGATGACACCATGCTGGGAGAGCTCGTTCTTGATCCGGTCCAGGTCGATACCCGGCTTGTCGATCTTGTTGACCGCGACCACCATCGGCACCTCGGCAGCGCGCGAGTGCTCAATCGCCTCGATGGTCTGGGGCATGACGCCATCATCGGCGGCCACCACCAGCACGACCACGTCGGTGGCCTTGGCACCGCGGGCACGCATGGCGGTGAACGCCGCGTGGCCCGGGGTATCCAGGAAGGTCACGCCACCGTGATCATCCTCCACATGGTAGGCACCGATGTGCTGGGTGATGCCGCCGGCTTCACCGGTGGCCACCTTGGCCTTGCGGATGTAGTCGAGCAGCGAGGTCTTGCCGTGGTCGACGTGACCCATGACCGTGACCACCGGCGAGCGGGTGATCTCCTCGCCCTCGTAGGAGATGCCCTCGAGGACCTCGGTCTCCAGCGCATCGTCCTTGACCAGCTTGGGCTTGTGGCCCATCTCCTCGACCACGATGGCCGCGGTGTCCTGGTCGATGGTCTGGTTGATGGTCACCGCCGCACCCATGTTGAACATGGCCTTGATGACCTCGTTCGCCTTGATCGACATCTTGTCGGCCAGGTCGGCGACGCTGATCGACTCGGGGATGGAGACCTCGCGGACGATCGGCTGGGTCGGCTTCTGGAAGCCGTGCTTGCCGCCACCGCCCTGGCTGGGGCCACCGCGGCGGCCGCCACGACGCTCGGCGCGCTTGGCCTTCTTGCCGCCACGGCGACGCTCCTCGCGATCACCACGATCCTCTTCGTCACGCTCGCCACGGCCCTTCTTGCCGGTGCCGGCCTTGGTGGTGGCCTTCTTGACGGCGGCGCGGCGCGACTCGGGACGTCCCTCCTTGGGCGGGGCCGGGGGCTCCTCCGCGGGCGGGGTGGTGTCGAGCTCCGGCACCGGAATCTCGGGTTCGACGGCAGCCTTCTCGGCCTCGAGCTTGGCCGCGGCCTCGCGGGCGGACTCCTCGGCGGCACGCGCCTTGGCTTCCTCGGCCTCGCGAGCATCCTTGGCGGCCTGGGCCTGCTGGGAATCGGCCATGTCGCCCACCAGCTGGCGCGGCCCGGCGTCTTCCACCGGCTCCGGCGTGGTCTCTTCCTCGGCACGCTTGACGTAGGTGCGCTTCTTGCGCACCTGCACCTCGATGCTCTTGCCGCGCTCACCGGTCTTGATGCGGCTGCGCGTCTTGCGCGTCAGGGTGATGCGGTTCTTCGCCCCCGCGCCGCTGCCGCCATGGCTCTTGGTGAGATAGTCGAGTAGCTGACGCTTGTCCTCCTCGGACACGGCGTCACTCTCGGCCTTCTGACCAAGCCCGGCTTCCTTCATCTGCTCCAGCAGGCGAGGCACATCGCGCCCCACCTTCGCTGCAAAATCCTTAACGGTCATTTCTGACATTACGACCCTCCTCAGCCCGTGACCCGTTTACTGTTCGTTCTCGAACCATGGCGCACGGGCAGTCATGATCAGTGCCGCGGCGCGCTCCTCGTCTATCCCCTCGATGTCCAGCAGGTCATCGACGGACTGCTCGGCCAGGTCCTCCATGGTGACAATGCCCTGGCTGGCCAGGATGAAGGCCAGGTGGCGCTCCATACCGTCCATCTCCAGCAGGTCGTCGGCCGGCTGGGCGCCATCGAGCTCCTCCTCGGAGGCGATGGCCAGGTTCAGTAGTTCATCCTTGGCACGAGCGCGCAGCTCCTCGATGGTCTCCTCGTCGAACTCCTCGATCTCCAGCATCTCCTCGACCGGCACGTAGGCGACCTCCTCCAGGGAGGTGAAGCCCTCCTCCACCAGCAGGCGCGCCACGTCCTCGTCGATGTCCAGGTGCTGGATGAAATGCTCGACCAGGCTATCGATCTCCTGATCGCGCTTATCCTCGGCCTCATCCTCGGTCATGACGTTGAGACGCCATCCGGTGAGCTCCGAGGCCAGGCGCACGTTCTGGCCACTGCGGCCGATGGCCTGGGCCAGGTTGTCCTCGGCGACGGCCACATCCATGGCATGGGACTCCTCGTCGACGAGGATCGAGGCGACATCTGCCGGCGCCATGGCGTTGATCACCAGCTGGGCCGGATTGTCGTCCCACAACACGATGTCGACGCGCTCGTTCTGCAGCTCCGAGGACACCGCCTGCACCCGGGAACCGCGCATGCCCACGCAGGCCCCCACGGGATCGATGCGCCGGTCGTTGGTCTTGACCGCGATCTTGGCCCGCGAGCCCGGGTCGCGTGCCGCGCCCTTGATCTCGATGAGCTGCTCGGCGATCTCCGGCACCTCGATGCTGAACAGCTCGATGATCAGCTCCGGGCAGGTACGCGACAGGATCAGCTGGGCGCCGCGCGCCTCGGGATCGACCTTGACCAGCAGCGCGCGGACCCGCTCGTTCATGCGGTAGCGCTCGCCGGGGATCATCTCGCTGCGCGGCAGGAAGGCTTCAGCATTCTCGCCGAGATCGATGATCAGGCCGTCGCGTGTCGTCTTCTTGACGATGCCGGCGACCAGTTCACCCTCGCGCTCGGCATACTGGCGCACCACCTCGGCCCGCTCGGCCTCGCGCACCTTCTGCACGATGACCTGCTTAGCGGTCTGGGCGGCGATCCGGCCGAAGGAGGCGTTCTCGATGCGTTCCTCGACCACGTCACCCAGCCCCAGCGGCGGGTCACGGCGTTCGGCGAAGGAGAGCTTGATCTGGGCATCGGGCCCGTCGAAGTCATCGTCCTCGACCACCTCCCAGCGACGGAACGTCTCGTAGTCGCCGGTATCACGGTCGATGTGCACGCGCACGCTGGCTTCCACGTCCTCGAAGCGCTTGCGCGATGCACTGGCCAGGGCCGCCTCGACGGCCTCGAAGATCACCTCGCGGGGGACCCCCTTTTCGTTGGAGATCGCGTCGACGACCGCCAGAATTTCTTTACTCATGCCTTAGCCTCGCCAGTGAACCTGTCCTTATGCACCGAGCTCATCACGTGAACTGCGGGACGACCCGCGCCTGATCGATGCCCTCGATGGGAAAGCAATATTCCTCGCCGTCGATCTGCAGCAGCACCTCGTCACTCTCGACCCCGGCCAGCAGCCCCTGGAACTTGCGCCGCCCGTCGAAGGGCAGGCGCAGCTTCACGGCCACCACATGACCGGCGTAGCGCGCGAACTGCTCGAGGGTGAACAGCGGCCGGTCCATGCCCGGCGAGGAGACTTCCAGCCGATACTCGCCGGGCACAGGGTCCTCGACATCGAGCACCGCACTGACCTGGCGGCTGACATCGGCGCAATCGTCCACGCTCACCCCGTCCTGGTGATCGATGTAGATCACCAGACGAGAATGTTTGCCCTGGGACAGATGATCGATGCCCCATAGCTCGAACCCCATGGCGGAGACCACCGGTTCGATCAGCGCATGCAGCGCAGCATCCTTGATTGCCACGGAAGAAAGCTCCTACAGCCGTTGCATCAGGCACCTGGCCGGGAGTGAAGAGAAGAGTCAGGTGGCTGATTGGCGTTGCCCGGAACAGCGCCGCCGTCTCCGGCTGGCAAGCTGCTAACAAAAAGCCCCTTCACAGGAAGGGGCTTTCACAAGAAACCTGTATACCACTTCGGCTCTCTGGCATGCCCCTCAACATCTGCATGCCTGCCAAGAAGATGGTAGCGGGGACCGGATTTGAACCGATGACCTTCGGGTTATGAGCCCGACGAGCTACCAGACTGCTCCACCCCGCATCAATCTAGGCCGGTGATTGTAAGCCCGCATGACGGCTTCGTCAAGCGGCAACACCGCATACTGCCAATCCTGCTTCGAAGTCCCGAAAATTGCCTCGACCACTTCGTCGTTGGTGCCGAAGGCGGGACTTGAACCCGCACGGCCATAAGGCCACTACCCCCTCAAGATAGCGTGTCTACCAATTCCACCACTTCGGCATCGGGGAGACTGGATGACGACATCAGCCGCCGCTTTCCTCCAGCACTGGCGCCGCATTATCCACATTGCGGCCAGTATCGTCAAGAGTCGGCACGGCATTCTGCTGCTCGATCATCTCGGCATCGGGAATGCCGGCCTCGGGCGCCTCGCCGGCCTGGGAGGCGAACCAGGCCAGGGTCAGGGAGGTGGCGAAGAAGGCCACCGCCAGCAGCCCGGTAAACTTCGCCAGGAAGCTGCCGCTGCCCTGCGAGCCGAACACGGTCTGGGAGGCACCGCCACCGAAGGCGGCACCGGCTTCGGCGCCCTTGCCCTGCTGCAGCAGGATCAGGACGACCAGGGCGATGGCGATCGCCACATGGGTCATGAGAATGGCAACTTGCATGGATTCAACCTGCTGACTGACAAATGGCTAGGAAATCGTCGACCTTGAGCGAAGCACCGCCCACCAGGCCGCCGTCGATATCGGGCTGGGCGAGCAGCTCGGCGGCATTATCCGCCTTCATGCTGCCGCCGTACAGCAGACGCATGCCGCCGGCCAGCGCCTGGTCGTAGCGCGCCAGGCAGCCGCGGATGGCCGCGTGCACCACCTGGGCCTGCTCGGGGCTCGCGGTGCGCCCGGTGCCGATGGCCCAGACGGGCTCATAGGCGACCTCCAGGCGAGCGCGCTCGGACTCGTCGAGGGCGTCGAACACCGCCTCGACCTGGCCCAGCACCACCGCCTCGGTACGCTCGGCCTCGCGCTCCTCGAGGGTCTCGCCGACGCACAGCACCGGCGTAAGCCGCTCGGCCAGGGCCGCCTTGACGCGCGCCAGGACCGCGGCATCGTCCTCGCCGAACAGGGTGCGTCGCTCCGAGTGGCCGACCAGCACCAGCCGGGCCCCGCACTCGCGCAGCATCGCCGCACTGACCTCGCCGGTGAAGGCCCCCGAGGGGCGGTCGCTAAGCGTCTGGGCGCCGACCGTCACCGACGTCTCGCCCAGCGCCCGGCCCGCCGCTTCCAGAAAAGGGAAGGGCACCATCAGTGCCACCTCGACGTTGACGGGCAGGGCGCCATCGGCGAAGGCCCGGCCGAACGCCTCGACCAGGGCCAGGGAGCCGTTCATCTTCCAGTTTCCGGCGATCAGCGGCATGCGCATGGGGGTTCCTCTTTCAAGGTGGTGCGAAATGGTATAGGAGGCGCCCATTCAAGACAACCGGCCCCGGGCCGCCTGCCCCGCTCAGCCGAGCAACGCTTCGACGTCGCCGGCCAGGCGACGCGCCAGGGCGTCGACGTCCAGGTGGGGGCGGCCCTCGACCATCACGCGGATCAGCGGCTCGGTGCCCGAGGCCCGCAGCAGCACGCGCCCCTGGTCGCCCAGTTCCGTCTCCAGGCTGCCCACCGCCTGCTTGAGGGAGGCCCGCCCCAGCAGGGCCTTGGCATCGCTGCCCGGCGTCAGGCGCACGTTGACCAGCGCCTGGGGCGCCTTCTGCAGGCCGGCGAGCAGGCGACCCAGCGACTGCTGCTCGCGGACCATGATCGCCAGCACCTGCAGCGCCGAGACGATGCCGTCGCCGGTGGTCTGCACATGGCCGCAGACGATATGGCCGGAGGACTCGCCGCCGAGCTGCCAGCCGTTGGCGGCCAGCCGCTCCATGACGTAGCGGTCCCCGACCCGGGCACGCTCGAAGGGGATGTCGAGCTCGCCCATGGCGGCCGCCAGGCCGAAGTTGGACATCAGGGTACCCACCACGCCACCACCCAGCTCGCCCCGGGCATGGCGATCCCTGGCGATCAGGTAGAGGATGTCGTCGCCGTCGATCTCGCGGCCGTCGGCATCCACCAGCAGCACCCGGTCGCCGTCGCCGTCGAAGGCGACGCCGAGGTCGGCCCCTTGCTGGATCACCGCCGCCCTCAGCGCGGCGGGGTGGGTCGAGCCCACCTCCTGGTTGATGTTCAGGCCGTCCGGGGTGGCCCCGATCAGGCTGACCTGGGCGCCCAGCTCGCGGAACACGCTGGGCGCGATATGGTAGGTGGCGCCGTGGGCGCAGTCGAGGACCATCTTCAGCCCGTGCAGGCTGACCCGATCGGGGATGGTCGACTTGCAGAACTCGATGTAGCGACCGGGGGCATCATCGACCCGCATCGCCTTGCCCAGGCGGTCCGGCGCCACGGTGGTCAGCGCCTCCTCGAGCATGGCCTCGATGCGCGCCTCGACTTCGTCGGCCAGCTTGGTGCCGGCGGCGGAGAAGAACTTGATGCCGTTGTCCTGGAAGGGGTTGTGGGAGGCCGAGATGACGATGCCCGCGTCGGCGCGGAAGGTACGCGTCAGGTAGGCAATCGCCGGGGTCGGCATGGGCCCCAGCAGCATCACGTCGACACCGGCGGCGGAGAGGCCCGCCTCCAGGGCCGACTCGAACATGTAGCCCGAGATCCGCGTGTCCTTGCCGATCATCACCCGGGGACGCCCCTTGTCCCGGGTCAGCACCCGGCCAGTGGCCCAGCCCAGCTTGAGCATGAAATCGGCCGTGATGGGGGGCTCCCCCACGGTGCCGCGGATGCCGTCGGTGCCGAAATAGCGTCTAGTCATGCGGACTGCCTTCCTCGAGTACGGCCCAGGTCATGTTCACCGCGTCCACGTGGGGCCCCACGTCGTGGACGCGCAGGATACGGGCGCCACGCTCCACCGCCAGGGCGGAGAGCGCCAGGCCGCCGGAGAGGCGCTCCTCCACCGGCCGCCCCAACACCTTGCCGATCATGCTCTTGCGCGACATGCCCACCAGCAGCGGCAGCCCGAGCTCCCCCAGGCGGTCCATGTGCTTGAGCAGCCGCAAGTTATGTTCCACCGACTTGGCGAAGCCGAAGCCCGGGTCGAGCAGCATACGCTCGCGACGCAACCCGGCGGCCTCGCAGGCCGCTACTCGCTGGGCCAGGAAGGCGGCCACGGCCTCCTCTACCGGCCGATCGTAGCGCGGGTCGTCCTGCATGTCGCCGGGCTCGCCGAGCATGTGCATCAGGCATACCGGCAACCCGCTGGCGACCGCCGCCGAGAGGGCGCCCTCGCGGCGCAGGTTGCGCACATCGTTGATCATGCCGGCGCCAGCCTGCCCCGTCGCCTGCATCACCTCGGGCGTGCTGGTGTCCACCGAGACCAGGGCATCGAACTCGCACACCAGGGCCTCCACCACCGGCACCACCCGATCCAGCTCCTGCTGGACCGAGACCGGCTCGGCACCGGGACGCGTGGACTCGCCGCCCACGTCGATGATTGAGGCCCCCTCGGCCAGCATCCGTTCGGCATGACGCAGGGCGTCATCCGGCACCGCATGGCGGCCGCCGTCGGAGAAGGAGTCGGGGGTGACGTTGAGGATCCCCATGATGTGGGGAAAGGAGAGGTCGAGCCGGTGCCGGCCACACGGCAGATACATCGGTGTACGGGTATCCATCATCTTCCTGTTGGTCGAACGGCAAAGGCGCCCCGCAGGGCGCCTGTGGTCGCTGGCGGACGGCCTCAGCTGCCGGCCGGGCCACCGAGCGGATCGGAGGGCCGACGCCTGGGCGTCTCATCGTCCTCGGCATCATCGCTCGACTCCGGGGTGGAGTCGGCGCGCGGCTCGCCGCCGGAGGGCGCCCCGCTGCCTGGATCGTCCCAGCCCTCGGGGGGGTTCGGATCACGTCCGTCCATGATGTCCTTGAGCTGATAGGAGTCGATGGTCTCGTACTTCATCAGCGCCTCGGCCATGGCATCGAGCTTGTCGCGGTTCTCCTCGAGGATCTTCTTCGCCTGCTCGTAGCAACCGTCGATGATCTTGCGCACCTCCTTGTCCAGCCTGGAGGTGGTCTCGCCGGACTTGAGCTTGGCGCCCTGGCCGGGCCCGCCGAGGAACTGGTGGGACTCGTCCTCGTCGTACATGATCGGCCCCATCTCCTCGGAGAGGCCCCACTTGGCGACCATGTTGTGCGCCAGCTCGGTGGCCCGCTTGATATCGTTGGAGGCACCGGTGGTGACGCCGTTCGGCCCCAGCGTCATCTCCTCGGCGATGCGGCCACCGAACAGCGAGCAGATCTGGCTGATGATCTGCTGGCGAGAGAGGCTGTAGCGATCCTCCTCCGGCAGGAACATGGTCACGCCCAGCGCCCGGCCGCGGGGGATGATGGTCACCTTGTAGACCGGGTCGTGCTCCGGCATCACCAGGCCGATGATGGCATGGCCCGACTCGTGGTAGGCGGTATTGAGCTTCTCCTTGTCGGTCATGACCATGGACTTGCGCTCGGCGCCCATCATGATCTTGTCCTTGGCCATGTCGAGCTCTTCCATGCTCACCAGGCGCTTGTTGCGGCGTGCGGCGAACAGCGCGGCCTCGTTGACCAGGTTGGCCAGGTCGGCGCCGGAGAAGCCCGGGGTGCCGCGGGCGATCAGCGACGGCTTGACGTCGTCGGCCAGCGGCACCTTGCGCAGGTGCACGTTGAGGATGTGCTCGCGACCGCGGATGTCCGGCAGCGGCACCACCACCTGGCGGTCGAAGCGGCCCGGGCGCAGCAGCGCCGGGTCGAGCACGTCGGGACGGTTGGTGGCGGCGATGACGATGATGCCCTCGTTGGGCTCGAAGCCGTCCATCTCGACCAGCAGCTGGTTGAGGGTCTGCTCGCGCTCGTCGTTGCCGCCACCCATGCCGGCGCCACGCGAGCGGCCCACGGCGTCGATCTCGTCGATGAAGATGATGCAGGGCGCCTGCTTCTTGGCCTGCTCGAACATGTCACGCACGCGGGACGCGCCGACACCCACGAACATCTCGACGAAGTCGGAGCCGGAAATCGAGAAGAACGGCACCTTGGCCTCGCCGGCGATGGACTTGGCGAGCAGCGTCTTGCCGGTCCCCGGCGGACCCACCATCAGCACGCCGCGGGGAATGGTGCCGCCCAGGCGCTGGAACTTGGTCGGGTCACGCAGGAAGTCGACCAGCTCCTCGACCTCCTCCTTGGCCTCGTCGCAGCCGGCGACATCGGAGAAGGTGGTCTTGATCTGGTCCTGGGAGAGCAGCTTGGCCTTGGACTTGCCGAAGCTCATCGGGCCGCCCTTGCCGGCACCACCGCCCTGCATCTGGCGCATGAAGAACATGAAGATCGCCAGGATCAGCAAGATCGGGAAGCTGGCAATCAGCAGGCGCATCCACAGGCTCTGCTGCTCGGGCTCCTTGCCCACCACGGTGACGTTGTTGGAGAGCAGGTCGTCCATCAGCTTGGGATCCTCCGCCGACGGGCGGATGGTCCGGAACTGGGAACCGTCGGTACGCTCACCGGTGATGGTGTAGCCATCGATGGTCACGTTGCGGATCTTCTCGTTCTGCACCTGCTGGACGAACTGGGAATAGTTCATCGCCTGCGGTGAGGTGTCGACGCTGAAGTTGTTGAACACCGTCAGCAACACTGCCGCGATGACCAACCACAGAATCAGGTTCTTCGCCATATCGTTCAAGGGACTACCCTCATTGCAAGAATCTGTCGGCCGAAAATGCCTAGTCTTTCGACACTACATGAGCGGCACATGTTCAGCCAGCCTCCGGCCGGAGCGGGAAACAACCGCCACTGTGACACAGTCGCGACGCCGTGTCCGGCCATCGGCCCGTTAGGCGCTGCCTATCGTGGCAGCGCTGTTGTGCGGCCGTGGGCATGCCTCAGCCGCGAAACCCTTCTGCCAGCAGGTAGACCTCGCGAGAACGCGCCCGGGAGGCCTCCGGCTTGCGGGTCACCACCCGCGTGAAGCTGCCGCGCAGCTCCTTGAGAAATGCGTCGAACCCCTCGCCCTGGAACATCTTGGCCAGGAAGGTGCCGCCGGGCGAGAGCGTCTGGCGCGCCAGGTCCAGCGCCAGCTCGACAAGGGCCATCGCCTGGGGCTGGTCGATAGCCGCCATGCCGCTCATGTTGGGGGCCATGTCGGACATCACCAGGTCCACCGGCCGATCGCCGAGCCGGCCAAGGATCGCCTCGAGCACGCTCTCCTCGGTGAAGTCGCCCTGGATGAAGTCGACATCCGCCAGGGCATCCATCTCGAGGATGTCGGAGGCGATCACCACCCCCTCGGAGCCGACCTTCTCGGCGGCCACTTGGCTCCAGCCGCCGGGCGCGGCGCCCAGGTCGATCACCGTCATCCCGCGCCGCAGCAGGCGGTCCTTCTCATCCAGCGCCAGCAGCTTGTAACTGGCGCGGCTGCGATAGCCGTCCTGCCAGCGCTGCTGAACGAAGCGGTCGTCGAAGTGCTCCTTCAACCAGTCCTTGCTGGTCTTGCTGGGCGGCGCCTTGCCGGCGGCGCCCTTGGAGCGAGAAGCGTTGGAACGTGCCACGGCATCACCTGTGAATGACCATGAATGACAGGCAGTCGAGCGGATTCCGGGAAGACCTGATGGAGGTACGACGGGGTGCTGACCTGCGGGCCCGGCCGGAGGAAACATGCGGGGACACGGCGGCGAGCTTTCGCCGCGCGGCGTTTCGCCGTACCATGTGCGCTGCGCGCCAACCGGGAAGAAGCAAGATACCATGAGCTTGTCACAGGCACAAAAGAAAGCATTCCGCAGCATCGGCCACCACCTCGACCCCGTGGTCACCGTCTCCGAGAACGGGGCCTCCGAAGGCGTGCTGGCCGAGCTCGACCGCGCCCTCTCCGACCATGAGCTGGTCAAGGTCAAGCTCGCCCTGCCCGACCGTGATGACCGCACCGCCATGCTCGACGAGCTGGTCGCGGCGAGCGGTGCCGAGCTGGTCCAGAAGATCGGCAAGATGGCCCTGCTCTACCGCCACAACCCCCGGGTCAACCCGAAGCTCTCCAACATCACGCGCTTCGAGAACCACCACGGGCGGCGCTGAGCCACCGCGCTTCGCGCGAGCTGTAAGCCATAAGCTTTAAGCTGTAAGAAAACACCCCGCTCAGGGCGCTACCTTGGGGGGTGTTTGGGTTCTGACTTACAGCTTACGGCTTCAAGCTTACAGCTAGGGTTACAGATGCTCGACGCTCGAGATCTCGTACTCGACCTCGCCGCCGGGGGTGCGCACCACCACCACGTCGCCCTCCTCCTTGCCGATCAGGGCACGGGCGATGGGCGAGGTGACCGAGATGCGGCCTTCCTTGATGTTGGCCTCGTCTTCGCCAACGATGCGATAGGTCACCTCGTCGTCGGTCTCCAGGTTGATCAGCCCCACGGTCACGCCGAAGATCACCTTGCCGGTCTGCGGTAGCTTGGTGACATCGATCACCTGGGCGCTCCCGAGCTTGCCCTCGATCTCCTGGATACGCCCCTCGATGAAGCCCTGTTGCTCGCGGGCCGCATGGTACTCGGCATTCTCCTTCAGGTCGCCGTGCTCGCGAGCCTCGGCGATGGCGGCAATCACCCTCGGCCGCGCCTCGCCCTTGAGCTCCTCGAGCTCCTTGCGAAGCCGCTTCTCACCGGCGACGGTCATCGGGACCTTGTTCATTGTGTAGCTCCTGCATGCAGTTCCTGTAGCCGCCGCACGGTAATGGCATTGCCGTACTCGAGCGCCATGCAAACAGCATTGGCCCCTGCCAGGGTAGTGGCATAGGGGACCTTGCGGGCGAGTGCGGTGCGGCGGATCACCGAGGAGTCGTTGATGGCCTGGCGGCCCTCGGTGGTGTTGACGATATAGGCGACCTCGTCGTTCTTGAGCAGATCGACGATATGCGGACGGCCCTCATAGACCTTGTTGACGATCTCCACCGGCAGGTCGGCGGCCTCGAGGGCCTCCGCCGTGCCACGGGTCGCACACAGAGTGAACCCCAAGGTTACCAGAGAACGCGCCACCTCGATAACTCCCGCCTTGTCCGGGTCACGCACCGAGAGGAACGCCTTGCGGTCGCCCTCGAGGGGCGGGATCGCCTCGCCGGCGCCGAGCTGCGCCTTGTAGAAAGCCTCGGCGAAGGTATCGCCACTGCCCATCACCTCGCCGGTGGACTTCATCTCCGGCGAGAGGATCGGGTCGACCCCGGGGAACTTGTTGAACGGGAAGACCGCCTCCTTGACGCTGAAGAAGTGCGGCACGATCTCGCGGGTGAAGCCCTGCTCGGCCAGGGTGGTGCCGGCCATGCAGCGCGCGGCGACCTGGGCAAGCGACGTGCCGATGCACTTGGAGACGAAGGGCACGGTGCGCGAGGCGCGCGGGTTGACCTCGATGACGTAGATCTCGCCGTCCTGCCAGGCCAGTTGCACGTTCATCAGGCCCTTGACGCCGAGTTCCACGGCCATCTGCTTGACCTGGTCGCGCATCGCGTCCTGCACCTCGGCGGGCAGCGAGTAGGGCGGCAGCGAGCAGGCGGAGTCGCCGGAGTGCACGCCGGCCTGCTCGATGTGCTGCATGATGCCGCCGATCACCACCTCGCTCCCGTCGCTGACCGCATCGATGTCGATCTCGATGGCGGCATTGAGGAAGTGGTCGAGCAGCACCGGGGAGTCGTTGGAGACCTTGACCGCGTGGGTCATGTAGTTCTCGAGCTCGGAGGCGTCATAGACGATCTCCATGGCGCGCCCGCCGAGCACGTAGCTGGGGCGCACCACCAGCGGGTAGCCGATCGCCTCGGCCTTGGCGAAGGCCTCCTCGAAACTGCGCGCGGTGGCGTTGGGCGGCTGCTTGAGGCCCAGCTTGTCGATCATCTGCTGGAAGCGCTCGCGGTCCTCGGCGCGGTCGATGGCGTCCGGGGTGGTGCCGATGATCGGCACGCCGGCGGCCTCGAGCTCGCGGGCGAGCTTCAGCGGGGTCTGGCCGCCGAACTGCACGATCACGCCGACCGGCTGCTCCTTGTCGGCGATCTCCAGCACGTCCTCCAGGGTCACCGGCTCGAAGTAGAGGCGGTCACTGGTGTCATAGTCGGTGGAGACGGTCTCCGGGTTGCAGTTGACCATGATGGTCTCATAGCCGTCGTCGTGCATGGCGAAGGCCGCATGGACGCAGCAGTAGTCGAACTCGATGCCCTGGCCGATACGATTGGGCCCGCCACCCAGCACCATGATCTTCCGGCGGTCGGAGACCTCCGCCTCGCACTCCTCCTCGTAGGTGGAGTACATGTAGGCGGTGTCCGAGGCGAACTCGGCCGCGCACGTATCCACCCGCTTGTAGACCGGGCGGATGCCGGCCTGCTGGCGGGTCTTGCGAAACTCCTTCTCGGCGACCCCCAGCAGGCTCGCCAGGCGGGCGTCACTGAAGCCCTTGCGCTTGAGGGCGAACAGCTCGCGGGGAGTGAGCTCGGAGAGCGAGCGCTTCGCCACCGCCTGCTCGGCCTTCACCAGATCTTCGATCTGCACCAGGTACCAGCGATCGATGTTGGTCAGCGCGAAGATCTCGTCGACGCTCATCCCGGCGCGCATGGCGTCGGCGATGAAGAAGATGCGCTCGGCACCGGCGGCCTGCAGCTCGCCCTTGATATGCGCCAGCCCATCGGCGTCGAAGCGGGTCACCTTGGGGTCCAGGCCGTCGTTGCCGGTTTCCAGGCCACGCAGCGCCTTGTGCAGCGACTCCTGGAAGGTGCGGCCAATGGCCATCACCTCCCCGACCGACTTCATCTGGGTGGTCAGGCGGTCGTTGGCCTGGGGGAACTTCTCGAAGGTGAAGCGCGGGATCTTGGTGACCACATAGTCGATGGACGGCTCGAAGGAGGCCGGAGTGCGCCCGCCGGTGATGTCGTTCTGCAGCTCGTCGAGGGTATAGCCCACCGCCAGCTTGGCGGCGATCTTGGCGATCGGGAAACCGGTGGCCTTGGAGGCCAGCGCCGAGGAACGCGACACCCGCGGATTCATCTCGATGACCACCACGCGCCCGGTGTTGGGATCGACGCCGAACTGCACGTTGGATCCACCGGTCTCGACGCCGATCTCGCGCAGCACCGCCAGCGAGGCGTCGCGCATGATCTGGTATTCCTTGTCGGTCAGCGTCTGAGCCGGGGCCACGGTGATGGAGTCGCCGGTGTGCACGCCCATGGGGTCGAAGTTCTCGATGGCACAGACGATGATGCAGTTGTCGTTCTTGTCGCGAACGACCTCCATCTCGTACTCCTTCCAGCCCAGCAGCGACTCGTCGATCAGCAGCTCATGGTTGTTGGAGAGTTCGAAGCCGCGGGTGCAGATCTCTTCGAACTCCTCCTTGTTATAGGCTACGCCGCCGCCGGAGCCGCCCATGGTGTAGGAAGGGCGGATGATCACCGGGAAGCCGAACTGCGCCTGGATGCGCCAGGCCTCCTCCATGCTGTGGGCCACCTCGGCCTTGGGGCACTCCAGGCCGATGCGCTTCATGGCCTGGTCGAAGAGGTCGCGATCCTCGGCCATGTTGATGGCATCGGCGTTGGCACCGATCATCTCCACGCCGTACTTCGCCAGCACGCCGTGCTTGTCCAGGTCCAGCGCACAGTTGAGCGCCGTCTGGCCGCCCATGGTCGGCAGCATGGCATCGGGACGCTCGGCCTCGATGATCTTCTCCACCGTCTGCCACGTGATCGGCTCGATGTAGGTGGCGTCGGCCATCACCGGGTCGGTCATGATGGTGGCCGGGTTGGAGTTGACCAGGATGACCCGGTAGCCCTCCTCACGCAGCGCCTTGCAGGCCTGGGCGCCGGAGTAGTCGAATTCGCACGCCTGGCCGATGACGATGGGGCCGGCGCCAATGATCAGGATGCTCTGGATGTCGGTACGCTTGGGCATGGTGCTTCCCACAGAATAAGGGTGACGAAGGGCGACGATTCGAAGGGCCGGCCTAGCGGCGGGACTTCATCATCTCGACGAAACGGTCGAACAGCGGCGACACGTCGCGCGGCCCCGGGCTGGCCTCGGGGTGGCCCTGAAAGCTGAAGGCCGGGCGGTCGGTGCGCTCGACGCCCTGCAGGGAGCCATCGAACAGCGAGCGGTGGGTGGCTCGCAGGTTGGCCGGCAGGCTCCCCTCGTCGGCGGCGAAGCCGTGGTTCTGGCTGGTGATCATCACCCGGCCGCTGTCGAGGTCCTGCACCGGGTGGTTGGCGCCGTGGTGACCAAACTTCATCTTCACCGTCTTGGCACCAGAGGCCAGCGCCAGCAGCTGGTGGCCCAGGCAGATACCGAACACGGGGAGCTCGGTCTCGAGGATCTCCCGGATCGCCGTGATGGCATAGTCGCAGGGCTCGGGGTCGCCAGGCCCGTTGGCCAGGAAGACGCCGTCGGGGGCCATGGCCAGCACCTCGGCGGCCGGTGTCTGGGCCGGCACCACAGTCAGCCGGCAGCCGCGTGAGGCGAGCATGCGCAGGATGTTGCGCTTGATCCCGTAGTCGTAGGCAACGACATGGAAAGGACGCTCTGCCTTTCCATCCGGGCCGGACGCATCGGCATAGCCCGCACCCAGGGCCCACTCGCCCTCGCTCCACTCATAGGGGGTCTGGCAGGAGACCACCTTGGCCAGGTCCATGCCCTTGAGGCCCGGGAAGGCACGGGCCGAGGCCAGGGCGCGCTCGACGGCGTCGTCACCCTCGGCATCGGCACCGGCCAGGATCGCGCCATTCTGGGCGCCCTTGTCGCGCAGGATGCGGGTCAGGCGGCGGGTATCGATGTCGGCGATGCCTAGCACGTTCTGGCCCTTGAGGTAGTCGGAGAGCGTCTGTTCGCAGCGAAAGCTGCTGGCCAGCAGGGGGAGGTCACGGATCACCAGGCCAGCGGCGGCGATGGCGCCGGACTCGACGTCCTCGGCGTTGACGCCGGTGTTGCCGATATGCGGATAGGTGAGGGTGACGATCTGTCGGGTGTAGGAGGGATCGGTCAGGATTTCCTGGTAGCCGGTCATGGCCGTATTGAACACCACCTCACCGCTGGTCTGTCCATCGGCACCGATGGCCGTGCCGTGGAATACACTTCCGTCTTCCAGGGCCAGTATCGCGGGTCTGTTCAATGCAACGTCCTCCCATGCTTATCTAGGAATACTGCGGGGCCATGGCCGGGCCTTCGAGCCCCGGATGGCCGCCCCGCGGATGGCCGCCCCGCAAAAAAGCGGGACGAAACCCGATGTAAGACCGGTTTCATCCCGCTTGTTGTCATTCGCTCGGAACTGATTCGCTCAGATCATCAGCACACTGGGGGCCGAAGCAACAAGCGCTCGAGAGGGCTATTTGCCCGCGCGCCCGGCCAAAATCTTGGGGATATTACAGGAAATGGCGCCTCGCGGCTAGCCCCCGGAAGATCGTGGGCGCTTCCGCCGCAGAGCTCGATAGCGAGGGGCGCCGGGGACAAGCCGCAGGGGAGGTCCTACGCCAGGGAAGGCGTCGGTAGCGTACAGGGAGGTATTTACAGCGCCTCCCCGCAGGCTTGTCGACGGAGCAGCCCCGAGCTCCCGCCATCGGCACAATCTCCGGAATCAAAGCCCGAGTACGTCCTGCATCGAGTAGCGGCCGTTGCCCTGGCCGGCCACCCAGCGCGCAGCACGCACCGCGCCCTTGGCGAAGGTCATGCGGCTCGAGGCCTTGTGGGTAATCTCGATGCGCTCGCCTTCGGTGGCAAACATCACCGTGTGCTCACCGACGATATCGCCGGCGCGCACGGTGGCGAAACCGATCTCCTTGTCACTGCGCGGCCCGCACTGGCCCTCGCGGGCGAAGACGCCGTGCTCCTTGAGGCTGCGGCCCAGGCTCTCGGCCACCACCTCGCCCATCTTCAGCGCCGTGCCGGAGGGGGCATCCACCTTGTGGCGGTGATGGGCCTCGATCACCTCGATGTCGTAGCCCTCGTCGCCCAGTGCCTTCGCCGCCGTCTCGAGCAGCTTCAGCGTCAGGTTCACCCCCACGCTCATGTTCGGCGCGAAGACCATCGGCACCCGGTCGCGGAAGGCGTCCAGGGCGGCGAGCTCCTCGTCGTCAAGGCCGGTGGTGCCGATGACGATGCGCTTGCCGTGCTCGGCGCAGAAGGCCAGATTCGCCAGGGTCACCTGCGGCGCGGTGAAGTCGATCAGCACGTCGACGTCGTCGGCGATGGCCTCGAGCGAATCCACGGCGGCCACACCCAGCTTGCCGACGCCCGCCAGCTCGCCGATGTCGGCCCCCACGAGCGAGCTGCCCGGCTCGACGATGCCGCCGGCCAGGGTGGCCCCGGCATCCTGCTGCACGGCGTTGACCAGGGTGCTACCCATGCGGCCGGCGACACCGACGATGGCGATACGGGTCATGTGGACTCCTGTAGAAGCGGTAGCGATTCGAGAATGGGCGAGAGTATATCAGAGCCTCAAGCGGCATCTCGTGGCGATACGCTGCGCTCGATTTCCTCGCCATGGTCGAGCTCGACTCGCTTGAGGTCATAGGCTGCCTGGAGGTTCAGCCACGACTGCGCATCACCGCCGAAATAACGCGCCAGCCTCAGAGCCGTATCCGCCGAGATCGCGCGACGCTCCTTGACGATCTCATGTAGACGGGTCGCGGGCACGCGCAGCTCACGCGCCAGGGCGTTGACGCTCATCCCCAGCGGATCGAGATAGTCCTCCCGCAGCACCTCGCCAGGATGGATAGGCCGCATGCCGTTCTTGATCATGATGGCAACTCCTGCTCGACAGAGGTCAGTGATAATCCACGATTTCGACACCGAAGGCGAGCGCATCGAGATCACCCACAAGGCCTCGAGCCGCCTGGCCTTTCCCGGCGAGCGCGCGGGGAAGGATGAGACCGGCTAGCCGCCGGCGCGCCCGCTGCGCAGCAGCAGCGCGATCGCCAGCAGTACCAGGGCGCTGCCCGGCAGCCAGACCCAGCCGACCCGCTCGGGCTCCCGGACGAACAGCAGCAGCATGGAGACGAAGGGCACCAGGTAGCTGTAGGCGGTGACCGCGCCGGGCGTGAGCGCCGAGGTGGCGCGCTGCAGCAGCCAGAAGGTCAGGGCACTGGAGAAGAGCCCCAGGTAGACCAGCAGCAGCAGGTCAGGGCCGGTCATGGTCGCCAGGCGGCCCACCGGCTCGATGGCGAGCCCTAGCAGCCCGATCAGCACCGCGCCCAGGCCCAGGCTCCAGAAGGTGCGCACCGCCGCCGACCCCGGCAGGCGCCCGGTCGCCAGCCCCCACTTGCTGAGCACCGGATAGAGCGCCGTGGAGAGGCAGCCCAGGAAGAACACCGCCTCGCCGATGCCGAACTGCAGGCGCCCGCCCTTCGCCAGCGACTCCGCAAACGCCAGGCCCAGCGCCCCCGCCGCCCCCAGCGCCAGGATCGCCGGCAAGCGCCAGGCCAGCCGTTCCACGCCGAAGCCCAGCCCCAGCAGGAAGGCCAGCAACGGCACCGTGACGAAGAGGGTGGCCATGGAGAGCGCCGTGGCATGGTGCGCCGCCCAGAACATGGCGCCGAAGAAGCCGGCCAGGCAGAGCCCCATCAGGGCATAGAGCGGTAGCCGCCGCCAGGCAGGCAGAAAATCCGGCGAGCACCGGGCCAACCACCACAGGCCACAGCAGGCGATGACGAAGCGCAGCGCGGTGAGCGAGAACGGCGGCAGCTCGCTCATTGCCCCTACCGCGGGAAACGACAGCCCCACCAGCACCGCCCACAGCAGCATGCCGAGGTGGGCGGCGCGGGGCGAGACGCCGTCGTTCAATTCTCCCAGACGATCGCCAGGGTCACGCCCGTCAGCCCCTCGAGCGCGGCGTTCACCTTGCCCTCGAGCCGGTCCAGGGTCTCGTCATCCAGCGTCTCGACGGCCACGATCAACCGATCCGGCTCTGCCTGGAGCAGGCAGCTGCCCTCGTCGAAGATCACCCGCGCCTGGGTCTCTTCGCGATCGATCGGCCGGGCATCGGCCCAGTCCCGGCACAGGCGCTCGACCAGCCCCTTGGCATCCTCGGCGGGAATCTCGGCTCGTGAAATCGGCATGGCGGCCTCCGCGTCTCGTTGGGTGAATCCTCAGCCTATGACGACGCCCCCATGAACGCCACCCCCTCCCCCGATGCCCCGCCTCATGACATTTGCCCTCACGCTGGCGGGGGTGACAGGTGCTCACCTCCAGGCACTATGCTGTGGCACAGGGCACCACCACTCATCGGGAGAGCTCGGCAATGATCATCAACTGCGTGGCCTACGAAAAGGGACATCGCCTGCGCGACATCCAGAGCGACGAGATCGGCGACTACCTGGGGCAACCTGACCGTTTCGTATGGGTGGCACTGCATGAGCCCGACGAGAAGGAGATGGCCCGCTTCCAGGCGGTCTTCGGCCTGCACGAACTGGCCGTGGAGGACGCCCTGAACGGGCACCAGCGCCCCAAGTTCGAGGAGTACGACGAAGCGCTGTTCGTGATCATGCACATGGTCACCATGCGCGACGACCAGCTGGAGACCGGCCAGGTGGCGGTGTTCGCCGGCCCGGGGTACGTGCTGTCGGTGCGCCTGCACCCGGGCCGGGGCTTCACCGAGGTCCGCCAGCGCTGCGAGCACGAACCGAAGCTGCTCCGACACGGCCCCGCCTTCGTGATCTATGCCCTGATGGACACCATCGTCGACCGCTACTTCCCGGTGGTCGAGGCCCTGCAGGCCGAGCTCGAGAGCATCGAGGACCAGATCTTCGTCAGGGGAACGGCCCGCCAGAGCCTGGAGCGCCTCTACCAGCTCAAGCGCCAGACCATGCGGCTCAAGCATGCGGCCATGCCCTTGGGCGAGGCCGCGAGCCACCTGTTCGGCGGCCGGGTCCCGGCGCTGTGCCGCAAGACCCGGGAGTATTTCCGCGACGTCTACGACCATCTGCATCGCATCGAGTCAGCGGTAGATACCATCCGCGAGATGACCATCACCGCGATCCAGGTAAACCTCTCGATGGTGGCGATCGACGAGGGCGAGGTCCACAAGCGGCTGGCAGCCTGGGCCGCCATCTTCGCGGTGGCCACCATCCTTGCCGGCATCTGGGGCATGAACTTCGCCCACATGCCCGAGCTGGACTGGCGCCTGGGCTACCCCCTGGCCCTGTTGGTGATGGGCAGTGCCTGCGGCACGCTCTACTGGCGCTTCCGCCGCGCCGGGTGGCTGTAAGCACGGCATGACACGGCGCCATCCCCACGAAGAAGGCCTGGCCTGGCGGCTGGACCACCTGCAGCGCTGATATGCACGGCCCGGACACGACAAGGCCCCGTCTCCTTTCGGAGCGCGGGGCCTTGTCGATTTCCGCGGGACTGCCCTTACGGCTTCATGTCCTCGAAGAACTTCTTCACCCCGTCGAAGAAGCTCGACTTCTTCGGCGAGTGGTGATGGCCGTTGCTGCCGCCCAGGCTGTCCTGGAAGGTGCGCAGCAGGTCCTTCTGCTCCTCGTTGAGCTTGACCGGGGTCTCGACCACGACCTTGCACAGCAGGTCGCCCGGCGGGCCGCCACGCACCGGCTTGACGCCCTTGCCGCGCAGGCGGAACAGCTTGCCGGTCTGGGTCTCGGGCGGGATCTTCAGCTTGACCCGGCCGTCCAGGGTCGGCACCTCCAGCTCACCGCCGAGTGCGGCGTCAACGAAGTTGATCGGCACCTCACACTGCAGGTGGCGGCCGTCGCGCTGGAAGATGTGGTGCGGCTTGATCGCCACCTGGACGTAGAGATCCCCGGGCGGGCCGCCGTTGATGCCGGCCTCGCCCTCGCCGTTGAGGCGGATGCGGTCGCCGATATCCACCCCAGCCGGAATCTTCACCGAGAGGGTGCGGGTCTCGCGCACCCGTCCCTCGCCGTTGCACTTGTGGCACGGCACCTTGATGTGCTGGCCGCTGCCGTGGCAGGTCGGGCAGGTCTGCTGCACGGCGAAGAAGCCCTGCTGCATGCGCACCTGGCCCATGCCGTTACAGGTCGGGCAGGTCTCCTTGCTGGAGCCCGGCTCGGCACCGTCGCCGTCGCAGCGCTCGCATTCGATGTGGCGCGGCACGCGGATATCCACGCTGGTGCCGGCCACGGCGTCCTCGAGGTCGAGCTCGAGGTTGTAGCGCAGGTCGCTGCCGCGGGCCGGGGCGTTGGGATGGCGCCGGCCGCCCCCGCCGCCGAAGATGTCGCCGAACACGTCGCCGAAGATATCGCTGAAGCCGCCGGCCCCGGCACCGCCGAAGCCGCCTCCGCCGAAGCCACCGGCCTGCTCGTCGACACCGGCATGGCCGAACTGGTCATAGGCGGCGCGCTTCTCGCTGTCGCTCAGGACCTCATAGGCCTCCGAAACCTCGCGAAACTTCTCCGCCGCGGTGTCATCTTCCGGATTGCGGTCCGGATGAAATTTCTGGGCGAGGCGTCGGTAGGCCTTCTTGATGTCCTTCTGGTCGGCCCCGCGCTCGACGCCCAGTACTTCGTAGTAATCACGCTTGGACATGAGTCTGTCCGCCTCCGTAGGGACTCAGCGGAAACACCAACGCGGGAGTCTGGCCCCCGCGCTGGCGTCATCCGTGGTTCAGATGTCGTGGTTTACTGCTTTTTCTGGTCGTCGTTGACTTCTTCGTACTCGGCGTCGACCACGTCATCTTCCTTCTTGGCGCCAGCCTCGTCGCCGGCTTCATCAGCCTGCTGGGCAGCATCGCTCTGCTCGGCGTACATCTTCTGGGCAAGGTTGCCGGACGCCTCGGTCAGCTTGTCCAGCTTGGCCTGGATGTCGTCCTTGTCGTCACCCTTGATCGCCTCCTCGAGCTCGCTGGCGGCGCTCTCGATGGCCTGCTTCTCCTCGTCGCTGGCCTTGTCGCCGGCCTCCTCGAGGGTCTTGCGGGCGGCGTGGACCATGCCGTCAGCCTGATTGCGCAGCTGCACCAGCTCCTCGAACTTCTTGTCCTCGTCGGCGTGAGCCTCGGCATCCTGCATCATCTGCTCGACCTCTTCCTCGGAGAGACCGCTGGAGGCCTTGATGACGATCGACTGCTCCTTACCGGTGGCCTTGTCCTTGGCGGAGACATGCAGGATGCCGTTGGCGTCCAGGTCGAAGGCGACCTCGATCTGCGGCACGCCGCGCGGCGCCGGCGGAATGTCGCTGAGGTCGAAGCGACCCAGCGACTTGTTGCCGCTGGACTGCTTGCGCTCGCCCTGCTGCACGTGAATGGTCACGGCGGTCTGGTTGTCATCCGCGGTCGAGAAGGTCTGGGTCTTCTTGGTCGGGATGGTGGTGTTCTTCTCGATCAGCGGGGTCATCACGCCGCCAAGGGTCTCGATACCCAGCGTCAGCGGGGTGACGTCGAGCAGCAGCACGTCCTTGACGTCGCCGCCCAGCACGCCGCCCTGGATGGCAGCACCCACGGCCACGGCCTCGTCGGGGTTGACGTCCTTGCGGGCGTCCTTGCCGAAGAAGTCGGCCACGGACTTCTGCACCATGGGCATGCGGGTCTGGCCGCCGACCAGGATGACGTCGTCGATCTCGGAGGCGGACAGGCCAGCATCCTTGAGCGCGGTCTTGCACGGCTCCATGGAACGCTTGATCAAGGCCTCGACCAGCGACTCCAGTTTGGCGCGGGTCACCTTGACATTGAGGTGCTTGGGCCCGGTGTTGTCGGCCGTGATGTACGGCAGGTTGACATCGGTCTGCTGGGCGCTGGAGAGCTCGATCTTGGCCTTCTCGGCGGCTTCCTTGAGGCGCTGCATGGCCAGGTTGTCGCCGGAGAGGTCGATGCCGCTATCGGACTTGAACTGGTCGACCAGGTAGTTGATCAGTGCCAGGTCGAAGTCCTCGCCGCCCAGGAAGGTGTCGCCGTTGGTGGCCAGCACCTCGAACTGGGTCTCGCCGTCGACGTCCGCCACCTCGATGATGGAGATGTCGAAGGTACCACCGCCCAGGTCATAGACCGCGATGGTCTTGTCACCGCGCGCCTTGTCCATGCCATAGGCCAGCGCCGCCGCGGTCGGCTCGTTGATGATGCGCTTGACCTCGAGACCGGCGATACGGCCGGCGTCCTTGGTGGCCTGGCGCTGGCTGTCATTGAAGTAGGCCGGCACGGTGATGACCGCCTCGGTGACTTCTTCACCCAGGTAGTCTTCCGCGGTCTTCTTCATCTTCTTCAGCACTTCGGCGCTGACCTGCGGCGGAGCAAGCTTCTTGCCCTTCACTTCCACCCAGGCGTCACCGTTGTCGGCCTCGGCGATGGTGTAGGGCACCATCTTGATGTCCTTCTGGACGACATCGTCCTTGAAGCGACGGCCGATCAGGCGCTTGATGGCGTAGACGGTGTTATGCGGGTTGGTCACCGCCTGGCGCTTGGCCGCCTGGCCCACCAGGATCTCGCCGTCTTCCGTGTAGGCGATGATGGAGGGCGTGGTACGTGCGCCTTCGGCGTTCTCGATCACCTTGGCCTGGTCACCGTCGAGCACGGCGACACAAGAGTTGGTGGTCCCCAGATCAATACCGATGATGCGTCCCATAGGAAATCCTCGAAATTACAGTTGAATTCGTCGTCTGCGGCTTTCACCGCGGGGTTGCCGTCTATCTGGGGGCCCTCGAGACCTTTTCAAGACCCGAGGACCGCTTTTGTATGGTCCGGCCTCAGCCGGCGGCCTGGCTGACCACCACCATGGCCGGGCGCACCAGGCGTCCGTTGAGCAAGTAGCCCTTCTGCATCACCTCCATGACGGTGTTGGGCTCCATCTCGGGGTTGGGCACCATGGCCATGGCCTCGTGGTATTGCGGGTCGAAGGGCTCGCCGTGGGGCTCCACCACCTCGACGCCGAACTTGGCCAGCGCGTCGTGCTGCATCTTGAGGGTCATGGAGACGCCCTCGCGATGCGTCTCGCTGGCGCCGTCCTGCATGGCGTCCAGCGCCTTTTCCAGGCTGTCGACCACCGGCAGCAGCTCCTTGACGAACTTCTCGAGGGCGAACTTGCGTGCCTTCTCTGCCTCCTGCTCGGCCCGGCGACGCACGTTCTGCGCCTCGGCGGCGGCACGCAGCTGCTGCTCCTTGGCGTCGGCGACGCTCTGCTCGAGCTCCTCGACCCGGGCCGCCAGCACCTCGGCCTCGGGATTGTCCGCGGCCTGGGCTTCGGTGGCGGCCTGCTCGGCGCCCTCGATGGCGTCCTCCAGCTCACCCTCCACGGTCTCGGGCTCGGCTTGCGGCTCGGCGTCCTGCTCCTCACGAGCGAGCTCGCGAGCGAGTTCGTCGTCCAGCGGGGTCTGGGGGTCTTTGGCCATGTGGGTCTCCTGAATGGCGATCAGCGGCCAGGAGCCGCTGGCAAGGCATGAATGATGACTTGAGTGCGTGTCTGCGGGGTATATGGGGCTGGCCGTGGCGAACTCAAGGCGTCATCGGGCGACGACGCCGAACGTGCATTGTGGGCGAACCTTGGCTACTGTATAAACACACAATACGTGTATGGATAACCAGTAGATACAGGCTGGGCAGTTACAGACCCAGGCCGTTACAGACCCAGGCAGTTACTGACTTAGTATTCCCAGACAGGCCCCGGGAGGCACCATGCTGACAGAGCTTGCCATTCGCGACTTCGCTATCGTCGACCACCTCGAGCTGGAGCTTTCCGGCGGCATGACCGCCATCACCGGCGAGACGGGGGCCGGCAAGTCCATCCTGCTGGGTGCCCTGGGGCTCTGCCTGGGCGAGCGCGCCGACAGCGCCAGCGTGCGCCCAGGCCGCGAACGCGCCGACCTCAGCGCCCGTTTCGACCTCCAGGCGCTGCCCGCGGCCCGCGCCTGGCTCGAGGCCCGCGAACTGCCCAGCGACGACTGCCTGCTGCGCCGGGTGGTCACCCGGGCCGGGCGCTCCAAGGCCTGGATCAACGGCCAGCCGGCCACGGTGGCCGACCTACGCGCCCTGGGCGAGCACCTCATCGAGATCCATGGTCAGCATGCCCACCAGGCGCTGCTGAAGGAGGAGACCCACCTGCGCCTGCTCGACGACTTCGCCGGCCACCGTGAGCAGGTGGCCGGGATGCGCCAGGCCTTCCGCGACTGGCAGGCGACCCGCCGCCGCCTCGAGCGCCTGACCGAGGACGGCGACGAGATCCGCGCCCGCCGCCAGCTGCTGCGCTACCAGGTCGAGGAGCTCGACCAGCTGGCCCTGGCCGAGAATGAGCTCAAGGGGCTCGAGAAGGAGCAGGAGGAGCTGGCCCACGCCGAGGAGCGGCTACGCGAGGCCCAGTTCGCCGCCGAATGCTGCGACGGCGACGAGGGCGGCGCCCTGTCGCTGCTCAACCAGGCGATCCAGCATCTCTCGGCGCTGCCGGGCAGCGGCCGCGGCAGCCTGGCCGACACCCTCAGCATGCTCGGCGATGCGCGCATCCAGGTCGAGGAGGCCAGCCGCGAGCTCGGCCACTTCGCCGGCGGCGTCGAGCTGGACCCGGAGCGGCTGGCCTGGGTCGAGGCGCGACTCGGCGAAGTGCATCGCATCGCCCGCAAGCACCATGTGCTGCCCGAGGAGCTCCTCGCCCTGCACCGGCGGCTGGCCGACGAGCTCGAAGGCCTGGAAGGCGGCGACGGCGACCTGGAGGCGCTGGCCGCCGAGGCCGATACCCTGAAAAACCACTGGCAGGAGCAGGCCACCGCAATCTCCCGAGCCCGCCACCAGGCCGCCCGCCGCTTCGGAGAGGCCGTGCAGGAGCAGCTGGCCTTCCTGGCCATGGACAAGGCCACCTTCGAGGTCGAGCTGGAGACCCGCGAGACCCCGGCCGCCGAGGGGCTCGAGGTCGCCCGCATGCTGATCAGCGCCAACCCCGGTCAGCCGGCCCGGCCGCTGGCCAAGGTCGCCTCCGGCGGCGAGCTCTCGCGCATCAGCCTGGCGATCCAGGTGGTGGCGGCCCAGCACTCGACCATCGCCAGCCTGGTGTTCGACGAGGTGGACGTAGGCATCTCCGGCGCCACCGCCGAGATCGTCGGCCAGCTGCTGCGCCGGCTGGGCGAGAACGGCCAGGTGATGACCGTGACCCACCTGCCCCAGGTGGCCGCCCAGGCGCACCATCACCTGCACATCGAGAAGCAGGCCGGCGAGGCCTCCACCCTGACCCGCATGGCGCTGCTCGACGAGGCCGGCCGGGTCGGCGAGCTGGCGCGCATGCTGGGCGGGGTGAACCTCTCCGACCGCACCCTGGCCCATGCCCGGGAGATGCTCGACGCCAGCCAGCGCGCCCACCATTGAGCCCGCCGAACGCGGCTCGTACTCAAGATTAGATTGCCCCAACGCAGTGCGGCCCCGATCCTGGGATCGGGGCCGCGGTCGTCTGCCCTGGCGGATTCAGCGGGGCGAGATCACTTCTTCTGGATGCCTTCCTGGCGAGTCGCGCGGGAGCCGCGGGGCCTCACATAGAGCACCAGGGCATGGTCGACCAGCTCGAAGCCGTGTTCCTCGGCGATCTCCTGCTGACGACGCTCGATGGTCTCGTCGAAGAATTCAATGATCTCGCCACTCTCCAGGCACACCATGTGGTCGTGGTGCTCCTCCTGGGAGAGCTCGAAAACCGCATGACCGCCATCGAAGTTGTGGCGAATCACCAGGCCGGCGGACTCGAACTGGGTCAGCACGCGATAGACGGTGGCCAGGCCCACGTCCTCGCCTGCTTCCAGCAGGGTCTTGTAGACATCCTCGGCACTCAGGTGATGCTGTTCGGAGGCAGTCTCGAGGATTTGCAGGATCTTGACGCGCGGCAGGGTCACTTTGAGACCGGCCTTGCGCAATTCATGGTTCTGGTCGGCCATGGTCGCTCTTCGCAGTATCGGGTAGGGTCGGTTATGATCGACCGAATCCACGATAGTGAAGAACAGGCGCAAATGCAAAAGCTGACCAGAATCGTCACCCTTTCCGTCGCCCTGCTGATGATCAGCGGTTGCAGCTACTTCGGTGTGTACAAGCGCGATCTGCCCCAGGGCAACCTGGTGACCGAGGCCATGGTCGAGCAGCTGCGGCCGGGCATGAGCCGACAGCAAGTGGTCGACCTGATGGGCAGCCCCCTGCTCGAGGCCCCCTTCGATGCCAGCCAGTGGGACTATGTCTATCGCCTCGACGAGGCCTACGGCGGCGTGGAGCAGCGCCGCGTCACCCTGACCTTCGCCGGCGGGCGAGTCGCGGAGGTCGAGCGGGAGGGCAACTTCTCGAAGGCCCCGCCGCTGAGCGATGATCGCGGCATCGGGCCCGACAGCGAGGGCACCTCGGCCGCCCGCGAAGCCCCCATCGACAACGTCACCCCGGACCGCCCCTGACATCAGCGCACTGCGGTCTTCGTTGACGCCCCGTGCCGGCCCTCGCCGGCCGGGGCGTCAGTGTTTGCCGCGGGCAGCCCGCTCGCTGCGCGCCGCCTTGGGATCGATCTGCAGCGGACGATAGACCTCGACCCGATCCCCGGCGCGCAGCCGCACCGCGTCCGGGTCGCGCAGCCGCTTGCCGAAGATGCCCAGGGTGGCCTGCCGGAAGGTGGCCGGGGGCAGTTCGGGAAACGCCGCCTCCAGCCCCGCCATCGCCACCGCCTGGTGCGCCGTGGTGCCCTCGGGCACCACGAGCGGGATGATGCGCTGCTGGTCGGGTAGCGCGAAGGCCACCTCGACATCGAGCGTGGCGGGCGCGCTAGCGGCCATAGAGGTTGTCCGCCCGGCGGGTGAAGGAGTCCACCAGCTGGCCGGCCACCTGCTGGAAGAGCTTACCGAAGGCCATCGCCAGCAGGCGGTTGGCGAACTCGAACTCCAGCTCAAGGCTGATCTTGCAGGCCCGCTCACCCATGGGCAGGAACAGCCAGCGACCCCGCAGGCGCTTGAAGGGGCCGCTGACCAGCGACATCTCGATGCGCTCGGGCTCGATCAGATCATTGCGGGTGGTAAAGCTCTGCTCGATCCCGGCCCGCCCCAGGGTCATCTCGCCGATCAGGTGCGAGTCATCGCGCTCCAGCAGGCGTGCGCGTCGGCACCCGGGCAGGAACTCCGGATAGCGCTCGAAGTCGTTGACCAGGTCGAACATGTCCTTGGGGGTGTGCCGCACCATGGCGGACCGATTGACCGTTGGCATTGAGCTCTCCGCTGACTTCACAGTGCCCAGGGCGTATCATGAGCGGTTATTTCAGGCCTTGAATGGTACCACGCTTCCCCCCACATCGAAGGGGCAGCGCCACCGGCAGATACAGGACACGAGGTTTCATGGCCAACAAGAAAGGCAAGAGCAAGGGGCCCAGCAGCAACGTCATCGCCCAGAACAAGAAGGCACGCTTCGAATACCACATCGACGAGGCCTTCGAGGCCGGCCTGGTGCTGGCCGGCTGGGAAGTGAAGAGCCTGCGGGCCGGCAAGGCGCAGCTCACCGACACCTACATCCTGGTCAAGAACGGCGAGGCCTGGCTGTTGGGCAGCCACATCATGCCGCTCAACACCGCCAGCACCCACGAGGTGGCGGATCCCACGCGCACCCGCAAGCTACTGCTGCATCGCAAGGAGATCGCCAAGATCTTCTCGCGCACCCAGGAGAAGGGCCACACCTGCGTGCCGCTCAAGCTCTACTGGAAGCACAATCGGGTGAAGTGCGAGCTGGCCCTGGTGACCGGCAAGAAGCTGCACGACAAGCGGGCCACCGAGAAGGACCGCGACTGGCAGCGGCAGAAGGGCCGCATCATGCGGGAACAAACCAAGGCCTGAGGTGTCACAGACCTACACATCCTGTTAGGATGCGCATTACGGGGGCGACACGGTTTCGACGCCGGTGACAATCCCTGAGGTGCATGCCGAGAGCGTGATGTATCTCGTAAATACAACATCACGATTGAATAGTCGCAAACGACGACAACTACGCTCAGGGCGCGCTGGCAGCTTAAACGCCGCTAGCTTCTAGCCCGGCCCCGAAGTGATGTGCCCATTCATCACGGAGGGGATACGAGCGACGACTGATGGGATCGCGATCGGTGGTGTCCTCTCGCCGGTCGTTAAAACTCAGAGGAATCGCGTTGCTGGATCCTGCTCGTCGGAGCCAGTCGCGTTAAATCAAAAGACGAAACTAAGCATGTAGAGCCAATGGGTGAGTGCCGGCGGACGCGGGTTCAATTCCCGCCGCCTCCACCAAACAGTCGACGAATCAAGCGCCTACGGGCGCTTTTTTCGTTTCCGGCCTGCCGTCTCCGCCTCGCTCGCCCGTCGACCTGCGCTCGGCTCGTGAAACGGGCTGCCCCCGACTTTCGTATTAGCCTTGACGCGAAAACCTCTTGCGACCAGCCTCAGGGGGAGCCATTATCAGCGCCCACTCGCCGGCCCATGCGACCGGCCAGGCGAGAGTGAGACCGGGGTGGCATCGGGTCCGGACGCGCCAAGGTGCTCCAATTACCGATAAGACCCTACCATTGTTGATATTTTCCCGATCTGGATTCGAACCCCCATGAGCAAAGTCCTGATTATCGGCGCCGGCGGCGTCGGCGGTGTCGTCACCCACAAGTGCGCCCAGCATCCCGAGGTGTTCAGCGAGATCTGCCTGGCGAGCCGCAACCAGGCGAAGTGCCGCGCCATCGCGTCCCAGCTGGAGCGCCCCATCCAGACCGCCGAGGTGGATGCCGATGACGTCGAGGCGCTGGTCGCGCTGATCGAGTCCTTCCAGCCCGACGTGCTGATCCACGTCGCCCTGCCCTATCAGGACCTGACCATCATGGAGGCCTGCCTGCGCACCGGCGTGCCCTACCTGGACACCGCTAACTACGAGCACCCGGACGAGGCCAAGTTCGAGTACAAGGAGCAGTGGGCCTTCCAGGAGCGCTACGCCAAGGCCGGCAACATGGCTACCCTGGGCTGCGGCTTCGACCCGGGCATGACCAACATCTACTGCGCCTATGGCCAGAAGCACCTGTTCGACGAGATCCATCGCATCGACATCCTGGATGCCAACGGCGGCGACCATGGCTATCCGTTCGCCACCAACTTCAATCCCGAGATCAACATCCGCGAGATCACCGCCAACGGCCGCTACTGGGAAGAGGGCGAGTGGAAGGAGACCGCGCCGCTGGCCGAGAAGCGCAGCTTCGACTTCGACGGGATCGGCGAGAAGGATCTCTACCTGCTCTACCACGAGGAAATGGAGTCCCTATCGCAGAATATCCGCGGCCTCAAGCGAATCCGCTTCTGGATGACCTTCTCCGAGACGTACATCACCCACCTCAAGGTGCTCGAGAACGTCGGCATGACCCGCATCGAGCCGATCGAGTTCGAGGGCCGCGAGATCGCCCCGCTGCAGTTCCTCAAGGCGGTGCTGCCGGACCCGGCCTCGCTCGGCCCGCGCACCAAGGGCAAGACCAACATCGGCGTGATCCTCGACGGCATCAAGGACGGCAAGCGTCGCAAGGTGCACCTCTACAACATCTGCGACCACCAAGCGTGCTACGCCGAGGTGCAGTCCCAGGCGATCTCCTACACCACCGGCGTCCCCGCGGTGACGGGCGCCATGCTGATGCTCGAGGGCCTGTGGAAGGGCGACGGCGTGTTCAACGTCGAGCAGCTCGACCCGGACCCCTTCATGGCGCGCATCGGCGACATGGGCCTGCCCTGGCAGATGGTCGAGCTCGACCCCGATGCCGACCCGCTGGCCTGAGCCCGAGATGAGCCAGATCGCCTATCCGTTCGATGCTTACCCCTTCGACATTGGGGCCTGCCCCTCGCCCGCCTACGTGGTGGACGATGCCCTGCTGCGCCGTAACCTGGAGCTGCTGCGCCAGGTCCAGGAACAGAGCGGCGCGCGCATCCTGCTGGCGCTGAAGGGCTTCGCCATGTGGGACACCTTCCCGCTGATCCGCGAGTACCTGGTGGGCACCACGGCCAGCGGCCAGGACGAGGCGCGCCTGGGGGCGGAGACCTTCGGCGGCGAGGTGCACTGCTACTCGCCGGCCTTCAGCGAGGCCGAGATGCAGGTGGTGCTGCAGTACGCGGACCACCTCAGCTTCAACTCGCCGGCCCAGTGGCAGCGTTTCCGCGAGCGGGTGGCCCAGGCGCCACGGCGGGTCTCCTGCGGCCTGCGGGTCAATCCGGAGTATTCCGAGGGCAAGGTGGCGCTCTACGACCCCTGCGCCCCGGGCTCACGGCTCGGCACCCGAGCGGTGGACCTGGAAGGCGTGGACCTCGCCGGCCTGGAGGGCCTGCATTTCCACACCCTGTGCGAGCAGAACAGCGACGCCCTGGCGCACACCCTGGCCGCCTTCGAGGAGCGCTTCGGCCGGCACCTCGCCGGCCGCAAGTGGGTGAACTTCGGCGGCGGCCACCACATCACCCGCGAGGACTACGACATCGAGCGCCTGGTGCGGGTGATCCGCGACTTCAAGGCGCGCCATCCGCACCTCGAGGTCTACCTGGAGCCCGGCGAGGCGATCGCGCTCAACACCGGCTACCTGGTCTGTACAGTGCTCGACATCGTCGAGAACGACGGCACCATCGCCATCCTCGACACCTCGGCCACGGCGCACATGCCCGATGTGCTGGAGATGCCCTACCGGCCCGAGATCATCGGCGCCGGCGAGCCCGGCGAGAAGGCCCACACCTACCGGCTGGGCGGGCTGACCTGCCTGGCCGGCGACGTGGTGGGCGAGTACAGCTTCGACGCCCCGCTCTCGATCGGCGACCGGCTGGTGTTCACCGACATGGCCCACTACACCATGGTGAAGACCACCACCTTCAACGGCATGCGCCTGCCGTCGATCTGCCGGATCGACGAGACCAGCCGCGAGGTGCGCACGGTAAAGACCTTCGGCTACGAGGATTACCGGCAACGACTCAGTTGAGGGAGAACCAGCAATGTCCCAGGTCTTCAAGTTCGGCGGTGCCTCGATCCAGGACGCCGCTGCCATCCGTCGACTGGGCGAGCTGCTGGCCCGCTTCCGGGCGCGCCCGCTGGTCGTGGTGGTCTCGGCCATGGGCAAGACCACCAATGCCCTGGAGGCGCTGCTGGCCGCGGCGCGGGATGGCGAGGCGGCCGACTATCGCGACCGCCTCGAGTCCCTGCGCCGGGACCACCTGGCCACGGTCGAGGCCCTGTTCGGCGCGAATGCCGGCCCCGTGGCGGAACGGGTCGAGGCGCTGATCACCGAGCTCGACCGGCGCCATCGCCGTCATGCGGGCCGTGAGCGCCCCTTCCACTATGACCAGACCGTCGGCTTCGGCGAGCTGCTCTCCACCACCATCGTCAGTGCCTGGCTCGACGCGGCCGGCATGGCGACCGAGTGGCGGGACGCCCGGGAGCTGGTGATCACCGACGATTGCCACCAGGCAGCCAATGTCGATTGGCAGGCCACCGCCGAACGGGTGCGCGGACTGGTGGCAGACGACGGCAGGATCCGGGTCACCCAGGGCTTCATCGGCAGCACCGCCGAGGGCGCCTCGACCACCCTGGGCCGCGAAGGCTCCGACTTCAGCGCGGCGATCCTCGCCCACTGCCTGGAGGCGGAGGAGGTCACCATCTGGAAGGACGTGCCGGGGCTCTTCAATGCCGACCCGCGGCGCGTCGACAACGCGGTACAGCTCGAGCAGATCTCCTACGGCGAGGCCATTGAGCTGGCCTGGCACGGCGCCAAGGTGATCCACCCCAAGACCCTGGGGCCGCTGCAGCAGAAATCGATCCCGCTGACGGTGCGCTCCTTCGAGGACCTCGAGGCACCGCCCAGCACCATCGGCCGCGACACCCGGTTCGACACCCAGACGCCCTCGCTGATCCTGCGCGAGGCGCAGACGCTGCTGGAGATCCGCCCGCGGGACTTCGCCTTCATGGACGAAGCCCGCCAGCACGACATCCTCGGCCGACTGGTGGCGGCCGGGCTGCATGCCAGCCTGGTCGACAGTGGCGCCATGCGCCTCTCGCTGTGCCTGGACGGCCACCCCGAGCGCCTCGAGCCGCTGGTCGCGTCGCTGTGCGACGACTATGCGGTGGCGCGTCGCGACGACCTGACCCTGCTCACCGTGCGCCATGCCGACGACGCGCTGCTGGCGGCGCTGGGCGCCGGGCGCGACAGCCTCGCCGAACGGCGCAACGCCGATACCGCCCAGCGGCTCTTTCCCGGCAGCCAGTGCCAGGGGACCTGGCATATCCCGAGCTGAGGCTCAGCCCAGCGCCCGGACCAGCAGCTGCACGCCGACGATGGCCATGGCCAGGATTACCAGTCGGTAGAAGAGGCGCTCGCTGACCCGGTGCTGCAGCCACAGGCCGCTGCGCACCCCGGCCCAGGCCACCGGCACCAGCACCAGCGAGGCCCAGGCGCTGGTCAGGTTGATCTCGCCGAGCCACAGGTAGGGCGGCAGCTTCATCAGGTTGACCGCGGCGAAGAGGATCGCGCTGGTGGCGATGAAGGCTTCCTTGCTCAGCCGCCGGGGAACCAGGTAGAGGTTGAGCGGCGGCGCCCCGGCATGGGCCAGGAAGCTGGTGAAGCCGCAGCCGGCACCGGCCGGCAGCGCCCAGCGGGGTGCGATGGGACGCCCCGCGGCAGGCTTGAACAGCATGTAGGCCGCGAACAGCAGAGAGATCACGCCCAGCAGCAGGCGCACGCCGTCCTCGTCCAGGCGACCGATCAGCAGGGTGCCGATGACCACCCCGATGGCCAGCCCCGGGAGCACGCGACGCACCTCGGCGCGGTCGTGGTGTCCCCACCAGGCCTTCACCGTGAAGGCATCCATCACCAGCAGCAACGGCAGCAGCAGGCCGGCCGCCTCGATGGGGCCGATGGCGAGCGCCATCAGCGGCACCGAAAGGGTGCCGAAGCCGCCGGCGAACCCGCCCTTGGAGACACCGGTGAGGTAGGTGGATACCACGATGAGGGTCCAGGCCAGCCAGGAGTAGTCGGGGAGCGACATGGGCCTTCCTTGGGTTTGATCCATCCTCGGCACGAGACGACGCCGGGCCACGGTGGTGGCCCGGCGTCATGATACCGCACGGGGCGGGAGTGGCCGTCAGCGACGGCCGGGCATCAGGCGGCGTCGCGCTTGCGCCCGGCGGCCGCATGCATGGCCAGGGCGGTATCCAGCATGCGGTTGGAGAAGCCCCACTCATTGTCGTACCAGGCCATCACCTTGACCAGGCGGCCGTTCACCCGGGTGTGGTTGGCATCGAAGGTCGAGGAGTGTGCATCGTGGTTGAAGTCGATGGAGACCAGCGGCTGGGCGTTGACCGCCAGCACCGGGGAGGCCTCGGCGGCGCTGGCCACGATCTCGTTGATCTCCTCCTTGGTGGTATCACGACCGGCGGTGAACACCAGGTCGACCAGCGAGACGTTGATCACCGGCACGCGCACGGCCAGACCGTCGAACTTGCCCGCAAGCGCCGGCAGCACCAGGCCCACCGCCGCGGCGGCGCCGGTCTTGGTGGGGATCATCGAGTGCGTTGCGCTGCGCGCCCGGTAGGGATCCTTGTGGTAGACGTCGGAGAGGTTCTGGTCATTGGTGTAGGCATGGACCGTGGTCATCAGGCCGTTCTCGATGCCCACTGCCTCGTGCAGCGCCTGGGCCACCGGGGCCAGGCAGTTGGTGGTGCAGGAGGCGTTGGAGACCACCTTGTGCTCGGGCGTGAGCACGTCCTCGTTGACGCCATACACCACGGTGGCGTCGGCGTCGGGGCTCGGCGCCGAGATCAGCACGCGCTCGGCGCCGGCCGCGAGGTGCTTGGCGGCGGCCTCGCGCTTGGTGAACAGGCCAGTGCACTCCATCACCAGGTCCACGCCCAGGGACGTCCAGGGCAGCGCCGCCGGGTCCCGTTCGGAGAGGATGGCGATGCGCTGGCCATCCACGGTCATGCTCTCCTCGTCGTGCTCGACGGAAAAGGGGAAGTGACCGTGCACGGTGTCGTGGCGCAGCAGGTGCGCGTTCAGGGACGGGTCGCCGAGGTCGTTGATGGCGACCACCTGCACGCGATTGCGATAGCCGTTCTCGTAAAGGGCACGCAGCACGTTGCGGCCGATGCGGCCGAAACCGTTGATGGCGATCTTGAGCGTCATGGCGTTGTTCTCCTCGGTCCAGTAGCGTTCTATGGGGCGTGGCGGAGCCGATGGCCAAGAGAATCCTGGCGAGCGCCCGGCTCGAGTCGTGCCTGCGCGATCTTCATCCCTGCACGATGGGCCACGTATTATCTGCCCCATAATGTGGACCAGTCGTGTCCGGGGCTCAAGCACTTTTTAGTAACTTTACAACATATGGTTCTTCACCTGGCCATCCGACGACACCACTTCGTCACACGCATCCAATAGGATGCACCCGTAGAGTGGCCTCGTGTCGAGATCGAAGGGAGAGCCCGCACACCGACCACAATGTAGTAAACTTACCTCAAAGACGTTATCGTGATTCAATAATAACCAGTGTCCATCGGAGGAGCCCGACATGTCGACCACCCCACTGCACACCCCCATCCGTCGCACCAAGATCGTCGCCACCCTGGGTCCGGCCAGCGACCAGGAGGGCGTTCTGGAGGCGATGCTCAAGGCCGGCGTCGACGTGGTGCGCCTCAACTTCTCCCACGGCAGCCCCGATGACCATCGTCGCCGCCTCGAACGGGTCCGCGAGATCGCCGACCGCCTGGGTCGCAGCGTCGCCGCCCTGGGCGACCTCCAGGGTCCCAAGATCCGCATCGCCCGCTTCAAGGAGGGCGCCGTGGAACTCGAGGAGGGGCAGTCCTTCATCCTCGACATGGGCCTGGCCAGCGACCAGGGCGACGCCAGCCGCGTCGGCTGCGACTACAAGACCCTGGCCGACGACGTCGGCCCCGGCGACCGCCTGCTGCTCGACGACGGCCGGCTGGTGCTCGACGTCAACCGGGTCGCCGACCACCTGATCCACACCAGCGTGGTGGTGGGCGGCACGCTCTCCAACAACAAGGGCATCAACAAGCAGGGCGGCGGCCTCTCGGCCCCGGCTCTCACCGACAAGGACAAGGCCGACCTGGAGACCGCCGTGGCGATCGGCGTCGACTACCTGGCGATCTCCTTCCCGCGCAGCGCCGCCGACATGGCCGAGGCCCGCGAACGGCTCGGCGAGGCCGGCAAGGAGATCGGCCTGGTGGCCAAACTCGAGCGCGCCGAGGCGGTGGCCGACGACGAGACCCTGGACGCCATCATCCGCGCCAGCGAGGCGGTGATGGTGGCGCGCGGCGACCTGGGCGTGGAGATCGGCGACGCGGCGCTGATCGGCACTCAGAAGCGCATCATCAAGCACGCTCGCACGCTCAATCGCGCGGTGATCACCGCCACCCAGATGATGGAATCGATGATCGACTCGCCGCTGCCCACCCGCGCCGAGGTGTTCGACGTCGCCAACGCGGTGCTCGACGGCACCGATGCGGTGATGCTCTCCGCCGAGACCGCCGCCGGCGACTTCCCGGTGGAGACCGTCGAGGCCATGGATCGGGTCTGTTTGGGCGCCGAGCGCGAACGGCGCATCCAGGAGTCCGGCCACCGCATCCACGAGGGCTTCAGCCAGGTCGACGAGACCATCGCGCTTTCCGCCATGTACGCCGCCAACCACCTCTCCGGGGTGGCCGCCATCGCCTGCATGACCGCCTCCGGATACACGCCGCTGATCGCCTCGCGCATCAGCTCGGGGCTGCCCATCATCGGCCTGGCCCACAGCCCGGTGGCCCAGCGGCGCATGGCGCTCTATCGCGGGGTGGTCTCGCTGCCCTTCGACACCAGCGAGATGGGAGTCGAGGAACTCAACGGCCGGGCCCTCGCGCTGCTCGTCAAGCAGGGCATCGCCGAGTCCGGCGACCACGTGATCCTCACCCGGGGCGACGAGATGAACGCCCACGGCGGCACCAATACCCTGAAGATCCTCGCCGTGGAAGCCGGCCATGAGTGACATCCGCCCACCGCGCAACGTGCAGCGGACCCTGCCGGCCCGCAAACGCATCGCCCTGGTCGCCCACGACGGCAAGAAGGACGAGATGCTCGAATGGGCCGGGCGCTGGCAGACCACCCTGGCCCAGCACCAGCTGGTCGGCACCGGCACCACCGCAACCCGGATCGGCAAGCAGCTGGGCCTCGAGGTGGAGGGCCTGATGAGCGGCCCGCTGGGGGGCGACCAGCAGATCGGCGCGCGCATCGCCGAACAGCGGCTCGACCTGCTGATCTTCTTCTGGGACCCCTTCGCGCCACAGCCCCACGACCCCGACGTCAAGGCCCTGCTGCGCCTGGCGGCGCTGTGGAACATCCCGGTGGCCTGCAACCCCGCCAGCGCCGACTTCCTGATCAGCTCGCCCTGGCTCGGCCAGGACTACGAGATGTCCATCCCCGATGCCGGCGCCTGGATGTCCTCCCGTACCGGCTGATCGCGCCCCTGCCAAGACGTCGACAACGATACCAACCCACAAGAGGTCGACCATGTTCCAGCTCACCCGCAGCGTCACCTGGCAGGCCCTCAAGGGCCTGCAGGAGACCACCGCCAACGACCGCATCCGCGACTACTTCGCCGCCGACCCCGAGCGCTTCGAGAAGATGAGCCTGCGCGTCGGCGGGCTGTTCCTCGACTACTCCAAGCAGCCGGTCTCCGAGGCGGTACTGGCCAAGCTGATCGAGCTCGCCGAGCACTCGGCGCTGGTCCAGCGCCGCGCCCAGATGTTCTCCGGCGACATCATCAACGTCACCGAGAACCGGCCCGTTCTCCATACCGCCCTGCGCAACCTCGGCAAGGGGCCGCTCAAGGTCGACGGCCAGGACGTGATGCCGGAGATCCAGCGCACCCGCGAGCAGATCCGCACCTTCTCCGAGGCGGTGCGCAGCGGCGAGTGGACGGGTTACAGCGGCCAGCGCATCACCGATGTGGTCAACATCGGCATCGGCGGCTCGGACCTGGGGCCCAACATGGCCTGCCGGGCGCTGCTCAAGCACCGCCATCCGGATCTCGGCTTCCACTTCGTCTCCAACGTCGACGGCGCCCATATCCAGAAGGTGCTCAGCCGCCTCGACCCGGCCACCACCCTGTTCATCGTCTCCACCAAGACCTTCTCCACCCAGGAGACGCTGCTCAACGCCCATACCGCGCGCCGCTGGTTCCTGGACAACGCCGGCCCGGACGCCGACGTGGGGGCGCACTTCATCGCCGCCTCCACCAACAAGGCGGCGGCCATGGCCTTCGGCATCCGCGAGGAGAACGTCTTCGAGTTCTGGGCCTGGGTCGGCGGACGCTACTCGATGTGGTCGTCCATCGGCCTGCCCATCGCGCTGTCCATCGGCTTCGAGGGCTTCATGGAGATGCTCGAGGGCGCCTACGCCATGGACCAGCACTTCCTGTCGGCGCCCTTCGCCGAGAACATGCCGGTGCTGATGGCGCTGATCGGCATCTGGCACATCAACTTCCAGGGCGCCGAGACCCAGGCCATCGTGCCCTATGATCAGGCGCTGCATCAGCTGCCGGCCTTCCTGCAGCAGCTCGACATGGAGTCCAACGGCAAGTCGGTGGACATCTTCGGCCACCCGGTGGACTACAAGACCGGGCCCATCGTCTGGGGCCAGACCGGCTCCAACGGCCAGCACGCCTTCTTCCAGCTGCTTCACCAGGGCACCCGCTACGTGCCCCTCGACTTCATCGCCTCGCTCAAGCCCGAGCCGGGCATGGAGGAGCACCACTTCGCGCTGCTCACCAACATGCTGGCCCAGGCCAAC
>NZ_JARANV010000027.1 GCF_029889845.1 Halomonas sp. 25-S5
GTACCGGATGAACGCCGTAGTCCTGCCCGATCTCGTTGGCCGTCTTCAGCCCGCGAATCGCTTCCAGGGCCACCTTGGCCTTGAGCTCGGGGGAGTGGGTGTTGCGTTTCTGATTCGACATCATCGATCCCTTCGAAATCGGCCAGGCGATAGCTTAAACCAGTGTCTGGATTTCAGGGTCCACTATATGGTTTGAACGCTCGCTCAAGCCTGTGATGGCTCATACAGCCTCGCCTGAAACCCGATAAAGACCTCGCGGATATTCTCGACGCTGCCGAGCTCGGCGATGGCGTCCGTCGGGGTCTGGTACTTGAGTTCGATCAGCCGGGGCAGCTTGTCCTGGGCGAGTTCGCCGACGCCGTCCTGGATGTAGTGGCCCAGCACGAAGCCGAGGAACTCGCGCTGGCGGTAGTCATAGTCGGAGAACAGCCGTTCGCGGTGGGAGGCCACCCGCTCCTCGCGGCTGAGCGGCGGCAGCGCGAAGGCGATGTAGGCCAGCACATCGAAGAGGTCGCTGTTCTCGGCGTCGACCAGGCGGCCGATCTCCTTCAGCTGCTCGGGGCCGTAGCCCTTCTCGTCCAGGCTATCCAGAAGCCCCTGGCGGGTATCCGGCCGGCTCCAGAGCTCGCGCAGCGTCTCCTCGTCCTGGAAGAGGGCCGGCAGGTCGCCGTACAGCCGACGGATGAAGTCGGCTGCACTGATCGGCGTGCCATCCGGGCTCCAGAAGCTGGTCGCGCTCATATATTGCAGTTGGCGGTACTTGCCCGGGGCCAGTTCGATCTCCACCACGGGCCTGCCGCCCTCGCCGCCGCACTGGCAGGGTGCCTCGCCGCACGCCGGGCAGGGCTCCGGCGGTGCCTTCTCGCAGGTACAGGGGCGGTGGCCGCATGCCTCGCAGGGCTCGGGCGGGCTGACCAGGCAGGTGCAGGGCGTCTCGCCGCAGCGGCCACAGGGGTCGGGCGCCATGGGCTCGCCGTCCCACTCCGGGTCATTGAAGTGCTCGTAGGCACGGACGAAGTCGAGGATGGTGAAGTGATCCTTGCCGTCGAACAGGCGCGTGCCGCGGCCGATGATCTGCTTGAACTCGATCATGGAGTTCACCGGGCGCATCAGCACGATATTGCGGATGTTGCGCGCGTCCACGCCGGTGGAGAGCTTCTGCGAGGTGGTCAGGATGGTGGGAAGGGTCTTCTCGTTGTCCTGGAAGCGACGCAGGAAGCGCTCGCCCTCCGCTCCGTCATCGGCCGTCACCCGCACGCAGTAGTTGGGGTCGGGGTGTCTCTTGGCCTGGTTGATCAGGTCGCGTACCGCCAGGGCGTGCTCCTGGTTGGCGCAGAACACCAGCGTCTTCTCGCGCGGGTCGATCATCTCCATGAACACCTGCACCCGGTACTGTTCGCGCTCCTTGATCCTGATGATCTGGTTGAAGTCGGGCTCTTCGTAGCGCCTGCCCTGCTCCACCTCGCCCTGGATCACCTCGTCATCCGGGGTGTAGACGTAGTCGTCCAGGGTGGTGGCGATCTGGCGGACCTTGAAGGGCGTCAGGAAGCCGTCGTTGATGCCCTCCTTCAGCGAGTAGACATAGGCCGGCTCGCCGAAGTAGGCGTAGGTGTCGGTATTGGTGGTGCGCTTGGGTGTGGCGGTCAGGCCCAGCTGCACCGCCGGGGCGAAGTATTCGAGGATAGCGCGCCAGCTGCTCTCGTCATTGGCACCGCCGCGGTGGCATTCGTCGATGATGATCAGGTCGAAGAAGTCCGGCGGGTAGTCGCCGAAGCTGGGGGCCGGATTGCCCTGCGCGTCGCGGCCGCTCATGAAGGTCTGGAAGATGGTGAAGAAGAGATTACCGTTCTTGGGTACCCGCCCCTGCTTGCGGATCGCATCGGGGGCGATGCGCACCAGGGCATCCTCGGGGAAGGCGGAGAAACTGTTGTAGGCCTGGTCGGCGAGGATGTTGCGGTCGGCCAGGAAAAGGATGCGCGGCCGGCGCCGGGTCGCCTCGTCACCCTGCCAGGCGGCCAGGTTCCAGCGGCTGTGGAACAGCTTCCAGGCGAGCTGGAAGGCGATGGCGGTCTTGCCGGTGCCGGTGGCGAGTGTCAGCAGCACGCGCTGGCGACCGGCGGCGATGGCCTCCAGCGCCTGGTTGATGGCGTTGTGCTGGTAGTAGCGCGCCTGCCACTGGCCGCCGTTGTCGTGGAAGGCCACCTCGCCGAAGCGCTCGCGCCAGGCGTTGGGCTCGGGGAAGGTCTCGGCCCACAGCGCCTCTGGCGTGGGATAGCCGGACACCGGGCCTTCCTCGCCGGTGTGCATATCGACCCGGTAGAGCCCGAGGCCGTTGGTGGCATAAGCGAAACGCGCCTGCAGCCGCTCGGCGTAGCGCTTGGCCTGGGCCAGGCCCTCGGTGACGGGCAGGTCGCGCTTCTTGGCCTCGATCACCGCCAGCTTCTGGCCCTGGTAGAAGAGCACGTAGTCGGCGATGTCGCCGCGGGTGCGCTGCCCGGCGCCCTGCAGCCGCCCCAGGGTGATGACCTCGCGGCGCACCCGGCTACCCGCCACCACGCCCCAGCCGGCTTCCTTGAGGGCGGGGTCGATCAACTCGGCGCGGGTATCGGCTTCGTTCATCGGGTCAATCCTTGTCCGGACGGTGCACGATCAAGAGCCTTCCGGCTCCGTAACACTTCACAACATATGGGTTTCTACCGGGCAAAGCCAGTTTCGGACTCCCAGGGCGCGCCGGTCCGTCAGGCGTCTCCTGGGCTCGCCAGCATGTTCATGATCAGCCGGACCATGGTCTCCTTGTTGGCCGGGTCCGACTCGGCGATCAACAGCGTCAGGGCGGCGAGGCCCACGTCGTTGACCACCACCTCGCCGTGGGCATCGAGCAGGCGATCGTTGCGGTAGAGGAAGTCGACGAAGAGATAGGCCGCGCTGCGCTTGTTGCCATCGGCGAAGGGGTGGTTCTTGACCACGAAGTAGAGTAGGTGCGCCGCCTTGGCCTCCACCGAGGGGTAGGCTGGCTCACCGAAGACCGTCTGGTCGAGGTTGCCGAGCAGCGAATCGAGGCCGTCGCCACGCTCCCGGGCGAACAGCTCGGTGGCCTCCCCCTTGGCGATCAGCTCGGCCTTCAGAGAAGCCAGCGCCGTGCGGGCTTCCTCCAGCGTCGGCAGCCGCCCGCCGGCCTCGGCGCGGGGCTCGGTGAGCAGGCCCTCGTCGTAGCGCTGCAGCAGCAGGAAGGTCTGGGCATAGCGGGTGACGATATCCACCAGGCCCCGTCCGCTCGACGCATCCAGCGCCGGGCTGCCGGCGGTCTTGCGCACCAGGGCCATGGCGGCCTCCAGCTCGCGGGCGTTCTCCTCGAAGCGCTGGCGATTCAGCGTCCAGCCTTGGGTGAGGTGCTCGCGCAGCACCCGGGTGGCCCACTGGCGGAAATGGGTGGCCTCATGGGACTTCACCCGGTAGCCAACGGAGATGACGACATCCAGGTTGTAGAACTTCACAGGCTTGTCAGAGCCAGCAACGTGCAAATTTTGCACATTGCTTTTCTCGTCCAGCTCACCCTCACGGAAGATGTTGCGCAGGTGCTTGGTGATTACCGAGCGCTCGCGGCCGAATAGCTCGCTCATCTGCTCTTGTCGCAGCCAAACTGTCTCCTGTGTGGTATCCAGCCGCACCTCGACGGAATGGTCACCGTGCTGGTAGATGACAAGTTGTGTCTGGCTCTCTGTGCTCATATCGTCGCCTCCTCCACCGACATCTCGGCTTGCCTCGCCGTCAGTAGGCCCGGTAAGCGCCAGAACACCGGGCGTGGGATGGCGGAACCGCAACGCCTGATGCGCCTTCGGCTTATCAGGCCTACATCCTGGTCGGCCTCCTGGTACATGACGATAGGCACCTGATTGTTGTCGCTCATGCCGTCGCCTCCTCCACCGCCGCCTCAGCCTTGCTGGCCATCAGCTCGCCGGAGAAGGCCTTCTGCAGCAGGGACTGCTTGAGTTCGGCGAGGGCGGTGAGTTTCTGCTGGTAAATCGCTTCTAAGCGCAGCGCTTCATTTCGAAGGTTGTCTATCTCTTCCGCAATGCGGGACTGTTCACTCAGGTCAGGCAGCCTGACAGGCAAGGACTTGATGATGCCCATATTGAGGCCGGCCATGATCGAGCCCTTGGCATGCTTTTCCAGGTATTCACGCGCCACCGGGTGATAGAGGAAATAGCCATGCAGAAACTCTGGAAGGCAGCGATCCTGGTCGAGCGTAATACAGCAAAGATGCTTCGTATTGATTGCCGTGGGGATGTCATTCGGAACGATCGCACAGCGACCACAGGTCCCCATTATGGTAATGACCACATCGCCCGGCTTGACCGTATAGCGCTTCAACGCCTCATACTTTTCCTCGGTAATGAAGCGACTTTTCCCCCATGAAAATTCATTATTGACGGCATTGTCGATACCGAGCACGGCGATGCCTTCATCCACAAATTCGCTATGCAGCAACTGACTACCGAAAGGCCCCGTTCTAATAGCTCCCCTCTTCTGAAGGGCAAGCCCTTCAACTGTGGACCTGCCCCAACCCTTGGCATCAGGGTCACCAAATATACGGTGCACCACCGAGGCTTCGAATAGCTCACGCGCATTGGCAAGATTCTTCTCGGTATTGGCAACGACCGTATCGATCCCGGCGAAGGCCTCATCGAGGATGGCGACAATGCGCTTTTGTTCGGGGAGGGGTGGGAGTGGTATTTGGAAACTTTCAAGCTGACTGAATTTGAGATTGTTGATGTTGGCACCATCCGCCAGCTTACCAATGAACTTCTTATAGCTTTCCGAAATGAGCAAATAGTAAAAATATTTCGCGTCAAGCGAATCCGTCGGTGTAAGTTGTCCCATAAACCCACCGAAGGCATAGCCATAATCTGCATCGATCAAAGCAACCTTGCCAAGATGGGCTTTGCTACCACTTGCTGTACATATTAGAAGTGACCCTTTTTTAACTTTTTTGCCATCAGGGATTGGAATGTTGTCTTTTATTCTTTTTAATTCATCGAAATTTAGTGAATTGGTCGCCAAGTCAACATTGGTTGCTCGAAGCACAATACTGTTTGAGGCATAATCTTCATCAACCTTTTTATAGGTTAAACCTCTAGTAAAGATGCAAAGATCACCAAGAGGCTTTCTATCCCAAGAAGAACTCATAACATCCCCCGAATCCCTTCCAGGATCTCCTCGGCCTCGCGGTCGAGCGTCTCGATCTCGTTGATGATCACCTCGGGGTCGCGCAACGGGGCTTCCTCGGCCCGATTGGGGTTCTTCACCGAAAGATCGAAGGTGTCGCGATCCAGGTCGTCGACGCTGACCTTCCAGGAGTTGTCGGAGTCGGCGAAGCTGGCCTGGAGCGCGACGAACTCGGCCAGGTCATCGTCGTTGAGCGGATTGGTCTTGCCCAGGCTACGGCCGGGGTCGAGCTGGTAGTACCAGATATCGCGGGTGGGGGCGCCCTTCTCGAAGAACAGCACCACCGTCTTCACGCCGGCGCCGAGGAAGGTGCCGCCGGGGCAGTCGAGCACGGTGTGCAGGTTGCAGCTCTCCAGCAGTTCCTGGCGCAGCGCCCTGGAGGCGTTGTCGGCGTTCGACAGGAAGGTGTTCTTGATCACCACCGCGGCGCGGCCGCCGGCCTTCAGGCGCTTGATGAAGTGCTGCAGGAAGAGGAAGGCGGTCTCGCCGGTCTTGATCGGGAAGTTCTGCTGGACCTCCTTGCGCTCCTTGCCGCCGAAGGGCGGGTTGGCGAGGATCACGTCGAAGCGGTCCTTCTCCTGCAGGTCGGCGAGGTTCTCGGTCAGGGTGTTGGTGTGCACCAGGTTGGGCGCCTCGATGCCATGCAGGATCATGTTCATGATGCCGATGACGTACGGCAGGCTCTTCTTCTCCTTGCCGGCGAAGGTGCGGTTCTGCAGGGTGTCGAGCTGCTCGGTGGTGAGCCGGCGCGGCTCGTCGCTATTGATGCCGTAGCGCAGGTAGTCGTGGGCCTCGCAGAGAAAGCCCGCCGAGCCGGCGGCGCCGTCATAGATCCGCTCGCCGATCTTTGGATCGATCACCCGGATCATGGCGCGGATCAGCGGGCGCGGCGTGTAGTACTCGCCGCCGTTGCGCCCGGCGTTGCCCATGTTCTTGATCTTGGCTTCATACAGGTGCGAGAGCTCGTGCTTCTCGGCCTGGGAGCGGAATTGCAGGCTGTCCACCAGCTCCAGGGCGTCGCGCAGGCTGTAGCCGCTCTGGAACTTGTTGCGCACCTCGCCGAAGATCTCGCCGATCTTGTACTCGATGGTGTCCGGCCCGCTGGCGCGCTCGCGGAAGCCCTGCAGGTAGGGGAAGAGCTCGTGATTGATGAAGTCGAGCAGGTCGTCGCCGGTCAGGGCGCGGTTGCGGTCGAGGTTGCCGTCGCGATCGCGGGGTGCGGCCCAGGTGGACCATTGGTAGGGCGTGGCGATGATGAAGTCGAAGGTCTTGCCGGCCAGGGTGGCGTTGACGGCACGGCGCTGCTCCAAGTCATCCAGGTACTTGAGGAACAGCAGCCAGGAGGTCTGTTCGGTGTAGTCCAGCTCGGTGGCGCAACCGGCCTCTTTCCACAGCACATCGTCGATGTTCTTGAAGGTCTGCTCGAACATGGGGTTCGCGGGTCCTTGCGATGAGAATCTTGGGCTCAATGCTACGCCGCGGCACCGGGAGGCGCCAATTGCCGGTGGAGCAGAGATTCGCGAAGCAAGCTTAACTACCACTAAGGCTCAAATCGCGAAGCAAGCTTCGCTCCCACGAAGACCGGTTGGGTGCCGGGAATGAGGGCGGTGGCAACCACAGGGATTCGCGCTGCAAGCTTCGCTCCCACGAAGACCGGTTGGGTGCCGTAGTTGAGCACGGCGGCGGGGGAGATTCGCGCTGCAAGCAGCGCTCCCACGAAGACCGGTTGGGTGCCATGCGTGGGGGCTCCCACCAAAACCGGAAAGTGGCATGATATGCTCGGAGGCACATCAACCGGCATCCCTGCCGACCTTCGAGGAGAACAAGATGGCCCAGGCAAGCGCACGTCATATCCTGGTGGACAGCGAAGCGAAGTGTAACGAACTCAAGGCCGAGATCGAGGGCGGTCGCGACTTCGCCGAGGTCGCACGCGAGCACTCCTCCTGCCCGTCCGGGAAGCAGGGCGGCGAGCTCGGCACCTTCGGCCCGGGCCAGATGGTGCCGGAGTTCGACAAGGTGGTGTTCGAGGGTGACGTGGGCAAGGTGCATGGCCCGGTGAAGACCCAGTTCGGCTACCACCTGCTGGAGATCACCGAGCGCAGCTGACCCCGCCTCGCCTTGATCGACGCCGTGCATGGCCGCCATGTACGGCTTTTTCTTGTACAACCCCTGTATCATCCAGCCAGTCGCGCTAGGATAGGGAACACCAGCGATCACCACAGGAGGAGCCGCGAATGAACGACAAGGCCTTTCAACAGAGTATCCGCAAGCTGCTGAAGACGGTGGGCGTCACCACCCAGCAGGAGATCGAGAAGGCGGTGCAGCGCTCGCTCGCCGAGGGGCACCTCGAGGGCAACGAGACGCTGCCGGCACGGGTGACCGTGGAGGTGGATGGCCTGAGCCTGGCGCTCGACTTCGACGGAGATATCACCCTTGAGTGACGCGCCCATGATTCGCGTGGAAGGCCTCTCGAAGACCTTCCGCGACGGCTTCAAGGCACTCATCGATGTCGACCTCGAGATCGAGCGGGGCGAGATCTTCGCCCTGCTCGGCCCCAATGGGGCGGGCAAGACCACCCTGATCAGCGTGATCTGCGGCCTGGTCAACCCCACCGAGGGCGTGGTGACCGTGGATGGCCACGATATCGTGCGCCAGTATCGCCGCGCCCGGGCGATGATCGGCCTGGTACCCCAGGAGCTGACCAGCGAGGCCTTCACCACGGTATGGGACACGGTGAGTTTCAGCCGTGGCCTGTTCGGCAAGCCGAAGGACCCGGCCCATATCGAGAAGGTGCTGCGCGCCCTGACCCTCTGGGAGAAGCGCGATAAACGCCTGCTGTCGCTCTCCGGCGGCATGAAGCGCAGGGTGCTGATCGCCAAGGCGCTGGCCCACGAGCCCCAGGTGCTGTTCCTCGACGAGCCCACCGCCGGGGTCGACGTGGAACTGCGCCGCGAGATGTGGGAGGTGGTGCGCGAGCTTCGCCACCAGGGCGTGACCATCATCCTTACCACCCACTACATCGAGGAGGCCGAGGAGATGGCCGACCGCATCGGCGTGATCCGCCGCGGCGAGCTGGTACTGGTGGAGGACAAGCGCGCCTTGATGCGCAAGCTCGGCAACAAGGAGCTGACCCTGCACCTCCACGAACCGCTGCAAGGGGTGCCCGCGGCCCTGGCCGGCCATGGGCTGGAACTCGCCGACGAGGGCCATGCCCTGGTCTACAGCTACGACGCCGCCAGCCAGGAGGAGAGCTCGAGCATCTCCGGGCTGCTCGCCGACCTGGAAGCGGTGGGCCTGCGGGTCAAGGATCTGCACACCCGCCAGAGTTCCCTGGAGGATATCTTCGTCAGCCTGGTCCGGGAGCGTCACTGAGCATGAAGCGCTTGAACCTGCAATCCGTGAAAACCCTCTACCTCGCCGAGATGGCGCGCAGTATGCGTACCGTGCTGCAGAGCATCGTCTCGCCGGTGATCTCCACCTCGCTCTACTTCGTGGTGTTCGGTGCGGCCATCGGCACGCGCATCAGCGAAGTGGATGGCGTCAGCTACGGGGCCTTCATCGTCCCGGGCCTGATCATGCTGATGCTGCTGACCCAGAGTGTGTCCAACGCCTCCTTCGGCATCTTCTTCCCGCGCTTCTCAGGCTCGATCTACGAGATCCTCTCGGCGCCGATGTCCTATGTCGAAGTGGTGCTGGGCTATGTGGGCGCGGCAGCCACCAAGTCGATGATCCTGGGGGTGATCGTGCTGGCCACGGCCCGGCTCTTCGTGCCCTATTCCATCGAGCATCCCCTGATGATGCTGGTCTTCCTGGTGCTCACGGCCACCACCTTCAGCACGCTGGGGTTCATCATCGGCATCTGGGCCGATGGCTTCGAGAAGCTGCAGCTGGTACCGCTGCTGGTGATCACCCCGCTGACCTTCCTCGGTGGCACCTTCTACTCCATCGACATGCTGCCGCCCTTCTGGCAGACGGTGACCCTGGCCAACCCGGTGGTCTACCTGGTCAGCGGCTTCCGCTGGAGTTTCTACGGCATCAGCGATGTCAGCCCGGTCGTCAGCCTGCTGGTGATCCTGCTGTTCCTGGGGTCGGCTGTGGCGGTGCTGCGCTGGATATTCAAGAGCGGCTACCGCCTCAAGCCCTGAGTCCTGAGCCCTCATGCGCTGATCAGGGTGCCGACCTGGCCCTCGAGGATGCGGCCGGCGTCGACCAGGCGACCGATGATGTCGATGGGCAGGATGCGCCGCGGCAGGGGCGAGGCGACCACGCGTCGCCAGTGGCCGGAGGCCTCCTCGACGAAGGCCCAGCCCTTCTCGGCCTTGAGCCGGTGCATGGTGTCGCGGTCGTAGCCGGGGCCGATGGGCTTCGACGGAGTCAGGAAGGCGGGGTCGTCGGCATCTACCTCGACCCGGGTCAGTAGGCTGGCGCAGCTGGCGCCGGGTGGCATCTCGTTGAGCAGCTCGGCCTCGATCAGGTAGCCGATGATGCCCTCGGTCGCGGCGTCCATCACGTCCAGCGGGTAGGCGTCCACCTCGCTGTAGGCCTGCGCCTGGAGGACCAGCAACCCCACCTGGGGACCATTGCCATGGGTCACCACCAGCTGATGGGGACCGGCGAGGTCGGCCAGGGCGAGTGCCGCGCGCCGCACGTTGTGGCGCTGGTTGTCGATGGTCATGGGCTCGCCACGCCGCAACAGGGCGTTGCCGCCCAGGGCTACCACGATTCGCATGCGAAGCAGCCTCCGGCGTGGGTGTGGGTGGGGCCTTCATGCCGGGTCAGGCGCCCGGCCGGGGCGCAGGCGACGTCCCCTTGCATCAGCATAGTCCGGTGCTGCGCTGCCACGCACCCTGGCACGCTCCGAGCCCCGAGGCCGGCTATCGAGGCGCGCCCGGGGCGGGTATCATCGCCCTCCTCGCCACCTCACCGCGGAGCTCCCATGCCGATCCTGCACAGCATCGTCCATCGCATCGACCAGGCCGCCGGCGAGGCGCCGATGCGCCTGGTGCCCGCCACGGCGGAGCTGCCCCCCTCCCCGGCCCTGGACGACCTGCTGGCCGGCTTCAACGATGCCTTCAATGCCAAGCCCAAGGCCTGGGGCCATTTCGCCGAGACGACGCCCGAGGGGGAGGTGAGCTCGCCCTTCGCCAGCGAGCTGGCCGACACCCTCGACGGGGGCCGCGACTTCGCCAGCTTCTCCCGCGACCTGGCGCAGCGCATCGCCGAGCTGGTCGGCGCTCACCTCTCGCTCTCCGGGGACCTGCTGGTGCTCGACCACCAGCTCGGCGACACCCGTTACCTGAGTCTGGCGCTGCTGCACCATCGGGAGGGCTTCGGCATCGACGCCCACCTCGCCGTCGTGCCGGTACGCCAGCTGAACCTGGCGCAGATGACCCTGGCAGCGCGCCTCAACCTCAACCAGTGGCAGGCCGGCGACTCGAGGCAGTACCTCTCCTGGACCCGCGACCGCGGCGGCAAGAAACTCGCCGAGGGGTTCGCCGCCCTGCTCGGCGCCGAGGAGGGCGTGGACGCCAGCGGCGAGACCCGCACCCTGCTCAAGGCCTTCAGCGACTACGTCGAGCAGGAAGACCTGCCCGAGGAGGCCAGCCGCGAGAAGACCGATGCGCTGATCGACTACGCCAGCGACCAGGCTCGCCGCGGCGAGCCGATGACCCTGGAGGCGCTCTCTGAGGTCCTCGACGAGCAGCAGCCGAAGGCCTTCTTTGATCATATCCGCAACGCCGACTACGGCCTCTCCCCGGAGATCCCGCCGGACCGGCGCACCCTCAGCCAGTTTCGCCGCTTCACCGGCCGCGCCGGCGGGGTATCGATCAGCTTCGACTCCCACCTGCTCGGTTCCGGCGTGGAGTACGACGAGGACCAGGACCGGCTGATCATCAAGCAGGTGCCCAAGCAACTGCGCGAGCAGCTCAAGCGTCAGGGCTGATACCGGGTAATGTCGGAGCGGGCTATGCTGAAGCACGCACCCACACCGCCGCGAGAAGAGAGTCACCATGCGCCGCATCCTGATCCTTCAGGGCCACCCCGATGCCACGGCCCCCCATCTGCTGCATGTTCTGGCCGAGCACTATCGCCTGGGCGCGGAAACGGCGGGGCACGAGGTGCGCACGGTGAGGGTCGCCGACCTGGACTTCCCGCTGCTGCGCAGCCAGCAGGCCTGGACCGAGGAGCGCATGCCCGCCTCCCTCGACGAGGCGGCGCACGCCATCGGCTGGTGCGACCACCTGGTGCTGTTCTTCCCGCTGTGGCTCGGCGACATGCCGGCGCTGGTGAAGGGATTCCTCGAACAGGTGATGCGTCCGAACGTCGCCTTCGAGTACCAGGAAGGCAATCCCCTGGGTCGCAAGGGGCTGAAGGGACGCTCGGCGCGCGTGGTGGTGAGCATGGGCATGCCGGCGGCGATCTACCGCCACCTCTATCGCGCCCACAGCGTGAAGTCGCTGGAACGCAACATCCTGGGGTTCGTGGGCTTCGCCCCGGTACGTGAGACGCTGATCGGTTCGGTGGAGACACTCGACGCGGACGACTGTCGCAAGTGGTTCACCCGCCTGGAGAAGCTGGGTGCCAAGGCAGAATAACCGCTGAGTTCCCTCTAATACGTGACTCACACTTACCCTGTAAGCGATCGCTTACAGACATCGTGAGCTTCCTGTGACACTTGCAGGAGGTGGCTGGCGGGATGCGCAAATTGTCGCCATGCTTCCCCGGGTACGCTGCCGGGTGAGCAGGCACCGACGGCAGGACTTCCATAAGAAAACCTACTGAAGGGAAGCGGACGGCCGTTGTCATGAAGACGGGCGCCGTCCCTCGAGGAAGTGCGAATGGCCACCAACGCAGGGGATGACAACGCACTCGATTGGTGTGGCGAGTTTCGGGACTCCGCCCGAGAGGCCCTGTACCGCCGGACCATGCAGGCCTACGACGCCTGCCAGCTGCGTCATGCCCTGGTAGTGGCCGCCGGGCTCTTTCTCGCCTTCAGCCTGACGGACTTCAGCCTGCTGGGCTCGAGCAATGCCTTCTTGGTGCTGCTGGCCATGCGCGCCACCGTCGCCACGACCTTCCTGGTGTTGACCCTGGCGGTATGGCGGCGCCCCGCCCTGGCCCAGGCGCCAGCGCCGATCAACCTGGCCTGCCTGATGGCCGTCAGTGGCCTGCTGCTCACCATCCCCCTGCGGCCGGATGGCGTCATGATCAACCTCGCCTCGATCGTGGCCGCCAGCATGGCCCTCTACCTCTTCATCCCCAACCGGCTACCCTGGATGCTGGCCAGCAATGCCTACCTGATCGGCGGCTTTCTCACCTCGACGATCGTGTGGTCACCACTGCCCAGCGGGATCCTGGTCAACACCCTGCTGCTGCTGGGCTTCGTCAACCTGCTGTGCTGGCTGTCAGTCTCCCGGATCCACCGCCTGCAGCGCGCCCAGTTCGCCAGCCTGCTGGAAGAACGCTCGAACAACGGCCGGCTGAAGGATGAGATCGAAGAGCGCAACCAGCTGGAGCAGCGCCTGCGCCATATGGCCAGGACCGACGAACTGACGGGGATCACCAACCGCCGACGGTTCTTCGAGCTGGCCGAACAGGAGCGCCGCCGGGCACACCGTGACGGTACCCCCCTCGCGCTGTGCATGGTGGATGTCGACTACTTCAAGGCCATCAACGACGTGCATGGCCATGCCATCGGCGACCTGGCGCTGACGGTGGTCGCTGCCCGCTGCCAGTCGGTACTGCGCGAGAGCGACATCATCGGCCGCTACGGCGGCGAGGAGTTCATCATCGCCCTGCCCCTGGCCAACCTGATCACCGCCCAGGAAATCGCCGAACGACTGCGTGAGGCCGTATGCAACCGTTCCCTGGAGGTCAAGGGCGTGACACTGGACCTGACAGTCACGGTCGGCATCAGCCGGGTCGACGATGGCGAGACCAACCTCGACCCGGGCCTGCTGCGCGCCGACCGTGCCCTGTATACCGGCAAGAGGAGCGGGCGCAACTGCGTGGTGGTGACGCCTCAAGGCCTAGAGCTGACCCTGCTGGAGAGCGTGCCGACGGCTGTCACACCAGAAGCGGTTCGAGCCACTGCCTCAGCTGCGGCCCTTGCAGCAGTCCCGGTTGGCGGGCGACTTCCCGGCCGTTCCTGAAGACGATCAGGGTGGGGATGCTGCGGATGCCGAAACGCGCCGCCAGCGCCTGTTCCTGCTCGGTGTTCAGGTTGGCGAAGCGCAGCCGCGGCTCGAGTTCCCGGGCGGCCTCGGCGAAGATCGGCGCCATCATCTTGCAGGGCCCGCACCAGCTGGCCCAGAAATCCACCACCACCGGCAGGTCGCTGCGTTCGACCAGTGCATGGAAATTGGCACTGGTGAGTGGCACCGGCTCGCCGGTAAAGAGGCGCTGCTTGCATTTGCCGCACTTCGGCCCTTGGCCGAAGCGGGCCCTGGCGACGCGATTGATGGCCCCGCAGTGGGGGCAGCCCAGGATCAAGGAATCGGCCATCTCGCTCTCCATCTGAGAAGGGGTTTCCGCACTATGCTGGCGCCCGGCGGGCGCTTCAAGCGGCATCGCGTCGCAGGCGTGTTCCATCGGCCATGCAGTGGCGTGCCCGGGCTGCTATCGTCGCGGCAACACCTCCCAACCACACCGCCGAAACCTCCATGGCAACACGACCCGACCCCCGCGTGCTGCTGCGCCTGCTGACCCTGCTGCACCCCTACCGCTGGCGCCTGGTGCTGGCCGCCCTGGCGCTGCTCGCCGCCGCGGCCAGCGTGCTGCTGCTCGGCCAGGGGCTGCGCCTGGTCATCGACCAAGGGTTTTTGGCGCAGGACCGCGCACGGCTCAACCAGGCCCTCGGCCTGATGCTCACCGTGGTGGCGGTGCTGGCGATGGCCTCGGCGCTGCGCTATTACCTGGTGACCTGGATCGGCGAACGGCTGGCGGCCGACCTGCGTCGCCGGGTCTTCGACCACCTGCTCGACCTCGAGCCCGGCTTCTTCGAGAGCAGTGCCGGGGAGAGCGGCGGCGCCGGGGAGATCACCTCACGGCTGACGGCGGATACCAGTGTGCTGCAGAGCCTGTTCGGCTCGTCGATCTCGCTGGCGCTGCGCAACCTGCTGATGCTGGTCGGGTCGGTGGCGCTGATGCTGGTGACCCAGCCGGGGCTGTCGGCCATCGTGCTGCTGGGCATCCCCGCCACGCTGCTGCCGATCCTCTGGTTCGGGCGCCGGGTGCGACGCCTCTCGCGCTTCAGCCAGGACCGGGTGGCGGAGCTCGGCCGCTATGCCGGGGAGGCCCTGGCCGGCATCCGCACCGTCCAGGCCTTCACCCACGAGACGCAGGATCGCCAGGCCTATGGGGCACGGGTCGAGGAGGCCTTCGCCACCGCCGTGGCCCGCACCCGCCAGCGCGCCTGGCTGACGGGCATTGCCATGCTGGCAGTCTTCACCGCGGTCGGCGTGATGCTCTGGCAGGGCGGCCAGGCGGTGCTGGCCGGCAGCATGACCGCCGGCGAGCTCTCGGCGTTCGTCTTCTATGCCGTGCTGGCGGCGGGCGCCGTGGCGACGCTGGCCGAGGTAGCCGGCGACGTGCAGCGCGCCGCCGGGGCCGCCGAGCGCCTGCTGGAACTGCTGGAGGCACGGCCGGTCATTCGAGCCCCCGTGCGTCCCGTGCCCCTGCCCGTCCCCCTGAGCGGGGCGATCCACCTGGAGGCCGTGAGCTTCACCTATCCCGGCCGTGAATCACCGGCGCTGGAGGCACTCGATCTGCGAGTCCGCCCGGGCGAGCGGCTGGCGCTGGTCGGCCCCTCCGGGGCCGGCAAGAGCACCCTGCTCGCGCTGCTGCTGCGCTTCCATGACCCGGACCGGGGCATCCTGCGCCTCGACGGCATCGACCTGCGCGACCTGGACCCACGTGAACTGCGCGAGGCACTGGGCCTGGTGGCCCAGGAGCCGGTGCTCTTCACCGGCAGCGTGGCCGAGAACCTGCGCTTCGGCCGGCCCATGGCCAGCCTCGAGGAACTGCGCCGGGCCGCCCGGGATGCCAATGCCCTGGACTTCATCGAGGCCCTGCCCCGGGGGTTCGATACCTCGCTCGGCCCCGGCGGCGTGCAGCTCTCCGGCGGCCAGCGCCAGCGCCTGGCCATCGCCCGGGCGCTACTCAAGGAGCCCCGGGTGCTGCTGCTCGACGAGGCCACCAGCGCCCTGGACGCCGAGAGCGAGCGGCTGGTGCAGCAGGCCCTGGACCGGCTGATGGTGGGCCGCACCAGCCTGGTGATCGCCCATCGCCTGGCCACCGTGGTCGCCGCCGACCGCCTGCTGGTGCTGGACCAGGGCCGGCTGGTGGCCAGCGGCCGCCACGCTGAGCTACTCGAATCGAGCACGCTCTACCGCCACCTGGCGGAGCTGCAGTTCGGGCGCCATCCGGCAGCCGACAGGAGCGACTCCCCTTCTTAGTTGCTGAAAAACCCTTCCATCGCGCATGCTGCATCTCCAACCCCCTTCACCAGGAGACCCTCCATGACCCCGCCTCGCCTCGGTTTCATCGGCATCGGCTTGATGGGCCACCCCATGACGCGTCGACTGCTGGCTGCGGGTTTCGACGTGACCGTGTGGAACCGCACCCCCGCCAAGGCCGCCCCTTTGCGCGAAGCCGGCGCCCGGGTGGCCGGCTCCATCGCCGAACTGATGGAAGCGGTGGACGTGGTACTGCTGTGCCTGGCCAATACCGCCGTGGTAGAGGACGTGGTGTTCGGCGAGGGGGGCGTGGCCCAGCACGGCCGTGCCGGCCAGCGGCTGGTCGACCTCTCCAGCAGCGATCCCGCCGCGACGCGTGACTTCGCCGACTGGCTCGAGAGCGAATGCGGCATGCACTGGGTGGATGCGCCGGTCTCCGGTGGCGTCGCCGGCGCCGAGGCGGGCAGCCTGGCCATCATGTGCGGCGGCGACGCCGAGGATATCGAGGCGATCCGGCCAGTGCTGGCCCCCCTGTCCGCCCAAGTGACCCATATGGGCCCGGTGGGCAGCGGCCAGGTGACCAAGGTGTGCAACCAGATGGTCGTCGGCTGCCAGGCGGCGGTGCTGGCCGAGATGGTGGCACTGGCCGAGGCGAGTGGCGTGGACGCCACCCGGCTGACCGAGGCATTGGCCGGGGGCTTCGCCGACTCGACCCCCTTCCGGATCCTCACCCCGCGCATGGCGGCGAACGACTTCGCCGACCCGCCCTGGCACCTGCGCACCTTGCTCAAGGACCTGGACATGGCGGTGGCCCAGAGCCAGCGCAGCGGCAGCGCCACGCCCATGAGCGGCCTGGCCGCCCAGCTGATGCGCGCCCAGGCCGGGCGTGGCCACGCCGAGCACGACCCGGCGATCCTGGTGGAAGCCTATCGCTCCATCGACGAGGGGGATGAGGCATGAGCGAGCCAAGGATGATCTACGCGGAGTGAGGCGCCGGCAGATTTGTCGCCTCTTGCCCGCTTCCGTACACTCGTTTGACTTTTCCCGATCTGCGACCTGCCGAGGCACGACCCATGGCGTTTGATTCCACTTCCACCTACGTGGCTACCGAGGCCCTGAAGCAGGCGGTGAACGCCGCCGTGACCCTGGAGCGCCCGCTGCTGATCAAGGGCGAGCCGGGCACCGGCAAGACCCTGCTCGCCGAGGAGCTGGCGGCCTCGCTGGGCACACGGCTGCACACCTGGCATATCAAGTCCTCCACCAAGGCCGCCCAGGGGCTCTACGAGTACGACGCGGTGAGCCGCCTGCGCGATTCCCAGCTGGGCGTCGAGGGCGTGGAGAACGTCGCCAACTACATCCGGCCCGGCAAGCTGTGGGAGGCCTTCACCGCGGACGAGCGGGTGGTGCTGCTGATCGACGAGATCGACAAGGCGGACATCGAATTCCCCAACGACCTGCTCCAGGAGCTGGATCGCATGGAGTTCCATGTCTACGAGACCGGCGAGACCATCCGCGCCCGCCACCGCCCGATCATCGTCATCACCTCCAACAACGAGAAGGAGCTGCCCGACGCCTTCCTGCGTCGCTGCTTCTTCCATTACATCGAGTTCCCCGACCGCGAGACCATGCAGAGGTATTCGACAGGGTATTCCCCAATTACTGCCCAACGTGTTGATCTACAAGAGATTTGCCAATCCCTGCCTAACCATTATACCAAAGATCCTTGCCAGTATCCTGCCTAAGAACACCTAAGATAGTACCCCCTTTAGTACCCCCTTCATCACCTGTAAAGGCTTCTGAATCCAAAGCGTACTTTGCAAGCATAGAAACTGTTTGCTAGCTTGAACTTGCAATACAAATAAACAGGGAACAAACGAATGAAAAAGATTCTTGCTAGCGTTGCACTTCTAGCTGTAAGTAGTGGTGCATTTGCTCAGGAGACATATTTAGAAAAAGATACATTGATCTGTTTCAGTGAAGAAGCATACGACAGACAAATCAGATATCTTAATCAAGGGGTAAGGAAAGTTATTGATGGCTGTGGTATTACAAAGAAGGAATACAGAGTAATACCCATGGAATACAATACATTTAGTGCTTCAGTTGTTGAGGTTATAGAGTTTGGTGAAGTGGTTTATGTTGGGAATAATGGTCTTGATATAAGAGACTAAGAAAACGCCCCTGTCTAATTATCTGGCAGGGGCTATTAAAATATCTACATTTGAATAAGAATATCTATACTTTTTGTTCTGCGAACATTCTCCCTAATTGTTTAATCTAGTTAATTCTCAAGCTGCGGAAACGGAGAATCTGACATAGTGCATAGCGTGCAAAATCATAAAAACAGGGTAAAGGATCAGGTGCCTTATCGCTTAAATTAAAAGAGTGGTTAAAATTAACACCATTTTCACCCTTCATCAATAAAGGCATTAATGCATCAGCTTCACGGGCAACAATCTCAAGCCACGCTGTTTCTGCACTTCTCTCAGTATAACCAGCGCCAAGACGCTCCTTCTCTTCCTTAAGCTTTCTCAACACTCTTACTGTTTCATCCCCATCGCTTCTGAGCAAAAGCCTGTTATAGTCCAATGAAACCCAATAATAAGCCCTTGTTCGCTGTATATTTTCTTCAGAGTAATTATCAGACAAGTAATCAGCAAATTTCAAATAGGCTTCTTGCAAATCTATATCAAGGTCATCGCCCGATATTATCAAGAAGAAGTTATCTACCCCTAGATTTACTTCAAGGGCGAATACAAGTTTTTTATAAAAGTCCCTAATATTATCGTACTTCTCTCCTTTCAGGTAAGAACTTAAAATATTACTTAGATCATGATTCTGTGAAGCCATCTTTATCTCCATGTTGGCTAAATTGACCAGTACAGCCTAGCAGAAACACCTAATCTATGCCAAAAACCTTTAGAACTTCCCTTGCAACAACTTCCCCGGTAGACATACACAAAAAATAGGCTTTATTAGGGCTTTTTAAATAGGGATTTTAGGGTGATTTAAAGCGTAAATTGCTAAAGGCGATGGATGGGTTAACCACGCCCGACCGCCCCTTTCGAAGATTATTTCACAATATCCGCCAGTTACATTTAGATACAAAGCATTGAAAGTAAACTTGACAGCAACTCGATAATAGTATCTCAAAGCGTTGAAAAGCCCTGTATATGGGTTCGTATAACCACCCTTATGTTAAATAAGGTTTAAACGTTAGCTATAACTGAAGCCTTTCTAATCTTACTTCGAATTATTTTGTAACTGATTGTATAGGGCCGGGGGTGCTTAAAAAGGATATGGGGAGGATTTTTTAATATATTAGCTGTGAAGGAAATTCGAAGCATTAAATGGCAGGAAATTTTAAGGGCAAACCCCATAATTAATATTGCCACCCTATTTAAAATAACCTCACGACTATTTAACACTATGCTGAAGCTATGCTATAGGTAACCCGTTACCGGCTTTTGGACTCACTTAACAGGCAATGCAACATTATAACAATACATACACAGCTGTATCTATATATTTATAAGCATTAAAAAGCCCCTAAAAGGCTTCTACCAATTAGGGGCTTAATAGTCGGAGACTTTTATCTCCTACATAGGTGCTCAGTGATAACTTTCTAGCTTATCTAGGCGTTTATACATCTCATCATACCTATTATATAGTTCAATTTGATACTGTTCTACATTGTTAAATGCCTCTTGAATCTCTTGGTAATCACCTAACCAGTTACCTTGCAGGTTTGCACTAAAGGAGCCAACAAGGAAAGATAGAAATACAGCAAGAGCAACAGTTTTAAAGTTCATTATAGTTATTTCTCCGTAATAGCCTCTGACATACTTGCCCCACGAATAAGGCTGGTGATGTTATTTGAAAACCTCTCTTCGATCATATCGGTAAGCTCGCTAGCATCCTGGTTATACCCATCAATTTGAATGCTAACAGGGGCTTCGATATTGTATTGGTGAGAAGGTTTGGCAAGCATATGGGGGGGTGCTGGGGGATTGAGAGCCCTTCTAGCGGATTCCCTATCAATAACAACATTACCAAAGGGAAGCTTGTTAGGATCGACACCGCCTTGACGATTAAGAAGGGGTTTCATTGAACCTTGGTTCATAAAGTCTTTAGCGGCATCCATAGGATTAGGGATAGTCACCCCTGTAAGCCTTTCAATAACACTGAAAATAGAATCAGTAACGCTAGAGAACATATCAATAAGCGGGTTAGCCATTGCTGCCATTGACTTCAAGACCTTGATAAAGAAGTTACTATCCTCATCACCCCAGAGGGTTCTAATCTCTCCAATAGTATCAATAACACCACCAAAGAAAGCCATAAGGGCTTTTCTAGGGGCGTTGATAATATCACCAGCGGTAGAGGTAACCTTATCAATTTTATCCTGATTCTTGATGTACCAGCCTGCTAGATCGTTTACCCGTCCTGCAAAGTCTTCAATGGCTGGGCCAAGGTTGCTTGTAAGGTTTTCAGAAAGAAGACCAATAGCTTTTAGGGTATCTTCTGAAGCTTTCAGAGCATCGTTAAGGCTTTCGAACATCTCCTTTACAGCCTCGTCAAGCACTGCCCTATTGGTAATGATATGAGAGGCATAGCGGGTATTTGAAAGCCTATTCTGCTGTGCCCTGCTGGACTGTCTAGCTTGTTCTATGGCATCTCCCTCATAAGCCCTTGCACGCATAAGCTTGAACATCTCGGGCAGTACACTTGCCGCTCGAATCTCACCATTAGAGATACGCTTATTCATCTGCTCAAGGTTATCCCAGAGGCCGACATTCTGACCGGCTTGGAAGAGCATTTGATTAGAGCCCGCTAGAGCCTCTGAAAGCTGGCCTCTAACTTCCTCCATTGAGATAACACCTTTAGAAGCCATGTCAGAAAACGCTTTCATAGCCCTTTGGAGTTCTTCGGGAGAAGTCTGAATTGATGTACCGTATGCCTGAATAGCCTCAAAATACCCCATAGCATTACTTGCAAGGGGGGTCCCGAGAAGGTTAGCCGACCAGTTCCTAAAAGAATCAAGATTGCTTTTAAGGTTGGTGCCGTAATACTCAGAGATACCCGCAAGCATCTTGATTTGATCGTTAGCACCTTCCAGGGAGCCCGTAATGGCTGTTAAAGCCGTCTGCATCGCTTCGAAGTGCTGGTATTGCTGGTTAGACTGCAAAGCCCCCCTACGGGCCATGCCAGCCCCCATAACACCACCGACAGCGGCAAGGGGACCGGCAACCATCCTGCCACCAATCGCCAGCATTCCCGAACGCATCCTTTGCCCAGCATTGTTAGCCGCATTGGTCATCGTTTGGCGACGCTGGTTAGAAAGAATGTTGTTGGTTGCCCTGGATCGTTCAGCATTGTTCGCTCGATTAGCTGCCCTGCCGACCTCTCGATAATCCCTAGCAATTTCATTAAGGAGGCGTGAACGTTTCTCTAGGGAAATATTACCTTCGCGGTAAGCCTGATTGACTTTGTAATAATCGTTGCGGATTCTTTGAAGGTCGCCCCGGTGACGATTATAACGACGTTCCAAAGCTGTTAGGGCTGCTGTTTGTTTCTTAGCACCTTTGGTAAAGGCTTTCTGTACCTTGTCCCCTGTCTTCTGAATATTCTTCTGTGCGATACCTAGGCGCTTTTCGTATTCTTTGAGTTTTTTATAATCTACTCGAAAATTAAGATTGGCCGTAAGGTTAGCCATATTGCCAGACATAATATTTTACCTTTGTTATTTTAAAGAAGTGTTCTACCGCCAATATTAGATAGCCGTTTCATATCCTGTTTAGTGTTACCAATCTTGATGGTAGGGATAAGGCGACCTGTAGAAAGGTGGGCATAAGCACTAGAAACAGAGTCCATAATGTCATCCTTCTTGCGACGGGTAGAACGTTCACCATCGAAGGACTCCAGCTCGGAAAGGTGTTCATCATTGAATACGTGCTTAACAAAACTAACTTTCCCTTCCTGTGCAGCAATTAGAAAGGGCTCTGCTTTCCTAAGCTTGCTCTTAGAGGTCTTTTCAACAATAACCCTAGACTTGCATTCAGACATTAGACGGGACTTCAAAGAGTCTGCCAAAATCTTTCCCGCCGACCCTGGATCTTGCGGCAGGATTTGATATACAGATTTCCCATCGTCCTTAGCTGTCTGGATCATCCTTGAAACGACACCAGCGGAATTCTCTTGAAAGCGTTGCATATCGAGAATATAAAAAGAACCATCTTCCTTGTCGTATGCTGCTTTGATGCCTACCGTATAATCTCCGAAATTATCTTCGCCCTCTTCAGCCTTTGCAGTGCTTGCTAAGTCCCACGCCCTTACGATGGGAAGCCCTAAAGGTACGTCGGAAAGCTTGCATACCTTCAGCATATCCCTTTCTAGGTACCCATTAGAATCACTGCTGCTGTACCAATTACCGTAAAGTAAACGCTGTTTTTCTTCGTCTTTAAGGTTTTCTAGAGAGGTTAGGGAGAAGCTATCGTATTTGAGAACGTAAGGATTGGCGAAGATATTAGCATTGAAACTTGTAAAGGTAAGGGCATTGTCTGCCATAGCCTTACCGTACTTCCTCTTAATCTCTGCTCTCGTCTTGAAGAATTCGTAAGAGCCGCCAACCATCACCATTAGACGTTCTACACCATGCATGTCTTCACGGTGGAAGCCCTCAGAATCTAGATAGCCGCCCTTTTCAAGCCAGTTGCAAAGGAAGCTAGAACGGTTGGGGTTGCCAGTCATCTTAAGGGATTTCTTTTGTTTAGACTTACCCCTAAGACGCGATATCAAATAGGAAACGTCTTCTTCTTCGATTCCCTCTTCTGCCGCTTCATCAATCAAAATACGGGTATTGTTGGAACCCTGGTAATCCCCAATATTATGATTGCCTAGGTGGTGGTATTTGATAGAAGACCCGACAGGAAATTTAAAGGTCATTTCCACTTGGTTAGAAGAGCCTTCAAACTTGGGGAAAAGCTTCATAGACATATCAAACAAGCCACCAGACTGTTTGATTTTCTTTTGTGAAGTCCTGATAACTGTAGAGGTGAAGTGTTCATCATCGACAGCACCGATGAGAAGATCAATTAGGCAGAGGTAAGACTTACCCGAGTTCTGACCACCTGACCAGAGCACAATATCTGAGGTGCAATTTATAAAATTTTCTTGAGTAATTGAGAGCGGGGCTAGGACTTCTACGTTATCTGCTAGTTCTTCTTGGGGGATCGAGAGGGTAAAATCTCGCTGTGCTTTCTGATACATTATTCTTATTCTCTCCTTTCAAATACAAAAAAAGGGGAAAGGGCAAAGACCCAATCCCCCTAGAAGAAGCTTCTTTATTTACGGAGTGAAGGAGATTTCCACCGTAGCGCCGAATTGCTCAAGCACCGGGAGGGTATTCTGTTCACTGGAAACTTCGATATAGCGGTCTTTCGGATCACGGTAGGAACGTGCGAACCGCTTAGCACCGCCACGACCAAGCCCGCTAAGGGTGCTCTCAGGGCCATAGAAGACACGGCCAAGGGTAGTACGGGGCAGGAGCACACCAGAGTCAGCCGCCAGAGGTTGAACGCTAGTACCGTCCTTCAGGCCGAAAGAATCGTCATAGAGAACAACAGTGGTATTGCCAATCTTGAAGGTGCTGTACCCGTTAGCAATCTCGCCCAGTTCGCCAAGCAGCGGGTTGGGAGAAGCAAGATTCAGTTCATAGGCTCGGACAACATCACCGTTACGGATCATCCATTCGAAGAGGTCTTCACCGGCCAGCATGATATAACCCTGGACACGGCCACCATTGTTAAGCCCTGCTTTAGCCTTCTTCTGGGCGCTGCGCAGGCTGGCGAGGGTGTCACCGGGGTTGGTATAGGTGAAAGACTCAGTCGGCCTTGTAACACCAAATTCGGCGGCCATATCAATCGACCCAAAATGGTCAGTAGGCACGACACCGGAAATGGTCATTTGAGAAAGCATAAACTCTTCGTGAAGATCGTGCATTTCTGCTTGGGTTTCCAGTTCATTAGCCACGGCTGCGCTAACAGTCTCTTCCTGCTGAGAGTTGAAACCCCGAACACCCGCCAGCTTTTCACGTCCGATGGTACGTTCTACCGGATAGTGAGGAATGGCGATGGTATGAATATCGAAACCATTTTCAGGGGTAGTGTTCTTCTGTGCTACGTTGCGCAGATGATCGTCAAGAACGTGAAAGCTGTTGTCCCGCACGTCGAATGAGATGGCGTCGCTCCCCACGGTTTCAGCACGGTACATGCCAAGTGCACCCATAAGGCCCGGCTTAAAAGGAACCTTGGAAATTGCTGAGGTTTGGTCGATAACTTTGGTATTGTCTAGAATTGCCATTTTAATTTTATCCTTTTACTTTATATTTATTGATTAACTACAATAATTCCGGCATCCGCCAGAAGTGCGTTAATATCTGCCTCTACTGCGGTGCCATAGGAAAGCTTTTGATAATCGACACTAGAAGGATTTCCGCGAACCATAAGACGAACATTTGCAGTACCGCTAGTATCCTTAGCGACGATGCCGAGCACTTCAGTAGAGGTGCTAGAAACGGCAGTTGTAGCATTCTCAAGGATGGTGCCTTCTGCAAAGGTGCCGGTAACTTCGACTTCATCAAAAGCCATGTTGTAATCGCCGTTCATCTGAACGATAAAGTTTTCTGATTGCTTTACATTAGTTTCAATCTTCATTGGATTGGACTCCATATTTTTCTGAAAGGATTTTATCTACAAGGTTAACTTGCTCGGTATCTTCCTGAACGTCTTCTTGCTTAGCATCAGGATCGGTCTGTTCTTCGAACTTGGTTTTATGCTCTACAAGCTTTTCAATCTCGGTTTCTTTTGCCGATAGCAGTTCTAAAAGAACATCTGTAAGGTCTGGGTTATGATCGTAAACAAGTTGGAAAGCTGGAATAATCTTATCTACGATCTCTTCGGAATAAGCATACTTAACAAGCTCTTCACGAAGGTAAGTGTTATCCGCTGCCTTTGCTACGCTCTCCATTTCTTCAACTTCTTTCTTTTCTTTAAAGCTGGAAAACTCCCGCATTAGCTCCATAATTCCCGCCATTATTCACCCCCGAAAATATCTGTAATTTTTGACCAATCTTTCTGTCCGGCATTAATAATGATTGGCGCTTTCTTCTTTCCGTAGCGTCTACTTTTAAGATCGTTCAAACGCTTTTGAAGGAAGGTTAAATTTTGACCGTATGCCTCATAGCTACCTGCGCGCTCCCTGGTGGGGCTGAGTGCGATAACGTTGATGGTGCTTTCTAGAACTTCGATTGCTGTTTCAATCTCTGAGAGCCCGCTATCTAGATGCCATTGGTAAATAGAATCATCGAAGAACGGTTCATCGGGCTCTACGTCGCCTGTCAGCAGCCTTACACGGCCTACCGCTGTAGTTGGATCAATAGCCATGGTTAAAGCTCCTTACGGTCGTCTAGGCGGTCTGTAGCGTCTGCCTTGGGGGTGGTATCAAGCTTCTTTGAGTAATCCGCTTGGGGAGCCTTCCCGATTTCCCTAAGGTGCCCTTCTAGGGTTTCGTCGGGGGTTACTGCCCCTGCTTGGCAAAGCCGCTGCCAATACTTTGAAACGGTTTCCCAATCAACGGGCTCAATCTCTTCAAATTCAAGGCCGGGGATACGCTTGTCTTCCAGTCCATTAAGATCAAAGGCGACTGCAATAGCTTTTTTGAACTCATCTGAAATGGTTTCTTCAATCGCACGGCAGAACATCGAAAGAAGGTTTGTCTTACTCTCAGACAGTGCGAAGGAGCCACTACCGGAATTGCCAAGGCTCAGCAGGCTTGTTTGTAGTGCTAGAAGCATTTCATCGTTAAGCCTATTGATCGTGGTGTTAGCGTTGTAATCGCTGTTGATCGTCTCTGAAACCGGCTTAACTTCAAACTGGCGTGTTCCACCATCGTAAATATCTGAAGGAAGCATTACATAGGCGCTTTTCCCAGAGTGCAAAAGTTCTGTCTGCTGAACCAGATGGTCCATGTAAATCGCCTCAGAACTTGAAGGATCGTTAAGGTAAGATTCGATGTAAGAACTCGGGACAGAAACAGAAAGAATATTTCCGTAGGCTTTTGAAATCCCCACTAGCTGATATTCGCTTACCACGACCTTTTGCTTCCAGCTTGACCAAACGCCTTTAAGCAGTGAATGACCTAGCGGTGAATCCTGGTCCCCTTGCAGGGTGAACATCAACAGTTTTGAACCATCAATATTCGTCTGAGTCGCTGCAACATCATTAATCAGGCTATCGTTGTCAGGCTTGTTCAGGGTCACGCCGAGAAGCTCGCCACGCTTCATACGGAATTTATTAACTGTCGTCAGATGAATCGGGGAAATATTCTTGAAGACATACCGATTATCTACACGGTGCATAGTCAGTTCATTTAGTGAAGCACCGTATTCCAGCATGGAAAGAACATTGTTCAGTAGCTTTCGCTTAGAGTATGGCTTAAGGCTGTTCAGCGATTCGTTAAGGGCATCAATAACCGCTTTTTCTTTTTCTGTACTCTCAGGGTGGTAACTAATTTTAAAATCCCTGTTCAGCAGCCCTTTAAGGAAATTCATAGAAGCCGAGATGATCGGATCGAGGGACATTTCCTTATAGGTGAAGAAAGCCTTGTTGATGTTCAATTCTTCCCGAGACAGATTCAAAACGGTATTTTCAAGATGGATCGGGGAACTTTTCTGATTGGTATATGAAACCATTATTTACCTCTCTTTTTTGTTGTATTTATCCAGACCGGACTTAACCTTGCCGAGCCACCTAGGGAAATCTATTCGGTATTGCGAACCTTTAATCCCTACGAATTCCTGTGATTTTTCCCAAAGAAAATAAAGATCGTCGGGATGGTGCTTAAACATATGTTCCATAAACAGGAAAGTCCCCCTGGTAGCGGGGGCACTGTACATACGATCTAGAAAAATCAATGTTTCGATATCTTCAAGGGATTGGTAGGGGCAATCTGTACACGGTTCCTTAGGAAACTCTTTAACTTGTCTTCGTCGTTTCTCAGCCATATACGGTTGTCTCCCTCCCCTCTTTCAATTCCTTTTCAATCTTCTCCCGGTACATCCTAAGAAGCGTTGCAATTGCTTCACTGTAGGTAGATGCAAAATTATGATGCTGGGCAAGCTGGAAAAGAGCCTTGATAGTCTGGTCTTGAAAGTACCTATGACATTCGTAAGGATCGACAAAGGAAGCCTTTTCGTAGGTATCGAAGAACTCCCCAAAGAAACAGACAGGAAGGTATTCCCCCGTATGCTTTTCAGTTACACCCAGAGGAAGATGGGGGCTAATATTCTGTAGTTGATCAAGACCGACAAAGAATAAATTAATAAACTCGGGGACATGGGTAGGAATATCTTGTTCGGTATACATTACTTATCCCCCTTGAGTTTTACCATTGCAATTTACACAGCACCCATTAACTGTATATCTAATGGTTTTCTGTTGCTTGCAGTGCTTGCAATGACCACCAATGTAGTAACGCATATTGTACTTTTTGGCGTCGGCCCTGCTCATGAATGTAATTCTGTTATCGTTGGCAGTTTTGTTGCGCGACATAATAGTAATCTCCATTACTGTTTTTTGGTTTTGTTTGGAGCAGTAAATAGCTCCCCTATAAGCTCTTAAAAAGAACTGGTGCCCTCGGGCTTGGAGGGACCGTCAACAGACACCAGTTATGCCGCCTTGCTGCCAACAAGGACTCTGTAAGGCTTTGGAGCCTATAGGGGAACTATTAATCAGAGGGATAAAACCCAGCTACATAGCTCCCTTGCTAAACGGCTGAAGATAGCCGCAGGAGAACGCAGAACTATTATTTGAATAGCTGGGCTTTTGCCGAATACCTAAATGCCTTTTAAGATTAGATACTCAGCGTTAGAAAGCCGCCTAGCTTATAAGGAACGACTCTCTAAGATTGAAAGTGAAGGTGTCTTACAACGGGAGGCTCGATACAACCTTTATCCCAATGTTCCTGCACTCTCAATATTGCCAAGGAGAACCAAAGAGGGGAAAACCTCGGCAAATTCTTTTAAGACATATCTCTAACCAAGTCTTGATAGGCTGGTGAAAGTGTAATGTCTGTCTTACTTGTCTCTGCTAAATCCCGTAACAGATACCATTCGGAACAGGCTTGCTCTCTTGTCTTGGTCATATGATAAGACCAGACATAAGAAGGACAGATAGTAACTTTAATCTTTCCGAAAGGGATATCAGGATTAGTCTTGTTTGTTTCGTATTCAATAAGCTGTTTCTTCACAAGAAAGGAAAGCGTATTGATAAGATTATAAGGTGTTACTTGAAGGTGATCACAAAGATACTGTCTTTCTACTGTAAAGCTCGAACCGTATTGAACAAGTTCGGAAAGTCTTTTAAGCCGCTTGTAAGTATGCTTGTCGAACTTAGGAAGTTTATCAAAATTCTGAACTGAAAGGCCCTTGCTGATACAATAGATTAAATCAATGTTGTTGTTTATTGCCATATTAATTACCCCTGTTGTAATTCTGTTGAAGTCCCCACTTTAACAGGGGGTTGATTGGAAGATTTAAAAGGGTGCTGTTTTTCGTTTGCTCTTTCACCCTATCATAAAGCATTATTTATTAGTTGTAAAGTAAATAATAAAGATTCTCGTTTGAGGCTTTAGATAAGGTTTTATAAAAGCCTTCCTACTCCTCTCAGTGTAAGGGGTATTATATTAATTGTCAATAGATAATAATGATTCTCATCTAGATTTTACAATCTTTTTTGCTTTAACACCACCATATTCAAGGTATAGGTCTTTGATATCTTTAATGTCTTTGAATTCAGGATTTTTTTCAATCCATTTATTAAAGTTAATGTTCTTCTTACGTTGCTGATACCATTCCCGCTTATACTCTTTCCGGTACTGTTCGTAAGCCTCATCAACAGCATGACCACAGGTAGGACATTCTTGCTTAGACATTGGATTTATCTCCTTCAAAGTTTTCTATAGGGTTTTTACCTTGTTTTCTTCGATTAAAAGGAACCTACCCGCTTGCCTAGGGTAAGACCTCAAACGGTTTTTAAGGTGTTTTTTGTACTAATAAAACCCCTATTCGGATTGAACACGGGGCTTATCATTGGTGGGCTTCTTCTTGTAGATCGAAATAAGGTCATCAAAGGGGTTTGGTACGTTGTCTTCATCCTCTCCCCAGACCAGGAAGAACCTACAATATCTCTTGTTGTTTTTCATTTGGTTGTACCTTGTTGTTATGCTGCCTTCTTCATAGCTTTCAATTTTCGCTTTAGAGCTGGGCCACCATGTTCAATGTAATCTTCAAAGCTGAAGCATTCGGCACCGGGATTGTTGTTCTTCCATTGCTTAAATTGCTGCATCTTGGTCCTACGCTCTTTAGCGCCCATGCTGAGCACCTTAGAAGTACCCTCGACCTTGCCCTCTGCTACCTGCCTCTTGATCCCTGCAAGCCACTCCTGAGCCATCTTCCGCATTCTCGGGGACAGGATCACCGCCACCATATCTTTTCCGCTGTCACGATCACGGATACAGCCCCTAAAAAGCCACTGTAGAAGGCTGGACAGTGCCCAAGCATCACCACTGATAGAATGGCCACGCTTTGCAAAGTAACTGTGAACACTCGGCATAAGGTGCTTATCCAGCCCGTACACCATCAGACGACAGTTAGCATATTCGTTTGTACCAAGGGTGGTATGAGAAAGAAACGTAACAGGCTCTACACGATTCTGAGAGTCTTTCCTTTGCCATTTTCCCACCTTGATAGTTTTATACCAATCAACCATGTCTTCATTGCCGACATTCCTAAAGGTTGTAAAAAGGATATCTTCAATAGGAACATCATATTCAGCCATTGCAGCTTTGATTGATTGGTTAAAGTCTTTCTTCAAATCTGAAACGTCTACGTTCTTCATCTGATTCTTGGAAAGACCGCTAACACTGTAGTGATCAGGGATAATCAAATGCTCTGCAATGTATTCATAGACTTCAAGAATACTTTTGGTATCAGTATCGAGCATCTTCCAACCAATATTATTGACTTCAAGGTAATTCGCCATAATGCTTGAAGACCACCGATACGTCATAACAATTACGCGATCAAAACAGTTAAGGAAATCAAGAGGTACTTCCATCACCAAATATTGATCATCAATAAAGAACAGCATACCAGTATCGCACAAGTCTTTAAGATATTCGTGATGGGGATACTTACCTGTCATTTCATCTTTAAAACTGTTCCACTTAACAAGCCCTGTTGTTTCATTGACCACGATATATTCATTTTCAACATCAGCTTGAAGGGCTTCTTTAGGGAGCCTCTTACTGTTAACAGGTTTTACAAGATCAATGGTTTCATCAAGAATCAACACCTTCTCACCTTTCCTAAGAGGCATGTTTGTAATAGCCCCCATATGATCAGCTTTAAGATTCTCGAACATTGAATGGGTTGTTACAACAGAACCTTTACGCTTTTGAAGAATGTTCTGAAGATCAACACTTTTAGAAGTCTCTTCATCGCAAGGTTCAATAAGTTGGTTATTCTCAGGAAGAACACCATTACAAGCATCAATATAACGATTTACTTCATGCAGATAGGGAACCACTACAAAATAGAAATCATCTACGTTTGATTGAATAGTCTTGATTGCTGAAGTAGACTTACCAGCACCCATAATCATATCCATAACTTCAACTTTCATTTATTTTTCCTCTTTGGTTTTTACAATAGAAATCCCCACCAGTGTTATTGAACACAGTGTAAGAACATTAATTTAAGGTTTAGTATTTATACAAAAGGGAATCTCCGGAAAGCTCTATAGAGCCCCGGTAGATGTCTTTTGAAAATCTAATGCCTATATACCTATTTGACCATGTAAAAGGGTAGTCTGTCAACCCCTTTGAGAACCTTTATCATTTGTATAAACCAATTTTCCTACATCCGGGAAATGGAAATCAGTACATTTCGAGGAAGGTACTTAACACGATCGTGACAGAAGCCTGCAAAATCAAGGCTTTTAGAGTATTTTAAAGGTCTAATTTCATTTTTCCTACATCCCTAAGAGAGATATTATTTTTTAGAAGTTCCGTTGTTAATTTCTTGGTGACGGTGCCTGTAGGTGCCTTGTCTATCTCTACAAGGATCACCAGGGAGCCTAACACGACCCTTACAGGGGAAAAGGGATGATGGATGACATGGGGTGCATCCCTTCCTTAGAAAGCCTTAGAAGGGCTTGTAGGGGGCTTTACAGTGATCCTGTTGATCGTGTTGCCTCTGGCAGATTCTCAACAAGGCTTGTAAAGGTATCTACAGCGAACATTAAAAAAGGGGGGATGACTTGATGTCATACAATCCCCCCAATTAAAAAGACTCTTATAGGCGCTTTATACTTAAGTGTTAACTAAATCAATTACCTCTTTCAGTGTCTTAACATCAAACCTTTTACCATATCGTGAGTAACTTATAGACCCTGAAGAATGCCCTAACAACTGTGCTGTTACGTGTTCCTCTACCATCTTATGTTTTAATTCTGTTGCTACAAAGTGCCTGAAACTGTAATAAGAAACCTTATTGTTAGGTGTCTTGATACCAATGTTTCTTAACAGTGTTGAAAACCATTTACTTATGCCACCCCTATAACCATTGGTGTTGGTATATTTTAAGTTAGGGAATAATCGTTCTTTCTTAGAACCAACATAAGTAAGAATCCCTTTATCCAACAAGTGTTGGTGTATTGGCACTAACCTTTCAGATGATAGATTCTTAACGTTTTGATCTTCCCTATCAGATGTAATATTGAAACACCAAACATCTTGGTATTCTATAACATCTGAAACATACATCTGGCAGACCTCATTAAGTCTTAATCCTGAGTATGCACCAATAAGAATAACCCAATATTGTTCTTCTCTTAGTGTTCCCTTGTTATCTTCAAGGTAATCAATGATCGTGTTAACCTCTGAGGGATTAAAAGCATCCCTTAAGGAAGCTACATTAACCCTTTGCTTTATAGCCAAGCCTTTAAAGTGATTATCAGGAATCAATTGTTCCTTTAGTGCATAATCGAACATAGCACTAGTATTCCTTAACCAATTATTAACAGTAGAGATAGAGACTTTACCCTTACCCCGCACCTTGTCCATTTTTAAAGCTTCCTGCTTAAACCTCTTAGCATCATCAAGGGTTATTTCATCAATCCTTTTATCACCAACAACAGAAACAAGAGTCTTTAGTATTACCCTTTTATCAATAATAGACTTGGGGCGTATCCCTTCAAGTGTTAGGTGTCTAACATAGTCTTCAAAGAACACGGTTATTATTGGTGTCCTATTGATTGGTGTATTTTCTGTGTCCAACTTCAAAGATTCCATTACTTCAATGAATACCTTTGGTAATCTCCTATTAGCTTCCCTATAACTCTTGGTGCCAAGTGATTGCCTAATCTCACGTTTGCCAATATCTTGCCTATTGCTCTCAGGAACTTGATACCTGAAGTACCAAACCCCATGCCTAGACTTTAGTAGATACGCCATTAGTATTCCCCTTAGTATCACTTTGGTATACAAGGGATGGCAAAATCCTTAAGAATCAACTTGTTAGGGTTTATAAATCAATTCCATTACATCGAGTTCCCCGACCGCGAGACCATGCAGGCGATCGTCGACGTGCACTTCCCGGAGATCGCCCCGAAGCTGGTCGGCGAGGCACTCGAGGTGTTCTTCGACCTGCGCCAGGCGCCGGGCCTGAAGAAGAAGCCCTCGACCTCGGAGCTGGTGGACTGGCTGAAGCTCTTGATGAGCGACGACCTGGCTCGCGAGGCGCTCTACGGCCGCGACCCGGTGAAGGCGATCCCGCCGCTGGCCGGGGCACTCGTCAAGAACGAGCAGGACACCCAGCTCCTGGAACGGCTAGCGTTCATGCTGCGCCGCCAGGGCAACCCGAGGCGCTGAGCGATGTTCATCGGCCTGTTCGAGACCCTCAAGCGCCATGGCGTGCCGGTGTCGCTGCGCGAGCTGCTCGACCTCCACGCGGTGGTGGAGCGCGGCGTGGTGTTCGCCGATATGCAGGCCTTCTACCAGCTGGCGCGCACGGTGATGGTCAAGGACGAGCGCCACTTCGATCGCTTCGATCGCGCCTTCGCCGCTTGGTTCGAGGGGCTGGAGAGCCTGGACGCCGCCATCGAGGCACTGATTCCCGACGACTGGCTGCGCCGCGAGTTCGAGAAGCGGCTCTCCGAGGAGGAGAAGGCCCAGATCGAGTCGCTGGGCGGGCTGGAGGCGTTGATCGAGACCTTCAAGCAGCGCCTGAAGGAGCAACAGGAGCGCCATGCCGGCGGCAACAAGTGGATCGGCACCGGCGGCACCAGCCCCTTCGGCGCCCACGGCTACAACCCCGAGGGCATCCGTATCGGCCAGGACGGCTCCCGCCACCGCCGCGCGGTGAAGGTGTGGGACGAGCGGCGCTTCCGCGACTACGACGATAGCCTCGAACTGGGCACCCGCAATATCAAGATGGCGCTACGCCGGCTGCGCAAGTTCGCCCGCCAGGGGGCGGTAGAGGAGTTCGACGTCGACGCCACCATCCGCGAGACGGCCCGCGACGCTGGCCTGCTCAACGTACGGATGCGCCCCGAGCGCCACAACGCGGTGAAGGTACTGCTGCTGCTCGACGTGGGCGGCTCCATGGACGACCACATCCGCACCTGCGAGGAGCTCTTCTCGGCGGCACGCTCGGAGTTCAAGCACCTGGAGGCCTACTACTTCCACAACTGTCTGTACGAGGGGCTATGGCGGAACAATGCAAGGCGCCATCATGAGCGCATCCCGACCCTGGACGTGCTGCATACCTATGGCGACGACTATCAGGTGGTGATCGTCGGCGACGCCGCCATGTCGCCGTACGAGATCACCCATCCCGGCGGCAGCGTGGAGCACTTCAACGACGAGGCCGGGGCCGTGTGGCTCAGGCGCCTGATGGAGAAGTTCCCGCGCCTGGCGTGGCTCAACCCCATGCCGCGGCGCGCCTGGGAGGTCACCCACTCCACCCGGCTGATCCGCGAGCTGATCGACGATCGCATGTACCCCATGACCCTGGAGGGGCTGGAGAGCGCCATGCGGGAACTGGCTCGGTAGGCGCATATAGCCCTTATGGGCTATATATTGCCATTATAACCTTTTAAGGCTATTAGATTGATAAATAGCCCTCCAAGGCTATCCTTGAGGCGAGAGCCCCGGAGGACCTGCCATGCCACAGCGAATCGCCGTGCTGACCGGCGACGTGATCGACTCGCGCAAGATCGACGACCGACCTCGCCTCTACCGGCTGCTGGATGAGAGCCTGGCCGAACTGGCCTCCCTGCATGGCGGCCACGGCGAACGCTTCCGTGGCGACGGCTTCCAGCTCGCCCTGCCCCGGGCGGCGCCGGCCATGGAGGCGGCCGTGGCCCTGCGGGCGGCGCTGGTCGAGCACTCCGAGCCCGACCAGCGCTGGGATGCCCGCATCGCCGTGGCGGTCGGGCCGGCAGAGCGCGGCATCGCGGCGGCCGACGGCGCCACCTTCGTGGCCTCGGGTCGCGCCCTGGATGCCCTGGCCGACACCAGCGCCCACCTGTCGCTGACCCGGCTGGACGCGCCCGAGGACCCCGGCCTCGCCCTGCTGGTCCGCTTCATCGACGACCTGCTCGACGGCTGGTCGCCCTACTCCGCCGAGGTCGTCGGCCTGAGCCTGCGCCATGATGCCTCCCAGCAGGCCCTGGCCGAGCGGCTCGGCATCCGCCAGCCCAGCGTACACAAGCGTTTGCGCGCCGCCCGCTGGGCCCTGCTTTCCGACACCCTCGACTACCTGCGACAGCGCCTCGCCGACGAGGAGGGCACGCCATGAGCGCCGATGCCCTCTCGTTGCTCATGGGGCTGGTCCTCGCCCACCTGGTCGGCGACTTCCTGCTGCAACCGCGTACCTGGGTGGAGGAACGCTACCGGCTGCGCCACCGTTCCCCGCGCCTGCTCCAGCATGCCGGCCTGCATGGCCTGCTCGCCGGGGGTGTGCTGCTGATGGCGAGCGCGGCCACGCCCCGGGGCCTGGCCGCGGTGCTGCTCGGCGCCCTGACGGTGGCCGCCAGCCACTGGCTGATCGACCTGGCCAAGGCCCGACTGCCGGCCGGCGAACTGCGCTGGTTCCTGCTCGACCAAGCCAGTCACCTGCTGGTGCTGCTGGGACTCTGGCTGGCCTGGCTCGGCAGCCTGGCCCCGCTGCGCGAGCTCGCCGCCTGGCTCGCCTCACCGACGGTGCTGGGAATGGCGGCCGCCTACCTGCTGGTGACGCGCCCGCTGTCGATCGCCATCGCCCTGGTCATGCAGCGCTGGAGCGAGCAGCTCGAGGAGACCGGCACCCTGGCCAGCGCCGGAGCGCGCATCGGCGTGCTGGAACGGCTGCTGGTGCTGACCCTGGTGCTGCTGGACCAGCTCACCGCGGTCGGTTTCCTGCTCGCCGCCAAGTCGGTGCTGCGCTTCGGCGACCTGCGCGACTCCCGCGACCGCAAGCTCACCGAATACGTGCTGCTCGGCACCCTGCTCAGCGTCTCCACCACCCTGGTGCTGGGCATGCTGGTGCGCCTGCTGCTGCTCGAGGGCTGACCAGGGCTCGGCGGGAACACCGTGTGAGCACAAGCTTTTGCCGCCTCGGACGGCGAGCCGTACAATGCTCGGTCATTGCCGCCGACCTGCGCGGCCCCCGATTCCGTCACCTGTACGAACACGCTCGAGGAACCGCCGGACCCATGCGCGCTAGCCAACTGTTGATCGCCACCCTCAAGGAAACCCCCGCCGACGCCGAGGTCATCAGTCACCAGCTGATGCTGCGCTCGGGGATGATCCGCCGCCTCACCTCCGGCCTCTACACCTGGCTGCCGCTGGGCCTCAAGACCCTGCGCAAGGTCGAGCGCATCGTGCGCGAGGAGATGGATCGCGCCGGGGCCCAGGAGGTGCTGATGCCGGCGGTGCAACCCGCCGAGCTGTGGCAGGAGTCCGGCCGCTGGGAGCAGTATGGCCCGGAGCTGCTGCGCCTCAAGGACCGTCACGACCGCGACTACTGCGTCGGCCCCACCCACGAGGAGGTGATCACCGACCTGGTGCGCAAGGAGATCGCCAGCTACAAGCAGCTGCCGGCCAACTTCTACCAGATCCAGACCAAGTTCCGCGACGAGATCCGGCCGCGCTTCGGGGTGATGCGCTCCCGCGAGTTCATCATGAAGGATGCCTACTCCTTCCACGTGGACGAGGCCTCGCTGATGGCGACCTACCAGGTGATGTATGACGCCTATGTGCGCATCTTCACCCGCCTGGGACTGGACTTCCGTCCGGTGATCGCCGACAACGGCGCCATTGGCGGCACCGGCTCCCACGAGTTCCACGTGCTGGCCGACTCCGGCGAGGACGACATCGTCTTCTCCACCGAGTCCGACTACGCCGCCAACATGGAGAAGGCCGATGCGCTGCCCGCGCCACTGGGCAGCGACGCCCGGCGCCTGGCCCCCGCCGAGGAGCTGCGCCTGGTCGACACCCCGCATGCCCGGACCATCGCCGCCCTGGTGGAGCAGCACGACCTGCCCATCGAGAAGACCCTCAAGACCCTGATGGTCCACGGCGCCGAAGGCGGCCTGGTGGCTCTGCTGGTGCGCGGCGACCACGAGCTCAACGAGGTGAAGGCCGAGAACCTCCCCGCGGTGGCCGCCCCGCTGACCATGGCCAGCGAAGAGGAGATCCGCGCCGCGGTGGGCGCCGGCCCCGGCTCGCTCGGCCCGGTGAACCTGGACATGCCGATCATCATCGACAGCTCGGTCGCCCTGATGAGCGACTTCGGCGCCGGCGCCAACGTCGATGGCAAGCACTACTTCGGGATCAACTGGGAGCGCGACGTGGCGCTGCCCCCGGTGTATGACATCCGCAACGTGGTCGAGGGCGACCCCTCGCCGGACGGCAAGGGCACGCTTTCCATCAAGCGCGGCATCGAGGTCGGCCACGTCTTCCAGCTGGGGCGCAAGTACAGCGAGGCAATGAACGCCACCGTGCTCGGCGACGAAGGTCGTGCCGTGCATCCCTGGATGGGCTGCTATGGTATCGGTGTGACCCGCGTCGTGGCCGCCGCCATCGAGCAGAACCACGACGCCGCCGGGATCATCTGGCCCGATGCCATCGCCCCCTTCCAGATCGCGATGGTGCCGATGAACGCCCACAAGTCGCAGCGGGTGCGCGAGGAGTCCGAACGGCTGTATCAGGCCCTCATCGCCGCCGGCTTCGAGGTGCTGCTGGACGACCGCGACCTGCGCCCCGGCGTGCGGTTCGCCGACCACGAGCTGATGGGCATTCCCCACCGCCTGGTGGTCGGCGACCGCGGCCTGGACAAGGGAGAACTGGAGTACAAGGGACGCCGTGACAGTGACGCTACCATGGTACCGGCCGCGCAGATCCTCGACTTCCTGGGCGAGAAGGTCGCTCGCTGAGGGCTACCGGGCCGCCGCCCTGGCGGCGGCCTGCTGCCTCTGGGCCAGCGACGCGCTGGCCCAGGGCGACGACTTCATCGCCGCCCTGCCTGCCTCGCTGTCACCCGGCCAGCCCGCGCCTTTCGTGCGGGCCCTGCCGGAGACCCCCGCCAGCCTGCGCGGTACCCTCGACAGCATCCGCGGAGCACCCGTGGCGCCCGCCGAGATCTGGGCCGCTCGCCAGTGGCTCAATGACATGGCGCCGCGCCTTGCCCGCTACCTACCGGAGCCGGCAAGGCGTCGTGAACTGCTGGGCCGCATCCACCATGAGGCACGGCTGGCCGGCCTGGCACCGGAGCTGGTGCTGGCGGTGATCCAGGTGGAGAGCGCCTTCCAGGCCGAGGCCGTCTCCTCGGCCGGCGCCGTGGGCCTGATGCAGATCATGCCGTTCTGGATCCGCGAGCTGGGCCTGCCGGCCGACGACCTCAAGGACCCGCGCCGCAACCTGCGCTATGGCTGCACGATACTGGCCCATTACCTGGCCGTGGAGGGCGGCGACCTGACCCGGGCACTGGCACGCTACAACGGCAGCCTGGGCAAGACCTGGTACCCGGAACGGGTGATGCGTGCCCTGACCCGCCACTGGTCGCCGACGAGCCCCGCCCCGGTGCACACTACCGCCGAGCGCTGACCTCAGGGCGCCCGTTCGATCCCGACAGACGAAAAAAAGCCGACCCAAGCGGGTCGGCTACTGGGGGGAAAGCTCCCCCCTCCCCTGACGACTCTTGACGCGGCTGGCTCAGTGCTTCTTCTTGCGATGATGGTCGCGGACGATGAACGCGACCCAGCCCCCCATGAAAGCGATCATCATCGCGACGGTAACAAGTCCGAAAATTACGGCGTCATCCAGATACATGGTGATGTCCTCCCGTCCCGATGTGTTGGGAGCACTGTAGCCCCTCGGTTGGAGAGGAAAGCTGACTTGCATCAAGTTTCCCCGCGACCTCGCCGGGCCACGGGAAATCCGTTGATCCAGGTCAGTTTTCACGGCATCTTCTTGTCCTCGACCTCGCCGGGATCGGTGCCCGGGGGCAGCGGATGGCCCTTGGCGAGCTCGGCACGCGTGGCATCGCGCACCTCCAGCACCTCGAGGCGATAGCGCAGGACCTGGCCGGCCAGCGGATGGTTGGTGTCGATGACCACGGCGTCATCGCGGACCTCGAGCACGGTGACGATCTCGGGACCGTCGTCACCCGGGGTCTGGAAGCGCATGCCCGGCGCGATGTCCTCCACCGGGAAGGCATGGCGGCCGACCTCGCGCACCAGCGACTCGTCGCGCAGGCCATAGGCCTCGGCCGGCATCAGGGTGACGGAGAGCTGGGCGCCGGCGCCCTGGCCGGCCAGGGCGCGCTCCAGGCCGGCCATGATGTTGCCGTGGCCATGCAGGTATTCGAGGGGCCGCCGGCGGGCACGGGAGTCGTCGAGGACACTCCCGTCTTGGTCGCTGAGCACATAGTGCAGGCTCACGACCCGTTGCGGGGCGATAGTCATGGGGTCTCCTCAGGCGAATGGATGAGTGCGGGGAAGCGTGTCTAGTCGCGGCGACGCAGCTGGCCGACGGGCATCTCCAGGCGCTGCTGCTTGTGCAGCATGTTGAGCAGCACGATGGCGCGCTCCTCGCCCTTGTGGCTGGCGAACACGGCCTGCAGGTCCTTGAAGGGACCCTCGGTGATCTCCACCGGCTCGCCGGCACGGAAGTAGACGTTCGAGGTCGCGTCCTCCTCCCCGCTGCCATGCGCGAGCAGCGTCTCGACCAGGGCATCGCTGACCGGCACCGGCATGTCCAGGCCGAAGGTAACGATCTTCAGCACGCCGCGGGTGGAGCGGATGGGCCGCCAGTTGCTGGCCAGGCGGTCGAGCCGGATGAACAGGTAGTAGGGGAACAACGGCTCGCTGACCCACTCGAGCTTGCCCCGGCGCTTCTTCTGCACCTGCAGCACGGGGTGGAAGATCTCGTAATCCTGGTTGGCCAGGTGCTCGGCGGCGCGGAAGGACTCGCCGCCCTTGCACTGGATCACGTACCAGCGAGGGACGGCATCATCGGCCTCGTCGTGACGAATCTCTGAATCGCTCATGTCGCTCCTGATAAGGGTTCCTGCAAGGAGCCTGTCGGATTTGACCGATCGTCGCGAGAGAGCCGGATTTCGAGACAAGTTTATCGATCTGGTGAGGCGAATAGCGCGCTATTTAACGAATCAGATCGAATGAAATTGGCCGAAAGACCGGATCTCGCAGTAGATCAGCGTTAAGTTCGACAGGCTCCTAGTATCACTGCCGGGGCTCTGCAACAATCCCTCCGCATGTCGACCCGAGAAACGGCCCGCGGACGACATGGGTCGAACGGCCACTGGCCCGGCGACTGAGTGACAATTTTATCATCGATGGCGGGGACCTGCGTGACCGCCCTCGCGTCCCAACGCACGCCCCGGCGCAAGGAGTCCTGCCCGACATGCCGCCCCCCACCGCCCGACGCAGCTGGCGCGACGCCCTGGCCCTCTACCTGCGTGCACCGGTCATCACCATGCTGTTCCTGGGCTTCTCCGCCGGGCTGCCGTTCCTGCTGGTGTTCTCGACCCTCTCGGCCTGGCTGCGCAGCACCGGGGTCGAGGTGGCGGCCATCGGCTTCTTCGCCTGGATCGGCATGCTCTACTCGATCAAGTTCTTCTGGGCTCCGGTGGTGGACCGGCTCGCCCTGCCGCTGCTGACTCGCACCTTCGGCCAGCGCCGCGGCTGGATGCTGCTGGCCCAGGCGATGATCGCCGCCGGCCTGGTGGGGCTGGCCGGGGTCGACCCGCTGGGCCACCTGCCGCTGGTGGCCGCCTTCGCCCTGCTGGTGGCCTTCGGCAGCGCGACCCAGGACATCGCCATCGACGCCTTTCGCATCGAGTCCGCCCCGGACGATGTCCAGGCCGCCATGGCCTCGACCTACATCATCGGCTATCGCGGCGGGCTGCTGGCGGCCGGTGCCGGCGCCCTCTACGTGGCCTCGCTGGCCTCCTGGGAAGCGGCCTACTTGAGCATGGCGGCGCTGGTGGGCATCGGCGTGATCACGGTGCTGCTGCGCCCGGAACCCGAGCGACTCTCGCTGACCACCCAGCTGATCCATGAGCCGCGGGTACGGGCCTTCCTGCGCGCCTCCCGCGGCCGGCCCAAGCCGCTGCGGCGGCTGGGGGCCTGGGTGATCGGGGCGATCGTCTGCCCCTTCACCGACTTCTTCACCCGCCATCGGCGCAAGGCGCTGTGGCTGCTGGCGTTCGTGGCGGTATTCCGGATCAGCGATCTGGCCATGGCCTCCATGGCCAACCCGCTCTATATCGACCTCGGCTTCACGCTGGCCACCATCGCCAATGTCACCAACGTCTTCGGCATCGCCATGAGCATCGGCGGTGGAATCCTCGGGGGGCTGCTGGTGGCCCGCTACGGCATCGGGCCGATCCTGGTCCTGGGCGCGGCGGCCGCGGCGCTGACCAACCTGCTGTTCGTGTCCCTGGCGCTGGCCGGCCAGAGCCTGCCGATGCTGGTGATGGCGATCATCGGCGACAACCTGGCCAACGGCCTGGCCAGCGCCGTCTTCATCGCCTTCCTCTCGAGCCTCACCTCGCGCGCCTACACGGCCACCCAGTATGCGCTCTTCTCGTCGCTGATGACCCTGCCGGGCAAGTTCCTCAGCGGCTTCGGCGGCCTGGTGGTCAGCGGCGAGGGCTATGCCACCTTCTTCCTGATCTCCACGCTGCTGGGGCTGCCGGCCGTGCTGCTGGCGATCTGGATCAGCCGCGACCGCGAGCTGGTGCCGGCGCCCGGGGCCGCCTGATCGACTTGCCGATCGGTCAGTCGGCCGGCCGCGCCTGCAGCCAGTCAAGCGCGCCCGGCGTGGTCCGCCACTGGTCGCGCATCAGGGTGCGGTACTGCCAGGCCTCGGCGCGGGTGCCGGGCTCGGCGACGCCATCGCCACCGCCGACCGGGCGCGGGTTCTCGGCACACAGCATGGCCACGGCATGGGGATTGTGGCGGACCACCTTCCCCAGCGCCTCGCCGGCCTCGTCGCGGCGCTCCAGGCGGTAGAGCGCCAGCACCCGCCCCATCAGCAGCCCCAGCGGCGGGGTCTCGTCGTCATCGCCGTCGAGCTCGCGCTCGCTCAGGGCCAGGGCCGCGCGGTCGCGACCTTCCCGGAGCAGCTGGTCGAGCACCAGCTCGCGCAGGCCCAGGCTGTCCTGGTCGTCCAGGGTGAGCAGCCGCTCGGCGAGCTCGCGGGAGCGCGCCCGGGCGCCGCGCTCCATGCCCACCACCAGCGCCAGGCCGGTGCGCAGCAGCACGGCGTTGTCGGCGCTGTCCCACAGGAAGGCGCCCTCGCCCTCGGCGCGCACCTGCTCGAGCCAGCGCTCCAGCCGGCTCGCCAGGGGCTCGAACAGGCTCGGTGCCATCCATGGCAGGCTGCCGAAGCGGCTGGCCAGCGCCAGCGCCAGGGATTGCACCACGGCGGGGGCGTCCAGCCACTCGGGATGGGCGCAGAGCGCCGGCAGCCACTCCCCGGCATGCGGCCAGGGATCCTCGTCGAAGCCCATCGGCGCGTCGCTCTCGACCCGAGCCCGGAAGACCTTGTGCCAGGCGGCGAACAGGGTGTCCTCGCGGGCGGTAGTGTGGTACTCGAGGCCGTCGTCGTCGTCGCCGCGGCGGACCTCCAGCCGCGGGGCCACGGGCAGTGATTCCAGCAGCGCCTGCAGGGCCACCAGCGGCTCGGCCAGGTCCTCCTCGGCACTCAGCAGCTGATCGGCGAGCGTCGCCCCGGGGTTCTCGGCCAGGTCGGCCAGGAACTGCAGCTGGTCGGGGTCCAGGTCACCCTGGCGGGCCAGGCGCCGGAACCAGAAGCGCGAGCGCTCGGCGGCCTCCTGTTCATGCCCCTCGTGGAGCAGCAGCATGGCCTCGATATAGGCCAGGGTCGGCGAATCGGGCAGGGCCTGCTGGGCGCGCACGAAGGCGGCCCGGGCGCTGTCCAGGTCGTCGTTGTCCAGGTGCATCAGGCACAGCCGCTCCAGGGCCACGCCGCGCAGGAACAGCGGGCCACGGTCGAGCACCGCGTCGAGCAGCGCCTCGCGCTTGCGGTGGAAGCCGCGCTCCTGGTAGAGGTCGATGAGGATCTCGAAGGCGGGCTCGGCCTGCTCGGGGAGGGTCAGCCAGTCGGCACACTCGAACAGCGACTCGAGGATCTGCTGGGCCCGCCCGCGCTGGCCGGACTCGGCGGCGATCAGGCCGGCCTCCAGCAGCGCCTGGGCCGGGGCGCGGCCGCTGGCCAGGGCGGCCTTGAGGGTATCGCCCTTCCAGTCGCGCAGCGAGAGCATCCACATCAGGTGCGGTGGCACGTGGCCAGGCAGGCTGACCGCCCCGCAGCAGTGCTTGGTCTTGCGCCCGGAATCGCACCAGCAGGGCTCGTTGCGCCCGGGCCGGGCCAGGGGCTCGGCGGCGAAGTCGAGTCGCGCCAGCGGGGTCTGCGACCACAGCTCCGGGGCCAGCGCCTGGGCCAGCGCCAGGTTGCCGCCGACCAGAGCCGGGCCTTCGTCGCGGGCCCAGGCCATCAGCGTGGGGTAGCGCTCGTCCTGGCGAATGGCCACCAGGGCACCCGAGGCAAAGCCCAGCAGCTGTTCCACCCATACTGCCAGCATCGCGCACTCCAACGTTTGGAAAACGCCGTAGTCTACCAGTCCGGCGCCAGGCTGGGCAGGTGGGTTAGTCGCTTGTCCGGAGGATCAGGCATGCCCTCCGGACAACAGCGGCCGGGTGCGCTCGGCCATGTCGAGTCGCGCGCCGAGGCGCACCAGGTTCCGCCAGTCGGCCTGGCCGCCCATTCGGGTGCGGATCAGCGCCCCGCCGGTGCGGGCGCCGAGTCCCAGCAGACGCCGGGTACGGCCGCGTTCGCGCATGATCGCTCTCCTCCCATCAATGTTATACAAACATTGTACGCTTATTGGGGAAGCTTACACCTGGCGAGGCGTGGCGAATACTGGAAGAATGTCCATGTCATTCACCGCGACGAGCCATCATGCGACTGATCATCGCCGAGAAACCGAGCCTGGCCCGGGCCATCGCCGAGGCCCTGCCCGGCGCCCCCCGCCGCGACGACGGGGCCCTGGTGGTGGGCGACACCACGGTCACCTGGTGCCTGGGCCACCTGCTGGAACAGGCCCCGCCCGATGCCTACGATCCGGCCCTCAAGCAGTGGCGCCTCGATCACCTGCCGATCCTGCCGAGCCGCTGGAAGCTGATGCCTCGCCCCAAGGCCCGCGGCCAGCTGGCGGTGATCCGTCGGCTGCTCAAGTCCGCCCGCGAGGTGGTGCATGCCGGCGACCCCGACCGCGAGGGCCAGCTGCTGGTGCAGGAGGTGATCGAGCACCTGGGCTGGAAGGGGCCGGTGTCGCGGCTGCTGGTCAGCGACCTCAACCGCCCGGCGGTGCAGCGCGCGCTCGCCCGGCTCGAGGACAATGGCCGCTTCGAGCCCCTCTACCGGGCGGCCCAGTGCCGCGCGCGGGCCGACTGGCTCTACGGCATCAACCTGACCCGGGCCTGGACGCTCATCGGCCGCCAGGCCGGTCACGACGGCGTGCTCTCGGTGGGCCGTGTCCAGACCCCGGTGCTGGGGCTGGTGGTGCGCCGCGACGCCGAGATCCGCGACTTCGTTCCCAAGCCCTTCTTCGTGCTGTGGGCCGACCTCGCCGTCGCGCAGGGCCGGCTGCGCGCCTGGTGGGTGCCCGGGGAGACCCATCCCCTCGACGACCAGGGGCGCCTGCTGGCCCGGGAACCGGCCGCCGCCCTGGCCGAGCGCCTGCCCGGTGCCGAGGGCCGGCTCACGGCACTCGAGAGCCGAGACAAGCGCCAGGCCGCCCCCCTGCCCTATGCGCTGTCGGCCCTGCAGGTCGACGCCGCCCGACGCTACGGGCTCTCCGCCAAGGCGACCCTGGACATCTGCCAGCGCCTCTACGAGCGCCACCAGCTGATCACCTACCCGCGCTCGGACTGCCGCTACCTGCCCGAGGAGCATTTCGCTGCGGCGCGGGCCACCCTGGAGGGCGCCTGCCGCCAGGACGAGACACTGCGTGGCTGGCTGGCCGGGGCGGATTTCTCGCGGCGCTCCCGGGCCTGGGACGACCGCAAGGTCGGCGCCCACCACGCCCTGGCGCCCACCGGCAAGCCCGCCGACCTCACGCGGCTCGACAAGGCCGAGGCCGATGTCTTCCGGCTGATCGTGCGCAACGTGCTGGCCCAGTTCTATCCCGCGCTTTCCACCCGCGAGGTGAAGGCGGAATTCACCATCGTCGGCGAATGCTTCCGCGCCCGCGGCCAGGAGATCCTCGACCCCGGCTGGAAGCCGCTGTTCACCACCCGTGACGAGGCGCCGCCGCTGCCAGCGCTTACCGAGGGGGAGGCGTGCCGGGTCCAGGAGGCCGGGGTCGAGGACCGCGAGACCCGCCCGCCGGAGCCCTTCACCGACGCCAGCCTGATCAAGGCGATGATGAACATTGCCCGCTATGTCGAGGACCCGGCCGTCCGGCGCACCCTGCGCGAGCACGACGGCCTGGGCACCGAGGCGACCCGTGCCGGCATCATCGAGACGCTGGTGGAGCGCGGCTACCTGGTCCGCCAGGCCAAGGCACTGCGCGCCACGCGGCTGGGCAGCGCGCTGATCGCCTCGCTGCCCGAGGCGGTGGGCCGCCCCGAGCGGACCGCGCTCTGGGAGCAGCGCCTGGGCGCCATCGCCGAGCAGGGCGACGCCCCGGCCCCCTTCCTCGCGGCCCTGATCGAGGACCTGCATGGCCTGCTCGCCGCCGCCGACGCGGGCCGGATGCGCGAGGCGCTGCACGGCGCCCGGGGCGAGCAGGCCCCGACGCCGCGCGTGTCTGGCAGCAAGCGCCGCGGCGGGCCGCGCCGCAAGGCGGCCACGCCACGACGCACCCGCCGCTCATGATCCCGGGAGGTGCGCCATGACCCCAGCGACGCACTGGATCGTCGGCCCCGGCGCCCTGGGGCGGCTGATCGCCTTCCGGCTGGCCGGCCATGTCCCGGTGAGGCTGGTCGGCCGCCGCCCGCTTCCCGGCCGCCAGACCCTGGTCACCCCGGAGGGCGACACCCGGGTCCAGGCGCTTGCCATGGCCCGGGCCGATGCCCTGCCTCCAGAGATACCGGCCGTGGTGCACCTGACCACCAAGGCCCACGGCGCCGAGGCGGCCCACGCCGCCCTGGCCGTCCGGCTGCCTGACGGGGTGCCGCTGGTGCTGTGGCAGAACGGCTTCGCCTGTCAGCCACGGCTCAGCGAGCGCCATCGCGGCCCGGTACTCTGCGCCACCACCACCGAGGGCGCTCATGTGCAGGCCGACGACCGGGTAACCCATGCCGGCCATGGCCACACCTACCTCGGCACCCTGGACGGAACCCACGCGGACCTGGCCACCGCGCTGGCGCGCACCCTGACCGCCGCCGGGCTACCGGCCGAGGCGGTCGACGATATCCGCGTGCGGCTATGGCGCAAGCTCGCCGTCAATGCCGCCATCAATCCCCTGGTCGCCCGCTTCGCGATCCGCAACGGCCAGTTGCGCGACCGCCCCTTCCGCCCCCTGGTCGAGAGGCTGATCGCCGAGGTTGCGGTGATCCTCGCAGCCGAAGGCGTCGCCCCACCCGGCGGGGGCGGCCAGGAGGGCTGGCGGCAGCTGGTCTGGCAGGTCGTCGAGGCCACGGCGAGCAACCGGGCCTCCATGCTGCAGGACGTGCTGGCCGGCCGACTCACCGAACACGAGGCGATCCTCGCCCCGCTGCTCGCCGCGGCCGAGCGGCACGGCCTGGCGGCGCCCTGCCTGGCCGATCACCTGACCGCCCTGCGCCTCCGGGCGGCGGCATTGGCGGAACCTCCGGCGACTTGCTAGTCTTGGGAGACAATGATTCCGGGCCGGCACCCCCACTGCCGACTCAAGGTCGGAGATCATGCAACCGGATTCACGCCTCGTTATCGCACTGGCTAGTGTCCTGGCGCTGTTGGCGCTGCCCTCGCAGGCCGATTCGCCCATGCCCGCCTACGGGGGCATGGCGCAGGATCTGATGCACCTCGACAACGGCATGATCATCCAGGGGCGCGGCGTCAAGACGCCCGACGGCTATACCTCGGGCTTTCGCCTCACCGCCGGCTTCACGCCACAGTACCTGCCGCGCCTCGATCTGGGCGCCGAATTCAGCTATCGCGAAAGCGATGACGTACCGGTGTCCCTCACCGATGGCCAGCAGCTGCTCGACACCACCAGCCTGGGTGGCAGCCTGGTGGCCGGCGTGCGTCTCGGGCCGCTCGGGCTCTACGCCAAGTCGGGCCTGGCGGAGTGGCAGGGCGACCCCGTCGGGGACGGCGACCCGCTTCGCGGGGGCACCGCCAGGGTGCAGGGCTTCGGGGCCCGCCTGCAGCTGCACCACCTGGTCAGCCGCCTGGAATTCGAGGAGATCAAAGCCCCGGCCATGAACCACCTCAACCTGATGACGGCGTCCATCCACTACCCGTTCTGACCCTGCTCTCGCGCTCCTCACCCCGAGCCTCTCACGCAATATCGGCTGAATCGTCTACGGGCAACAACATTGCCCCGGTGCCTGCCGGGGCGGTGGCCTCAGTCCCCCCACAAGGCCACCGCCAGCAAAGTCGCAACGGCCCCCATCACCTCCGACGGGCAACCAGCCGATCAGCCCCGGACCGAGCCTATTATCGCCAACCCAATGGCCGTGGCGAAACACGCTTGTGCCGCTGGCCTTGAGCATGATCCAGGTATCTTCCCGACGAGTGTCGAAACGAGCGGTTGCCCCTTCTGCTCGTGCCGCTCCTTCCCTTGATCATCGTCGCGGGTGCCCACATCATGTCACCACGGACAGCAGAGGAGTTTGACGTTTTCAGCCACAAGGCGGGGTTAAGGAAATCAGGATTGGGTGACATGGCCAGGCATCAGAAGCATGAGGACGGCGCCCCTTCCCGCTTCTTTCCTACCTCGAGGCGGCGCATCCTCCTGGGCGTTATGCTGCTTGCCGCCTTTCTTGCCATTGCCCTGGTGCTGTGGCGTAGTGGTACGCTGGATACCCTGCTCACCGGCGATACCCTCGAGCAGGCGGTGATACGACTTGGTCCATTGGGGCCGATCCTGGTCATAGGCCTGATGACCCTTGCCATCGTCATGAGTCCGATCCCCAGTGCGCCGATCGCGCTTGCCGCCGGCGCGGCCTATGGCCATGCCTGGGGGACACTCTATGTCGCCATCGGCTCCGGTACCGGTGCGCTGATCGCGTTTTGCATTGCCCGCCTGCTGGGGTATGACGCCCTGAGGGCCTGGTCGGGCGTGCGCCCGCCCCCGAACCTGCTATACCGTTTCATTGACTCCCAGAACGCCCTGATGGCCGCCGTTTTCGCCACCCGGCTCATGCCGTTCGTCTCATTCGACGTCATCAGCTACGCGGCGGGACTCTCACCTCTCAAGGCCTGGCGCTTCGCCGTCGCGACGCTGCTGGGGGTGCTACCAGCAAGCTTCCTGCTGGCGCATTTCGGCGACGAACTCGCCTCAGACGATCTGCGCCGCGCGGGTCTCACCGTGCTCGCGCTCGGCACCATTACCCTGCTCCCGCTGGCCTGGAAGGTCACGCCAGTACACGTGCGAGCGGCCCTCAGGCGCTGGCTTCACCTGGGATAGCCAGTCTGAGTCCCACCAAGCTCCCCTGGAGCCGATTATCATGGGAGTGACGACACTCTCTACCCTGTCATCCCTCGCTGACATCTCCATGACACCACGCACAAGCTCCGCCTTTTCCGCCTTGGCTTCACTGCATCGTTCAGGCGGGTGGCGGGGACCCCGGAAGGCGGGATTTGCATGATGTCGATCAAGGTGTGGTGCCATCCGCACCTTGGTGTTCCCCTTTCGCTTGACCATTGGGTACCACAAGGGATTTAGACTTTGAGCAACTTGGCAGTTCCCAAGCGCCTGAGCCAAGCTGCGGTGCTGCCGGAGCAGAAGGCCGGCAAGGTGAAGACGATGCATGCGGTGGTGCAGGTCGGTATCGCCATGGGGACTGGTACCAATGTCGCCAGGTCGATCAGCACGGTGTCGGTGCTGGACAATGCCTTCGCCTCAGCCCGACAAGCACCTGACCGTGCAGGACGAAAAAAGATAGAGGGGAGTGTGCATCATGTCGAAGCAAGAGCGCCGCCTCGGCGTCTCCGAGGTCAACCTAGTGACTCGCAAGCTGAAGCTCGAACCCTGCAATGAGGAAGCGTTAGGCCTCGCCATCGGGGAGATCGATGAGGTGTACGGGGTTGACAGAGTCGACTACGACACCGACAAGCGCAGGCTCAGCCTGGCCTATGATGCGTCGCGGCTATGCATCGACCATATCGAGGCGATCCTCGACCGGCACGCCATCGAGATCAGCAACGACTGGTGGACACGTTTCAAGGAAGACCACTACCGGTTCGTCGACCAGAACATCAAGGACAATGCCAGTAAGGAGCCGTGGAGCTGCCATTGACGGCTCCGGTCATCACCCGCCACCACCATATCGTACGGATCGCCGCCGAGCTGACGGGGTGTGTCACCGAATGCCGATAACGTGAAAGCCATCTCACCGGCAGCATCGTCATCGTTCTCGACCTTTTCATGACGGGCGTGTTCCGACTTCCCGTCCTGCAGCGCAGCTTCCATTGGTCGCCCGCGACAGAGAGCGCGCCCTATTGGTGGCGACCTTGTGCCGATGCCGTCTGGCCGGTCGAGACCGTGGATCAGGTGGCTGTCGAAGCCGAGCAGGTTCGCGTATTCGCCGGGCGAGTTGTCCGGCCCGCCGGGGTCCACTTTATAGAGCTGCTCACCAATCACGGCCATACCTGCCGTTATCGCCTGCGCTGCCATCTTAAAGACCGTTTCAAGGCTGCACGCAATCGGCTGTGGCTGACCACGCCATATTTTCTTCCGGATGCGGGAACCCAGCGTGACTTGTGCCGCGCGGCATCAGATGGTGTCGATGTCAGAGTGCTGGTACCGGGAAAGAACGATGTGCCTTTTGTCCAGTGGGCCTCACGAGCGACCTATTCCAGGTTGCTGGCTGCAGGAATCCGGATATTCGAGTACCAGCCCCGTGTATTACACGCCAAGACTCTTATCGTGGACGATGACTGGAGTACGGTGGGGTCTGCCAACCTCGACTACCGAAGCCTGTTCATCAACTACGAACTCACTCTGGCGGCAGACTGCCAGTCACTGAACACCGCCCTGGCGACAATATTCGAGATTGACTTGAACGAGTCGATTGAGGTTCAGAGAGAACCTTGGTTGCGGCGGCCATTGAGCGCTCGAATGGCTGAATTCATCGGATGGAGTGCAAGGCATTGGCTATGATATCGACGCCATTCCCGTTGCGGGTTGCACTGGGAAGACACCGGGGGGCGGAAGCCTCTGAATTGACACGCATCAAGAGGGCGGTCACGCCAGTGGTCTATTGTGTTACCCCACAAGCACCCCCATGACATTCCGACCACCTGCTGGTAGTCCCCTACGTCCCGCCGGGGCCTCAACATCCAGGAAATGCATCTCATGAAGAACTCTCTGCAAAGACCGTGGTTGGCTTGTCTCATGGCCGGCGTCGCCCTGGGAGCCTCGACTGCCGTCATGGCGGCCAACGACCGGGCATTCGTGCCGATGGGGACGGCAGATGCCGTGGGTATCATCGACCTGGATCGTCTGGAGGTGGTATCGACCGTGACCGATACGATCAACACGCACGGCTCCGCCCTCACGCCCGACGGCCAGCAACTCATCCTTGGCAGTCTCACCCCTCATGAGTCCGGTCGCGAGATCGCTCGCCCCGAAGGGGTGACGGAAGACGAGCACGCGGCCCATCATGGCGATGGCGGAACGGTCTCCCTGGAGGAAGCAAGTACCGGCCTGCTCTACGTCGCCGACACGGCCACGAGCCGCATCAGCAGGACCCTGGAGGTGCCGTCACCCGTGCACCATGTACTGGTCACACGCGATGGACGCCATGCCGTCTCGACCCATCCCATCGGCGGAGGCATCAGCGTGGTGTCGCTGGAAAGCGGCCAGGTGATAGCCTCCTTGCCCACGGGGCCCAACCCCAACTACCTGGTTCAGCAGGAAGCGGGTGGCCCGATACTGGTCAGCAATGCGGGTAACGGCACCATTAGCGAGGTCGATACTCAGCACTGGTTCGTGCAGCGTAATATCCACGTCGGCGGAAGCCCGGAGCACATGGTGCTCTCGGAGGACGGGGCACGCCTATACGTTAACGATGTTGAGGGAGGGAGAGTCATGGCGGTGGATCTTCCGACCGGGCGTGTGGCCGAAGAATACGAGATCGGCGCGGCACCTCATGGCATCGACCTGAGCCCGGATGGCCAGAGACTCTATGCGACGAGTCAAGGCGATAATCGCATCGTCAGGATCTCCCTCAATGACGGCACACGGCATAGTGCCGAGCTGTCTCCGGCCCCTTACCATCTCGCCGTGGCAACTACCGATGGTCGGGTGCTGGTCACCAGCCGCGCAGAACCCCACCTGTGGATCCTCGACCCGGATTCCCTCGAGGTACTGCAGACAGTGGAACTGGGGGGCATCGGTCATCAGATCTCTCTCGAGGTGTCGCGACCAAGGTGAAGATGACTGCCTGCCCTATGTGCGCCTCCCTCCAGCAGGCGCTGCCTCACCGAACCAGACCGGCAACCCTGACGGTTGCCGGTCGATCTCCTTCCACTTCATAGCATCCAGGTAGATTGCCCCGTGGACACGCTCTCCTCTATCGGCCTGATCGGCGCCCTCTTCGGTGGGCTGCTGTCATTCTTCTCGCCATGCACCCTGCCCTTGCTGCCCGCCTATCTGTCGGTGGTCACCGGCGGCAGTGCCGGCAAGGCGGACCGGCGCTTCGAGGCGTTGCTGCTGAGCACCTTCTTCGTCTTCGGCTTCAGCGTGGTCTTCATCCTGATGGGCCTGGGTGTCACCAGCATTGGCCAGCTCCTGCGCGGTTATCGCCAGGAGCTCAACTGGATCACCGGTAGCATCGTCATCGTGCTCGGCCTGTTCATGACGGGCATGTTCCGACTACCCGTCCTGCAGCGAAGCTTCCAGTGGTCACCCGAGCCGAGAGGGGGTTCCCCCATGGCGGCGACCTTCTTCGGCGTCTCCTTCGCCATCGGCTGGACGCCCTGCATCGGCCCAATCCTGGGGGCGATCCTGATGGCCACCTCGACCACTGCCAATGCACAGGCCGGCATGCTCTACCTGGCGACGTACTCCCTGGGCCTGGCCATGCCCTTCCTGGCCAGCACTCTGCTGCTCAACAAGTTCAGCCACTACCGGGGCCGCCTCGGCAAGTGGAGTGCCTATGCGCGACCTGTCGCCGGCGTGATCCTGGTCCTAATGGGCTTGCTGATCGTCTCCGGGACACTTACCCGGCTCTCCAGCATCCTGGTGGACTGGTTCCCGGCCCTGGCCACAATCGGTTGAGGGGCCAACCGAACCGCATAAGCAGCGTCTCCTTCGTCATCTCCACGGATCGCCGTCCACTGCCATGACGTTCTCCTGTGCCTCCAGTGGCTGGTAGGCCTGCACGTAGGGCGTACCCTCGTGCCAGCCGGACTCGATCGCCTTGTTCGGCGAAGGCGTGGTGCATTGACTGACGCTATCCTCGGCCGGCCTGTTTCCGGTGGTCGTGCTTGTCTATACATGGCTAGCCCACCGCGAGGAACGGCAGATGCGGGCTCGGTTCGCTGACGCCTATCGCGCCTCTGAGCAGCGGGTACCGATGATTATTCCTCGCTGGGGGCAGTGGCGGAAGCTAGGAGCCTGTCGGACTTAACGCTGATCTACTGCGAGAACCGGTCTTTCGGCCAACTTCATTCGATCTGATTCGTTAAATAGCGGGCTATTCGCCTCATCAGATCGATAA
>NZ_JARANV010000028.1 GCF_029889845.1 Halomonas sp. 25-S5
GGTTGCTCTCCACCCCGCCTCGCGGCGACGCAGTTACCTTCGGCTACGGGGCCATGGCTTACCCCGACTCGGACTTTCACCGAGTTGTGTGCACGCCTTCACGGGCGCACTGGGAGCCCAGCTTGCTGAGCGAATGGAGGCCGAAGGCCTCCCCCGCAGGCGGCATCGGGCTTGCGGCTAGAGGCCTTGTTTAAGGCTGGCGACGATAAACTGATCCAGGTCACCGTCCAGCACCTTGTCACAGCTGCTCGACTGCACGCCGGTGCGCAGGTCCTTGATGCGCTGGTCATCCAGCACATAGGAGCGGATCTGGCTGCCCCAGCCGATATCGGCCTTGGAGTCTTCGGCCTCCTGCTTGGCGGCGTTGCGCTTCTGCATCTCGTGTTCCCACAGCTTCGCCTTGAGCTGCTTCATGGCGAAGTCGCGGTTGGCGTGCTGGCTGCGCTGGCTCTGGCAGGCCACCACGATGCCGGTGGGCTCGTGGGTGATGCGTACGGCCGAGTCGGTGGTGTTGACGTGCTGGCCACCGGCCCCGCTGGAGCGGTAGGTATCGGTGCGCAGGTCAGAGGGATTGATTTCGACCTCGAAGCTGTCATCGACCTCCGGCGACAGGAACACCGAGGCGAACGAGGTATGCCGACGGCCACCGGAGTCGAAGGGGCTCTTGCGCACCAGGCGGTGAACGCCGGTCTCGGTACGCAGCCAGCCGAAGGCATACTCACCCTGGACATGCACCGAGGCGGACTTGATGCCCGCCACCTCGCCGGCGGAGACCTCGATGATCTCGGCCTTGAAGCCGTGGTGCTCGGCCCAGCGCAGGTACATGCGCAGCAGCATGTTGGCCCAGTCCTGGGCCTCGGTGCCGCCGGAGCCGGCCTGGATGTCGAGATAGGCGTTGTTCTCGTCCATCTCGCCGGAGAACATGCGCCGGAACTCGAGCTTCTCGAGGCTGGCCTGCAGCCCCTCGAGCTCCTTCTGGACCTCGGCGACGGTGCCCTCGTCGTCCTCCATCTCGGCGAGTTCGAGCAGGTCGCGGCTGTCGCCGAGCCCCTGGTCGAGATCATCGATGGTAGCCACGATCACCTCCAGGGTCGCCCGCTCCTTGCCGAGCTTCTGGGCATTGTCCGGGTCGCTCCAGACGTTCGGGTCCTCGAGCTCGCGGGTGACTTCCTCTAGCCGATCCTTCTTTTCAGCATAGTCAAAGATACCCCCTCAGGACGTCTGTCCGCTCAGACAGGTCCTTGATCAGGTGGTGAATCGGGTTGGTTTCCAGCATGGGGCTCATCCGAGTCTGCGATGGAACGATGGCCGCCGGGGCGCGGGCTCGACACCAGGGCCCCGACGGCACGGAAAAGGCGCCTAGTGTAGCGAAAGTGCCGCCCTGCCGCATCCATCCCCACGCCGACGGAAGGGTTGCCGCGGTTACCCCGATCGAGAGGCGCCGGGGACAGGTCGAAGGGGAGGTCCTATGCCAGGGGTGAGGAGCACTGCTCCGAACGGGCTGGCCATGGATGGCCAGCACCGGCCCTGCAAGCGGAGCAGGACGCGAGAGCGACGCAGGGCATCGGTAGCGCCCAGGGAGGGGTTCACAGCGCCTCCCCGAAGTCCTGTCGCCGGAACAGCCTCGAGAGACACTTCAATCTGCAATAGCCCTGATGCCGGCGGGAGCCCATGACGACGAGACCCGGCCGAAGCCGGGTCTCGAGGTCGGGCGCGTGATCGAGGCTTAGAAGCGATAGTCCACCGAGAGGGCGAAGACATCCGCCGAGACCTCGTAGGTGCCGGAGAGGTTGCCCTTGCTGGCGTTCTCGTTGGTGGCGGTCGCCTGCTGGTCGATATCGCCATCGTCGGCGAAGACATGCATGTAGCCGGCGGTGACGCCGAGCTCGGGCGTGGGCATCCAGGTGGCGCCGAGGGTCGCCCACTGGCGGTCGGCATCCGGCACCCGCGGGGTGCGGAACTCGGCGCTGGGCACCGGGCTCTCGTCGAGGCCCAGGCCGGCACGCAGTAGCCACTGCGGGGTCAGCGCATAGTTGGCGCCCACCGAGAAGGCCCAGGTATCCTCCCAGTTCTCGGTGGTTGGGCTATTGGTGCCGTCCTCGAACTCGACCACCAGCTCATCGAAGCTGCTCCACTCGGTCCATTCGGCATTGGCCATCAGCGCCAGTCGATCGGTCAGCTGGTGGTAGACGCCCAGATTCAGGCTGGCCGGCGTCGTCAGGTCGGCCTTCCCTCCTTTATCGGTGATACGTGGATCGGACTCATTCGCCACGGCAGCGGAAGAATACGCAGTCGTTCCGCTGAACCCGACATCCCCTTCGAGGGTCAGGTCAATTTTGGAGCGGTAGCTGGCACCAAGCCGTGTCTTGTCAGTGACCTGGAAGAGCGCACCCAGCGTATAGCCGTATCCCCAGTCATCACCCTCAACCGTACCGATCACGTCGTCACGCCCGGGGATCGCTCTAGGATCTCCCTTCAGAGCAGCCGCGGAGCCAAAATCCACCGCATTAGACAACGTCGCATCCACATATTGCGCCCTCAGGCCCACGGCCAGGTTGAGGCGGTCGGTGGCCCGGTAGTTGAGTGTCGGCTGGAAGTCGATCGTCTTCAGCTCGGTCTCGATGGCGTGGTAGCGGCCGACCCAGTCCTCGTCATACTTGGTGGAGAGCCCGTAGGGGGCATAGATGGCCAGGCCCAGGTCGAACTGCTCGTTCAACTGGGTCTTGGCGGCGAAACTCGGCACCACCGCCGTCTCGCCCCCTTGTCGCGAACCACCTCTATCGTAGCTAAGTAGGGGGGACGTTCCGGTAGGGTAGGCTTCGGCATCCTGCAGGTCGAAATTGGCATCGATATAGGCCACCCCGCCGACGACCTGGTTGCCGTCGATATTGCCGATGGCGGCCGGGTTGTAGGCCATGAAGCTGGCGTCCTCGGCCCCCGCGGCGGCATTGGAGAGGGCATTGGCCAGGGTCTTGGCACTCTGCTCGCGGACCTGGAAGCCTGAGGCGGCGGCCTGGCTGGCGATCAGCGTCGTGGAGGCGAGGGCGATGGCAACGGTCAGCTTGTTGAAGGTGTTGGGCATATGGCGAGGCATCCCTTTTCCTGGTGAAGGATTGTTGTCGTTCTTGCCGCGGGGCGGCCAGGTCCAGGCCAGTGTTTGCGAATCCACCATCCGGGATCAAGCACAAACGGCCGTTTGAAAACAAAAAATGCTAATACTTTGGTCGCACGGCCGTTTCATCCCTCGAACTTTCATTGACTTAGGTAATTCATGCTCACCGTGGCCGGCGCGGTTCCATTGTCCCTTGACCTATGGGTAACCCAAGGGTTTTACACTTGCCGGATGACATCCCCGAGAGGCTCCGCCATGAAGGTCAGCGAACTGGCACGCCTGGCCGGCGTCACCGCCGAGACCGTGCGCCACTACACTCGCGAGGGGCTGCTGCATCCCGAGCGCCATCCCAAGAACGGCTACCAGCTGTTCGGGCAGGGTGACCTGGACCGGCTGCGCTTCATCCAGCGGGCCCGCACCCTGGGCTTCGGCGTGGCCGAGATCCGCGACATCCTCGACCACGCTGACCATGGCGACTCGCCCTGCCCCATGGTGCGCGACCTGCTGGCCAGCCGGCTGCCGCAGATCCACGAACGGATCCGTGAGCTGCAATCCCTGGCACAGCGCATGGAGCAGGCCCTGGCCGCCTGGGAGGAGATGCCCGACGGCACCCCCGACGGCCACAGCCTCTGCCGCCTGATCGAGAGCTTTCCCGAACCGCTCACTGCCGGCCACGAGACCGGCGAGGAGACCCAATGAACGCCAGACAGCCCCTGGAACGCCAGGTCCCCGGCATGAACTGCCAGGGCTGCGTGGCCACGATGCGCCGGGCCATCCAGGCCCGGGACGCGAAGGCCGAGGTTACCGGCACCCCTGCCGAGAAGCGCCTCGAGGTCACCACCACCCTGGCCGATGGTACCCTGGACGAGGCCCTGGCCGAGGCAGGCTACCCGGCCACCGGCAGGCAACGTCACGAGCGCCGGGTGCCCGGCATGAGCTGCCAGGGGTGTGTGGGCAGGATGCGCAAGGCGATCCAGGCCGAGGACCCGGAGGCCGAGGTGGTCGGCATCCCGGACGAGAAGCGCCTTGAGGTGGAGACGGCCCTGGAGGGCGCCATTCTTGACCGGCTGCTGGAAGAGGCCGGCTACCCGGCCGCTCGAGCGTCGCAGTCTGCCGAGCCCTCCCCCGCGCAAGAGCCCGAGCGTCCCTCCGCCGAGGAAACACCCGAGAAGGCGAGGGTTCCAGAGGCGGAAGAGGGCGACACACGTGCCACCACCCGGCGGCTGTCGATCAGCGGCATGACCTGCGCCAGCTGCGTGAAGAGCGTGCAGCAGGCCCTGGAGCGCACGCCCGGGGTGGTCGGCGCGGAGGTCAACTTCGGCACCCATACCGCCCAGGTGCGCGGCAGCGCCGACCCGGATGCCCTGGTCCGTGCCGTGGAGGACGTGGGCTACGGTGCCGAACCCATCGTCGACATGCGCGAGGCCGAGCAGGCCCGCGCCGAGCGTGACGAGCGGGACTATCGCCGGCGCCTGAAGGGGAGCGCCTGGTCGCTGGCCCTGGCCGTGCCGCTGATGGCCAGCATGTTCGTCTTCCACCCCCAGCCCGTGGGTAGCGGGCGGCTCTACTGGCTGGCGATCGGGGCGCTGACGCTGGCGGTGATGGCCTTCCCCGGCCGCCACTTCTTCATCAATGCCTGGAAGAACTTCCGGCACCACCAGGCCAACATGGATACCCTGATCGCCATGGGTACCGGCACCGCCTGGCTCTACTCCATGGCGGTGGTCGCCTTCGGGCCCTGGCTGCCCGAGGTGGCCCGCGGCATCTACTTCGAAGCCTCGGCGATGGTCATCGGCCTGGTGCTGCTGGGCAATGCCCTGGAGCTACGGGCGCGGGGCCGGACCAGCGACGCCCTCAAGCGGCTGCTCGACCTGCAGAGCCGCACCGCACGGGTGATCCGCGACGGCGAGGAGCGCGAGGTCGAGATCGATGAGGTCCGCGAGGGGGACCACATCCGCGTGCGCCCCGGCGAGCGCCTGCCGGTGGACGGCGAGGTCACCGAGGGGCAGAGCCATATCGACGAATCCATGCTCACCGGCGAGCCCCTGCCGGTGACCAAGGGCGAGGGCGACGAGGTGAGTGCCGGCACGGTCAACGGCAAGGGTTCGCTGGTCTATCGCGCCACCCGCGTCGGCAATGACACCCGCCTGGGGCAGATCACCGAGCAGGTGGCCAGCGCCCAGAACTCCCGCCCCCCCATCGGCAAGTTGGCCGACAAGGTGTCGAGCGTCTTCGTGCCCTCGGTGATGATCATCGCCGTGATCACCGCGCTGGCCTGGTTCAACGTTGGTGCCGAGCCACGGGTGATCCATATGCTGGTCACCGCCACCACGGTACTGATCATCGCCTGCCCCTGCGCCCTGGGCCTGGCCACACCGATCTCCACCATGATCGGCGTCGGCAAGGCAGCCGAGCACGGCGTGCTGGTGAGAAGCGGCGATGCCCTGCAGACCGCCAGCAAGCTCACCACCCTGGTGGTGGACAAGACCGGCACCCTGACCGAGGGCAAGCCCGAGGTGACGGAAGCGGAGGTGATCGAGGGCGACGAGCAGGACGTATTGGGCCTGGTAGCGGCCCTGGAGCGCGGCTCCGAGCACCCGCTGGCGGCCGCCCTGATGGGGCATGCGGAAGCCCGGCAGGCCACACCCGGCGAGATTCGCGACTTCGATACCGTCACCGGCGGTGGGGTCAAGGCGACCAGTGCCGACGGCCGAGCGCTGCTGCTGGGCAATGCCCGCCTGCTGGAAGAGGCCGATATCGACCTGGCCAGCGGCCGCGAGATCGCGTCGGGTCTCGAGCAGAAAGCACGCACCGTGGTCTACCTCGCCGTAGACGGGCGGCTGACCGCGCTATTCGGCATCAGCGACCCCTTGCGCCAAGACACCATCGCCGCCGTGAAGCGCCTGCAGGCCGACGGCCTCAAGGTGGTGATGCTCACCGGCGACAACGCCCACACCGCCGGGGCCATCGCCCGCGAGGTCGGCATCGACGACTTCCGCGCCGGCCTGCTGCCCGAAGACAAGCACGCCGAGATCGAGCGCCGTCAGGCCGAGGGCGAGGTCGTGGGCATGGTCGGCGACGGCATCAATGACGCCCCGGCACTCGCCCGCGCCGACGTGGGCTTCGCCATCGGCCAGGGCACCGACGTGGCCATCGAGAGTGCCGGCATCACCCTGGTACGTGGCTCGCTGCATGGCGTGGCTGCCGCCATCGAAGTCAGCCGGGCCACCCTGCGTAACATCAAGCAGAACCTGGTGGGCGCCTTCGGCTACAACACCCTGGGCATTCCCATCGCCGCCGGAGTGCTCTACCCCCTTACCGGCACCCTGCTCTCGCCGATGATCGCCGGGGCCGCCATGTCGCTCTCCTCGATCACCGTGGTCAGCAACGCCAACCGGCTGCGCCTGTTCCGCCCCTCCGCCGAGGCCGCGGGCGATGACAGGGTCAACCCCCAGAAGCAGGAGGACGCACGATGAGCTGGATCGTCAATCTCGCCGGCCTGGCCCTGATCGCCCTGATCGCCTGGTGGTTCTGGGGGAGCCAGCGCTGACCCTTGCTAGACTGAAGGAACATGCAAGGATCGGAGGTGGCCATGCCCGGGCTCAACGGTGTGCTGGAGACCGCGCTCTACGTGGAGGACATGGCCCGGGCGCGGAGCTTCTTCGAGGGCGTGATGGGGCTTTTGCCCTTCAACGCCGACCATCGCTTCACCGCCTATGACGCCGGGGCCGGCTCGGTGCTGTTGCTCTTCCTGCGCGGCGAGACACTGGAGACCGTGGTGCTGCCCAACGAGATGGGCACCATCCCGCCCCACGACGGCAGCGGCCGAGTGCACCTCGCCTTCGCCATCGCCGCCCGCGAGCTCGCGGCGTGGGAAGGCCAGCTCGAGGACCACGGCATTGCCATCGAGGGGCGCACCCACTGGCCGCGGGGCGGAGAAAGCGTCTATTTCCGCGACCCCGACAGCCACCTGCTGGAGCTGGCCACCCCCGGCGTCTGGCCCAATTACTGAGCCACCATGCCTCAGCTGACCCCCATATAACGCCCCGGCTTGTGGTTCAGCGCGATGATCAGGTTGAGCGCCACGGCGCCGAGCACCGAGAGCCCCACCCGCTCCACCGGCAGCACCAGCAGGGCGACCAGCATGATGAGCGCATCGATGCCCAGCTGCACGTAGCCCGCCCGCCAGCCGTAGCGGTCCTGCAGGAAGAGCGAGAGGATATTGATGCCGCCGAGGCTCGTGCGGTGGCGAAACAGCACCAGCATGCCGATGCCGATCAGGCTGCCGCCCATCAGGGCCGCGTAGAACGGCTGCAGCCACTCGATGCGGATCCAGCTGGCGGTGAGTTCCGAGAACACCGAGACCAGGCCGATGGCCACGAAGGTGCGCAGGGTGAACGACCAGCCCATGCGACGCACGGCCAGCCAGTAGAACGGCAGGTTGATCAGGAAGAACCAGATGCCGAAGCGCCAGCCGGTGGCGTACTGCAGCAGGAAGGCCAGGCCCGCAGTACTACCGGTGAGCAGCATCGCCTGGGTATAGAAGCTCACGCCGAGGGCGACGAAGAGCGTGCCGACCAGCATCGCCATCACGTCCTCATGGGGGCGATGGGGGTCGGTGGGTAGTTCCTGGGGATCCATCAAGGGCTCCTTTAGAATTCGTGAGCGCTCGCGTGCTCGATCATCAGCTGGAGACTCTCGCGCCCCCGCCAGCGGTTGCGGTTGAGCTTGAAGGCGCAGTGCAGCGTGGCGCCGACGCCGAAGGCCGGCATCTCACCGGGGGTCAGGGCACGGAACCAGATCGCCTTGAGGCTCGTGGCCCCAGCGGAGAGCTCCAGCATCAGGTGGCTGCCATCAGCCCCCACCGGACGCAGCGCCTCGACCAGGAACTCGCCCTGGAACAGCGGGGCATCGAACTCCCGGCCGTAGGGCGCAAGTCGCTCGAGCTCGTCCAGGGTGGCGAGGCCGAGCTGATGGGGCGCCAGCTCGCCGTCGGTGAATATCCGAGGACAGAGTTCGGTATCGCCCAGCTGCTCGCCCACCGCCCGCAGGAAGGCCGTACGGAAGGCCGCCAGGTGCTCGCGCGGTACCCCCACCCCGGCGGCGCCGCGGTGGCCCCCGAAGCGCGGCAGCGCCTCGGGGGCCAACTCGAAGGTCCGCTGCAGGGCGTCGCGCAGGTGCAGCCCCTCGATGGAGCGCCCGGAGCCGGTGAGCATGCCGGGGGCCGCCGCCGGGGTCAGCACCAGGGCCGGTCGGCCAAAGGCCTGCACCAGCCGGGAGGCGACGATGCCCTGCACGCCCGGGTGACCATCCTCCAGGAAGACGACGATGGCGGGCTCTTCGGCGACCAGGGCCGGCAGGGCCAGGGCCTTGGCCTCCTCGGCCATCTCGGCCTCGATCGCCTTGCGCGACTGGTTATCCTGATCCAGCGTTTCCAGATGCCGTGCCGCAGTGGCGTCATCCGCCGCCAGCATGTAGTGCAGCGCCGCATAGGGATCGTCGAGGCGCGAACGGGCATTGATTCGCGGCCCCATCTGGAAGGCCAGGGTCTCGGCGTCGAAGGGCACGCTGTCGGCCCCCAGGCGCGCCGCCATGGCCCGCCAGCAGGCGGCCTCCATGCGATTGATCAGCGTCAGGCCGTGGGTCACCACCGCGCGGTTGGCCACGCTGCCACCCAGCGAGACGCAGTCGGCCACCGTGCCCAGCGCCACGTAGGAGAGCCAGGGCGAGAGCTTCGGGGTGGCCGGCGCCAGCACGCCCCACTCGACCAGCACCCGGCGGGCCAGCGACATCACGAGCCACGCCACCATGCAGCCGGCGATGGTCGGGTCGGGATAGTCGCAGTCGTCGCGGGTGGGATTAACCACGGCGTAGGCCGAGGCCGGCGGGCCCTCCTGCGGCAGGGCGTGGTGGTCGCTGACCACCACCTCGATGCCGGCGGCCTTGAGTCGGGCGATGCGCGGCTCGTCGGAGCTGCCGCAGTCGGCGGTGATCACCAGGCTCGGCTGCGGCGAGAGTGCCAGGGTGCGCTCCACCAGCGGCAGGCTGATGCCGTAGCCGTCATGGATACGGTGGCCGATCAGGCTGTGCAGCTTCGCCTCGGGCACCCCGAAGAGCTCGACCAGGGTGCGCCGGATCACCACGTGGGAGGTGATGCCGTCCACGTCGTAGTCGGTGAGGATGCCGATATGCTCGCCATCCACCACCGCCTGGGCGATGCGCTCTGCCGCACGGCGTGCGTCGGCGAGCTTCTCGGGGTGGGCCAGGTGGCGCAGGCTGGGCGAGACCAGCGGCGCCAGCTCGCCCTGGTAGCCGGAAAGCCGCCCCGCCAGCACCCGCGCCTGGAGCTCGGTCAGGCCCTCTTCGCGGGCACGGGCATAGAGCGCCTCATCGCGGGGCCTGGGCTGGATGCGGGGGCGCAAGCGCGCCTGCAGATCAATGGGATCGGTGGTGGCGGCGTCCAAGCCTGACTCCTGTAATTCGCACTCATCGGCATGGCGATGGATCATCGCCGTGCCAAACGAGGGGCGCCGGGGACAGGCCGAAGAGGAGGTCCTATGCCAGGGATGGCATCGGTAGCGCCCATGGAAGGGTTCACAGCGCCTCCTCGCAGGCCTGTCGCCGGATCAGCCCCGAGAGGGAAGGCTACTACCGACGGTTCTCGGCCACGAACTGCTGCACGGCGGAAAGCTCCGCGGGCAGCACGGTATAGCGCTCCTCGCGCTCCAGCAGGTCGTCCATGTGCGGCGGCAACGGCACGCCCGGGAAGCCGGCCTTGACCACCGCCTCGGCGAACTTGGCCGGGTGGGCCGTGGCCAGGGTGATCACCGGGGTCGTCGCATCGGCGCGCGCCCGCTCGGCGGCACGGTAGCCGGTGGCGGTGTGCGGGTCGAGGATCTCCTGGGTGCGGTGATGCGCCTCACGGATCACCTCGAGGATGGTGGCATCACTCACGCTGTGGCTGGCGAAGGACTCGCGCAGCCGGGCCAGCGGCGCCTCGGCCAGCGCCGAGGGCTCGCTCTGGAAGCGCTCGAGCAGGGCCTTCACCGCCGCCCCGTCGCGCTCGTAGGCCTCGAACAGCAGTCGCTCGAAGTTGGAGGACACCACGATGTCCATGGAGGGCGCCAGGGTGGCCACCAGCGCCTGCTTGGAGAAGTCGTTGTCGGCCAGGGTGCGGTGCAGAATGTCGTTGGCGTTGGTGGCGATGATGAACTGCTTCACCGGCAGTCCCATGCGCTTGGCCATGTAGCCGGCGAAGACGTTGCCGAAGTTGGCCGAGGGCACGCAGAAGCTCACTTGGCGGTGCGGCGCACCCAGCGCCACGGCCGAGGCGACGTAGTAGACGATCTGGGCCATGATGCGCGCCCAGTTGATGGAGTTCACCGCCACCAGCCGGGTGCCATCGAGGAAGCCCTGGTCGGCGAAGCTCGCCTTGACCATGGCCTGGGCGTCATCGAAGTTGCCCTCGATGGCGACATTGAAGACGTTGTCGGCCAGCACCGTGGTCATCTGGCGGCGCTGCACCTCCGAGACCCGCTGGTAGGGGTGGAGGATGAAGATGTCGAGGTTGTCGCAGTGGCGGCAGCCCTCGATGGCCGCCGAGCCGGTGTCGCCGGAGGTCGCCCCCATGATGACGGCCCGCTCGCCGCGCTTGCGCAGGAAGTGGTCGAGGATGCGGCCGAGCAGCTGCAGGGCCACGTCCTTGAAGGCCAGCGTCGGGCCGTGGAACAGCTCCAGCAGGAAGTGGTTGGCATCGAGTTGATTGAGCGGCACCACGGCGTCGTGGCTGAAGGTGGCATAGGCCTCCTCGACGATGCCGCGGAAGGTCGCGTCGTCGATCTCGCCGTTGACGTAGGGCTTCATGACCCGGAAGGCGATCTCGGCGTAGGAGAGCCCGGCCATGGCCGCCAGGTCGTCATGGGAGAGCCGCGGGACATCCTCCGGCACATAGAGGCCGCCGTCGCTGGCCATGCCGGTGAGCACGACTTCCTCGAAGGAGAGCGCGGGCGCCTGCCCGCGGGTACTGATATAGCGCATGGCTTACTCCTGCTCGTCCAGCGACTCGACGCGGATCCGCGTCACCGGGCCGGCGATGTCGGCCAGCGACTCGATCAGGCGCATCGCCTCGTTCATCTGCTTCTCGCGGGTGCGATGGGTCAACAGGATGATCGGCACCAGTTCGCCCTCGGTGGCCTCCTTCTGGATCAAGGCCTCGATCGAGATCCCCTGCTCGGAGAGGATCGTCGCCACCCGTGCCAGCACGCCGGGGCGGTCCACCGCCAGCAGCCTCAGGTAGTAGGCGGTGATGATGTCTTCCATGGGCATGATCGGCAGGTCGCACTCCGGCTCGCCGATGCCGCTGAAGGCCAGGTAGGGCACCCGATAGTGGTGGTCGGTGGCGATGTCGCGCGCCACGTCCAGCAGGTCGGCGACCACCGCGGAGGCGGTGGGCTCGGCGCCGGCACCGGCGCCGTAGTAGAGGGTCGGCCCCACGGCATCGCCCATGATGGCGATGGCGTTCTTGACGCCATGGACGCTGGCCAGCAGCCGCTCCTTGGGAATCAGGGTCGGGTGCACGCGCAGCTCGAGGCCCGCCTCGGTGCGCTTGGAGATGCCCAGGTGCTTGATGATGTAGCCCAGGTTGTCGGCCTGCTCCACGTCATCGGCGGTGATGCGCGAGATGCCCTCGGTGTAGGCCTTGTCGAACTGCAGCGGCACGCCATAGGCGATGGAAGCGAGAATGGTCAGCTTGTGGGCGGCGTCGATGCCCTCGACGTCGAAGGTCGGGTCGGCCTCGGCGTAGCCCAGTGCCTGGGCCTCGGCGAGCACGTCCTCGAAGGCACGCCCCTCGTCGCGCATGTGGGTCAGGATGTAGTTGCCGGTGCCGTTGATGATACCGGCCACCCACTCGATGCGGTTGGCGCCCAGGCCCTCGCGCAGCGACTTGATCACCGGGATGCCGCCGGCCACCGCCGCCTCGAAGGCGACGATCACGCCCTTCTCGTGGGCGGCGCGGAAGATCTCGTTGCCGTGCACGGCGATCAGCGCCTTGTTGGCGGTGACCACGTGCTTGCCGTTGTCGATGGCGGTGAGCACCAGCTCGCGGGCCACGTCGTAGCCGCCGATCAGCTCGACCAGCACGTCGATGTCGGGGTTGGTGGCCACCTCGAAGACGTCGGAGGTGGTCCGGATGCCGGTGGTGTCACAGTCGGGATTGAGGCTGCGGAAGGCGACCTGCTCGATGACGATCGGACGCCCCGCGCGCCGGGCGATGTCGTCGGCATTGCGTGTCAGCACGTTGAAGGTTCCGCCACCGACGGTCCCCAGGCCACAGATTCCCACTCTCACCGGTTTCAATGTCATTCCCCTCGTTCTGGCGTGTGTCTCAGCGTGGATCGGGCCCCGTCCGGGCCCGCCGTGCCGACGTTCGTCGACGTCGGTCATCACTCGTTCAGGCCGAGCATGGCGGCCAGGCGCTCCGCCGGCACATAGCCGGGCACCAGGCGACCGTCGGGCAGCACGATCGCCGGTGTGCCCTGGACGCCGAGCTCCATGCCCAGATGATACTGTTCCTCGACCGGATTGTCGCAGTCGGCAGCACCCGGCAGCGCTTCGTCACGCTTGGCCGCGGACAGGGCCTCGGCCGGATTGTCGGCGCACCACACCTGCTGCAGCTGCCGCCCCCCCGGCGAGCGCAGGCCGCTGCGCGGGAAGGCCAGGTAGTGCACCTCGATGCCCAGTTCGTTGAGCCGCGGCACCTCCTCATGGAGCTGCCGGCAGTAGGGGCAGGTGGTGTCGGTGAAGACCACCAGCGTGGCGCGTGGCTCGCCGGTACCGCGGAAGATCACCCGCTCGCTCTCCGGCACCGCGGCGAGACGCGCGGCGCGCTCGGCGTTGCGCCCCTGCTCGGTGAGGTTGACCAGGCCGCCCTCGCCATTCTCGTAGAGGTCGCCGACCAGGAAGTGGCTGCCCTCGGCGTTGCTGTAGAAGGTCTCGCCGCTCTCCAGCCTGACCTCAAAGAAGCCGTCCAGCGGTGTCTCGCGCACGCGTTCCACGGACATGGACTGGCCATTGACCGTGAGCGTCTCGGCCAGCTGCTCGGCCATATCGGCCTGGGCGACGGGCAGCAGGGCCAGGGAGACGGCGAACAGTGCGCCGCCGAGGGTAAGGGTCGATCGTCTCATGAGTCAGCCTCGAGGATGATGGTCGGCGTGCAGGGCTTCCAGTCGCACCTGCGCGACATGGGTATAGATCTGGGTGGTCGAGAGGTCGCTATGACCGAGCAGCAGCTGTACGACACGCAGGTTGGCCCCATGATTCAACAGATGGGTGGCGAAGGCGTGGCGCAGGGTGTGCGGCGACAGCGGTCGGTCGATGCCGGCGGTACGCGCATGGGCCTTGATACGGTGCCAGAAGGCCTGGCGCGTCAGGCAACGGTCGCCGCGCCCGGGAAACAGCGCCGGCCGGGTGATGTCGACCATCAGCGCACCCCGGGCGCCACGCAAGTAGCGCGACAGGCACGCCACGGCCTCCTCGCCCAGTGGCACCAGGCGGTCCTTGTCGCCCTTGCCCCGCACCCGAACCACGCCCTGGCGCAGATTGACCGCGTCGGTGGTCAGCCCGACCAGCTCGCTGACCCGCAGCCCGGCGCCATAGAGGACCTCGAGCATCGCCCGGTCGCGCAGGCCCAGATCGGTGGAAAGGTCCGGGGCGGCGAGCAGGCGCTCCACCTCGGCCTCCTCCAGGGTATCGGGGAGCGAGGGGCGCACCCGGGGCAGTCGCACCTCGGCCAGCGGGTCGTGATCGACAAGCCCCTCGGCCAGCGCCCAGCGGTAGAAGCCGCGCAGGCTGGAGAGCAGCCGAGCGTTGCTGCGCAGGCTGTAACCGGCCTCGCGACGCGCGTCGAGCCAGGCCGGCAACACCGCGCCGGCCGGTGCCAGCAGCCGCTGGTCGACACTCTCGAGGCGAGCCTGCCAGGCGCTCAGGTCGTGGCGATAGGCGGCCAGGGTATTGTCGCTCGCGCCCCGCTCCAGCCACAGGCCGTCGAGGAAGGCGTCGACCAGCGCGCCCGCATCCATGGTGGTTTCCATACGGCTCCCGGACAAGTCCCAGCAGCACGAAACCCCGCCCCGCGGCAGCGGTGACGGGGTTTCGCAAGGGGTGCGGGGCCTGGGGTCCCGACACCACGGGCCGGCAGGGGCTCTCGCCTCAGGCCAGCTTTTCCTTAATGCGGGCAGACCTGCCGCTGCGCTCGCGGAGGTAGTACAGCTTGGCCTGGCGCACGTCACCGCGACGCTTGACCTCGATGGAGTCGACCAGCGGGCTGTAGGTCTGGAAGGTCCGCTCGACGCCGACCCCGTGGGAGATCTTGCGCACGGTGAAGGCCGAGTTCAGGCCGCGGTTGCGCTTGCCGATGACCACGCCTTCGAAGGCCTGGAGGCGCTCGCGGGAGCCTTCCTTGACCTTGACCTGGACGACCACGGTATCGCCGGGGGCGAAGGCCGGGACTTCCTTGCTCATCTGCTCGCTCTCGAGCGCCTGGATCACCTTGCTCTTGCTGCTCATGACATTGACTCCTTGATAACCTGATCCGCTGGTCGGCTTGCGTCGCCGGCGAATCGTGATCCCGGCGCCCGAGACGAGCTCGAGAGCGCGGGAATGCGTTGGTGACACAGGTCCGCCTGGCCCGCTCATGGGGTCGTGGCGTCCTGCACCTCCGCCCTGACCTACCGGGTGGACAGGGCGTAGTCCTCGAGGAACTCCTCGAGCAGCTCGCGCTGCTCGGCACTCAACGTCCTGCCTTCCAGCAGGTCTGGACGCCTGAGCCAGGTCCGCCCCAGGGACTGCTTGAGCCGCCAGCGCCGGATAGCACCGTGGTGGCCGCTGAGCAGGACCTCCGGCACCCGCCGCCCGTCGACTTCCTCCGGGCGCGTGTAGTGCGGACAGTCCAGCAGTCCGTCGTTGAAGGAGTCCTCGACCGCGGAATCCTGATGGCCCAGCACCCCGGGCACCAGCCTTGCCGCGGCATCGATCAGCACCATGGCCGGCAGCTCGCCGCCGCTGAGCACATAGTCGCCGATCGACCACTCCTCATCGATGTCGGCTTCCACCAGCCGCTCATCGATGCCTTCATAGCGTCCGGCCACCACCACCAGGGGTGGGCCCGATGCCAGTTCCTGCACGCCGCGCTGATCCAGGCGGCGCCCCTGGGGCGACAGGTAGATGACCTTCGCCCGTGTCCCGGTGGCCGCCTCGGCCCGCTCGCGGGCGGCGTGGATGGCCGAGCGCAGGGTGTCGACCTTCATCAGCATCCCCGGGCCACCGCCATAGGGGCGGTCGTCAACGGTGCGATGCCGGTCGGTGGCGTAGTCCCGGGGGTTCCAGAACTCGAGCGCGATGCGCCCCTTGTCCACCGCCCGGCCCGTGACGCCATGGCAAGTGATCGCCTCGAACATCTCGGGAAACAGCGACACCACCCCGATCCACATGGCCGGCCCCGCCGGGGTCGAGCCGGGCGTCAAAATTCGGGATCCCAGTCGACGGTCATCACGCCGGCCTCGAGGTCCACGTCCCGCACCACCTCGCCGGGCAGGTAGGGCAGCAACCGTTCGCGGGCCTCGATGCCCTCGTCGACCTCGCCCTTGACGACCATGACGTCGTTGGCGCCGGTCTCGAACAGGGAGTCGATGCACCCCAGCGCCAACCCGTCGCGGGTCACCACCCGGAGCCCTTCCAGCTGATACCAGTAGTAGTCATCAGCGTCGAGCGCGGGCAGTTCGGCCTTGGGCAGCAGGATCTCGGCGCCGGCCAGGGCCTCGGCCGCTTCGCGGCTATCGATGCCCTCGAGCCGGGCCACCAGGCCCTTGCCCTGGCGACGCCCCTGGACGACGCCCACCCGGGTCAGCGTTGTCCCCTGGCGCAGCACCCAGGACGCGTAGTCGAGGATGCCCTCCATGGGGCTGGTGTACGAGTACACCTTCAGCCAGCCCTTGACGCCGTAGGGGCTGGTCAGATTGCCCAGCACCACATGATCGTCGGCGGGCTGCGCTTGCGCGTGTTCGCTCATCGACGACCCCTGGACCGTTGCGTTGCAGCAGGCAAGTCAGGCCCTTCAGGCCTGCTTGCGGGCTTCCTTGACCAGCTCGGCGACGCGGTCGGAGAGCTGTGCGCCCTGGCTCTGCCAGTGGCTGATGCGTTCCAGGTCGACGCGCAGGCGCTCTTCCTGGCCACGGGCCACGGGGTTGAAGAAGCCCAGGCGCTCGATGAAGCGGCCGTCACGGGACTTGCGAGAATCGGTCACGGTGAGGTGGTAGAAGGGACGCTTCTTGGCGCCACCACGTGCCAGACGAATGGTAACCATGCGTTGATTATCCTTCGGGTTGAAGTTGCGGATGTTTCGGCCGAGGTGCCGATACCCTGCTGGCCCTCGACGAACTGCTACGGAAAGCGGGCCGACGGCCCGGCTTCGGGTCATTCGGTCACGACGATGGCCGCGTCGATCGCGGTCTTGCCAGTGAAGACGCGACATTCTACGGAAAACCGCCCGACTTGGAAACCTTTTTGCGCTCGACGCCGCGCCATGCGCCGCGCCATGCGCCGCGCCATGCGCCGCGCCATGCGCCGGCTCAGCGCCGGCTCAGCGCCGGCTCAGCGCCGGGGCATGCCGCCAGGGCCGCCCATACCCCCCATGCCGCCGGGCCCACCCGGGCCGCCACCGCCCATCATGCCGGACATGCCGCGCATCATCTTCTGCATGCCGCCCTTCTTGCCCGCCTTCTTCATCATCTTCTGCATCTGCTTGTGCTGCTTGAGCAGGCGGTTAAGGTCCGGCACCTGCAGGCCGGCCCCGGCGGCGATGCGCCGCTTGCGCGAGCCGTTGATGATCTCGGGCTTGCGCCGCTCCTGGGCGGTCATGGAGTTGATCAGCGCCTCGAGCTTGCCCAGCTCCTTCTCGGGGCCGGGGCCCTGGGCCATCTCGGCCATCTGCCCCATGCCCGGCAGCTTGCCCATCAGGCCGCCCATGCCACCCATCTTCTTGAGCTGCTGGAGCTGGTCGCGGAAGTCCTCGAGATCGAAGCCCTGGCCCTTCTTGACCTTCTTGGCCAGCTGCTCGGCCTTCTTCTTGTCAACGGTGCGCTCGGCGTCCTCGATCAGCGACATCACGTCGCCCATGCCGAGGATGCGCGAGGCCACGCGGTCCGGATGGAAGGGCTCGAGGGCGTCGACCTTCTCGCCCACGCCCATGAACTTGATCGGCTTGCCGGTGATGTGGCGCACCGAGAGCGCCGCACCGCCGCGGGCATCGCCATCGGCCTTGGTGAGGATCACCCCGGTCAGCGGCAGCGCCTCGTGGAAGGCCTTGGCGGTATTGGCGGCATCCTGGCCGGTCATGGCATCGACGACGAACAGCGTCTCGTCAGGCACCACCGCCTTATGCAGCGCCTGAATCTCGGCCATCATCGCCTCGTCGATGGCCAGGCGACCGGCGGTATCGACGATCACCACGTCATGAAACTGGATCCTGGCGTGCTTGATCGCCGCCTCGGCGATATCGACGGGCTTCTGGTCGGAGCGCGACGGAAAGAAGTCGACCTCGACCTCGCGGGCCAGGGTCTCGAGCTGGTCGATGGCCGCCGGCCGATAGACGTCGGCGGAGACCACCAGTACCTTCTTCTTTTCCCGCTCGCGCAGGTAGCGTGCCAGCTTGGCCACCGAGGTGGTCTTGCCCGCGCCCTGCAGGCCGGCCATCAGCACCACGGCCGGGGCGCTCTTGAGAACCAGCCCCTCGTTGGCCTCGCCCATGATCGCCTCGAGCTCCTGCTGGACGATCTTGACGAACTGCTGCCCCGGGGAGAGGCTCTGGGAGACCTCCTGCCCCACGGCGCGCTCGCGCACGCGGTCGATGAACGCCTTGACCACCGGCAGGGCCACGTCGGCCTCGAGCAGCGCCCGGCGCACCTCGCGTAAGGTATCCTTGACGTTCTCCTCGGTCAGGCGCGCCTGACCCTTGATCGACTTGAGCGTCTGCGACAGACGCTCGCTGAGATTCTGGAACATGGGCCTCTCCAGTGACGATGGCCGGAGAGCCGACCCGGCACCGGCCGGGGGCTCCCTGCAATGGTCGAAAATTATACGCCCTGTGGCCACCAGTCTCCATGCATGGCGGGCATTCGCCGCTGAGGGGCGCGCCGCCGGCTGGGCGCGGCCGGGCGGATTCGGTATAGTGGCGGCTCCATTCCCCACCACCAGGCGCTGGCGAAGGCGCACGGACAGCGATCGATGCAGCCGCTATCACTTGCCGTCATGGCCTTCATCTTCTATCTCGGGGCCGCCTCCTGGCAGGGGCTGACCCTGATCCGGCGGGTGCCACCACGCGCCATGCTGGTGCGCGGGCTGGGCCTGCTCGGCCTGCTCTGCCACCTGCCCCTGGCCGCCACTCTGCTGGTCCGGGGCGACTCCCTGCTGCCCGGGCTCTCCACCAGCGCGGTGCTGGCCAGCGGCCTGGCCGTGCTGGTGCTGCTGGTGGTCAGCCTCGTCAAGCCGGTCCTCAATGTCGCCACCGGCCTGCTGCCGCTGGCCGGCCTGACCCTGCTGCTGGCCATCGAGCTGCCGAGCCCCGAGCGCGCCACCGGCATGACGCCGGGGATCGCCCTGCACGCCCTGAGCAGCGCACTGGCCTTCGCGCTGCTGGCCATCGCCGCCATCCAGGCGGTGCTGCTCGGCATCCAGAACCAGGCGCTGCGCCACCACCACATCCGCGGTGTGGTCCAGTCGCTGCCGCCGCTGACCACCATGGAACGGGTCCTCTTCGAGCTGATCTGGGCCGGCATGATCCTGCTGACCCTGTCGATCGTCAGCGGCTTTTTGTTCCTCGACAACATGTTCGCCCAGCACCTGGCCCACAAGTCGATCCTCTCCTTGGCCGCCTGGGTGATCTTCGCCACCCTGCTGTTCAGCCATCATCGGCTGGGCTGGCGAGGCATGCGGGCGGTGCGCTGGACCCTGGGGGGCTGCCTGGTGCTGTTGATGGCCTACTTCGGCAGCAAGTTCGTGCTGGAGATCCTGCTCAACCGCGGCTGAGGCCGGCACGCGCCTTGACACCGGATGACCGACCCCCTACAACTCGAGCCTGATACGCCGTTGAGGACCCTTCGACTTGAGTGACGACTTCCCGCTGGGACTGCTGTTCGGCCTGCTGTTCCTGCTCGTCTGTCTTTCCGCCTTCTTCTCCAGCTCCGAGACCGGGATGATGTCGATCAACCGCTATCGCCTGAGCCATCAGGCGAACAGCGGTGAGCGCGCCGCCCAGCGCGTACTGCGCCTGCTGGCCCGCCCCGATCGGCTGATCGGCGTGATTCTGATCGGCAACAACCTGGTCAACAACCTGGCCGCGGCGATCGCCACGGTGGTCGCCATCCATTTTTTCGGCGAGGTCACCGGCCCGGCCATCGCCCCGCTGATCCTCACCATCGTGATCCTGATCTTCGCCGAAGTGAGCCCCAAGACCTATGCGGCGGTCAAACCGGAGCGCATCGCCTATCCCGCCTCGCTGGTGCTCGAGCCGCTGCTCAAGCTGCTCTACCCGCTGGTATGGCTGGTCAACGCGATCTCCAATGGCCTGCTGCGCCTGCTCGGGGTCAGGTACATCGACGGGAGCGCCGACAACCTGACCCGCGACGAGCTGCGCACCGTGGTGCACGAGGCCGGCACCCTGATCCCGCGCCGCCACCAGGCGATGCTGCTGTCGATCCTCGATCTGGAGAACGTCACCGTGAACGACATCATGGTGCCGCGCCACGAGGTGATGGGCCTCGACCTGGACGACGACCTGGAGGAGATCCTGGCCAACATTCGCACCAGCCAGCACACCCGGGTGCCGGTCTACAAGGGCGATATCAACAACATCATCGGCATGCTCCACCTGCGCAATGCGGCGCGCTTCCTGTCCCGCGGCGAGGTGACCAAGGCCGCCATCGTCCAGGAGGCCCGTGAGCCCTACTTCATCCCCGAGTCCACCCCGCTGCACACCCAACTGCTCAACTTCCAGAAACAGAAGCGACGCATCGGCATCGTGGTCGACGAGTACGGCGACGTGGAGGGGCTGGTGACCCTGGAAGACATCCTCGAGGAGATCGTCGGCGAGTTCACCACCGACGTGGCGGGACTGCATCAGGAGATCCACCCGCAGGAAGACGGCAGCCACGTGATCGACGGCACCGCCAATATCCGCGACATCAACAAGGCGCTGGGCTGGCAGTTGCCCACGGATGGCCCCAAGACCCTCAACGGCGTGATCCTCGAGCACCTGGAGTCCTTCCCTGACGGACCGGCCTGCCTGCAGATCGGCAGCGTGCGCATGGAGATCCTCGAGGTCCGCGACAACTTGATCACCGCGGCACGCTGCTGGCAGCCGGTACGGCGCCCCCCGCGCCGCGGCTGATGCCTACCCTCGCCGCGGAACGCTGTCGGCCCAGCCGTCGGCCTCGGCCTTGAGCGCACGCACTCGGGCCTCGACGCTAGGCCGACTCGCCTCGCCGGCCGGCAGAGGCTCACCGAAGAACAGGGCCACCCGCGCCCGGAACCGGCGAGGCGGCTTGGTCAGCGCCTTGCCGTCATGGTGCGAGGTCCAGGAGCCCCAGAGACCGGCCAGCCCGGCGGGCACCACCGGCACCGCATCCCGGGCCAGGATCAGCTCGAGGCCGCGGCGGAAGTGTTGCACCTCGCCGTTCGGCGTCAGGCGGCCTTCGGGAAATACCATCACCACCTCGCCCTGGCGTAGCGCGCGACTGACTTCGACCAGGGCATGGCGCACGCTGCCCGGATCGCGACGGTCGGCATCCACGGGGATGGCCCCCACCAGACGGAACAGCCAGTTGAGCCAGGGCGACTCATAGACCGGCTTGTCCATCAAAAAGCGCAGCGGCCGAGGGCTTGCTCCACCCACCACCAGGGCATCCATGAAGCTGACGTGGTTGCAGACGACGATGGCCGGGCCACGCGGGGGGATGTGGTGTCGGCCGCGAAAGCGCAGCCGATAGACGAGATGGAGCAGCAGGAAGACCAGCCAGCGCAGAAAGGGCCGGGGCGCACTGGCCAGTCGCCAGCTCCCCGCCGCCACCGCCAGGCCCGTGACTCCCCACAGCCAGGAGGTCATCACGTCACGCCGGGCGCGTGCCTGAGGCCGGCCAGGATGGTCACGAGCAGCTGGTCGAGCAACTCGCCCACTTCCAGCGGCTCGCCCTGCCAGTACCCGAGGCGCTCGTTGAGCCCCAGCTGGACCAGGCCATGGACGCTGCCCCAGAGGGTGCGGCTCAGCCGCCGTGCCTCCAGGTCGTCCAGCGCCGGCTGGTACTCCTTGAGGGTCGCCTCCACGCGCAGGAAGAGGCCCTCGATCATCTCGTTCTGGCGCTGGTCCAGCTCCCCCTCCTGGGCCAGGGGGTAGTCGAACAGCAGTTGCCAGCGGTAGGCATCCTGGCGGGCGAACTGCCAGTAGGCCCTGGCCAGCGCCTTGAGCCGCTCCTCGGGGGCGATGTCGGCGAGCAGCGGCTCGATCACCCCGCGCAGGCGCGCCAGGGTCTCGATGTTGACGTGCTGCAGCAGGTTGCTGAAGCTGCCGTAGAGCTTGAGCAGGGTACTCGGCGCACAGCCGACCTCCCGGGCGAGAGCACGCAGCGATAGCGTGTGGGCCGGATGCTCCTGCAGCCAGGCATCGCATGCGGCCATGACCTGGGCATGGAGTGCCTCGGGGGCATGCTGTCTGGGACGGGCCATCGGCTTCCTCGCAGGGGTGGCGGGCATCGCGGGTCGGGCAACAAGGATACTCTCATCGAACACTGTTTTCGACAGGATATCCCACACGAATGACGGCGCAAGCCGGCGACAGGATCGCCGCCCGTTCGCCGCTTTCCTCGCCAGGACGACTTGGTTACCCTGACGCCCCACCACCCCGGAGACCTCATGGCCGGCCGACTGCACATCGCCCCCCTCGAACTCGAGCGCCTGCTGCCTGACCTGGTCGCCGAGACCACCCTGATCACCGGCGCCAATCTGGCCCCGCGTCGCCCCCTGTCGATCCTGCGCCTGGAAGGGGGCCGGCTGCGCCTGGTGAACGCCTTCTGGGGGCTCACGCCACCCTGGCTGAAGGTGCTCGACCATGCGCCTCACTGCGCCCGGGCCGAGGCGCTGACGGCCCGCCCCATGTTCCGCGAGGCCTTCGGCGCGCGCCGCTGCCTGGTGCCGGCCAGCGGCATCTATGTGTGGAAGCCGCAGCCACGCGCCAAGCAGCCCTTCCTGGTGACCCGTGTCGACCGGGGCCCGCTGCTGCTGGCGGGGCTCTGGTGCCGCTTCCATACCACCCTGAGCGAGTATAATGATTCCATGGCGCTGATCACGGTACCCACGGGAACGCTGCTCGCCCCGCTCACCGACCGCCTACCGGCGGTGATCACCCCCGAGGATGCCCGGCGCTGGCTCGACCCACAGACCCCATTGGCCGAGGCGCAGTCGCTGCTCGCGCCCGCTCCCGGGGAACTCTTGGGCGCCTTTCCGGTATCAAGACGAGTGAACGATCCCGCCAACCAGGATCCGGCCTGCGCCCACCCCACCGGGCCCATGCTGCGCCAGCCCATGCCACAGGAGCGATGATGACACAGCCCTTGCCTGCCCCCTTGCGCCAAACGGCCCGCCTGTTCGCCTGGCTCGCCGTGGCCGCGACCCTGATCACGGGCCTGGCCGCCCGGGCCGAGGCACCCGAGCCGGCGGCAACCGTCGACGACGTCGTCTCGCCGCGGGTCAGCCCCCACGATGACCGCGACTACCGCGCCCTGACCCTCGACAACGGCCTGAGCGTGCTGCTGGTCAGTGACCCCGAGGCCGACCAGGCCGCCGCCTCGCTGAACGTCGGCGTGGGCAGCGCCCAGGACCCGGAGGACCTGGCCGGCCTGGCCCACTTCCTCGAGCACATGCTGTTCCTGGGCACCGACGCCTACCCCGAGTCGGATGCCTACCAGGCCTATCTGTCGCGCCACGGGGGCAGCCACAACGCCTTTACCGCCCCCCATGACACCAACTACTTCTTCAACATCGAGCCCGACGCCCTGCCCGGGGCCCTGGACCGGTTCAGCCGCTTCTTCGTCGCCCCGCTGTTCAATGCCGACCGCCTGGAGAGCGAGCGCAGCGTGGTGCACTCCGAGTACCAGGCGCGCATCCGCGATGACGGGCGCCGTGCCCAGGACGTGCTCGACCAGTTGCTCAATCCCGACCACCCGACCACCGGCTTCTCCGTGGGCAGCCGTGAGACCCTGGCCGACCGCCCCGCGGGCGAGCCGAGCCTGCGAGAGCGCGTGATCGGCTTCTACGAGGATCACTACGATGCCAACGTGATGCACCTGGCCGTGGTCGCCCCCCAGCCCCTCGATGACCTGGAGGCCATGGTTACCGCGCGCTTCGCCGAGATACCCGACCGCGGCCTCTCTCGCCCGGTCATCGAGGCGCCGCTGGTGGCGGAACAGACCCTGCCCCGCGCGGCCGAGATGCAGTCGGTGCGCGACAGCCAGCGGGTCAGCTTCCTGTTCCCGGTGCCCGACCCCCAGGAGGCCTACCGCCACAAGCCCGCCGACTACCTGGCCCACCTGCTCGGTCACGAGGGCGAGGGCAGCCTGCTCGCGGTGCTGCGCGAGGCGGGCTGGGCCGATGGCCTCTCCGCCGGCGTGACGCGTGGCGACGGCCGCCATGCGCTGTTCGCCGTGGACATCAGCCTGACGCCGGACGGCGCTGAGCAGCTCGAGCGCATCCAGGCCAGCCTGCTGGCCACCATCGAGCGGATCCGCGCCTCGGGCCTGGAGGCCTGGCGCTACCAGGAGCAGGCGCGCCTGGCCGAACAGCAGTTCCGTTTCCAGCAGCACGGCTCGCCGCAGGGCGATGCCATGCGCCTGGCCATGAACCTGTCACGCTATCCGCTGGAGGATGTCAACGTCGCGCCCTACCGCATGGACGGCTTCGATCGCGACCAGATCACGCGCTGGCTCGACGGCCTGCGACCCGACCGGCTGCTGCGGCTCTACAGCGGCCCGGACGTCGAGGGCGACCAGGTCTCGCCCTGGTTCGATGCGCCCTGGCGCGAGGTCGAGGCAACAAGCGAGGCCGAGCCGCTGGCGGGCATCGCCCTGCCCGAACCCAACCCCTATATCGCTGAGGACCTCGAGCTGCTCGACGGCCAGGACGAGATTCCCGAGCTGCGCATCGAGGCGCCGGGCTTCACCCTCTGGCACAAGGCAGATGACAGCTTCGACACCCCCAAGGTGGAGTGGCGCTTCAGCCTGCAGCACCCCGCCGCCAGCCAAGAGGCCCGCGAGGCGGCGCTTTCCCGTCTGCTCGCCGGCTGGCTCGGCGACAGCCTCAACGAGACCCTCTACCCGGCACGCCTGGCCGGCCATGACTTCGAGGCCTATGCCCACGCCCGGGGCATCACCCTGTCGTTCTCCGGCTGGCGGGACCGCCAGGACCGACTGATCGCCCGGGTCCTCGCCCAACTGCAGGAGGGCGAGATCGACGCGGCGAGCTTCGACCGGGAGCACTACCGCCTGCAGCGCGAATGGCGCAACGCCCCCCAGGATCCTCTCTACCGGCAGGCCCATCGCACCCTGGCCGAGGCACTGGTGCGCCCCCAGTGGCCCACCGATACCCTGCTCGAGGCGAGCAAGTCGCTCGATGTGGAAGACTTGCGCGACTTCCGCGAGCGCTTCCTAGCCGACCTGCGCCTGGAAGCCATGGCCGTGGGCAACCTCGGCACCGCGCTTGCCGAGCGCGAGGCCCGGCTGGTCGCCGAGGCGCTCTCTCCGTCCCTGGCGGCCGAGGCGATCCCGGACCTCGTCCCACTGCAGGTGGACGACCTGCCCGCGCTGACCCCGGCCACCACCCGGGAGGAGTCACTGGCACTGCGCTACCTCCAGGGGCCGGACCGCTCGCTCGACAGCCAGGCGCGCCTGGCGGTGCTGGGCCAGCTACTGGAGACACCCTTCTACCAGCGCCTGCGTACCGAGGAGCAGCTCGGCTATGTGGTCAACGCGGGTTACTCGCCGATGCTGGACGCGCCGGGCATCAGCCTGCTGGTGCAGTCTCCCGACACCGCAAGCGAGGCGATCCAGGCCCGCATCGATGCCTTCCTGGACGATTTCACCGGGCGGCTCGCGACGCTCGACGATGACGACCTGGCCCCCTATCGCCAGGCCGTACACGACAGCTTGATGCAGCGCGACACCAGCCTCTCCGCGCTCACCAACCGCCTGTGGCGCGCGCTCGCCTATGGCGACACCGCCTTCGACCGCCACCGCCGCCTCGCCGAGCAGGCGCTGGCCGTGACCGCCGAAGAACTTCAGGCGAGCTGGCCGACGCTGCGCGAGGACGCCGTGGCGCGGGTCAGCTTCGATCCGGGTGACAAGCCCAGCGACGTGCTCGCCCTTAGCCGCCAGCTGGAGCCGTTGCCGGAAGGGGAAAGTGAGTAATAGTGAGGGGTGAGGGTCATCTCAATTCGGCGTGAAAATGACAGAGTCTCGCGTAGGCTGGATAAGCCGAAGGCGCATCCGGCGTGGGGTGTCTCCCGCGGCCGAAGGTGGCCATCACCCCCGCCCGGTGCGCTGGCGCTTACCGGGCCTACGGATTGGCCTTTGAACCGGCGGTAATGGAATGCAGCGGAATGACCGTCCGGTCTAGCGCCTTGTTATGGGATTTTCACCGACACACTCCCCAGGCGCCCCATCACACAGGCGGAAGGCCCAGCTCTTTCAGATATTGGTTGTGCTTGGCTGAGGCCTCGGTAATGCGCTTTTCGACTTCGGACAATCGCGCATGGACGGAGGCCAGGTCGATTTCCGGCTCGGCTTCGGCGGTACTAACGTAGCGGGAGAGATTGAGGTTGTAATCGTTCTTCTCGATCTCCTCGATCTCTACCCGACGGGCGTAGCGTTCTTCTTCCTTGCGATACTGGTAGGTATCAACAATCTTTTCGATATGCTCCGGCAAGAGCAGGTTTTGACGCTTGCCCTTCTCGAAATACTCGCTGGCGTTGATAAAGAGCACATCATCGGGCTTCTTGCATTTCTTCAGCACCAGAATGCAGACCGGGATGCCGGTGGAGAAGAACAGGTTGCTCGGCAGGCCGATGACGGTATCGATATGGCCGTCTTTTAGCAGCTTGGTGCGGATGCGGCTCTCCACGCCGCCCCGAAACAGCACCCCGTGGGGCAGGATGATCGCCATGGTGCCTTCGTCGCCGAGGAAGTGAAAGCCGTGCAGCAGGAAGGCGAAATCCGCGGCGGATTTGGGCGCCAGGCCATGGTTCTTGAACCGGAAGTCCTCGCCCAGCGCGTCATTGGGCTGCCAGCGGTAGCTGAAGGGCGGGTTGGCCACCACCGCATCGCACTGGAGTTTCCTGGCCGGGTTCATCTCGTTGAGTAGATCCCAGTCGTTGGTCAGGGAGTCGCCGTGGCGAATCTCGAACTCACTGTCCTTGACCCCGTGCAGCAGCATATTCATGCGCGCCAGGTTGTAGGTGGTGATGTTCTTTTCCTGGCCGTAGATCTTGCCGACGCCGTGCGGCCCCATCTGGTTGCGCACATTGAGCAGCAGCGAGCCGGAGCCGCAGGCGAAGTCCAGCACATTGTTGAGCTTTTTCTTCTTGCCGGTGGCGGGGTCCTGACTGTCCAGGGTGACGATGCGCGAGAGGATGGTGGAGACGCTTTGCGGGGTGTAGAACTCCCCGGCCTTCTTGCCGGACCCGGCAGCGAACTGGCCAATCAGGTACTCATAGGCATCGCCCAGAATATCGCTGTCGGTGGAAAACTGCGCGATCCCCTCGGCGATCTTGGTGATGATGATGCAGAGCTTGTCGTTGCGCGCCTTGGGTGTCCGGCCCAGCTTTTCCGAGTTGAGGTTGATCTCGGAAAACAGCCCCTGGAAGGTGCTGGCGAAGGACTGGTTCTCGATGTAATTGAAGCCGCTCTCCAGGGTTTGCAGCAGCTCGGCATCCTGGGTACGGGCGCGCTCGTAGATGCTGCTCCACAGGTAATCCGGGTGGATGACATAGTGCATCTTGCGGCGCATCTGCCTTTCGAAGGCGGACACATCCCCGGCGTTGTCCGCGTACCAGACCGCCAACGGCGAGCGTCGGTCATTCTCAGCCAGTTGGGGATAGTCCGCTCCCAGTTCCTTTTTCGCTGCCGCCTCGAAATTGTCGGAGAGGTAGCGCAGAAACAGAAACGACAGCATATAGTCGCGGAAGTCGTCGGCGTTCATCGCCCCGCGCAGATCGTCGGCGATGGCCCAGAGGGTCTTGCCCAGTTGGCTCAGTTGATCTTTTGTCATGGTCTTTCCTTTCCTTCTCTCAGCCATGCCTTGCCTTTACTCGTCAGCCGGTATTTCTGAAGGCGGCTACGGGGTTTGTCGGGGATCGTCATTTCGATAAAACCCTCATCCAGCGCTGGTCGCAGGTAGGCTTCGCGGAAGTGATCTTCATGTTTTAACGCCAGAACCGACTGGATTTCCGTGCGTTTCATTTCGCCTTTCATCACACCCAGCAACTTTATGACTTCCCCGGCGACTTCCCCGGTGACTTCCCCGGTGACTTCGGGGGTAACTTCCCCAGCAAACCCCTCATGCACCGGCAGGCGGATCAAAAACGAACTGCGCTCGTCGCCACTTTCAAAGCGTGGCTTGGGTGAACTGTTGGCTTGCATCACCCGCAACACCTTGGGTATGCCGGTGGAGCGGCCTTCGGTGAGGTCCAGTTCTTTCAGAAACTCCCCGATACGGCGGTTGCGGTAGCGGCGGCTGACGGCGCGGCCTGCTTGCAGGTCTTCCATGCGGATGGAGCGATCCGGCCTGGGGAAGCTGAGCATCGGCATTCCCTTACCGCTTCTGAACTGGAGCATCATCACCTACAACAACGGGTTGGCCGTTCTGCCAAATCACAGCGTATTGACCCAGCCGCCGCTTTTTTTCCAACGCTTCGGCCACGGATTGGCGCAGAGATTGCAGCATCAATTGCCCTGCCTGTGAAACAGGCTTATCTTTGGCTTCATTCATTGTTCGGCTCCGTTAAGTAACACATCGTAGCAGCTTTGGTCGATAACTTTACGGCCTGCACCCTGCTGCTCGAAAACCAGTGTTGGCTCTCCACCATCATTCATGAAACAAATACAACAATCCACACGATGGCTGAACAGATTTAGTAGATTATATAAACTGCGTGGATATCTACGCTCAATGTCGCTGAGGGGGATATTGTGGCCACCATGCGCTACCCGCTCCGCCACGCGCATCCTGGACATTTCCACATCGGGAAGCGCCAGATAAACAAGGTCAACTCGCCAGCCGTCTTTTCTCAGACGCTCAATCAATCGCAAATAGCTCCGACCAGCCAGAGTTGTTTCGAAAGCAAAATCTTCTCCCGCACTGATATGCTCTTCGATCTCTCGAAGAAAAATTTTACTGGCCGCCAAAAGCTCCTTCTCCGGCGCCAAGGGCGACAGTCCGGCCGCAATCAGGTCGGCATTGATAAAGTTTCTACAGCCTGCAAACTTTGGCAGATAGCCCAAAGCAAAGGTGGTTTTACCCGAACCATTTGGCCCGGCAATTATCCAGCACGTTGGCATCGCCTTAACTCCTTTGGATCCTTGAACACATAACCGCCCTCTTGATAGTGAACGTCATTGGTGAAGGCGCAAATGCTGTGCAGCACCGCCTCCGGATTCCAGCCCGCCTTGTATTCCACTCGTTCACTCTCGATGGTGCGGTGGTGGAGCAGGGAGTCGAGGTTGATGGGAAATTTATACATAGAATCCTACTAATCAAACCAAGGAGTCCGAATTTCTGCAAACTCGTCAGGTGCAAGAGCCAGCTCTTTCCATTTCTCAATAACTTCTGGAACGGAGGTTCCTTTGGATTCGTAATATTTCAAAAGCGCTGCCGACAAAATGGATGATACTCGGCGAACCTCTAACCTCTCGTCGAAGTTAAGGAATTGGCTATCACTATCATATGCTGATTCGGCCAGCAATCGATCAAGTCGCCTTTGGGTGGCCACCTCCAAGCTGTGATCGAAGATAGTTGGTGATTCTTTCAAAATTCGGACGATAATCCACAGCGCCGAGATTATGGTATGAGCTGGACACCACGTGAGGTATTGGCTAAGCATTGATGCTGGATCAGGTTCTACAGAACTTGCAACAGCATTGTTGCCATCCAGAATAATTCTAGCAATTGCCCTGAGACCATCTCTTTGGATAAGATACTGATTAGAAATCAATGCTTCGTTGATACGGTTATAAACGTCACCCTTCTGATCAGGGTATATGTGAAGAGACGCCGCTTCAGCTTTAAGGCCAGGCAATCCATACTCCCGGACTTCCTTAAGGAGTCGACTGAGGGATGTTTCAATTTCGTCAGGTGAATCTGTGCTGAGCTTGGGGCATACGACCTCAGCGAGCAGTTCGAGCATACGGGAAAATCTTGCCAGAAACTCCTCTGGTATGGATGAAAGAAGACCAGCAGGTTCGTTTTCCTTTTCGTTCAACCTGTTCTTGTCAGCGTCCCACCATTCGAGCAGGCGTTGCAAGATCTCGGCGGCATCTTCCGCTGTCCAGATGCTTTCCCCATCATTGTTGGCTCCGATAATTTCGTGCACGATGGAGATATCCCCACCAGTCATTCTGACACCCGTCCCCGGCTCATCTCGCTGTATCGGGAAAGGTGTACTTTTGACATAGCTTTTGAAAAGGCAGGTAGGGTCAACACCTTTGGGATAGGGAAATCTCAGAAACGCAAATTTGTAAAAATCGGTACCATCAGGCAGGCCGTACTGGTCAGTTACGCGCCAGATAGCTTCTGCGAGGTTCTTGCTCTGGCTTTCGTCGAGCAGCTGTAACGTGTGCAGTGTTACCAGGGATGTTATCGCCCACCGCCGTCGATCTGAGTTATCCAACGCTGCTTGCCGGAACAACTGGTCTACCAATTCAGGCTGAATTGCCACGGCTGGGGCACATTCGGGCTTCTGATTAAGTTCGAGCAGCAGGAAGGGGTTCAGGAACTCATCTTTAACGAGTAGATTCAAATCTTCAGGGTAAGGAATTTCCAGTAAGTCCGGTATCAGACTATATTGCTCCACTTCGGTCATAGAGCTTATGAGCCGATTAAGTAGGTTTTTCACATTCCGGTAATTGGTCTTATCGGGTGACGCATAGATTCCGGTAACAAATTCAAGAACGCGGCGCTTCGTTTCGCCAGAACATTTGCAGCAAAGTCTAGAGATGACTTCCGGCAGAAACTGGGCGAGGCGCACACCGTAACTGTCATTTCGGAAAGCACTGCCCGCGTGGATTTCATCGCGGCATTTGTTAAGCGTATCCAGGTAGTTTTGAATGAGTTGATCGGCTTCATTGGCAGTGAATCTGTATACGGACTCGCGGCTGAATAGGCTATCAACGGCCTTCGCATCTCCAAGTCTGGCGAGGGTCGCAATCGCCCAAAATGAGGAAAATTTCGAAATGCGTTGCAGGCTTGCCAAGGCCGTTTTTGTCGCCATAGTATAGTTGCCAACCCGATATGGTAAGCCAACCTCTTCACAGAATCGAAGAAATGAATAGGCGTTTATTATCTCCTGATCCACTCCGAGAAAATGGGATGTCCTGGAGACTCGGCCGATATCAAATTCACGTTTCTCCGTGAGACTTTTTCGCTGAACAGACGGCCTATCCAGCTTTAGTTCGTACAACTTTAGCTCGTTCCACGGATCACAGCGGAACGCTTTTAGTTCATCCCAACGGGCATTTTGTTGCTGTAGTTCATTCCTTCGCTGATTATTCCTAACCCTTCTAAGGCGCTGATCCCACTCTGGCTTTCTACTAACTTGCTCGCGATTAGCATACAGGTCAATCCAATCCTGCTCAAAGCTAGTGAAATTTTCTGACGATTTGACGGTGATGCTTGATTGCCGCTCTGATTCAGACCACTTTTCTCTTTGGCTCCACTCGTTAGCGAGATCCTCCCTTATTAGCTGTTCCTCTTCATAGGTAGTAATGTTCTCCGCACCCCATCTACTGGCGTCTTTAACATGACGAAAGAGAAGCATCTGATACGATTCTTCGGAAACCGATAAATAGCCTGTTGAAGTATCTTGGTCATCACTCTTTTTGCGAGACTCAACCAGCGCCCAGAGAATCTGCTCATCTGTATCATTAATTTCGCCAATTTCAGCAAGACAGGCAGCACGCTTTGTCATCCAGTAGGGTTGCGCTTCGTTGGGCCGCCAATTTTCAAGCCGATGTTTAGCGTTGGGCAGATCCAGGGTAAAAAGGCTGAACAGAAAGCCTTCGTAATTCAGAAATTCCTTTTGTTCCGCCGAAAAATGGTCGGAAAGAGTCCTGAGCCGGATTTCTGATTCCTTCCATTTATCGAGATGTCCCTCTTCGCGATAGAAGCGCAGCATCGCCACCGCGATGCCCAGCCACGCCTGCCGGAGGTCATTCCATGGCAGATCTTGGAATTTATTATCTCCTGGGTGGAACTGGCAGTTTGTAGGCGGATTTTCGTTTTGAAATGGCCAGTACTTTGCGAGGATTTTCTCGCAGAACTCTGCGATATTGTCGAAAACCGGCAGCAAACAACGTTCAAGCCGCCAGATCAACTCGAAGGCGTATTGAATATCCAACCCAGGAGGTGTCTCCGTGTCTGGAAGGTAGTTTACCCATGTGTCCGTGTACACCCATAAGGTCTCACGGTTACTATGTGGCAGGATCAGCCAGCCGGGGTAGACCTGCCGCTGCCGCTGCCATTCATCAGTAACCTTCTGAATCTCTTGGATACGATCCGCACCGTGGGTAGGATGCATTGCTTTGGGGTTGTACGGCCAGTCGAGGGCATCCGGCTTTTTCGCCCGAATGTACTTGAAAAACCGACTCAACACTTTTCTGTGGTCGTGCTTCTCGATTCCGTCACAACACGAAAGGTCAACGACAATAATTCCGCGCTGCGCCAGAAGTTGCAACCTAGCGGCCGAAAGGTCGAATACCCCGACCAGATAGATTTTCTGAGTCTTGTCCCTGCCGAGATTGTCGCGAATCCAGCCAATCCACTGAAGAAAATTGGGGTCGTCCCCGGAGAAACCAATCAGACAGAAGGTATTCTCAAGGAGCGCCTGTTGAACGGTATTCACGAAAGGGGCGTAGTCGTGTGGATAGCGCCGATAATCCTCTTCGGTGATGATAAAGGGTCGCTCCGAAGGGAAGCTGCCATGGAGCTTCACAATTCTGGGCTTGATGGCGTAAGGGAGATCCTCTTTGTTGACCACCGGCTCATATCGCCGGGTCACGACCTTGGCGCTGGCCCGTTCAAGCAAGGTATCGTAATTGGTGGTGAACACATCCACCCACGGTAGCTCAAGCAACTCGACATGGAGGCCGGATGGTTCGATATTCAGGTCCGAGATGTTGGAGCGCAGCAAGTTCTCCAGCGCGGGCCGACCGATGGCCACTTGCACCTCCTCAGCCAACCGCAGGACATTCAGATACTTTTGTTTGGCTGGATCTGCCTTAACGCCATGCGCCCTTTGATAAAGAAGTTCGCCTAGCTGGTTCCAATCGGGAAACCCATTCCCAGCGTTCTTGCTGAAACCCGCGCCGACCATCACAGCGGCTCGCTCGGCCCATAAATGTTCTGCAATTTCGTTTAAATAGGGTCGGATGGAATCCGGCACATCAACTTCGTTCTCAATATCGTTCATGTGACACAAATCTGCTGGAAGCTTCTTATCGAAGAAGGCGTTTTCAAGATAATCTGCAGCAGGATATCTGGAGTATTTTTCATCAACTCAAATCCTCTGGCGATGGAAAGAGCTGCTGCATCAGCCCTTTTTTGTGGGCCTTGAGGGCTTCGAGTTTGTCCGCCTGGGCGGCGATCAGCGAGTCGAGGGAGGAGAGGCAATCGGCAATGTTTTTCTGTTCACTTACACTTGGCGCGGCAATTACCATCGATTTAAAATAAAATAAACCAATGGTTTTAATAGTATTCCCCACTGCAATTGACTCCAGCTCGGGCTTAAGCCTCTGAAGCAGGTAATAGAAGAACCAGTTGTTTAACTTTGCATTATCACATCGCCATGCAATAAAGTGCTGACTTACCGCCATAGGTGTGTGTAAAACTGCGCTTTTCCCGACCCCCGCATCACGACTTAGAACAACAGTTTCGGCCGGATGCAAAACCGCTGAAGAATTTTGCAAACCTTCTTTAGATATCTCATTCTTTGTTTTATATAAATAGCCTTTGTCTAGCTTATCTGAGTCCGCAAGGGAAACCCACTTTATACCGCCATTATAATAGCTTGGGTACTTCTTGTTCGGGGTATGCCCTGACCCCCTTATCGCCATATTCTCAAGCTCTTGATCAACCCACTCCCCTGCCTCCAAAAACCCGGGAAAGCGCAGGCGGGGGACGGTTTCGCCTTCGCGGGGCAAGAGCTGCTGCATCAGCCCTTTTTTATGGGTCTTCAGGGCGTCGATCTTGTCCGCCTGAGCGGCAATCAGCGCATCGAGAGACGAGAGAAAATCGGCGATTTTTTGTTGCTCATCAGGCACTGGGATCGCCAGATGCACCTTGGCTAGATCGGATGAATTTATCGCAGGATAGTTTGACCCTGTGCATTTTGACAGTACTCTTGCAACAAAATCATCAGTATGAATGACTTGATACAAGAACCCTTCCGAACCAAAAGCCCTTAGTTGTGCGTAACCTGTCGAGGCTACATAATTCTCATCGTTATCAAACTCGAAAAATAGATTATTCTTCTGATAAGGCCGCACTATTTGAAATATGACATCTCCGTTTTTCAATATTCTTTGTGCTCTGCTTGGCGCCCCCTCTCGTGATATATTTTTCTTCTTTATTAGCTGCCCAGCTTCTACTGATTCCAAATCAATATAGACAAACGACTTCGGCAGCGTTGAGTTGGATGGGTTCACTTCACAAGCATCATCGAGTTCCCGAAAATCCCACTCCCCCGCATCTCGAAACTCGGGAAAGCGTAACCGGGGCACCAATGCCTGCTTCTCGGTCTTCATCGCCTTATTCATACACCGCTAACCCCGAAATCTCGCGCCCGCCGGCCTGTTTCTTCAGGAACGGCACCAGTTCTTCCATCAAGGCCAACTCGGCCCGGCTGCGCGCCTTCCAACCCAGTTCCAGCGGCTCGAACAGATCGCTTAGTTGCTCGCCGTCGAAGATCATGCGGTCCAGGATGCCGTCCACGAAGCCTTGAAGGGCGTCGCGGTCCAGCCCGTGGCGTTCAGCCAGGGCGGTGACTTCATTGTGAGCTTTTTGTTCTTTGAAGGCCTGATAGCCTTCGCGGATGGCAGCCTCGCTCAGGCCCTTGCCGGCTTCCAAGGTGTTGATATAGGCGATGATGTCCTCGCGTTCGTCCATCAGGTTGCTGCTGGCCGCGAGCAGGTTGATGAGCTGGTCGCGGCTCATGGCCTTCTTGCCGGGCTTGTCCTGACTGAAGCGGGCGATCAGACCCATGATGTAGTCGTAGTCGATCAGCGCCGAGGAGAAGAGCACGAACTCGAAATCCAGTTGCTCGATGGCGTCCTGGGCCTCGGACGCTTGCTCGCCGGTCTTGCCCTGCTGTTCCTTGAGACGCTGGGCGGTCTCGAGGTAGGCACCCCGTAACGAGCGCAGATCGTCCTCGGGCAGGACGATGTCGATGCGTTGCTTTTGTGTCTCGTCAAGATCGGTGTACTGGTCGAGTTGGGTCTTGAGGCGCTGCACCTCCTTGAAGCGGTTGACGAACTCGATGCGTGCCCTATCTCCCTTTAAGTTGTAGGCGCCCTTGAGGTTGTAGACGCCCTTGGGTTCGGCCACGACATCCCGCTCTGTCAGGAAGTGTTCGATGGCGGCAACGGCCTCTTCGTATTTTTCGATCACCGCGGGCGCCGGGTCCACCAGCCAGATCTCGCGGGAGCGGCCGGTATCCTCACCGGAGAAGAGCGCGATGGCATCGTCCACGGCCGGTTGCTGGCCGCGAAAGTCGAGGATGTTGCCGTAGGGCTTGGTGTCGTTGAGCACGCGGTTGGTGCGCGAGAAGGCCTGAATCAGGCCGTGGTGCTTGAGGTTCTTGTCCACATACAAGGTGTTGAGGTACTTGGAGTCGAAGCCGGTGAGCAGCATGTCCACCACGATGGTGATGTCAATCTTGTGCTGGTGCGGCAGGTCGCTGTTGGGGTATTGCTGGTCCTTGATGCGCTGCTGAACGTCCTGGTAGTAGCGGTCGAACTCGCTGACACTATGGCTGGTGCCGTACCGGGTGTTGTAGTCGGCAATGATCTCTTGCAGGGCGGCCTTCTTCTGCTCCGGCTCCTGCTGGTTGTCGGCTTTCTCCTGGGGAAGGTCTTCCTGTAGCTGCTTCACATCCTTGTCGCCATTGGCCGGGGGCGAGAATACGCAGGCGATGTTGAGCGGTTGAACGTTCAGCGCGGTGTCGTCCGGGCCTTCGGCCTGGCGCTCGGCCTGGATCTCCTTGAACAGGCGGTAATAGCCGATGGCGTCGTTGATGGAGGCGGTGGCCAACACGGCGTTGAAGCGGCGCTGGTTGGTGGCGGCATCGTGCTTGGCCAGAATGGCCTCCACCACCGCCCGCTGGGTGAGCGCCTGATCGGGTTTGAGTTTGGCGTCGGTCTTGCCTTCTGGCTTGAAGTAGTCGATGTGAAAGCGCAGCACATTGCGGTCATCGATGGCGTGGGTGATGGTGTAGGCGTGCAGCTGCTTTTCGAAGATGTCTTTGGTGGTGCGGTAGCTGCCCACGGTGCCGTCGATCTGCTTGTAGTTGGCGTTGTCGTCAAAGATAGGCGTGCCGGTGAAACCGAACAGTTGCGCCTTGGGGAAGAAGGCCTTGATCGCCTGGTGGTTGTCGCCGAACTGGGAGCGGTGGCACTCGTCGAAGATGATAGCGATTCGCTGGTCGCGCAGCGGAGCAAGCCGTTCCTTGTAGGTGCGCCTGCCTTTTTCCATATGCTGCTGGGCCCGGATGCTGGTTTCATCCAGCGCCAGGCCGAGCTTCTGGATGGTAGTGACGATCACCTTGTCGGCGTAGTCCTCCGAGAGCAGGCGGCGCACCAGGGTTTCGGTGTTGGTATTTTCCTCGACACAGCCTTCCTGAAAGCGGTTGAATTCCTCGCGGGTCTGGCGGTCCAGATCCTTGCGGTCCACCACGAACAGGCATTTCTCGATATCCGGGTCGTCCTTGAGCAGGGTGGACGCCTTGAAGGATGTGAGCGTCTTGCCGCTGCCCGTGGTGTGCCAGATATAGCCATTGCCCCGGTTCTGGTGGATGCAGTCGACAATCGCCTTGACCGCATAGATCTGATACGGCCGCATGATCATCAGCTTCTGCTCGCTGGCGACCAGCACCATGTAGCGGCTGATCATCTGGCCCAGGGTGCATTTGGCCAGGAAAGCGTCGGCGAAGTCGTCCAGATGGGTGATCTTGCGGTTGGCTTCATCGGCCCATTGATAGATGGGCAAGAAGCGCTCGTCGGCGTTGAAGGCGAAGTGCTGGCTCTGGTTGTTGGCGAAGTACCAGGTGTGGTCGCGGTTGCTGACGATAAACAGCTGCATGAAACACAGCAGCGTGTTGGTGTAGCCGTTGCCGGGTTCATTGCGGTATTCGACGATCTGCTCCATGGCGCGACGCGGGTTGATGCCCAGCGTCTTCAGCTCGATCTGCACCACCGGCAGGCCATTGATGAGCAGGATCACGTCATAACGATGGTGGCTGTTGTCGGTGTTGATGCGTAGCTGGTTGATGACTTCGAAGTCGTTCTTGCACCAGTCCTTGAGGTTGACCAGCATGTAGTGTAGCGGGGTGCCGTCTTCGCGCTGGAAGTAGCCGTGCTCGCGCAGGGTCTTGGCGGCCTGGAAGACATCGGCGTTGATGATCTCGTCGCGCAGGCGGGCGAATTCTGCGTCGGTCAGGCGAACGCGGTTGAGCGCCTCGAACTTGTCGCGGAAGTTCTGCTCAAGCGTAACTTTGTCGCGTATGTCGGGACGGTGGGTATATTTGAGCTCATCGAGCTTGCCGATCAATTTTCGCTCGATCTGGCTTTCTTTCAGGGACATCCTGTCATCTCGTTTCTTGATGTTTGGCGCGACGTGTCCAGGCCGGCTTAGGGCTTCAATCTATCATGCCGACCAACCGGCTGCCGACCATGAATCGGTGAGGTGCGGGTCTGTGCTAATAGCAGGCGCCTGTCGGCGCCATTCGCCCTGCGAACTGACCGCAGACAACGCCCGGTGCGCTGGCGCTTACCGGGCCTACGAGGCGGTGTTGCCGGAGTTGCGGGTTCATGATGTTGTAGACCGGATAAGCCGAAGGCGCATCCGGCGTGGGGTGTCTCCCGCGAACGAAGGTGGCCATCATCCCCGCCCGGTGCGCTGGCGCTTACCGGGCCTACGGCTCGACCTTCGGGCCTCGCGATCCGCTAGTCGAAGGCCTGGGGCGGCATGATCGCCTCCACGTGCATCACCAGTTCCTCGAGGACCTGCCGGTCACGGTCGGACAGCGGGACGCCATTGAGCCGCTCGATCTCCCGGGCGAACTCCTTGAGGGTCAGGCTGGCGACGGCCGGATCGTTCATGCGCTCCCAGCGGAAGACCTCCCAGCGTGCCTGCTCCTCGCTCTCCAGGGTCTCCGGATAGCTGCGGGCCCGGTAGCGGAACAGCATCTCCTCGAGGCGCGGGTCCTGGAAGGCGAAGCGTGCTCCCACCAGGTCCCAGGGGTCGGTCTCGCGCACTCGCTGCATCTGCTGGCGATCGGCCGGCGAGAAGAAGCCACCGGCATAGAGCATCAGATCCGGGTCATGCGGCGGCTCGGGATGCGGCGCGGCGAACACCTCGGCGACCCGGGAGGCCACCTCCGGGCGGGCCGACAGCAGCTTCCAGTGTGCTCGGCAGGCTTCCAGGTCCAGCCCCAGGCGCTCGACGATCGCGCCGTACTCGCCCTTGTGCGGCCCTTCCACGTCCTTGAGGGCGCTGGTCGGGAACAGCACCGGACACTTGTTGAGGTGGATCACCTTCAGCGGAATGCGCTCGGCACCCTCCGCCAGGTCATCGTTGCTGACGAAGACTCGCTCGCGGATCTGCTCCGGGGTGAGCTCCAGCAGCGGAGCCGGATCCATGGAGAGGTCGAAGACGATCACCCCGTTGGGGTTGGAGGGGTGCTCGGCCAGCGGCATCACCAGGGCGCTGCAGCCGCGACTCGCCGGGTAGCGCCGCGAGATGTGCAGCACCGGCTTGCGCCCGGCCAGGTTCAGCTGCCGGGCGACGGCACGCTTGCCGCGCAGCCCCAGCAGGTAGTCGAAGAGCTTGCCGTTGCGCTCGCGCAGCAGCCTCGCCAGGGCAATGGTGGCGCGGACGTCGGCCAGGGCATCATGGGCCCCCGCATGGGCGATGCCGTTGGCGGCCGTCAGGTGTTCCAGCTTGAAGCTCGGCGCGCCATCGTCGCGCGTCGGCCACTCGATGCCTTGGGGGCGCAGGGCATGGAAGGCACGCACCACGTCGATCAGATCCCAGCGCGAATTGCCGTTCTGCCACTCCCGGGCATAGGGGTCAAGCAGACTGCGGTAGAAGAGGTGGCGGCTCACCTCGTCGTCGAAACGCAGGCTGTTGTAGCCCAGGGCGCAGGTGCCCGGCTCGCTCATGGCCGCCTCGACCACGCCGGCGAACTCGGCCTCGGGCAGGCCGCGGCGGCGGGCCTGCTGGGGCGTGATGCCGGTGATCAGGCAGGCCTGGGGATGCGGCAGGAAGTCATCGGACGGCTTGCAGAAGAGCTCGAGGGGCTCACCGATCTCGTTGAGGTCGGCATCGGTGCGAATGGCCGCGAATTGGGAGGGCCGGTCGCGACGCGGATCGGCACCGAAGGTCTCGTAGTCGTGCCACAGGAAGGACTGCGGGGCGGCGGGGGACTGCGCCATGGGCGGAAGCTCTCCGAAGGGCGTGAATTCTCGGCTCCAGCCTAGCACAGCCCCGCGGGGGACTCAGCCGACGGGCTTTCGCTCAGGACTGTCCACTCAGGACTTGGGCAGGGTCACGTTGAGTTCCAGCACCGAGCAGTTGTCCTCGCTATCGAGGGTGATGTTCACCGCGTCGTCATCGATCTGCACGTAGCGACGGATCACCTCCAGCAGCTCCTTCTCCAGCAGCGGCATGTAGTCCGGCTGCCCCCGCTGGGTGCGCTGATGGGCCACGATGATCTGCAGCCGCTCCTTGGCGACCGACGCGGACTTCTTGCGCTCTCGCTTCAGGAAATCGAGCAACTTCACCGGCGGACTCCTCCAAACATGCGGCTCAACAGGCTCTTCTTCTGGTACTCGTGGAAGCGCAGGGTCACCTCCTCCCCCAGCAGGCGGGCCACGGTATCGGCATAGGCCTGGCCGGCATCGCTGTCGTCATCGTGGGTGACCGGCACCCCCTGGTTGGACGCCCGCAGCACCGCCTCCGACTCCGGGATCAGGCCAAGCAGGTCGATGGCCAGGATCTCGCGGATGTCGTCCAGGTTGAGCATGTCTCCCAGGTCGACGCGACTCGGGTTGTAGCGGGTGATCAGCAGATGTTCCCGGATGGCGTCGTCGCCACGCTCGGCGCGCCGGGTCTTGGAGGCCAGCAGGCCGAGGATGCGGTCGGAGTCGCGCACCGAGGAGACCTCGGGATTGGTGACCACGATCGCCTCGTCGGCGAAGTACATGGCCAGCTGGGCGCCGCGCTCGATGCCCGCCGGGGAGTCGCAGATGATGAAGTCGAAGTCTTTGCTCAGGGTATCGAGCACCTTCTCGACGCCCTCCAGGGTCAGAGCATCCTTGTCGCGGGTCTGGGAGGCCGGCAGGATGTGCAGATTGTCGACCCGCTTGTCGCGGATCAGCGCCTGGTTCAGACCCGCCTCGCCCTGGATCACGTTGACCAGGTCGTAGACCACGCGACGCTCGCAGCCCATGATCAGGTCGAGGTTACGCAGCCCCACGTCGAAGTCGATGACCACGGTCTTCTTGCCACGCAGCGCCAGCCCTGTGGCGATGGCGGCTGCGCTGGTTGTCTTGCCGACCCCACCCTTGCCGGAGGTCACAACGATGATCTTGGCCAAGTGTCGCATCCTGTCTTGTGATGATGAAAGGGAATGGTGGTACAAGCGCGGCTGCCACGCAGGCCGCCGACATCAGGCCAGCGGCGTGATGCCCAGCTGGTCGTCGCTCAGCCGGACCTGAACAGGAGTGCCCAGCAGCCGCGGATCAATATCCTCGAGACGCTTGTAGTTGCCGGCCACAGAGAGCAGCTCGGCATGCAGTTCACGGCAGAAGATGCCGGCCTGGGGATCGCCATGGATCCCGGCCAGGGCACGCCCGCGCAGGGCACCGTAGACATGCACGCTGCCGGCGGCGAGCACCTCGGCGCCGGCATTGACCGCCCCCACCACCACCAGGTCGCCCTCGGGGGCGGTTACCTGCTGGCCGGAGCGCACCGTGCCGCGGTAGATGCGACCGCCCGCCGTGGTGCCCGGCAGCGCGTCGGGCATGTCGGCCTCCCCTGCCGGTGCTACCGGCTCGGCCATCTCGGCATCGCCGTCACCGGCGACGCTCTCCAGGGGGCGCGGGCGGGAGGCCTCCTGGGGCGGGAACCAGCCCAGCCCCAGGGCCCAGGCCGACTGCTTGACCGGGTCCGGCCCGCCGCGCACCGCCACCGGCAGCAGCTTGTGGGCCCGGCAGACCGCGCAGATGCGCTCCAGGGCCAGGTGCGGTTCATCGAGCTTCTCGACGTTGAGAACGACTGGGGTATGCTGGAAGAAGGCCGGCGACTGACTGAGCTTTCCCGCCAGCTGCTCACGGATGCGCTCGGGGTCCGCGCTGGTCAGCTCCATGACCGTCATCGGCAGCATCCCCCCCTTGAAGGTGAATGCCATGCTGTCCCTGTCCACTTTGAGACTCATTGCCGAACTCCACGTCGGGTGATGATCGGGGTGCTGCAACAAAGCTAAGCGAGTGGCCGCGCCCCTGCAACCGATCATACGGTCATGGAGGGGCCGTTGTCAGTGTCTCCGGATGGCCACACTTCCCCGCCGGCTGGACTTTTCTGCAGCCTCGACACGTGCTTAGATACTCTCGACCCAGGCCCTGCGCCGTTGCCGCCAACGTTGCCGCCAACAATAACGATCCTCCTGCGCTCCCGCCGGGGCGCGCTCCCTTTGTCAGGATGCCCCATGTCAGGACTCCTTCGCCGCCTGTTCGCCCCGCGCTGGAAACACCCGGACCCCGAGGTCCGCCGCCAGGCCGTGGCACGTCTCAACCCGTCCCGCGATGACCAGCGCCGCGCCCTCGAGCAGCTCGCCCTCGACCCCGACGCCGCGGTGCGCGAGGCGGCCCTAGCCCGCCTGGAGGATCCCGAGCGCCTGCTGGCCCTGTGCGAGGAGGGCGACGCCTCCGCGGAGCTGCAACGCCACCTGGTGGCCCTGCTCGCTGGCCGACGAGGCCAGCATGACCTGCCGACACGCATCGCCCTGATGGAACGGCTCGAGGACCCTGAACTGCTCAACCAGCTGGCCCTGCAGGGCGACAACCAGCAGCTGCGCCTCGCCGCCCTGGCCCGCCTCGAGGCGGAGGAGGACCTGATCCGCCAGGCCTGCGACAACGGCATCGCCGCCGTTCGTCATGCCGCCGCCGCCCGGGTCGAGAGCGAAGCGGGACTGTCCCGGCTGGCCCACGAGGCCCGCCGAGACCGCCAGGTGGCCCGCAAGGCGCGCGAACGCCTCAACCGACTGCGAGCCGACGCCGCCTCCCTGGCGGCTGCCCGGAAACGCCGCGTGGCCCTGCTCGAGACGCTCGAGCAGCACGCCAACAGCCCCTGGGAACCGCTCTATGCTGGCCGTTTCCGCCACCTGATGCGCGAATGGGCCAAGCTCGAGGACCTGCCGGATGCCCGGCAGGAGCAACGCTACCAGGATGCCTGCCTGCGCTGCCGCAAGGTCATCAACGACCACGAGGCCCAGGAGCATGCGCGGGATGCCGATCATCGTCAGCGCGAGAGTGCCGACCAGACCCGGGAATCCCTGGTCGAGGCCCTGGAGGAGAGCCTCGAGGGCCTGCATCAGGGCGACCGGCTCACCGACCAGGACATCGCCAGCCTGCGCGCCCAGAAGCGCCTGCTGGCCACCCGCTGGCAGGCCCTCTCCGACCAGCACCTGGCCGACGAGGCACTGCGTGAACGCTATGATCGGGCGCTGGCCGCCTACGAAGGCATCGTCCGGGCGCGGGTGCGCCTGGACGAGCGTGCCGAGGCGATCGAACAGGCCCTGGCCGACGGCGATGACCCACGCCTCGAGGCCCTGGTGAAGGCCTGCGGCTGGCCGCAGGACCTGGCACCGGCGCCGCTCATGCAGAGGGCGCGCCAGCGCCTCGCCGCCGACACCCCCCGGGATGACGGCGACCTGGACGCCCGCCTATCGCGCTTCGTCGAGGCGCTCGACCAGCTCGAGCGCCTGCTGGAGAGCGGCGCCTTCAAGGGCGCCAGCCGGCTCCACCAGCACCTGCGCCAGCAGGCCGACCGGCTGCCCCAGGCACCACTACAGCCCCATCAGGCGCGCCTCAAGCGCCTCGCGGCACGACTCGCCGAACTGCGCGACTGGCGCGGCTTCGTCGCCGGCCCCAAGCGCGACCATCTGTGCCTCGCCATCGAGGAGCTCGCCGACAACCCCGCGTCGACCGAGACCGAGCTCGACCACCGCCATCGTCAGCTGGTCAGGGAGTGGAAGGCGCTGGGCGATGCCGCCGCCAACCGCGAGCAGTCGGCCCGCTTCCGTGCCGCCTCCGATCGCATCCACGAGCGCCTGGCTCCCTGGCGGGAGCGCCAGCAGGCCGAACGCCAGCACAACCTGGCGGCCCGCGAGGCACTCTGCGAGCAGCTCGAGACGCTGCTCGAGCAGCCCGCCCACGAGGCCGACCCCGATGCGCTGCGCGAGATCCGCGACCGCTCGCGGGAGCAGTGGCGCCGCTTCGCCCCGGTACCCCGGGAGCAGGCCGAGACCATCGGCCGACGCTTCGGGCGCATCCGCCATGACCTCCAGGCCCTGATCGACCGGCGCGCCCGGGAGATCGCCGAAGCCAAGCGTGACCTGATCGAGCAGACCCGCGAGCTACTGGCCCGGGACATGCCCGCGACCAAGCGGGCCGACCAGGCCAAGGCGCTGCAGCGCCGCTGGCGCGACATGGGACGCGCCCCCAAGGGCGAAGAACAGGTCCTGTGGCGGGAGTTCCGCACGCTGTGCGACGACATCTTCGCCAGCCGAGAGGCCGCCCGGGATGACCAGGCACAGCGCAACCGGGCCCGGTTGGATGCCATGCAGGCGCTGATCGACCGACTCGACGGCTGGCACCCGGTGCACAGCCGCGAGGCCAGCGTGCTGGACGAGGCCGTGCGCGAGGCCACGGCACTCGAGCCCCTGCCCTCGGGACGGCGCAGCGAGGGCATGCAGCGGCGCTGGAGCGGCATCGTGCGGGCCCGCCGTGAGCGCCTGGCTCGCCTGTCGCTGGCCGAGGAGGCCGAGCGCTGGCAGGCCATCCGGCCACTGCTCAATGCCCACCTGCAGGCGGACGCCCGGTGCCTGGGCGGCGGCCCCGTCGAGGAGGTCGCCCTCCCGCAAGGCCTGGCCCTGCCGAGCGCACTGCATCACGCCCACGAACGTCGCAATGCCGCCCGCCAGGCCGGCACGGACGACGCGGTGAAGGAACGACTGGCACGCCTGCGGGCCCACCTGTCGCTGCTGGCCGGTGGTCGCGTCAACCCGCGTGACGACCCGCTGCGCCTGGCGATCCAGGTCGAACGCCTCAACGACAGCCTGGGCCAGCAGACCTCCCGCACCGAGGAACTCCACCAGGTGCTGGCCGACCTGCTGGCCACCGGGCCGATGCCCGAGGAGCTCTGGGAACGCGAGGTGGGCGAGCTCAACCGCATGCTCGAGAGCCTGGCCGAGCTGCCGCCGCCCTGAGCCAGAAGCCCGCCCACACACAACACAGCGCGAGGCAGATGCCTCGCGCTGTCGTATCTGCCGCCAGGGTCACCGGCGGCAGGGGGACGTGCGGCGGCCGGGCGATCAGCCCATGAACTGCCCGCCGTTGATATCGATGTTGGCGCCGGTGATGAAGCCTGACTCCTGGTCGGCAAGGAAGCTCACCAGGCGACCGATCTCCTCGGGCGTCCCGTAGCGCTTGACCGGAATGGTCTCGCGGATCGCCTCGCGCACCTTCTCGGGGATGTTCATGATCATGTCGGTGGCGATGTAGCCGGGTGATACCGTGTTCACGGTGATGCCCTTGGTGGCGGTCTCCTGGGCCAGCGACATGGTCAGGCCGTGCATGCCCGCTTTGGCCGCGGCATAGTTGACCTGGCCGAACTGGCCCTTGCGGCCATTGATGGAAGAGATGTTGATGATCCGGCCGTAGCCCTTCTCGAGCATGTCCTCGATCACGCTGCGGCAGGTGTTGAAGACGCTGTTGAGGTTGGTGTCGATGACCTCGTGCCACTGTTCCGGTGCCATCTTCTTCAGGGTGCCATCCCGGGTGATCCCGGCACAGTTGACCAGCACGCTGATGGGCCCATGGGCCTCACGGATCTCCTTCACGCCGGCCACGCAGGCATCGTAGTCGGTGAGGTCGATACCGGACAGCGCGATGTTGTCGAAACCCTCGGCCTTCTGGGTCTCCAGCCAGGTCTTGGCCTTGTCCGGATTGTGGTATCCCGCAACCACCGTGTAGCCCTGCGAGGCCAGCGAACGGCAGATGGCGCTACCGATACCCCCGGTACCACCGGTGACCCAGGCGACGGATGCTTGTGTTGTCATTGACTACCTCCCTGATATGCATGACATCTTGTCTGGCGTGGCGCCAGGCAGGCCATCACCAGTCTTGTTCATTGATCTGTCACCTTGATGACAGCCCAAGAAGTATGGACCAGGGAGTGCCTCGGGACGAGCGTTTGAAATCCACCCTTGACCAAAGGCGCATAGCCTGTAGAATACCCCACACGTTGATGCGGGGTGGAGCAGTCTGGTAGCTCGTCGGGCTCATAACCCGAAGGTCATCGGTTCAAATCCGGTCCCCGCTACCAATATTTTAGAGGCAGGTCAGTATCTTACTGGCCTGCCTCTTTTCGTTGCCTGCGGGAAAAGTAACCTGTGACACCACTGTGACACTCCCGCGCCACCCCTCGGAAATCTCCCCAGCCATTGCTGTCGACCAACGACCTTCAGGCAGGCACCGTCACAAGGCCCCTGAAGTGGCCCCATCCTTCCTCATGGCTCCTCATGCACGTACTCCAAAAGATCGCCTACCTCGCACTGGAACAGCCGGCACAGTTTCTCCAGCGCTTCCAGATCGATGCGCTGAGCCGTCTCCTTGTAGAGAAGCGTCACCGTATTGCGGTTTAACCCGGTCTCTCTCGCCACGTCCACGATCTTCATCTTGCGCTCCCCCATCAGGCGCGCCAAGTGGCATCGAATCATGCTCACTCCATCCAAGAGTTGATTTTTTCATCCTGGATAACAAAACCTGATCCTGATTACGCATAAGGCTCAGCCATCTTCAGGAACCGGTACGGCATCGGCGGCGACAAAGGGGAACTTGTGCTCAGCGCCGCGCCCGCGCTTTCCGGGCCGCTCATCGCCCAGGTAGGCGTCATCGATCTCAATGCGCCCGGAAAGCCTCTCTCCCTGATTGCGCTCGTGCATGACCTGCAGCAGCTTGTGCTTGAGCTTCCAGGCGGTGTTGTAGGCGACGCCGGGCTCCCGGGACAGCTGCAGCGCCGAGAGGCCGCTCTTGCGTTGGGTGAGCAGGTAGATCGCCAGACACCAGGTGGTCAGCGGCAAGTGCGTGCCATGGAAGATGGTACCGGCAGTCAGCGAGGTCTGATGATGGCAGCGATGGCACTGGTAGAGCCCCCGCGACAGCTGGCAGCCGGTGTTATTGCCACAGTCGGGGCACACGAACCCTCTGGGCCAACGATGCTGGACGAGCGCCAGCCTGGACAGACTGCTGGAGAGGATTCGCGAGCAGGTACCGAAGGGCAGCGGTTATTTCGCGAGCGTCCGATTCCGGCCATGCCAGCACTGGAGCAGCGCACCCAGAGCGACGGCTGAATGAAACGTCCAACCACTGAGTGTCAACTCATCTCGAGTGGGGCATCCTCTACCGAGAACCAGCGTAACCGCCCTCGCCCTACCTACAGAACGCTCTTCCATCCTGGACAGTCCGCTCGGAAGGAGAGCCATCACAGCCTGAGGCGTTGCTTTACGCCATTTTACGGATAAACTGATAAATTATCAAAATTCAGATAAAAATTGGTAAAGCCGTGATCTACTTCCCCAGGCATCAGCTGGCCGCGGACATGGTGGACGCCCTGAGGGGGCACACCCTCTTCAGCGACGCGCCCAATGGCCTATTCCTCGCCGCCCCTCGAAGGACCGGCAAGACCACCTTCCTACGCAACGATCTGCTGCCCACGCTGGAGGCGCAAGGCGTCGAGGTGGTCTATGTCGACCTCTGGTCGGATCAGCAGCGCGACCCCGCCCAGCTGATCCAGGCCGCGATCCAGGAGGCCATGGCCCCGCACCGCCCCATCATCGAAAAGGTGGCAGCACGGTGGGGTATCAGCAAAGTAGGGCTCGGGCCATGGATTCAGATCGACGCCAACCCCACAGAAGACGGGGCTGCCTCCCTCCCCGAGGCACTGCGCCTGCTCATTGAGGCCGGCGGCAAGACGGTTGCCCTAGTGATTGATGAGGCCCAGCAAGCGGTGACCACCGACGCCGGCAATAACCTCATGGCCGCCCTGAAGTCGGCGCGAGACCAGCTCAACACACCCGACCACATCCAGCTGATGCTGGTCATGTCTGGGTCCGATCGCGACAAGCTGCTCCGGCTGGTCAACAGCCATGCCGCCCCCTTCTACGGATCGCAAATCCAACAGATGCCGCTGCTCGGCAAGGCCTTTATCGAGCACATCGCCGATCTGATCGAGCGCCAGCAGCCAGCGCAGGCTCCGGTGGACACGGAAATGCTGCTGCAGGCATTCACTGCCTATGGGTTTCGCCCCCAGTTGTTCATGGAGGCGCTCGGGCAAGCGATGAGCCCCTTGGCCACGGATGGAGACCGGTTCGAGCAGCGGCTTTTGTCCCTCGCGCAGGCGCGACAGCGAGATGTCGAACAGGACATGGCGAGTGATTACCTCGGCCTGGATCCCCTCCAGCAGGCGGTGCTGTGGCGGATGCTCGAGATGGGAGAAGGGTTCCGTCCGTACAATGCTGAGTCACGGGCCTTCTATCGGCAGATCACCGGCAAGCCGGTTTCTGCACAACACGTTCAACGAGCCCTGGAGAGCCTTCGAGAACGAACCCCGCCCCTGGCTTGGAAATCAAGCCGGGGTGAGTACGCGGTGGGGGATGCCGCCATGTCCAAATGGTTCCGGGCCCTTGCTGACGCAGGCCGCTGGCCACCCGGAGTCGACGAGTGATCCGCAACCATGGGTGCCCGCCGTCGAACATCGCGAACCCCTCGACGATAGACGCGATGATAGGCCGAGGAACACAGTCCTGCGCAACAGCATTACCGCCGGCCGTGACCAGGCGCCTCTGGAAAAGCGGGGCCCGACTGTTGAGCCGTGCGGCCTCCTACTGCAGCGATGAGAGAGCGGATAGGTCATTAGAGCCCGATACCAGGCCTTCATAAATGAGAATGAATAACAATACCTGGCACCTTAAGGTCATTTTTGCTGTCAATTTCGTGCCAATTTTTGGTTCTTCGCAGACTGGCGTGATGGCTCACCCACGACACAGGCTGGCACACAATCCCCGTAGACCCGGTAAGCGCCAGCGCACCGGGCGTAGAGTGCGGCCTCCGCCGCGCCGGATGCGCTTTCGGCTTATCCGGCCTCCCTCAATAGTGGCTCTGCGTTTAGGTCCCTCCTCAACGTAACCCACGACGTTGAGGAGGGGCAGGTCAATCCATGATGTCTACGCGATATTCCCATGGTTTTCACGCCGAATTGCGATGACTCCGATTATTGTGACGGCATCAGTGGTCACCGTCGCCTGCTCCTCGCCCCTTGATGGCGGGGGCCATGCCCAGCCGGCCGATGCCCGGCAGCTTGAGCGCCGGGCGTCGCGGATCGATCCCCAGCGAGAGGCCCAGCAGGTTGAGCTCGAGGCCCTCGTCGCGCCCCAGGGTCAGCCCCAGCAGGCCGCCCAGCGAGGCGGTGACGCCGAGCCCACCCGGCGCCGCGGCCAGCACGCCGTCGAGCAGGTAGTCCTTGCCCACCGCGGTCACCGGCAGCGTCGCCTCGAGCCCCGCCACCTCGCGGACCATCCAGGCGGTGAAGGTGTTGCTGTTGGGCCCCGGCCAGGCACGGTAGGTCGAGGGGGCCGGATAGGCCGCCACCGCCACCTCGATCTCGGGAATCAGCCCCGCGGCCGCCTCGCCCCGGTAGTCGGCCAGCAGCACCGGCTGGCTGCCGTACCAGGCCCGGTCCGGCGTGGTGGTCGAGCGCGACTCCAGGGCCGGCCGACGCCAGCTGAGCACATGGTGCATCCGCCAGGCCTCGGCCCCGGCCTGCCGGGTGGCGATCCAGGTATGCACGCCGAAAGCGCCGCGCCATCCCCAGGCCCTGGCCGCATAGAGCTGCACCACCGCTGTGGAGGCCTCGCCAGGGGGCGGGGCCAGGCCGGACGAGGTACGATCGGCCGTGGACCAGTGGCCACGGCCTTCCACGCGCTCGGTGGCCAGCATCCACAGTGGCCCGGCCAGCAACAGGGCCAGCATCACCGCCAGGCCGGAGACCACACGCAGAATTCGTCGTACCACAGGCCGGCTCCCCTTGAAGTCGCGGGCGATCACCCGCATCTGTACAACAAATTCATCCCTACGCAAGGCTAGCGATCATGCCCATTGTCGACCCCCGCACCGGTGAGCCGCTCACCGACGACATTCCCGCCGGCGAGAATGCCGACGCCGCGTCTTTAAGCGGCCAGAACGCCGAGATGATTATCGACGTCGACGCCAGCAACATCCAGCAGCTGCTCGAGACCTCGATGCAGGTGCCCGTGCTGCTCGGCTGCTGGGCGCCCGGGAGCGAGCCCTGCAAGACCCTGATGCCGGTCCTCGAGAAGCTGGCCCGCGAGTACCAGGGCACCTTCATCCTCGCCAAGCTCAACATCGACGAGAACCAAGAGATCGCGGGCCAGCTCGGCGTGCGCTCGGTACCCGACGTCAAGCTGATCAGCCAGGGCGGACTGGTCGACCATTTCCAGGATGCCCTGCCGGAGAAGCAGGTGCGCGAGTGGCTGGCTCGCTATTTCCCGGCGCCGGAAGAAGCCCCGGCGAGCCCCGAGGACCAGGCCGCCGAGGCCCTGGCCGCCGGCGATGCCGCGACCGCCCGGGGCATCTACCAGGAGCTGGTGCAGCAGTACCCTCAGCATGCCCCCTATCAGGTGGAGCTGGCCCGTGCCCTGGTGGCCGACGGTCAGGCCGAGGAGGCCCGCACCCTGCTGGACAACCTCCCCCCGGAGGAGCGCGATGCCGCCCCGGCCCGCGGCGTGCGCGCCAGCATCGAGTTCGACGAGCAGGCCCCCTCCGCGGAGGAGCTGGCCGCCCTGGCGGGCCGCGACGACAGCGAGGCCCACTTCAAGCGCGCCCTGCGCCAAGTGGCCGACGGCGACTACGAGGCAGGGCTGGATGCCCTGCTGGCGCTGGTGAAGCGCGACCGCGCCTACGGCGACGATGCCGCCCGACGCACCCTGCTGCAGGTCTTCGATGCCCTGGGGGCCGACCATCCGCTGACGGTCGCCTATCGCCGCAAGCTCTTCGCGCTGCTTTACTGACTGAGCCCGGCTGCGCCGGTAGCTGGAAACAGACTGTAGGCCTGGTAAGCGACAGCGCACCAGGCGTTATCTCTGACAGCTCCGGGCGCAGCCCGGCCCTTCCAGCTTCCAGGCGCGAAGCGCCGCTCTTCAAGCTTCGAGCGGCGCAGCCGGACTCACCCGCGCAGCACGGCATCCAGCCGCGCCAGGGCCGCCTCCAGCTGGGTGGCCGTGGTGCCGAAATTGAGCCGCGCAAAGCCCGGCCAGCCGAAATCGGCGCCGTCGGAGAGCGCGACGCCGGCCCGCTCGAGCAGCAGCCGCTGTGGTGCTCCCGCCAGCCCCGCGAGCGCTCGCGCCTCGCGCAGGTCGAGCCAGGCCAGATAGGTGGATTCGGGTGGGCTCATGGTCACCCCGGGCCAGCCGGCCACCCGCTCGACCAGTGTCTGGCGGTGGCTGCGCAGCACGGCGAGCAGCGCCTGTCGCCATGGCTCACCCTGGGCATGGGCGGCCTCGGCGGCGACCAGCCCCAGCACATTGCCGTCGGGCTGAAGGCCCTTTACCTTGGCAGCGAAGCGTCGCCGCAGGCCGGCGTCGGGAATCACCGCGCAGGCCGTGGTGAGCCCCGCCAGGTTGAAGGTCTTGGACGGCGCCCAGAGGGTCAGGATACGCGAGGCCAATTCGGGAAACTCGGCGGCCAGCGGCACATGGCGGGCCCCCTCGTCGAGCAGCAGGTCGCAGTGCAGCTCGTCGGAGACCACCAGCAGGTCGTGGCGCTCGACCAGCTCCACCAGCCCCGCCAGCTCCTGTCGCGTCCATACCCGTCCAGTGGGATTGTGGGGGTGGCACCAGAGCAGCAGCCGAGTCTCCGGGGTGATCGCCGCCTCCAGCGCCGCGAGGTCGAGCCGCCACGGCTCGCCGGGTGAGGCCGGGGCCCGCAGGGCCGCCTGCTGGGGCCGGCGGCCGGTGCGCTCGGCTACCTTCAGGAAGGGCGGGTAGATGGGCGTCACCGTCAGTACGCCGTCGCCGGGTTCGGTCAGCGCCAGGCTCGCCATGTGCAGCGCCGGCACCACGCCCGGCAGCCACAGCTGCCAGCCGGGCTCGATGGCCCAGCCGTAGTGCGCGGCACTCCAGGCGCAGAGGGTCTCGCGCAAGGAGTCGGGCACCAGACCATAGCCGAAGACACCATGCTCGACCCGGGCCCGCAGGGCCTCGATGACCTCCGGGGGCGAGGCGAAGTCCATGTCGGCGACCCACAGCGGCAGCACGTCATCCCCGTAGCGATGCCATTTCTGCGAGGGCCAGTCACCGCCCGAGGGGTGGCGACGCTCGACGGGCGTGGCAAAATCGAATTCCATGTGCAGTTCCCGATCCCAGAAGGCCAGCAAGATGCACGAGACCATGCACCAAGACGGCTTCTATGCCAAGGTACGCCGCGGCCTGCCCGCGCTGGTCGCCCAGTGGCTGACGCTCGGCCAGGGCGATGCCGACCGCCTGGCGCTGCTGCTCGCCGAGACCGCCCGGGTAACCCGCATCGGCCTCCCCGAGCAGACCCCGGATGGCGACACCCTCGCCGACTGGAGCCGTCCCGACGGCGAGGAACCGCCCCTATGGGCGGCCCGCACCGCGACCTTCCTGCTGGTGCAGATGCCCTCCCGGCCCCAACCGGCCAGTGACGACGAGGCCTGCGCCTGGACCTACTGCTGGCTGCGCAACCGCGACTTCGCGGAGCTCGAGACCGCCGAGCAGGCGCTACCCGAGCACCTTCGCGAGCCGCTGGCCGCCGCCCTGAGGGCCGCCTGGACCGACCTCAAGGGGCTGCGATTGGTGTAGGCTCTGTCCGATAACCGGCGACGCTCGTCCATACGGCGTTAAACCGGGTTTATCGCACTTCGGCGTGAGTGAGGGGGTGAATGGTGAGGGGTAACTACTCACTACTCACCAGCCGCGAAGCGGCGCTTACCATTCACAAGCGATAGCGCTCACAAGTGAAGTGCCGTAGACATCATGGATTGACCTGCCCCTCCTCAACGTCGTGGGTTACGTTGAGGAGGGACCTAAACGCAGAGCCACTATTGAGGGAGGCAGGTCATGACACAGTCTAACG
>NZ_JARANV010000029.1 GCF_029889845.1 Halomonas sp. 25-S5
TTCATTCGATCTGATTCGTTAAATAGCGGGCTATTCGCCTCATCAGATCGATAAACTTGTCTCGAAATCCGTCTCTCTCGCTACGATCGGTCAAACCCGACAGGCTCCTAGAAACCGACGGGTCACTGGCAGAGGAGAGGACGATGCAGCATCGTGTATTATTGATCACCGGGGCATCGAGCGGGATCGGCGCCGCCACGGCCCGGGCCGCCTCGCGGGAAAGCTACAAGCTGGTGCTGGCCGCCCGCTCCCGGGAGAAGCTGACGGCCCTGGCCGAGGAACTGGGCCCGGAGAACGTACTCGCCATCGGCTGTAACGTCACCGCCATGGAGGAGCAGCAGGCCATGGTCGAGCAGGCCATGGAACGCTTCGGTCGCATCGATGCCGTGTTCGCCAACGCGGGGCGCGGCGGCCCGCCGGGAGGCTTCAGTGGCGCCGACCACGAGGCCTGGCGCGAGATGATCCTGACCAACATCTACGGGGTCGGGCTGACCCTGCAGGCCACCCTGCCGGCACTGCGTCGCAGCCGTGGCCATGTGCTGCTGACCGGGTCGGCCGCCGGCCGCACCACCATTCCCGGCTCCATGTACGGCGCTACCAAGTGGGCGGTGAGCGGGATCGGCTACAACCTGCGCGAGGAGTTACGTGGCAGCGGCATCCGGGTGACCCTGATCGAGCCCGGCATGGTCAATACCCCCTTCTTCGACGACCCCCCGGAGAACGCCCTGGAAGACCGTGACATCGCCAACGCGGTGACCTATGCCCTGGGGCAGCCGGAACACGTGGATGTCAACGAGATCCTGATTCGCCCCACGCCTCCGCTGGGATGATCTACGCCTCTGCACACGCAACAGCATGACACCCAACCAAAGACCTTTCCCCTGACACTCTCGATCGGCGACAGGATTCCGGATATCACCCTCAAGACCCCTGGCCCCGATGGGCCACAGGACCTCTCCACCGGCGAATTCTTCGCCGACCGGCGCGTGGTGCTGTTCGCCGTGCCCGGCGCCTTCACGCCCGGCGGTTCCTGCCCGCTATAGCAGCCAGGCCCTGTGGCTCGAGTACCATTTTCTTGATGCGCCTGTTGGCCACATTTCCCCCTGACCCACCACAACATAGATACAACCGATTGTTATCCTTGTATTTTCTCGGGAAAGCTGAGAAGACTCATACTCTGCATGGGTCACCCACAGAGCCTGTAACATGACTTTACAATCATCCGGGATCGACCAACACTTACCGCGTCGACTCCACAACCACGATCATCCAGTGGTCGTGGGACAGGGCTCAGTTCATCTTCCGGCCAGGAACATGACTGCTGCCTGTGAATGACACCACAGAATCATGACCCCCGGGCCAAGACCCGTGGGCAGGACTCGCCTTTCGCAGGGCCTGATCACCATCAGCAATGGTTGCCAGCAACCATGAGGGAACGTGATGATGGAACCATCCAGGCAATTCATGACAGTAGGGAATACAACCTCTCTTCAGGATACGCTACAGCAGCTTTCAAGTTATGGCTGGTCGATCCACCATGCCGATAATGCACAGGAAGCGATGGAGTTATTGAACAGGGAAGTCTGCAGGGTCGGATTGACCGCCATCGACCCGTCGGCATCCTCGCTTCCCCTGGAAGTCAACACCAGGCCCGGCTTGTCGCAGATCCAGTGGGTGGCGATCCTCGAACATGATGTATTGCCGCACGACAAAGCTCGCGACCTGATCTATAACGCCTGCTATGCCTATCAAGCCCATCCCATCGATGCGAGACGACTCGATATCCTGCTGGACAGCGCACTGGGCATGGCGAGCCTTCATGAAGCTCCCCCTATCCCGACGCTTTCCTGTCCGGATGACGACTATCACATGGTCGGTGAGAGCCCGGTCATGCAGCAACTCTACCGAACCATCCACAAGGTGGCCGCCGCCGAGGCTCCCGTACTGATTACCGGGGAGTCCGGTACGGGGAAGGAACTCACGGCCCATGCCATCCATGCCCATTCATCCCGACGCCATGGCCCCTTCAATGTCGTCAATTGCGGGGCTCTACCTTCCGGCCTCATCCAATCCGAGCTCTTCGGCCATGAGAAGGGAGCCTTCACCGGTGCGAACCAACGCAAGATCGGCATCATAGAGAGCTCACAGGGAGGAACGCTTTTTCTCGACGAGATCGGAGACCTGCCCCTGGACATGCAGGTCAACCTGCTTCGCTTCCTGGAAAACCTCAAGGTCTTCCGGGTCGGTGGACTCCAGGAGATTCCCGTCGATGTCAGAGTCCTGGCCGCCACCCACGTCAACCTCGAGAAGGCGGTAGACAAGGGAGAGTTCCGCGAGGACCTCTATCACCGGCTCAATGTGCTTCAAGTCAGGACGCCGGCGCTAAGAGAGCACCCGGAGGACATCGAGCCCCTCGCCCGCTTCTTCTTCCAGAAGTTCTCTGCGGAAAAGCCATCTCGGGTACGTGGGTTCAGCCGCGACTGCACGGTGGTCATTCGGCAGCACCCCTGGCCGGGGAACATACGCGAACTGGTCAACCGGGTCAGGCGTTCCATGGTCATGTGCGAACACCGGCTCATCACGCCCTCCGACATGGGGCTGGAAAGGCGCCATCGCCTTTCCCGGGATACCGATACCCTTCAGCAGGTACGCGACATGGCAGAGTCCGACGCCATCAGGGCCGCCCTCGCACGCAACAAGCACAAGGTGCTGCATGCGGCGCGAGAGCTGGGCATCTCAAGGGTCACCCTGTATCGGCTTCTCGAGAAGCACTGTATCGACAAGAACGGTGGCTCGGATGATGGAGAAACGCACGATCCATCGACATCCAGATTCGTTCAACTAACCTCAACATGATGGAGGAAGGTCACAGGCGCCCGCTGACCAGACCTATTCATGTTAGCCAGGGGCGTTGTGATCGAAATCGGACCATGTCTCTCCCGGGGGACGAGGCACTACTCAAGCAAGAAGAAAAGGAAGGGAACCATGAGTTCACGAGCCACGAGCATCCTCTACACGGCCGGCATGCTATCGGTGATCGGCTGCACGCCCGTTCTGGCCCAGCAGACGGCACAGGACACGCAGATCCAGCCGGTTGGCCAAGAGCCCGAGGAGCGGGAGGTCCAGCCAGATGTCCAGGCCATGGCGGAATACGGCGGCGTGCTGACGCCCAAGGGCAGGCTGGTACTGGAGCCGGAATTCCAGTACTCCCACGAGAGCATCAACCGCATGACCTTCGAGGGGGTGGAAGTATTGAGTACCTTGCTGATCGGGGTGTTCACGGCACAGGATGTCGACCGGGACAACTACACGGCCTCGCTGACCGGCCGGCTGGGCTTTACCGATCGCCTGGAGCTCGAGATGAAGATCCCCTACGTCTATCGGGATGAATCGAACCGGGTAACGGTCTCCGAAGTCGACCCCGACTTCACCCTGGATCGCGAGTTATCCAACGATGCGCTGGGTGATATAGAGGTGGCTGCGCACTACCAGTTCAACCGTGGCCTCGATGGCATGCCCTACTTCATCGGCAATCTGCGCTACAAGAGCACCACCGGGGAAGGGCCCTTCGATATCCGTCGCAACAGCGCCGGTATCCCATTGGAACTGTCCACCGGCACAGGCTTCCACTCCATCGAACCCAGCATCACCATGCTGCTGCCTTCGGCGCCGGCGGTCTACTTTGCCAACCTGGGCTATGTCTTCCACCTGGAGGATAATGTCAACCAGCAAGTTACCCAGGATGATGAAGATCTTTTCATCCGAGATGTGGATCCCGGGGATGCCGTGAGACTGAGTTTTGGCATGGCCTACTCCATCAACCCGAGGACCTCCTTCACGCTGGGCTACAAGAATGACTTCATCGGCAAGACAGAGACGGAATATGTCGACAACAGCGACGGTACTACCACTCGGGTCAGTTCCAGCACCCTGAACGTCGGCGCCCTGCTGCTCGGCTGGTCCTACCAGTTGAATCCGGATGTCTCCGTCAACCTGGGCCTGGAACTCGGCATCACCGAGGATGCCCCGGACACGACCCTGACCCTTCGCATGCCCATCGGCATGAATGTGTTCTAACCAAGCCCATAAACCAAGGCGGCTGCCAAATCGGCAGCCGTCGCGTCATATTCCTAATATCATCTTCCACCATGCCCTCTTCCAGTCCAAAAGCGCCTCTCGTGCGATAATACGAGCTTGGCAGATGACTCATACCTATCAGCGCAGGATTCCCGAGAAGGAGTCAACAATGGAGGCCCGTTGCTTGGCCGCCCTCAGTGCCCCGATATTGCTGAGTCGAACGTCGATATTGATCCGCTGCTGTATATCCCGCCCGGAGGCATTACTCACCACACCACTGACGATGGCGTTGCGCGTGATATTGTGCAGGGCCGCCGTGAAACCCTTGTGATCGTTCAGGGTAATGCCGGAAAAGTCCGCCAGGCCCGAGAGGTCGACACCACCGGGGGTCACATCGGTTACTGAGAGTCCTGTACCGCCCCCCACCTGCCTGGCTGACCTGGAGGGATCACGGAATGTCTGGGACACGAGATCCATTCCCGCCTTCGTGAAGTTCACGACCGACACCAGCTCGATGCTATTATCGATCATCGTCTGCAACCTGGCCCCGAAATCCACATCGAGCCCACTGATATTGAACCCCGCCCGCATCTGATCGAGTTCAGCATCGGCGATGACCGTCCCTCGATGGAAGTCATCCTGCGTCGCGGACGACAGCGAAACCTCCGTATAGAGTCTCGCGGCTGCCTGATCACTCAGGTAATGTGACCGTTGTTCATTCAACCAGGCGTCACTTGCCGCCGGTGAGGCCGCCGGGGTTTCGGCGGCAACCAACACCAGCAGGGCGCCCACCCAACACACCCGGCTTGCCCCATGAATACTCCTCGCGCGAGACAGCATCTTCGCATCTCCTCATCACCGGCCCATCTCATTTCTGGCAGGCAGGGTCAGCAGGCTGGCACCGATGCTGGAGCGGCTCACGCCTCTTGCCAGCGGTGAGTCGGGGCGCACGGCCCAATCCTGCTCATGGTTGAAGTTGTTCCTGGCGATCTCGATCTCCCCGCGCGCGCCCAGCACCGTGCCGTTCCACAGGGACTCGAAGTGCTCCCTCGGCACCACCTGGGTACCCGCCGCGGGATCGCCCACCAGGATATTGTCGTCATCGATGCCCTTGACGACGACGAAATGCTTGTAGCCTCCAGTGTCCACCATCGTAATGGCCGGCACCCCGATGCGAATGAAGTCATCCAGGCTGATCCTGAATCCATCGGCATTGAGCCCCTGGGCATCCAGGTAACGCTTCATGTCCAGCATGGAAAAGCCATGGCGCTGGATCTGTTCGGCATCCCCGGCACGGATCATGCTCTCGAAGACCGCTGCCTCGGTGGTCTCACGCTGATAGTGGAAGGTCAGCAGGGTCGCGACGGACGCGGACCCACAGCTGAAGTCATACTGCTGCCGTATCACCCTGTCCCAGCCCTTCTCCTGCAGGCTCTTGGCCTCGACCTGAAAGCTGCCGAAACGATTGGCAATAGCCACCTGTCCGGCAAGGGCCGCCATAGAACTCCCCATGAGAACGAGTGATGCCATGCTGCAGCAGAGTTGCCTCGTGAGTTTCATGGCACGTCTTCCCCTGGTTGGAAATCGGGTATCCGAACCCGATAGGGGCTCAGTTGGCGATAAAGACACTGATGCCCACCGCATTGTTGATGGAATTCCCGTTGCCGGTCACGGCGCTGAAGATTCCCGTACCGCTATAGCTCCCCAACGCATCGGAGGCGAAACTGATGTTGCCCGAGACCATATCGCCACCGATATCGAAGGAGGTATCCGTTACCGAGGCCTTCAGGTTCTGGACGCTTTTTACCGTAGTGAGGTTGACGATCGCACCTCCCTCCCTGGCCCTGGCCTTACCCATTTCCTCCAGGTTCATCCGCTCCATCGCGGCGAAGCCATCTTCCTGAAGCGCAGAGCCATCATCTGCCTGGCTCTGTGCCGCCCCGAAGGTGATCAGCACCATGGCGAACGTAATAGCCATCAACTGCAGTTGTCGGCGGGGTAAAGTTGAGAGAGTTGAACTGACTGATGACACCTTCATGGCCTTGACTCCCGATATCCGGTCCATAGGGACAGTTCATCAAGGGAGCCGGTGGGGTTGCCCCCACCAGCTCCCGCTTCTTGCGAGCGCGTCATGCGCCCCGGATCATCAGTTGCCGATGCCCACATTACTGTGAGCCGCGACGTTGGTGCCGGACACCTGGGAGTTGTAGAGGCCGGTGGACACGTTCATGTTGTTGATGCCACCGAACACCCCGGCCGCGACGGACACGTTGGCCGCACCGGTAGCCAGGCTGGCACCGCCGCCATTGCCGCCGTTGCCACCTGCACCGCCGTTGCCGGCATAGGCATAGGCATCACCGGTGGTGGCACTGCCACCCCCACCGCCGCCACCATTACCGTTGCCGCCGTTCCCGGCTACAGCACCAGCATCCCCACCGGAACCACCGGCGCCGGCTGTGGCCGTGCCACTTCCAGAGCCACTACCAGTACCGGTGCCGGTGCCTGCTCCACCAGTACCATTACCGGAACTGGCGGTGGCGCCGGAGCCTGAATCGGAACCAGCATTCTGCGAGCCGCCTGTTCCCAAGCCCCCATCACCGGTATCGTCATTTTCTGCATTGGCACCCGAAGCGGAGCCAGCTGATGTTCCTCCTACGCCTCCGCCTTGGCCGCTACCACCACCTAAGCCAGCACCGAGCCCGATACCGCCGGCATCGCCACCCGAGGCATCGGTTCCGCTAAAGGCACCAGCACCGCCGCCAGAGCCACCGTTTCCATTGCCGCCATTACCGCCGACACCGATGCCCACATTGGCGGAAAGCGCACCGCCACCAGCACCACCGGTCGCGCCGGTAGCACCCCGGGCGCCGTTGATGTTGATACCGGAACCAACCACGGTGGAGTTGAGCTCCTGCATGGAGATAACGCTGGTAGAGGTGTTGTAGGACTCGCTCATGGCCCAGGCGTCACCGCCGCGGCCGGTCGAGCCACCCGCTCCACCCATACCAGATCCGGCAGAATAGCCACCAGTACCTGCACCACCGGTACCGCCATTGGCATTCCTCGCATCGTCATCGTTATCAGCGATGCTTCCACCATTGGCGCTGCCACCAGTACCACCACCGGCAAGACCCAGACCGAATCCGGCCCCACCATTGGCATTGCCACTGTCGCCGCCGGTAGCGGTGGCCGTTGAGGTCACATCCTGATCTACATCATCGGCAGCACCAACGCTCGGGTTGGCGTGCGCCGTGGAGATGGCCATTACCATGGCCAGCAGAGGGGTACCCGCTACTACAAGATACTTTTTCATGATCATGTCTCCATTTGTTGTGTCTGCTGCAGCCTGCGAACTCGCGCCATCGTCCCTACCAATGAATTCTGGACCCTTGAATGACGCTTCCTGCTCGCAGTCACCAACCCATCAGCATGATCCGTGCCAGCTGAGAATCCCCTGGATGTAATTGACTGTAAAAAAGGAAAATTTATAAATGCCAGCCACTTCCCCATCAGTGGAGGCATTGCAGCGGCCTTTTGTAACTGAATGGTTAGTGCCTCATCGGTGAAACACTAGATCGGCAAGAAAACCTGGAATGCCGTGCATTCTCTTCAGAAACAAGCCACTACCAACATCACATGAAGTGACTCGGTAGCGTTACAGTCCGGTATCGAAAAAAGACCGAGCCGACAATCGGTCGACTGGCTAAAGGCTGGCGACACAAGAGGCCAGTGCAACTGGCTTCTGGCTGCGAAGCCTGAAGAAGATCAGTAGAGGTGCTGCTCGAGAGCTGAATGACACGGCAGCGGATGAGTTGCCGCCATCCGCACCACGCTGCCCACCACGATAAGGCAGGGCGAGGGCAAGGGTTCGGCGGCGAGCCGTGCCGGCATGTCCGCGAGGTTCCCGACCAGCGAGCGCTGTTCGGGCAGGCTGGCATTGGCCACCAGCATCACCGGCCAGTCGTCGGGGAGCCCAGCCCCGCGTAACCCGTCGCAGATCGCCGATACCTTGCTGAGCCCCATATAGAACACCAGGGTCTCGTCCCGGCGGGCCAGCGAGGCCCAGTCGGGCTCAGCGTCTTCCCGGCAGCGCTGGGCCGTGACGAAACGCAACTGCTGGGCATGGGCGCGGTCGGTGAGGGGGATGCCCATGGCGGCACAGGCCGCCGAGGCGGCGGTAATGCCGGGCACGATCTCGACCGGGACACCGGCCTTGCCCAGGGCGGCGAGCTCCTCCCCCATGCGCCCGAACACGCCCGGGTCCCCGCCCTTGAGGCGCACCACTGACTTGCCCTGACGCGCCAGCCTGACCATCAGCTCGCCGATCTCGGCCTGGGGTACGCTATGGTGACCGCGGGCCTTGCCCACGTCGTAGCGCTCCCGTCCGACGGGAATCAGCGCCAGCACCTCATCACCGGCCAGGCGGTCGTAGACCACGGCATCGGCCTGCGTCAGCAACCGCGCGGCCTTGAGGGTCAACAGGTCGGCAGCACCGCTGCCGGCCCCCACCAGATAGACGCTGCCGTTACGGCAATCGCCATCCCGCGGCCCATCCGCGGGACGCGCTGCACTGCCGAAACGCTCGGCGAGCCAGCGGCCTGCCCCTTGGGCGAGGCGTGCCAGCAGCGTGCCCGCCATGCCCGGTGCTTCAAGCGACATCGATGGTGTTGGGTTGCGTCTTGGCGAACGCATGGGCCCCCTCCTCTTCGGCACGTGGTTCGGCACTTTCTTCGATCAGGGATTTGAGTTCGGGAATGCAGCTGCCGCATTGAGTGCCGCAGGCCAGTCGGGCGCCCAGCGCCTCGACGCTGGCATCCCCCTCTCGGATGGCAGCGACGATGGCCCTCTGCCCCACCTGGTGACAACTGCAGACCAGCGGACCGCTATCGCCGGCCCCATCGTCGCAACCGGCGAGCAACCGGCGCCGGCGTCCGGCGTCCAGCCCCTCGCCCCCGGCCGCTTCGGCGAAGCGCTCGGTGAGCCAGGCCAGGCCGGGCAGCTCGGCGGGGGGGCCCACCATCAGCCACCAGCGCAGGCGTCCTTCCGCGATGCCGGCGGCGCGCCACCGTCCGCCATCCGGATCCTCGCTCCACAGCGTCGGCGCGGTCGGCAGATACGCCGCCAGCCAGGTCCGCCAGTCCGGTGCGTCCCCCGGGTGACCGGCCAGTTGCCAGCGCTCGGCATGGCTCAGGGGAATACGCGCCCAGTAGGCGACATCGCCACGGATCTCGCCACCGAGTGTCAGGTCGTCCGCTACCAGCAGGGTCGCTTCCCAGCCGGCCGCCAGCAGTGCGAGGGCGACCGCGCCTTGCTTGAGTTCCGGCTGGCCGGAGACGGGATCGAGATGGGCCTCGAGCAGCGCTCCCGTCCGGGCCGTGCCGCTGAACTGGTCGGTCCAGTGGATGGGCACGAAGAGCTCGCCGCGACGCTGGGCCCGGGAGAGGCGCACCCGGCCGACGTAGTCGCCGCCGGCGCCGGAGAGCCGCGCCAGCTGCTGGTCCTCGATGCCCTGGGCAGCGGCATCTTCCGGTGCAACCTCGATGAAGGGTTCGGCACGGTGGTTCATCAGCCGCGGAGCCCGGCCGGTACGCGTCATGGTGTGCCACTGGTCGCGCACTCGGCCCGTATTGAGCCGCAGCGGTCGAGCCGGGCTGAGCGACTGCTCGGGGCCACGTGGCCGCACCGGGACCAAGTGGGCTCGCCCATCCGGGGTGGCGAAACGGCCATCCTCGAACAGCCGGGCGGTGCCGTGAGGGGCGTCGGCCGTCACCGGCCACTGGATGGGGGCCAGGGCGTCGTAGGCCGCACGATCGAGGCCGGCCAGCGCCGAGATATCGAAGAGCCGTGCACTCTCGGCGGCGTTCTCGAAGGCCGACAGGCGGGCATGCTCGTCGAAGATCTCGCCGGGGTGCCGGTAGGCGAAGGCCTCGCCGACGCCCAGGCGCCTGGCCACCTCGACCATGATCCACCAGTCGTGGCGAGCCTCTCCCGGCGGCGGCAGCAGGCCTCGCTGGCGCGAGATGCACCGCTCGGAATTGGTCACGGTACCGTCCTTCTCGGACCAGCCCGTGGCCGGCAACACGATGTCGGCATAGGCCAGCAGGTCGGTGTCGGCCACGCACTCGGAGACGATCACCAGCGGGCAACGTGCCAGGGCGCGACGCACGCGGTTGGCATCGGGCAGGCTCACTGCCGGGTTGGTGGCCATGATCCATACGGCCCGGAGCTCGCCGCGCTCGATTGCCGCGAACAGCTCGACGGCCTTGTGGCCCGGTCCCTCGGGCAGGGTCGGCACCAGGCCGTCGGTGGTCCAGAAGCGCGTCACCCGGTCGAGGGCGCCCGGCGTGTGGTAGTCCATGTGGGCGGCGAGCTGGTTGGCCAGGCCGCCCACCTCGCGGCCGCCCATGGCATTGGGCTGGCCGGTGATCGAGAAGGGGCCGGCGCCGGGCAGGCCGAGCTTGCCGCCGGCCAGGTGGCAATTGATGATGGCGTTGGCCTTGTCGGTGCCGCTGGAGGACTGGTTGATGCCCTGGGAGAAGAGCGTCACCACGTGCAGCTGGCTGGCGAACCAGTAGAAGAAGGTCTCCAGGCGTTCCGCATCGACATCGCAGTCGGCGGCGATGGCCTCCAGCGTGGTATCGTCCCCCCGCGCCGCGGCCAGGGTCTCGTCCAGCCCCTGGGTGTGCTTCTCCAGGTAGACCCGGTCGAGCTTGCCCTGGTCGGCCATCCAGGCCAGCAGGCCGTTGAACAACCGCGCATCGCTGCCCGGTGCCACACCCAGGTAGAGGTCGGCGATCTCGCAGCTGTCGGTGACCCGCGGGTCGATCACCACCACCCGCATCAGGGGATTGCGGCTCTTGGCGGTACGCAGCCGCTGGTAGAGGACCGGGTGGTTCCAGGCCAGATTGGCGCCCACCAGCACCACAAGTTCCGCCTCCTCGAGATCCTCGTAGCTGCAGGGTACGGCATCGGCACCGAAGGCACGCTTGTGGGCCGCCACCGCCGAGGCCATGCACAGCCGCGAGTTGGTATCCAGGTGCGGCGTGCCGAGGAAGCCCTTGAAGAGCTTGTTGGCGACGTAATAGTCCTCGGTGAGTAGCTGCCCGGACAGATAGGCCGCCACGGCCTGGTCGCCATGGGCGGTGCGGGTTGCCTGGAGCCGCTCGGCCACGGTGTCGAGGGCGGTATCCCAGTCGACCTCCACGCCATCGACCCGGGGCCGTAGCAGCCGCCCGTGATCGCCCAGGGTCTCGTGCAGTGCCGAGCCCTTGACGCACAGCCGACCGAAGTTGGCCGGGTGGTCGCTGTCGCCGTCCACCCCGGTGAGACGGTCGCCCTCGAGCCGCGCCAGCACGCCGCAGCCGACGCCGCAGTAGGGACAGGTGGTTCGGGCCTGATGCATCTCGACCTCCTTTCAGGACTGCAGACGACGACGCCCACCGCGATTCCCGAGGGAATCCAGCGGTGGGCGTCGTTGCCGTGATGGGGAGGCGACACAGTGCCTCCCCGCTGATAAGGGGGAATCAAGCAATCCCCGTGCCAGCAAGCCCCTACTCCTTGGCACCTGGCGGCTTGGGTACGGAATCAGGCCCCGCGCCCTCGCCTCCTGCACCATGCCAGGGGCGCCATCGGCTTCACCTGCACCATTTTGGACCATATCGGCCGCCTAGCGGACACGACCCAGGGCCGCCGGGCCCCGTGCGACGGGTAACGCCGAGTCTGGAATGCATCTTGCAGCACTGCTGCCATCAGAAGCCGAGCCACGAGCGACACACCCTATGCCACCACCCCTGAAGATCCTGCTGGTCGACGACGAGGTCGTCCGCGCCGCCATGATCGAGGAAGCCCTGACCCGCCAGGGCCACCGGGTCATCTGCCGGTTGACCAGCCCGGCGAGCCTCAACGAGAGGGTCGCCTGCCACCAGCCCGATGTGGTGATCATCGACATGGAATCCCCCGACCGCGACACCCTGGACAGCATGGCGCTGCTAAATCGCGAGAACCCGCGCCCAGTGGTGTTCTTCGCCGACCAGCACGACCCCGAGACCATGCAGGCGGCCCTCAAGTCCGGCGTCAGTGCCTATGTGGTCGACGGCCTGCTCCCCGGCCGGGTCAAGGCGATCATCGAGGTCGCCATCACCCGCTTCGATGCCTTCCAGTCGATGCGCCAGGAGCTCGATCGCGCGCGCAACCAGCTGGTCGAACGCAAACGCATCGAGCGGGCCAAGGGGCTGCTGATGAAGCACCAGGACTGCGACGAGGATCAGGCCTATCGCATGCTGCGCAAGCTGGCCATGGACCGTGGCCAGCGGATCGCCGAGGTGGCCGACAGCGTCATCGATATTCTCGAACGCCTGCAGAAGGGGCCGCTCTCATGACCGCCACACCCTCACCGGAACTCACCCGCCTGACGCTGGGTTTCATCCCTCTGCTCGATGGCGCCCATATGCTTGCGCCCCTGCCGCTGGCCATGAGCCTGGGCTGGGGCGAGCGCCCTGCGAGATCCTGGCGCCCATCACCCTGAGCCGCAGCGGCAATACCCTCACCTTGTCGCCTGACCTGGCAGGCGCCAGCGGCGCCCGCCTCACAGAGGACCCCGCCGACAGCGGCTTGCCCCTGCCGCGGTGCTGCGCCCCGAGGCCGCCGGCCGTTTCGCCGAGCCCATCGCCCGGTACATGCAGGCTAACGGTCGGCACCTGGATCGCCGCACCCAGGAGGAGTGCTACAGCCCCGTGCATTTCGACGCCACCACGCACCACTGATGTGCAACCCCGCCAGAACAAGGCGAACTGGAAGCCGGAAAGACGTGACTCTATTGCACTGGAAATAAAGGAGAAATATAGATTTCATGGTCAGCTGGCCAGATTCTTGATGGTAACGGGAAAGCCGCGATCAATGGCGATCGCGCCATTCAATGACGAAGACGTCTCCGCGCTTCCCGATGTCGGGCAGCGTCGAGGCGTCTTTTTTTGTTCGCGCCTGTTCGCGAGAGAGGTGAAGCGATGAGTCACCGACATTCCCCGGCACCGATCGAGCACCTGGTGATCGTCGGCAATGGCATGGCCGGCCATCGGCTGGTCGAGGCCCTGGCCGGACACCCCGGACGACCGGCCCGCATCACCGTAGTCGGCGCGGAGCCCACCCCGGCCTACAACCGCATCCTGCTCTCGCCCTGGCTGGCCGGCGAGATGGATCGCGCGGCCCTGACCCTGCGCGAGGCCGACTGGTACGCCGAGCAGGGCGTGACATTGGTACTCGGCGAGCGGGTCAAGGGCCTCGATCGCCGGGCCCGCCGCCTCACCCTGACGAGTGGTCACGTCATCGACTACGACCGCCTGGTGCTGGCCACCGGCTCGCGACCGACCCTGCCGGCGGTCCCTGGCATCGGCCTCGACGGCGTGCACGGTTTCCGCGACCTGGACGATGCCCAGGCGCTGGCGGCGGCGGCCGGGACTGGCGGACGGGCGGTGGTCGTCGGCGGCGGCCTGCTCGGTCTCGAGGCTGCCGAGGGGCTACGCAAGCAGGGCATGGCCACCAGCGTGCTGCAGCGCTCATCGCGGCTGATGAACCGTCAGCTCGACGCCACCGCCGCCCAGCTGCTGGAGGCCGAGCTCGCCGGTCGCGGCCTGGCGGTTCACACCGACGCGCGGCTGGCCGCCCTGGAGGACGGCGGCGGCGGCCGGGTCGCCGCGGTGCATCTCGAGGATGGCCGCCGGCTGCCGGCCGACTGCGTGGTCGTCGCCGCCGGCATCACCCCCAACGTCGAGCCGGGACGCGGCGCCGGCCTCGTGGCCGACCGCGCCCTGGTCGTCGACGGGTTCCTCACCACCTCGGACCCGGCCATCCATGCCCTAGGCGAGTGCTGCCAGTTCCAGGGCACCACCTATGGCCTCGTGGAGCCGATCTGGCACCAGGTCGAAGTGCTGGCCGCTTACCTGTGCGGCGAGGCCGTGGCGGGCTACGAGGACGCCCCCAGCGCCACCAAGCTCAAGGTCAGCGGCGTGTCGCTCTATGCCTTCGGCCCCACCGCGCCGGACGACCACCACGAGGTCCTCAGCTACCACGACCCCGAGCAGGGCGACTATCGCCGCCTGCTGCTGCGCAACGGCCGCATCGACGGGGCCGTGCTCTATGGCGACACCGCCATGGGCGCCTGGTACTTCGCCCAGGCCCAGGCCGGGCGCGACCTCGGCCCCTGTCGGCAGGCCCTGCTGCTCGGCGCGGCCGATGCCGAGGCCCTGCTCGACGCCCACGCATCAAGGACCCACCCCCAGAAGGAGGCCGCATGAACAAGCCACGTCTCATCATCATCGGCAACGGCATGGTCGGCCACCACCTGGTCGAGCAGCTGGTCCAACAGGGCGCCACCGAGCGCTACGCCATTACCGTGTTCGGCGAGGAGCGCCACCTGGCCTATGACCGGGTGCATCTCTCCGAGTACTTCAGCGGCCGCAACGCCGAGTCCCTGGCGCTCTCCACCGGCGACTTCTACGCCGAGCACGGCATCGAACTGCGTCTCGCCGAGGCGGTCACCGCCATCGACCGCGACGCCGGCAAGGTGGTCACCACCGAGGGCCGCATCCCCTACGAGCGCCTGGTGCTGGCCACCGGTTCCTTCCCCTTCGTGCCGCCGATTCCCGGCAACGACCGCGACGGCTGCCTGGTCTACCGCACCCTGGATGATCTGGACGCCATCCGCAGCGCCGCCGAAAACGCCGCCACCGGCGTGGTGGTGGGCGGCGGGCTGCTGGGTCTGGAGGCGGCCAATGCCCTGCGCGGCCTGAGCCTGGACACCGCCGTAGTGGAATTCGCCCCACGCTTGATGCCCATGCAGGTCGACGCCGAGGGCGGCGAACTGCTGCGCGAGAAGATCGAGGCACTGGGCGTGCAGGTGCACACCGACCGCGCCACCCAGCGCATCGAAGACGGTGTGGACGCCGCGCACCGCATGGTCTTCCAGGACGACAAGGTGCTGGAGACCGACCTGATCGTGTTCTCCGCCGGCATCCGTCCCCGCGACGAGCTGGCTCGCGACTGCGCCCTGGAGGTCGGCGAACGGGGCGGCGTGGTGATCGACGACCGCTGCCTGACCAGCGACCCGGCGATACTGGCCGTGGGCGAGGTGGCGCTGTGGAACCAGAGCATCTTCGGCCTGGTGGCCCCCGGTTACCAGATGGCCAAGGTGGCGGCCGACACCCTGCTCGGCGGCGAGGGCGAGAGCTTCCGCGGCGCCGACATGTCGACCAAGCTCAAGCTGCTCGGCGTCGACGTGGGCGCCATCGGCGATGCCCATGGCAACCAGACCCCGGGGGCGCGGATGTTCCGCTATCTGGACCCGCTCAAGCAGGAGTACCGCAAGCTAGTGGTCTCCAGCGACGGCAAGCGCCTGGTCGGCGCCATGCTGGTGGGCGACAACGGCGTCTACGACACCCTGCTGCAGTACTACGCCAACCGCATGGAGCTGCCCGAGGAACCCGCCTCGCTGATCCTGCCCTCGAACGAAGGCGCGCCGACCCTGGGGCCCGATGCCCTGCCCGAGACCGCGACGATCTGCTCGTGTCACAACGTCACCAAGGGCGACATCTGCGCGACCCTGGATGCCGGCGCCAGCGACCTCGCCACGGTCAAGGGCGAGACGCGCGCCAGCACCGGCTGCGGCGGCTGTGCGGCGCTGCTCAAGAGCGTGGTCGACCACGAACTCGAGGCCCGCGGCGTGGAGGTCGACCCGTCGATCTGCGAGCACTTCGCCCACACCCGCCAGGGGCTCTATGACATCGTCCGCGTGGAGGGCATCAAGACCTTCGGCGAGCTGATCGACAAGCACGGCAATCCCGACACCCACCGGCCAGGCTCTTCATCAGCCCCGAAGCCAGGCTCTTCATCAGCCCCGAAGCCAGGCTCTTCATCAGCCCCGAAGCTAGGCTGTGACATCTGCAAGCCGGCGGTGGCCTCGATACTCGCCTCCTGCTTCAACGAGCCCATCACCGACGCCGCCCATGTCCCGCTGCAGGACACCAACGACACCTTCATGGCCAACATGCAGAAGAATGGCACTTACTCGGTGGTGCCGCGCATCGCCGGCGGGGAGATCACCCCCGACAAACTGGTGGTGCTGGGCCAGGTGGCGCAGAAATACGGCCTCTACACCAAGATCACCGGCGGACAGCGCATCGACCTGTTCGGCGCCCGCCTGGAGGACCTGCCGGACATATGGGGCGAGCTGATCGAGACGGGCTTCGAGACCGGCCACGCCTATGGCAAGTCGCTGCGTACCGTGAAGTCCTGCGTCGGCAACACCTGGTGCCGCTACGGCGTGGCCGACAGCGTGGGCATGGCGATCAAGCTCGAGCACCGCTACAAGGGGCTGCGCTCGCCCCACAAGCTCAAGTTCGGTGTCTCGGGCTGCACCCGCGAGTGCGCCGAGGCCCAGAGCAAGGACATCGGCGTGATCGCCACTGAGAACGGCTGGAACCTGTATGTGTGCGGCAATGGCGGCATGCGCCCGCGCCATGCCGAGCTATTCGCCACCGACCTCGACGACGAGGCGCTGATCCGCACCATCGACCGCTTGCTGATGTTCTACGTGCGCACCGCCGACCGATTGCAGCGCACCTCGGTATGGCGCGAGAACCTCGAGGGTGGCCTGGACTACCTCAAGGCGGTGGTGCTCGAAGACAGCCTGGGCATCAATGAGGAGCTGGAAAGCCAGATGCAGGCCGTCGTCGACACTTACCAGTGCGAGTGGGCCAATGCCATCGGCGACCCCGAGAAGCTCAAGCGCTTCAGAAGCTTCGTCAATGACAGCCGCCCCGACCCGGACATCATCATGACCAGCGAGCGCGGCCAGCTCCGTCCAGCTTGATCCTCATGTGACCCCACCGAGCACCCATCAAAAGGATACCTATCCATGACGACCGCTACCGCGACCAATCCCATGACCCAGACCTGGCAACGCCTCTGCCACCGCGCCGACCTGGTGCCCTTCTCCGGCGTCGCCGCCTGGGTGGAAACCGCCGAGGGCCCCGCTCAGGTGGCCATTTTCTATATTCCATGCGGCCCGAACACGCCGCAGCCAGCCGGCCCGAACACGCCGGAAGGCACTTTACCCGGCCCGAACACGCCGGGAGAGGCCGGCCACGAGAGCGAGCTCTATGCCATCGACCACCACGATCCCATCGCCGGCGCCAACGTCAACGCCCGGGGCATCGTCGGCGACCTGAAGGGCCAACCGGTGGTGGCCTCGCCGCTCTACAAGCACCACTACCGGCTGACAGACGGCCAGTGTCTGGAAAACCCCGGCCTGCGCCTGCGCACCTGGGCGGTGAGCTTCCACGAGGACAGGGTGATGATCCGGGCCTGAGGTTGGCTGGCCGCTCCCCGCCTCGGCCGATATGCTGATAGTGTGATGCGACGCAGCATCATGAAGCACCGGGAGAGCGGAGATGAGCGAGAAAAGACAGATTGACCTGGCCCTGCAGGGTGGCGGCGCCCATGGCGCCTTCACCTGGGGCGTGATGGACCGTCTGCTCGAGGACGAGCGCATCGAGATCGAGGGCATCAGCGGCACCAGTGCCGGCGCCATGAACGGCGTGGTGATGGCCGATGCCCTGACCCGCGGCGACGAATCCACCGCCCGCGTGGCCCTGCGCGACTTCTGGCGGGCCGTCAGCCGAGCCGGCATGGCGAGCCCCGTGCGCCGTGCGCCGCTGGACGTGCTGACCGGCAACTGGAGCCTCGATCATTCCCCCGGCTATATCGCCCTGGACCTGATGAGCCGGCTGGTCTCGCCCTACCACTTCAATCCCTTCAACTTCAATCCGCTGCGAGACATCGTCGCCGAACGGGTCGACTTCGCGCGGGTCCGGGCCTGCGAGAACCTCAAGCTCTTCGTCACCGCGACCAACGTGCGCAGCGGCAAGCAACGGATCTTCTCCCGCGAGGAGATGAGCCTCGATGCGGTGATGGCCTCGGCCTGCCTGCCCACAGTCTTCCAGGCGGTGGAGATCGACGGCGAGGCCTACTGGGACGGCGGCTACATGGGCAATCCCTCGCTCTCGCCGTTGCTGCACGACTGCAGCGCAGGAGACATCCTGGTGGTGCAGATCACTCCCATGTATCGCCAGGAGGTGCCGACCAACGCCGCGGACATCCTCAATCGCCTCAACGAGATCACCTTCAATTCCGCCCTGATCAAGGAGGTGCGCACGATCGTGATGCTGCAGAAGCTGCTCGGCGAGCATGACATCGACATCGGCTGCTACGGGGAGGCCCGGCTCCACCACCTCAGTGGCGACGAGCCGCTGGCTCACCTCTCCGTCTCCAGCAAGCTCAATGCCGAGTGGGCCTTCCTCTGCCACCTGCATGAGCTGGGGCGCGCGACCACCGAGGCCTGGCTCGCCGAGCACTTCGACGACCTGGGCCAGCGCTCCACCCTGGACGTGGAACGCATCTACCAGGAGATCGAGGCCACTCGCTGAGCTAACGTTGACGGCCCATCGCGATATTGCTTTGCAGCATGGACGAACACCGTCCATGCTCGAGACAGGATGGCACCTTGCCGTTCGAGAGGCATCCAACCGGAGAGGATCACAGCAAAGGAGGTGACGCGTCGTATCCAGCGGGACGACACCGCGGCGCCCCTGTCACGTCGCTGACATCATGCGCCGGCAGTGTCGACACTATGACGACAAGGAGAACTGCGCCGATGGTACGCATCGACAAGAAGGCCACCCGGCTCTACGTGCTGGACACCAATGTCCTGATCCACGACCCCGCCGCCCTCTACCAGTTCGACGAGCACGAGGTGGTCATCCCCATGACCGTGCTCGAGGAGCTCGACAAGCACAAGAACGGCATCCGCGAGATCGCCCGCACCGCTCGCCAGGTCAGCCGCACCCTGTCCGACCTCACCGCCAGCGTCGAAATCGACCAGATCCGCGACGGCATTCCCATCCCTCGACTCATCGGCCCCGAAGGCCGCCTGCGCCTGCTCTGCTACACCGACCTGAAGCCCCTGGATCCGCTGGAGGAGAGCCCCGACAACCGCATCCTGGCCGAGGCCTGCCGGCTGCGTGACGAACGACCGGACGCCTCGGTGATACTGGTCACCAAGGACATCAACCTGCGGGTCAAGGCGGCCGCGCTGGGGGTGCCGGTGGAGGACTACCTCACCGATCGCGCCTTTGACGACAGCGACGCCATGATCGACGGCGCCCGGATCTATCCCGATGCCGGCCACGACGGCAGCGGGCTCTGGGACAACCTGTCAGTCGACGTCAAGGTCGAGCGCCACGACCACAGAGTCGTCTATCGCCTGGCCGGCGACATCCCCCGCGAATGGCACCTCGGCATGCTGGTCTCGGACAGCGACAACGGCGCCAGCTTCGAGGCCATCGTGCGCGAGGCGGGGCCGAAGCACGCCCACCTCGAGCTGCTCACCAACTACCGTCATGGCACCAGCGTCTGGGGGGTTCACGCCCATGACAGCCGCCAGAACTTCACCCTCAACCTGCTGATGGACGATGATATCGACCTGGTGACCATCGCCGGCAGCGCGGGCACTGGCAAGACCTACATGACCCTGGCCGCGGCCTTCCAGCAGACCCTGGACGTCAAGCGCTTCGAGCGCATTGTCTTCACCCGGGCACCGATCTCGATGAGCGAGGACATCGGCTTCCTGCCGGGCACCGAGGAGGAGAAGATGTCGCCCTGGATGGGGGCCTTCCACGACAACATGGACAACCTGCTGCGCGACGAACACGACGGCAGCAGCACCTGGAACCAGGACGCCACTCGCCAGCTACTCGGCTCGCGGGTGCAGATCCGCGCCCCCGGCTTCATGCGCGGGCGCACCTTGAACGACACCTTCCTGATCATCGACGAGGCGCAGAACTTCACCCCCAAGCAGCTCAAATCCTTGATCACCCGGGCCGGGCGCAACACCAAGATCGTCTGTCTGGGCAACGTCGGCCAGATCGATACGCCGTATCTGACTGCCAACACCTGCGGCATGGCGGCGGTGGTCCAGCACTTCTGCGACTGGCCCCATGCCGGCCACGTGACCCTCAAGAGCGTCGAGCGCTCACGCCTGGCCCTTGCCGGCGAGGAACTGCTCTAGCAGACGCACAAGGGCCGGTGCCTGACGGGCCCGGCCCTTCGTTCGACGCTTCCCGGCTCGTCCCGTGCCGTCAGGAACCGCGGTTGACCGCCTTCTCGATCAGCGCCTCGCTCTCGCTGCCGGGGCCCTTCTTCAGCACCGTCTGGGCCTCATGCCAGAGGCAGATGAAGCGGTGGCAGGAGGCGCAGTGCACCTGGTCATCGGGGTTCTTGACCTGTGAGACGCGCATCAGATGGCTGCCGCAGCTGGGGCAGGCGACCGGCAGGCGAAAGTCTTCCGACAGGGACATGGCAATGCTCCTCGTGTTGCGTGGTGGATTGTGGATGGTACCCATCCTGCCGATATCGCCCGCGATTCTCCAGCCACCCGCCCCGTCATCAACGGGTATCCTTGCGGATCCAGGGATAGTTCGGCGATCCGGCCAGTCGATTTCGCCCCTCATGCTTGGCCCGGTAGAGCGCCTGGTCGGCCTGGGACAGCGCCAGGTCCAGGCTGCCCTCGGGCGGCAGCACCGCCAGCCCCAGGCTTACCGTGATCCGCAGCGTGGTGTCCGCCACCTCGAGCTCGATCGCCTCCACGGCGGAGCGCAGTCGGTCGAGCACCCCCCAGGCCTCGTCGGGCGTGGTGTCCACCAGCATCACGACAAACTCCTCGCCGCCGATGCGGGCGAAGAGGTCATAAGGACGCAGGCAGTCACGACAGGTCGTGGCGAAGGTCTGCAGGGCCAGGTCGCCGACAGCATGGCCATGGGTGTCATTGAGGCGCTTGAAGTGGTCGATATCGAGCATCGCCAGGGGCACCGAGCGGCCCTGGCGGGCGGCATGCGCGCGCACCGCCTCGCCGAAGTCGAAGAAGGCCCGCCGATTGAGCGCCCCGGTGAGCATGTCGGTGCTGACCAGCTTCTGGGTGCGCTGCTCTTTCTGCTTGCGCGGGGTGATGTCGATCAGCAGGCCGTCCCACAGGGTGATGCCGTCACGGCGGCGCGAAGCGCTTGCCCGGCCCTCTAGCCAGCGAACGCCGTCGGCCGTCTCGAGGCGGAACTCCAGCCCCCAGGGTTCCAGGCTCACCGCCGACTGGGCCAGGGAGGTGGTCAGGGCGCCCCGATCCTCGGCATGGATCCGCTCCAGCAGCGTATCGGCGCGGTCCATCACCGAGTGCGGCGACAGGCCCGCCAGCGCCCGCAGCCCATCGCTGAGATAGAGGAAACCGAGCCCACCCCGGGTGTCCTGGCGAAGCTGGAAGACGACTCCCGGGAGCCGCGAGAGGGTCCCCTGGAAACGCTCCAGCAGGGCGTGGTCGTGCAGCGCCTTCTGGCGCAGTGCCGTGATGTCGTGGAGGGTGACCAGCAGTTGCAGCGGCTCGTCCCGGCACGCGCCGAGGGGCTGGAAGACGCCATCCTGGTGGATCAGCCGGCCGTCGGCGCGGCGACACAGTAGCACACCCCGCCAGGGCCGGCGGCGCGCGACGCAGTGGGCCAGGGCATGGCTCATGGCGCCGTGCAGCGGGGTCACGTCCAGGCAGGTGATGCGGCGACCGAGCAGGGCCTCAGCCGGATGGCCGCTGTGCTGCTCGAAGCCCGGATTGACGCGCAGGATGACCCCGTGCGCATCGATGAGCATGACGACGCCCGGGAAGCAGTCCAGCAGCGCCTCGGCCAGCGGCTCCTGCTTCCCCCTGTGCGATCTCCATGTTCGCCACTTGTCCCTGATTCGCGCCATGCCCCACACCTTGGGGATCCCCGCATCGGTTTCGGAAGGGGGTATCCCGCCCCCATTCCCTTACCCTACTCCAGGATGGCAGGCGACACAGCGAAAACTGCCTACGTCCGACTAGAGACTAGAGTTTCAGCCGATCTGCCACGTAATCGGCGTCCTTGTCGCCACGGCCGGAGAGGTTGACCAGGATATGCTGGTCGGCCGGCAGGGTCGGTGCCACGCGCATGGCCCAGGCCACGGCGTGGGCACTCTCCAGGGCCGGGATGATGCCCGGAAGGGCTCATGGTCTTGGTCCTGACGGCATGCGGAATAACGGCCTGCCATCTTGCCCCGCCCTCTCGACGCTGTGGAGGCGACCTTCGCTGAAGCCTCAGGCCGCCAGCCAGAGCCCGAGGTTGAGCAGCGCCAGGCTGCCCAGCAGCAGGGCGACATTGAGCCCCAGCCACGGCAGCAGCGGCGAGGGATCGCCAGCGGCCAGCTTGCCGGGCAGGCGCCAGAGCCCCACCGCCAGCCGCAGGGCCACGGGGGCGGCCAGCCACATCAGCAAGGCCCAGGCAGGCAACCAGCCGCCCAGCCAGGCCAGCGGGATCACCGCGAAGGCAGCGAGCACCAGGACCGCCACCAGGCGCGCCGCGCGCCCCACCCCCAGCACGATGGCCAGGTGGTGCCGCCCGGCCCGGCGGTCAGGCTCGATGTCCGGCAGCTGGTTGGCCAGCAGCAGCGCGCTGACCATCAGGGTCGGTACCAGCGAGGCGGCCAGGGCCGTAGCGGAGAAAGCCCCGGTGAGTGCCTGGTTCGCGCCCACCACCATCAGGGTGCCGAAACCGATCCCCGGCGCCACCAGGCAGAGCCAGGGACGACGAGTCAGCCAGCCGGTGTAAGCCACCACCAGCGCCATGCCGAGCAGCCCGTAGAGCAGCATGAGCGGGCCTGAGCGCCACAGGAACCAGGTCCCGATGGCCACCACCCCGGCCAGGCAAGCGAAGGCGGCGCGCCGCACCGCCCCCGCTGCCCCGGGGTGCTGGGGCAGCGAGCCGCTGCCCCCCGAGAAGGGCGTGCGGATGGTGGTGGCATCCAGGCCGCTGACGAAGTCGTGATGTTCGTTGAACAGGTTCACCGCGGCGTGGGCCAGCAGCGTGGCGAGCAGCACCAGCAGGATCGCGTGTCCCTCGGGGGCGTGGCCATCCTGCCAGGCGGTGGTCACCGCCAGGCCCGCGCAGAGGGGAGAAAGCACCAGAAAGCCAGGGCGCACACTGCGCCAGCAGGCGTGCAGCCCGGTGGCCGGGGACGTGGTCGCCGTCATGGGGCACCCGCAGTCATGGGGCGGACGACACCGCTCAGTGGGCGAGTCGCTCGGCAAGCCAGCGGCCGATGTCACCGATCTGCTGCGGGCAGAGCGCATGGGCCATGGGATAGCGACGATAGTGCGCTGGATAGCCCAGCGAGCGCACCTGCTCATAACCGGCCTTGCCCAGTGACTCGGAGACCACCGGGTCGAAGCTGCCATGGTGCACCTCGATGGGCAGGCCCCGATTGGCGTCGGAGAGCTCGATGCTATCGGGCGTGGCGAAGTAGGTGGAGAGTGCCAGCAGGCCGCCCAGCGGCTCCTCGAAGGAGAGGGCCGCCTGGTAGGCCACCGCACCGCCCTGGGAGAAGCCCGCCAGGATGATGCGACGACTGTCGATACCGTGCTCGATCTGTTGCCGCATCAGGGCCTGGATGCGCTCGGCAGAGGCCATCAGCTGGGGCTCGTCGATCTGACGGTCGAGGCTCATCTCCTTGATGTCGTACCAGGCCGGCATGACCATGCCGCCGTTGACGGTCACCGGCAGGCGGGGCGCATGGGGCAGGATGAAGCGCACGGCATCGTCGGTGGGCAACGGAAGTGCCGGCACCAGAGGCTCGAAGTCGCTACCGTCGGCCCCGAGGCCGTGCAGGATGATGACGCAGGCATCGGCGGGTCTGCCGCTACGCGGCTCGATGATCAGTTCATCGGGGTTGCTCATGGCATCGATTCCAGGGCCAGTAAATGGAGGCGGTCAAAAGCCGACACCCTACCGCAAACGCCGCTCGGCGGCGAGCGCGCTCAGAAGGGCCAGATCAGCGGGATCAGCGCCAAGGCCACCGCAGCGGTCAGCAGGTTCAGTAGCCCGCCGAGGCGCAGGAAGTCACTGAAGCGATAGCCACCGGGGCCGAAGACCATCAGGTTGGTCTGGTAACCGATGGGCGTCAGGAAGCTGGCTGAGGCGGCGAACATCACCACGACCACATAAGGCATCGGGCTCACACCGAGATTCTCGGCGCTGGCCATCACCACCGGAAAGGTGATCACCGCGGCGGCATTGTTGGTGACCAGGGACGTCAGCAGGGTCACCAGCACATAGACCGTACCCAGCAGCAGCCAGGGGTTGCCGTCGGCCAGCCCCAGGGCAACGTCGGCAAGGGCGGCCGCGGCGCCCGAACTCTCCAGGGCGGCCCCGAGCCCGAAGGAGGCGGCGATGGTCAGCAGCACCTGGGTGTCCAGCCCCCGCTTGGCCGCCTCCACCGTGCAGCAGCCGGTGGCCAGCGCCAGGGCCGCACCCAGCATGGCGGCGTTCATCATGCTCATCACCCCCAGGGTGGCCAGCGCCACCACGCCGGCCAGGATGGCCCAGGCCAGCCAGGCCTTCTCATGAACCGGTCGGGCCGAGCCGTTGACCTTGCTGATCAGCAGGAAGTCGCGAGACTGGCGATGCCGCTCGATGAAGGGCGGGCGCGCCTCCAGCAGCAGCACGTCGGCGGGCTGCAGGCGGATCTGGCCGAGGTTGCCGGCGACCCGCTCGCCACCGCGGCACACCGCCAGCACGGCGGCACCATAGAGGGTCCGGAAGTGCCCGTCGCGAATGCGCCGGCCGATGAACTGGCACTGGTCGGAAACCACCGCCTCCACCAGGCGGCGCTCCTTGAAGTCCTTCTCGAGGCTCGATTCGCCCTGCCGCGTCGGCACCAGGCCACGGATCTGCTGCAGCTCGACGGCCCCCTCGCTGGTGCCGGCGAACACCAGCCGGTCGCCGCCCTTGAGTCGCTCGCCCGGCCCCACCACGCTGACGATGTTGCCCTCGCGCTCGATCTCCACCAGGAACAGCTCCTGCAGATGGCGCAGCCCGGCCTCCTCCACCGTACGATCGACCAGCGGACCGCCGGCGTCCACCTCCATCTCGATGGTGAACTCGCGGGGATTCTCGAAGACCGCCTCCACCCCTCGCCGCGCCGGCAGCAGCCGCGGCCCCAGCAGGATCAGATAGGCCAGGCCCACCACCGCCACCGGCACGCCCACCCAGGCGATATCGAACAGCCCCATGGCCAGAGACGGGTCACGATCGATCAGCAGACCATGCACGACCAGGTTGGTACTGGTGCCGAACAGGGTGATGGTGCCGCCGAGAATCGAGGCGAAACTGAGTGGCATCAGCAGGCGATGTGCCGGTACGGACACGCGCCGGCTCCAGCTGAGCACGGCCGGGATGAAGGTCGCCACCACGGGGGTATTGTTGAGAACGCCGCTCAGCGAGGCCACCGGCAGCAGCAGGCGCACTAGCGCCTGCCGCTCGCTGCGGGGACGCCCCAGCACATGGCGGATGATCAGGTCGATGCCGCCGGTCTCGCGGATGCTGGTGACCAGCACATACATGAAGGCCACGGTGAACAGGCCCGTGCTGGAGAAGCCCGCCAGGGCCTGGCCGGGGTCGATCACCCCCAGGGTCAGCAGCAGGATCACCGCACCGAGCAGCACGATGTCGGGGCCCACGCGCGAGAAGGCCATCAGCGGGAAGACGGCGATGACGACGGTGAGAGAGAGCCAGGCATCCAGCGGCATGGGCAGATCCGGTGACGAAAGGGAAAGGCCCATTGTGACCGCCACCGAATATTCTAAAAAGTTATTTTTAGAAATCTATCTATTCATTATTTGAATATAAGAACCAAAGGCAACACAACGAAAAAGGCCCGCTTTCGCGGGCCTTTTTCACCTGCCGTGAGGCAGTCACATCAGGGTCGGTCGACGTTCAGCCGATGACCTGGATGTTGGAAGCCTGGAGGCCTTTCTTGCCCTGGGTGACGTCGAAGGAGACCTTCTGACCGTCTTGCAGGGACTTGAAGCCTTCAGCCTTGATCTCGGAGAAGTGAGCGAACAGGTCGTCACCGTTGTCGTCCGGAGAAATGAAGCCGAAGCCTTTAGTGTCGTTGAACCACTTGACAGTACCGGTAGCCATTATCGAATTCCTCGAATAGCGTTAGATTGTGCCGGGAAATACCCGAGTTGCAGTGGGTAAAACAAGAAACTTTCACCGGGAAATCGACGCTATGAGCTTTCGATGACCACTTGCGATGTTCCACTTGCTAACCAACTGCAGGCATATTGCGCCGTTGCCGGGCGCAGGTCAAACACTATTTACACTGGATGACAGCGCGGTTACCGGGCATGGAGGATCCAGCCGGCGGCCTTCTCGGCGATCATCAGCGTCGGCGAGTTGGTGTTGCCGCTGGTGATGGTCGGCATGACGCCCGCATCCACCACGCGCAGCCCCGCGACCCCGCGTACCCGCAGGCGAGAATCCACCACCGCCATGGGGTCGTCGTCGCGCCCCATCCTGGTGGTGCCCACCGGGTGGAAGATGGTGGTGCCGATATCCCCCGCCAGGCGGGCCAGGTCCTCGTCGCTCTGGTACTCAAGGCCCGGCTTGACCTCCTCGGGCGAATACCTCGCGAAGGCCGGCTGCTCGGCGATGCGCCGCGTGACCCGCAGCGAGTCCGCCGCCACCTTGCGATCCTCCGGGGTGCTCAGGTAGTGGGGGGCGATGGCCGGGGCCTGGCGCGGGTCGGCGCTCTTGATGCGCACCGTGCCGCGGCTGGTCGGGTTGAGGTTGCACACGCTCGCGGTGATCGCCGGGAAGTCGTGCAGCGGCTGGCCGAAGGCCTCCAGGCTCAGCGGCTGGACGTGGTACTCGAGGTTGGGATGCGCGTACTCGTCGGCACTGCGCGTGAAGGCACACAGCTGCGAGGGCGCCATGCTCATGGGGCCGGAGCGCTTGAGCAGGTACTCGAGCCCGATGCCCGCCTTGCCGACCAGCGAGTTGGCCATGGTATTGAGGGTCTTGGCGCCCGTCACCCGATACACCGAGCGGATCTGCAGGTGATCCTGCAGGTTCTCGCCGACCCCCGGCAGGTCATGGATCACCGGGATGTCGTGCTCGCGCAACAGCTCGGCCGGGCCGATGCCGGAGAGCTGCAGCAGCTGGGGCGAGCCGATGGCGCCGGCGGAGAGGATCACCTCGCGGCCGGCCTGCACCGTGATCGCTTTCCCGCCGCGCTCGACGCTCACGCCGGTGCAGCGTGGCGTGTCGCCCCGGCCGGTCTCGCCTCCTCGTTCCAGTTCGAGCCCCAGCACCTGGGTGGAGTGCCACAGGGTGAGGTTGTCGCGCTTCTCGGCCCCGCGGAGGAAGGCCTTGGAGGTGTTCCAGCGCCAGCCCGCGCGCTGGTTGACCTCGAAGTAGTCGACCCCCTCGTTGTCGCCGCGGTTGAAGTCGCGGGTCCGCGGGATGCCGGCCTCCACGGCGGCGGTGGCGAAGTCGTCGAGCACCTGCCACTTGAGGCGCTGCTTCTCCACCCGCCACTCGCCCCCGTGGCCATGGTAGTCGTGGTGGGCCGCGTCGGCATCGCCGCCGGCATCCAGGCGGTGGTGGTCCTCGTGCTTCATGAAGTCGGGCAGGCAGTTCTCCCAGCGCCAGGCGTCGTCACCGGTTGCCTCGGCCCAGCCGTCATAGTCGCGCGACTGGCCGCGGATATAGAGCATGCCGTTGATGCTGGAGCAGCCGCCCAGGGTCTTGCCCCGGGGATAGATCAGCGAGCGGCCGTTGAGCCCGGGGTCCGGCTCGGTGCGGAAGCACCAGTCGGTGCGCGGGTTGTCGATGCAGTAGAGGTAGCCCACCGGGATGTGGATCCAGTGGTAGTTGTCGCGCCCGCCCGCCTCGATCAGCAGCACCCGGTTGGCCGGGTCGGCACTCAGGCGGTTGGCCAGCAGGCAGCCGGCGGTGCCGGCACCCACCACGATATAGTCGAATTCCTGGTCAACCATGGCACGCTCTCGGTGATGACGTCACTCGAGGCTGTTCCGGTGACGACATTACTTCCTCTTCACGTCGTCCCCGGCGCCTCTCGCTCATTCAGTGATCGGCGGCATTACTTGTGGGTCGGCATGGCGAACTCGGAGCCGCCATGTATGGAGTCGGACCAGCGCTGCATGATCGACTTCTGCTTGGTGTAGAAGCGCACGCCCTCCTCGCCGTAGGCGTGGGTGTCGCCGAACAGCGAGCGCTTCCAGCCACCGAAGCCGTGCCAGGCCATGGGCACCGGGATCGGCACGTTGATGCCCACCATGCCGACCTGGATGCGACGCCCGAACTCGCGGGCCACGCTGCCGCTCTCGGTGAAGCAGCTCACGCCGTTGCCGAACTCGTGGTCGTTGATCAGCTGGATGGCGGTGGCGATGTCGGGCACCCGCACGCAGGCCAGCACCGGGCCGAAGATCTCCTCCTTGTAGATGGTCATCTCCGGGGTGACGTGGTCGAACAGCGAGCCGCCCATCCAGAAGCCCTCGGCGCAGTCGTCGCCGGTCCCGGCGGCATCGAAGTCACGGCCATCGACGATGAGTTCGGCGCCCTCGCTCACGCCCTTCTCGATATAGCCGGTGATGCGCTGGTGTGCCTGGGCGGTGACGATGGGCCCCATCTCGGCATCCAGCTCCAGGCCATTCTTGACCTTGAGCGCGCGGGCACGCTCGGCCAGGCGCGGCACCAGCTCGTCGGCCACGTCACCCACCAGCACCGCCACGCTGATCGCCATGCAGCGCTCGCCGGCGGAGCCGTATGCCGCGCCGGTCAGCGCATCCACGGCCTTGTCGAGGTCGGCATCGGGCATCACCACCATGTGGTTCTTGGCCCCGCCCAGGGCCTGGACGCGCTTGCCATGGCGGGCACCCCGCTCGTAGATCAGGTTGGCGATCGGCGTGGAGCCGACGAACGACAGCGCCCTGACGTCGGAATGGTCGAGCAGCGCCTCCACCGAGTCCTTGTCACCCTGCACCACGTTGAAGACGCCATCCGGCAGCCCCGCCTGCTTGAGCAGGTCGGCCATCAGCAGCGAGGCGCTGGGATCCAGGGGACTTGGCTTGAGGATGAAGGTGTTGCCGGCGGCGATGGCGAGGGGGAACATCCACATCGGCACCATGACCGGGAAGTTGAACGGGGTGATACCAGCGACCACGCCCAGCGGCTGACGCATCGTCCAGTTGTCGATACCGGTGCCGACCTGCTCGGTATAGTCGCCCTTGAGCAGCTGCGGGATGCCGCAGGCGAACTCGACGATGTCGATGCCGCGCGCTACCTCGCCCTGGGCATCGGTGAACACCTTGCCATGCTCCAGGGTGATGGCCCGCGCCAGCTCATCCTTGTGCTCATTAAGCAGCTGCAGGAACTTGAACATCACCCGGGCACGCCGAATCGGCGGGGTATCGGCCCAGGCCGGGAAGGCGGCCTGGGCGGCGGCCACCGCCGTGGCCACATCGGCCTGGGAGGCCAGGGCCACCTGGCCGGTCACCCGGCCAGTGGCCGGGTTGGTCACGGCCTGGTGCTGGCCGGACTCACCGGCTGACATTTGCCCGTTGATATAATGCTGGATGCTGGCTGTGCTCATGGCGGCCTCGTCGCGTCGTTGTCGGCATCGGGGATGGACGACCCTAGACTAGCCCGATCGTCACCAGGATCAACTGAGTAATGCAAAACCAGCGTATAAGTTTCGCTGATATCACTCCACGCCGAGGAGGCGACACCGTGCTGAAGTGGGTGCGTCGCGGCGAGCTGGATGTCGGCTTCTTCCTGGCGCCGGCTCGCCACCCTGCCGTGGATCACCACGCCCGAAGACTCCGCCCATCACCGCCTCTTGCACGGCGTGCTCGACCCACTGGGCATCGTGCCCAACGGCGTGGCCCAGGTGGACCAGGAGGCCTGCATGCTCGACCTGGTGCGGGCCGGTGTGGGCCTCAGCCTGGCCCGCGACGCCCTGGCCATGGCCAAGCGCCAGGAGCGCGGCCTGGTGGTCGCCGAAGGCGTGCGCCTGCCCTGCGCGCTGAGTTTCGTCTGGCGCCTCGATCGCGGCGAGGAGGTGGTGATCGTCGAAGCGCTGGAGGTGCTGGCCGGCGTCTGGGGCGCGTTGGCGCCATGACACGTCCACATCAATCATGACACTTCCATACGGGAAAGGAGCGCCCTGATGGCCGATCTCGAGACCTCTCAACTCGTGCTGATCGGGCTGATCTTCGTCTGGAGCGGCTTCGTGCGCACCAGCCTGGGCTTCGGCGGTGCCGTGCTGTCGCTGCCCTTCCTGCTGCTGGTGCGCGACGAGCCGCTGGTCTTCCTGCCGATCATCGCCATCCATCTGCTGATCTTCTCCAGCTGGATCGCCTGGCGCGGCCACCGACAGCTGGTGGCCGACAACGCCGGCCAGGCGCCGAGCGAGGGCAACATCGACTGGGGCTACCTGCTCAGGGCGATGAAGGTGATGATCATCCCCAAGCTGATCGGGGTGGTCGGCCTGCTGACCCTGCCAGGCAACGTGCTGACCAGCATCATCTTCGTCATCGTGATGGTCTATGCGGTCGGCTACGTGCTCGACAAGCCCTTTCGCAGCCATAACCGCTGGATGGACGCGGTATTGCTGGCGCTGGGCGGCTACGTCAGCGGCACCTCGCTGATCGGCGCTCCGCTGATCGTCGCGGTGTTCGCCACCCACGTCGCCGCCCACCAGCTGCGCGATACCCTCTTCGTGCTGTGGTTCATCCTGGTACTGATCAAGATGGTCTCCTTCGTGATCGCCGGCATCGACCTGCAGCTCATCCACCAGCTGTGGCTGCTGCCCTGCGCCCTGGTCGGCCACCTGCTGGGCGAACGCGCCCACCGGCACCTGCTCGCCAGCCGCACCAACCTCTACTTCCGGGTGCTCGGTGGGGTGCTCATCCTGGTCAGCGTGGTGGGGCTCGTCGGCTCGGCAGGGTGAGTCCCAAGGCGCAAGCCTCACGGAGGGCGGCTGCGCCAGATGAATGCCGGATGAACGGGGCGTTAAGGCTGCTGCAAGGCGAGGGGGTGTAAGACGGATCAGGTACCCACCAATGAGGAGTGATCCTGATGAACTGGCTCGATACCGAACACCGCTATGGCGCTGTCTCCCGCGTCCTCCACTGGTCCATGGCTCTGCTGGTGCTGCTGATGCTGGGCAGCGACTGGTGGATGGAGGGTTTCGCGGGCCTCGGCGAGTCCGCCGCGATGGGCTTGCACCAGAGCATCGGGATGGCGCTGCTGGCCCTGCTCGTCTTCCGCCTGGCCTGGCGCGCCGTCAACCGCGGCCGCCCGGCCCCGCCCGCCCACTGGCGCCTGGCCGCGCGGCTCGGCCATCTGGTCCTCTATGCCCTGCTGCTGGTGATCCCGCTCAGCGGCCTGCTCGCGGCCTGGGGCAGCGGCGAAGGCGTTACCGTCTTCGGTGCGCCACTGATCGCGGCGGGTGCCGAGATCGAGTGGCTCGAGGAGGCCTTCGAGGAGACCCACGAGCTGCTCGCCAACCTGCTGTGGTTCGTCATCGCCGGCCATGTGCTCGCCGTGCTGGCCCACCAGTGGTGGCTCGGGGAACGCAGCCTGCAGCGCATGACCTGAACCGCCCGGCACGGAAGGGCCCGGCGCGAAACTATCGCGCCGGGGCGAGGCCCCGGCACCGGCTCAGTCGTCGTGTTCCACCTCGAGCAGCTCGCCGCCGCGGCTCTTGACCTCGAACGCGCGACCATCGGCGTCGCGGCCCTCGATCTCGATGCGGCCATCGCGGTCGACCTGGATCTCCTCGAACTCGGCCAGCCCCTCGGCCACAGCCAAGGCCATCGCCTCGCGAACCTCGGCCTCGCTCATGCCCCAGGCGCCACCCTCGCGGCGCTGGCGCTCCTCCTTGAGGCTCTCGCCGCTTTCCAGCGAGAACCGCACCTCGGCGCGCCACTCGTCGTCGAGCCAGCCCTCCACCGCGAAACGGTCATCGCGCTTGGCCTCGATCTCCCCGAAATGGGTGAAACCGAAGGCGCTGGCCTGGGCCAGGATGTCGTCGAGGCGCTCCGCCGCCAGGCGGCTGTCTTCGGCCTGGGCCAGGGTGGCAACGCTCATCAGGGCGGCCAGGGAACCGGCCAGGATCATCTTGCGTTTCATGGGTCACTCCTTCTTTTACGGGTTGCCCGTCCGTTGTACCGCCACCGACCTTGCCACAGGGTGACACGGCCATTCATGCTGCATTCATGTTCGGCCTGGCACGCTGTGACCATGATGACGAGACGCCTGCCCTCCCCCGCTTCCCGCCTGCGCCTGCCGGTGCTGGCCGCCCTCCTCGTCCTGCTGGCCGCTTCCCCCGCGCCGGCAGACGACTACTGGCGCGACCTCCCCGAAAGGGTGCGCGACGGAAAGCTCGTGCCACTGCCCGAGATCCTCGACTGGCTGGAGGCGCGCTATATCGGTCAGGTATTGGAGGTAGAACTCGAGCGAGATGACGGCCAGTCCGTCTACGAGATCGAGATGCTCGGCCCCCAGGGCCAGGTGGTGGACTTCGCGTTCGATGCCGCCAGTGGCGAGCTGATCGGCATGGAGGGCGTGAACATCAACGGCATGAGGCGCGGGAAATGAAGGTGCTACTGGTGGAGGATGACCGGCCGCTGGCCGAGGCGCTGAGCGAAGCCCTGGGCGACGCCGGCGTGCTGCTGGAGACCGCCGACACCGGCGGCGAAGCGGACTTCCTGGTGCGCACCGAGGCTTACGACGCGGTGATCCTCGACCTGGGCCTGCCCGACGGCGATGGCAGCCGCTGGCTCGCCGAGTGGCGCGAGGACGCCATCGACACGCCGGTGCTGGTGCTCACCGCCCGCACCCGCTGGGCCGACAAGGCCGCCGGCTTCTCGGCCGGGGCCGACGACTATGTCACCAAGCCCTTCGAGACCGCCGAGGTACTGTTCCGGCTGCGCGCCCTGGTGCGGCGCAGCCACGGCCATGCCCATCCGGTGCTCAGGATCGGCGAGCTCGCCTTCGACACCCACGCCGGCAGCGTCACCCTGGCCGGTCGCCCGGTGAGCCTGACCGCCCAGGAGTCGCGCCTGCTGGCCTACCTGGCCCACGCCGCGCCCCGCGTGGTGAGCCGCAGCGAGCTCGCCGAGCACGTCTATGACCGCGACCACGAGCCGGACTCGAACGTCATCGACGTCCAGATCAGCCGGCTGCGCCGCAAGCTGGGCGCGGCCCGCATCCAGACCCACCGTGGCCAGGGCTATCGCCTGGCCGGAGGCGACGAGACGCCATGAGTCGAGTGCGGCGGCTGTCGCTGGCCAGTCGCCTGCTGCTGGCCTCCCTGCTGACCCTCGCGATCGCGCTGCCGCTGGCCGGCGTGGGCCTGACCCAGCACTTCCGCACCACCACCACGGCCGCCTTCGACGAGCGCCTGGCGGCCCTGCTCAACGTGGTCATCGCCGGCCTCGACTGGGACCCGACGCAGCAGCGGCTGGTCCATGAGCGCTCGCTGGGCGACCCGCGCTTCGAGCAGGTCTTCTCCGGCTGGTACTGGCAGATCAGCGACGGCGCCGAGCAGCTGCTGACCTCCCGCTCGCTGTGGGACCAGCGACTGCCCACGCGCCAGCACCGCGAGGTGGTGCTGCGCGACCTGACGGGGCCCCGCGGGACGCCGCTGCGCGTCATCGAGCGCGATATCCGCCTGGCGGCCGTCGACGACCCCCTGCACGTCAGCGTGGCCGTCTCTCGGGAGACGCTGGACGCGGAGCTCGCCCGCTTTGGCGGGCGGGTCACCCTCTTCCTGGTCGGCCTGGGGCTGCTGCTGCTGGCCACCCTGGCCCTTCAGGTGCGCTGGGGCCTGGCCCCGCTGCGCCGAATACAGGCCGACCTGCAGCGCGTGGAGAACGGCGACGCCGAGCGCCTCGATACCCGCCTGTCACCGGAGCTCGCGCGCCTGGCCCGGGCCATGAACGGGGTACTGGACCGCGACCGGCGACTGATGGCCCATGCGCGCCATGCCGCCGGCAACCTGGCACATGCGCTGAAGACCCCGGTGAGCGTGCTGACCACCCTGGCCGACGGCGTCGAGGAGCCGCGACGCAGCCGCCTGCGCGACGAGCTGATGCGCATCGATGCGGCGGTGCGCCACCACCTGGCCCGCGCCTCGGCGGCCGGAGACGCCGGCCTGGCGCCGCGCGTCGACGCCGGCGAGGTGCTCATGCCCATCCTCGCGGGGCTCGGCCGCCTGGCCGAGCGGCGCGGCATCGCCCTCCACCACGACCTGCCATCCGGGATGCGCGTGCGCATGGAGGCCCAGGACCTGCAGGAGCTGGTCGGCAACCTGCTCGACAACGCCCTGCGCTGGGCCGAGAGCCGGGTCGAGATGGACGGCGGCAGCGATGACGGGGGAAGCTGGATGGCGGTCGAGGACGACGGGCCGGGCATGGACGAGGCCCAGCGCCAGGCCGCCCTGGGCCGCGGCGCCCGGCTCGACGAGCAGCACCCGGGCAACGGCCTGGGCCTGGCCATCGTGGCCGACCTGGTGAAGCTCAACGGCGGCCGCCTGGCGCTCGACCGCTCGCGCCTCGGCGGGATGGCGGTACGGGTCTGGCTGCCCGACCGCCCCTTCCAGCCCGCCGGCTGAGGCGACGCGCGCGGCCCGGACCCGCCGGGCGCATTGACAGCCACCCCGCGCGACCGTGCAATGGCAGGGCCGTCCCTTCCATCAGGAGTGCCTCATGCCCCCGCTTCCGCTGCGCTACGGCGCCTACGTGATCAGTCTGCTGGGCCTCGCCGTCAGCCTCATCGGCGTCCTGGAGGCCCCCGGCTGGTGGTGGGGCGTGCTCGGCTTCGGCCTGCTCGTCGCCCTGGGCACCCATGACATCCTCCAGCGCAATCGCACGGTGAGCCGCAACTACCCGATCCTCGCCCACCTGCGCTACAACCTGGAGTCGTTCGGCCCGGAGCTGCGCCAGTACATCATCCAGTCCGACAACGAGGCGATCCCCTTCTCGCGGGAGCAGCGCCGGCTGGTCTACCAGCGCGCCAAGGACATCAGCGACAAGCGCCCCTTCGGCTCGCTCCACGACATGCGCGCCCCCGGCTACGAGTGGATGAGCCCCTCGATGTCGCCGGCCCGCATCGACGACCCGGACTTCCGCACCACCATCGGGGCCGGACGTGGCCGGCCCTACCGGGCCAGCGTGTTCAACATCTCGGCGATGAGCTTCGGGGCGCTCTCCGCCCATGCCATCAGCGCCCTGAACCAGGGGGCGAGGCTCGGCGGCTTCTACCACGACACCGGCGAGGGCGCGATCTCCCCCTACCACCACCATGGCGGCGACCTGGTCTGGGAGATCGGCTCCGGCTACTTCGGCTGTCGTGACGCCCAGGGCCGGTTCGACCCCGAGCGCTTCCGCGAGCAGGCCACCCAGGACGCGGTGAAGATGATCGAGATCAAGATCAGCCAGGGCGCCAAGCCGGGCCACGGCGGCATCCTGCCCGCGGCCAAGGTCACGGCCGAGATCGCCTCGACCCGCGGCGTGCCCATGGGCCAGGACGTGGTCTCCCCCTCCGCCCACTCGGCCTTCTCCACGCCCCGCGAACTGATCCACTTCATCCGCCGGCTGCGCGAGCTCGCCGACGACAAGCCGGTGGGCATCAAGCTGGCCATCGGGCATCCCTGGGAGTGGTTCGCCCTGGTCAAGGCGATGCTGGAGGAGGACGAGCATCCGGACTTCGTGGTGGTCGACGGCGGCGAGGGGGGCACCGGTGCCGCCCCGCTGGAGCTCATCAATCGCCTGGGCATGCCCCTCACCGAGGCCCTGCTGCTGGTGCACAACACCCTGGTAGGCGCCGGGCTGCGTGAGCGGGTCTCCGTCGGGGCCGCCGGCAAGGTGATCAGCGCCTTCGATCTCGCCCGAGCCCTAGCCCTGGGCGCCGACTGGTGCAATGCCGCCCGGGGCTACATGTTCGCCCTGGGCTGCATCCAGGCCCAGACCTGCCACACCGACCGCTGCCCGAGTGGCGTGGCGACCCAGAACCCGTTGCGCGGCAGCCGCCTGGATGTCGACCACAAGTCACGCCGGGTGGAGCGCTTCCACGCCAACACCCTCGCGGCGCTGGCCGAGATGCTGGCCGCCGCGGGCCTCTCCCACCCGCGGGAGCTCGGTCCCGAGCACGTGAGTCACCGGCTCTCCGCCCACGAGGTGAAGAGCTTCGACGAACTCTACGACATCCTCTCCCCGGACGAGCTGCTGCAGGGCGGCGCCTCCCGACATGCCGTGTTCCGCGATTACTGGGACCTCGCCGACCCCGACCATTTCGATCCTCCCGAGGTGGTGGCCAGGCGGCGTCACAGCAAGCTGGTCTAGCGTCAGGACCGGTCCGGCGCCTCGTCGTGCGTCTCGTCGCTGACGGGCGCGTCGGCGCATTCGTGACGGCTCTCCAGCTGGATGGTGGCGTGGTGCAGGCCGTAGCGTTCCATCAGCAGCGAGCGGATCGCCACCAGGGTGGCCTGGCGATCCTCGCCCTCGTCGATGGCCGCATGCAGCGAGACCAGGTGGCGTCCCGGCGTCAGCGACCAGACGTGCACATGATGCACGTTGCAGACCGCCTCGAGCCGCTCGGGAATCTCGCGGCGCAGCCTCGCCGTGTCCAGGCCATCCGGGGCGCCTTCCAGCAGGATATGGCCGGATTCCCGGGTCAGCTTCCAGGCGCTGCGCAGGATCAGCAGCGCCACCAGCACCGAGAGCAGCGGGTCGATGGGCATCCAGCCGGTGGCGAGTATCACCAGGGCCGCGACAATGGCCGCCACCGAGCCCAAGAGATCGCCCAGCACATGCAGCGCGGCCCCGCGGATGTTGAGGTTGTCACGGTCGCCGAAGTGCAGGATGGCGAACACCACCACGTTGACCAGCAGCCCCAGGGCGGCGATCACCAGCATGGTGGTGCCCATCACCGCCATCGGCGAGAGCAGGCGGCGGATCGCCTCGATGAGGATCCACACCACGATGGCGATCAGCGTCAGGCCGTTGACGAAGGCGGCCAGGATCTGCACCCGGTGGTAGCCGAAGCTGCGCTTGTCGTCGGCCGGGCGGCGGCTGATGCGGGCGGCGAACCAGGCCAGCGCCAGGGCCGCGGTGTCGGTGAGCATGTGGCCGGCATCGGCCAGCAGCGCCAGCGAGCCGGAGAGGATGCCGCCCGCCACCTCGGCGACCATGAAGCCGCCGGTGAGCAGGATCGCCCAGAAGAGCCGGCGCTGGCTGTCCTGCCCGGCGTGATGAGTGTGGTGATGCGAATGGTCGTGATCGTGAGCCATGAGCCCTCCCTTGCGGTGGGCACCAGCATAGCATTGGACTTGGCCCGGGGCTGATCCGGCGGCAGACCTGCGGGGAGGCGCTGTAAACCCCTCCATGGGCGCTACCGACGCCATCCCTGGCGTAGGACCTCCCCTTCGGTCTGCCCCCGGCGCCCCTATTATCCGCTCACCACCCGCACGGCCTCGCGGCGCCGCTTGACCTCGTAGGCCACGGCCAGCAGCACGGTGACGAGTATCAGGATCAGCCCCAGGGCATTGACCGCTGGCGTGAGGCCGGTGCGCACCTTGGAGGCGATGTAGACCGTCAGGGTGGTGTCGTAGCCCACCACGAACAGCGAGGTATTGTAGTTCTCGAAGGACTGCAGGAAGGCGATCACCGCCGCCGAGAGGATCGCCGGCTTGAGGTAGGGCAGCAGGATGCGCCGGAACATCTGCCACTGGCTGGCGCCCAGATCCAGGGCGGCGCGCTCCATGGTGCGGTCGAAGCGCTGCAGCCGCGCGGTGACCATCAGCATCACGTAGGCGGCGATGAAGGTGGCCTGGCCGAGCACGGTGAGGAAGATGCCCCCGCCGACCCCGAGCTGGCGCCAGAAGATCAGCGTCGAAATGCCGATGATCACCCCGGGCGTCAGCAGCGGCGAGAGGATCAGCGCATAGAGGAAGGGCTTGGCGCGGCTCTGCACCGTGTTGAGGAACAGCGCGGTGGCGATGCCGATGGGCACCGCCAGGCAGAGCACCCCGACGGCAACGATGGCGCTGTTGCCCAGCGCCTGCCACATGCCGCCGTCGGCGGCGAGCTCGCCGAACCACTTCAGGGTAGTACCGTCCCAGGGGGTCACGGTAGGGAAGCGGCTGTCGTTGAAGGTGGCCGCCGCCATCACCAGCAGCGGCAGGAAGAGGTAGGCGAAGAACACCACCACGTAGACGCGCAGGCCCAGGGCCATCAGTCGCTGTGAGCTCACGCCCGGCCCCCCGTCATTTCGCCTGGTGCCTCATTGCGCGATGTCTCCCAGACCCACCTTGAACACCTTCATGACCAGCGACATGAAGCCGATGCACAGCACCAGCAGCAGGAAGGCGTAGGCCGCCCCCTGGTTCCAGTTGCCGCCCTCGAAGAACCAGTTGTAGATGATCTGGGTGAACCAGCGGCTGCCCGGCGAGCCGAGCAGCGCCGGCACTGCATAGCTGCCCGCCGCCAGCATGAAGGTCATGATGCAGCCGGTGGCGATCCCCGGCTTGGCATGGGGGATGACGATGCGCCGATGGGTGCGCACCGTCCCCGCCCCCAGGTCCCGGGCGGCCCGCACCTGGTTGTCGTCGAGGCTCTCGATGGCGTTGTAGACCGGGAACACCATGAACAGGATATAGGCGTAGACCATGCCCACCATCACCCCGGCGTCGCCGTTGAGGAAGCGGATCGGCCGGTCGATCAGCCCCAGCATCATCAGCACCTCGTTGAGCGGCCCGCGGAAGGCGAGAATGATGAACCACGAGTAGGTACGCAGGATCTCGTTGATCCAGAAGGGAATAATCAGCAGCAGGAGGCACAGCGCCGCCTGCCGCGGGGTGGCCACCTTGGCCAGGTACCAGGCCAGCGGATAGCTCACGCCAAGCGTCAGCAGGGTCACCAGCACGCTGGACCACAGCGTCTTGAAGAAGATCGACCGGTGGATGTCGTTAGCGAACAGGGTGGCGTAGTTGGTCAGCGTCCAGCCGTCCTGTGGCCCGCCGCGCTGGGCCGGCAGCAGGTTGGGACGCAGCGAGTAGTCGATCATCTGCAGCTGCGGCAGGGTGACCATCACGATCAGCCAGATACCCAGCAGCCCGAGGATCGCCATGGCCAGGGGGCCGCCGAAACGCGCGGCGAGCTGCCTAAACATGGCCGGCCTCCACCACCTCGCCGGTCGCCTCGTCGACCCGGGGGCTGCCATCCTCGGGCAGCACCACCGCATCGTCGGGATCATAGCCGAACCTCATGCGACGCCCGGCGACCAGGGCATCCGTGTACTGCCGGGAGATCTCGTGGCCCAGCTGCACCCTGAGCAGGTCGCCGGAGGCGTCCAGGCGCGCCTCCAGCACCACCCAGGCGCCCTCGAAGTGCACCGCCTCCAGGGTGGCTGCGAGGGTCGGACCGGCGCTCCCTTCCTCGACCGGGCGCAGGTGCTCGGGGCGGATGTAGAGCGCCGCATTATCGCCGCGCTCCAGTCGGGACAAGGCCGCGACGCGGCCGGCCAGCTCGCCCAGCGCTCCGCCATCCAGGCGCACCCGCTCGCCCTGGCGCTCGATCAGCGTCGTCTCCAGCCGGTTGTTCTCGCCGACGAAGGCCGCCACGAAGCCGGTGGCTGGTGAACGGTAGAGGGTCACCGGGTCGGCCACCTGCTGGATACGCCCCGCCGACATCACCGCCACCCGGTCGGACATGGTCAGCGCCTCGCCCTGGTCGTGGGTGATGTAGATGAAGGTGATGCCGGTCTTGCGCTGGATCGCCTTGAGCTCGGCGCGCATGTGCTGGCGCAGCTTGAGGTCCAGCGCCGAGAGCGGCTCGTCGAGCAGCAACACCCGCGGCTCCACGGCCAGCGCCCGGGCGATGGCCACCCGCTGCTTCTGGCCACCGGAGAGCTCGCTGATCTGCTTGGGCCCGCTGCCCTCCAGGGCCACCAGCGCCAGCAGGCGTTCGGAGGCCTCGCGGCGCGCCTTGCGGTCGACCCCACGCACCTCCAGGCCGAACTCGATGTTCTCGAACACCGTCATCAGCGGGAAGAGCGCCAGGTTCTGGAAGATCATCGCCGTGGGGCGGCGGTTCACCGGCACCCCGCCCATGGGTTCGCCGCCGATCAGCACCTGGCCCTCACTGGGGGTCAGGAAACCGCTGATCATGTTGAGCAGGGTGGTCTTGCCGCAGCCCGAGGGGCCGAGGAAGCTGAAGAACTCCCCCGAGCCGATCTCGAGCGTCGTCGTGTCGATGGCGGTGAAGTCGCCGAAGCGCATCACCACCTCCTCCAGGCGGACGCTGCCGTCCTCCATGGTCACCTCGCGGTCGGGCATCTCCGTCAGGCGGAGAGGTAGCGGTCCTGGTATTCGTTGCGCAGCGCCACGTACCAGGGTTCCTGGATCGGCCACCACCAGAGGTTGGCCAGATCCTGCTCGGTGTAGGATTCGGTGAAGAAGTTACGTGTCGCCTCGGGCAGCAGCTCCGTGGCGCCCTTGGCGGTAGAGTTGTAGCCGGTGGCCTCGACGAACATCGCGCCGGCCTCGGGGGTGTAGTACCAGTTGATCAGCTCGTAGACGGCGTCGGGATTCCGGGCGTTCTTGGGAATCACGAAGCCCTCCATCCAGGCCAGGGCGCCTTCCTTCGGCGCGCCGTAGGCGATGTCCTCGCCCTCCTGCTGCAGGCGGAAGGCGGTGGAATCCCAGGTTTGGCCGATGATCGCGCCGTTGGTGCGGAAGGCGGCCTGGGCCTCGTTCTCGGTGTTCCAGAACTGCACCAGCATCGACTTGTGCTTGACCGCCTCCTCGAGGATGACCTCGAAATTGGCGCGCATCGCCTCCTCGCTCCTGTAGGAGTCGAGCAGCGGGTGCGGCAGCCGCCCTTCGCGCTCCAGCCACAGGCCGATGCCGACCAGCGCCGAGTGGCCGCGCACCGTGACGCCCTGGCCATGCTCGGGATTCCACAGGTCGGCATAGCTCAGGTTGGCGCGGTCGACGTCGGCGAAGCGGCGGTGCCAGGTGATCGCCTCGGTGCCCCAGTCGCTGGGCGCGAAGTAGCGCTTGCCGTCCACCACCCCACCGGTCTCGGAACCCTCGATGGCGCTGTCCAGGGCACCGCTCCAGTTGATGCGCGACACGTCCAGCGGCTGCACCAGGTTGTAGTCGAGATAGCCCGGCACCCGGTCCACGGTGGGCATGATCACGTCGAAGCCGCTGCCGTCGCTGGCCCGCAGCGAGTTCATCAGCTCGTCGTTGGTGCCGTAGGGCGTGAAGGTGGCCTTGATGCCGGTCTTCTCGGTGAAGTCCGCCAGCATCCGGTCATTGAAGTAGCCTGCCCAGGCATAGATGCGCAGGGTCTGCTCCTGGGCCAGCACCGTGTTGACGTAGAAGGACGGCACGCTGGCAGCGGCCCCGGCGGCCAGGCTGCCTTTGAGGAAACGGCGACGTGTGATCGACATGACGAGCTCTCCATGGTGGGTAGGGCGCACCCCATTATCGCGCGGCGAAGTGACGACGCCATGACCCTCCGATGACGGTTCAGCGTCGACTCAATCAGCGTAGCACCCTATGTAGCACCCTATAGAGAAAGGCCCAGCCGCCGCGTCAGGGAGCCCGGCTCGCCGGGTCGGGGTCACATCACCGGCACGCCGATGAGCACGGGATGCAGGTAGAAGGCGAAGAGGACGTAGGCCACCAGGCCGATCACCACGGTCGCGACGGTGCCGGCCATGCCCGGGGCGGCGATCTCCGGCCGCGGGCGACGACGGGCGGCGCGGAAGTCGAACACGGCCCACAGCAGGAAGGCCCCGAAAAAGACGATGTCGCCCAGCCGGCCGTTGGCCAGCAGGTGGGCGAAGGCCCAGAGCTTCACCGCCAGGATCATCGGATGGCCCAGCTTGGCCTTGAGGTGGTTGCCAGGCACATAGGCCGCCACCAGCAGGATGAAGGCGGGAATCATCAGCAGCGCGACGAGATGGCGCAGGCCACTCAGGGGCTGCCAGACCGATACCGGGTCGAGGCGCATCTGGCCATAACCCCAGATCGCCAGGGCCAGGCCGAGGATCGAGACCACCGAATAGGCCGCCTTCCAGGGCATCTCGCCGATTCGCTGGATCTGGGCGGTTCGCCAGTCGTCGGCCAGGATGCGCACCGAGTGCACGCCGAGAAAGATCAACAGGCCGAGCAGCATCAAAATCATGGTGGAAGTCTCCATCAGGGAAAGGGCAAAGTGGAACGAAACCGCCGCCAGCCTAGTCTGTTGACCTGTTCACGACCAGTGCCGTCGACCGCCACGGCACCCGCGACGCAAAGGATTGCCATGTCCCGAGACACCGCCCCCCTGCCCGAGGTCATCGCCGGACCCATCCTGCGACGCCTGAGCGCGGAGCGCCTGGTGATCTGGCTGGTGGGTTCGCGGCCCCTCGAGCTCGGCCTGATGCTGCACCCCGCCGGACACCCACCGCGCCGCCTGACGCTCAACGCGCGGCGCCTGCAGCGGCTGCCGCTGGGCCGGCATGCCTGGCTGCACCTGATCGACGTGCCCCTCGACACGCCCCTGCCCCGCGGCGTTCGCATCGACTACGACCTGACGATCGCCTCGAACGAGAGCGACGGCGGGGGCGAGCGCGGCATCGCCGACTGGGCGCCACACCTGCTGCACGAGGGCGCCACGCATCCTGGCTTCGTGCTGGCCGACAGCCACCGCCGCCTGCTGCATGGCTCCTGCCGCCGGCCCCACTATGACGGCCCCGACGGTCTGGTGCGTGCCGATGCCTGGCTGGCCGAGCGTCGCGAGGCCCCCGCGGACTGGCCCGCCTGGCTGCTGATGACCGGCGACCAGATCTATGCCGACGACGTCGCCGGTCCACTGCTGGTCGCCATCCACGCGCTGATCCGCCGGCTGGGCCTGTTCGACGAGACCCTGGAAGGCGCCACCGTGGCCGACAGCCAGGCCCTCTACGCCGACCGTGCCACCTACTACCGGCGCGAAGCGCTGCTGCCGGATGCCAAGAGCAGCGAGGACCTGCGCGAGGGCTTTTTCGGCGGGGTGCGCAAGCCGGTCTTCACCTCGGCCAACGCCCACAACCACCTGATGAGCTTCGCCGAGCTCATCGCCATGTACCTGCTGGCCTGGTCGCCGGCGCCCTGGCGGCTGGTCGAGATGAGTGAGCCAACGCTGGACGAGAAGGACGCGGCTCGCTTCGGCGAGGAGCGAGCGGTCATCGCGCGCTTCGCCGAGGGGCTGCCCGCCGCCGCCCGGGTGATGGCCCACCTGCCCTCACTGATGATCTTCGACGACCACGACATCACCGACGACTGGAATCTCACCGCGGACTGGGAGCGCACCGCCTACGGACATCCCTTCTCACGACGCATCATCGGCAATGCCCTGCTCGCCTACCTGCTCTGCCAAGGCTGGGGCAACGACCCGGACCGCCTGGCCGAGCCGCTGGGCAAGGCGGCCGACCTGCTGGCCTCGGCGGCCAGCCGGGAGGGCTGGCTGGCTGCCGGAGAGCAGGACGCCGTCATCGAGCGCCTGCTGCGCTTCCAGGGCTGGGAGGTGGAAGTCGAGGGCGAGCCCAAGCTGGTGGTGCTGGACACCCGCACCCGACGCTGGCGCAGCGAGCGCCACCCGGCTCGCCCCTCGGGCCTGATGGACTGGGAGGCGCTCTCGGAACTGCAGCAGCAGCTCCTCGGGGCCACGTCGGTGGTGATCGTCTCGCCGGCCCCGATGTTCGGCGTCAAGCTGATCGAGGCCATCCAGCGGCTCTTCACCCTGGCCGGCAAGCCGCTGCTGGTCGATGCCGAGAACTGGATGGCCCATCGCGGCACGGCGAGCGTGATGCTCAATATCTTCCGCCACTCCCGCACCCCGGGGCACTACGTGATCCTCTCCGGCGACGTGCACTACTCCTTCGCCTACGACATCCGCATCCGCCAGCGCCGCGAGGGGCCGAGGATCTGGCAGATCACGTCCAGCGGCATCAAGAACGCCTTCCCCGACACCCTGCTCAACTGGTTCGACCGCCTGAACCGCTGGCTCTACGCCCCGCGCTCGCCGCTCAACTGGTTCACCAAGCGCCGGCGCATGCAGATCACCCCGCGCGACCCGGACTGCGCCAAGGCCGGCGAGCGGCTCTGGAACGGCAGCGGCATCGGCCTGGTGGAGCTCGACGAGCTGGGCCGCCCGAGCGACATCCGCCAACTCGATGCCCGCGGCTTCGACGTCACCTTCCCGCCCCCAGAATAAGCCGCCAGCGCTGATATCCATATCACAACAAATGCTTTTAAAGAATAAAAAACGTATTTTATATTCCCATAAGCATTTTCTGTGCAGGGATATTCCGCATGAACCTTCAACAGCTGCGCATCGTGCGAGAAACCGTACGCCAGCACTTCAACCTCACGGAGGCCTCCAACGCGCTCTTCACCTCTCAATCGGGGGCCAGCAAGCACATTCGTGACCTGGAAGAGGAGCTGGGTGTCGAGCTCTTCGAGCGCCGAGGGAAGCGCATCCTGGGACTGACGCAAGCCGGCAGCACCCTGCTTGAGATCATCGAGCGCATCCTGCTGGATGCGGAGAACCTCAAGCGCTCGGCCCAGCAGCTGACCCACGAGGACCAGGGTAACCTGGCCATCGCCACCACCCATACCCAGGCCCGCTATGCGCTGCCGCCGATCATCGCCCGCTTCAAACAGGCCTTTCCCAAGGTTCACCTCGAGCTTCACCAATGCGGGCCCGACGAGATCGTCTCGATGCTCAAGGCGGGCAAGGTGGACATCGGGGTGGCCACCGAGGCCCTGCACGAGCACGGGCAGCTGTTCGCCTGCTTCTCCTTTTACCACTGGTACCACGGGGTAATCGTCCCGGAAGGACACTCGTTGGACGATGGACAGCCGCTGACCCTGCCGCGAATCGCCGCGCATCCCATCGTCACCTATCACGAGGGCTTCACCGGTCGTGGCCGCATCAACCAGGCCTTCGCCGCGGCCGATGTGGTACCCGATATCGTGCTCACGGCGCTGGATGCCGATGTCATCAAGACCTATGTCGAACTGGGGCTTGGCGTGGGGCTGATCGCTTCGATGGCCTATCACGAAGATCGCGACCGGGGGCTGAGGCTGCTCGACGCCAGCGAGCTGCTCCCGCGCAACACCACCTACCTGGCCCTGCGCCGGGGACATTTCCTGCGCAGCTTCGCCTACCACTTCCTGCAGTTCTGCCGAGACGACCTGGATGAGGCCACCGTCCAGCAGGTGCTGGCCGGCACCCCTGGCTAATTCATAAAAAGAATAAACAATCCGTTTTTAATTCGTTCTAGTGGCGTGAGAGGCGGCAGTAGGGTGGACCACACCATCAACGCATACGGAGTTCATCTCATGCCGCTGACGCTTTCCTCACCGTACCGTCTCAGCCTGGCGCTGATAGCCACCGCCTCGGCGCTGGCCGTCCTTGCCCCCGGCGGGCAAGCCCATGCCAAGGACGTCGAGATTCTCAACGTCTCCTACGACCCGACCCGAGAACTCTATCGAGAGTACAACGACTGGTTCAGCGACTACTGGAAGGAGCAGACCGGCGACGATGTCACCGTCCGCCAGTCTCATGGGGGGGCCGGCTCCCAGGCGAGGGCCGTGCTGGATGGCCTCGAGGCGGATGTCGTGACTCTGGCGCTGGCCTACGACATCGATCAGTTCCACGAGCGTGCCGACTTGATCCCGGCCGACTGGCAGTCGCGCCTGCCCAATAACAGCGCCCCCTACACCTCGACCATCGTGCTGCTGGTCCGCGATGGTAACCCGAAGAATATCCAGGACTGGGACGACCTGACCCGCGATGACGTCGAGGTCATCACGCCCAACCCCAAGACCTCCGGCGGCGCACGCTGGAACTACCTGGCGGCCTGGGGCTATGCGCTGGACAAGTTCGACGGCGATGAGCAAAAGACCTTCGAGTTCGTGCGTGACATCTACAAGAACGTGCCGGTGCTCGACTCAGGGGCTCGCGGCTCCACCAACACCTTCGTCCAGCGCGGCATCGGCGACGTGCTGCTGGCCTGGGAGAACGAGGCCTTTCTGGCGACAGAACAGCTCGGCAAAGGAGAGTTCGAGATCGTGGTGCCGTCGGTGAGCATCCTCGCCGAACCGCCCGTAACGGTGATCGACAAGAACGTCGAGGCGCATGGCACCCGCGAGGTGGCAACGGCGTACCTCGAGCAGCTCTATACCGATGACGCACAGCGCCTGGCTGGCAAGCACTTCTATCGGCCCGCCGACCCCGAGATCGCCAAGGAATTCGAGGACCAGTTCCCCGATGTCGAGCGCTTCACCGTCGATGAGATATTCGGCGGCTGGACCAACGCCCAGGAGACCCACTTCAACGATGGTGGCCGCTTCGACGATATCCTGCAGCAGGTCGGTAACCCAACCGACTGAGCATGTTGGGTGATGTCTCCCCCGGGCCTCGCGCCCGGGGTTTTTTGGGTAACCGACTCTTGGATAAACGACTCATGGATAAACGACGAGCCTGACTATGCCGATCCTCAACCAACCTCGCAGCGTGATCCCGGGCTTCGGCCTGACCATGGGGTTCTCGCTGTTCTATCTCGGCCTGATCTTCCTGATCCCTGTGGCCGGTCTGCTGGTCTTTACCGCCACCATGAGCTGGGCGGACTTCTGGTCGGCGATCAGCCATCCCCAGGTGGTGGCCTCCTATAAGCTCTCCTTCGGTGCCTCATTGGCAGGCGCTGCCATCAACCTGGTCTTCGGGATGCTGGTGGCCTGGGTGCTGGTGCGCTACACCTTCCCCGGCAAGCGGATCATCGATGCCCTGGTCGATCTCCCCTTCGCCCTGCCGACGGCAGTGGCGGGGATTTCCCTGGTGACCCTCTACGCCACTACTGGCTGGGTGGGGCAGTACCTGAACGTCTTCGGCATCAAGGTCGCCTATACCCAGCTCGGTGTGGTCATCGCCCTGACCTATATCGGTCTGCCCTTCGTGGTGCGCACCGTGCAGCCGGTGCTGGAGGATCTCGAGGCGGAACTCGAGGAAGCCTCGGCCAGCCTGGGAGCGAGCCGTTTCACCACCATTCGCCGGGTAATTCTCCCTGCCCTGCTGCCGGCGGCCTTGACCGGCTTCGCCCTGGCCTTCGCCCGCGCCCTGGGCGAGTACGGCTCGGTGGTGTTCATCTCCGGCAACCTGCCCTATCGCACCGAGATTACACCGCTGCTGATCGTCGCCAAGATCGAGCAGTTCGACTATCACGGCGCCGCCGCCATCGGCAGCGTGATGCTGCTCGCCGCCTTCCTGCTCTTGCTGCTGATCAATGGCCTGCAGTGGTGGGCCTCGCGGCGCCGTTAAGGAATTCGTTTCATGACCTCATCAAGTCTCTCATCATCGGTATCCCACACCACTCTGGTCGCGCACTGGCGTCGTGCCACCGAGGAGCCGGTCTGGCTGCAACGCTGCCTGATCGCCGTGGCCCTGACCTTTCTCGGCCTGTTTCTGGTATTGCCACTGATCGTGGTGCTCTACAGCGCCTTCAGCCAGGGCATCGATGCCTGGCAAGCGGCGATCACCGAACCCGACGCCCTGGCGGCCATCCGCCTGACGCTCCTGGTGGTCGTCATCGCGGTACCCGCCAACCTGGTATTCGGCGTGGCCACTGCCTGGGCGGTGGCCAAGTTCGAGTTCCGCGGCAAGTCGGTGCTGATTTCGCTGATCGATATGCCGTTCGCCATCTCCCCCGTGGTCGTCGGCCTGATCTTCGTGGTGATGTTCGGCTCCCAGGGCTGGCTCGGCCCCTGGCTATCGGAACACGACCTGAAGATTCTCTATGCGGTGCCGGGCATCGTCATCGTCATCGTCTTCGGTACGCTGCCCTTCGTGGCTCGCGAGCTGATTCCGCTGATGCAGCAGCAGGGCAAGGAAGAAGAAGAGGCGTCGCTGACCCTGGGGGCCAGCGGCTGGAAGACCTTCTGGCACGTCACCCTGCCTAACATCAAATGGGGGCTGATCTACGGCGTGATCCTCTGTAACGCTCGCGCCATGGGCGAGTTTGGTGCCGTCGCGGTGGTATCGGGCCGCATTCGCGGCGAGACCAACACCCTGCCGCTGCATATCGAGGTGCTCTACAACGAGTACCAGTTCACCGCCGCCTTCGCCGTGTCCTCACTGCTGACCGGCCTGGCGCTGGTCACCATCGCCATCAAGAGCTTTGTCGAATGGCACGACGAGCGCCGACAGCGCCTCGCCGCCGAATGAGCCCGACTCCCTGAATCAACGAGAACGCCATGAGCATCGAGATCGATCACGTCAACAAGCACTTCGGTGACTTCATCGCCGTCGACAACGTCAGCCTGACCTTCCGCGATGGTGAGCTCACCGCCCTGCTCGGGCCATCGGGGTCGGGCAAGACCACCCTGCTGCGCGTCATCGCCGGTCTGGAACAACCCGATACCGGGCGGATCCGCTTCCACGGCGAAGATACGACCGACCTGCATGTCAGCAAGCGCAGCGTCGGCTTCGTCTTCCAGCACTATGCGTTGTTCAAGCACATGACGGTGTTCCAGAACGTCGCCTACGGGCTCACCGTCAAGCCGCGACGCCAACGTCCCAGCAAGGCCGAGATCAAGCGCAAGGTGATGGAGCTGCTGGAGCTCGTTCAGCTCGACTGGACCGCCCACCGCTACCCCCATCAGCTCTCCGGCGGCCAACGCCAGCGCATCGCCCTGGCCCGCGCGCTGGCGGTGGAGCCCAAGGTGTTGCTGCTCGACGAGCCCTTCGGTGCCCTGGATGCCAAGGTGCGTGCCGAGTTGCGCCGCTGGCTGCGCCGTCTGCATGACGAGATCCACGTCACCAGCGTCTTCGTCACCCATGACCAGGAGGAGGCCCTGGAGGTCTCGGACCGGGTGGTGGTAATGAACCAGGGCCGCGTGGAGCAGGATGGCTCGCCGGAAGAGGTCTACGACCATCCGGCCAACCCGTTCGTCTATCAGTTCCTCGGCAACGTCAACCTCTTCCATGCTCGCGTCCACGACGGCGTGGCGCGTATCGGTGACGTTCACCTGCCCGCACCGGAGTACGAGGGCTACCGCGATGAGCCGGGGCAAGCCTATGTGCGCCCCCACGAGATCGAGGTCTTCTCCGATCGCAATCACGACGGCGCCCTTCACGCCAAGGTCGAGTTGGTCTCGGTGGTCGGACCCACGGTGCGCCTCGAGCTGCGCACCGACAACAGCGAGGACCTGGTTCACGCCGAACTGCCCAAGCACCGCTTCCGGGAACTGGGCCTGGCCCAGGGCGGCGATGCCTGGATTCGGCCCATTCATAGCCGGGTCTTCCTGCCCGACTCGCGGGTGGCCAATGGCTGACCGCATTTCGAAGTTCGAGAGCTACTACTGGCTCCAGGCGTGCCACCAGCTTTGCCACCGCCTGAGGCAGCGAGGTGGTCGACGATGCCGGGCACCTCAACCCGGCGTCCGGTCATCGGGAGTGGGAAGAGGGTTTCTTGCTGCTCCCACTTGTTGCTCCCATGGCTTGCCCAGATTGTGGTGGTACCAGGTGCTTCGGCCCATAGCGTATGCAGCATCTTCTATGCGCGATGATCCTCCAGCACGTCTACTAGCAGGCGGCCGCTGACCAGCGTCGGCTCGATCTGCGACACGCGGCCCAGATCACCGGGTGTGTCGAGGCCCGGCCACCAGACGGTCATACCGGCGGCATGCGCCTCGCGGTTCCACTGAGTGAGCCGAGGCCAGTGCTCACGCCCCTGGCGTGCCAGGCGCAGAGCGTGGGGTTCCGGCGTCACCCACCCCACGCCGCTGTCGCTCAGCAGGCGCCAGGCGGTCGGTGGTGCATCCACCGGGACACCCTGAGCCAGCAGCGGATAGCCGTGACGCTGGAAACTCTCGGCGGCCTCCCGGGCATGAGCGTCGCTGAGCAGGCGCAGGGCACTCAGGCGCAGCACCGCCTGCCGGGGGTGCAAGCCAAGACGCGCCAGCAGCGCCTCGAAGACCGCTCCGTGGGAGGCTTCCACGGCCTGGAGATGGCGCCAGTGAACGTCGACCACCAACGGCGCGGCATCGACGCCATGGCGTGAGAGATGGTGCAGCGCATGCAGCACGCGCAGGAAGCGGTCGAGGAAAATCACGTCCTCGCGATCCCAGGAGAAGAAATAGAGCGGATCCGTCGTCTCCTGAGCGCTGTGCGGTTCCACAAGTTGAATGCGGCTCTCATGGGCCACTGACCTGAGCCCGGCGAGCTCCAGAATAGGCTGCTGGCGGGGCCGCACGTGTTTGCCCGCCACGTCGGCCGACACCTGGTTGTTCTCATAGCGGAATCGGGCATGCCGGCGCAGGCTAGCTTGTGGGTTGAAAGCGTCGAGATGGGCATTGAAGTAGTCGATCACTCGAGTCAGGGGCATGCTGGCACTCCTCAGCAGTAAACGGGTCCGGCGCCCCTCGGCTGACCGAGGGGCGCCACACTAGGCGGCTGGATGCTCAGTGCACCAGGCCCCAGCGCTTGACGGTGATGCGTTCCAGGGTATTGAAGATCAGGTTCTCCACCAGCAGGCCGATCAGGATTACCACCACCAGCCCGGCGAAGACATTGTCGGTATAGAGTTCGTTGCGGTTCTGGAAGATATACCAGCCGAGCCCGCCCTCCCCGGATGAGGCGCCGAACACCAGCTCGGCGGCGATCAGGGTGCGCCAGGCGAAGGCCCAACCGATGCGCAATCCAGCCAACAGGGCCGGCAGCGCGGCGGGGATCAGGATATGGGCCACATAGCGCAGGCCGCGCAGGCCGTAGTTGCGACCCGCCATCCGCAGCGTTTCGGAAACGCCCTGGAAGCCCTGGTGGATGTTCACCGCCATGGCCCACAGCACCGAGTGCACCAGCACGAATACCAGGCTGGCCTCGCCAAGGCCGAACCACAGCAGTGCCAGGGGCAACAGGGCGATGGCCGGCAGCGGGCTGAACATGGACGTCAGGCTGCTTAGCAGGTCGCGCCCCAGGCGGGTAGATACCGCCAGGGTCGTGAGGGCCAATGCCAGCACCGTACCCAGAGCGTAGCCCTTGAGCAGCACCGACAGCGACACCGCGCTGCGTTGGATCAAGGTGCCGGAGGCCAGGCCTTGCCACAGGGCAGCGGCGGTATCGCGGGCACCGGGCAGCAGCAGCGGATTAGCCTGATAGCGGGCGGCCAGCTCCCACAACCCGACCAGGGCCAGCAGGATCGCCAGCTTCCTCACCACGCTCAGATCCCAAGCTCGCTGCCAGAGCGTAAGCGCTCCACGAAACCCACCTGTTGCGGCCTGAGTTAGACCGGTAGAGTCTCTTTCCAGCGCCAGGGGAGCAGCGTGCCGAGGTCGTCATCCTCGCCGAGTGTCGGCAGGATCTCGAACACGAACTGCAGGTACTCGTAGGGCGAGAGGCCGTTGGCCTTGGCCGTCTCGATCAGGCTGTAGATCGTCGCGCTGGCCTGGGCACCGCTCGGTGTGTGGCTGAACAGCCAGTTCTTGCGATTATGCGCAGCTGCGCATAATAAGAATTATGCCCAGTTCCCGATTATGCACAATTACCGTAAGCGCTCCACCAACCCCACCTGTTGCGGCCTGAGTTAGACCGGTAGGGTGTCTTTCCAGCGCCAGGGCAGCAGCGTGTCGAGATCGTCATCCTCGCCAAGCGTCGGCA
>NZ_JARANV010000003.1 GCF_029889845.1 Halomonas sp. 25-S5
TACCGGACACCCGACGAGGTCTACCTGAGCGGCTTGGGTGGCGGGGCATCCATACCCGATCATTTCAGTGGCCGAAGGGCGACATCGCAGAACGAAGAAACAGGGCAGCGCTGTGCAGCTGCGAACATGGCCGAGGTATTAGCTTAAACTCAGGCAAATTCTGTCTTGACCGTGGGGTCCACTATACAACACATGGCGACCGAACCGCTGAGGCAAGACTGGATGCCCTGGTCACTGTCGAACATATTGATGATGACCCCAGTGCCCATGTCACGCCTGATGCGGTCCGAGAATTCGCCTCTCTTAACCTGCTGGACGCAGAGGGAAAAGATCGCTTCAACGTCGTTCGTTCACTCGGTATTGCACAAAGCGAGGAGGCGGCGCACCTCCGTTTACAGCAGGAGCGTCACCCCCTTCGACGTCAACAGGGCGATTCTGCGTATTTGTCGGTGATTCGTGCCCGCTCAGCCGCAGCCCATCGTCAGAAGGCCGCGCAGCTGCTTCCTCACCGCTGGGATCAGCTCAACGAGTTCGATATTCGAACGCTCTGGAAGGCCGTCGAAAGGCATCGTGACAGTGATGTTCTCGGCGCTGTCATTGCATTGGTGCTGATGACAGGACGCTCCCTGGAATGCGTCCTTCAGTTCAAACTCGTACGCGAGTCATCACAACTTCCCGGCACGATCGAGTCGAACGCCCTCTACCTCTGTCAGAAAGACAGCGCCTGGGTAAGCGCTGTCCTGACACCCGAGCAACGCCGTCAGTTCCAGCCCCAGTGGTCTCCCCACATGCTGCCCACGGTGGACCAGCTGTCCCTGCCCATTCCCCCGGCGCTGCTTCCCCCCCTGCAGAAACGTCTCAAGAGCGCCGCGCGGCGTGCCAAACATCGCTCCGTGGGGCTGTTCAGCAAAGAACATCAGCGCATGATTACCGACGCTCTCAAGACGCTGCTCAGCAAGACCAACAAGACACATGGCACCCGGCTGACCCTCCACCGTCTCAGAAACCACCTGTTCAACACCCTGAACCATAGTGGTCAGGACATCGCCGACGCCTGCCTCATTACGGGGCTCCTGCCTCCCTTCGGTCAACAAGCTTCACTGTATTATTACGCCCCAAGCAGAGACAGCCTTGCCGCTGCCTATCAACAAGCCATGGATCGCATCAACCGACAAGTGGGGATTGCCGTGCCAAGCCAAGCGACTCTCACTGCCACCACGACATCTCCAGAGCGGATCGGCTCCCAGCTCGTGCCAACGGATAGCTATGTCTCGCAGATGGTGAGCACCATCAAGTCGGCCCTCAAGGGAAACCGGCATGAGTGGGCCGGAGAACGACTGATTCAACAGCACAATGCCTATACCGCCTACACGGCAATGATGTTGATGTTTGCCACGGGTTATCGGGGGGTGCGCGATCCACTCTCCACCATCACCGAAATCAATGCCCGTCGAGGCTGGATCATCATCTCTGACAAGGTCGACGACAGCAGCAGCCATTCACGAATTGTGCCGATTATTGGTATTGCCTCGACACAACTTCGCCATTATGCGGCACATGCCGAGTTCATGCGCCGGCGGCTCTCTGCATACCTCGATGCCCACTGGCAAAGCACCTTCTTCTTTCTCGATCAACGCATGGAGCCCACGCAAGTCAGCCCTCGCGCGCTTGTCAGACACCTCCAACTAGTCGATGCCCCTCCTCTCAATATCAACCGCCATCACCTTCGTACGCGCCTAAGGGAGCTCAATGTGTCAGGAGAATGCGTGGATGCCGTGATGGGCCACTGGGATCATGGGCAGGAACCGATGAGCAAGTTTTCCAGTTTCTCCCCCACGATATATCGGAAGAGGGTGGCCTTGGCATTGGATATGCTCATGAGTGATGTGGGCTGGGAAGCGATTGAGGGATTGGCATGACAAGCATTACGTCATACTGGACAGGATGGCCACTCACTCCTCCCGGCGCCAAACCGCATCAAGGTGGGGCCATTCGTGCCCATGAACGCGCCCGACAGCGATACCGCGATCAGCGGGCGTGTCTCGACCTTCTCGCCACGCGCTTCCCAGGGCTGGCGTATGGCGAGCCCGCTATCAGTCTCAGCACCGCACAGGTCGATGGCCTGTTTACCGAGCTGACTCAAGGGCTGTCGGGTCAACCCCTTCGGCACCGGCATAATTTCCTGGTCCGGGGGCTGGAGCGGGGCTGTCGCGAGCTCGGCTGGGAGATCGAGGTACCCGCTCCGATCGTCACGGTGCCCCGTGAGTCACCGGTAGCCGTCAACGCCGATTTCATCCGTCTCCAGCAGCTGGACCGCCTCATCGATTTGCATGAGACGGCGGGACTCATCAGGCCACCCAGTGGCCTGGAAACTCCTGCATGGTCGGCAGGCCGTCTGCTGTTTGCCCTGATCACCGAGGGCAGCGTGTTGCAGCGCAAGCTGCTGGAGCGGCTTCCCGATGCCCTTTGCCGGGGAGTGGGCATGGACGGTCATCGACCGTATTTGACGCTCCAGGAGGTCATAGAAGATGAACTGGAGCGCGAGGACGCCCCTCCGGACACTGAGCATGACCACACTGACGAGACACAGGGCGACACCGACAAGCGTCGCCGGAAGTCAGAAAAGACCAAGCACACGGCGTATCGCCGGATATTTCCGGGCCCCATCTCGGCGCTGCTCCTGCTGCGCTATTACCAGCAGCACGGCAAGGCCTGGCCAGACGACGGGTTGCAGGATCCTACGCCACTCTCGGTGGACAGCTGCCTACGCTGTTACTGCCAGTCACTGGTTGAGGCCTCGAGCCTACCCAATGGCCTGGTTGCCTTCCTGCTGGAGACATCCCGGACGGCGGCCAAACTGACCTTCACACCTTACTTGGCCAACTATGCCGCACATGACGGCATCGGGGTGTCCCTCCCTCCCTCGGTATGGCGCCGGCTGACGACGAAGAAAGCACCTTTTGATTTGGACAGGGTCACGGCAGATTCAGCCCGTCCGCCGTCACATAGCGAAGATGACATCCACCTTCTAGGGACTCTGACCCTGCCAGAGTCCCGACAGTATACCGATCAGGCCAAACGGCTGGTGGACCTAAACGCTTGCCTGGGCCCAACACAGGGGGCGACGTCCTTTTCCCGACAAAAGATCAAGGAAAATCTTCAGGAACTCATCACTCTGGTTCAGGGTGAGAGCCCCATCCTACAGCTGGTCTCCGGGTGGACACTGCATCTGTTGACCCATGGCGGCCGAGTCAAGCCTCGCCTGGAAATCAGCACCATCAAGAAGTACTTGAGCACCGTCGCCCAAGACCTTGTCCGTCTCGCCTGCACCCATACCAGCCTCGGCGACTGGTCCTCGGAGGACTGGGAGACGCTCTACGAAGCCGTGCTACAGCGTGCGAAAGGACATGGCAACAGGATGGACCGACTGGGGCGCTTGCACGATTTCCACCGCTATCTCGAGAGCCGTTATGACGTCCCCCCGGTCGTTCTGGAACATGGCAAGGGCCGAACTCGACGCGTCGACGCCAATCTCCTCACTCCTGCGGAGTTCATTCGAGCGCGGGACGTGATTCGAGCGTCCGGCCAGGATGATCGCCTGCTACTCATGCAGGAGTTGGTGCTGGTTATCGGCTATCGCTGCGGTTTGCGCCGCTCGGAAGTGGCAAGCCTGACGCTCAAGGACCTGCAGGGTGTCGAGGATCCCAGCATCCTGGAGCCGGAGCTGCTGGTGCGACCGAATACCCATGCCTCCGGGAAGACCGCCTCCGCCACGCGTCGCCTGCCGCTGCATATCTTGCTCAGTCAGGAGGAGCGAGCGCAGCTCGCGCTGTGGAAGGGCAGGCGGCATACCGAACAGGTGGGGGGGAATGATCTACACCACCTGTTGTTCTGCCTGCCGGGCCTCCCCCACGAGCGAATAGAGGATGCGCTATTGTTCGGCCCGATTCACCATGCCATGAGGATCGTGAGTGGGGATCCCACCCTGAGGTTCCATCACCTTCGGCACACCTTCGTGACGCTCATGCTGCTGCGTATGACGTCATCAGGGTCTGGCTCGCTGTTGCCCAGGGAATGGGCGACGGATGACGAGGGTCGAATCGCCTTGCCGTGTTGGAACGAGGATCTGTCGGCCCTGGCGATGTTGGCACCACAGCCCGAGGCGACCCGCAAACGCCTCTGGGCCCTGGGCCTGTGGACCGGGCACCTGACGCCCGACGAGACACTGGCGACTTACACCCACCTGATCGAGATGCAGCTTCGTCATGAGGTATGGACAACCCAGGACACCCTCCTGAGCACGCCTCTCCAGCAGAGTCTGATGGGACGCTCAGCCACTGCCGTGGCGGTATGGCGCCACAAATGGCGTAAGAAGGTCGGCGAGCAGGAAGAACTGACCGCATCTCGGCTCTGTGAAGCCCTGAGCGAGGAGTGGACACCATTTCTGGAGCCGAGTGACGATGGATTGGTGTGGTTAAGCTACTCCGCTTCACACGTCCCCCAAAGAAAGTTGTCGCCTCACCACCACCTGTCGGCCTCCACCGTCTACAGCACGCTCAATTTCATCGAGCTGGAGACCGCCAACGGCCAATCGATGACGGCCGCCTTGGCCATTGCATCACGACGGCTGCAGTTGCCTGCCGAGATGCTGTCCCGTTGGGTTGAGGAAGGCCAACGGCTGATGGCGCTGAAAACCTCACGCGGCAAACCCCGGTTCAGCGACATCGCGCGTCGCACGCCACTCCCTCAATCGGCCCATGCCCTGGAGAAACATCCCATGCCGGAACTCTCCACCTGCCTGGCGCCGCCCTATGTACCCTCTCATCAACGCGAGGCCAACCGCTCCTTCCGGGCCCTTTTGGACTGGTACGACGAGGCCCCGGACGCCTGCCTGGCAGCCATCACACCGATTCTGAAGGCCATGCAACGTACAGACGCCCAGATCAAAGTGCGAAGCGAAGAGACGCTGGTAAGCATCATGCCATTCTTCGAGCGACTTGGACTCAGTCGTTACCTTCGCCTGACGGTAGAGATCGCGGATTCAGCCACAGAAAGCCATGACAGAACCTATTGGCGCCGATGCTTAAGGGTTCCAGACCGCTCGATTCAGATCAAAGTGAAGGAGAATGGAAAACCCACCCGGCACCCCCATGGGAATGCCAACGTCATGCTTGCCGACTGGAACAAGCCATTAAGAAAACAGAAGAAAGCCCCAACCAAAAAGAAGCAGACGAGTCAGGATCTGCATGACTTCGGTATCTGGACGGCCGTTCGCTTCGCCCTGTTCACCGCCCTGGTCGTGATACAGCCCGAACGCAAGGAGGGGTTCCTACCGTCCCTCCACGAGGAACCAGGGCACTGTGCAGAGACCCCATAGCGGCCAGGAGCTCAGGTAACGGTCCGGCGGCAACACCTAGGCCCCGCCGCCCGCCCGGAGCCCATCACCTGAAGCCGGGACGGTTATCCGCCCCCTTCCCCAACGCCTCAAGCATCTCACGCTTGCGGATCAGTGCCTCGATGGAGTCAGCAGGAGAGAGGCGGATCAGCGCTTCGAGCAGTTCTGCCTGGCGATCCAGCCGTCGCTGCAGACCCTCTAGCCCCTCAGAGAGACGTCTAATCTCTTGCCAGGAAGCAGTGACAATGGGTGCGTCATGTCCCGTGACAGGTCGCTGACGTGTCACTGCCATGGCAATGACATCGTCTCGACACATGGCACGCCGACCATCGGGGCCTGTGCCAGCTGTCAGCCGCCCCTGTCGCAGCCAGCGATAGAGCGTGCGCGTGCTGATCCCCAGGATGTCCGCGGCCTGCGGCACGGTTACCTGCTCAGGAAGTTCCATCATGGCGGGGCTCGTCGTGTTGTGTCATGTCAGTCAGTTATCACTGACACGTCGGTGACAGGAGGCTGCCCCTGTCACCGACGTGGCTGACTAGTCTGTCAGCATCAGGTAGGTGTCCAGCATGTGGCAGCTGGCTACGCCATGGGGGTAGCCCCTGAGCGTGACCAGGATGGCCTGCCCCGTCCGCGGCACACCCTCGGCGGTCACGGACTCCGCCAGCAGAAAGACGCGCAGCCTTCTGGCTGGGGTGGTCAGTGTCAGTACCCAGCAGCGCTGCGCCTCGGGCACCGGTACCGGCAGCACCTCCACTCGTTCCACGGTCATGGCGTTCTCGAACAGGTCCATCACCCTTCCCTCCGTTCTAGCCTTGGTCATGACGGCATCTCCCAGCGAGTGAGCGTTGACTCCAGCTCACGCAGCAACATCGGAATTGCCTCGCGCGTCGGCAGCAGGTCATGGTTGATCAGCGCCTGAGCCACCCAGGTCTCCAGCGCCTCCTGATTGTTGCGCTCGTTACCGGTGCCGAGGACCATCACCAGGCCGCGACCTGGCTGGACGTTGAGGGCCAGCCCGACAGCACTGGCTAGCTTTCGGACATTGCGGCGTGCCGACTGCGTGATCAGGGTGTCCTGAACGGCCGTGATGGCGTAAAGATCAGCGGGCATGGCTCACCTCCTCGGCGTCTTCGCGTTCGGTCTCGGGATCCTGGGGTGCCTGCGGGACCTGCTGCCGAAGCATCTTCTCGAAGGCAGAGCCGTCCTGGCGGGTCAGGTTGGGCACGTAGCGGGAGTAGACCCGGAACAGCATCTCGGTGGTGGTGTGGCCCATCTGACGGGCGATCCACTCCGGGTTCTCCCCCGCGGCCAACCACAGCGTGGCGGCCGTGTGGCGCGTCTGGTATGGGCGCCGACGACTCAACTCCAGCTCATCGAGCAGCGGGTACCAGATGCGCTTGGTGACGTTCTGGTGGTCGAGCGCGTTGCCCACCCGGTTGCAGAACACCAGGCGCTGGTCGCCGGTCACTTGCTGCTGCGCCCGCAGCGCCTGGTAGACGGGCTCCGACATGTCGATGGCACGGTTCGAGCCATCGTTCTTGGTGTCCACCACCTCGCCGTGTACCAGCGACTCCTTGACCAGGATCTGGCGGCGGGAGAAATCGACGTTGGCCCAGGGCATGCCGTCGATCTCGCCGGTGCGCATGCCGGTGAAGAAGCGCACGGTGTAGTAGTTGCGGAAGTCGGGCCGCACGTTGTCGATGATCCGCCACACCTCCTCGAGCGTGAACGGCTGGACGTCGGTGCGCGGCACCCTCAGCGATTTAATCCCCCGGTACGGTGAGCTAAACTCGAAGCGGTCGGCGGCTTCATTCAACATCATGCGCAATGGCGTCATGATGTGGTTCATGCGACTGGCAGACAGCTTCTTGCCGCTCCGGGACGTCACTTTGGCGAGGGATGACCGGAACTCAAGAATGTCTGCTCGGGTGATGCTGCCGACCTCTTTCTCCCCCAGCTGGGGCAGGATGTGGCGATCGAGGCTGCTGCGCACCGTCTTGATCTGCGAGTTACGCCACTCAATCTCCTTCTCGGCGAACCAGGTCTCGGCGAACTCGCCCAGCAGCGGCGTCTCCCGGTACCCCCCCTGTCGCTTCAGCGCACGCTTGCTGAGCGTTTCGGCCCGCGGGCTGTTGGGGAAGTAGCGGCCGTAGTCGAAGCTATCCAGGGTGATCTCGGCCTCGATCTTCTCCATGATCTTCATCAGCTTGCGACGGTTGGCCGGCGTGTCATCCAGGGTCGTCTGCTCGCGGCAGCGCTTGCCGAGGTAGCGGAAGTCGAAGCACAGCTTCCCGGTTTCCTTCCTGGCAACGATCTTACCCATGGCAGACACCCCCCCGCGCCATCGGCACGCCCAGACTCTCCTCGGCAGAATGGAGCTTCATGTCGCGCTCGATCGGCTCCCAGAGGTAGAGGATCTTGCGTCCCCCGAACGGACGGATGTAGTGGATGCCCTCCAACAGCACCCGGTCCTTGAGGCGCTCGCGGATGGTGCGGGCGTCGTACTTGATGCGCTCAGCCAGCTCGGCCGTGGTCAGGTAGCTATGCTTCATGGTCGTCTCCTTTATCAAGTGATGCCTTTGCGCATCACTTGATAACACCATACATCACTTTGAGATCAATGCAAGCATCTTTTGATGCTTTTAGATATCATCGGATGCGTGATGCGATAGAGGCCTGACCATGCTGCGGTTCAAGATCAAGGAAATGATTGCCAAGAAGGAGTTCGCTGAGGGGCGTCGAATCACCATCGGCGAGGTCGCCAAGGCGGCCGGTATCCACCGCATGACCCTTTCGAAGATGATCAACCAGCGTGGATACAACACAGGGACCGAGAATCTTGATCGGCTGTGTGCGTTCTTCGACTGTGAGATAGAGGACTTGGTGGAGTACGTTCCAGCTACGGAGCAGCCGAGTGACTCCGAGTAGCTGAGATTGGCTGAGCTACGGTGATGGCCGAGACACACCCTGGATGATCACCATGCCGTTGGCGTCGATGGCCAGCAGAGCAACCAGCTTGTCGAAGGCGGTGCGTACCTGGCGGCCGATCAGCAGCCAATCCCGGTTGAGAATCGCCAGGTCCTGCATGGTCTGCTTTTCCAGCAGTCCCTCGTCGGCGAGGCCCGCGGGGCGCACTTGCGTGGCGGCTCGCCGGCGCTGTCCACCAGCTTCCAGATGCCCTGTTCGATGGCCATGGTAGCTCCTTCTCGCGGTGGCGGCTGAAGTCCTTGTCGTTTCCGTGGGTGTGCCCTATCATGCTCGGTAACACGGCCCCCGCCTCTTGGCTCTCACGAGCTTACGCGGGGGTTCTTATTTGCCTGTCTATTCGCCTACCTCACGCTGACCACCATTGCTGCCAACCCAGTGGCGCTCCCATATCGTCAAGCGAGAGCTGGCGCTGAGCGTGTTGCGCCGGGAATGTCACCAGGTGTGCCTGAAGGCGCCGATGCCAGCCGGTATCCGGGCAAACTACCCGGGTCATGTGGCGCGCGATGCCGAGAAGCAGGAAGGGCCGTGCGATCAGCTGTGGCTGATCGTGGAATTCGTCACACCACGGCAAAATGCCCAGCTCAGGCAGCTTGGGCTGGTCGATGACGTTGCGGTTCCAGAGCCGGCTATGGTGAGCGCAGACGTTGCGCAGGTAGTTCAACGAGCGCAGCCAGCTCTGAAAGACCTTCCAGTCGGGTACGCCGTATTTCCCGGCGATGCGGCGCTGGTCCGGTACCTTCATCATCGCAAATAGCTGGGAGAGGGTACCGAAGTCCCAGGTCTCCACGGCGACCCAGACCGGCAGGCGCGGGCCGTGCTTCTGCCGATAGTGCTTGACGAAGTCTTCCTTGGAACGCCTCTCCATGCCCAGGCACCGCTCCTGCCACTTCTCGAAGCTGTCGCGAGGGTCGCGTCCGAATCGCCGGCGGGCGAAGGAGGGGTGGAAGGTAGCGCGGTGGAGGTGCGCGAAGGCGTCGCGCTCCCCGAGCAGGTAGGCGATATCGACCCGCAGGGCGATCTCGATCCGCTCCAGGGCATCGGTCAGGCCCAGCCGAAGCTCCTTGTCGAACAGGTAGAGCCGCACCGCATCGACGAACTGGGTGTCGGGAACGAACCGGTCGGTGGCCTGGGTGATCGGGCGACCGTGGCGGTCATGGTTCACCGTCTCGAACACCCGGAAGGGATACCAGTAGGCGCTCAGCCGATAATAGCCGACGCGCTCCAGGTACTCCAGGGCGGCCGCCTCATTGCCGACCACCATGCCTCGCGCTTTCAGCAGCGCCAGCTGCTCCTCGAAGGACTTCCAGGGGCGATCGTAGGCCATCAACTCACCGCCTGCTCCACCACCGCCTCGGCCAGCTGAGTGCGGGTCTCGCCAATCTCCCTCAGGCGGGATGTGAGCTGGTCGCAGAGTGCCAAAGTTGCTTGAACTCTTTCAACAACTCTTCTTTGTTCATTTAGAGGAGGAAGGGATACATAAAAAAGTGCCTGCTTTGTGATGCTCACTTGATTTCTGGTTGTCTGTTGCATAATAGCGGCAGCTTGATTTTGCCATATCGGCGATGAGAAGTAATAGTAGAGGTAGTATCTATTCAAACTCACACTATTAACTCTATAAAAAGTTACTGATGTTCCAAGGAGAAAATCATCTTCAGGTGGCGCGCTCGCTAAACCAGTGCGCCCCACAGTAGCATTATGAGTAAAGAAAACATCTCCTTTCTGCGACCACCCTTTGGAAAGCTTATTGGCTTTTTTAGATGAAAGGCGTGGACAGTCGCTCCACTTTATCTCGCCAAAATCAGTAATCTGCGCTGCAGTCAAGAAAACAACCCCCTCATCGCCGAAGTCTCCTTTTCTTGGATATAGACTCCCGTGATTTCCATCTGCATAGTCAAGAAGATGATTGTTGGAATACAGTTTATCTATGCTGAAATATGCCCAGTTAGGCGGTATGCTGGGAAGCGTTTCTAGAGGTGTGGCCGGTCTTTCTTTTATTTTTTGTTTGGTTTTTCTGATATAACCTTCTGGTAAAGCAACCTTCTTTCCGTAAGCAATTTCTGCAGGTTCGTCTTCTTGATTTTGCTCAGTTATCCTACCTGTGACGGCCAGCTGAAGGAGGGTATTTTTGAGCTTGTCGATGCTGGCTTCAGTGGTAAATAGGGTATCGAAATGCTCGGTGATGCGGGCCCAGTTATCGGCCACGTCCGACGCGTCGGCGGAGCGGGTCAGGGCATCGAGCAAGGTATCGACTAGCACTTCATGGGCTTCCAGCTGGCCGCCGACCTGCTGCTCTAGCCGGTCGCAGAGGGCCATCAATTCGTCGACTTTTTCGACGATGCGGTGTTGCTCTTCCAAAGGGGGGAGTGGGACGGCAAGCAGCTTCACTGAGCCTGAATTAAGTTCGACTTGCTTAGTGGTGCCTGATACCAATGAGTTTTCATGGTCAGGTCCAATCCTCTGCTGAACACTGGGTGATGCAATGTAGTTCAGGATATGGTTCGGCTCGGTGGCCAGTGGTCGAATTATGGTGACATGAGAGTCAGCAACGATAGGATGCTGCAGATTTTTAGCTACAATGGCTCGGCCAACAGTTCCGGTGCCGGTTGAGTTCCATAGAATGTCGTTGTTTCGAATATATCGCTCACCTTGATAGCCGCTCAAGCTGCTGTCATCGATGAAGCGAGAGGCGCTCAGGTCAAAACCTGACCATTGAATACATTTCTGTGAAACAACGCGCACTTCTCCAAAGTCCGCATATTTGGGCCCTTTTCCGCGCTGGATATATTCACTAATTGCTTTCATGCGAGCCCACAACCAGCCTTCTGGAAGCTCAAACGGCTTTTCTTCCTCCGAAATCTCCGGCAGTTTCTTGGGCTTCTTGATTTTCCCTTCCTTGACCAGCCGGGCCTTCTCCTCGGCGATACGCTCCAGCAGAACGCTGGCGGGTTCATCGCTGGGATCTTGGTCGACCAGTTTGCCACGCACGGCGAGGTCCAGGATCAGCTCGCGCAGCTTCTTGATGCCGGTGAGCTCGATCTTTCCATTGCGTCCTCTACCTGCTGTCGATTTGGTCGTGACGGCGTCGGTCCAGAGGTCGAGGTGGTCGGTGATCAGTTCCCTTGCACTCACGCCTCGTCCTCCTGCGTCTCGCGGCTTGTCTCGGCGAGGCTGTCCTCGGCGTTGGCTCCCTGGCTGGCATGGCTTAGCGCATCGCCGAGGATCTGCTTGAGCTGGTCGCGGAGCTCCTGGATCTCGGCCTGCTGGCGGGCGTATGTTTCCAGCAGCTCGTCGGGATCATGGCTGACCTCTTCGCCCTGCCAGGGGTTCTTGATATCCAGGTTGTAATTGCGCGCCTGGATCTCCTCGATGCCGACCTTCCAGGCCTGCTCAGTCTCCTCGCGGGCGGCGAAGCCGTCGCTCTCCTCACCCCACCAGTCGACCTCGGTGGCAAACTCGGCAAAGCGCATCGGCTTGGTCTTGCTGTAGCTCTTGTAGCCCTTCGGGTAGGGGTGCTCGTAGTACCAGACCTGCTCGGTGGGCCGGCCCTTGGTGAAGAACAGCAGGTTGGTCTTGATGCCGGTGTAGGGGTTGAAGACCCCGTTGGGCAAGCGAACGATGGTGTGCAGGTTGCACTCGCTGAGCAGCTTCTCCTTCAGGCGGGTCTTCATGCCCTCGCCGAACAGGAAGCCGTCCGGCAGTACCACGGCGGCACGGCCGCCCTCTTTCAACAGCTGGATGAACAGCGTCATGAACAAGTCGGCGGTCTCCCGGGTGCGGAAAGCCTGGGGGAAGTTGGTCTCGATGCCGTCCTCCTCCATGCCGCCGAAAGGCGGGTTGGCGACGATGACGTCGACCCGCTCCTTGGGGCCCCAGCTAATCAGCGGGCGGGCCAGGGCGTTGTCGTGGCGGATCTGCTCCGGCACCTCGATGCCGTGGAGGATCAGGTTGGTGGTGGCCAGCAGGTGGGGCAAGGGCTTCTTCTCGATGCCGCGCAGGCTGGCCTGGAGGATCTGCTCGTCCTCCGGGGTCTTCACGTAGTGACTGCGCTTGTGCTCGATGGTGCAGGTGAGAAAGCCCCCGGTGCCGCAGGCCGGGTCCATCACGATCTCGTCGAGCTTGGGGTCCACCCGGTTGACCATGAATTCGGTGACCGCCCGCGGGGTGTAGAACTCACCGGCGTTACCGGCGCTCTGCAGGTCCTTGAGTATCTGCTCGTACATGTCGCCGAGCTGGTGGCGGTCGTCCTGGGTATTGAAGTCGATGCCGTCCTGCAGCCGGTTGATGACCTGGCGCATCAGCTGGCCGGACTTCATGTAGTTGTAGGCGTCTTCAAAGACGTTGCGGATCACCACGGCGCGAGTGTCGTCGCCGCGGGCCTGCAGCTGCTGCAGACCGGGGAACAGCATGGTGTCGACGAACTCCTTGAGCTCGTCGCCGGTCATGCCCTCGGGGTCGGCGGCCCAGTGCCGCCAGCGCAGCGGCTCGGGGATCGGCGAGCGGTAGTCGTCGTTGAGAATTTCCCACTCCTGCTCCCGGTCATCGAAGATCTTCAGGAACAGCATCCAGACCAGCTGACCGATACGCTGGGCGTCGCCGTCGACGCCGACGTCCTTGCGCATGATGTCCTGGATGGACTTGATGGTGGTGGAAATGCTCATGGGCGCGTTGTTTCCTTGGTGTTCCCGACGGATGCGAGTTCATCCACAGGGGAGGGGCGGCATCCGCCTGTGGATAGCGTCGTTTTGTGCGATGGAAAATGCCGACAGGATACCGATCAGCCGGCAGGTTGGTAGAGCGCGTCTTCCAGTTCGTGCAGGGCGCGGTTGTAAGCGGGCTTGCCGCCGAAGGCCTTGACCAGCTCCGTTACGGTTCCGATATCGCTGAACGGCGTGACGGTGAGGACGTTGATATCCTCGATGGGCTCGATGCCTGTATCGGCATACTTGTCGACCAGGGACTCCAGCACCTGGCGGGCCTGGCCCTCGTAACGGGTGAAGATATCGCGCTTCTTGACCTGCTCGGCGCGCTCGCGGCGGGTGAGGGCCGGGCGGTCGAAGGCGATATGACAGATCACGTCGAAGGGGTCGGGCTCGTCGCCGAGGCGGTCGCCCAGCTCCTTGATCAGGTCGTCCCAGAAGATGCCGCTCTCTTCCAGCTCCTCCAGGATCGCCTGCTTGCGTTCGGCGTCGTGCCAGCGGCGCAGGAAGTCGTCCAGCGAGGCGAACTGCTCCTTCACCTTCTTGCGGGTGTAGTCGCGCAGGCTCTCGGTGATCAGCTTGCCGTCCGGGCCGAGGTACTGCACCCGCTCGGCCACCACGCTGACCGTGACGTCGTCGACCACGTACTTGCGCCTGGGCTCGGGCGGCTCTTCCAGTGGGCCCAGGGCGCCGCTGTCGTCGCTCTTCCAGGTGGCACCTTCCTCCGGGGCGAAGTCGGCTCCCTCCTCCTCGACGCCTTCCGCCTCGCCGAGCCCCTCGGCGCTGTCGCCGGGGGCGATGTCGTCCTCCGCCAGCTCGTCATCCGGGGCGATGGGGTCGTCGCCCTTTGGCTGGTAGACCTTGACGGGGTCGCCGTCGAAGTCGGGGTCGGCGAACAGCTCGGTGGCCTTCTTGAAGTCGAGGATGGTGAACCAGTGCTTGTGGTAGTCGTCGTTGATGCGGGTGCCGCGGCCGATGATCTGCTTGAACTCGGTCATCGACTGGATGCGCTGGTCGAGCACGATCAGCTTGCAGGTCTGAGCGTCGACGCCGGTGGTCATCAGCTTGCTGGTGGTGGCGATGACCGGATAGCGCGCCTCGGGGTCGATGAAGTTGTCCAGCTCTGCCTTGCCCTCGTTCTCGTCGCCGGTGATGCGCATCACGTACTTGCGATTCTCGGCCACCCGCTTCGGATTGAGGTTGACCAGCGCCTGGCGCATACGCTCGGCGTGGTCGATGTCCTCGCAGAAGACGATGGTCTTCTGGTAGGGGTCGGTGCTCTCCAGGAACTCGGTGATCTTGCGGGCTACCAGCTCGGTGCGTGGCTCCAGCACCAGGTGCTTGTCGAAGTCCTTCTGGTTGTAGATGCGGTCCTCGATCAGCTCGCCGTGCTTGTCGATCTGCCCCTTGCTGGGCCGCCAGCCCTGCAGGTCGCGGTCGATATCGACCCGCACCACCTTGTAAGGGGCCAGGAAGCCGTCCTCGATGCCCTGCTTGAGCGAGTAGCTGTATACCGGCTCACCGAAGTAATCGATGTTGGAGACCTCCCTGGTCTCCTTGGGCGTGGCGGTCAGGCCGACATGGGTGGCCGAGGAGAAGTACTCGAGGATCGAGCGCCAGGCGGAATCTACCGCCGCGCTGCCGCGGTGGCACTCGTCGATGACGATCAGATCGAAGAAGTCCGGCGAGAACTGCTTGTAGATGTTCTGCTCATCCTCGCTGCCGGTCACCGCCTGGTAGAGCGAGAGATAGATCTCGTAGGACTTGTCCACCGTGCGGTTGGTGACCTTGGTCATCGCTTGGCCGAACGGCTTGAAGTCGTTGTTCTTGGTCTGGTCGACCAGGATGTTGCGGTCGGCCAGGAACAGGATTCGCTTCTTCTGCTTGGATTTCCATAGCCGCCAGATGATCTGGAAGGCGGTGAAGGTCTTGCCGGTGCCGGTGGCCATCACCAGCAGGATGCGGTCCTGGCCGCGGGCCACCGCCTCCACGGTGCGGTTGATCGCCACTGTCTGGTAGTACCGCGGTGTGCGTCCGCTGCCGTCGTCGTAGTAGGGCTGCTCCACCACCGGGCGTGCTGCCTGGTCGAGGCCCTTGTAGCGGCAATAGCGCTCCCAGAGTTCATCCGGGGAGGGAAAATCTTCCAGGCCGAGGGTGGTCTCGGTCTGGTCACCCAGGCCGGTGCAGTCGTGGAACAGGAAGCCGTCGCCGTTGCTGGCAAACACGAAGGGCACATCCAGGGCGTCACTGTAGGCCAGCGCCTGCTGCATGCCGTCGCCCAGGCCGTGCTTGTTGTCCTTGGCCTCGATCACCGCAATGGGCTGGTTCTTCTGGTGGCTCAGCACGTAGTCCGCCCGGCGGCGCTTGCCGCGGGTATGCAGCCGCCCGCGCACGATGATGCGCCCGGCGGTGAACGACACCTCCTCGCGCACCTGGGCCTGGATGTCCCAGCCAGCCCGCTCAAGCGCCGGGGTGATGAACTTGGTGCAGATGTCCCGTTCGCTGAGGGCCTTCTTGTCCATGGCAGCATCCTGCTGGTCGGTGGAGGGGCGGCAGCGGAGGTAGTTACCTAAGCTTACGCTACCCAAGCAGGCTAAGCATCCTGTGCTAGGCTGGCTTCAGCAACTACCGAAATGAAGCCGGTACGGCACCCGCCTGCACCAGGAGGAAGGGAACATGACTACTTCATCAGATGATAGCGGCCCCTCCCGCATTGCAGGCGAGATACCGAACGCTGATGCGGACAAGATATGGCAATCTGCTATTGAACTCTTCGGTGAGAATGAGTCCCTCGCCAGGGGTTGGATGAACACCGAAGCCATGGCACTGGACTGGCGCAAGCCGGTTGATGTCATGGTGGATAACCCAACGGCGGTGATGGACCTCATCACGAGAATTTCATATGGGGTCTATACCTAGATGGCCGATATCGACCCTGAGCGGACATGGGGGCAAATACAACAAGCACGTTCATCGGTATTATGCAGTATGCGCAATGATTGGGCCCTAGTGGCCGAGCAATACTTAATACTCCAATATCTCAGCACCTTAGGTGGTATACGTGTTCGTTCAAGAAATTCAACGAGTAGGCTCTCTAACAACCTGTTAAATGGATGAGGCTTCGTGCCGAAGAAACTGCCAAGTTATAAAGGAAGGTTAAGTTTTGCGCAGATAGCCGAAGGCATGATTGCTGCGTCGGAAAATGCGGCACGCTTGGCGCAGGATGCCAAGCTACTCCTTTACGCTGGACGGCTTCCAACAGCATGTTCTCTAGCAGCCCTTTCTATCGAAGAGTCTGGAAAGGTCTCAATACTTCGGGCCATGTCGCTTGCACGTGACGACAATGAGGTTAAGGAAGAATGGAAGCGGTACCGCTCTCACACCAACAAGAATGTACAGTGGATTTTTCCTCAGCTAGTGGCTGAGGGCGCGAGAAAGCTAGACGATCTTCGTCCACTGTTCGATAAAGGTGCAGAGCATCCATACCTGTTGGATCAGGTTAAGCAGCTCGGATTTTATACGGACTGTCTTGGCAATAAAGGACACTGGTCAATTCCTGACGAAGTGGTTGATGGCGAATTGGCAGACCAGTTAGTTGCTACGGCCGAGCTGCTCTCTTCGGCATCGCCTACGTCAGAGCGTGAGATTGAATTGTGGGTCAATCATGTCGGCCCTGTCTGGAAAAAGGACATTAACTGGATGAAGCATGCAGTGGCAAGTTGGTACGAAGCCATGCAGCGGGAAGGCTTAAAACCGGGCGGTGAAAATGATATGGAGAAATTTTTACATGACTGGATTTATCCAGAAGGCGTTTAACCAGGCGGTCAACCGGACCGCTTTTTCGCTGGCACTACAAAGCGTCCGGCAACCTCTACGTTAGATTTGCAAGGAGAGCTGAATGAACGTCTATTTTTCGGATTATTTTTCTGTTTCAAAGGACGAGCTTGAAGAATATGGCGCGTTCAACGTCTCCTTAATTAATGACCTGCCTGTATTTATAGATCCGTTTTTGCTTTTTAATAGTGATAAACCGGAATATCAGAATTTACATGATGAAATCATAAAATACATTGGGTTCCTCCGTGATATGTCAGAGGATGGCAAGATCTCTAAAGGATTGGTCAGGCACTGGTTCCTATTCCCTGAAGTAAAACAGAATTGGCTGGGTTTCAGTAAAGTAGGGAATGGTGGGTCTGGTCTAGGACCGGACTTTGCAAGCGCTCTAAATGACAACCTAGGTAATATATTCAATGATTTTGGTGCAGAGAAGATAACGAAAAGCAGCCACCTAGAAAAGCTATGCCTTATTAAGGAGGGGGTTGGAAAAGATAGCATAAGCGATTTTACTACTAACCTTATAAAGTCGTATTTGTGCGAATACACGCAATATTTCGCTCAAAAATATATCGATTCGTCGCAAACCAAGTCAGTTATGGTCCCGCATGCGGAGTTTAACTATAAAACTCGTCGTTGGACATCAAAAAAATATACGCTGCCTTATATTGATGGTGATTATGTATTATTAACGCCAAAAGACATCCTTACCAAGGATGAAGCTTGGATAAACAAGCATGACATAATTGGTGATTTTGATGATATTGTCGCGGCTATCCCTAACGTAGAGTTAAGAGGCCAAGTAAACGAATATTTCCTTCGCAGGGTTCCAGAAGACGCGAAGCAGCGTGAAATCAATGAGGCCATAGCTAAGACATTAAGGAATTTTCCAGAATTAATTGACCGCTACATCCGGCTCAAGGAAGATACAGGTGATCAAGCTGTCGCTTTGAGTGAGAAAAAAGTCCAAGAAATAGAGACAGTTTTCATACGTCAAGTAGCTAGCTTAATTGAGAGTTTAAAGAATGAGAGCAGCTTTTACGAGACTTCTGATAATACACATGACGAGGCTTATAATCGCGTTCTGTATTTAAAGCAGGTTATTGAAAATAATGATGGCTACCGAATTTTTTATTCTAATGGCCAACCAATCAAGCGTGAGTCGGATCTTCAGCTTATGTTTCGACTGACCTGGTACGCTTCGCAAGATGACGTTAACTCTGAAGTCAATAATGGTCGCGGCCCGGTCGATTATAAAATCTCTAGAGGTTCGAAAGATAGCACCCTTGTAGAGTTCAAATTAGCTAGCAATTCCAAGCTAAAGCAGAATCTGGCAAAGCAGGTTGAAGTGTATAAGGCAGCAAACCAAACAAAGAAAGCCATTAAAGTAATTTTGTATTTTAACGACAGCGAGCTATTCCGTGTTCAGAAAATAATGAAAGAATTAGAACTCAAAGAAGGTACGGAGTTGGTTTTGATAGATGCGCAAGCTACCAACAAGCCGTCTGGGTCCAATGCAAGGTGAAATCTAACCAATGCGTCAACGGGACCGGTTTTGGCCGGATGCTGAACTGAAGGATAAGCTGATGGATCTGGTGCCGCAGCTGACGACCCTTAGCGGGCATGGTGGCAAAGGCAACAGGCACGTTCATTGGTGATATGCAGCGTGCACGGTGATTGGTGTTATACTGCCGAGCTATTCTTAATATTTATTGATTTCAATGGGTTAGGAAGAGCGTGGCGTGCTGCATAACATTATTGAACGTGCATGCGCGTTCATCCGATATCAGACCGTGCGGTCTAATACCTATTGGACGGAGTAGAGGGGACACGTTAGTGAACACTCGTCTCAAGAATCTAATTGGCGGCCGTCCACTTTTGACTGGAGCGATCGTCTTACTCATCGCAGCGCTCATTGAGTACGTCGTACACACTCCAAGATTTGGTATGAGCGCCGGCTTGGCCGCTTTTCTTGGTTTCTCGTTACTGCTCTATCTTCTCCACAATGGATACAGTTTCAAGAAGATCGTGGCCTCTGGATTTGGCTTCACGGTTTCGGTAGATGGAATTGCTGCTCCGTGGGAGCAAAGCCCAGAGGATCGCAAAGAGACTGTAAAGGACTACATATTTGGTCTTGAGTTCTCTGGTGATGTGGTTGAAAGCGGCTCGAATAGCGATGGATACTGGTATCGTTATTCCAATGAATTGCAAATCGCTCGTTCCCGATGCAAATCCACTAATGCACGCGAGTGGGTAACCTTTCCACAAACGTTTGCGTCAGCCCCGGAGGTTTTAGTTAACTCAGATGCATATGCGCTAGATACCTCGTCTGTTACTGCGGAGGGCTTCTATGTGGATAAGCGCGGGGAGCATGAGCATGAGTCGGAAATTAGGTACTTCGCTATCGGGATGTGGATCTGAATTATGCATAGAATCATGAACGGCGTGGTCGTTCAATTCTGGCTAGACGCTGGTTCAAACCCGTCCAACAAGGCCATTCAGTCGACGCTCGTACCTCACGCGGCTGATGGCTGACGTTAGCCACTCAATCATAGTAAGTATCCCCCGGCAAAGCCGGGGGCTTTATATTGTTAGCCCCTCAAAGGGGCAAGAACCTGAGCCGCCTGAAGGCGGCTATCTTCACATGCCGAACTTGAGCTGATCATAATGCTCATCAGACTTTTCTTGGTTACGGATGTAGGCACGGACCATGTCTTCATCAAGCCCGACTGTCGAAACAAAATAACCTCTTGCCCAGAAGCTCTCGCCTGTGAAATCTTTCGCTCTACCCATAAAGTTCCTGGCTATCGAAATTGCACTTTTCCCTTTGATATAGCCAACAACGTGTGACACAGAATGCTTTGGTGGAATGCTAATGCACATGTGGACATGGTCACGCATCAGGTGGCCCTCCACGATCTGGCACTCCTTCTGCCGTGCCAGCTCATGGAACACCTCACCAAGGTGCTTGCGTATCTTTCCGAAAATCATCTTCTTACGCTTTTTCGGTATAAAAACAACATGATACCTGCAATTCCATGTCGTATTGGAAAGACTCTGGTACTCTCTCATTGGGAACATCCTATCTCTTGGCCGAGATTGGAGGTTCCCTGTGACCGCATCACACGGTCAAACCTCGGGTAGTCCCCCGGCAAAGCCGGGGGATTACCTTATTTATTTAAGGAGGATTTATGCGACTCAAGGAAATGAAGATAAAAAACTTCAGAGGCTATAAAGAGGAAGTCTCCATATCATTTGAGGATGGATTAACGGGTGTCACTGGAAGAAATGACGCAGGAAAATCCACGATTCTTGAGGCACTCGAGATTTTCTTTAATAACAAGTCTGTGAAAATAGATAGTGATGATAAAAATGTAGAGTCGGGTGAATCTGAAATCAAAATATCTTGTGTTTTTGATGAGCTGTCTGAAGAGGTCGTTGTTGATGAGAATTACCCCACAAGCTTTAAAAATGAGCACCTGCTAAATAGTAATGGTGATATCGAAATATCGAAAGTGTACAAGGTGCAGAAAACAGTCTCGGCACCTGCCATTTTAATTCACTGCATGCACCCTTCTCTCGAAAACGCTAATGATCTACACAGTTTAAAACTAGCTGAATTAAAGGCTCGAGGCAAAGAGTTGGGTATCGATGGAGAGGTAGAGGATAAACGAGTTGCAAGTTTATGGCGTTCTGCTATCTGGAAAAAATTTGATGACTTACAACTGACGGACTTCGATTTGGATGTCAGTGCGCTGGAAAAAGAATCAAAAAATATATATAAGAAAATTGAGGCGGAAATGCCTACTTTTGCCTTGTTCAAGGCTGATAGAGAGAGTAATGATTCTGACCCTGAGGCAAAAAACCCAATTCAGGTTGCGGTAGATCAAGCCAAAAAGTCACTTCAGCAAGAAATAGACGAGCTGCAAGAAAAAATCGAACAGTCTGTTTTGGAGGTCGCGGAGCGTACGAAAGAAAAATTGCGAGAAATGGATCCGGCGCTGGCGTCGGAATTACACCCAAGATTTAAGGATAAACCAAAGTGGACTTTCAATTTCACGTTAGATGGCGAGGGTGGAGTTCCGATAAACAAACGTGGCAGCGGTGTTAGAAGACTTATTTTGCTCAACTTCTTTAGAGCTGAAGCGGAAAAGGTTAGGGTGGAAAAGAGCTCTCCTAAGGTTATATACGCTATTGAAGAGCCTGAAACATCACAGCACCCAAGCTATCAAATCATGCTAATTGAAGCGCTAATCGCTTTGTCATGCAGGCCTGACTGCCAAATTTTATTAACAACGCATGTTCCAGCGTTGGCTGGACTCCTTCCTATAGAGTCTATTCGCTTTATCGAAAAAGACGAAAATAACACTCCCAAAATCACCAGCGGGTCAGATGAGGTGCTTGAAAAGGTAGCAATCAGCCTAGGGGTGCTTCCTGAAAGTGAAATTGCTTCATCACGGGGAGTTCTCCTAGTAGAAGGTCATAGCGACGTGACATTTGTTAACCATTCCGCCGAGCAATTAAAGATTAACGGTGATATTGAAAACACCTTGTCTGAACTGGGTATAGCTTGCATTCCTATAGGTGGCTGTGGAAATCTAAAGCACTGGGTATCCAAGAAGCTTATTGATCAATTGGGTTTGGAGTGGGGAATACTAATGGATTCTGATCTAGGGGATCCAATTCAAAACCCAAGGAATGTGGAGAAAATCTCTGAACTAAAGAGACAAGGTAAGATTGCTCTCCTTACCAGGAAAAGAGAGCCTGAGAACTATCTAGACCCTGCGCTTTTTCAAGCTTCTCATGATATCAACATTGAGTACACAGATACCTGTGATGCGAAAAAGAAAATCGCAACAGCTTTAACCGTCAGAAAAGATGATGTATTGGAAAGATTCTGGCCAAGGATGACAGCTGAAAAAATTAAAGAAAGATCAAAATATTGTGATGACGATGGCGTAGACAGATATGAAATCGAAGAAATTATTCAAACTGTCTCAAAGCTGGCAAATGGCTAACAAGTTGCTGAACGCGGATAAATTACTCGCTGCGCGCTTAATTTACCGGTGAGCGAGGCGTTAGGAGTAAAGAAATGGGATTGCTGGATCTGATTTTCGGTTCCAAGAGAAAGGCAGGAGAAATTAGTTCTCGTGGCAGTGAGTCTGGCGAGGACGTTACGTTCATGGATAATTTTATCAGAATTTCATCCATAGATTTCTTCGGTAAGTTCAGAAAGTCCCCCTCGGGAGAGTGGATTGTAGGCTGGAGCGATAGCAACCCAGAAGGGAGTGCTGGAGGGCATCGTCAGAGTGGGCATGGGAAATATGTCCTTTACAATTCTGTTGAGAAGAAGCTGGTTCTGCAAGGCTGCTTGGAGAGGCCAAACTCCGCGAACGTAGCAAACAATGGAAGCTTTTCAATTGAAGACTGGCATTTTGGCAGTGACCTGTCTGGAACATTCTATGTATTTTCATGCTTGGGTGATGCGCTTGTTAAGAAGAAGCTATCAGCAAATATCATGAACAGCGTCATTTCAAATAATGGCCTATTGGCTGTTTGCCAAACTGCGAATGCCAAGTCCGGAAGTGATGGCAACTTACTAATTGGATTCCGTGTAAATGACGGGCATGAGCTTTTCTCTATAAACCCTTGTACTGGCTGGGCCAAGGCATATGAGTTTGATGAAGATGATTCTAAATTTGGCGTAGTGTTGAAGGGTGTTGGAACATTCTTTTACAACTCAGAAGGCTCCCTATTGGACCCACAAGCCCTCGATTTAGCGCGCTTGCGTAGCGATAGGTACGAAGTTTGTTTGTTTGCATCCGAGGAAATCGTCAAGTCGGATCAGTCCAGCCAGGAGTTGGTGGAAGAGGCCCTTAGGGCTAGCTTAAAAGCACTGGCGTCCGGAGCTGAGGCGCATGATCATTGGAAGGCCATGGCTTTGAAGGTAAAAGGTTTAGCTAATGAGCGGCTTGGAAAAGATGAAGAGGCGCTCGAAGCATTCGATGCCGCTCTAGACATCAACCCAAAAATCGGTGTGAAGCGTAATGCTAATGCGATCAGGAAAAGGCTCAATAATAGAAACTCCTAACAAATGCAGGCAAGGGACGCTCCTGTCGTCGCGCCCCTGCTGCAAGCGTTAAGTCAGCATATCCTAAATGTGCGCTTCTGGCCGAAAAGAGATATTTCTACTACCCTGAACTTGAAAGGACTGATTAAATGTGCGTAGCCCGGTAGGGATGATGTCTGTACGCTTAATCATTCTTATAAATTGTTCATCCCTTGGATGACTGGTTTTAAAAAAGAGGTTGGCTATGGCTGTCAAGCACACACCTACAGGGGTGGTTCATAAGGGAACCAAAGGTGGTACTACTGGTTGCGGATTTAATACGCGGGAGAATGCTGGTCATTGGGTTTCATCCTCTCAACGAATAACTTGCGACAAGAACGGATGTAAAAACTAGGGAAGCAATAAGTGCAATCCCACTCGGCTTGTAGTTATGAGGGCTGAGTGGGTATCAGATGCCTAGCCAGCGAACGAATAGAGGCCGTTTACGGCAAGTTTTCATATTAGAGATTTTCAAATGTCAGCTTCTGGCCGATAGCTGCTGCGCACCATATGGTCGTTTTCTTTACGCATGCCGTCCGCCCCTCTAGGAGGGGTGGTTTTGCGTAAAGAAATGGCGTAAATTTTTCTATGCCAAGAAAAGGTATATTTTTTGTCTGTTTTTTGACCTATTGAAGGATGGCCCTGAGGCGGCAATTAGGGCATTATTTGAGGCTGCTAATGTTAAGCAAGCTTGCACTTGCGTAGCATTGGCACTGCGCCTCTGGCCAAGAGGCGCATCCCTGATATTCTTGCTTGCCCCTGGCGTCGTCCCGTCACCAGGGGCCTTCTTCTCTGCTAGATCTTGATGACCTTCACGCCGTAGTCGGCCGGATTGACGATGTCCTCCAGCTTGCCGATCTGTGCGAAGTCGCCACTGCCAAGCTCACTGCTGATGTTGGTTTCAGGAAAACGCAGGTTCTTGATCACCTTCACCTGGGTGGGCATGCCCTTGCCGTCGATCTCCATCACCCAAGCGAGGAAGCCTCCCGAGAACTTGGCCAGGCTGCCGATCGGGTAGAGCCCGTAGGCCTGGATGTACTCCACCAGCACCGTCTTGTCGTATGCCGTGGCGGCCTCATGGATCATGCGGTAGGCATCCAGCGGTGTGCGTGGTGGGATACCGTTACGGACGTGCATCAGCTTGTTGACCGCCTTGATCACCGATACCAGGCGCACTCGTTCCGAAAGCTGATCACCCCGCTTGCCAGCCGGGTAGCCGGTCCCATCCAGGCGCTCATTGGCATTCTCGATGATGTCGCGGCAGGTGGGGTTAGGCGTCCAGCCAAGTGCCTGCAGCTTGTGCTGTAGCGCGATCACATGGCCCTTAAGTATGTCTTTCTGCACCGGATTTATGTTGACCTTGAGCGACGGCAGCTGCGCGCTGATCAGTAGCGGCTTGCCCATGGTGTGCAGTAGCGCACCTAACACGGCTTCCCGCACGTGCGGGTCATGTGGATCACGGGCCAGCAACATGTCGGCCAGCTGACCGGCCACCTGTGTTGCATGACGCACCCAGTCCGGCTCGTCACGCAGGAAGGCCTGCGCATAGAGAAACGCCTTGCGGTCCTGTTCCACCAAATAGCGCAGGGTGTCGACGCAGTCGTAGAAGATTTCTTCGGGGAAGAGGTCACGGGTTTTCATGTACATCAGTCCCACCTGGAGCTGATGCGCCACGTCCGTGACACCACGCTCCATGGGCGACTGGCGGGCACGTTTCTCGCGCTCCTGAGCTTCGCGCTGCTGGATCTTCTTCTCCTTGGCTCCGGGAATGAACAGAGGAGCATGGTAGTCGAGCTTATCGTTGGCCCCGGTGCGATAGGCGGCCTCGCGCTCTGACTCACTCACGTAGTGGAACAGGGCCTCGGTCTGGGACGTACCCATGTTGATGAACTGGATACCTACCGCGGCGTAGCCATTATTGCCGAAGGGACGGATATGACGGATCTTGCCCTCGGCGAAGAAGCTGTCCCCGTTGGGAAACTCGATGGTGACCCCTGGGATCTCCTGGTCCACTCCGATGGAAATGCTTTCCGCCAGGTCGATGTCGACCATGCAGCCCCCCACCGAGAGGTTGCGCAGCCGTCCCGGCACATTCAGCTCGTGCAGGTAGACTTCGAGACTGACACGAGCCTGCATGCCAAGGACAAAGGGGATACGGATGGCCCCGCGCTGCTCGGCGACGAACACCGATTCCGGTAGCTGGCACTCCAGGCGATAGAGCGTGCTGTCGGTCTTGAGCAGCTTGGCGGCGACGTTGCTAAGGCTGTAGGTATCACGCTCCATGACCTGGTTGCCCTTCAGGGCCTCCAGATCGAAGCTGACGCCGCCGTCGGTCAGATACCGCTCGATATCCTGGCCGGTATACTCCACTTCCAGCACCAGGCGGCCACTGCTGAGATCGAGCTCGTGGACCACGGCCTTGAGCGGGTAGGCCATGCTCTTGGCATACAGGGAGATCTCATGAGTGTGCTGGAGCAGCGACCGAATCACGGCCGCTGAAGGGTTTTCGTACAGGGCGGGGAGGGCCATGTTGAGTGCCTGCGCATGCGATAGTCGTATTTATTGATATATCAACGAGACATATCTGTTCTATAGAAGTTGACTATATACCTCTTTGTTAGCAGGGCAACCATGCTGATGTGGCTCCTTGCCCATAGGGTCAGCGAGTGAGACGGAGAATACAGCCTGGGAACGTCCGCTTATCGGCCCTCCAGAGGGCTGGATTCAGGTCCCGGGAGACGGCAACATGCATAAGTGCAAACCCCATCCGCCGTTCCTCCCTGTGCGTGGTTGGGTAGTAGCCCGCCTCTAGCCAAGAGGCGCATCCTTGTAAGACCCTGCCTCCCCCCTGGTCTCGAGCTCCGAGATCAGGGGGGATCTCTTTGTGCAGGTAGCAAGCATCACGCTTCGGTGGCGGGCAGCCGGTCAGGCAGCTTCATGAGCGCATCCCACGGCATCGGCTTGGCAAAGAGATAGCCTTGCAGCAGGTCGCATTCCCTTTTCACCAGATCCTCTTGCTGCGCGCGCTCCTCGATACCCTCCGCTACCACCACTAGGTCCATGTGATGCGCCATGGTGATGATGCCCTGGACGATAGCGGCATTGCTGCGGCTGGTGAGGACGTCACGGATAAAGGCACGATCCAGCTTGATCTTGTGTATCGGCAGGTCGCGCAGGTAGCTGAGGCTGGAGAAGCCGGTGCCGAAGTCGTCGATGGCGACCGTGATGCTCATCCCGCGAAGGGTGTCGATCATCTCGATCGCCTGCTCGGCGCCGCCCAGCAGGATGCTTTCGGTCATCTCCAGCTCGAGGAGCTCGGGGGGGAGCCCTGTCTCGTCCAGGATGGCCTGCACCTCCTCGAGGAAGCCGTCACGGCGGAACTGCAGCGACGAGATATTGACTGCGACAGGGAACACTCGCTCTCCCTTGGCCCGCATGGTGGCAAGATGCTGGCAGGCCTGCCGCAGCACCCAGCGACCGAGGGGGATGATCTGCCCGGTCTGTTCGGCGATCGGGATGAAGACACCAGGCGACACCACGCCCTGTGTGGGGTGGTGCCAGCGGACGAGAGCCTCGAGGCTACGAATGTGCCCACTGACGGCATCGACAATGGGCTGGTAGTAGAGCTCGAACTGGTGCTCGCGCAGGGCGGTGTGGAGATCATGGCGCAGCAGCACGTGCTCGCCAGTGTCTTGCCTACCCTCCCCTTGGTACCACTGCCAGGTGTTACGCCCCTGGCGTTTCGCTACCTCCACGGCCAGGCCAGCATGCTGCAACAGCTCGAGGGGGTGCTGGACCACTTCATCGCTGCAGGCGATGCCGATGCTGGTACTGATGTGCAGAGCCTGGCCGTCGACCTCGAACGAATGTTCGAAGGCGGCGAGGACGCGCTCGGCCGCTGTGGCCACCTCTTCACGGTTTTCCAGATCCGGCATCAAGAAGGCGAACTCGTCTCCGGTGAGTCGAGTCAGGGTGTCGGAGGGACCGAGCAGCTGACGCAGACGCGCGACGATGGCGACTAGCAACTGGTTGCCGACCCGGTACCCCAGGCCATCATTGATGGTCTTGAAGCCGTCCAGGTCGAGGTGCATCACCGCCAAGAGGCGCCGGTCCTGTTGGCTCCACCGGTAGTCCTGCTCGAGACGGTCATCCAGGGCCGTGCGATTGGGCAGGCCGGTAAGCAGGTCGTGGGTGGCCTGGTAAGCGATCTTGGCCTCTTGGCGGCGCTCGCGGGTGATGTCCTCCTGGATGCCGATGAAGTGGGTGCAGTGACCAGCCTCGTCAGTGACAGGACTGATTGTCAGGTGATTCCAGAAAGGCGTGCCGTCCTTGCGGTAATTGAGCAGCGTGACCTGAGCATTGGTCTGCGCTTTCAGAGCATGGCGCAACGTCGCGATGGCCGTAGGGTCGGTCTTCTCCCCCTGCAAGAAGCGACAGTTCCGACCTAGCACCTCGTCCGGCTCGTAGCCTGTCAGCCGGCAGAACGCCTCGTTGGCATAGACGAGCGGCATATCGCTCCGGGTGGCATCCGCCATCAGCACGCCATTGGGACTGGCTTCGATGCCCCGTTGCAACAGGCGAAGAGCGGACTCCTGACGTTTGCGTTCGGTGATGTCGCGGCAGATGCCATAGACCCCGACGATCTCATCTTCGACGGTGACCGGGAAGTTGGTGATTTCGACGTGGTAGGGGTGGCCGTCGGCATGAATGCCGACAGTTTCGTAATGGCGCGACGCACCATTCTTGGCGGCATCGAAGGCTTCCTGAGTCAAATCACGATAGTCGGGATGGACGAACTCGTTGAAGTGACGACCCACTAGTTCCTCTTCCGAGTGGCCAGTGATGCTCTCTCGGGCGGCGTTGCCCCGCTGGAAACGGCCTTCCAGGTCAAACTCGTAAACCCCGTCAGGATGATTCACAAACAGCGAGCGGTGCCACTCAGCCAGCGTACGATGGTGGCGGCTGTCGCGGTCCTTGATTACCGCCAGAGCGATCAGGGCAGCGGCTTGGTGAAGCCGTCGCCGGCTCATCTCGCTGGGGGCGGTGGGTTCGCGGTAGTAGGTGCCGAACGTTCCCAGAAGCTCCCCCTGGGAGGTGAGCACGGGGCTGGACCAGCAAGCGTGCAACCCTTCGACAAGCGCCTCGCAGCGAAACGCCTCCCAGCGCCGGTCCGTCTGGATGTCTTCCGTGATGACCTGCCGGCGCCGATAGGCAGCCTCGCCGAAGGACGCCATCCCCTCCCCGATGGGGACATCCTGAAGCCGCTCGTAATAGGCCCGCGAGAAGCGTTGGCTGGGGGACAGACTGAGAGTGCAGCGTGCTGAATCGAAGCGCATGAAGGCCACGATAGCGCCAGGCAGTTGAATGCCGATCCAGCGGGCGATGGCGTCAAGCGTTCCTTCGAGCGGTGCCTGTTGAGCGATCAGTTCATGGATGTCCTGCTGCGCCTCCAGCAGGGTGAGGTCGTCGGTCACGCAAATGCCTCCTTTGGTCTTCCTCCTTGTAGTTGTTAGGAGGCCGATAAGTCCAGCGAATACTGAACAATCCAAGCAGGGTAGGCAAGCGAGCTATCGGCAGTCAATGAATAGCTCCCAACTGCTTGACGACCAATGAATCATCAATGAAAGAGCGGCTTTACTATCAAGCCCTAGCGTGGCCGTCATGCTTGAAGCACATATAAATAAAATGATCGTATTTTTTCCTAATCTAACGTCAATTGGGTATTATCGCCTTTCTCGGCTCCTGGGGCCTCTCCGGGCGCTCTTGTGGCATCATCTTCTTCCGTGCTCATTTCGCTAGGATATGGACCGCGCGACGGACGTTCCAGGGGGCATGTACGACATCCCCGTGAAACTGATTGAGAAGTCCGCTCGGTAGGAAGAGGCCGCCGCTACCAGCATGGCACGATAGCCCCTTTCCAGATTCAGCCAGAGCCCCGATGTTTCGCCACCCTGGTCCCCCCCTGATTCCACTCTCTGGAGCTAGCGCATGCCCAGCACCCATTACAGTGATGCGGAAATCGCCGCTGCACTCGAAGCCTGTGCCCGTGAACCAGTGCATATCCCTGGCGCTATCCAGCCGATGGGCTGTCTGGTAAGCCTGGACTCTGACATGAGCCAGATTCGCCAGGTGAGCGCCAATATCGAGAATTTCCTGGGTGTCAGCGTGGCGGATGCACTGTCCGGCGAGGCCAGGATGGTACTGGGCGATGAGTTGATGGATCTCCTGGCCACAGAACTAGTGAAGCAGGACAAATCAGCCACCGTTCTCACCGCCCAGCGCGAGGTGCAGGGAGAACGACGCCGCTATCATGTGGTGGCCTATCCCAGTGGCGACGACGCTTTCGTCGTGGAGCTGGAAGACCAGATGTGCCCGGAGGGGCATCGCCTGCTGGACAAGGTAAACGACTGGCTGGCCGAAGTGAGGCAAATCGACGACGCCGATACTCTCCTCGATGCCCTGACACAGTGGGTACAGGAGCTCACCGGCCACGAGCGGGTGATGGTCTATCGTTTCGATGAGCAGTGGAACGGCCAGGTGGTCGCCGAGACCCGTCTGGCCGCGGCGGAGAGCTTTCTCGATCACTACTTCCCGGCCAGTGACATTCCCGCCCAAGTACGCCGACTCTATGACATGAACAGGGTGCGCAGCATTCCCGACGCTTCGGCTCCGGCGATTCCTCTGGTGCCGCACGATGTCCCTGGCGAGGCAGCGCCACTGGATATGTCACAAGGGGTGCTGCGCGCCGTCGCACCGATTCACCAGGAGTACCTCACCAACATGGGCGTCGGTGCTTCGCTGTCGATAGCCATGCACGAGGGGGAGAAGCTCTGGGGCCTTCTGGCCTGTCATGGCCTGGAACCCAGGCCACTGGAGGCCGACCTGCGTGATGCACTGTGCGTCCTGGTACAGATCGCCATGTCACAGCTGAGGGTATTGCGCACTCAAGCTGACACCCGCCTGCTTCACGATATCCACGACAGCAACGAGATTCTCTCCGATGAGATGGGACGCCCTCTCGGGCCGGAGGGCATGATCCAGCGTCATGGTGCGCAATGGCTTGAGCTACTGGATGCCGCAGGCATTGCCCTCGTCACCGGGGAAGAGAGCTGTGGCCTGGGAACCCTGCCCGGCGAGGAGAATCTGGTCGCCATGGCCGGTTGGCTGAGCCGCCACCAGCAGCACGACACTCCCTGGCATACCCAGGCATTGGCAACGACCCCCCTGGCGCCATGGCAGGAGGGCGATCTCTGCGGCTTGCTCGCCGTAGCGCTGCCGACCGAGTCGAACCATTGGCTGATGCTGTTTCGCCGCGAACAGCGACACAGCAGGCGCTGGGCTGGTAAGCCCGAGGATACCCCCATGATGCGGGATGGCAAGCTGGTTCTGACGCCACGCAGGTCCTTTGCCCAGTGGCAGGATGAAGTCAGGGGGGTTAGCCGGGCCTGGCGCGACATAGAGTGCCGTGCCTTCGGGGACCTCGCCAAGACCCTGGCCGTCTTGACTTCCAGCCATGAGATCGCCCAGCTCAACGAAAAGCTTCATCATGCCAACCGCAAGCTCAAGAGCCTGGCCTACAGTGACGGCCTGACCGGCACCTGGAACCGCTACCGCATGGAGCAGGCGATCGACGCTGAGCTCAATGCCGCCGAACGTCACAACCGTCCCTTCGCCGTGCTGCTGTTCGATATCGATCACTTCAAGTGCTTCAACGATACCCACGGGCATGAGGCCGGCGATGAGGTGTTGGTGGCGCTATGCAGTGTCCTGCAGGGCATCCTGCGCCCCACCGACAACCTGGGCCGCTGGGGCGGCGAGGAGTTCATCGTGCTGGTCAGTGACTGCGACGCGGTCGGCGGCATGCATCTCGCCGAACGGCTCAGGCAGAGCACCGCGGCACTAGACCTGGGCAATCTGGGCAGCGTGACCATCAGCATTGGCGTGGCTGCCTGGCGCCCCGGCGAAAGCCTGAAAACCTTGATCGCCCGAGCCGACCAGGCGATGTACCGGGCCAAGGAAAGTGGCCGTAACCGGGTGATAGCCGAAGCGGCGAGTATCACATCGCCTCCCCCTTGATTCGAATCATGACAAACCCCGTCCAGCATTCATGCATGCAAACGGTCATCCATCAACGGATCGGTGACCCTTGGTATGACCACTCGTTCAATGTACCGTCATGGCCGTCACTTCGATTATGAAAGAACAGGATAATGGCCCTTCTTTTGTTGTCGTTTTGCAGCCCTGGTGCCATGTCTTCCAGACTGGATTCTTTATGTAAAGAAAAACAAGGATTGTTTATGAAAGGTGCACCAACCGTGCTGAGCTGATGAATCCGGCTGAATCGTCCGATCTTGGCCGGCAAAAGCTGCCCTGCCCACCTAATATCTGGTAGGCAGGATTGCATACTTTAATCTTCTGTTCTTACCAGCCAGCTCTCTACGGTATCGGCACCGAATTCTTCTTTCCACGCTTTCAGCGTCTTCTGGTTACCGCCACGGGTCTCGACAACCTCACCCGTGTTCGGGTTCTTGTAGATCTTCAGCTTGCGCTTGGCACGGCCTGTGCTTTTTGTGCTGTTTGAGGTCTTGTTGGCAGTAGGCGTCGGGTTGAGCAGACTGATGACGTCGGCTGCCGACTTGTCGAACTCCCGCATCAGGGCTTCAAGGTGGTTCTTGAAGTCCAGCTCAGCTTTCATCCGGTCGTCATTCTTCAGCTTATCCAGCTCCTCCTGAAGCTGCTTGAGCTGCTGTTCTTTTTCCACGTACGTATTGAGTAGGGACATTGCGGCTCCTGACGTTGCTATGAGTGGCGCGTGTAATATGGGACAGTCGTCAGAAATATTCAATTGATTATCTCGCCTAACAATCCATAAATATAATTAATTTCTTTTTGAACACATGGCGAGCGTGCCATTCTGTGCTGACCAGAGGTGCCATTAGTTCATGTCTTGGTAATACTGGTCCCATGGCCAGAATTGGGAATGTCGGGGGAGGAGGCATGACATTGCTGGTATTCGTAGCCGGTCTGATGCTGCTGATCCTCGGTGCAGAGGGGCTAGTGAGGGGCGCTTCGCGGCTAGCCACCCGCGACGGCATGTCGCCACTGATCATCGGCCTGACGGTGGTGGCCTTCGGCACCAGCTCGCCGGAGCTGGCCGTGAGCCTCAAGGCGGCCCTCGATGACCAGGCGGGCATCGCCATGGGCAACGTGGTGGGCAGCAACATCTTCAACGTGCTATTCATCCTGGGCGTCTCGGCGCTGATCGTCCCGCTGGCGGTGGCGCAGCAGCTGATCCGTTTCGACATCCCGTTGATGGTGGGGCTGTCCCTGGCCGTGCTACTGCTGGCCATGAACGGTAGCGTCGGGCGCCTCGACGGTGGGCTGCTGGTCGCTGGTCTGGGCGCCTACCTGGTGTTCCTGTTTCTCCAGAACGCCAAGGCGCCCTCGGCGGAGGCGGCGCCGGACGGCGAATCGGCCCCCGCCTCCCTGGGCATCAACCTGCTCTACGTGGGGGGAGGCCTGGCCATGCTGGTGCTGGGCTCGCGCTGGCTGGTGGACGGAGCGGTGAGCTTCGCCCAGTCGCTGGGCATCAGTGAGCAGGTGATCGGCCTGACCATCATCGCCGCCGGCACCTCGCTGCCCGAGGTGGTGACCTCGATCATCGCCGCGCTGCGCGGCGAGCGGGATATTGCCGTGGGCAACGTGGTGGGCAGCAACGTCTTCAATATCCTCGGCGTGCTGGGGCTCACGGGCTTGCTAGCCCCCTCGGGCATCGCCGTTTCCGACGCCATGCTGGGGTTCGATATCCCGGTGATGATCGTCGTTGCCCTGGCCTGCCTGCCGATCTGCTTCACTGGCGGGGTGATCAACCGCTGGGAAGGTGGCGTGCTGCTGGCCTACTATCTGGCCTACACCCTCTACCTGATCCTGGCGGCTACTCAGCATGACGCTCTGCAGGCTTTCAGCGCCAGCCTGATCTATTTCGCCCTGCCCCTGACGGCGCTGACACTGGTCATGCTGGCGATGCAGGATCATCGTAGAAGAAGGCGGCCATGATCTGTGACCAAAGCTGTGACCGTTCAGGGCCAACGGTCAATCAGCAAAGCCGCATATGGGTGGGCTCCAGTGAAAGGTGGTCACAGCGTGGTCACAGGATGGTCACAGGCACAAAAAAGGACCTACGGCATCACCGTAAGTCCTTGAATTCGTGGCGCGCCCGGCAGGATTCGAACCTGCGACCCTCGGCTTCGGAGGCCGATACTCTATCCAGCTGAGCTACGGGCGCACGTGCCTGGCGGTGGGTGCCAGGCGGTCGACATCGTAACCGCCAGCCCAGCCGCTGTCTAGGAGACTGTCGGACTTAACGCTGATCTACTGCGAGAACCGGTCGGTCAAACCCGACAGGCTCCTGGCGGCCATCCCGCTCGCCCCCGGCCATGGTATGAACCGGGACATTTTCCAGGCGTTGGCGATGCCGGTATACTGGCAAGCACTTATGCGCCATGGCGTCCACCGACTGACGTGATGCCGAGCGTGTTTCCGATGACAGGACCGTCGAGAGGTGGTGAGAGTGAAATCCAGCAAGCTGATCATGGGGTGTCTGGCCACCCTGGGCCTGATGACTGCAGGTATCGCCGTGGCACAGGACGACGCGGAGCGCGCGGCCATCGCAGAGCGCCTGGCACCCGTCGGGGAGCTCTGCGTGCAGGGCGAGGACTGTGGCACCGCCATGGCAGCCAGCAGCGGTGGCGGTGACACCTCGAGTGGAGGCAGCAGCGTGGATGGCGAGGGCATCTACAACAATGTCTGCATGGCCTGCCACGAGACTGGCGCCGCCGGCGCCCCGGTGCGCGGCGACGAGGCCGCCTGGAGCGAGCGCACCGGCAAGGGCTTCGAGACCCTGCTGAGCCATGCCATCAACGGCTTCAACGCCATGCCGGCCAAGGGCGGCAACCCCAACCTTTCCGACGAGGAGATGCGTGCCGCGGTGGCCTATGTGGTCAAGCCGGTGATGGATGTGCCCACCCAGGAGACTGGTGGCAGTGACACCGGCGACATGGCCGCTAATGGCGAGAATGCCGGTGGTGGCAGTAGCGAAAGTACTAGTGGCGAGAGTGCCAGCGACGAGGCCGCCACCGCCGGCATCGACGGCGCGGCGATCTACAACCAGATCTGTATGGCCTGCCACGAGACCGGCGCTGCCGGTGCCCCGGTGCGCGGCAATGCCGAGCAGTGGAGCGCTCGCCTGGAGCAGAGCACCGACACGCTCTACAGCCATGCCATCAATGGCTTCAACGCCATGCCCGCCAAGGGCGGTAACCCGAGCCTCTCCGATGACGAGGTGAAGGCGGCGGTCGATCACCTGATTGCCCCCGTCAAGTAGCAACGGCTGTCGGTTTCCATGACAAGCGGGGCGCCTTCAGGCGCCCCGCTTTGTGTATGGCGACTACTTTCAAGCCGGAGATAGCGACCCTATCGCGCAGCAAGCTGCGCTCCCACAAGTCCTCGCCGCAGCCCGCAGCGGGATCATCCCAGCAAGGAGCGCAGCCCGGCGATGGCGTCCTGGCCGCGTGCCTGCTTTTTCTCCGGGTCCTCGCGGTCGGCGCGGCCCTCCCACTCGAGCTCGCCCAGCTCGTCGAGGAAGCGGCTGGGCGTGCAGTCCATCAGCTCGCCATAGGTCTTGCGCTGACGGGCCAGCGTCAGGGTCAGGGTGCGGCGCGCCCGGGTGATGCCCACGTAGGCCAGGCGACGCTCCTCCTCCACGGTGCCCGCCTCGATGGCGTTGCGGTGGGGCAGCAGCGCCTCCTCCAGGCCCATCAGGTAGACGTGAGGGAACTCCAGGCCCTTGGAGGCGTGCATGGTCAGCAGCTGGACCCGGTCGGAGTCGTCCTCCTCGGCCTGCTGCTCGAGGATGTCGCGCAGCACCAGCCGCGAGATGGCCGCCTCGACGTCGTCGGTCTCGGTCTCCGTGCTCGCCGTGTCCTCGGGGTCACGATTCATGGACTTCTCGAGCTGGTCGACCAGCACCCAGACGTTGGCCATGCGCCGCTCGGCGATGGTCGGGGCGCTGGCGTTCTGATAGAGCCAGGCCTCGTAGTCCATCTCGTGCAGCATGCCGCGGATGGCATCGATGGCGTCGCCCTGGTCCATGCGCCGCCGCACCCCGTCGATGAAGTGGGTAAACCTGCCTAGCCGCTCCACGGCGCGCACCGGCAGTTGCTGCTCCAGGCCCAGCTCGTGGCAGGCGGCGAACAACGAGATGCTCCTGTCGCTTGCGTAGTTGGCGAGCTTCTCCAGGGTACCGGGACCGATCTCGCGGCGCGGCACATTGACGATGCGCAGGAAGGCGTTGTCGTCGGCCGGGTTGATCAGCAACCGCAGGTAGGCCATGGCGTCCTTGATCTCGTTGCGCGAGAAGAAGGAGGTGCCGCCGGAGAGCTTGTAGGGGATCTGGTAGTGCTGCAGCTTGAGTTCCAGCAGCCGGGCCTGGAAGTTGCCGCGGTAGAGCACCGCGAAGTCGCGCCACTCGGCGGATTCCTTGATGCGCCGGGTGAGGATCTCGCTGGCCACGCGCTCGGCCTCGGCCTCCTCGTGGCGGTTGACCACCGCGCGGATCGCCGCTCCTTCGCCCATCTGCGACCACAGGGTCTTGTCGTAGACGTGAGGGTTATTGGCGATCAGCGTGTTGGCGGCGCGCAGGATGGTGCCGGTGGAGCGGTAGTTCTGCTCCAGCTTGATCACCTTGAGGCGCGGGAAGTCCTCGCCCAGGGTCACCAGGTTCTCGGGGCGCGCACCCCGCCAGGCGTAGATCGACTGGTCGTCGTCGCCGACCACGGTGAAGGTCGACCGCTCGCCCATCAGCAGCTTCACCAGCAGGTACTGGCTGATGTTGGTGTCCTGGTATTCGTCCACCAGCATGTAGTGGATCTTGCGGCGCCAGCGGGCCAGCGCCTCGGGATCGTCGCGCAACAGCACCACCGGCAGCAGGATCAGGTCGTCGAAGTCCACGGCGTTGTAGGCCTTGAGGTGGCGCACGTAGGCCTCGAAGACCCGGGCGGCATACTGCTCGTCGTCGTCCGCGGCATGGGAGAGGGCCTGGCCGGGCAGGATCAGGTCATTCTTCCACTGGGAGATCTGGTGCTGCACGGCGTTGATCTGATCGGCGTCGACCTGGGCGTCCTTGTTCATCAGGTCGCGCAGCAGCGCCTTGGCATCCTCCGGGTCGAACAGCGAGAAGCCCGGCCGGTAGCCCAGCGCCTTGAGCTCACTGCGGATGATGTTGAGCCCCAGGGTATGGAAGGTGGAGACGGTCAGCCCGTGCCCCTCCTTGCCCTTGAGCATGCTGCCCACGCGCTCCTTCATCTCCCGGGCGGCCTTGTTGGTGAAGGTCACTGCGGCGATGCGCCGGGCGCTCATGCCGCACTCCTGCACCAGATAGGCGATCTTGGTGGTGATCACGCTGGTCTTGCCGGAGCCCGCCCCGGCCAGCACCAGGCAGGGGCCGTCGATGTAGCGCACGGCCTGTTGCTGGCGGGGATTGAGGCCGGCGAGCCGGCTGGCGATGGTCGGTGACATCAGCGGCTCCTCGCAGGCTCGGGGTCGTCGCGTTCCGGCAAGCCGGACCCCGGGAGGCCGGACCCCGGAAGGCCGGCCCCCGGGAGGCCGGACCCCACGAAGCCCAGCTGGCGCCAGGCTTCAAAGACCACCACCGCACAGGCGTTGGAGAGGTTCAGGCTGCGGCTCTCCGCCAGCATGGGAATGCGCAGCCGCCGGGGTTCGGGCAGGGCATCGAGCAGCGCCTGAGGCAGGCCACGGGTCTCGGGGCCGAACACCAGGGCATCCCCTTCGCGATAGGCCGGTGCATCATAGCCGGTGCGCCCGCGGGTCGAGACGGCGAAGACCCGCGCAGGAAGCACGGCCGCCAGGAAGGCCGCCCAGTCGGCATGGACCCTGACTCGCGCCCACTCGTGGTAGTCGAGCCCGGCGCGCCGCAGGCGCTTGTCGTCCAGCACGAAGCCCAGCGGCTCGATCAGGTGCAGGCGGAACCCGGTGTTCGCGCAGAGGCGGATCAGGTTGCCGGTGTTGGGGGGAATCTCGGGCTGGTAGAGCACCACATCGAGCATCAACGACTCCTGATATGAAGGGCGCGCAACGCACTCGGGCCCCGCACGGGGCCCGAGGGACGACCGGCAGGCGCCGGCAGTATGCCGTGTGACGCTCAGCCGCCGCCCACGCCATAGCGAGCGCGGTAGGCGCGGATCGCCTCGGCATGGGGCTGCATCGCCTCGCCGGCGTGTTCTTCGAGGTACTCGAGCACCAGGTCCAGGGTGACGATGCTGACCACCGGCATGTCGTAGGCGGCCTCGACCTCCTGAATGGCGCTGCGCGGGTCGTTCTCGTCGCGGCCGCGCTCCTGGCGATCCAGGGCGATCAGCACGCCGGCCGCCCGGGCGCCCGCACCCTCGATCAGGCCCATCACCTCGCGGATGGCGGTGCCGGCAGTGATGACATCGTCGATGATCAGGATCCGTCCCTCGAGCGCGGCCCCGACGATGTTGCCTCCCTCGCCGTGGTCCTTGGCTTCCTTGCGATTGAACGCATAGGGCAGGTCACGGTCATGGTGGTCGGCGAGCGCCACGGCGGTGGTGGCCGCCAGCGGGATACCCTTGTAGGCCGGACCGAACAGCACATCGACCTCGAGGCCGCTGGCCTGGATGGCCCGGGCATAGAAGCGCCCCAATCGCGCCAGGGCGCCACCGGTACGGAACAGGCCGGCGTTGAAGAAATAGGGACTGACCCGGCCGGACTTCAGGGTGAACTCGCCGAAGCTCAACACGCCTTGCTCGATGGCGAATTCGATGAACTCCCGCTGGTAGTCGTGCATGCGCTGCGCGTCGGGCTGGTCCGCCACAGGGCCTCCTCTTCACGGTCAAGGGCCTACTATTTCACGATCAAGGGCCTATATCACATCTATCGACCGGGGCCATTTACCCAAACGTCGAAACGTCGGGTATCATACACGCGCGACGCAAAAGGGACCATGTATGAAAATCGCCACCATCAATGTCAACGGCATCCGCGAGGCCGTCGGTCGAGGCTTCCTCGACTGGCTGGCCGGCCAGGACGCCGACGTCGTCTGCGTGCAGAACCTCAAGGCCAAGAGCTTCGAGCTGGACGACAGCATCCTCTACCCGGAAGGCTACGAGGGCTACTTCCTCGATGCCGAGCAGGACGGCTTCTCGGGGGTCGGCCTCTATTGCCGCAAGATCCCCAAGGCGATCATGTACGGGCTGGGCTTTCCCCAGTGCGACCATGAGGCGCGCTTCCTGCAGGCCGACTACGACCGCTTCAGCATCGCCAGCTTCCTGATGCCCGACGGCAGCGACGTTGCCGCCAAGCAGGCCTTCATGGCCCAGTACCAGGAGTACCTGTCGAAGATGGCCCGCAAGCGGCGCGAGTACATCATCTGCGGCACCTGGCACATCGCTCACAAGACCCTCGACCTGGAAAACTGGGCCGACAACCAGACCACGCCCGGCTTCAAGCCCGAGGAGCGCGCTTGGATGGACCAGATGTTTGGCCCCACCGGCTTCATCGACACCTTCCGCGAGATCAACCGTGACGCCGGCGAGTACACCTGGTGGCCCAAGCTCGACCAGGAGGTGCCGCGCTCCCGCCAGGAGGGCTGGCGCATCGACTATCAGGTGGTGGGCCCCGAGTTCCGTCGCCACGTGGTGGACGCCTGGATCGACTACGATGCCACTTTCTCCGAGTTCGCCCCGCTGATCGTCGAGTATGACCTGACGCTCTGAGCCCGCTCCCTACGTCGCCGTTCCGGCCCACCGGAACGCACCGTGCCGGCCTACGTGGCCGGCACGATGCGTTAAGGAGGATGAACAGGATCAGCGGGGGATGCCCAACGCCTCGCGCTGGTGCTCGAACAGCTCGTTGCCGGCCTTCTCGGCCAGGTCGAGCATGGCGTCGAGCTGGGCGCGGCTGAAGGTGCCGGCCTCGGCGGTGCCCTGCACCTCGATCAGTCCGCCCGCCTCGGCCATCACCACGTTCATGTCGGTATCGGCGCTGGAGTCCTCGGGGTAGTCCAGGTCGACCACCGGCAGTCCCTTGAACAGCCCCACCGAGACCGAGCTCACCAGCTGGTGGAAGGGATCGCCCTTGATCAGCTTCTCGCGCTGCAGGTGGCGGATGGCATCGATCAGCGCCACGCAACCACCGGTGATGGCGGCGGTGCGGGTGCCGCCATCGGCCTGGATGACGTCGCAGTCCACGGTGATGGTGAACTCGCCGAGCTTCTTGAGGTTCACCGCCGCCCGCAGCGAGCGACCGATCAGCCGCTGGATCTCCAGGGTACGGCCGCCCTGCTTGCCGCGGGTCGCCTCGCGGCTGCCGCGGGTGTGGGTGGCCCGCGGCAGCATGCCGTACTCGGCGGTCACCCAGCCCTGCTTCTTGCCACGCAGCCAGCGCGGCACGCCGACCTCGACGCTGGCGTTGCACAGCACCTTGGTGTCGCCGAACTCCACCAGCACCGAGCCCTCGGCATGGCGGGTATAGTCGCGGGTGAGACGGATCTCGCGGGACTGGTCGGGGGCGCGTCCGCTGGGACGCCGGATCTGTGAAGACATGGCACCTCTCTTGAACCGGAAATGAAAGGGTGACGGGACGTCACGCTGAAGGATGGCGGCCATTCTACACGCTCTGGTCTACACGGTCTGGCCGGGGAATCGGTTACACTGCGGGCCCCTGCACACCACGCGTCATCGGGAGGCTCCATGGCCCACAGCATGACCGCCTTTTCACGCCAGGATCGCGACACCGCGGCCGGCAGCCTGCAGCTCGAGCTGCGCTCGGTGAACCAGCGCCACTTAGAGCCCCACTTCCGCCTGCCGGAGGCGCTGCGCGACCTGGAGCCGATGTTCCGCGAGGCGCTGCGCGCGCGCCTGGCCCGGGGCAAGGTCGAATGCACCCTGCGCTTCGAGCCCGCCGGCGACGAGGCCGCCCCGACCGTCGACCGCCAGCGCCTGGCGGCGCTGGCCACGGCCCTGGAGGAGGTCCGCGAAAGTGTCCCCGGAACGGCCATGCCCGATGCCCTGAGCCTGCTCGGCCACCCCGGCGTGCTGGACAGTCGCGGTCCCGACATGGCGGCCGTCAAGCAGGAGGCGCTGGCGCTGTTCCAGGCCGCCCTGGACGACCTGGTCGCCGGCCGCGCCCGGGAGGGTGAGAAGCTCGCCGCGCTGATCCGCGAGCGGATCACAGCGGTGAACGCCCAGGTGGCCGAGGTGCGACAACTGATGCCCCTGATCCTCGAGCGCCAGCGGGCCCAGCTGCTGGAGCGCCTGGAAACGATGCGTGCCGAACTGGACCCTCAGCGACTGGAAGCCGAGCTGGTGCTGCTGGCTCAGAAGGCCGACGTCGACGAGGAGCTCGACCGCCTGGCCACCCATGTCGCCGAGGTGGAGCGCCAGCTCGGCCAGCCGGGCCCGGTGGGGCGTCGCCTGGACTTCCTGATGCAGGAGCTCAACCGCGAGGCCAACACCCTGTCATCCAAGTCGGTGGTGGCCGCCACCACCCGCTGCGCCGTGGAGCTCAAGGTGCTGATCGAGCAAATGCGCGAGCAGATCCAGAATATCGAGTGATGTCCTCTCCTCAGCGTCAGTTTCACGCGCGGCCGGCTCATCGCAGATCAGGACGTGATCGCGGATGCGAACGTCGGTGCGGGTGTGGGTGGGGCACTGCGCGCTCAGGCTCAGCGTGAGTGGTTTGGGTTTGCTGCGTACGGTCATGGACAAGACTCCTTTTCAGGCTCGTCAGCAAAATCTGTGGGCGAAATCCGGTTCAGGTAGATCGCCGAGGGCATGAGTTATTGTCAAATCTGGTATATGACCATCAGGCAGCGTTCTTGTCAGATTGAGGTTGCGCAGGGTGAAGATAACCCCGGGCTGCAGGCCCTTATCGGGGCGGGCCGGCACGACGGTATGCAGGCCGTTGGGGAGTCGGCTCAGGTCGCCGTTCTCCTTCATGTAGCCCAGCAGGTCCATGCGGAACTCGTTCAGGCCCAGATCGGTGATCACCATGCGGTTCTCGACGCGCTCCTTATCGCAGGGCTCACTCCTTTGCCCCTCTCCCCACTGAGTGCGGGTGAGGAGTGTCCTCGTGTAGCTTTCCGAGGCGATCGAGGTCGGCGTTGAGACGTTCACAGTGTTGTGCCAACTGCTCGCGAAGCGACTCTCGGGCATGTCATCGCAGTACGCGGGCCTCATCGTCATCCATGGAGGTGCCATCGCCATGGAAGTAGTGGATGCCGCCCTCGGCATCGATCTCGAGCCGGACCGGGAGTGATTCCCCCTGTGACAGCCGCGCATCCAGGGCAGCCGCGGAAATGGAGCCCGTGTTGCCACCGCTGGTGCCACCGCTAAAGCCGGACGCACGCCGGTTTCGGCCATTGAGCTTCTGCCGATAGGCCAGTCCGGTACCGGGAATACCGGCATGGCCATGCACGCCGCTCGGTCCCACGCTGAGGCTGGCACCGCGTGGACCCACCGAGAGGCCCAGGCCCCGCTTGCTCAGATTCAGCCGGATTCCCGGTGCGAGCATGATACGACGTCGAAAGCGAAAGCCCACGGCAGCCTCTCAAGACGGTAGATGCAGACAGCTCAACAGTGTAGCGAGTTCAGAAGGCCGAAGGCAGGTATCCCCTTTGCGCCGCCGAGCCTGGAAGCTCTTTTTGAATCCGTGGCTCAAAGGCGACATCATTCCTCGCTCTCTCGTCGGTGATCTGCAAGGTGAGGGTCTGCCACTCATCGTGGCCGATGCCTGGGATGCCCAGGGGGACGTAAACACGATCGTCTAGGATGAAGTCATCGAGCGGCAGTTAGCGGAGTTGCGAGGTATCTTCCAGAGTGTCAGTGGCGGCGTTGTAGACCGCGCACAGCTCGGTGTCGTGGAAGCGATTTAACACTTGGGCTGGGGTGAATCTCCAGCGGATGCTTTCGATTCCCGGCGGTTGCCGGGGGCTTAGGCATGCTGCGGGAGATTGAGACGGGTATCGAGGGCAAAAGGCTCTTCTAAAACGACTTCAAACAACACTTGGGCTAGAGTCGGGCTCATCACGATATTTTGGCTGTGCCGTGACACGGTAGACGGCACGATGATGAAGGGGTGTAGATCCAAAAGTGAATCCCCATACGTTTGTTGCCCCTGTCCCGGCGACCCCGGGATCAGCCAGTTTGGATTCGGCAACGACGCTGGCGTTACTACATGCACCTGAGATGTGTCGAGGATGCGCAAGCACAGGAGCACATGCGGGACGGTATCCAGGGACTTGAACCCCTTGTGCGCAGCGACCTCCAGAATGGCCGTAGCCGGGTCAATCGATCCGTACACTGCAGGCTTGCCCTTCGAGTTCCAGCGACCGCCGCCCAACTCGGCACCGATACCGCTGTCCCAGGTCTCAATGTGACGCTTACGCTCCAGTCGCCACAAATGGATATCACCGGCTGGCGCGTTGTCAACCATCAGGTGTAGACCCCGTAGTCCATGCGGGTCAGGAAATCATCAACAAGCTCGTAGCCCACTTGGGTAGTGATCAGGTCAATCGGCTTGCGCCCTTCCAGCCCCATGGCCGGCGTGTTCATCCAACGCTGGGCTTCCTCGCGATCGCCGAAGACATCCTCCGCCTTGGTGAGGATCTTGGCCAGCCGCCAGGTCCGGCTGCTTTGCTCCGCAGTGAGCGGCGCTGGGTTCTTCACGCGGCGATACAGGGTTCGCTCGGAGATGCCGATCACCTTGAGGGTCATTTCCTTGTTGTAGTGCGTAGTGAGCGACTCGACGAAGTAGATGATATCTTGAGACGGCAAGCCTTTCTCGATCATTTCGTGGATCTCGAAAGCCGTGTGCGTATTGGTGGCTCGGCCGCCCGACAATCGCTTCAGCGTCCGCTCCAGGATGTTGAGCTCTTGTTCTTCATGTTTGTCGGCGACAGTCATGGTGTTGCCCTCCTGTCTCTGCCATTTGACACAAATATAGCGCCACAGGGCGGGCGCGTCGAGCTTGCCCGACTCGTTTTCTAGGCTTGATGAGCCAGGCCCTGTGCTTGTGGCGTATCAATCGGGGCGAGCCCCAGCCTCGGCGCTGCCGACAGGACTTTATGTCGCTGCAGACACATCTGCGCTATACTTGTGTCTATAGACACAGATCGGGAGATGGGAGCCATGGCGGTCCTGGAAGCTCAAGCCCAAGACAAGGCGAAATGCGCAGCCGGCCTAAAGGCCGCCGTCGCCATCCTCGAAAAGTGGGGGGCCACTGGCGAGCAGACCACAGCGATCCTGCGCGTCTCCCGCAGCACCTATGCCCGGGCCAAACGTCGCGATCCTGAATGGCGGGTCAGCTTGGATGAAGACCAGCTCACGCGGATCAGCCTGATACTGAATATCCATGCCGCTCTGCGGGTGATTTTTGACAACCCCGAGAACATCTATGGCTTTATGGCAATGGCCAACCATAACGCCTACTTCAATGGCCGCTCACCCCTGTCGATCATTGCTAACGGCGGGATTCTCGAGCTCTATGAGGTATTCCAGCGCATCGACAGCTTGCGGGGCGCTCAGTGGTGAGACGTGGGGATCTACCGTGCCTGCCGCCCAGTGCTTGCCAAGGGTATCGGCTGGCGAACTCCAAATACCCGCCGATCGAATTGTTCGATGACGTCTCAAGTGCCGAAGAGTTCGAGATGCTCTACCAAATCCAGGCGATAACGAACCCTCGGCTGAAGGCCGAAGTGGGTGAGATTGGGCTTATACCGACCACTGAAATCCCATTTGGGATTCCAGGCTGCTCCTATGCCACTGCGCCCTTCACCCATCTGGCTCAGGAGGGCTCTCGGTTCAGCCATGGTCGGTACGGGGTGCTCTATATCGCCGACAAAATAGAAACGGCCTTAGCTGAAGTTCGGCATCATCAGGAGGCCTATTGGCGGAACCTGCCGGATCTGAGCTATGACCGCTTCGTCTTCCGTGGCCTACTGTGCCACTTCAATGAAGACGGGTTGATAGATTGCCTGACGGTCCCAAAAGAAGACCCCATCTATGCCCCTGATGACTATCACGCCTCCCGAGAGCTGGGAGAGGCCGCAAAGGCTGCCAACGCCCCAGGGCTTCGCTATCACTCTGTGCGACACCCCGGGGCTGTCTGTTGGGGGCTGATGACTCCCAGACCCGTAACGTCCATCGTCCAGACTGCTCACTACGAGATGGTCTGGAATGGGTCAATCTCCGGAATAAGCCGCCTCTCCTATCCGTGACAGGCACGCTTGTCTTATGAACGAATACAACTATACGATAGCTAAACCGATGCACTAGTCGAACCCGCCAGCATCGTCGTTGGTGATGAACATCAGGCAGTCGATAAACACCATAAACTGGTCATTAATGTCATCTGCCAATATATTTCTTCTATTCATTCCCATTTATCAATTGACTGTGAGAATCAACGAGGACGCCACTGGACGGCAATGAAGATCGCCCCAAAGATGGATAAAGTCTGGCCGATCGAAAGCTTTTGAAGATTCACGACGTCACCGATTGCAGTATCTGTGCCAGGGCTAATCAGTAGCAGATAAAGGCCTATCGCCATACAAGTGATGCCAAGGACGCCCAGCACAAAGTTTTCCGGCTTGCCGGCATGAGAAGAGTGCGCAGTAGATGCCTGCTCAGCCATGGACTGAACTTTCTGTGACGCAGTCTGCCCGGATGGCAGACCTACTTTCCCTGTAGTGTTGACAAAGGGGGCGCCATTGAGTGTCTCTATCTGGCCAATGTCGACAGTCGGTGCCTTCAAGCTGAAAGCCTTGAGAGCTTTCTTTTCATTGTCAGCACGTGTTCTCACCTCCACCAGTTCGCCTGTTGTTTTATCACGGTATTCAAATAAAAAGACCCGCATATATTCTCCATAGATCGATTTTCAATTATTCGCTAAAGCTTACGGGTCGACTGGCGCCACTCCCACCGTCTTCCCTGCCCCTACTTCATACCCGCTGACCAGCACATAGCGGCTGCCGCGGCGGTGGCTGGCCCATTTGCCGCGGTAGAAGCGCTCGTCGCGCAGCTGCCGCCAGTAGGGCGATACCGTGTGTGGGGCGGTCATGGCAACCCGCAACTCCCTGTCCTCGCGGTCGACGCCGACCTGGGCGAAGGGGATGCCCTTTCTGCCCTCGGGGTGCTTGTTCTTCATCCAGACGGGCACGCCGCTCGACAGCGCCTCGGGATAGGCGGAGAGGTACATGCCCAAGGAGAGCACGTAGCGCACCACCTCGCGCAGGATCATGCCCTCCTCGTCCGCCAGCGGCTGGGCCCGCCCGCCGGCATACGCGATGGCCTCGCGGTTGATGAAATCGGTGATCTGGCTGTGCTTGAAGGCGCCGCGCAGCATGGTGGGGTTGAGGCTCGGCTTGTCGTCCAGCGGGTTGTGGATGGCGACGATCAGCCAGGGATCGCCGATGCCCTTCATGTCCACGCCGTGCGGATTGCCGTGTGCCTTCAGAAAGGTTTCGTAGCGGCTGGGCAGCTCGGTCGAGTCCACCCAGGCGACCAGGGCACCGTCGACCTGATGGCCATGGAACGTCTGCTTCGCCGGGAACGACAGCGTGCTGAACTCCCAGGGCCACGACCAGGCATCGCCCTGAACCTTGCTGAGCTGCACCGTCTGCAGCCATTCAGACAGCGACGGCTCCGGCACCACCACCCTGCCCTCGCGGCCGTGGTGCCACTCCAGCATCAGGATCTCGCCATTGATGGAATGCACCATCTGCTCGTCGTGCACCATTTCACGAAAGATCTCGGCCTCGACCTTGGGCTTCTTTGGCAAGCCCAACATCTTCATCACCGACCGGACATATCGTCGGGTGAAGCTCGGGTAGTGGCGGTAAGTGGCCTGTGTCATGCGCAGCTCGTCGATCGTCTCGCCCCATCAGCACGCAGGCGGTCAGGTGGCCTGTGTCATGCGCGGCTCGTCGAGGGGGCTCATGCCTTCGCCACCTTCACGGCCGTGCCGGTAGCCACCAGGAACAGCATCGACTTGCCGCCGCCGGAGATCTCGCTGTAGTCGAGGTCGATGCCGATCACCGCATTGGCGCCCATCTCCCCCGCTTCTCGACGCAGCTCGTCCAGGCAGGCCACCCGCGCGTCACGCAGGGCGTCCTGGGACGACTTGTTGCGGCCACCGAAGAAGTCCCGGAAGCCGGCGAACATGTCCTTGAGGATGTTCATCCCGAACACACACTCGGCGGAAACGATATCGATGTGCTCGGTGACGCGGTAGCCCTCGAGGTGCGAGGAGGTGGTGAGGATCACGCGGTCCGACATGTGGGGGCTCCTTTCGAAGTTACGTTACCTGATCCGGTCGAGCAAAAACTGCTGACCCGACCGAAAACACATGACTAGCATGGCGGTTTTAAAGCCATGTGCAAGGCTCATCCCCCCGAGAAACTTCACAGCGCCTCCCCCCGTGGCCTGCGGTGTCCCACTCCATGAAGCGGATAACACTTCACTGGAACTGACGCGCATCTCCTGGCGCGGCCACACAGGAGCAAGCGAAACAGCCAAGTTTGACTACTCTTGTCAGCGAGTTTGGCTGAAACAAACCGGACCACTGATTGAATCATTGGAATCTTACCACCATAATTGGCGCCAATACTCACCAAGGCAAGGTACCCCATGTCAATTCTCAGCATCTACTTGCAGAAAGAACAGCAGCTCAAGCAGCTTCAGGAAGAGCTGGACAAGCTGAAGAACGACGAGCGCCTCAAGACCGAGCTGGACTTCAAGCACCACCTCGAGACGCTGATGCGCGAATTCGACAAGTCCGCGGCAGATGTCATCAAGCTGCTGGACCCCACCCAAGGGGCTGGCCAGGGCTCCAGCACTGCCAAGGGCTCGGGTCGTGCCAAGCGCAAGCTGAAAATCTACCAGAACCCCAACACCGGCGAAACCGTCGAGACCCGTGGCGGCAACCAGAAGACACTGAAAGCGTGAAAGGAAGAATATGGTGCCGAAACCGTCGAGGGGTGGCTAGTGAGGACTGAAGACTAACTGCCCGCGGCCCTTCCTGCCACCTCTGGTAGGAAGGGCTGCTGTCGGCGAAAAGCGGACTTTTAAAAAATTCTGATGTAACGGTAAGCATACCTAATAAAATTTAGCTTTATTCTGATTCCGAGGTCAACCTCTGATAGGGCCACCCCTTCCTCTCCATCTGAGGAGAACTATGTCATGAAAGCTTCAGCAACAGCAACGCAATGAGATTTTGTTATTCAATTTTCTAGGCTCGGCCGTTATCAGTAAAAACCTATTAAATAATTAATAAAGGAAAGTTATTAAATCATAAATCATGCCAAGAAGCTAACTTTGGATTTAACGAATGGTAGCAACCGCTTTCGAGACGGCTCAAAATAACACCCGTTCGTCTCGAAATTTTGTTATTCCACTCTTCAGTAGGGATGCGAGGCCGTGGGTATTTAAGATAAACAACCACCTGCAATGCTTGCTGAAAAGATACGTTTTTTAAATCCTCACCAAAATGGGCTCTTAAGCCGCTAATTCCTACAAATTCAGTTCCATAAAATGCGATTGCAAGATAAGCGGAAGCAATTGACGCCTTGCTTGCGCGGCGAGAAATCATGATTGCCAGCATTTGCTCTCTAAATTTGCGAAACATAGTTCGCTCGTATCGGCCTGTAACCACGCGAGCAAACTGCTGCTCTATTGTGCTTGCGCCACCACGGGGTTGATTTTTTTTAATTCTAGCCAAAAACATCCTACCTATCGCTATCGGATCAACTCCTGGATGAAAATTGCTTCGGTGATCTTCGGCAATGACGAGCGCCTCAATAATAACACCGGGAATTATTTCGCTGTTCTCCACTACAGACAAGCAGCTATCAAGGTCCTCACGCATCTTTTTCGTCATGAAAACTTCTAGAGGCAAGGAAGCAAACAGAAGCGGGAGCGATAGAGTCCAAAGAACAAATCTCAAAACTCGTTCCTTTGCCATGTAACGCTACCATCTTGTTTAGCGACCATAGAGCTGAAGCAACCAGTCATTTTTTCTTTGGAACTGAGCGTAAGTTCATAGAAATTAGTTGACTCTCTTCCATGACCATCTTCAGTGACATGTAATACAATTCGATCTTTAGAGAAATAATTTTTTTCAATATAGCCTACTACCAATCCTCTAGTTCTATTTTTCCCTTCGTATTCCCTTTCTCCAGTAGAAGAATTTTCGTACACCTTCTCAACTGTTCCCTCAATGCGACTTCCTTCGCGCCAGAGCATAGCCACGTATCGCAAAACCATATCTTTATAGGGGTTATATGCAGAATTTACCGTTTGCATTTCAAAGTACCATCGCCCGGTTACATCAGGAAGGGGAAATATTACCTCTCTTAACCAAAAGAAAAGAAGAGTGAGAATCCCACCACCAGTAACAGTAGCCAGAATACTGTACAAAAAATTTAACCAAAATTGCTCCGCGGTCATACCCCCTCCATTTTTTCTGCCTTACTGAACAAATTTAGCTTAAAAAACTAGTAAAAATCAATGGTATTCCATATCTCAAATGCTGATTAAATGTTTTTTCTTATCAAATTTTACAAATAATAGGATGAATAATAAAAAGCCGTAAATGTTCTTCCAAAAAGTCCGTTTTGGGTTGGTAGCTGTCTTTGATCACACGCTAATACTCTATCGGTAGCACTTCGCTCGATTTTCCTCAAAGACAACGTGTTGTTCGTCGTCATCACGATTTCACCCTGACCAACTCTTCCCACCGCGTCGTATACCTCGGCGTCCTCCGATTACACCTTAGCGCCCAGGCGTTGCCTTGTCTCGGTAAACCTAGCCTGACGGCATCGCGGCCCAACTCGCGGTTCAGCTTGTCCACCGTGACCATCAACCGCTGGCTGCGCTGGCGGTCGTAATCGCTCTGCGGGGTCTCGTCGAGGGAGAGCTGGCGGTTGCTGTCGGCGCTGAGGTCGAGCAGCATCACGCCGGCCTTCTGGTAGCGGTAGCCTGCAAGGAAGATCGCCTGCAGGCCTTGAGCGGCGGCCTGGGCGATCTCGCGGGTGTCGTCGGTGGGCCGTGCCAGCGGCACCACCACGCTGTTCCGGTATTGCGGCTGGTCGAGCTGGAAGGGGTTGGTGCGCACGAACACCATCACCGCGCTGGTGACGCTGCCCTGGCGACGAAGCTCTCGTCGATGGAGTAGACCTCGACATGGCCACTGGCTTCCTTGCTGGTCACACCTTGAGATTAGCCAAGGGATAGGGCATGAGCTGAGACGCTACTTCAAAATACGCAAAATCCGCAGAAGGCTCACAAGCGAGACGCCCGCCAGCAGGGCGACGGCGCCGGCGAAGGCCATGCCGGCCGTCGCCAGGCCGAAGGCGCGCGCCGCCAGCCCGATGCCCACCACCGGAATCGACAGGGCGAGGTAGGCGACGATGAAGAAGGTCGCGGTGACGCTGCCTCGCTGATTAGCGGGACTGGCCTGCACGACGGCTCCCAGGCCGGCACGAAAGGCCATGCCCTGGCCGAGACCGCCGATCAGCGCGCCAAGCATGAAGAGCGCCAGGGACGCCATCCCGATGCCGACACCCACCAACGAGGCACCGAGGATCACCCCGACGCAACCCAGCGGCAGCCGCCAGGAGGCCGGGAAGCGCTCTTGCAGGAGCTGCCCGAGGGTCGAGGCGAAGAACACCGAGCCTGCCACCAGCCCGGCAAGCGCCAGGTTGTCGTGGCCGAGCACGCCAATCATGAAGGCCGGTGCGGTGGCGGAGAAGAAGCCCAGCAGGGCAAAGCCCGCGAAGCCGGCGATCGCCGCCGGCAGGAAGATCGCGCGGACCTCCTGTGGCACCTGCAGCCGCTGCAGCCGGAGGCTCGGCCGCGCCGGCCGAATTACGGTCTCCGGCGCCTTGAGCACCATCAGTATCGCGAGCGCGGCCAGCACCAGATGCACCCCGTAGGCCAGGTGCAGCGGCCAGGGCAGGGTCTCGACCAGCAGGCCGGCGAGGATCGGCCCCAGCCCCAGGCCGCCCATGTTGACCGCGGTGGCCACGAAGGCCGCGCGTCGCGGCCAGGCCGAGGGGGCCAGCTCCATCACCGCCACCGTGGCGGTCGCGGTGAAGATGCCGGCGGACACCCCCGAAATGAAGCGACCGACCAGCAGGCTCGATAGGCCGTCGCTGGACAGGAAGATCAGGTCGCTGATCACCGCCGCCGCCAGCCCGGCGCCCAGCATCGGGCGACGCCCGAGCTGATCCGACCAGCGCCCGGTGGTCACCAGAGCCCCCATGACTCCCAGTGCATAGAAGGCGAAGATCACCGTGATGGTCAGCTGGGAGAAACCGAAGCGCGCCTGATAGATCGGGTACAGGGGCGTGGGCAGGGTGGTGCCCAGCATGGTGATCAGAAAGGTCAGTGCTATCCCCAGGAAGGGCAGCGCCGATTCCGGGGCGCGGCGATCGCCGGCAGTGGTCATGGTCTCTCCTTGGATGAACAGGATCGGCGCCACTTCAGGCAGACACCGGCGCCACGCGTCCCCGCCAGCGCGATGAGGAAGATCGACAGGCCAGCGCTGCCAACGGGCGATGCGAAAACGGGCGATGCAAAAAAGGAGCGCCATTATTCCAGAGACCGGCCGGCAATGCGCGGATCGTTGCTGGTGGGGCAGACGACGGCCGGGGTGGCTACAGTCGCACCATCATTGTGTGCGATACTCCGCCCTTTCTGCCGCCGCTCACCATCCGTTGTAACGTCAGGGACCCCTGCTCATGGCCCAAGGTACGCTGTTCATCGTTTCCGCTCCCTCCGGCGCCGGCAAGACCAGCCTGGTGCGCGAGCTGATCGAAAGCCTCGACGGCATCCAGGTCTCGGTCTCCCACACCACCCGCGAGCGCCGCGCGGGCGAGGTGGACGGGGTCAACTACCACTTCGTGGACGTGCCGGCCTTCGAGGCGATGATCGAGCACGGCGACTTCTTCGAGTACGCCCGGGTCTTCGACAACTACTACGGCACCTCGCGCCGCAGCGTGGAGGCGATGCTCGCCGCCGGCCAGGACGTGATCCTGGAGATCGACTGGCAGGGCGCCCGCCAGGTTCGCCAGCAGCTGCCTGATGCCGTCTCGGTGTTCATCCTGCCCCCCTCCCGAGAAGAGCTGGAGCGTCGGCTGGCCAGCCGCGGTACCGACGAGCACGCGGTGGTCGCCCGGCGCATGCGCGATGCGGTGGAGGAGATGACCCACCACGACGAGTACGACTACCTGGTGATCAACGACGACTTCACCACCGCCCTGCGCGAGCTGCAGGCGCTGGTCATCGCCCGTCGCCTGACCCGCGAGCGGGTGAACGAGCACCACGCCCCGCTGCTCGCCGAGCTATTGTCTTGACTTCAGCCGCGGCGCTTGTCCTGACCCCGCCGCGGCGCTTGTCAGGGCAACCGGGCGTCGCGTAATCTATCCGGTCTACCCATTGGTGGAATTCCCGGGGCGTTCCCACGTCGGCCGGGGTTTTGCCCGTCAGCATCATTCAGGAAGGCATCCATGGCACGTGTCACCGTCGAAGATTGTCTGGAAAACGTCGAAAACCGCTTCAAGCTGGTGATGATCTCCACTCACCGTGCCCGCCAGTTGGCCCGCGGCTCCCGCGACGCCCTCTTGCCCTGGGAGAACGACAAGCCCACGGTCATGGCCCTGCGCGAGATCGCCGAGGGGCTGGTCGACGCCAGCGTGCTCAACGAGCCCATCGAGGCGGCGCCGGTGCGCGTGCGGACCGAGTTCGAGCCGGGCACCCACGTCGAGGAGTGATCCTGGCCGCATGTTCACCATCGATGACCTGGCCGACCGACTCGGCGGCTACCTTCCCCAGGACGAGATCCGGCAGGTCAGGCGCGCCTTCTACTATGCCGAGCAGGCCCACGACGGCCAGCGCCGGCGTTCTGGCGAGCCCTACGTCACGCATCCCTTAGCCGTGGCCAACATCCTGGCCAACATGCACATGGACCATCAGAGCCTGATGGCCGCCATGCTGCACGATGTCATCGAGGATACCGGCGTCTCCAAGAAGGCGCTGGGCGAGCAGTTCGGCCAGCCCGTCGCCGAGCTGGTCGACGGCGTCTCCAAGCTGACCCAGATCACCTTCGAGGACAAGGCTGTCGCCCAGGCCGAGAACTTCCAGAAAATGGTGCTGGCGATGTCCCGGGATATTCGGGTGATCATCGTCAAGCTCGCCGACCGCCTGCATAACATGCGCACCCTGGGCGCCCTGCGCCCCGAAAAGAAGCGCCGCATCGCCCGCGAGACCCTGGAGATATACGCCCGCATCGCCAGCCGGCTGGGCATCAACACCATCCGGGTCGAGCTTGAAGACCTCTCCTTCCAGGCCCTCTACCCGATGCGTGCCGAGCGCATCAAGCGCGCCGTCTCCAGCGCCCGGGGCCATCGCCGCTCGACGATCCGCCAGCTTCAGACCAGCCTGCAGCAGAGCCTCGATGACGAGGGTCTGCCGGGAACGGTGATCGGTCGACAGAAGCACCTGCTGTCGATCTACCGCAAGATGCGCGACCAGCGCAAGTCCTTCGCCGAAATCATGGACGTGTTCGGTTTTCGCATCATCACCGAGGACGTCGACAGCTGCTACCGGATCCTCGGCGTGGTGCACAACCTCTACAAGCCGGTGCCGGGTCGTTTCAAGGACTACATCGCCATCCCCAAGGCCAACGGCTACCAGAGCCTTCATACCACCCTGTTCGGTCGTGGCGGCATGCCCATCGAGGTGCAGATCCGCACCCGCGAGATGGAGGCCCTGGCCAACAACGGTATCGCCGCCCACTGGCTCTACAAGGCCGGCCAGACCGAGCATCCCATCGCCCAGGGCAGCCATGCCAGGGCCCGCGCCTGGGTCAAGGGCCTGCTGGAGATGCAACGCCACGCCGGCGACTCACTGGAGTTCATCGAGCACGTCAAGAACGATCTCTTTCCCGACGATATCTACGTGTTCACGCCCAAGGGCGACATCATGGAGTTGCCTCAGGGCGCCACGGTGATCGACTTTGCCTACAGCGTGCACACCGATATCGGCAACAGCTGCATCGCCTGTCGTATCGACCGCCACCTGGCCCCGCTCTCCACCCGCCTGGAAAGCGGCCAGACCCTGGAGATCATCACGGCGCCGGGAGCGCGCCCCAACCTGGCCTGGCTCAACTTCGTGGTCACCGCCAAGGCGCGTTCGGCGATCCGCCACGCGCTCAAGCATCAGCAGCACACCGAGGCGGTGCAGCTAGGCCGGCGCCTGCTCAACAAGGCGTTGGCCAGGTTCGAAACCAGCCTGGAGGAGTTGCCCGAGGGTCTGCTCGACAGCCTGCTGGAGGAACATTCGCTCAAGAGCGCTGAGAGCCTGCTGGAATCCATCGGGCTGGGCACCCGGGTCGCTCATGTGGTGGCCCGACGGTTGGTCGACCTGCAGCAGGGCGAAACAGGCGAACCCCTGGAGCATCCGGAGCGCACTCAGAGGCCAATCATGATCAGCGGCGCCGAAGGCATGGTGATCAAGTTCGCTCGCTGCTGCCGTCCGCTGCCCGGCGATCCGGTAATCGGCCACCTCTCGGTGGGCAAGGGTATCGTGGTTCACCGCAGCGATTGCCGCAATATCGCCGAGCTCAGAAACGATCCCGACAAGCTGTTCCCCCTGGAATGGTCCGATAACATCACCGAGGACTTCCCCGCCGCCCTGCGCCTGGAGATGGAAAGCCGCCGCGGCCTGGTGGCGGAACTCGCCGCCCTGGTCACCGATGCCGGCGCCAACATCGAGCGCATCGGCATCGAGGAGCGCGACGCGCGGCTGTCGATCGTCAACCTCATCCTCTCGGTACGCAACCGCGTGCACCTGGCGCGCATCATCAAGCGCCTGCGCAACCTCGCCCATGTAGGCCGCATCACCCGCCTCGGCAACTGAACCCTTTCCGTCCGCCGGCCGCATGAGGCGGCAGGCGGGCTGCTTTCCCATTTCGCGATGCTGGACTGAAAGGAGCACCACCATGAGCAACAAGGCCGTGATCAACACCGACCAGGCGCCCGCCGCCATCGGCCCCTACTCCCAGGCCATCAAGGCCGGCAACACCATCTACCTCTCCGGCCAGATACCCCTGGACCCGGCCACCATGGTGCTCGTCTCCGACGACGTCGAGGCCCAAGCGCGCCAGGTCTTCACCAACCTCAGGGCCGTCTGCGAGGAGGCCGCCGGCACCCTGCAGGACGTGGTCAAGCTCAACCTCTACCTGGTCGAGCTGGACAATTTCGCAGTGGTCAACAAGGTAATGGAAGAGTTCTTCGAGAAGCCCTACCCGGCCCGCGCCGCCATTGGTGTCAAGGCGCTGCCCAAGGGGGCGCAGTTCGAGGCGGAAGGGATCATGGTCATCGGCGACTAAGGCGAAGCAGTGAGGCTCTTCCTGGCGCTGGAGCCACCCGAGACGCTGCGCCAGCGGCTGGGCGAGCTGGCCGAACTTGCCCAGGCCCGCTGCGGCGGGCGGCGCGTGTCGGATGCGAGCCTGCACCTGACGCTGGCCTTTCTCGGCGAGGTCGAGGAAGAGCGAGCCAGCGAGCTGGCCGAATGGGTTGGCGCCGTGGCGATACCACCTGGCGAGTGGGGCCTGGACAACTGGGGCTGCTTTCGTCGCCCCGGCATCGTCTGGGTAGGAGGCCAGTCGCTAGCGCTGGAACGGCTCCATGCCTCACTGTGGGATGGGCTGGCTTCGTTCGGTTTCAGCAACAGGCCAGAGCACTTCGTGCCCCATGTCACCCTGCTGCGCCGCGCCCGCCGGCTGGAGACCCTGGGCCTGCCCGCACTCGACCTGGCCTGGCCCTACCGACGGCTCTCGCTGGTGCGCTCCTTCACCGAGAACGACGGGCCCCGCTACGAGACCCTGGCCCGTTCGCCGGCGGCCTGATCAGCCGTCGTTTCTATCACGCCCTTTCGGGCAGGAAGCCCCCTGCCTTCAGCACCTGGGCATAGCCCTCGCGGAAGCTAGGATAGCGGAAGCGATAGCCGCTCTCGATCAGCCGGGCATTGTCGCAGCGCTTGCTGGCGCGGCGGCGCAGTGGCGACTGGATGGTCTCGGTGGCCTCGACCCTGAGCTGCTTCGCCAGCCAGGCCATCACCTCGTGCAGCGGGGCCGGCTCGCAGTCGCTGGCAAGGTAGAGCGCCTCGAGCGGCTCGCCAGCCAGCTGCCGGCCGATCAGATGCGCCAGCACCCCGGCGCAGTCGTCACGGTGGATGCGGTTGGAATACATGACGGGGCTCGACGGGGCGATGCGTCCCTCGCCCACCTGGCGAATCAGGCGGTCACGACCCGGGCCGTAGATGCCCGAGAAGCGCACCACGGTGCCCGACAGGTCATGCTCGATCAGCGCCTGCTCGGCCTCGCGCATCAGCAGGCCCGAGAAGCCCGAGGGCTCGGCGGGGCTGGTCTCCTCGACCACCTCACCTTCGCGCTGGGCGTAGACGCTGGTCGAGGAGACGAAGAACACCCGCCCGGGCGCCGTGTCTCGGCGGGCGAACTCGGCCAGTACCGCGGTCAGACCATCGAGGTAGGCGGCGCGATAGGCCGCCTCGTCGAAGCGGTCGGCGCTGACCGCGTAGACCAAGGTATCGGCGTCCGGCAGCCCGGCCAGGGTGGCCGGGTCGCTCAGGTCGACCGCGACGGCCTCCAGCCCGCTGCCTTCCAGTGCGCGCGGATTGCGTCGCGCCCCGATCACCCGGTGCCCCGCCTCGCGCAGCTCGCGCCCCAGGGCCATGCCGATGTCGCCACAGCCCAGAATCAGTGTCGTCGTCTTCACCTTTCCCTCGCCCCCTGATAAAAAGTCCCTATTGGCATTATTGTGTCCCTGTGCATTGAGCGAGGTCACTGGGACCTTCACCCGTTTCGGAAGAGGATGCCTGTCGGCACCACCATGACTCTAACAGAACTCCGCTACATCGTGACACTGGCCCAGGAGCGCCACTTTGGACGCGCCGCGGAGCGCTGCTTCGTCTCCCAGCCGACGCTGTCGGTGGCCGTCAAGAAGCTCGAGGAAGAGCTCGGCGTGGCGCTGTTCGAGCGCTCGAAATCCACCGTGCAGGTCACCCCGATGGGCGAGCGGATCGTCGAGCAGGCCCAGCGCGTGCTGGAACAGAGCAGCGTGATCAAGGAGCTGGCCACGGCCGGCCGCGACCAGCTGGCGAGCCCGCTGCGCATCGGTGCCATCTACACCATCGGCCCCTACCTCTTTCCGCACCTGATCCCGGAACTCTCCCGGCGTGCGCCGCAGATGCCGCTCTACATCGAGGAGGGCTTCACCGGCAACCTGCGCCGCAAGCTCAGGAGCGGCGAGCTCGATGCGATCATCATCGCGCTGCCCTTCACCGAGACCGACGTGGTCACCAAACCGCTCTACGAGGAGGCCTTCGAGGTGCTGCTGCCGGCCGACCACCGTTGGGCCGAGCGCGAGAGCATCGACAAGGAGGACCTGCTGGAGGAGCGCCTGCTGCTGCTCGGCGAGGGCCACTGCTTCCGTGACCAAATCCTCGAGGCCTGCCCGGCGATCAGCCACCAGCTCGCGAGCCCCTCCAACACCCTCACCGCCGAGGGCGGCTCACTGGAGACCATCCGCCACATGGTCGCCTCGAAGCTCGGCATCACCGTGCTGCCCCGCTCTGCCATCGGCACCGGCCACTACGAGAGCGGCATGCTGATCAGCCGCCCCTTCACCGCCCCGGCACCCGCGCGGACCGTGGCCATCGCCTGGCGCGCCAGCTTCCCGCGGCCCCGGGCCATCGATGCCGTCACCGACGCCATCGCGCGCTGCCGCCAGGCAGAGCTCGAACCGACATGAGTGAGCTCGACGCACCCATCACGGAGCTCAAGGGCGTCGGCGAGGCGCTGTCGCTCAAGCTGGCCCGGCTGGGCGTCGAGCGCGTCAGCGACCTGCTGTTCCACCTGCCGCTGCGCTACCAGGACCGCACCCGCATCACCCCCATCGCCACCCTGCGCGCCGGCCACGAGGCCGTGGTGGAGGGCGAGGTGGTGGCCGGCGAGGTGGTGCGCGGTCGGCGCCGCAGCCTGCTGGTACGCCTGCGCGACGGCTCCGGGATCCTCAGCCTGCGCTTCTTCCACTTCTCCCCGGCACAGCAGCAACAGTTCCAGCCCGGGGTGCGCGTGCGCGCCTTCGGCGAGGCCCGCGCCGGCGCCACCGGCCTGGAGCTCTATCACCCGGAGTACCGCCTGCTGGCCGGCGGCGAAGCGCCGGTAGAGGACCACCTGACGCCCATCTACCCGGCGACCGAGGGCCTCCATCAGACCCGCCTGCGGGCGCTGATCGACCAGGCCCTGGCCCGCCTGGATGCCGCCCCGGAGGCCCTCCCCGATGGCATTCCCGCGCCCCTGCGCCAGCGCTTCGGCCTGCCCGAGCTTCACCACTGCCTGGACACCCTGCACCGCCCGCCGCCGGAGGCCGACGCCGAGCAGCTGGCGGCCGGCCGGCACCCGGCGCGTCGCCGCCTGGCCCTGGAGGAGCTGCTCGCCCACCGCCTCAGCCTGCAGGAGGTGCGCCAGCGCATCCAGGAGGACGGCGCCCCGGCGCTGCCCGGCGGGCGCAGCCTGCAGGCGCGCTTCCTGACCCAGCTGCCCTTCTCGCTGACCGGCGCCCAGCGCCGGGTGCTCGACGAGATCGCCGCCGACCTGGTACGCCAGGTGCCGATGCTGCGCCTGGTGCAAGGCGACGTGGGCTCGGGCAAGACGGTGGTCGCCGCCATGGCGGCGCTCTCGGCCATCGCCGCCGACTGCCAGGCGGCGATGATGGCCCCCACCGAGATACTGGCCGAGCAGCACTACCGCACCTTCAGCGCCTGGTTCGAGCCGCTGGGCATCGAGGTGGCCTGGCTGTCCGGCAAGCTCAAGGGCAAGGCGCGCCTGGACACCAAGGCGGCCATCCGGGACGGCCGGGCGCGCATGGTGGTGGGCACCCACGCGCTCTTCCAGGGCGACGTGCACTTCCAGCGCCTGGGGCTAGCGATCATCGACGAGCAGCACCGCTTCGGCGTGCACCAGCGCCTAGCGCTGCGCGAGAAGGGCGAGGCCGGCGGCCTGACGCCCCACCAGCTGGTGATGACCGCCACGCCGATCCCGCGCACCCTGGCGATGAGCGCCTACGCCGACCTGGACGTCTCGGTGATCGACGAGCTGCCCCCCGGTCGGACCCCGGTGAAGACGGTGGTGATGCCCGACGAGCGCCGCCCCGAGGTGATGGCGCGCATCCGCCATGCCTGCGCCGAGGGCCGCCAGGCCTACTGGGTCTGCACGCTGATCGAGGAGTCCGAAGTACTGGAGTGCCAGGCCGCCGAGGCGACCCGCGATGAGCTCGTCGAGAGCCTGCCGGAGCTGGCCATCGGCCTGGTCCACGGCCGCATGAAGGCCACCGAGAAGGCCACGATGATGGCGGCCTTCAAGGCCGGCGAGCTGGACCTGCTGGTCGCCACCACGGTGATCGAGGTGGGGGTCGACGTGCCCAATGCCAGCCTGATGATCATCGAGAACCCGGAGCGCCTGGGCCTCTCCCAGCTCCACCAGCTGCGCGGTCGGGTGGGACGCGGCGCCACCGAAAGCTTCTGCGTGCTGCTCTATCACCCGCCGCTGTCGGCGCACTCCCGGGAGCGCCTGGCGGTGATGCGCGAGACCACCGACGGCTTTCGCATCGCCGAGAAGGACCTCGAGATCCGTGGCCCCGGCGAGGTGCTGGGCACCCGCCAGACGGGACTCGCGCAGATGAGAGTCGCCGACCTGGAGCGCGACGCCGACCTGCTGGACCGCGTGGCTCCCCTGGCCGAGGCGCTGCTCGCCGAGCATCCCCAGACCAGCCGCCCGCTGATCCGGCGCTGGCTGGGAGAGGAAGCGGGGCGCTACGGGCAGGTGTGAAAGCTGGAAGCTGGAAGCTGGAAGCTGGAAGCTGGAAGGCAGCAGATTGCCTCCGCCATCTGAGTCAAGGCTCTTTCTTCCAGCTTCCAGCCGCGAAGCGGCGCTCTTCAAGCTTCAAGCTTTTTACAGGTGTTTGAGGAGCCGCTGCAGCTTCTGCAGGTCGCCGGAGTCGCCGACCAGGCGCACGCTGCCGGCCATCATGCCGTCGAGAAAGGCCTGCTGGGTGGGTTTCTTGAGGACCTTGATGGCCGTGGCCTCGTCCGCGAAGCGCAGTTCCAGGTCGAGATCCACCGGCAGGCCACGGCCCGCATGGATACCGCTGGGCGACATGCGGTAGTGGCGGGCGATGGAGAGATCCTCGGTGGCGATGCCCCAGTCGAGGCCACGCATCTCGCCGAGCAGTTCGCGGAACCGAGCCTTGCGGCGCAGGGCACGCTTGAGCATCAGCCCGAGCAGCCACAGCATCAATCGCAGCTTCATATTGGTTCCGCCCCCGGGAAGAGAGTGTGAGGCGACCCGCACGGGACGGGCCGCAATGCCTTACTTCGCCACGGCGTCCTTGAGGCCCTTGCCCGGCTTGAAGGCGACGGTCTTGCTGGCCGGAATGGTCAGCGGCTGGCCGGTCTGGGGGTTCTTGCCGGTGCGCGCGGCGCGCTCGCGCACGCTGAAGGTACCGAAGCCGATCAGGGAGACATCCTGGCCCTGAGACACACTTCCTGTGATCTCATCGAGAATGACGTTGAGCACCTGGCTCGCCTTGTCCTTGGAAAGATCGGCACGCTCGGCAATCGCCGCGGCGAGTTCTGGCTTGCGCATACAGCCCTCCTGGTATTGGCATCATGATGCCGGCGATCACCACCGGCGGTGTTGTTACGGCACATGAGTCGTTATGGCACATGACCTGTCGGTCCATCACGCGCATGCCGGCTCACTCGATCCCGGGGCCTCGTGGCGCAGACGGGGAGATCTCGGGAAGCGACATGCGGATGATGCCGGTCCTCAACGCCGCTGCCTTGCCGGCTCGCTGTCCGCGGCAGGCCCCGTCGTTGACGCAACTAGCCTAGCAACGGCGGCGCGGCTCGCGCCAGTTCGACTTTCCGACGGACGCAGCGTCCTGTCAACGCAAATCCGATCAAACGTCCGTCCTCCGCCTCGGCCAGGGCGGTCAGGTCACCGCCTTCGCCTTCGAGGCGCCAGCGGAACGGGGGATGGGCCGGCGGAAGGGCCACCACCGGCAGCAGGGGCGTCTTGACCAGCACCGGCCAGGGGCCATAGGTCACCGCGGTGGGGGTGCCGGTCAGGGTCCGGGCCAGGGCCTTGGCACTGGCCAGCAGCGGCTGCACGTACATGGCATTGACGCCGTCGACGCAGGCCGCATCGCCCAGGGCATGGATGCCCGGCGCCGAGGTGGCCAGATGCCGGTCGGTGTGGATGCCCGCCTCGCTGACCGTGATCCCGGCCGACTCGGCCAGGGCGGTACGCGGCCGCAGCCCCGTGGCCACCAGCACCAGGTCGGCCGACAGCGAGTCGCCATCGTCCAGTTCCAGGCCGACACAGGCGACGTCGGCCCCCAGGGCCACCAGCTGCCGTCCGCTGTGCAGCACCATGCCGGCCTCGCGGAAGGCCTCGCCCAGGGCGCGGCCCAGGGGCTCCGGCACCAGGCGCGGCAGGGGGGCCGGCTCCGGGGCGACCAGTTCGACGGCGTGGCCGCCGGCGGCGAGGTCATTGGCGAACTCGCAGCCCACCAGGCCAACGCCGATGATCGCCACACGTGCCGGCCTGCCCAGCGCCTCCAGGGTCGTGTGGAAGGCGCGGTAGTCGTCCAGGTCATTGACGCTGAAGACCCGGTCGGCCACAGCGTCGGGCACCCTGAAGGGGTGCACCGGCGCGGCGCCGGTGGCCAGCACCAGCTCGCTCCAGGGCAGGGTCTCGCTGCCGATGGTCAGGATGCGTTCCACCGGGTCGATGGCCTCCACCCGGGTGTGGGTGCGCACCACGGCGCCGAGCTCGTCGGCGACCTCCAGGGCCGAGCGGGCCGCCAGGCGCTGCGGCGGCAGGCGCTTGGCGAAGCCGGTGGAGAGCAGCGGCTTGGAATAGTCATCGCCGCTGTCGGCGGTGATCAGCGTCATCGGTCGCGCCGGGTCCTGCGCGCGCAGCTGACGCAGCAGGCCCAGGCCCGCCATGCCGGAACCGATGATGGTCAGGGGTGCAGCCATGGCAATCCTTCCTGCAGGGGCCGTGGAGATGGAGGATTATCGCAGTTACCCTCAGCGAGGGGCGCTGGGGACAAGCCGAAGAGGAGGTCCTACGCCAGGGATGGCGTCGGTAGCGCCCAGGGAAGGGTTCACAGCGCCTCCTCGCAGGCTTGTCGCCAGATCAGCCTCGAGCAATAGCAGCTACCTGCGATAGCCCTGCCGTCGCGGCCGGCCACCATAAGTGTTCAAATTCGCCATGGTACACTAGCCGCCCCCTGAATCGACGCGGAGAGAGACGGTGAGCAACGGCCCGGGAAGCGATCCCCGCTGGCGCCCCCTGGCGGCGGCGCGCCCTGCCATGAGTGCTGCCTGGTGGCAGTGGGTCGCCTCCCGCGACTCGCTCACCGCCCGGCTGGTCAGCGCCGGCGGCCAGCGGCCCTTCCGGGTCCGGCTGCTGGACCAGCGCCTCGGACGGCCGCGGCGCGACGAGGCGCTGGTCCTGGGCCTGCCCCCGGCCCGCCATGCCTGGCTGCGCGAGGTGGCACTGTGCCTCGACGAGCGCCCCTGGGTGGTGGCCCGTTCGGTGGTGCCGCTCTCCGGGCTGCACGGCCAGCGGCTCGATCGCCTCGGCGAGCGCTCGCTCGGCAGCTGGCTGTTCCGCCAGCCGGACCTGGCGCGCGGTCCCCTCGAGGTCAGCGCCGACCCGGCCCCCTTCCACGCCGCCTCGGGCCCCTGGGCGCGCCGCTCGCTGTTCCGCCACCGGCGCTTCGCCGTGCTGGTCCAGGAATTCTTCCTCGAGCGCATGGCGGATGACCTCGGGCTGCCTTCGCGCTAGGCTCTGGGCCAACCGCCGACTTCACGAGGTAGAGATGGATCGATCCCTGATGCACCCCAGGGGCCTGGCCCGGGTGCCCGACTTCCTGCACCTGACACGCCTCGACCGCCCCATCGGCACCTGGCTGCTGATGTGGCCCACCCTGTGGGCCCTGTGGGTCGCCGCCGAGGGCCTCCCCGGCCGCAAGGTGCTGCTGATCTTCGTGGCCGGGGTCTACCTGATGCGCGCCGCCGGCTGCGTGGTCAACGACTACGCCGACCGCCACTTCGATGGCCACGTCAAGCGCACCCGGAACCGCCCCCTGGCCACCGGGCGGATCAGCGAGGGCGAGGCCCAGGCGCTGTTCCTGATGCTGGTGATGGCCGCCTTCGTGCTGGTCTGGTTCACCAACCTCTTCACGGTGATGCTTTCGGTGGTGGGGGTGGTCCTGGCCTTCATCTACCCCTTCATGAAGCGCTACACCCACCTGCCCCAGGCCTTCCTCGGCGCGGCTTTCTCCTGGGCGATCCCCATGGCCTTCGGTGCCGTGCTGGGCACGTTGCCGCCGGTCGCCTGGCTGCTGTTCGCCGCCAACGTGGCCTGGACCGTGGCCTACGACACCGAGTACGCCATGGTCGACCGCGACGACGACCTGAAGATCGGCATCAAGTCCACCGCCGTGCTGTTCGGCCGCGCCGACCGGCTGATGATCGGCCTGCTGCAGGGCCTGACTCTGGGGCTGCTGGCCTGGGCCGGATGGCTGCTGGCGCTAGGGGGCTTCTTCTGGCTGGGGCTGGCCGCCATGGCGGCGACCTTCGTGCACCAGCAGTTCCTGATCCGCGAGCGGGACCGGGACCGTTGCTTCCAGGCCTTTCTCAACAACCACTGGTCGGGCCTGCTGGTCTTCGCCGGCCTCGCGCTCTCCCTGTGGCCGACGCTGAACGGCGGCTGAGCGAGCGACAGGCCGGACCTGTCACGCTATTGTCATCATGACGTGCTGTCATCGTCATCGATCTGTCATTGACCACGAGGCTCCGGGATGACCGCCAAGACCGTACTGATCGTCGATGATGAGGCGCCGATCCGCGAGATGATCGCGGTGGCGCTGGAGATGGCCGACTATCGCGTCCTCGAGGCGGATAATGCCCAGGAGGCCCACGCCATGGTGGTCGACCACCAGCCCGACCTGGTGCTGCTCGACTGGATGATGCCCGGGACCAGCGGCATCGAGCTGGCCCGTCGCCTGAAGCGCGAGGAGGCCACCGCCGAGCTGCCGATCATCATGCTCACCGCCAAGGGCGAGGAGGACAACAAGATCCAGGGACTCGAGGCCGGGGCCGACGACTACATCACCAAGCCCTTCTCGCCGCGGGAGCTGGTGGCGCGCCTCAAGGCGGTGCTGCGCCGCACCACGCCGCGGGGCATCGAGGATCCGGTGGAGATCGCCGGGCTGCTGCTCGACCCGGTCAGCCACCGGGTCAGCGTCGATGGCCACTCGCTGGAGATGGGGCCCACCGAATACCGCCTGCTGCAGTTCTTCATGACCCACCAGGAACGCGCCTACACCCGCGGTCAGCTGCTCGACCAGGTGTGGGGCGGCAATGTCTATGTCGAGGAGCGTACCGTGGACGTGCATATCCGCCGCCTGCGCAAGGCGCTGGGCGAACCCCATCACCAGCTGATCCAGACCGTGCGTGGCACCGGCTACCGGTTCTCCGCCAAGGGCTGACATGGGGCGGCTCTGGCGACGTGAGTTCTGGCGCCTGGCGACCCTGGTCGCCGCCGGGGCCCTGGTCGGCTGGCCCTTCTCCATCCCTACGGCCGGCATCGCCGCCGGCCTGCTACTCTGCCTGACTTTCCACCTGCGCCAGCTGCACGCCCTCTACCAGTGGCTCACCCTGCGCCCCCAGGAGGAGCCCCCCGCCAGCAGCGGCCTGTGGGGCGAGCTGTTCGACCGCCTCTACCGCTACCAGAAGAGCCAGCGCCTCACCCAGCAGCGGTTGCGGGCCACCTTGCAGCGCATCCAGGAGTCCTCCGAGGCGATGCGCGACAGCGTGGTGATGCTCGACCGCCACGGCGACCTGGAGTGGTGGAACAGCGCCGCCGAACGCATGCTGGGCCTCAAGCCCCAGCTCGACCGCGGCCAGCACATCACCAACCTGCTGCGTGACCCGCGCTTCGTCGACTACTTCCATGGCCGCGACTATCGCGAGCCGCTGACCCTGCCCTCGCCCATCGACGAGACGCTGATCCTGCAGTTCCAGATCACCCTCTACGGCGACGACGAGCGCCTGGTGATGGCCCGGGACATCACCCGACTGCATCGCCTGGAGCAGATGCGCCGGGACTTCGTGGCCAACGTTTCCCACGAGCTGAGGACCCCGCTGACCGTGCTCGCCGGCTACCTGGAGACCTATGGCGACATGGCCGGCCAGCTGCCGCCGCGACTGGGCCGCGGCCTGTCGCAGATGAAGGCCCAGACCGACCGCATGCAGAACCTGGTCAACGACCTGCTGCTGCTGTCACGGCTGGAGATCGACCAGGGCGGGCGCGATGACACCCCGCTGGCGATGGGCGAGCTGCTTGCGGCCGTGCAGAGCGACGCCGCGGCGCTCTCCGATGCTCGCCAGACCATCGGGGTGGAGGTCGAGGAGTCTCGTGCGCTGCTCGGCAACGAGCAGGAGATCCGCAGTGCGCTCTCCAACCTGGCCTTCAATGCCGTGCGCTATGCCGGGGAGGGGCGCCATATCGTGCTGCGCTGGCGCTCCCATGGCGAGGGCGCCTGCCTGGAGGTGGAGGACGACGGCGAGGGCATCGACCCGGTGCACCTGCCGCGCCTCACCGAGCGCTTCTACCGGGTCGACAAGGGGCGCAGCACCGCCACCGGCGGCACCGGCCTGGGGCTGGCCATCGTCAAGCACGTGCTGCTGCGCCACGACGCCCGGCTGGAGATCGACTCCCGCCCCGGGCGCGGCGCCACCTTCCGCTGCGTGTTCCCCGCCGAGCGCCTGCGCGACACGACCGAGAACGCTCAGCGCGCCTGAGGCGGACCGCCCTGCGCCGTGTCGGCCTCGAGGCCGCGGTAATGGCGCTCCCACATCAGCACCGCGGCGGCCACGGCGCCGGGTAGCAGCAAGAGGTTGGCCAGCGGAATCCAGGTGATCAGGGTCACCCAGCCGCCGTAGGTGAGGGTGGGCCACCAGCGGGCCTTCAGCCGGCGACGCATGTCGCGGAAGCCGACCTTGTTGTTGTCCATGGGGTAGTCGAGGTAGGTGATCGCCATCATCCAGGCCGAGAAGGCCGCCCACAGCAGCGGTGAGACCAGATTGATCACCGGGATCCAGCTGAGCACGAAGAGCAGGGCCATGCGCGGCAGGATGTAGCCCAGCTTGACGAGCTCGCGTCCCAAGGCGTCCACGGCGGTTTTCGCCAGCCCGCGGTCGTCCAGCGGCGGCCGCCCGGTCGCCTCCGCCTCCACCCGGGCGGCCAGGAAGCCGTAGAAGGGCGCGGCGATCAGGTGGGTCACCAGGGTGAAGGTGAAGAACACGATCAGCACCAGGCTGACCACGAAGAGCGGCCAGATCAACCAGGAGAGCCAGTCCAGCCAGCCGGGAACCATGGCCATCCAGCCGTCCAGCCAGCCGCCGAAGTGGCCCAGCACGTACCAGAGCATGCCAGCGTAGACCAGCAGGTTGACGACTATCGGCAGGAACACATAGCGCCGCAGGCCGCGGGAGTAGACCAGGCGGGTCCCGCGGGTCAGCGCCGTCAAGGCATCGAGCATCTCAACGTCTCTTGCTATCGCAGTAACAGGCATCGTTCGGGGCTGATCCGACGACAGCTCTGCGAGGAGGCGCTGTAAACCCTTCCATGGGCGCTACCGACGCCATCCCTGGCGTAGGACCTCCTCTTCGAGCTGTCCCCGGCGCCCCTTACCTAGGGGCGGCGGCCTGGGTCATTGAGGGTCAATCGCGGATTGCGGTCAACCCTTGCCCTCGAGCATATCCTTGTCGAGATCCTCGGGGTCGGTGTGGCGGATATCGAGCCCCTTCACCAGGTAGACCACGTATTCGGCCAGGTTGTTGGCGTGGTCGCCGATGCGCTCCAGGGCGCGCAGGATCCACATCACACTGAGAACCGATGAGATCGAACGGGCATCCTCCATCATGAAGGTCATCAACGAGCGCATGGCACTCTTGTACTCGTTGTCCACCTCCTCGTCCTCGTGGACCAGCTTGAGCGCCAGCTCGGTGTCGAGGCGGGCGAAGGAGGTCAGGGCATCGCGCACCATACGCCGCACGTGCTCGCTGATCATGCGCACCTCGACGAAGCCACGGTTGCCGTTGTCGGCGTCGATCAGATCGATGGCGTTGCGGGCGATCTTGCTCGCCTCGTCGCCGATGCGTTCCAGGTCGGACGCGGCGCGAATCACCGCCAGCACCAGGCGCAGGTCGGAGGCGGTCGGCTGGCGCCGCGCCAGCACCTGGGTGCACTCCTCGTCGATCTTGATCTGCATGTCGTTGACCGCGCGGTCGTTGGCGACCACCCGCTGGCCGAGTTCGGAGTCGCTCTCGAGCAAGGCGGCCACGGCGTCCTGGACCTGCTTCTCGACCAGGCCGCCCATGGCCATCAGGTGAGTCTTGAGTTCCTCGAGCTCCTGGTTGAACTGCCGGGAGATATGCTGGCTGTGGATGTCGCTGGTAATGTCCATGGGACCTCTCCTTGGGGCCGGCCGTCAGGCCATGCGCCCGGTGATGTAGTTCTCGGTACGCCGCAGGCGCGGGTTGGTGAACAGGGTGTCGGTGGGGCCATATTCCACCAGTTCGCCGTCCTGCAGGAAGGCGGTGTAGTCGGAGACCCGCGCCGCCTGCTGCATGTTGTGGGTGACCAGCACCAGAGTCAGGTGCGACTTCAGGTTGCGGATCAGCTCCTCGATCTTCAGCGTGGAGATGGGATCGAGCGCCGAGGCCGGCTCGTCGAGCAGCAGCACCTCGGGGCCCACCGCCAGGGTACGGGCGATCACCAGGCGCTGCTGCTGGCCCCCGGAGAGCGACCAGGCCGAGGCACGCAGGCGGTCCTTCACCTCGTCCCACAGCGCCGCCGAGCGCAGCGCCCACTCGATGATGTCGTCGCGCTTGCGCTTGCTCAGCCCCCCCTGCAGACGCAGGCCGAAGGCCACGTTGTCGTGGATCGACATGGGGAAGGGATTGGGCGCCTGGAACACCATCCCCACCCGCCGACGCAGCTCGGCCACACTCACCTCTGGCGCGTGGATGTCCTGCCCCTCCAGACGGATCTCGCCCTTGCGCACCACCTCGTCATTGAGGTCGTGAAGCCGGTTGAACACCCGCAGCAGGGTCGACTTGCCGCAGCCGGAGGGACCGATAAAGGCCGTCACCCGATGGCGTGGTATGCGCAGCGTCAGGTTGCGCAGCGCCGGCGTGTCCCCGTAGGCAAGACTCAGCCCCCGGATGGCCAGGCTGCTGGCCGCGGGGGAGAAGTCGATGACCGCCGCCGGGTGGGGCGACGGGCGCAGGTCCTGGACGAATGGCATCGAGGCTCCCGGGTGGCGCGACGGTACTGGGCTCATCGACGGCTGAGCGCCCCGTGACGCGTATTGAGATGATGACGCAGAAATATTGCAGTCAGATTAAGCACCAGGATCACCAGCACCAGCAGCAGCGCCGTGGCATAGACCAGCGGCATCGCCGCCTGGACATCGCCGCCGTGGAAGGCCGCATCGAAGATATGGTAACCAAGGTGCATGAACTTCCTGTCAAGATGCAGGAAGGGAAAGTCGCCGTCCACCGGGACCTGGGGCGCCAGCTTGGCCACGCCCACCAGCATCAGCGGCGCCACCTCGCCGGCGGCGCGCGCCACGGCCAGGATCACCCCGGTGAGCATGGCCGGCGTGGCCATGGGCAGCACCACCCGGGTGAGCATCTCCAGCCGGGTGGCCCCCAGCGCCAGGGCGCCCTCACGCTGCTGGTCGGGGACCCGCGCCAGCCCCTCCTCGGTGGCCACGATCACCACCGGCAGGGTCAGCAGGGCCAGGGTCAGCGAGGCCCACAGCAGCCCGCCGGTGCCGAAGGTCGGCGAGGGCAGGGCCGCGTCGAAGAACCATTCGTCCAGGGTGCCGCCGATGCCGTAGACGAACACCCCGAGGCCGAAGACGCCATAGACGATGGACGGCACCCCGGCGAGGTTGCGCACGGCGATCCGCACCAGCCGCGTCAGCCGGCCCTGGTGGGCCACCTCGTTGAGGTAGATGGCGGCCAGCACCCCGAAGGGCGTCACCAGGATCGACATCAGCATCACCATCAGCACGGTGCCGAAGATCGCCGGCCAGACGCCGCCGGCGGTATTGGCCGCCCGCGGGCCCTCCGAGAGGAAGCGCCAGACGCCCTCGCCCCAGGCGGCCAGCTTGTCGAGCGGCGACATGGCGTTGGGCCGCCGCCCCCCCAGTACCTGCGCCAGCGGCACCGCCAGTCGCCCGCCGTCGGCGGTCTCCAGGGTCAGCTGGCCGCCCTCCATGGCCGCCTGCAGTTCGCGCAGCCGGGTATTGGCCATGGCCAGCTCGCGGTCCACGTCGGCCCCGGCCTCAAGGGCGCGGACCCGCGGCAGGATGACCTCGTCGCGCAGGGTGTCTCGGGCCTGGCGCAGCGCGGCCAGCTCGGCCAGACGGGTCTCGAGGGCCGCCCAGGCGGCCTCGCCCTCGACCCGCTGCCCCGTCGCGCTTTCCAGCGTCGCCAGCCGGCCGATCGCTTCCCCCCAGCGGCGACGCTCCAGCACCACCAGGTCGGGCGGATGGCTGACCGCGGCGATGGCCGACACCGCCACCCAGTCCCAGCGGGTGCCATCCAGGTCGCGGTTGCCGGTCCGGTAGAGCCGTTCACGCCCCGTCCCCTCCGGCAGCGGGACCTCGCGGACCCGCTCGCCGGCAAGCTGTCGGCCATCCTCGAGCACCACCAGGGCGATGGGGGCGGGCCAGAAGTGGCCGAAGCCGCGAATCGCCAGCAGCGAAAGCAACGCCAGCAACGCCAGCAGTGAGAGCGCCACGCTGCCCGCCGCCAGCCAGGCGCCAAGGCCCTCGCCGCGGGGCACTCGTGCCCGTGCGCTGTGAGCCGGCCTCATGCCCCGTTCCCCAGCCGCCGGTAGCGCCGGCGCAGGCGGGTCCGCACTAGCTCGGCCAGGGTATTGACCAGGAAGGTGAAGACGAACAGCAGCAGGGCGGCCAGCAGCAGCAGTCGATAGTGCAGGCCGCCGGGTCCCGCCTCCGGCAACTCGATGGCGATGGTGGCCGCCAGGGAACGCAGCCCGTCCAGGGGGTTCCAGGTCATCAGGGCCGCATTGCCACTGGCCATCAGCACGATCATGGTCTCGCCTACGGCCCGCCCGGCGCCGATCATCACCGCCGAGAAGATCCCGGGGGACGCCGCCGGCAGCACCACCCGCCACAGGGTCTGCCAGCGGGTCGCCCCCAGTGCCTGAGCGCCCTCGGCGAGGCTGCGCGGCACCCCCGAGAGGGCGTCCTCGGCCAGCGCATAGATGCTGGGCATCACCGCAAACCCCATGGCCATGCCGACGATCATGGCATTGCGCACGGCGACGTCGAGCCCCAGGCGCACGTCCAGCCAGTGGCGCAGGTCACCGCCGAACGCCCAGGCCTCGAGCCACGGCGAGAGCGCGTGGGCGGCGGCCAGGACCAGCAGCAGCCAAGGCAGCAGCCACAGACCCGCCCAGCCCAGCGGCATCGCCTGCTGCAGGCGCGGGGGCAGGCGCGACCAGAGGCCGCCGGCGAGCAGCAGCCCGGGCACCAGCAGCACCAGCATGGCCAGGACGTCCGCCAGGTGGCGCTCCACCCAGGGGGCGAGCACCAGACCGGCGACGAAGCCGATCACCACCCCGGGCAACGCCTCCATCAGCTCCAACGTCGGCTTCAGGCGGCTGCGCAGGCGCGGCGCCATGAAGAGTGCCGAATGGGCGGCTGCGCCCAGGGCCAGGGGCACGGCGATCAGCAGGGCCCAGGCCGCCGCCTCCAGGGTGCCCCAGGCCAGCGGCACCAGGCTGACCCGGGCCGCCTCGTCTGCCGCCAGGGTGGCGGTGGGGTCCCAGCGATAGCCGGCCGGGACATCCGCCCCCTCCTGGGGCAACCAGAGGGCCTGCTGGCTGACCGTCTGCGTCCCGCCGGTGGGCCAGAACAGCGGCACCACCTCGATCGCCAGGAAGACGCCGATGGCCAGCAGCGCGGCAAGCACGCCGATGCCGCCCGCGGTGACCAGCACGGTGGCCAGACGATCGCGCCCCTGACGCAGGCGGCGTCGAACGGGAGACGGGGGAAAGGAGTCGGACATGACCGGGCCTGCGCGAAACGGGGGTACTAACGGAATCGTACGACAGTGTGATGACAGCGAGATGACAGCATCAGCGGCCGGTCTCGTCCAGCGCCAGCCCGCGTCGCTGGCGCAGCCGCCTCGCCTCGGGCAGGGCCACGAAACCCAGCTCCTCGACGATCGCCTGCCCGGCCGGCGACAGCACCAGGTCGAGGAAGGCGCGCTCGGCGGCCGGCAGGGACTCGCCAGGGGGCAGGTTGAGGTAGAGGTAGAGGTCGCGGGACAGCGCATAGTCGCCGCGCCGCACCGCCTCGGGGTCGGGGAAGTGGCGCGTCCCCGAGGCATCGCGGCGCGCCAGGGCCTTCACGCCCGGCGTGAGGTGGTTGAGCCCGGCGTAGCCGATGGCCCGCGGGTCTTCTGCCACCGCCGCCACCACCGCGGCCGACCCCGGGTACTCGTTGATCTCGGGACGGAAGTGACCGTCGCACAGCGCGATCCGCCGGAACAGCCCCTGGGTGCCGGACGCCGCATTGCGGCCATGCAGGCGGATGCGCCCCTCGGGCCTGTCGAGCCCCAGCTGTCGCCAGCGCTGGATCCCCTCGCGCGCCCCGCAGCGCCGGGAGTCGGAAAAGATGGCATCCAGCTCGCGACGCCCCAGGCTCTCGAGGGGGTTGTGGCGATGGACCACGACCACCAGGGCGTCCCGGGCCACCGCCAGTTCCCGCGGTGGATAGCCGTGGCGTTCGATGAAGGCCCGCCGCTCGGCCTCGTTCATGGGGCGCGACATGGGCCCCAGCCGGGTGGTACCGGCCACCAGGGCCGGCGGCGCGCTGGCCGACCCGCTGGCCTGCAGCTGCAGGCGGATGCCGGGATGCTGGCGGGTCAGCGCCTCGCCCCAGCGCAGCATCAGTCCCGCCATGGTATCGGAGCCTACGGCGCCCAGGGTCCCGGCGATTTCCTCGGCCCTGGCCGGTGCCTGGGGCAGGCAGAGCACGACCAGCAGCAGCCAGGGGACCAGCCAGCGAGAGAGGACGGCAGACATGACGGCTCCTCGATGAGGGGAGATGAAGGAGGTTCTCGACCGGCGACGGGACATCGTGTCGCAGCGGTGGTGGAGACATGGCCTCGACGTATACCATGGAGCACCGATAAACACCCCACAACAACAACCCGAGTTGCTCAGCCTTCCATGACAGACATCGACGATATCCCCGCTCCCCAGGGTCAATTGACCCTCAAGCTGCTGGCCAGTCGCCAGGATACCAACCTGCACGGCGACATCCCCGGCGGCTGGCTGGTCGCCCGCATGGACGAGGCCGCCGAGGTGGCCGCCGGCCGCGAGGCGCTGGGCCGCACGGCCAACGTCGCCATCGAGGCCATGGATTTCCTCTGCCCGGTGCGGGTGGGCTCGATGGTCAACATCTTCACTCGGGTCAGCGAGATCGGTCGCAGCTCGATCAAGATCGACGTGGAAGTGTGGATCCGTGCCCCCCATGAACGCGATCCCGACGAGTTGCACAAGGTCACCGAGGCCCGCTTCGTGATGGTCGCCCTGGACGACAACGGGCGGATCCGTGCCGTCCGCCAGGGCGACTGATGCCGCCGTCGAGCGGCATCTCCCTCCGGAGCGAGAATGGGCGCCGCAGGGGCGCCCATGGCAGGGTGGCGAGTGAGGCCTGGCCTCAGGCGCCAACCTTCTCCCGGGTCTTCAAGTAGGCGAACTCGCCCACGTCGGTGAAGCGCTGCACCTTCTGCTGGAAGGCGGTGTAGGAGTCGTAGACCTTCCGCGACTCCTCGTCGGCTTCCACCTGCTTCTGGAGCACTTCCCGGGAGGAGGCATAAAGCGCTTCCAGCACCTCATCCGGGAAGGTGCGCAGCTCCACGCCGTGCTCGCTGACCAGGGTATCGAGCGCCTCGGCGTTGCGCACCGCGAACTCGCTGATCATCGCCAGGTTGGAGGCCATGGCCGCCTCGCTGACCACCGCCTTGAGGTCGTCGGGCAGGGCGTTCCAGGCCTCCAGGTTGACCGTGCCCTCGATGATGGCGCTGGGCTCGTTCCAGGCCGAGGTGTAGTAGTACTTGGCCACCTGGTGCAGGCCGAAGGCCAGGTCGTTGTAGGGCCCGACCCAGTCGGCGGCATCCAGCACCCCGGTCTGCAGTGAGGTGAAGATCTCAGACCCCGGGATGTTCACGGTGGTCACGCCGATGCCGTTCATGGCCTCGCCGGCCAGCCCCGGCAGGCGCAGCTTGAGCCCCTGCATGTCCTCCAGCGAGTTGATCTCCTTCTTGAACCAGCCGGCCATCTGGGTGCCAGTGTTGCCCACCGGAAAGGGCTTGAGGTTGTGCTTGGCGTACACCTCATCCCACAGCGCCTGACCGCCGCCATGGTAGAGCCAGGCGTTGGTCTCGGTGGTGGTCATGCCAAAGGGCACGGCGGTGAAGAACTGAGAGGCCAGGGTCTTGCCGCGCCAGTAGTAGGAGGCGGAGTGGCCCATCTGGGCGGTGCCCTCGCCCACCGCGTCGAACACCTCCATGGCCGGCACCAGCTCGCCCGCGCCGTGCACGCGGACCTTCATGCGGCCACCGGAGAGGCGCTCGATGCGCGCGGCGAAGTCGTTGGCCCCGGTGCCCAACGCCGGGAAGTTCTTGGGCCAGGAGGTCACCATGTCCCAGGTGATGGTCTGCTGGGCGCTGGCCGTGGAGATGAAGGGGGTGGCGGCGCCAGCGGCGGCACCAGCGCCAAGGGTCTTGAGGCTGTTCTTGAGAAAGAGGCGACGTTGCATGCGAGCGTGACTCCAGGAGGATTATTGTTCCCGCAGTGCCTGCGGGCTGAAGCTTGTCCGCTCACGAGTATGCGTCAAGGCCGAATTGCCCGGCAAGCGACTGCACCTGACGTCAACGTCAACGAAAATCAGAGCGGCGTCAGCTTGGCGAACCCCAGCACCAGCCACTTGTCGCCCTCGCCCTCGAAGCTGACCTGGACCCGGGCACGCTCGCCCTCCCCCTCGGCGTTGAGGATCACCCCCTCGCCGAACACCGGATGGCTGACCCGCTGGCCCAGCGAGAGCGACGGCAGTTCATCGCCCCCGTCGACAGAGGTCTGCCGCGAGAGCCCCACGGCCGGGCGAGCGGTCACCGGCCGCGAGATCTGGCCGCGCAGCCGTACTTCCTCGAGATACTCCTCGGGCAGTTCGCGCAGGAAGCGCGAGGCGCGCTGGAAGGTCTCCTTGCCGTGCAGGCGACGCAGCTCGGCATGGGTCAGGTAGAGCTTGCGCATGGCACGGGTCAGGCCCACGTAGCAGAGTCGCCGCTCCTCCTCCAGGCGCCCCGGCTCCTCCATGGACATCTTGTGCGGAAACAGGCCCTCCTCGACCCCGGCGATGAACACCACCGGGAACTCCAGGCCCTTGGCCGAGTGCAGGGTCATCAGCTGCACGCAGTCCTCGAACTCGTCGGCCTCGTGGTCGCCGGCGTTCAGCGCCGCCTCGGAGAGGAAGGCCTCCAGGGCCGCGGCCCCCTCGCCGGCCTCGGGGGGCTCGAAGCTCTCGCCCTGGGTAAACGCCTTGGCGGCGGTGACCAGCTCCTCGAGGTTCTCGACCCGGGCCTGCCCCTTTTCGCCCTTCTCGCTGCGATGGTGCTCGACCAGGCCGCTGCGCTCGATCACCTGATCGATGATCTCGTGGAGCGCCAGGCCAGCGGTGTCGTTGTCGAGGCGCTCGATCAGGTCGGCGAAGGCGCGCACCGCCGTGGCGGCCCGCCCCTTGAGCGAGGCATCCAGCAGGCTGTCATGCAGCGCCTGCCACAGCGACACCTCGCTCTGCCGGGCGCGGTTGCGCAGCACCTCCACGGTGCGGGTGCCGATGCCCCGGGCCGGGACGTTGATCACCCGCTCCAGGGAGGCGTCGTCGTCACGGTTGAGCAGCAGCCGCAGGTAGGCCAGGGCGTTCTTGATCTCCAGGCGCTCGTAGAAGCGCTGGCCGCCGTAGATGCGGTAGGGCACGCCCTGGCGGATCAGCGTCTCCTCCAGCACCCGGGACTGGGCATTGGAACGGTAGAGGATGGCGATCTCGCGCCGGTTGAAGCCCTCCTCGACCTTCTCGCGGATGGTGTCGACGATGAAGCGCGCCTCGTCCAGATCGTTGAAACCCGAGTAGACGGAGATCGGCTCGCCCCTGGCGCCCTCGGTCCACAGCTCCTTGCCCATGCGTTCGCTGTTGTGGCGGATCAGGGCATTGGCGGCCTCGAGGATGGCGCTGGTGGAGCGGTAGTTCTGCTCCAGTCGCACCGTCTTGGTGCCGGGGAACTCCTGCTCGAAGCGCCGGATGTTCTCGATGCGTGCCCCGCGCCAGCCGTAGATCGACTGGTCGTCGTCGCCCACCACGGTCATCGGGGTCTGCATGCCGGTGAGCAGCTTGAGCCAGGCGTACTGCAGGGTATTGGTGTCCTGGAACTCGTCGACCAGCACATGGCCGAAGCGCGCCTGGTAGTGGGCCAGCAGCGCCGGGTTGTCCCGCAACAGCTCGAGGCTTCGAAGCAAGAGCTCGCCGAAGTCCACCAGACCGCCACGCTCACAGGTCAGCTGATAGCGCTCGTAGAGCTCGACCATCTGGGCCAGGTAGGCATCGCCATGGGCATCGACCTGGTGGGGGCGCAGTCCCTCCTCCTTGCAGCCGGAGATGAACGACTGCACCTGGCGCGGCGGGAAACGCTCGTCATCGACGCGGTGGTCCTTGAGCAGCCGCTTGACCAGCCGTAGCTGGTCGTCGCTGTCGATGATCTGGAAGTGCTGGGGCAGCCGGGCATCCTGCCAGTGGGTGCGCAGCAGGCGATGGGCAATGGAGTGGAAGGTGCCCACCCAGACATTGCGCAACGAGATGCCCAGCAGCGCCTCCAGGCGGGTGCGCATCTCGCGGGCCGCCTTGTTGGTGAAGGTCACGGCGAGCACGGCGTAGGGCGAGAGCCCCTCGGCCTGCATCAGCCAGGCGATGCGATGCACCAGCACCCGGGTCTTGCCGGACCCGGCCCCGGCCAGCACCAGCATGTTGCCCTGGGGCGCACTGACGGCCTCGCGCTGGGCCGGGTTCATGTGATCGAGAATCGCCGTGACGTCGTCCATGGGGAAGGCATCGCTGCTCGGAAAATGGGCCGATAGCTTAGCATAATGGGCCCTGTAGAACCGGATCAGCCACGAGCAGTGGCACCACTCGTGGCTGATCCGGCGACAGGTCTTCGGGGAGGCGCTGTGAACCCCTCCCTGGGCGCTACCGATGCCATCCCTGGCATAGGACCTCCCCTTCGACCTGTCCCCGGCGCCACTCGCTATGCCGTCACCATGAGAACACTCGATATATCAGGTGCTCGCTTACCGCTTGACGCCTGTAACTCGGTGCTGGCCGCAGGCCTAGGGCTTGCCCTCCTGCTCCGGGAAGCGCAGCGGGTTGAGGCTCTTCTTCACTTCGCGAAGCTGCTCGGCGAGTTTCGGGCCGCGGGTCTTGGCCACGCCCACCGCCAGCACATCGACCAGCACCAGGTGGGCGATGCGCGAGCTCATCGGCGTATAGATCTCGGTGTCTTCGTGGACATCGATGTAGAGCGGCAGCGTGACCTCCTCGGCCAGCGGCGAACCGCTGGGGCAGAGCCCGATCACCGTGGCGCCAGACTCGCGGGCCAGGCGCACGCTGGCCACCAGCGCCCGGGTGCGGCCGGTCTGGGAGATCGCCACCACCACATCGCCCTCCTTCAGGGTCACCGCCGACATGTTCTGCATGTGCGGGTCGGTGTAGGCCGCGGTGGATATCTGCAGGCGGAAAAACTTGTGCTGGGCATCGGCGGCCACGGCCCCGGAGGCACCGAAGCCGTAGAACTCCACCCGGTTGGCCATCGCCAGTGCATTGATGGCCTGGCTCAGGGCCTCGTTGTCGAGACGGTCGCGCACCGAGAGCAGAGTACCCACGGTGGAATCGAAGATGCTCTGGGAGAATTCCGCCACCGAGTCGCTGTCGTTCATCGAGAACTGGGCGAACTGGCTACCCGAGGCCAGCATCTGCGCCAGCTGGAGCTTGAAATCCTGGAAACCGTTGCATCCCAGGGCGCGGCAGAAGCGCACCACGGTGGGCTCGCTGACCTTGGCCTCGGTGGCCAGGTCGACGATGCGCATGTGGATCACTTCCTCGGGCTGGCGCAGCACGAAGCGCGCGACCTTCTGCTCGGAGCGGCGGAAGTGCTCCATGCGACGTCTCATCTCATCGAACAGGGCGCGGCTCACGCGGGACTCCTTGCGGACTTGCCTTCCCGCCACGAGGGCGAGGCAGCGGAAAGATGGGCGGATTCATGCTTACAGTATGCCCCAAGCCGGCGGACGATGCGCACTTCCATCCGGTGCCCGCGCGCGGCCGGGCACCATGTCATCCGGCGAGCGTTGGCACAGCGTTGTGCGTTCGCCGCAGGCGCCGTCATCATTCTGTCAAGTGGGGTATAGTAAGAAGTGCAGTATCGCGAGTCTTTTAGGAGAGTCGATCATGCGCAATGTCGAACGGTTATCCTCCCTCAAGAGTGAGCTTCTCGACATCTTCATGAGCATGGAAGTCGTCGAACACGAGCAACGTTCACGCACCGCCGCCCAGCGCAACCTGCGTGCCCGGCGCGGCATCGAACTGCACAAGGAATTCAAGCGACTGACCCGGGACATCGCCCCACTTCCCGACGAGGAACTGGCAGACGAGGAACTGGCGGAAGACGAGATGCACTGACGACGCATCACGCAACGAGCCCCGCCGGGGCGGGGCTCGTCGGGGGCTCGCTGCGCCGGAGCGTCCGGCGCACCCGGCTCAGAGGCTCGAGACGAAGACCAGGATCACGCCGGCCGGGGCCACGAAGCGTGACACCACGGTCCACAGCGTCGCCTGCCCGCCGGAGAGGTTCAGCTCGGCCGCCACGCTGGCGCGGTCGAGCCGCCAGGCCACGAACAGGATGGCTCCCAGGCCGGTCAGCGGCAGCAGGAACTTGCTGGTCAGGGTGTCCAGGAAGTCGAAGATGTTCAGGCCCGCAATCGACAGCTCGCTCCAGACGTTGAACGACATCAGCGCCGCGATGCCCAGCGCCCAGACCGCCACGCCGCCGACCAAGGTGGCGGACACGCGTGAGAGCGGAGTGCGCTCCTCCATCAGTTCCACCACCGGCTCCAGCAGCGAGATCGCCGACGTCAGCGCGGCGAAGGTCAGCAGCAGGAAGAACATCAGGCCGAGAATCATGCCACCGGTCATGTTGCCGAAGGCCAGCGGCAGGGTGACGAATATCAGGCCGGGCCCCTCGCCCGGGCTCAGGCCATTGGCGAAGACAATGGGGAAGATGGCCAGGCCCGCCAGCAGGGCGATGGTGGTATCCAGGATGATCACCGTCCGGGCCGTTCCGATCAAGTTGACGTCCTCGCCCAGGTAGGAGCCGTAGGCCATCATGATGCCCATGCCCAGCGACAGGGTGAAGAAGGCCTGTCCCATGGCCGCCAGCACCACCTCGCCGGTGACCGCGCCCCAGTCGGGGCTGAACATGAAGGCCAGCGCCTCGCCGAAATGGCCGGTGGTCATGCCATAGCCCACCAGCACCAGCATCAGCACCACCAGTGCCGGCATCAGGGTGCGCACGGCGCCCTCAAGGCCCTTGGTAACGCCGCGGGCGACGATGAAGATCACCAGCGCCATGAAGGCGGTATGCCATAGGGTCAGCGCCACCGGATTGCCCAGCAGGCCGGTGAAGATCTCGCTGACGCCATCCGCATCCTGACCGGTGAAAGCGCCGGTCACCGAACCAAGGGTATAGGAGAGCGACCAGCCACCGATGACGCTGTAGAAGGAGAGAATCAGGAAGGCGGCCAGCACCCCGGTGGCCCCGACCAGCGCCCAGGCGGGCAGTCGGCCATTCCTGCGGGCCAGGACGACCATGGAATTGATCGGGTTCTCCTGGCCACGGCGGCCGATCAGCCATTCCGCTACCAGGATCGGCAGGCCCACCAGGGCCACACAGGCCAGGTAGATGAGCACGAAGGCCGCGCCTCCGCTGTCACCCACCATGTAGGAAAACCGCCAGATATTGCCTAGCCCCACCGCCGAACCGGTGGCAGCCAGGATGAAGGCCATCTTCGATGACCACTGTGCGTGGGAGAGTTTCGACATGTTTCACCCTGAGAGTACGTGTCGCCAACGGCCGATCTGGCGCGATGACGGCTTGTGCTTGTCATTGCCACGTCCAGGGCGCCATGGTTCACACGACGCCGTCCAGAGCATGACAGGATCCAGGCAGGATCGCTGCCGTGTCGCACCTCGCGCGTTCCAGGCCGGTGCGGCAAGGAGCGGGAGAGGACCGGGTGCCAGATATTCGCAAGATCCACGCGGATTATGCGCAGGATCCAGTCAATATCCATGATATTGGCACGCCGAACCGTAAAACTATCCGATCAAACGCTCGATGACCAGCCATGGCGGGGAGATTCTCGCCCCGACTTTGGACGTAGGGCGATGGTCTGAAGCTCTGTCAGAAAAGCCTCGCCTGGCGCTCGCCTTCGAAGGCCTCGAGGGGAGAAAGTAAACAGTGTTCACAAAGCCGGGAAGACAGGCGATACGCCAGTTTCAACGCTCCGCGAACGTCCGGGGTATGCACCATCCGGTAAGAGGTTTTCCCCTGATTTATCCACAGGATGAGGCGTTCAATCAAGGGGGTGAAACAGCGCTCGTTGATCTCGTGATTGACATGCTCGATAAAACGCACCAGCGGGCAGCCTCCCGTGGAAAGCACGTGTAATGGGGCTCTCGGCTTTTCGGCCTCGTCATGCAGGAGCCCCGAGAGGGCCTACGGCGAGGTGGCGAAAAGCGGTCTCACGTCGAGCGTCGCGCGGTTCGCGCCGTAAGTTATCAACATTCGGTTGAGGGCCTTTTCGGCTCGTCTCTTGTGGAAGAATTCCCGGGACAGCTGAACCATCATCGGGCCGAGCCGTGCATCCAGCGGCCTCACTCCACGGTGACGGACTTGGCCAGGTTGCGCGGCTGGTCCACGTCGGTGCCCTTGAGCACCGCCACGTGGTAGCTGAGCAGCTGCAGCGGCACGGTAAAGAGGATCGGCGCCAGCGCCTCGTGCACATGGGGCAGGCGCAGCACGTGCACGTGCTCCTCCTCGTTCAGCCCCACCTGCTCGTCGGCGAAGACGAAGAGCTCGCCGCCACGGGCGCGGACCTCCTGGAGGTTGGACTTGAGCTTGTCGAGTAACTCGTCATTGGGCGCCACGGAGATCACCGGCATCTCGCTGTCGACCAGCGCCAGCGGACCGTGCTTGAGCTCGCCCGCCGGGTAGGCCTCGGCATGAATATAGGAGATCTCCTTGAGCTTGAGCGCGCCCTCCAGGGCGATGGGAAAGTGGGCGCCGCGGCCCAGGAAGAGGGCATGGTGCTTCTCGGCGAAGGCCATGGAGAGCCGCTCGATGGCCGGGTCCAGCTCGAGCACCCGGGCCACCAGGCCGGGCAGGCCACGCAGTGCCGTCACCAGGTCGGCCTGGACACGCTCGTCGAGCCCCTTCGCCCGGCCCAGTGCCAGGGTCAGCAGCATCAGGGCGGTGAGCTGGGTGGTGAAGGCCTTGGTGGAGGCCACGCCGATCTCGGGCCCGGCCTGGGTCATCAGGGTCAGGTCCGACTCGCGCACCAGCGAGCTGCCCGGCACGTTGCAGATCGCCAGGCTGGCCAGATAGCCGCGCTCTCGGGCGAAGCGCAGTGCCGCCAGGGTATCGGCGGTCTCGCCGGACTGGGAGAGGGTCACGAAGAGGGTCCCCTCGGGCACCACCACCTGGCGATAGCGATACTCCGAGGCGACCTCCACCTGCACCGGCACCCCGGCATAGCGCTCCAGCCAGTAGCGGGCCACCATGCCCGCATGGTAGCTGGTGCCGCAGGCGACGATGTGGATCTGCTTCGCCTGGTGGAAGAGTGCCTCGGCCTCGGGGCCGAAGCTCTCGATCAGCGCCGAACGCTCGCCCAGGCGCCCCTCCAGGGCGGCCGCGATCACCATCGGCTGCTCGTGGATCTCCTTGAGCATGAAGTGGCGATAGTCGCCCTTGCTGGCCGCCCCGTCACCATGCTCGAAGGTCTGGACCTCACGCTCGACCGGCACGCCCCGGGCATCGAACACCTCGATGCGCCCGCCGGCGGAGAGGCGCACCGCATCGCCCTCCTGGAGGTAGATGAAGCGGTCGGTGACCTGCAGCAGGGCCAGGGGGTCGGAGGCCAGGAAGGCCTCGTCGATGCCCACCCCCACCACCAGCGGGCTGCCCTTGCGGGCGCCGATGACGACGTCGGGTTCCTCGGCATGGATCACCCCCAGCGCATAGGCGCCGTCCAGCCGGGCCAGTACCCGCCGAACGGCGGTGAGCAGGTCCCCGGCCTGGCGGCTCTCCCGCTCCAGCAGGTGGGCGATCACCTCGGTGTCGGTCTCGGAGGTGAAGGCGTAGCCCTCGGCCGCGAGCTCGCGCCGCAGCGCCTCATGGTTCTCGATGATGCCGTTGTGCACCACCGCCAGTCGCTCGCCGGACTGGTGGGGATGGGCATTCGCCTCGCTGGGGCGGCCATGGGTCGCCCAGCGGGTATGGGCGATCCCGCTGCGTCCCGGCAGCGGCTCGGCGACCAGGCGCGCCTCCAGGGCCGCCACCTTGCCCAGGGCGCGCCGCCGCTGCAGGCGGCCCTCCGGGGCGAGCACCGCCATGCCGGCTGAGTCATAGCCGCGGTATTCCAGGCGCTTGAGCCCCTCCAGCAGGATGCCCTGGACGTTGCGTTCGGCAACGGCACCGACGATTCCACACATATGACCTCTCCTCAGGGTTCCTGGCGCTTGGTCGGCCGCGGCCAGTCGGCCTTGCTGACCTGGCGGCCCCGGGAGACGGCCAGGGTGTTGTCGGCGACATCCTTGCTGATGGTCGAGCCGGCACCCACGGTGGCGCCACGGCCGACGCTGACCGGCGCCACCAGCGCCGTGTTGGAGCCGATGAAGGCCTCGTCGCCGATCTCGGTGCGGTGCTTGTTGACGCCGTCGTAGTTGCAGGTGATGGTTCCGGCGCCGACGTTGACATCGTGCCCCAGCCGGGCGTCGCCCACATAGCTCAGGTGGTTGATCTTGCTGCCCTCGCCCACCTCGACGTTCTTGGTCTCGACGAAGTTGCCGACCTTGGCTCCCACCGCCAGCCGCGAGCCGGGCCGCAGCCGGGCGAAGGGGCCGATGCGATTGCGGCCGGCCACCACCGCCCCGTCGAGGACGCTGTGAGGCTCGATCACGCTCTCGGCGCCGACATGGCTGTCGCGGATCACGCAGTGGGGCCCGATGCGCACCCCCTCGCCCAGCTCCACCTCGCCCTCGAAGACGCAGCCCACGTCGATCTCCACGTCATGGCCGCAGGTCAGGCGGCCGCGCACGTCGAGGCGCGACGGGTCGGCGAGGGCCACCCCCTGCTCCATCAGTCGCTCGGCGATGTCGTGCTGGTGGGCGCGCTCCAGGCGGGCCATCTGGGCACGGTTGTTGACGCCTTCGACCTCCAGCGGTCGCGCCGGCTGGGCGGTGGCAATGCTCACGCCCTCGGCGGCGGCCATGGCGATGATGTCGGTCAGGTAGTACTCGCCCTGGGCATTGTCGGCGGAGAGACGCGGCAGCCAGCGCCGCAGCTGGGCGGCGGTCATGGCCATGATGCCGGTATTGCACTCGCGCACGGCCCGCTCGGTCTCGGAGGCATCCTTGTGCTCGACGATGGCCACCACCTCACCGGCGGCGTTGCGCAGGATGCGCCCGTAGCCCGCGGGGTCCTCCAGGGTCACGGTGAGCAGGCCCAGATGATCGTCGTCGACGTGGGCCAGCAGCTCGACCAGGGTCTCGCGACGAATCAGCGGCACGTCGCCGTAGAGCACCAGCACCCGGCCCTCGCCTAGCGCCTCCAGGGTCTGGGCCACGGCATGGCCGGTGCCCTTCTGCTCGGCCTGCAGGGCGAAGTGCACCCGGCAGTCGGCCAGTGCCTCGCGGACCTGCTCGGCCCCGTGGCCCACCACCACATGGGTGCGCTCGGCCTCGAGCCCCCGGGCGGTGTCGATCACGTGACGCACCATCGGCTTGCCGGCCAGCCGATGCAGCACCTTGGGCCGGGTCGAGCGCATGCGGGTTCCCTGCCCCGCTGCCAGTATCACCACGTCGAGCGTCATCATGACTCCTTGTGCTGGTTCGTCTGATCCCGTCTATTCTAGGGGGCGTCCGGCCTCCGCCGCCATGCCGGCCTTCGGGTCATCGACCACGGTGATGCCGAGTTCGTCGACGACCTCGCGGCCGAAATGGTCCGCGAAGGCCGGGCTGGCGAGGCTCGCCCAGCCCTCGCCCTGGCGCACCAGCATCAGCACCGCGAGCGAGCGCTCCCGAGCCAGCGCCATGCCCGCCTCCTCGCCGAGCACCAGCAGGGCGGTGGCCCAGGCATCGGCCCAGGCGTCGGAGGGGTGGACGACGCTCACCGAGGCCAGGCGATGCTCGATGGGGCGACCGGTGCGGGGATCCAGGGTGTGGGAATAGCGCTGACCGTCCTCCTCGAAGTAGTTGCGATAGTCACCGGAGGTCGCCACCGCGATGTCCTCCAACGGCAGCACATGCTGGGCCTCCTGGGGGCCATCCCGGGGGACCTCGACGCCGATGCGCCAGGGCGCGGACTCGGCGTCGCGATGGCCGCGCACCCTGACCTCGCCCCCCAGATTGACCAGGTAGTCCTCGAGACCCTGACCATCGAGATAGGCCGCCACCCGGTCGGTGGCATGGCCCTTGGCGACCCCGGAGAGATCGACGAAGACATCGCGCAGGCGGCGAGCCTGCAAGGCCTGCTCGTCGATCTCCAGGCTGCCGGGGCCTATCTCGGCCAGTCGTTTGGCCAGGGTGGCGTCATCGGGCACCTCCCGGGGCCGGGCCTCGGGGCCGAAGCTCCACAGGTTGACCAGCCCGCCGATGGTCATGTCGAAGGCCCCACCGCTGGCCTCCGACACGGCCTGGCCGATGGCCATCACCTCGATCAGGTTATCGGAGAGGGGTTGCCATTCACCCAGTGGCGCCTGATTGAACAGTACCAGCTCGGAATCCTTGCGCCAGGTCGACATGGCGGCATCCACCGCCTCGAGCTCGGCCAGGATGCCTGTCTCCAGTTCATTGGCCTCCCCCTGGGTCAGGGGGTCGGCGATGGTCACCTGGTAGAAGGTCCCGAAGGTCTCTCCCTCCAGGGTCACCGGCGAGTCCAGCGGCCGATCACGCTCAGAGCAGCCCACCAGCAGCAGGCCCAACAGAAGAGAGAGGAGAATCGGTCGCAGTACCGTCATGTCAGGCGCCTCCGAAGAGCCAGATCAGGGCCACACCCAGCACCAGGCGGTAGACCACGAAGGGCTGCATGCCGATGCGCTTGATGAAGACCAGGAAGAAGTGGATGCAGAGATAGGCACTGACGCCGGAGAGCAGCGCCCCCATGATCAGGGCGCCCCAGTCCACCGGTCCGGGGGCGCCAGCGAGCCCGACGATCTCCAGGCCACCGGCCAGCACGATCACCGGGATCGACAGCAGGAAGGAGAAGCGTGCCGCCCCCTCCCGATTCAGGCCCAGCAGCAGCCCCGCGGTCATGGTGATGCCGGAACGGGAGGTGCCGGGGATCAGCGCCAGGGCCTGGGCCAGACCGATCCAGAGGGCGTCCTGCCAGCTCAGGTGGTACTCGTTTCGCGAGCCGCGGCGTCGCCAGTCGGCATAGGCGAGCAACAGGCCGAAGACGATCAGGCCGCCGGCGATGACCAGCGGCGAGCGCATGACGACCTCGATGGTGTCCTTGAAGGCGAGCCCCGCAAGCCCCACCGGGATGGTGGCCAGGATCACCCACCAGGCCAAACGGGCCTCGTCGTCGGTGCCGCGCCCCGCCACGCTGCGGCACCAGCTGGTGGTCATGCCGACCAGCTCATGGCGGAAGTAGAGCACCACCGCGCTCAGGCTGCCGATGTGCAGGGCGACATCGAAGGCCAGGCCCTGGTCGCTCCAGTCGGTGAAGATCGGCACCAGGATCAGGTGGGCGGAGCTGGAGATCGGCAGGAACTCGGTCAAGCCCTGAACGATCGAGAGGACAACGATCTGTAGCCAGTCCATGAAACGGTCCATGTGGGTGGAAGGCGCCGACATCTCGACGGAAGCAGAGGATACACATCCGCGGCCCGGCTGTCCGCCGTCGCCGGATCAGACGCCCGACAGCATGGCGGTGGCGAAGCCGAAGTAGATCACTACCCCCGAGGCATCGATCACGGTGGTCACCAGCGGCGCCGAGGCGGTGGCCGGGTCCCAGCCCAGGCGGTCGAGCACGAAGGGCAGGCACATGCCCAGCAGGCTGCCGAACAGCACGATGCAGATCATGCTCACCGCCACCACCATTGCCACCGCCTCGCCGCCGCGCATCACCCCGATGGGCGCCACGGCCAGCGCCATGGTCAGCCCCAGTGACCCGGCCACCAACAGCTCGCGGCCCAGCAGCTTGCCCCAGTCCTTGACGCCCACGTCGCCGGTGGCCATGCCGCGCACCATCAGCGTGGCGGCCTGGGCGCCGGCGTTGCCGCCGCTGCCGATCAGCAGCGGCAGGAAGAACACCAGGGCCACCTGGGCGGCGATGGTCTCCTCGAAGTAGGCGATGCCGGCCCCGGAGAAGAGATTGCCGAACACCAGCAGCACCAGCCAGGTGACCCGCTTGCGGTAGAGACTCCACAGCGGCACCCGGCTGACCCCGTCCTCCAGCGCGCCGATGGACATCCCCTTGTGGATATCCTCGGTGGCCTCGGACTCGACCACGTCCATGGCGTCGTCATGGGTGACGATGCCCACCAGGCGTCGTTCGGCGTCGACCACCGGCAGGGCCAGCAGGTCGTAGCGGGCGACGGTCCGCGCCACCTCCTCCTGGGCCTCGTCCACGCTGGCGCTGATCACGTCCTTGATCATCAGGTCGTCGATCAGGGCCCCGGGGCGCGACACCATCAGTTGGCGCAGCGACAGGGTGCCGGCCAGGCGCCCTTCCAGGTCGACGATATAGAGCTGGTAGACCGTCTCGGCATCCGGGGCCGTCTGACGCACCCGCATCAGGGCACGGGAGACGGTCATCCCCGTCGGGATGGCCACGTAGTCCGAGGTCATGATCGCCCCGGCAGTGCCCTCCTCGTAGCTGGCCAGCCGCTTGAGCTCCTCGCGCTCGCGGTGGGCCATGCGTCGCAGCAGCGCCTCGCGACGATCCTCGTCCAGCACCTTGAACAGGTCGGTCCGCTCGTCGGAGCCCATCTCCTCGAGCAGCAGCAGCAGCGCCTTGTCCTCCATCGCCTCGGCGACCGCCCGTTGCTCCTCACCGGGCAGGTAGCCCAGCACATTGGCACGCCGCTCGAGGGACAGGCGGTCGAGCAGGGCCAGCGCCACCGGCAGGCCTTCCTCTTCCTCGCCCAAGGCGTCCTCGACGATCTCACCGATGTCCGCCGCACGCAGCTCGCGCAGCAGCACCCCGAGCCGCTCGGTATTCTCTTCCTCCAGGGCGGTCAACAGCGCCGTGCGATGTGGCTGCAGGGTGTCATCGAGGGACATGGCTATGCTCCTGTGATCGCCGCGTCGTTGGCCGGCCGAAAGCGAGGAAGGGTCAGGCACTGGCCAGGAACGACAACGCCCCCCGGACGCTGGGTGCGGGGGGCGCAGTCGACGGCACGAGGCTGGATCAGCCCTTGCCGGCCTTCTTGCGCAGTTGCTGAATCGTACGCAGCTGCGCCATGGCTTCGGCCAGTTCGGCCGAGGCGCGGCTGTAGTCGAGCTCAGCGGACTTGTCGCTCATGACCTTCAGCGCCTGCTGGCGGGCCTCCTCGGCCGCGGCCTCATCCAGGTCGTCGGCACGCACGGCGGTGTCCGCCAGCACGGTGACCACATCGGGCTGCACCTCGAGGAAGCCACCCGAGACGTAGAAGTGATCTTCCTCACCTCCGCCATGGACGATCCGTACCGGACCCGGCGATAGCTCGGTGAGCAGCGGGGCGTGGCCGGCCAGGATCCCGAGATCCCCCATGCGACCGGCTGCCACGATCTGCTCGGCGGTGCCGGAGTAGATCGATGACTCGGCGCTGACGATCTCGCACTTGAAGCTTTTCGTCATTATGACGTCTCCCAGGTGGAGGGATTACTTCATCTGGTTGGCTTTCTCGACGGCTTCGTCGATAGTCCCCACCATGTAGAAGGCCTGCTCCGGTAGCTCGTCGTACTCGCCGTCGAGGATGCCCTGGAAGCCACGGATGGTGTCTTTCAGGGACACGTACTTGCCGGGCGCCCCGGTGAACACCTCGGCCACGAAGAATGGCTGCGACAGGAAACGCTGGATCTTGCGCGCCCGGTAAACGGACAACTTGTCCTCGTCGGACAATTCATCCATGCCCAGGATCGCGATGATATCCTTGAGCTCCTTGTAGCGCTGCAGCACGTTCTGCACGCCACGGGCGATGTTGTAGTGCTCCTCGCCGACGACCAGCGGGTCGAGCTGACGCGAAGTGGAGTCCAGCGGGTCGATGGCCGGATAGATCCCCAGCTCGGCGATCGAGCGCGCCAGTACCACGGTGGCGTCCAGGTGCGAGAAGGTGGTCGCCGGCGACGGGTCGGTCAGGTCGTCCGCGGGCACGTAGACGGCCTGCACGGAGGTGATCGAGCCGGTCTTGGTGGAGGTGATGCGCTCCTGGAGCACACCCATCTCCTCGGCCAGGGTCGGCTGGTAGCCCACTGCGGAGGGCATCCGGCCCAGCAGGGCAGAGACCTCGGTACCGGCCAGGGTATAGCGGTAGATGTTGTCGATGAACAGCAGCACGTCGCGGCCTTCATCGCGGAACTTTTCGGCGATGGTCAGGCCGGTCAAGGCCACGCGCAGGCGGTTGCCGGGCGGCTCGTTCATCTGACCGTAGACCAGCGACACCTTGTCGATGACGTTGGACTCGGTCATCTCGTGATAGAAGTCGTTACCCTCACGGGTACGCTCGCCGACCCCCGCGAACACCGAATAGCCGCTGTGCTCGGTGGCGATGTTGCGGATCAGCTCCATCATGTTGACGGTCTTGCCCACGCCGGCGCCGCCGAACAGGCCGACCTTGCCGCCCTTGGCGAACGGGCAGACCAGGTCGATGACCTTGATGCCGGTCTCGAGCAGCTCGTTGGAGGCCGCCTGGTCGGCGTAGCCCGGCGCCTTGCGGTGGATCGGCATGCGCTCGTCCTCACCGATCTCGCCCGCCTCGTCGATGGGCTCGCCCAGCACGTTCATGATGCGGCCCAGGGTCGCCTTGCCCACCGGCACGGAGATAGCGGCACCGGTACCGGTGACCTCCAGGCCCCGCTTGAGGCCTTCGGTCGTACCCATGGCGATGGTGCGCACCACGCCGTCACCCAGCTGCTGCTGAGTCTCGAGAACGGTCCCGGTGTCCGAGACCTTCAGCGCGTCGTAGACCTTGGGCACATCGTCCCGCGGAAACTCTACGTCAATCACCGCGCCGATGATTTGTACGATACGTCCGCTCATCTTGGTTCCTCTCAAATACCTGCAAATGAAACCTGCTTGCCGGGAGGGCATTGCCCTCCCCGACGCTAAACGGCGGCGGCGCCACCGACGATCTCGGAGATTTCCTGGGTAATGGCCGCCTGACGGGCCTTGTTGTACACCAGCTCCAGGTCGTCGATCAGATTGCCGGCGTTGTCGGTGGCACTCTTCATGGCGATCATGCGAGCGGCCTGCTCGCAGGCCACGTTCTCGACCACCGCCTGATAGACCTGCGCCTCGACGAAACGCACCAACAGGCTATCCAGCAGCGCCTTGGCATCCGGCTCATACAGGTAGTCCCAGCTACCGGGACGCTTGTTTTCCTCGTTGGACGCTTCCGCCCCCATCTCGGCGGACAGGGGCAGCAGCTGGCGAACCACCGGCTTCTGGGTCATGGTGTTGACGAACTCGTTATACACCACGTACAGGCGGTCCAGCTGGCCCTCGTCATAGGCATCCAGCATGACCTTCGCGCTGCCGATCAGGTCCTCCGCATCGGGCGCCTCGCCCAGGCCACTCTTGGCCGCGACGAGGTTGCCGCCAAACTTGCGAAAGAAGCTGGTGGCCTTGCTGCCCAGGGCACAGAAGTCGAGTTCCGCGCCCTGGTCACGCTGGGCCTTGGCATCCTTCACCACGGACTTGAACAGGTTGACGTTGAGGCCACCGCACAACCCGCGGTCGGAGGAGACCACGATGTAGCCGACCCGCTTGACCTCGCGCTTGTCCATCCACGGATGCTTGTACTCCGGGTTGGCATCGGCGACATGGCCCACGACGTTGCGGATCTGCTTGGCATAGGGCTGGCTGGCCTTCATCCGGTCCTGTGCCTTGCGCATCTTCGACGCAGCCACCATTTCCATGGCGCTGGTGATCTTCTGCGTGTTCTTGATGCTCCCGATCTGGGTGCGTATCTCTTTTGCAGCTGCCATAGCGATCTACCTTATCGTTCGTGGCCCTCAGAAAGCTCCAGGGCCCGCCCCGGAGGAGCAGGCCGTCGGCATTACCAGCTCTGAGTGGCCTTGAACTTCTCGAGACCCTGCTTCAAACCATCCTTGATCTCGTCACTGTAGTCGCCGGACTGGTTGATCGTGTCGAGCAGATCGGCGTGCTCGGACTTCATGAAGTCCTGCAGCGAACGCTCGAAGTCCAGCACCTTGTTGACCTCGACATCCTCCAGGTAGCCCTCGTTGGCGGCGTACAGGGAGAGGGCCATCTCGGCCACGGACATCGGCGAGTACTGATTCTGCTTCATCAACTCGGTGACGCGCTGACCATGCTCGAGCTGCTTGCGGGTAGCCTCGTCCAGGTCGGAGGCGAACTGGGCGAAGGCCGCCAGTTCACGGTACTGGGCCAAGGCCAGACGCACGCTGCCGCCGAGCTTCTTGATGATCTTGGTCTGGGCCGAGCCACCGACACGGGACACCGAGAGGCCGGCGTTGATCGCCGGGCGGATGCCCGAGTTGAACAGGTCGGTCTCGAGGAAGATCTGACCGTCGGTGATGGAGATCACGTTGGTCGGCACGAAGGCCGAAACGTCACCGCCCTGGGTCTCGATGATCGGCAGGGCCGTCAGCGAGCCGGTCTTGCCCTTCACCTCGCCATTGGTGAACTTCTCGACGTAGTCGACGTTGACGCGCGCGGCACGCTCGAGCAGGCGGGAGTGGAGGTAGAAGACGTCACCCGGGAAGGCCTCGCGGCCCGGCGGACGGCGCAGCAGCAGGGAGACCTGGCGATAGGCCACGGCCTGCTTGGACAGATCATCGTAGACGATCATCGCGTCTTCACCGCGGTCGCGGAAGTACTCGCCCATGGTGCAGCCGGAGTAGGCGGCGAGAAACTGCATCGGGGCCGGATCGGCGGCACCGGCGGCGACCACGATGGTGTGTTCCATGGCGCCGTGCTCCTCGAGCTTGCGCACCACGTTGGCAATGGTCGACTGCTTCTGGCCGATGGCCACGTAGACGCAGGTGACGCCCTTGCCTTTCTGGTTGATGATTGCATCGATGGCAATGGCCGACTTGCCGATCTGGCGGTCGCCGATGATCAGCTCACGCTGGCCTCGGCCGATCGGCACCATGGCGTCGATGGACTTGAAGCCGGTCTGAATCGGCTCGTCGACGGACTGACGAGTGATGACACCGGGGGCGACCTTTTCCACTGCGTCGGTCAGCTTGGTATTGAGGTCGCCCTTGCCGTCGATGGGGTTGCCCAGGGCGTCGACCACGCGGCCGGCCAGTTCGGGACCCACCGGCACCTCGAGGATGCGCCCGGTACACTGGGCGGTCATGCCCTCTTCGAGCTGCAGGTAATCGCCAAGGACCACGACGCCGACGTTATCGCGCTCGAGGTTGAGCACCATGCCGAAGATGCTGCCGGGGAACTCGATCATTTCACCGAACATCGCGTCCTCGAGGCCGTGCACTTTCACGATGCCGTCGGAAACGCTGACGATGGTGCCCTGATTGCGGGATTCGGATGCGACATCCAGCTTCTCGATACGCTGCTTGATGATGTCGCTGATCTCGGAAGGATTCAGTTGCTGCATGCCATGTCCCTCAAACTCAGGCGGAAAGGGCCTCGTGGAGGCGGTTCAATCGACCACGTACCGACCCGTCGATGACGGTGTCGCCGGCACGCAGGATGACGCCTCCCAGGAGGGTGGAATCCACCTGAGTGGTAATGGAGATTTCGCGGTTCAGACGCTTGGCCAGTGCACTCGCGAGCTTGTCCTGCTGCGCATCGTCCAGCGGGAAGGCAGAGACGATATTCACGTCCATGCGCTTCTCCTGCTGGGCCTTGAGCAGCGCAAACTGCTCGGCGATGGCCGGCAGGGCCGCCAGGCGGCCCTTTTGGCCGACGAGCCGCAGGAAATTGCGGACGGCGTCGCTCATGGCGTCGCCACAGACATCGACGACCACATCGGCCTTTTGGGTGCTCGACAGGCTCGGGTTGCCGAGCACGCGGCGTTGCATGTCGTCGTCTTCGACGACAAGCGCCGCGGTCTCCAGCATCCCTGCCCAGTCATCCAACGACTTCTGCGCAACAGCGTACTCGAAGGCCGCCTTGGCGTAAGGTCGCGCGACGGTAGACGTTTCCGCCATGGGTCACCTCCTCAAAGCTCTTTGGCGAGTTTGTCGACGAGCTTGCCGTGTTGCTTCTCGTCGATGGAGGATTCCAGGATTCGCTCCGCACCCAAGATGGCGAGTCGCGATACCTGTACACGCAGCTCATCCTTCGCGCGGTTCACTTCCTGCTCAATCTCGGACTTGGCGCTAGTGATCATGCGCTCGCCTTCCTGGCGGGCCTGCTCACGTGCCTCGTCGATCATCTGGTTGGACCGCTTGTGGGCCTGCTCCAGGATTTCGGCCGCCTGTTCCTTGCTCTCACGCAGCGTCTCATTGACCTGTTCTTCGGCCAGTTCGAGATCGCGTGATGCACGGCTGGCAGCATCCAGGCCATCGGCGATCTTCTTCTGGCGTTCCTGCAGAGCCTGCGTGACCGGAGGCCAGACAAACTTCATGCAGAACCAGACGAAGAACGCAAAGGCGATAGCCTGGCCGATCAGGGTTAGGTTCAGGTTCACGCCAGCACCTCTCGCGTCACAGGTTTGGGGTTATCGTCACGACGGGTCTTGCGACCGTCGTGCGTTAACCGACAAACGGGTTGGCGAAGGTGAAGAACAGCGCGATACCCACACCGATCATGGTCACGGCGTCCAGCAGGCCGGCGACGATGAACATCTTGACCTGCAGCATCGGGATCATTTCCGGCTGGCGTGCGGCGCCTTCCAGGAACTTGCCGCCCAGGATACCGAAGCCGATAGCGGTGCCGAGGGCACCCAGGCCGATCAGCAGGGACACGGCGATCGCGGTCAGACCCAAAACTTGTGCTTCCATGGTGGTTCTCCAGTTTCAGTCGAGTGGTTTATGGGTTGATGGTCTAGCAGGTTGAGAGATGGTCAGTGCTTTTCCACCGCCATCGCAAGATAGACGATGGTCAGCATCATGAAGATGAAGGCTTGCAGGGTGATGACCAGGATATGGAACACCGCCCAGGTGAAGTGCAGGGGCAGCTGCCAGAGACCGATCATCGCGATCAGGATGAAGATCAGTTCACCGGCATAGAGATTGCCGAAAAGACGCAGCGCCAGTGAAATCGGCTTGGCGATCAGGGTCACCGTCTCGAGCAGGAAGTTGACCGGCACGAACAGCGCCTGCACCAACTTGTTCGGGGAGTTGAACGGGTGCAGGGTCAGCTCGCCGATGAAGCCCGAGAAACCCTTCTCGCGGATGGTGTAGAAGATGAGCAGGGCGAAGACCGACAGTGCCATGCCCAGGGTGGCGTTGACATCGGTGGTCGGCACCACCTTGAAGTAGACGTGCGCGGGATCAGCCCCGAACATGACCCCCACCTTCTGGGCCAGCATCGGCAGGAAGTCCACCGGCACCAGGTCCATCAGGTTCATCAGGAAGACCCAGCAGAAGATCGTCAGTGCCAGCGGCGCGACCAGCTTGCTGTTGCCGTGGAAGGTGTCCTTCACGGAGTTGTCGACGAACTCGACCATCAGCTCGACAAAGTTCTGCACCCCGCCCGGAATCCCTGTGGTTGCGGCCTTGCCAACTTTTCGAAACAGCCACAGGAACACCAAACCGAGACCGATGGACCAGCCCAGGGTGTCGAGATGCAGGGCCCAGAACCCCATATCGGAGGCCTCCTGGGCGGAATGGGCAATCGACCAACCGTTTTCCGGGTGGTACCCGAAGGTCAGGTTCTGCAGGTGGTGCTGGATATACTCCGTGGGAGTCGGATTGTTGCCTGCCATGAGCTGCCTCGATTTCAGGTGTGTGACGGACGCTGCATCAGCCAGGGACTCAGCCAGTGCGCGAACAGCGTCACCACGTATGCGCCAAAGAAGAAAGCGGGGTTAGAGGGGGGCACTGAGATGAACACCAATATGAACAATGCCGCCGTCAAACCAAACTTTCCAGACTCAGCCTTGTAGAAGCTGTTGACGATCTGTTTCGTGTACCGAGCGCCCTGGTAGCGGAACATGCGCCAGGCAAAATAGGCGTTGGGAAGCAAGGCCACCGCCCCACCAAGCAATGCCGACATGGCAACCGGCACACCACCTAGCCATGCACCGAAACTCGTCATCAGGCTGGCCGTGACCAGCTGGGCCAGAAGCAGGTTCTGGAAGCGTGGAGGCTTGATGCTGGCTGCCATCGGCTTACCCCTGAAGTTGCCACGTCACTGCGCCTTGAAGTACCCCATGACCACCAGGGCAGCGCCATTGGACAGTCCGGCGCGATTATAGGGAAGCCCCCACCAGGCTTCAACCAAGAAAGCCGCCAACGCGCGCGATATCGCATTGGTCTACGACTAAATGTCGATAAATTCGGCCACTATGCTTAGCGTGCGAAGTGACTCGCACTACCGGTCACACCATCGGTCAGCGGATGTGCTCGAGGATGCCATCGAGCTCATCGAGGCTGGCGTAGCGGATGGTCACCCGTCCCTTGCCGCCCCGCCCGTGCTGGATCTTCACCGGCGCCCCAAGCACCTCGGCGAGTCGCGTCTCGAGGCCGGCCACGTCCGCGGACGGCGCCTCGCGCCGCGGCTTGGCGGGCTCCCCGTTGGCCAGGCGCTTGACCAGCGCCTCGGTGTCACGGACCGTGAGATCCTTGTTGACCACCTCATGAGCGGCCTTGCGCTGATGCGCCCCGGAGAGGGCCAGCAGCGCCCGGGCGTGGCCCATGTCCAGGTCACCGCGCTCGAGCAGCGTCTGTACCTCGGGGTCCAGCGTCAGCAGCCGCAGCAGGTTGGCCACCTGGGCACGGGAACGGCCCACGGCATCGGCCACCTGCTGCTGGGTGAGGGCGAACTCCTCGAGCAGCTGCTTGAGGGCCATCGCCTCCTCGACGGGGTTAAGGTCCTCGCGCTGAATGTTCTCGATCAGCGCCAGCGCCAGGGCCACCTCGTCGCTGACCTCGCGGATCACCGCGGGGATCATGTCGAGCTCGGCAAGCTGGGCGGCGCGCCAGCGACGCTCGCCGGCGATGATCTCGTAGCGCGCCTCGCCGACGGGACGGACCACGATGGGCTGCATCACGCCCTGGGCACGAATCGAATCGGCCAGCTCCTCGAGGGCCTCGGGCTGGATGTCACGACGCGGCTGGTACTTGCCGCGGGTGAGCTGCCCCAGTGGCAGCCTTTCGAGGCGCTCCTCGGCGGGGCTCTCCGGCGATTCCGCGACCGGCGTGGCCTCGCTCGTATCGACCTCGGGCAGGTCAAGGCTTTCACGACGGCGGGCATTGGCACCGATCAGGGCATCCAGGCCGCGTCCCAGGGCGCGTTTACGCGTCATCGACATTCCCTCATCACTACCTGCGGTATTCGGCGGCCGGCCTACAGCGACAGGCGCCGGATCAGTTCCTTGGCCAGCACCCGGTGGGCCTGGCTGCCGCGCGAGAAGCGGGCATACTTGGTCACCGGCAACCCGTGGCTCGGGGCCTCGGCGACCCGCACATTGCGCGGGATCGTGGTCTTGAGCAGTGCATCGCCGAAGTAGTCGCGCAGCTGCTTGCTGATGTCGCGGGTCAGGCTGTTGCGAGCATCGAACATGGTGCGCAGGATCCCATAGATCTCGATCTGGGGATTCACGCTATCCTTGATCTGCTCCACGGTGTCGAGCAGCGCCGACAGCCCTTCCAGGGCGTAGAACTCGCACTGCAAGGGGATCAGCACGCCGTCGGCGGCGGTCAGGGCATTGACGGTGAGCATGTTCAGCGACGGCGGACAGTCGATCAGCACCACGTCATATTCGCCGGCCACCTCCTCCAGGGCCTTGACCAGGCAGCGCTCGCGCCCCTCACGGCGGTCGAGCAGCTCGACCTCGGCGGCGGTCAGATCGCCGTTGCCGGGCAGCAGCGCATAGCCCGCCTGCGGACAATCGAGGATCACCTCGGTGGGCCGCTTCTCGCCCAGCACCACGTCGAGCACGCTGCCATCCAGATCATGCTTGTCGGCGCCGCTGCCCATGGTGGCATGTCCCTGGGGGTCCAGGTCGACCAGCAACACGCGGCGATCCAGGGATGCCAGGCTGGCGGCGAGGTTGACGGCGGTGGTGGTCTTGCCCACGCCGCCCTTCTGGTTGGTCAAGGCTATGATCTTGGTCACGGGCAACTCCCTTGCTGGGGAAACAGACGCCTCTGTGTCAGGCCTGGGTCACGTCCCGGTGTCGAAGGACCACGAGCTGTCGGCCGCCGTTCTCGTAGGGCACTGCGAGGTCGTGTCGTGCCGCCACGACGATGTTCTCGGGCAGTTCGGCCAATTCATCATCCACGGCGGGGCCCTTCATGGCCAGCCATTCACCACCCGGGGCCACCAGGCTCGCGGTCAGCGCGATGAAATCGACCAGGCTCGAGAAGGCCCGCGAGATCACCTGGGCATGGCCCCCGGGAACAGGGTCGAAGGCTTCGACCCTGGCCTGTACCGGCGTGACGTTGCCCAGGCCCAGCTCCATCACGGCCTGGCGCTGGAAGCGCACCTTCTTGCCGTTGCTGTCGAGCAGCGTGACGGAAAGACTCGGCTCGAGGATCGCCAGCACCAGGCCCGGCAGGCCCGGTCCCGAGCCCACGTCGAGCAGCTCCGGTCCCCGGATGAAGGGCAGCACCGCGGCACTGTCGAGGAGGTGGCGGGTCACCATCTCCTCCGGCGTGCGTACCGCGGTGAGGTTATAGGCGCGGTTCCACTTGTGCAACAGTCCCACCAGCGCCAGCAGTTGATGGCGCTGCTCCCCCTCCACGGCGATACCCAGCGCCGCAAGCCCGCCGTCCAGGCGAGCCTCGAGGCTCCGCTCGCCTGACGTCATGCGCTGGCCGCCCGGCTGTCGTCGAGCAGCCGGCGTTTCTTGAGGTGGATCAGCAGGATCGAGACCGCCGCCGGGGTCACGCCGGAGATACGCCCGGCCTGGGCTAGGGTCTCGGGGCGCGTTTCCTCGAGCTTCTGGCGAATCTCGTTGGATAGCCCCTCGACGCGCTGGTAGTCGAGATCATCGGGCAACGGCGTGGCCTCGTGGCGCTTGAGCTTGTCGATCTCGTTCTGCTGTCGCTCGATGTAGCCCTGGTACTTGGCCTGGATCTGCACCTGGTCGGCCGCCGCCTCGTCCTCGACCGCCTGCCCCTCGATGCCGGGCAGGTCGGCGAGGTCGCCATAGGCGAGCTCCGGGCGCCGCAGCAGGTCCATCAGGCTGTATTCGCGAGAAAGCGGCGTGCCGGTCCTGGCCTCGACCCGAGCGGCGGCAGGGGACCCCGGCTGCACCCAGCTGGCCCGGAGACGCGCGCTCTCGCGCTCCACCGTCTCGCGCTTGGCCGCAAAGGCCGACCAGCGGGCATCATCGACGAGTCCCAGTTCGCGACCGGTCTCGGTGAGCCGCATGTCGGCGTTGTCCTCGCGCAGCAGCAGGCGGTATTCGGCCCGCGAGGTGAACATGCGGTAGGGCTCCTTGGTCCCCAGGGTGATCAGGTCATCGATCAGCACGCCCAGGTAGGCCTCGTCGCGGCGCGGTGACCAGGCCTCCAACCCACGGGCCCGCCGAGCGGCATTGAGGCCGGCCAGCAGCCCCTGGGCACCCGCCTCCTCGTAGCCGGTGGTGCCATTGATCTGGCCGGCGAAATACAGGTTGTGGATAAACGTCGTTTCCAGCGAGTGGCGCAGGTCCCGGGGATCGAAGAAGTCGTACTCGATGGCGTAGCCCGGCCGGGTGATATGGGCGTTCTCCAGCCCCGTGATGGAGCGAACCACCTGCAACTGCACGTCGAAGGGCAGCGAGGTGGAGATGCCGTTGGGGTAGAGCTCGTGGGTATCGAGCCCTTCCGGCTCGACGAACACCTGGTGGCTGGCCTTGTCAGCGAAGCGATGCACCTTGTCCTCGATGGACGGGCAGTAGCGTGGCCCGACCCCCTCGATCACCCCCGAGTACATCGGCGAACGATCCAGGTTGGCGAGGATGATCTCGTGGGTGCGCTCGTTGGTGTGCGCGATATGACAGCTCGCCTGGCGAGGGTGCATCTCGCGGTTGCCGAGGTAGGACATCACCGGCGTCGGGCTGTCGCCGGGTTGCTCCTCGAGGCGCGAGAAATCGACGCTCTTGCCATCGAGCCGGGGCGGCGTTCCCGTCTTCAGGCGGTCGACCCTGAACGGCAGCGACCGCAGCCGTTCGGCGAGGGCATTGGAGGGTGGATCGCCGGCGCGGCCGCCACGGCTGGTGTCGAGGCCGATATGGATCACCCCGCCGAGGAAGGTTCCGGTGCACAGCACTACGGTCTCGGCCAGGAAGCGGATGCCGGTCTCGGTGACCACGCCACGCACGCTATCGCCCTCGACGATCAGGTCGCCCGCCGCCTGCTGGAACAGGGTCAGGTTGGCCTGGTTCTCCAGCATGCTGCGGATCGCGGCCTTGTAGCGGACTCGGTCGGCCTGGGCCCGCGTGGCCCGAACCGCCGGCCCCTTGCGGGCATTGAGCACGCGAAACTGGATACCTCCCAGGTCGGTTGCCAATCCCATGGCACCGCCCAGCGCATCGATCTCCTTGACCAGGTGGCTCTTGCCGATCCCGCCGATGGCGGGATTGCAGGACATCTGGCCGAGGGTCTCGATGTTGTGGGTCAGCAGCAGGGTCCGGCAGCCCGTCCGGGCCGAGGCCAGGGCGGCTTCGGTTCCGGCATGGCCGCCGCCGATGACGATGACGTCAAAGCGGTCGGGATACTCCAAGGGTCACCTCGTGGCGCATGGCGCCGATATTGCAGTCAGGAGTGGAAATCAGCGGGCCAGTATAAACCTCCTGTGGGTAATCGTCAGGGTTTTCCACACCCGATTGACCATGCCGGCGATCGCTGGCTCTCTTCATAAACAATTAAACAGAATATAAAGAGAAGTTCTGTTGTTGTAGTAACTACTGGTGTGGACATTTTCCGTGGATAACCGAATTAAATCAAATAATTTCAACACGTTGTGGTGTTGACTCCTGGAGGGAAAGAAAGCTAACTGCCTGCGGACGAGGTGTCGGGAGCCTGTGGATGGAAAGCTCGCTTATCCACAGCGGGACTCGGGCACCGCTTATCCACCGTTGCCTACCCGGCTTGTCACCGTGACTGTGAACAAGCTGCGGTGATCCGTCCATTGCCCAGCACGGCGGGGGCTAGAGGCTGATTGGGTCCGGTTTTCCGGAGTTTCTGTCCACAGACAAAAAAAGGCCCTGTCGATAACGACAGGGCCTCTCCAGAACACTGCGAGGAAGGGAGAATCAGTGCTTGAGCACCCTCGAAAGGAACTGCTGGGTCGGTTTGTTGCGGGGGTGATCCAGGACCTCTTCGGGGGGGCCCTCCTCGGCGATCTCGCCCTGGTGGATGAAGATCACCCGGTCGGCGACCTCCCGTGCGAAGCCCATCTCGTGGGTGACGATCATCATGGTCATGCCCTCTCGCGCCAGCTCACGCATGGCATCGAGGACCTCGCCGATCATCTCCGGGTCGAGCGCCGAGGTCGGCTCGTCGAACAGCATCAGGCGCGGCTCCATGGCCAGGGCACGTGCCAGGGCTACACGCTGCTGCTGACCGCCGGAGAGCTGTCCGGGATGTTTGGCCGCCTGGTCGCTGATGCCGACCCGCTCGAGCAGTCGTTCGGCCGTCTCGACGGCATCCGCACGGCTCCAGCCACGCACCTTCATGGGCGCCAGGCTGACGTTGTCGAGCACGCTCAGGTGCGGGAAGAGGTTGAACTGCTGGAAGACCATGCCGACCTCGGTGCGGATCTTCTGCAGCGCCGCCGAGGCCTTGCCGTAGGGCACCAGTTGGCTGCCATCGACCTCCAGATAGCCCTGCTGGAACTCCTCGAGGCCGTTGATGCAGCGGATCAGTGTCGACTTGCCCGAGCCGCTGGCACCGATGATCACCACGACCTCGCCGGGGGAGACCGCCAGGTCGATGTCCTTCAGCACGTGTAGGTCACCGAAGTGCTTGTTGACCTTGTCCATGCGCACGATGGGGTCGGCGCCGGAAGGGGACTTGTCTTGGTTCATGTCGCGCGTTCCTTATTGTCCGACCAGGCCCCTGCGCTCCAGCTGGCGTAGCGCAAACGAGAGGGTCAGGGTGATCGCCAGATAGAGCAGGGCGACCATCAGGTAGACCTCCAGGGCGTTGAAGGTGGTGGCGATATAGACCTGGCCCTGGCGGACCAGCTCGCCGACCCCGATCACCGAGAACAGCGAGGTGTCCTTGATGCTGATGATGCCCTGGTTACCCAGCGACGGGATCATGCGCCGGAAGGCCTGGGGCCAGATGATGTAGCGGAAGGTCTGGCGGCGTGACAGGCCTAGCGACAGGCCTGCCTCGCGCTGGCCGCGCTCGATGGACTGCACGCCGCCGCGCACGATCTCCGAGATGTAGGCGCCGGAGTTGACGGCGATGGCGGCGATACCGGCCACCAGGGCGTTGATCGGGCCGCCCAGCAGCTGCGGCAGGCCATAGAAGATGAACAGCACCTGCACCAGCACCGGGGTGCCGCGGAAGATCTCGATGTAGGCCACGGCCGGGATCTTCAGCCATGCGAGGCGACTGATGCGCAGCAGGCCGAAGAGGATGCCGATCAGGAAACCGATGGCCAGGCCACCGAAGGAGATCAGCAGGGTATAGGGGATACCCTTGAGCAGGAAGGGAATGGAGGCAAAGGCCGCCTGCCAGTCGAATTGGAAGGTGACGTCCACAAGGTTTCTCCGTCAAGACGCAGGGGTGACGACAGGGGGGAGCGTGCCGGATTCGCAACGCAACGGGGCCGGGCACTCGACCCGGCCCCGCGATCACGCGATCAGGAGGCGAAGGGCATCATTCGCCGCTGGCGCTACCGAACCACTTGGCGTGGATCTCGTCGTAGGTGCCGTCTTCCTTCATCTCGGCCAGGGCCTCGTTGACGGGCTCGACCCACTCGCTGCCCTTGACGAAGACGATGCCGTACTGCTGGCCCTCGTAGAGATCCCCCACGACCTTGACGCGACCCTCGCCACGGGTCTTGGAGAAGTAGCCGACGTTGGGAGCATCGTAGAAGACGGCATCGACACTGCCGCCGAGCAGGGCCATGTACATGTCGCTGCTGCCCGGATAGGGGGTGATGTCGGCCTCGTCGCCCAGGTTCTCATCGAGGAAGTCGTAGCTGGTGGAGCCGACCTTGGTGCCGATCTTCTTGCCCTTCAGGTCCTCGATCCCCTGGACGCTGTCGTCGTTGGCACCGATCAGGATCCGCAAGCCGCTGTCGTAGTAGGGGTCGGAGAAGTCGACGATCTCGGCACGCTCCTCGGTGATGGTGATGCCGGCGATGGCGATGTCGACGTTACCGGTCTGCACGGCGGGGATGATGCCGTTGAAGTCCATCGTGCGCAGGTTGTACTCGAAGCCGGCACGCTCGGCCAGCTCGCTGATGATGTCCATATCGAAGCCGACCATCTCGCCGGTCTCCTGGTCCATCATCTCGAAGGGCACGAAACTCGGGTCGGTGACGACTTCGAGGACGTGGTTGTCGGCGTTGGTCATACCGGAAAGCCCTAGCCCGAAAGCGACGCTGGCGGCCAGGGAGGCGGTCTTCAGTTGGCGTTTCATACGATTCCCCATGGAAGAATTTATTGTGGAGTACGCCTTAAACCATGGCGAGTTCCCGGGGAAGCGTCAAGTGGAGGGAAAAGCGTGTTGTCGGCGGTGAGCCAACGCTGGCGGTCAGACCATGAAGGAGGCGCCGCAGCCGCAGGTGGTGGTGGCGTTGGGGTTCTGCACCAGGAAGCGGGCACCAGCCAGCCCTTCCTCGTAGTCGACGGTGGAGCCGACGAGGTACTGGTAAGAAAGCGGGTCGACCACCAGGGCCACCGGGCCGAACTCGACGAGGGTGTCGTCGTCGGCGACCTCATCGGCGAAGTCGAAGCCGTACTGGAAGCCCGAGCAGCCACCACCGGTGACATAGACCCGCAGTTTGAGCCGGGGATTGCCCTGTTCCTCGATGAGCGCCGCGAGACGGGCACGGGCCCCGTCCGAGAGCAACAAGGGGGTGGGAACGAAGGATTCGGCACCGCTCATGGGTGACCTCCCCTGGATCGATGAATGTCTTGCCAGTGGGGATTATCCACAATCCCCAGCAAAAGGGTCAACTTTGTTGGAGAGCGACCTTCTCCCGGCGCCCTTTGGAGTTTAGATTTGACGGCTGCTGTCAGGGCATGATGGCCGGGGCGTCGAGGCCGGCCAACTCGTCGAGGCCGAACATCAGGTTGAGGTTGTGCACGGCCTGCCCCGAGGCGCCCTTGACCAGGTTGTCGATCACCGAGAGCACCACCACGGTGTCGCCGTCACCGGGACGGTGGACCGCCAGGCGGCAGAGGTTGGCCCCCTTCACGCTGCGTGTCTCGGGATGGCTGCCCGCTGGCATCACGTCCACGAAGGGCTCACCGGCGAAGCGCCGCTCGAAGAGCGCCTGCAGGTCGCCGGGGTCGGCGGTCAGGCGGCCGTAGAGGGTGGCGTGGATACCGCGGATCATCGGTGTCAGGTGGGGGACAAAGGTCAGGCCCACCGGGCGCCCGGCAGCCTCGGCCAGCCCCTGGCGGATCTCCGGCAGGTGGCGGTGGCCCGAGGCGCCATAGGCCTTCATGGACTCGCTGGCCTCGGCCAGCAGCGAGGGCACCTTGGCGCCGCGGCCGGCCCCGGTGACGCCGGTCTTGCAGTCGGCGATGACCCGGTCGGCATCGATAACTCCCGCCTCCAGCAGTGGCAGCAGGCCGAGCTGCACGGCGGTGGGATAGCAGCCGGGCACGGCGATCAGGCGTGCCTGGCGGATGCGCTCGCGGTTGACCTCGGGCAGGCCGTAGACCGCCTCGCCGAGCAGCTCGGGTGCGCCGTGGGGCTGGCCGTACCAGCGGGCCCACTCGTCAGTGTCGCGCAGCCGGAAGTCGGCCGAGAGGTCGATGACCCGGGTGCCCCTGTCGAGCAGCTCGCCGGCCAGGGCATGGGCCACGCCGTGGGGGGTGGCGAAGAACACGGCATCGCAGCGTCCCAGGCGGTCGGTATCGGGCTCGCTGAAGGCCAGGTCGTCGTAGTGGCCGCGCAGGTTGGGGTAGAGCTCGCTGACGGCCATGCCGGCCTCGGAGCGCGAAGTGATGGCATCCACCGTCACGTCGGGGTGACGGGCCAGCAGCCTGAGCAGTTCGACACCGGTGTATCCGGTGCCGCCGACGATTCCGACCTTGATCACGATGGTCTCCTGGGGTTGGTGACGTGACGCTGGGACCTGTGTCCCCGGATATGATACACAAGACAGACGCGCCCTACCCAGGCCCAGCCTGGCGGGTCCCCCCCGCAAGGCCGAACAGGATCGTCGCCGTGCCGCGTCTCTCGCTACCCGACTTCAGCCTGGAAGGCTTCCGTCGCCAGCTGGCCAATGTCGATGCCCTGCCGCAGCTCTGCGTGCTGGGTGTGGTGTCGGGCCTGGTGACGGGCGGGCTGATGGTGGTGTTTCGGCTGCTGCTGTCCCTGGGTGGCATGCTGCTGTTTCCCGACGGCGATCCCGAGGCCTTCGAGGCCCTGTCACCGGCCCTACGGGTGCTGATGCCCCTGGCCGCGGCCGTCCTGATCGGCCTGTGGCTCTTTCGCCTGCCGCCGGAGGGGCGACGTATCGGCGTGGTCCACGTCATCGACCGGTTGACCTATCATCAGGGGCGCTTTCCGCTGCGCAACTGGCTGACCCAGTGGTGGGTGGGCGTGGTGTCGGTGATCGGCGGGCTTTCCGCCGGTCGCGAGGGAGCGGCGATCCACCTGGGGGCAGCGGCCTCCACCGGCCTGGGGCAGTTCCTGCGCCTGCCCCATAACAGTCTCAGGGTGCTGGTGGCCTGCGGCACGGCGGCGGGCATCTCGGCCTCGTTCAATACGCCCATCGCCGGGGTCATCTTCGCCATGGAAGTGGTGATGATGGAGTACACCATCATCGGCTTCATGCCGGTGATCCTGGCCTCCTCCATGGGTGCCGTGGTGGCCCAGCTGGTCTATGGGGCCGAACCCGCCATCGGCATCCCCGACCTGCACCTGAAGTCCTTGCTGGATATTCCCTGGATCCTGGCCAGCGCCCTGCTGATCGGCCTGCTGGCGGCACTCTTCGTGCGCGTGGCCCGGGGGCACGAGCGGCTTCAGCGGCTGCCCATGGCGTTGCGCTTCGCCCTGGCGGCGCTGGCGGTGGCAGGCGTGGCCTGGTGGTACCCCGAGGTGCAGGGGATGGGCTACGACACGCTGCAGCTGGCGCTGGGCGGGGCAGCCGTGGTGGATGTGCTGTTGGCGGTGGCGATCGGCAAGCTGCTGCTCACGGCCTTCACCGTGGCATGCGGCATCCCGGTCAGCATCATCGGCCCCATTCTGGTCGCCGGCGGTGCGGCCGGTGCTTTGTGCGGCCTGGCGGGCCAGGCCTTGCTACCGATGGGGGCCTCGGCACCCGAGGTCTATGCCCTGCTGGGCATGGCCGCGATGATGGGGGCCGTACTGCAGGCACCCCTGGCGGCCCTGATGGCGCTGCTCGAGCTCACCCATACTCCCGGCATCATCATGCCGGGGATGCTGGCGGTGGTGGTGGCCAGCCTCACGGCGCGGCAGCTGAGCCGCAGCCAGGGGTTCTTCCTTTCCCTGACTCGCCAGGGGCTGCATCCGCTGCAGCAGCCCCTGATGCAGGCGCTGTCCCGGGTCTCGGTGCCGGCGGTGATGGAGCGTAGCCTGGTGCGCACCTCGCGCATGGTGACCCATGATCAGGCCAGTGCTCTTCTCGAGTCCAATCCCGCTTGGGTGCTGATCGAGCGTTCCACGGACGACAAACCTCCCCTGGCGCTCAAGGCGGCCGACCTGGCCCGCTGGCTGCTGGAGCACGACACGCCCGAGTCGGAGGATGATAGCGCCCTGCTGGACCTGCTGGAGATCCCCGGCCAGCGCCTCGACATGGCACCGATCCACCTGCAGGCGACGCTCTCCGAGGCCTTCGAGCGGCTCAACGACAAGGCGCTGGATGCCCTCTACGTGGAGCACGGTCACCGGCCGAAGCAGAAGCGGATTTCCGGTATCATCACCCGTGACGCCATCGAGCGCTATTACCGCTTTTCCGATTCGACCCACGGCTGAGGAGTCGTCATGTATCTGTGGATGAAGGCCCTGCACCTGGTGGCCATGGTGACCTGGTTCGCTGCCCTGTTCTATCTGCCGCGCCTGTACGTCTACCACGCCATGGCCCGGGACAGGGGAGAGCAGCAGGCCATCGATCACTTCCTGGTCATGGAGCGCAAGCTCTACCGCGGGATCATGACCCCGTCGATGATCGCCGTACTGCTGTTCGGGGGGGGCCTGCTGGTGCTCAATCCCGGCTGGCTCACCCAGGGCTGGATCCATGCCAAGCTACTGCTGGTGGTGCTGCTGGTGGGCTATCACCATCTTTGTCTGATCTACCTGAAGCAGTTCGCCGAAGTGCGCTGTCGACGCGGTCATGTGTTCTTCCGTTGGTTCAACGAGCTGCCGGTGATCGCCCTGCTGCTGATCATCTTCCTGGCCGTGCTGAAGCCGTTCTGATGGCCGGGCCCCCTGAACTGACGCCCCACCTGCCGACGGTGTTGGTGCTGTCCGGTCACGACCCCACCGGTGGCGCCGGCCTGGTCGCCGATAGCGAGGCGGTGGCTGCCTGCGGCGGCTGGGCGCTGACCGTGCCCACGGCGCTGACGGTGCAGAACTGCCGGGACGTGAGCGCGGTGAGGCCCGTGTCCGCCGCTGACCTGGGCGCCATGGTGGCGGCGCTGGATGAATTCGAGATCGCCGCGATCAAGATCGGCCTGGTGCCGGATGGCGCCGTGCTGGATGCCGTGGTGGATATCCTGCGGCGTCGACCCGGGGTGCCGGTGGTGATGGATCCGGTCCTCAGGGCCGGCGGTGGCAGTGACTTGTCCACAGCCGAGCTCATCGATGCCATGCGTCGCCATCTGCTGCCGCGAGTGGATGTCCTGACCCCCAACCGGCAGGAGCTGGCCCGGCTGGCGGGGACCGAATTCGGCGATGACACCGAGCGGGCGGTGACGCTGATGTCCCTCGGTTGCCAGGCCCTGCTGGTCACCGGCACCGACCACCCCGCGCGACGGGTTCCGGCCGATCGGGTGGAGCATACCCTGCATGCGCCGGAGCTCAGCCGGCAGTGGACCTGGCCGCGACTCGCGGGGCGCTTCCACGGTTCGGGCTGTACCCTGGCGAGTGCGCTGGCGGCGCGCCTGGCGGCGGGCGAGTCACTGGTCACGGCCTGCGAGCAGGCGCAGGCCTTCACTTGGCAGGCGCTGGCCCGCGGCTGGCAGCCGGGACATGACCAGTGGCTGCCACGGCGCCTCTGGCAGTTGCCGACGAGGCCCTCCTTTCTCGCCATCGACGCTACGCCGCCGCCGGGATGACGGGACGGGCTGGTCATCGCCCCCCTGGCAGACGAGAATGGGACGAAGCCGGCAGAGGAGCGGGCAAGCGTCATTCGACGACATTCACCGACACTTCACCGCCCGCCACAAGGTTATACACAGAACTATCCACAGCCCGCCTGGTCGGGCACGCATCAACAGGGCAAGAGGTTGACATGACCACATCCGCACAGCTCTTCGAGCAGGCCTGCCGCCACATTCCTGGCGGGGTTAACTCGCCGGTTCGCGCTTTCAAGGGAATGGATCGTCCTCCGGTGTTCATGGAGCGTGCCCGGGGCGCCTATCTCTTCGATGTGGAAGGCAAACGCTATGTCGACTACGTCGGCTCCTGGGGGCCCATGATCACCGGCCATGCCGACCCTGAGGTGCTGGGCGCGGTGCGCGAACGGCTCGACAACGGCCTCTCCTTCGGCACCCCCACGGCCATCGAGACCACCATGGCCGACCTGATCTGCGAGATGATCCCCACCATCGAGATGGTGCGCATGGTCAATTCCGGCACCGAGGCCACCATGTCGGCGATCCGCCTGGCACGGGGCTATACCGGCCGCGACAAGATCGTCAAGTTCGAGGGCAACTACCACGGCCACTCCGACTCGTTGCTGGTCAAGGCCGGCTCGGGTGCCCTGACCCACGGCGAACCCAGTTCCCCCGGGGTGCCGGCCTCCTTGGCCGAGCACACCGTGACCCTCTCCTATAACGATCCCGATGCCGTCGAAGAGTGCTTCGAGGAGATCGGCAGCGAGGTGGCCTGCATCATCGTCGAGCCGGTGGCCGGCAACATGAACTGCATCCCCCCGCAGCCGGGCTTTCTGGAGACCCTGCGCCGCGTCTGTGACCAGTACGGCAGCGTGCTGATCTTCGACGAGGTGATGACTGGCTTCCGCGTGGCGATGGGAGGGGCCCAGGCCCACTATGGCATCGAGCCTGACCTCACCTGCCTGGGCAAGATCGTCGGCGGCGGCATGCCGGTGGGCGCCTTCGGCGGTCGTCGCGAGATCATGGAGATGATCTCGCCGCTCGGCCCCGTCTACCAAGCGGGCACCCTCTCCGGCAACCCGCTGGCCATGGCGGCCGGCATCGCGCTGCTCGGGAAGCTACGCCAGCCGGGCTTCCACGACGCCCTGGCGCAGCGGGTCGAGACCCTTTGCCACGGGCTCCAGCAGAGGGCCGATGCCGCGGGTATCGACATGATCACCCAGCGTGCCGGCGGCATGTTCGGAGTCTTCTTCACCGGCCAGAGCCGGGTCGACAACTTCGCCCAGGCCACCGCCTGCGACGGCGATGCTTTCCGTCGCTTCTTCTCCTTGATGCTCGACCAGGGGGTCTACCTGGCGCCATCGGCCTTTGAGGCCGGCTTCATGTCCAGTGCTCATGCTCCGGAGGACATCCAGTTGACCCTGGACGGTGCCGAGAAGGCATTTGCGGCGATGCAGCGGGCCTGAGATTCCACCCTCCATAGCGGGAGACCCCAGATGCGCCAGACACATGCCGAACATGCGGCCTTCTGCGAGGAGGCGCTGCAGCTGGAGGAGTTGGTCGACCGGCTGGTGGCCTTCCATCGCCACTCGTCCGGAGCGGCCCACCCCGAAGATGCCGGGCTGGTTGCCTTCCGCGAACGACTCGACGGGGAAGTGGCGGCCATCGAGCCACTGCTTGCTGGGGAGGAGGATCGCCAGCGTCTGGCCTGTCTTCGGCAGTGGCTCGAGCAGGATCTCGCGCGGCTGGCACCGGTCTTCCTGGCCCGCCGGGAGCACATGCTGGCGGCCAGCTGGGCCGTCGCGCATCCTGACAGTCGGCTCTGCGACCAGGGTCGGGTGCTGCTGGCCAATGCCATCGGCCGGGACCTCCAAGGCACCGGGGGCGATGGCATCGTCGACCCGGGCAGCGACCTGGCCGCGCTGCTGGTGGGGCTGGAATCCCATGGCGAGGCCGGCCTGGCTCGCCAGGCCCTCGATGGCTACCTGCGCCGCTCCGGGGACTACGAGCTGGCTCGCCTGCTCTCGGTGTTTCGTGTCGTCGAGGCTCTTTCCGGTGCGCGGCGCGCCCTGCAGCGCCATCAGGCGGCCGGTGAGGATGGCGAACGCCCTGCCCTGCTGGCTGAGACCATGCGGGAGTGCCGGGGCTACCTGGACCTGGCGGAGGCCTATGCCGAGTTCCGTTTCCCGCCGCTGATCATCGGCATCGGTGTCTCGGGCAGCGGCAAGAGCCGTTTCACCCGGACCCTGGTCGGTCGCCTGGGCGCCGTTCGCCTTTGCTCGGATGTGGAGCGGCGACGGCTTCATGGCATCGATCGACAGGCGGTCGTGATGGAACCGCCTGTGGACATCTTTTCCCGGGAGGCTTCCGAGCGCACCTACCGCAGTCTGGCCGAATGTGCCGGCGCGCTGCTGGAGGCGGGATTCCCGACCTGCGTCGATGGCACCTTCCTGAAGCGCGAGCAGCGCGATCTCCTGCGCCAGCAAGCCGAGGCCCGGGGCCTGCCGGTGTTGCTGGTTAGCTTCGAGGCCGATGAGGCCACCCTGCGCCGGCGCATCGACAAGCGCGCCCGGCGCCACGGCGTCCCGGTCGAGCAGAGCCTCGCCATACTGGCGCGTCAGCGGGCCGATATCGAGGCCTTCGGCGACGAGGAACGCCTGCACCTGCTGCACCTCGATACCACGGCGGACAACGCCGCCGAGACCCTGGCGGGCTTGATCCAGGATCACGTGCGGTTGACCTGAGGACCGCTCAGGAGGTCAGGAGGGGTGAGGCGAGCCCTGGCGGGAAGCGTCGCGCTGGCGGCGCCCCACCAGAGGTGGCGGGGCACCGAGGTTCTGGCGGGCCCAGTTCACCGCTTGGAGGCGGTTGTGCACCTTGATCTTGCGGAAGATGTTGTAGAGATGGGACTTGACGGTGTGCTCGCTGACGAACAGCTGGTCGGCGATCTCGATGTTCGAGGCCCCCGTCCCCAGCATGGCGATGATCTCCAGCTCCCGGTGGGTCAGGCCGCAGACCGGCCGATAGGAGTTAAGCTGCTGGCGGCGAAAGAACTGAATCATTCGCGTCATCAACGAGCGTGACATCCACAGGTTGCCTTCCAGCAGGATCGAGAGCCCCTTGCAGATCATGTCCAGCGAATCGCTGCGGTAGAAGACGCCCTGCAGGTTCATGGCCGAGAGGACCTCGACGGCATGCTCCTCGTCTCTAAGGTTGAAGGCGGCCAGTGACATGTCACTGGCCTCGGCCGCCCTGACATGCCACTGCTGCATGGTGGCCTCGTCGATATGATCCGCATCGAGCAGCACCACGGTCGGTGCGGTGTCCTTGCCCTTCCACTCCGTTCCCGGCGCGACGACCGAGACCGGGCAGTCGAGCTGATCGTGGAGATAGTTGATGAAGAGTTGTGACTGAGGGTTGTTGGCGGTGACCAGCAATACCAGGCTCTTCCCCTGTTCCATGGTCCTAACCCCTTCGCAAGGCGCGGTTAAGTTTCTGATGAGGCAATCAGCCATTCGTGGCACAAGCGCCACACTGGCTATTAGTCTCGGACAGAATGTAATTTTTCGTTACGAACGTTTGGTTATAATTAAATATACTTATGCGCCCTTTTGCTTCTATGTGGACCGATAAGTTGGCCGATCAAGCACTTGCCCCCTGAAAAGGGTTAGGCCACTCCTCTCTCCGAGACCGTTTGTCAAGGAAATTAAGCTTGGTGCTCGGGGTTTCGCGGTTCGATATCTCATGATTTGGCATGAAAAAAGACATCTAAATGGATGACATGCTTCCATACTCCCTGGCCCGACCGTTTCCCCTGCCGGTCTCGGCTCGTAGAATGGGTTATCCCTGACCGTTTGGAGAACCGACCATGACCCCAGCTCTGCTGGTCCTGGCCAGTGGCAATGTCGGCAAGCTGCGCGAGTTCCACCAGCTGCTCGCCCCGCTGGGCGTCGACGTGCGCCCCCAGGCCGACTATGGCGTGGCCGACGTCGCGGAGACCGGCCTGACCTTCGTCGAGAACGCGCTGCTCAAGGCCCGGGAAGCCAGTCGCCTCAGCGGGTTGCCTGCCCTGGCCGATGATTCCGGCCTGGAGGTCGATGCGCTGAACGGGGCGCCCGGCATCTACTCCGCGCGCTATGCGGGCGAGCCGAAGAGCGATCAGCGCAACAACGCCCGGCTGCAGGCGTCCCTCGCGGAGATGTCGGAGGGGTGTCGCCGGGCCCGTTACTGGTGCGTGCTGGTGCTGCTGCGTCATGCCGAGGACCCGGTGCCGCTGATCGTGCAGCGTAGCTGGGAAGGCGAGATCCTGCAGGCTCCCCGCGGTGAGGGGGGCTTCGGCTATGACCCATTGTTCTGGCTCCCCGACCAGGGAGCGAGTGCCGCCGAGCTCAGCGCCGAACAGAAGAACCGGCTCAGCCATCGCGGGCGGGCCCTGCAGGCGCTGGTGGCGGCGATGGGCGCTGGGCAAGACCAGCCATGAGTCCTTCTTCTTCGCCATTGGCCGGCGTGCCGCCGCTGTCGCTCTATCTTCACGTGCCCTGGTGTGTGCGCAAGTGCCCCTACTGCGACTTCAACTCCCATGGGGTCGGACGCAGCGCCGAGCTGCCCGAGGCGAGCTACCTCGAGGCGCTGATCGCGGATCTCGAGGCTGACCTGCCGCTGGTCGCGGGGCGCGAGCTGGTCAGTATCTTCATCGGCGGCGGTACTCCAAGCCTGATGTCGGCCGGTTTCTACGAGCGGCTGCTACAGGCCGTGGCGAGCCGGCTTCCGCTGGCAGCCGACATCGAGATCACCCTGGAAGCGAATCCCGGTACCCTGGAGCGGGGACGTTTCGCCGGCTACCGGGCGGCGGGGATCAACCGCCTGTCGCTGGGCGTGCAGAGCTTCCAGGACGCGCAACTGGCGGCGCTTGGGCGTATCCATGGCGGTGACGATGCCGTGGCGGCCGTCGAGGAGGCGCGTCAGGCGGGCTTCGACAACCTTAACCTCGACCTGATGCACGGCCTTCCGCAACAGACGCCGACGCTGGCGCTGGCCGATCTCGACCAGGCCCTGTCGCTCTCTCCTGAGCATCTGTCCTGGTACCAGCTGACCCTGGAGCCCAATACCGAATTCCACGCCTTTCCGCCTGAGCTGCCCGTGGAGGAGGTCCTGTGGGACATCCAGGACCTGGGGCACGAGCGCCTGGAGGCCGCCGGCCTCGAGCGCTATGAGATTTCCGCCTATGCCCGTGCTGGTCGGAGCTCGCGACACAACCTCAATTACTGGCGCTTCGGCGACTATCTGGGGATCGGGGCCGGTGCCCATGGCAAGCTCAGTGTCCCGGGAGCCGAGGGCCTGCAGATCCAGCGCCGCTGGAAATCGCGGCTGCCCGAGGCCTATCTGCGCCGGGTCAACGACCCGCGGGGTTTCGTGGCAGGCCGCGCCGATATCGACGAACACGAGCTGCCGCTGGAATTTGCCATGAATGCCCTGCGCTTGGTGGAGGGAGTGCCCCTGTCGACCTGGAGGGCCCATACCGGACGCGGGTCGCGTGCGTTGCTTTCCAGGCTGGTCACGGCCCGTAAAAAAGGACTTCTTGTGGAAGATGCCGACTGGCTTAGGGCATCACCTCAGGGTCTACTATTCTTGAACGAGATGCTGGCTCTGATCGATGATAAGTGAGCCAGTGAAGGATGACACGCGCCAACCCAAGGAGAAGAGGACACCATGATCAGATCCATCCGACTGATGGCACCGCTGGCCGCCGCCGCGCTGCTGGTAGGTTGTACCACCACCGATCCCTATACCGGACAGACTCAGCGTAGCCAGACCGGAACGGGTGCGGCCATCGGCGCCGCCGTGGGCGCCGCTGCCGGTGCCCTCAGTGGTGACGGCAGCACCAGCCGCCGCGATCGTGCCCTGATCGGCGCCGCCGTGGGAGCCGCCGCCGGCGGTGGCATCGGCGCCTACATGGATCGTCAGGAGCAGCAGCTGCGTCAGAGCACCCAGGGCACCGGTATCGGGGTCGATCGTCGCGGTGACGACATCGTGCTCAACATGCCGAGCGAGGTGACCTTCGCCTTCGACTCCAGCGACCTGACCCCCAATGCGCGCAACGCCCTCAATGACGTGGCCTCGGTGCTGCAGCAGTACCCCGATACGCGGGTCAACATCGCCGGCCATACTGACAGCACCGGCGACGCCGGCTACAACCAGCGACTCTCGGAGCGCCGTGCCGACTCGGTGGGCAACTACCTGGCCCAGTCCGGCGTATCGCGCAACCGCTTGAACATGCGCGGCTATGGCGAGAACCAGCCGGTGGCCAGCAACGACTCCGATCAGGGCCGGGCCCAGAACCGTCGGGTGGAGGTCACCCTGTCGCCCATCGAGGACCGCTTCCAGCAGCAGTAACTCGGCTTACTGAAGCCGTACCACCCGGGCCCGTCACTGCCGTGCAGTGGCGGGCCTTCTCGTCCTGCCGACTCACGGATCTCCTTTCATGCTTTCCTATCAGCATGCCTATCATGCGGGCAATTTCGCCGACGTTCACAAGCATCTGATGCTGTTCGCGGTCATCGACCACTTGTTACGTAAGAAATCACCCATTACGTACATGGATACCCATGCTGGTCGCGGCCTCTACCCGCTGGCGGCCGAGGAGACCGCGCGGCTCGGTGAGTATCGTGAAGGCATTGCCCGGCTATGGCAGGCGAGGGCGCGCCTGGGTGACGACCCGCTGCTCGGCGACTGGCTCGCCGCTGTCGGGCGGGTCCAGGCGCGGGACGGCCGGCTGGACCACTATCCTGGCTCGCCCTGGTGGCTCTCGGACCGCTTGCGTGCCAGTGACCGGCTGATGCTCTTCGAACTGCACCCCGGTGAGCATGGTCACCTGGCTCGCCAGACACTGCCCGACAATGTGCAGCGCATCCATGGCGACGGCCTCGAGGGGCTGGTGAAGCGCCTGCCGGTGGCCACCCCGCGGCTGTGCGTGTTGGTCGACCCCAGCTACGAGCGCAAGGCGGAGTATGGCGAGGTGGTTGATGCGGTGCTCGAGGCCATGCGCCGGGCCCGACATGCCATCGTGCTGGTGTGGTACCCCCTGCTGCCGCTCGGCCGCCATCGTGAACTGCTGGAAGGGCTGCGCGAGGGCGGCCTGCGCAAGATCTGGCGCAGCGAGCTGAGGCTGCGCGAGGCGGAGGAGGGCGAGCGGGGCATGGTCGGCAGCGGCATGCTGGTGATCAATCCGCCCTGGGGGCTGGATACGCGGCTGGAAGCCGCCATGCGCCAGGTCACGCCGCTGCTGGGGGCGACCTGCCGCCATACTGGTGACTGGTGGGTGGAGGAATAGCAGGGCAATCGTAGTTGGGTCTAGCGAGGGGCGCCGGGGACAGGTCGAAGAGGGGGTCCTACGCCAGGGATGGCGTCGGTAGCGCCCAGGGATGGGTTCACAGCGCCCCCTTGCAGACCTGCCGACGGATCAGCCCCAAGCCACAACGCTAACTGCAAAAGCCCTAGGGGGAGTAGGGGGCTACTTGCCGATGCAGAAACTGCCGAAAATCTCGCCCAGCAGATCATCCGCGCTGAACTCCCCGGTGATCTCCCCCAGGGCCTGCTGAGCGTCGCGCAGGTCCTCGGCAAGCAGCTCACCGGCCCCGTAGCCGGCGAGCTGTGCCTCGCCGTTGCCGAGGGCCTGGCGGGCCCGGTCCAGGGCCTCGATGTGCCGGCGCCGGGCCGAGAAACGCCCTTCGGTGGTGGCGGCATAGCCCATCACCGACTTGAGGTGCTCCTTGAGGCTATCCACTCCCGCGCCGCTCCTGGCCGACAGCCGGATCACCGGAGTGGCGGTGTCAGCATCGATGCCGGGGGCTTCGTGGCTGGCGTCGATCTTGTTGCGCACGAGCGTCAGCCGCGAGGGGTCCCGAAGGCGTGCGACGAATTCGGGCCAGATGGCCATGGGGTCGATGGCCTCGGTGGTGGCGGCATCCACCAGCAGCAGCACCCGATCGGCCTTCTCGATCTCTTCCCAGGCCCGGGCCACTCCGATCTTCTCCACCGCGTCCGGGGTATCGCGCAGCCCGGCCGTGTCGATGACGTGCAGGGGCATGCCATCCAGGTGGATATGCTCACGCAGCACGTCGCGGGTCGTGCCCTCGATGTCGGTGACGATGGCAGTGTCCTGCTCGGTTAGCGCATTGAGCAGGCTCGACTTGCCGGCATTGGGACGTCCGGCGATCACCACGCTCATGCCTTCCCGCATCAGGGCCCCCTGACCGGCCGCGGTCCGCACTTCGGCCAGGGCCGACTGGACCGCGGCCAGCCGGCTGGCGACATGCCCGTCGGCGAGGAAGTCGATCTCCTCCTCGGGGAAGTCGATGGCCGCCTCGACATACATGCGCAGCTCGATCAGCCGCTGGACAAGTGATGCCACGCGACGCGAGAACTCGCCCTGCAGGGAGCGCAGGGCGTTCTCGGCCGCCCCCCGGGAACTGGCTTCGATCAGGTCGGCGATGGCCTCGGCCTGGGCCAGATCCAGCTTGTCGTTGAGAAAGGCGCGCTCCGAGAACTCCCCGGGGCGGGCGAGCCGTGCCCCCAGCTGTACGCAGCGCTCGAGCAGCAGGTCCATGATCATCGGGCCGCCGTGACCCTGCAGTTCCAGGACGTCCTCGCCGGTGAAGGAGTGGGGACCGGGGAAGAACAGCGCGATGCCCTCGTCGATCACCGCGGATTCGCCGCGAAAGGGACCATAGTGGGCGTATCGTGGGGCGGGACAGTGACCGATCATGGCTTCGGCGAGCGTCGTGCAGGCGGGGCCGGAGACGCGGATGATGCCCACGCCGCCGCGTCCCGGTGGCGTGGCCAGGGCGGTGATGGTGTCCTGATCATGGAGACTGGCGGTCATCGGAGGCACCTCTGCTAGAAGGGAGATATTGTCCGGGGCGGGCCCCGTAAACGCCAGACCCCCGCCGGGGCGGGGGTCTGGAGGTGGCAGAGGAGCACCGCGCTACTTGGTCTTCATGCCCTTGCCGATACTCGGGTCGGCCTCGATCTTGCGGGTGATCGTGTACTGCTGAACGATGGAGATGCAGTTGTTGACTACCCAGTAGATGACCAGGCCCGCCGGGAACCACAGGAAGAAGAAGGTGAAGACGATCGGCAGCATCTTCATGATCTTCGCCTGCATGGGATCCGGAGGCGTCGGGTTGAGCATCTGCTGGACGAACATCGAGGCGCCCATCAGGATCGGCAGGATGAAGAACGGATCCTTCACCGACAGGTCCTGGATCCAGAACATGAAGGGTGCGTGACGCAGCTCCACGGATTCCAGCAGCATCCAGTAGAGGGCGATGAACACCGGCATCTGCACCAGGATCGGCAGGCAACCGCCCAGGGGATTGATCTTCTCCTTCTGGTAGAACTTCATCATCTCCTGGGACATCTTCTGGCGGTCGTCGCCGAACTGCTCCTTGAGGCGCTGCATTTCCGGGCCCAGCTTGCGCATGCGGGCCATGGACTTGTAGGCCTTGGCGGAGAGCGGCCACAGCGCTGTCTTCACCAGCATGGTCAGCAGGATGATGGACCAGCCCCAGTTGCCGATCAGGTCGTGGATATGGTCCAGCAGCCAGAACAACGGGTTGGCGATGAACCACAGCCAGCCGAAGTCCACCGTCAGCTCCAGGTGGGGGGCCACGGCTTCCAGCCGCTCCTGCACCTTGGGCCCCATGTAGAGGGTTGCCCCCAGTATCCCCTCCCCGTTGCCTGCCACGCTGCTGGTGGGGCCGGCGAAGGCGGCCACATTGCGGCTGCGGGCGTCGGTGGTGGCGTAATAGAGGTTCTGCTGGTTCTGAGGGGGGACCCAGGCCGAGGTGAAGTAGTGCTGGATGATGGCGACCCAGCCGCCTTCGACGTCGCGGTTGTTGAAGGCGCCTTCCTGAATCTCCTCGAAGCTGACTTTCAGATAGCGATCCTCCGGGGTGGAGTAGGCGGCGCCGAGATAGGAGCGCATGCCCATCTTGGGACCGCTGGAGGGGTCGCTGCTGTTGTCGCGGGCCAGCTGGCCGATGAAGCGAGCCGTGACCGGCTCCGCGGTGTTGTTGGCCAGGAAGTAGTTCACGTCCACCGCGTAGCTGTCACGCTCGAAGGTGAAGCGCTTGATCACCTCCACGCCATTCACCTCGGCGGCCAGGTCGACCTCGAGGCGCTCGTCGTTCTTGCCCAGCCGATATTCGGTCGCCTCGGGGGTGAAGGTGATGCGGCCTTCGTGGCCCTCGAGCTGAAGGCCGGAGCGCGCCACATAGCTGCGACTCTCGCTGTCGGATAGCAGCACATAGGGCCGTTCGGAATCGAGGCTGAAGCGATGTTGGGGCAGCGCGGCATAGACGATGTCCCCGCCCTGGGGGTCGATGCGTACATCGAGCACGTCGGTGACGACGGCGACCAGATCACGGCTGCCCGACGCAGAGGCGGGCTCGCCGGGAATCTCTCCGGTCATGTCGTCCGCCGAGCCGTTGGTCGCGGGTACCGAGAGATCATCGCTACCCGAGGAGGCCGGGTCCTGGCGAGCCCCTTCCGGGGCACTGCTCGTGACGGCGGGAGCTTGCGGCTCAGGGGCCACCTGTCCGTAGTCCTGATTCCACTGGACGATCAGCAGGTAGGCGAGTATCGCCAGGGGAATTACGAGGAGAAGTCGTTTTACGTCCATGAGGGGTCTGCCCGATGGGTAGTGAACATTCCGATGGCGCAACGCAGGTCGCACACCCGAGATACACGAAAGCCTGCCGGAGGCAGGCTGGATAACGCGTGCAGGCTGGCGGCATTCGATACGTCAGCGTGGAGGGTCGCAGCGCAGATGGCAGTGGTGATGCTCATGCGGGCTCCGGGATGCACTGGCACGCTGGGGTGCCGGTCATCGTTCGCGACCCGCGTCACCGCTCTCCTGGATGAGCAAGTCCTTCCCGTGGGACGACTTGCGCGCCTCTCGCTCCAGGCGACGCCACATCCCGTGGAGCTGGCGATGCACAGTGGCATTGTCCAGTTCATGGACTCCTCGTCTTGCCAGCACCACGATATCCACCGAGGGCAGGCGATGCTGCTGAAGCCGGATGGAGTCACGCACGATGCGCTTGAGGCGGTTTCGGTCGACGGCTCTGCGGACGTTCTTCTTGCTGAAGATCAAACCGAGTCGCGGATGACCTCGCTCATTGGGAGAGGCCAGGGCCATCAGCCCCTTGCCGTGGACCTTGAATGCAGCCGTTTCGAAGACACGTCGATAATCCCCGGCTGTCAGCAGTCGCAACTGCTGGGGATAGCCCTGAGTGGACACGCGAGGGCCGCGGTCAGGCGCTCAGACGCTTGCGGCCCTTGGCACGGCGACGGGCCAGTACGGCACGACCATTCTTGGTGGCCATGCGCGCACGGAAGCCATGCACGCGCTTGCGCTTGAGGACGCTGGGCTGAAAAGTACGTTTCATAACTCGTTATTCCCACGTGGTTTTCGGTACGAATCGATCATTCGGAGGCATCCGGATGCCGCTGGCGGCTCCGGGGGTATTCGGTTCAAGACCGGAAATTGTAGTGATTTCAGCCTCGGGGTGCAATTCTTCCGTGCGTCTCGACAGAGCTATCGCAGATAGCAGCACTGCTCGGGGCCGATCCGTCGGCAGGATGTGGTGCCTGGCTGTCCGGTCGTTGAGGCCCCAGGCGATCATCGCCGGGGATCTGGCCCTGTTATCACTATTGGGGATATGTATTGTGAGTAATCCTTTATAGTCTATTAATATCAATATTTTGCTGATAATGTTTTGCTGTGGACAAGGTGGGGATGCCGCGGGGACGGCCTGTCCCGGCCGTCGGCCGGGCAGGCCGAATTCGTGGGTTCCGACATCGGCAGCACGCGGTTTCTCGGTGGGTTGCAGAGGGTTTTCCACAGATCACGTCACGGCGAGGGGCGTGTGGATAACCCGCCGCCTGGGCGATACAATAGGCGGTCGTTTTCAATGCAATGGTGAGGTCGCGTGTCACTGGCTCTTTGGCAACAATGTCTGGATACCCTGCAGGCCGAACTGAGTTCTCAGCAGTTCAATACCTGGATCCGTCCGCTTCAGGCGGAGGAAGGGGAGTCCAACCAGTTGCGCCTGCTGGCGCCGAATCGCTTCGTGCGTGACTGGGTCAGCGACAAGTATGCCAAGCGGATCAGCGAGCTGATGCGCGAGCTCTCGCCCGCCAAGCCGCCGAAGGTGGTGCTGACCGTCGGCAGTCGCCGCGCGGCGCCGAACCCTCAGCCTCGTGAGCTGGGCAATCCCGTCTCGGCGGCTCGTGTCCCCGTCGCCCCGGCGGTTCAAGTGACGCCGCGGGGGGATGTGGGGGACGAGCGCGAGATCGATCAGCTGCGCGAGGAAAGAAGCGGCCAGCGACGTGGCGGCGAGCGCCAGGTGCAGGTGGAAGGGAGCCTCAAGCACAATAGTGGCCTCAATCCCAATTTCACCTTCGAGACCTTCGTCGAGGGCAAGTCCAACCAGCTGGCCAGGGCCGCCTCCCGTCAGGTGTCCGAAAATCCCGGCGGCGCCTACAATCCGTTGTTCCTCTATGGGGGGGTCGGCCTCGGCAAGACCCACCTGATGCATGCCGTGGGCAACGCCCTGGCGACGCGACGCCAGAATGCGCAAGTGATCTACCTGCATTCCGAGCGCTTCGTGGCCGACATGGTCAAGGCGCTTCAGCTCAACGCCATCAACGACTTCAAGCGCTTCTATCGCAGCGTCGATGCCCTGCTGATCGATGACATCCAGTTCTTCGCCGGCAAGGAGCGCTCGCAGGAAGAGTTCTTCCACACCTTCAATGCGCTGCTCGAGGGCGGCCAGCAGATGATCCTGACATCTGATCGATATCCCAAGGAAATCAGTGGGGTAGAGGAGCGCCTGAAGTCGCGCTTCGGCTGGGGGTTGACGGTGGCCATCGAGCCGCCGGAGCTGGAGACCCGGGTGGCGATCCTGATGAAAAAGGCCGATCAGGCCAAGGTCGACTTGCCCCACGACGCCGCCTTCTTCATTGCCCAGAAGATCCGCTCCAACGTGCGTGAGCTGGAGGGTGCCCTGAAGAAAGTGATCGCCGACTCTCACTTCATGGGCAAGACGATCACCCAGGACTTCATCCGCGAATCCCTCAAGGACCTGCTGGCCCTTCAGGACAAGCAGGTCGGTGTGGACAATATCCAGCGCACCGTGGCCGAGTACTACAAGATCAAACTTGCCGACCTGCTCTCCAAGCGCCGTTCGCGCTCGGTGGCCCGGCCCCGCCAGGTCGCCATGGCCCTGGCCAAGGAGCTGACCAACCATAGCCTCCCGGAGATCGGAGATGCCTTCGGTGGCCGCGATCACACCACGGTGCTGCATGCCTGCCGCAAGGTGAAGGCATTGCAGGAGGAGAGCGCGGATATCCGCGAGGACTACAAGAATCTGCTGCGGCTGTTGACCAGCTGAACGGAACACCAGCGGTCGGTCGCCGGCCTCAATTCCTCCAGGACAAGTAGTGGAGCCGACATGAAATTTTCCATCTCCCGAGAAGCGCTGCTGCGCCCGTTGACGCTGGTTGCCGGCGTGGTGGAGCGACGCCAGACCCTTCCGGTACTCTCCAACGTGCTGATTCAGGTCGACCAGGATCAGGTGTCCCTTACCGGCACCGATCTCGAGGTAGAGCTGATCGGTCGCACCGCCGCCAGCCTGGTGGAGGAGCCGGGATCGGCGACGGTGCCTGCCCGCAAGCTCATGGATATCTGCAAGTCACTGCCGGACCAGTCGGAGATCCAGCTATCCCTCGAGGAGGGCAGGGCGGTACTGCGCAGCGGTCGCTCGCGCTTCACCCTCTCGACCCTGCCGGTGGCCGAGTTTCCCAATATCGAGGATGACCCGGGCAACGTCGAGCTCAGTCTGCCGCGGGGCACCCTGAAACATCTGATCGATGCGACCTCCTTCGCCATGGCCCAGCAGGACGTCCGTTATTACCTCAATGGCATGCTGCTCGAGCTGGGCCACAATCTGGTGCGCACCGTGGCCACCGACGGCCATCGCCTGGCCGTCTGCTCGCGTCCGGCAGAGATCCAGGTGGAGCCCGCCCAGAAGTTGATCGTGCCGCGCAAGGGGGTCCTGGAGCTGGTGCGCCTGCTCGATGATGGCGAGGAGCCGGTGAGTCTGACCCTCGGTGCCAGCCATGTGCGGGCCCATACCGGTGACTTCACCTTCACGTCCAAGCTGGTGGATGGCAAGTTCCCCGACTACGAACGGGTCGTGCCACGCGGTGGTGACAAGGTCATCATCGCCGACCGTGCCGAGCTGCGTCAGGTGCTGTCGCGTACGGCCATCCTCTCCAACGAGAAGTACCGCGGCGTGCGCCTGAATCTCGAGGAGGGCAACCTACGGGTGATGGCCAACAACCCCGAGCAGGAGGAGGCCGAGGAGAACGTCGCCATCGAGTACAGCGGGCCGGCCATGGAGATCGGCTTCAATGTCGGCTATCTCGTCGACGTGCTCGGCGTGCTGGACGAGGATCGGGTACAGATGACCCTGGCCGACCCCAACAGCAGTGCGCTGATGGAAGAACCCGGCGGCGGCGATGCCATGTACGTCGTCATGCCGATGCGTCTTTGAGGCGCCGGCTGGTGGTGCCCGTGCCGGGTGCCACCACCGCCATAGTCGATCCTGCCTGATGCCTCTCGAACGCCTCGCCTTCCACGGCCTGCGCAACCTGCAGGCCGTGGACATGACCCCGGGCCCACGCATCAATCTGTTCACCGGGGCCAACGGCAGCGGCAAGACCAGCCTGCTGGAAGGGATTCATGTCCTCGGCATGGGGCGTTCCTTTCGCGCCCGCCAGCTGCGTCATGCCGTCACTCACGATGCCGACGCCATGACGTTGCATGGCCGCCTGGCCGGCGATCCGGCGGTGACCATCGGCATACGCCGGCATCGCGAGGGTGGCGAGCGGGAGATGCGCCTGGCGGGTGAGCGTCTGGAACGCGTCTCGCGCCTGGTGGAGACCCTGCCGCTGCAGCTGATCAATCCCGATGCCTTCCGTCTCCTGGAGGGGCCGCCGGTCGGCCGCCGCGAGTTTCTCGACTGGGGCGTGTTTCACGTGAAACATGACTTCCTCGATGTCTGGCGACGCTTTCGGCGCGCGCTGAAACATCGGAATGCCCTTCTCAGGCATGGTAGAATGACAGATGCTTCCCTGGATGCCTGGGAACAGGAGCTGGTGCACTGGAGCGACCGCTTGGACGGCATGCGTCGCGAATGGGTCGGGATGTTCCTGCCGGTGTTCGAGGACACGCTGGCCGAGCTGGTCGCGCTACCCGGGCTGACGCTGCGCTATTCGCGCGGCTGGGACCGCAAGCGTGAGCTCGCGGACATCCTTGGCCACGGACGCGACACCGATCGTCATATGGGCTTTACCCAGCAGGGGCCGCAGCGAGCAGAGCTGGGTATCCGTCTCGGCAAGCGTCCGGCGGTGGAAGTGCTCTCCCGCGGTCAGCAGAAGCTGGTGGTGAGTGCCCTGAAGCTGGCCCAGGGGCGCCTGCTCGAGCAGGTCACCGGCCGCACCTGCATCTACCTGATCGACGACCTGCCTGCCGAGCTGGACCTCGAGCATCGCCGAGTATTCTGCGGCTGGCTGGAGCGCATGCGCTGCCAGGTGTTCATCACCAGCGTCGACCCCGATGCCTTGGCGGGCCTCTGGCAGCCGGACACCCAGGTGGCGATGTTCCACGTGAAACATTCCGAATCGGGGCAGGGACAGCTGCTGCCAATGGACAGACAGACTTCATGACGGAGTAGTCAATGAGCGAACAGGCTTACGACTCATCGAGCATCAAGGTCCTCAAGGGGCTGGATGCCGTACGCAAGCGGCCGGGCATGTACATCGGCGACACCGACGACGGCACGGGCCTGCACCACATGGTGTTCGAACTGGTGGACAACTCCATCGATGAAGCCCTGGCCGGGCATTGCAGCGAGATCCGGGCCATCATCCATCCCGACGAGTCGGTGACCGTGACCGACAATGGCCGCGGCGTCCCGACCGATCTCCACGAGGGAGAAGGCGTGTCGGCGGCTGAGGTGATCATGACGGTGCTGCATGCTGGCGGCAAGTTTGACGACAACTCCTACAAGGTCTCCGGCGGCCTGCACGGCGTGGGGGTCTCGGTCGTCAATGCCCTGTCCGAGGAGCTGAAGCTGACCATCTGGCGTGCGGGCCAGGTACACGAACAGATCTATCATCATGGTGTGCCCGATGCCCCGCTGGCGGTGGTGGGCAAGACGGAGAAGAGCGGAACCCGCGTGCACTTCCGCCCCTCGACCGAAACCTTCCACAACATCGAGTTCCACTACGATATCCTGGCAAAGCGGCTCAGGGAGCTCTCCTTCCTCAACTCGGGTGTGGCCATCCGCCTGATGGATGAGCGCAGCGGAAAGGAGGAGTTGTTCCACTATGAGGGTGGCCTCAAGGCCTTCGTCAATTACCTGAACACCAACAAGACGGTGCTCAATCCGGTGTTCCACTTCAATGCCGAACGCGACGACGGCGTCGGGGTGGAAGTGGCGATGCAGTGGAATGATACCTTCTCCGAGAATATCTTCTGCTACACGAACAATATCCCTCAGCGGGATGGCGGCACCCACTTGGCCGGCTTCCGCGCGGCACTGACCCGCTCGCTGAACCACTATATCGAGGCCGAGGGGCTGCTCAAGAAGTCCAAGGTCAACACCTCCGGTGACGATGCCCGCGAGGGTCTGACCGCGATCATCTCCGTGAAGGTGCCGGATCCGAAGTTCTCCGCCCAGACCAAAGACAAGCTGGTCTCCTCCGAGGTCAAGACCGCGGTGGAGCAGGAGATGGGCCGGCTGTTTTCGGAATATCTGGTCGAGAAGCCCAATGAGGCCAAGGCCATCGTCAACAAGATGCTGGATGCGGCCCGGGCCCGCGAGGCGGCGCGCAAGGCGCGTGACATGACGCGCCGCAAGGGAGCCCTGGACATCGCGGGCCTGCCCGGCAAGCTGGCCGACTGCCAGGAGAAGGACCCCAGCCTCTCTGAGCTCTTCCTCGTCGAGGGTGACTCGGCTGGCGGCAGCGCCAAGCAGGGGCGGGATCGTCGCACCCAAGCGATCCTGCCCCTCAAGGGCAAGATCCTCAACGTCGAGAAGGCGCGCTTCGACAAGATGCTCTCCTCGGCCGAGGTCGGCACTCTGATCACGGCCCTGGGCTGCGGTATCGGCCGCGAGGAGTTCGATCCCGACAAGCTGCGCTATCACTCCATCATCATCATGACCGATGCTGACGTGGACGGGTCACACATCCGGACCCTGCTGCTGACCTTCTTCTTCCGCCAGATGTCGCAGCTCATCGAGCGGGGGCATGTGTTCATCGCCCAGCCGCCGCTCTACAAGATCAAGCGCGGCAAGCAGGAGCTCTATCTCAAGGACGAGCAGGCGATGGTCGACTACCTGACGACGACCGCACTCGACGGGGCCCGGCTGCATGTCAACGCGGATGCGCCCGGCATCGGCGGCTCCCAGCTGGAGGCCCTCGTCAACCAGTATCGTGACGTGATGAAGCGCATCGATCGTCTGTCGCGCGTCTACCCCAATGTGGTACTGCGCAAGATCGTCCATGCGGCGCATCTCGACGGCGAGCAGAGCCTGCGCGACCGCGTCACCATGCAGAACTGGATCGAGTACCTGCAGGGCGAGATGGATGCGCTGGTCTCCTACGAAGGAGGGCCGCGTTATACCTTCCGCCTCGAGGAGGAGGACGAGCGTGGCGTCTTCCTCCCGGCGGTGACGCTGACGGCCCATGGCGTCACTACCGACTATGTCTGGGGTATCGATTTCTTCACCAGTGCCGATTATTCCGCCATGGCAGGCCTGGGTGGGACACTGGATGGCCTGATGGAGGAGGGCAGCTATGTGGCTCGCGGGGAGCGACAGAAGCCCGTCGCGACCTTTTATGATGCCCTGGCATGGCTGATGGCCGAGGCCCAGCGTGGCCTCTCCATCCAGCGCTACAAGGGGCTGGGCGAGATGAACCCGGATCAGCTCTGGGAAACGACCATGAACCCGGATACCCGTCGCATGCTGCGGGTCTCCATCGAGGATGCGGTTGCCGCTGACATGATGTTCAATACGCTGATGGGTGACGAGGTCGAACCCCGGCGCGACTTCATCGAACGCTATGCGCTTGTGGCCAACCTGGATATCTGATATCCGAGGCAACATGTTCCACGTGAAACATCACACCGCCTGAGTGCAACACAACGACAAGGCCGGCCATGAGGGCCGGCCTTGTCGCATTCAGCGTGCTGTCTTCCTGGCTGGACGGTTTTGCTCGTCGCTGTCTCCCCGGGCCAGAAGCCAATCCACGAAGGCGGCCAGGTCATCGAAGACCATCGCGCCGTCGAGCCCTTCCCCCTTTTCCTCCGTCCGGCGCCCCTTGCCGGTTCGGACCAGTACCGGCCGGCAACCCAATGGCTCGCCGGCCTGCAGGTCGCGCAGGCTATCGCCGACCATCCAGCTGCCGCTAAGATCCTCCATCGATAATGCCTCCCGGACTTCTTCCAGCAGGCCAGGCAAGGGTTTGCGGCACCCACAGCCGTCATCCGGCCCATGAGGACAGTGGGCGATATGGGCAATCTCCCCGCCGGCCTCGCGAACCAGTTCGCGGAGCCGGTCATGGATGGCCTCTAGCATCTCCACGTCATAGTAGCCGCGGGCAATGCCGGACTGGTTGGTAGCGACGGCCACCGTCCATCCGGCACGGCTGAGCCTGGCGATGGCCTCGATGGCGGCAGGGTAGGGGATCCATTCCTCCAGGGACTTCACGTACTCGTCGGAGTCCTGGTTGATGACGCCATCGCGGTCGAGGATCACGAGCCGGTCGGCTGCGGGCATGGTGGCAGTTTCCTAGGGTGGATTGTCTTTGCAGCAGGAGTGTTTCACGTGGAACATCGTCTGCCAAGAGGCCAAGAGGCCAAGAGGCCAAGAGGCCAAGAGGCCAAGAGGCCAAGAGGCCAAGAGGGCAGAGCATCGTCTGCTTGAGCCAGCCCCTAGCTCCGTCTTGGGTGTTTCACGTGAAACAGCGCCATCCGGCCATGAAAAAGGCCGGCGATTGCTCGCCGGCCTCGGTGTCACCTGGAGCTCTTGTTACTGCTGGAGCAGGGCGATATCCGCCACCTCCAGGAAGAGGGCCTGGAGGCCGGCGAGCAGGGCCAGGCGGTTGCGGCGCACGGCAGGCTCCTCGGCCATGACCATGACCTGGTCGAAGAAGGTGTCCACCGGCTCCCGCAGGCCAGCCAGGGAGTCCAGTGCCTCGCTGTAGCGAGCCTCGGCGAAGAGTGGCATCACCGCCTGACGATGCGACGCCAGGGCGTCGTAGAGGGCCTTCTCGGCGGTCTCCTGGAGCAGGCCGGCTTCGACCTCGGTGGTGCCGTCGTGCTGCTGCTTGGTGAGGATGTTGGAGACCCGCTTGTTGGCGGCGGCCAGGGCCGCGGCCTCCTCGCGGCGAGAGAAGCCCTGGACGGCGCGCAGGCGACGCGCGAAGTCGAGGGGCTGGGTCACCGGACGGGCACGCACGGCGAGGTAGACCTCGGTATCGATACCCTCGTCGCGTGCCCAGGCGCGGAAGCGGTCGAGCATGTAGGTGAGCACTTCGTCCACTAGCCCCTCGGCGTAGGGCAGTTCCTGGTGCTGCGCCGCGGCAAGCTCCAGCAACTCCCGCAGGTCGAGGGCCAGCTTGCCCTTGACCAGGATGTTGATCACGCCGATGGCGGCGCGACGCAGGGCGAAGGGGTCCTTGGTACCGCTGGGGCGCTGGCCGATACCGAAGATGCCGGTCAGGGTATCAAGACGATCGGCCAGCGCCAGGGCCAGGCCGGTGCGGGTCCGGGGGATCGCATCGCTGGCGAAGCGGGGCAGGTACTGCTCTTCGAGGGCCTGGGCCACCTCGGTGGCCTCCCCGTCGTTGACCGCATAGTAGTGGCCCATGATGCCCTGGAGCTCAGGAAATTCGAGGACCATCTCGGTGACCAGATCGCACTTTCCGAGCTCCGCAGCGCGTCGTGCCTTGGCTACGTCACCGTCGATGCGACCGGCGATGAAGGCCGCAACGGCGGCGCTGCGATGCGCCTTGTCGGCCAGAGTGCCGAGCCGCTTCTGGAAGACCACGCCGGCCAGCTCCGGGGCCCGGTCCGCCAGCGGGCGGCGGCGATCGGTGTCGTAGAAGAAGGCGGCATCGGCCAGGCGCGGACGGATCACCTTCTCGTTGCCCTGAATGACCTGCTCCGGCTGGTGGCTGTCGATGTTGGCGATGGTGATGAACAGTGGCTTGAGGCAACCCTCGTGGTCGAGCAGGTGGAAGTATTTCTGGTTGGCCTTCATGGATGAGATCAGGCATTCGGCGGGCACCTCGAGGAAGCGCTCGTCGAAGCTGCCGGTCAGCGCCACGGGCCACTCCACCAGGCCGCTGACCTCGACGAGAAGTGCCTCGTCGATCACGGCCGTGGCGTCCTGGACCTCGGCCTCGGCCAGCACCTGTTCGCGGATGCGCTCGCGGCGCTTGTCGCGGTCGGCCAGCACCCAGGCGTGTTCCAGGGCGCCGAGGTAGTCCTCGGCGTGGGCCAGCTCGATGGGCGCCGGCGCGTGAAAGCGGTGGCCGCGGGTGGTGCGTCCTGCCTGCAGGCCCAGGGCGCTCGCCTTGACGACCTCGCTACCGTAGAGCATGACCAGCCAGTGGACGGGGCGGGAGAACTCCACCCGGGAGGCCCCCCAGCGCATGTTCTTGGGCACCGGCAGGGCGCCGATGGCCTTCTCGACGATGGCGGGGAGCAGGGCCGTGGTGGTCTCGCCCTGTTGCTGCTCGCGGTAACCGAGCCAGGTGCCCTTGTCGGTCTCCAGATGGATCAGTGCCTCGACACCGACGCCGCAGGAGCGGGCGAAGCCCTCGGCGGCTCGTGTCGGCTGGCCCTCCTTGAAGGCGGCAGCCAGGGCCGGGCCACGACGCTCGACCTCGCGGTCGGGTTGCTTGTCGGCCAGTTCGCGCACCTGGACGGCCAGGCGTCGCGGGCCGCCATGGGCGAGGACCTCGCCGAAGTCGATGTCGGCCTCGACGAGACCCCGGCGGATGCCCTCGGCAAGGGCGTCGGAAAGCTCATCGATGGCGGCCGGTGGCAGCTCCTCGACGCCCAGTTCGACCAGTAGGGTATTGGCAGCCATCAAACGTCTCCCTGTTCGGCAAGCAGTTCGCGGCGCAAGGCCTCGGGGGCCAGCGGGAAGCCGGCGGCCTTGCGCGAGTCAAAGTAGGCCTGGGCCACGTCACGGGCCATGGTGCGCACGCGCAGGATGTAGCGCTGGCGTTCGGTCACCGAGATGGCGTGACGGGCATCCAGCAGGTTGAAGGTGTGCGATGCCTTGAGCACCTGTTCGTAGGCGGGCAGCGGCAGGCTGGCATCCAGCAGCTTGGTGCACTCGCGCTCCTGGTGGTCGAAGGAGGCGAAGAGGAAGTCGACGTCAGCGTGCTCGAAGTTGTAGGCCGACTGCTCGCGCTCGTTCTGCAGGTAGACGTCGCCGTAGGTGACGCGGCTGCCATCCGGTGCCACCGCCCATACCAGGTCGTAGACGCTGTCGACATCCTGCAGGTACATGGCGATCCGCTCCAGGCCGTAGGTGAGCTCGCCGGTGACCGGGTAGCACTCCAGGCCGCCGGCCTGCTGGAAGTAGGTGAACTGGGTCACCTCCATGCCGTTGAGCCACACCTCCCAGCCCAGGCCCCAGGCACCGAGGGTGGGGGACTCCCAGTTGTCCTCGACGAAGCGGATGTCATGGACCAGCGGGTCGAGCCCCAGGTGCTTGAGAGACCCCAGGTAGAGTTCCTGCAGGTCGGAGGGGGAGGGCTTCATGACGACCTGGAACTGGTAGTAATGCTGCAGGCGGTTGGGATTCTCGCCGTAGCGGCCATCGGTGGGGCGGCGGGAAGGCTGCACGTAGGCCGCGTTCCAGGTCTCGGGGCCGATGGAGCGCAGGAAGGTGGCGGTGTGGAAGGTGCCGGCGCCCACCTCCATGTCCAGGGGCTGGAGGATCACGCAGCCCTGCTCGGCCCAGTACTGCTGCAGGGCGAGGATCAGGCCCTGGAAGGTTGTCACGTCTGGCGTCGACGGGGGTGTCGAGAGAGTCATTGGGAGCACCGTTGGCCATGAATTCACGAGCCGTCAAGTATACAATCACCGGAAGATCGGTTATAGGCGCAGGCCCGGAGACGAGAGGATTCCCATGATCGTAGTAACAGGCGGGGCCGGCTTCATCGGCTCGAATCTGGTCAAGGCACTCAATGCCCGCGGCCGCGACGATGTGCTGGTGGTCGATGACCTCAGCGATGGTACCAAGTTCGTGAACCTCGCCGACTGCACCCTCGGCGACTATCTGGACAAGGATGACTTCCTCACCCGGGTGAAGGCGGCGCTGAATGGCGAGGAGTCGCACCTGCCGCCCATCGAGGCCATCTTCCACGAAGGCGCCTGCTCGGATACCACCGAGTGGGACGGTCGCTTCATGCTCGAGAACAACTTCGAGTACTCCAAGGTGCTGCTGCACTTCTGCCAGCGCGAGGGCATACCCTTCCTCTACGCCTCCTCGGCGGCCACCTACGGGGGCAGCGAGGTGTTCTTCGAGGCCCCGGAGCACGAGAAGCCGCTCAACGTCTACGGCTACTCCAAGCTGCTGTTCGACCAGTACGTGCGTGCCCGCCACGACGACTTCACCAGCCAGGTGGTGGGCTTCCGCTACTTCAATGTCTACGGCCCTCGGGAACAGCACAAGGGCAAGATGGCCAGCGTCGCCTACCATCACCATACCCAGATCAGCGCCGGCCAGAACGTGAAGCTGTTCGGTGCCTGGGAGGGCTATGAGGCCGGCATGCAGAGCCGCGACTTCGTCTATGTGGGCGACGTGGTGGACGTCAACCTCTGGTTCCTGGACCACCCCGAGGCCTCCGGCATCTTCAACCTGGGCACCGGCCGCGCCGAGCCCTTCAAGGCCATCGGCGAGACCGTGGTCGACTACTATGGCCGCGGCAGGATCGAGTACATCGACTTCCCCGAGGAACTCAAGGGTCGCTACCAGAGCTATACGCGCGCCGACATCAGCCGCCTGCGCGAGGCCGGCTACGATGGCGAGTTCCGTACCGTGGCCCAGGGGGTGCGCGAGTACCTGGAGTGGCTGAATGGCTGAGGCCCTGCAGGTGCCGGCCCCTCGAGAGCCTCGCATCCTGGTGGTCGGGCCTTCCTGGGTCGGCGACATGGTCATGGCGCAGAGCCTCTTCAAGACCCTGAAGGCGAGGCAGCCGGGCAGCCGGATCACCGTGGTGGCCCCCGCCTGGTCGCGGCCGATCCTCGAGCGGATGGACGAGGTCGACGAGGTGGCCAGCCTCGAGGTGGGGCATGGCCAGTTCGGCCTGGCCACCCGGCGGCATCTCGCCCGCTCCCTGCAGGGGCGCTTCGACCATGCCATCGTGCTGCCGCGCTCCTGGAAGTCGGCGCTGGTGCCCTTCCTGGCGCGTATCCCGCGGCGGACCGGCTTCACCGGCGAGCAGCGGCTGTGGCTGCTCAATGACCGCAGGCGGCTCGACAAGGCGGTACTGGACCAGACCGTCAAGCGCTTCGTGGCCCTGGGGCTTCCCGTGGAGGAGGCCGACCGGGGCGACTTTCTGATACCCCGGCCCCGGCTGCGCCTGGACACCGAGAACCTGGTCGAGCGCCGTGTCGAACTGGGGCTCTCGTCGCGCCCGGCCATCGGCATGATGCCGGGGGCCGAATATGGTCCCGCCAAGCAGTGGCCGCTCGCCTATTTCCGGGAGCTGGCGAGATCGCTGGTGGTGGAGGGGTTCGAGGTCCGCGTGCTGGGAGGTCCCAAGGACGTGGAGGCCGGCGAGGTGATCGCCGATGCGCTTCCCCACACCCACAACCTGTGCGGCAGGACGCGGCTGGCGGATGCCGTCGACCTGCTCGGTGACTGCCAGCAGGTGGTGACCAACGACTCCGGGCTGATGCACGTGGCGGCCGCGGTAGGGGCCCGGGTACAGGCCATCTACGGCTCCTCATCGCCGGCCTATACGCCACCCTTGACCGAGAATGCCGAGGTGCACTATCTCGGCCTCGACTGCTCGCCCTGTTACCAGCGCACCTGCCCGCTGGGCCATACCAACTGCCTGAAGCAGCTCATGCCCGAGCGAATCCTGCAGGCGATGCTGGCGAGCTAGGGCAACTCCTCGGGTGCCTCCGGCGCCTGGTCCTCGGGGGTCTCGACGACCTGTTCGACGACCGGCTCCGGGGGCGGCGGTGGGCCCTGCGGCGGCGCCAGGCCTTCCCACAGGCGCTCCTGGAGGGCCGTCTCCTCCCTCAGGCGGGCATTGAAGGTATCCAGCCCGTGTTCCTCGACCAGGGTCGGCTCGGCGGAGAGCAGCGACACCCCCAGCCCCGCGCGATGCCAGTCGATGACGAAGCCCATGGCCTCGAGCATCGTGGGCAGGAGATCCATGGTCGAAGCCTCGACCTCGAGCCGGCGCGGCTCGAGCTGTTCCCCCAGCAGCATGAAGGTATTGTCCCGCTCCCCGGCGACCAGCTGTTCCCAGGCGGAGACGCGCATGGTCAGGTGGTCGCTGGCGACCACCACCAAGGTGTTCTCCAGCAGGCCTTCATCCTCGAGCCGCTCGACCAGCCGACGGGCCAGCCAGGCCGAGCACTCCACCGAATAGAGGATGTCCACGCCGTCGAACTCGCCCTGGCGCTCCCGGCAGTCGCGCGCCGGGTAGCCATGGGGGGCATGGCCGGTGATGCTCAGGTTGACCAGTCCCCAGGGGCCGTCCTGGCGTTCCAGCCGGCGGATTTCCTCGACGGTGAGCTCGTAGAGCGTATCGTCGTACAGCCCCCAGCTATTCACATAATCGGGCTTCTCGAGCCGTGGTTCCAGCTCCTCCCGCCCCAGGACCCTGTCGAAGCCGTGGTCCCGGTAGAAGACCCCCTTGCCGGCGAAACGGGTGCTGGCCCCGCCCATGTAGGAGAGGGCGTAGCCCTTGTCGGCGAGCAGGTCGCCCAGGCAGTCGACGCCCGGCACCACCTTGCCGAGGGGTTCGAACTGGCTGTCATGCAGCAGGCCGGCTGGCATCAGTGGCGTGCCGCACTGGCTGGCGATCATGCCGGCCATGGTCCAGCCGGTGTTGTCGACCTGGCGGACCCCCTCGAAGACCACGGCCTTCTCGCCCAGGGCCTCCAGGTGGGCATAGGCCTCCCCGAAGCGCTCCCGGTCGGTGTAGGTGCGCTCGAGGCTCTCCAGGTAGAGCAGCAGCAGGTTGGGCGGGTCGCGAGGGGCGTCGAGGATGACCGGCTCGACATACTGACGGTCCAGCCAGGCGCCATCGTCGGTGACGATGGCTACGCCGCGTTGACCGATGCCATAGAGCATGGGGTTGCCTGCCAGCAGGGCCAGGGCCAGCAGGCGTTCCGTCAGCCGCCAGCGATGGTCGACCCGCACCAGCCAGGTGAAGGAGGCCAGCAGCAGGACCATGCTCAGGGTGTAGAGGATGGCGGCAATGATGCGCTCACTGCCGCCATGCTCTTCCATGCCGGCCTGGAGGTGGAAGAATACCGCCCCGAGATCGACCTTGCCGAAGCTGTTGGCCAGGAAGACGTAGAGCCCCCAGAGGGCGATCGGGAACAGCGACCAGGGCCAGACCCTGCGCACGGGCCGGGAAGTCCGTGGCGCGCCCCAGCGCCAGCAGCGGGCCAGCAACAGCCATCCGCCGGTGATTGGCACCATGCTCCAAAGCGGAATGCGGGGCAGCGCGGCTACGGCAAACCCCAGCCACAAACCGATGACGAGCAGGGCCCACCAGCGGGGATGGCGGAGGTGGGTGAGGGTATTGGGAGGCTTCATGACCTGACCGGCGTTTGGCTATTCGACCAGCTTACCAACTCATGTTGATTGATAGGAGGGCAACCATCATGACTTGTCTGTATGGCCTTCCTCTTCATACAGTTCGTTGAGCTTCGCGTATTTCATGTAAGCATGAAATGCCGTGGTCATGGCAACGGTTAAGCCATCGGCGCCCTGGAAGATACCACCTTTCATTATTAGTTTGCGAAAGGCTGCGCTTGCGGCGTGTAGAGCCGGCCGTGAGACGGAGGGGCTGAGGCCACGATCTTTCATGGCCCAGGCATCCCGGGTGGATAGCTGGTTTATGCGTTGAATCCAGTGGGTGAGGTTTTCATAAGTGAAGTGACGGATATGGGCATCCGTATGTTTCACTTTTGGAGTCTGAACCGCGGAGTGAGCCTTCTTGGGAAGGTAACCTGAGGTCTTGCGGTTATAAAGTCTGACGACCTTGTCAGGGTAGAAACCGGCTGCCTTGATCCAGTGTTTGCCGCAGAAGTTGCGGCGGTTGAAACTGTATGCCACCGAAGCATCATCTAGAGACAAGCCGTGAATAGCCGTGATTGCATCATCTTCGAGTCGTTCATCGGCATCCAGGGCGAGGATCCAGTCGTTGCGCGCCCGGGGCACGGCGAAGGCCTTCTGAGGGCCGTCGCCGAGGTAGGGCTGATGGATGACGGCGGCCCCCTTGCGCTCGGCGATCGCCACGGTGTCGTCGCGGCTGCCCGAGTCCACGATGATGATCTCGTCACAGACGGGCGTCAGCGAGGCGATGCAGTCGGTAATGTTCTCCGCCTCATCGAGGGTAATGATGATTCCGGTGATCGGCGTCATTGGCTCGTCTCGCGGGTCGGGAAGTAGCGAAGGTGGTCGGCGATGTGGTTCGCTGCCGCCTTCAGGTCGATGCTGTCCATGTCGCGCTCACCGGCCCCGGGTGGCGGGCAGAAGGCCAGCCGGTGGGCCTCGGCATTGCAGGTCTGCCAGCGCAGCGGGGTGGCCGAGCGACGGGACGGATAGAAGCCCACGGTGGGGCGGTCCAGGCAGCCGGCGATGTGCAGGGGGCCGGTGGAGCCGGCGATGAACAGGTCGGCGGCCGACAGGCTGAGGGCGAAGTCATCGAGCCCGCGGCGGGGCGGCAGCAGGCCTGCCGTGACTCCTTCGCCGACCAGGCGCTCGCGGAGTCTGTCGGCCGCGGCCTCCTCGCCCGGGCCGGCGGTGAGCACCCAGGCCGGGGCGGGGCGACTCGCCTCAGCCAGTCGCGCTTCCACGCCCTGTACCAGGGTCGCATAGCGCTCGAGGGTGAGGTTCACGGCCGAGCCGCCGCTGCCGGGATGCAGGAAGAGCCAGGGTCGCGAGCCGTCCAGCCCCAGCTCATCGGCAATACGCTCCCGCTGCGCCGCGCGAGTCCCCTCGGGAAGTGGCCAGTAGGGCGGCTCGGGGCGTGCCGGCACAGCGAGCCCGAGTTCCGCCAGCAGGGTCTCGGCCAGCTCCATGTTGTAGAGGTACTCCGGCTTCTCGGAGCGCGACCTGCGCTGGGTGACTCGGCGGTTGTAGAATAGCTGCGCCCACTTGGTGGCCGGGGCGAGGCGCAGGGGAATGCCGGCCCGCCAGCCCAGCCAGCCGATGCGCGGGGTGGAGAAGAGCGTCAGCAGGGCGTCGAATCGCGCCTCGCGCAGGCGCTGCAGCAGCGTCCGGCGCCCCGCTCGGCCGCCGGCGTCACCGGGGTCGATCAGCACCTCGTCGATCCAGGGGCACTGCCTGGCCAGCGGCGCGGTGTAGGCGGGAACCAGCACGCTGACATGGGGCGCTGCATCGACGGCCTTGAGGCAGGCCAGGGCCGGCCAGGCGAGCATGAAGTCCCCGAGCTTGTCGTTGCGAACCACCAGCAGGTGAGGGCGGTCGCCGTCACCGCCGGCAGGGCGAAGTGTCATCATCCGGGCTCCCGAGCCCCGCAACCGCAATGAAGGAGACCTTCGTGTCCCGAAAGGTCATGCATATCTGCCTCTCGAACGGCTGGGGCGGACTGGAAATGTATCCGTCGCGCATTATACCCGAGCTGAGGCGACAGGGGTGGGAGGCCCATGGCCTGGTGCTGGCCGGTTCCCGGGTGGCGGCCAGCATCGAGGAGTCGGGCGTCACGCCCTTGACGGTGCCCTCCCGGGGCCGGGCCCTCCTGGCGGCGCCCAGAATCCTGCGTTATCTGAAGCACCATGATATCCGCATGGTGCATTGTCACAAGTCCAGCGATCTGCGCCTGGCAGCCCTGCTGGTGACCCTGCGTCCCTCGCTGCGACTCTTCTTCACCGACCACATGGGGGTCACGCGTCCCAAGAAGGATCCCTACCACCGCTGGGCCTACGGCAAGGTAACGCGCCTCTTTTCCATCAGCGAGACGACGCGGCAACGCAACCTGGCGGCCTTCCCGTTGCCGCCTGGGCGCATCCGCCGGCTCTACCTGGGCATCGACCCGGCACCCTATGTGCCGCACCTCACCGAGACCGAGCGACAGGCGCTGCGCGACGCGCTCGGTATCCCGCCGGGGGCGGTGGCGATAGGCCTGGCAGGCCGGCTGACGCCGGGCAAGGGTCAGGGCATCTGGATCGAGGCGCTGGGCGGGCTCTCCGAGCGCTATCCGGCGCTGGCCTGGCACGGGGTGCTCATCGGCGGGCTGACCGCCGCAGAGGGCAGCAGCGAGGCCTTCGTGGCCGAGCTGCGCGACCGCGTAGCCGAGCTCGGCGTGGGCGAGCGGCTGACCTTCGCCGGCTTCCGGGCGGACCTGCCGAGGCTGTTCGAGGCCCTGGACATCGTCTGCGTGCCGTCGCGCAACGAGGCCTTCGGCCTGACGGTGATCGAGGCGATGGCCGCCGGCAAGGCCGTGGTCGGTGCCGACAGCGGGGCCATTCCCGAGCTCATCGACGGCGCGACGGGTCGCCTTGCCGCCCCCGATGATCCCCTGGCCTGGCGTGACGCCATGGGGGAGCTGGCCGGGGACGCCGCGCTGAGGCATCGCCTGGGGGAGGGGGCTCGAGAGAAAGTGAATGCTCACTTCACCCTGGCGACCCACGTGCAGGGCCTGGTGGAGGCTTATGCCGACGCCTTGGCGGATGTGCCATAGGCTTCGCGGATGGACGCCATGGCTCCGGGGGCACCGAACTTCACCAGCGAGCGTTCGAGACGCGCCAGGTTGCCCGCCTGCCAGGTGCCCTTGGGGCGCAGCCGGCAGCGGTCGAGGTCGATCAGCCATACCTTGCCCTGCGGGTCGACCAACAGGTTGCGGGCGTTGAGGTCGACGTGATCGAGGCCGGCATCATGGAAGCGCCGGATGGTGGTGCCGACGCGCGCCAGCAACGTGGTGTCGGCATCGCCCCGCTGCAGGAGGTCTGCCAGGGCGCGGGCGCCGGGGATGCGCTCGGTGATCAGGGCGGCGTCGTAGGTGAGGCCATGGCGGGTCACCCGAGCGGCGACCGGCCGAGGGACGGGCAGGCCGCGCGCATGCAGGTCGGCAGTCAGGCGACACTCGCGAAAGGCGCGAGTCCGCTCCAGGCCGGTCCACAGGTAGCGGTCGTCGCTGAACCGGGCGATGAGGCCGCCGCGACGATAGGGCCTGAGCACCCACTGGGCTCCCGCCGCGAAGGGGCTGGCATCCAGGAAGAGGCTGGCCCCGCGCCCCGGGGCCTCGCCGATGACCCAGCCGGCGTCGCGCCAGTAGGCGGGATCGAAGCCGCGTGGGGGGATGGGCGGCGCCGTTTGTGACGCCCGGTCGGCGTCACATAAACTGTCCGCATCATATAGAATGAAAATCTTTCCCGCTCGATACGTTGCCAACCGCATGAAGCATCCTCTGCCCGCCCGACCCCAGCATATCTGTGTACTGCGGCTCTCCGCCCTGGGCGATGTCTGTAACCTGGTGCCGACGGTGCGCGCCCTGCAGCGCCAGTGGCCCGAGGCGAGGCTCACCTGGATCATCGGCAAGGGCGAGCACAGTCTACTGGCGGGCCTCTCCGGGGTCGAGTTCGTCGTCTATGACAAGGCGACGGGGCTCGCCGGCATGCGCGCCCTGTGGCGCGAGCTGGCCGATACCCGCTTCGACGTGCTGCTGCACATGCAGCAGGCGCTGCGGGCCAGCGTGCTCTCCCTGGGGCTCAAGGTTGGTGTACGGGTGGGCTATGACAAGGCCCGTGCCAAGGATGCCCAGCACTGGTTCACCCAGCGCCACCTGGCGCCGCATCCCCGAGCCCATGTGCTGGAGTCCTTTCTGGACTTCGCCCGCTTGCTGGGCGTCGAGGACCTCTCGCTGGCCTGGGACCTGCCGGTACCCGAGGCTGCTGTCGAGGAGGCCTCAGACATCACCGGCGAGACACCCTATGTGATGATCAATCCCTGCAGCAGCATACGTCTGCGCAATTTTCGCAACTGGTCCGCCGAGGGCTATGCGGCGGTGATCGAGCATGCCTGGCGCCAGCAGGGCTTGAAGACGGTGCTCACCGGTGGTGGCAGCACCCAGGAGCGCCAGCTCGGAGAGCGCATCCAGGCCCTCTGTCCCCCGGAGGTAGTGACTGATGCTATTGGCCAGACTTCGCTCAAGGGCCTGCTGGCATTGATTCGCAGCGCTCGGTTGGTGATCGCTCCCGACACGGGGCCCGTGCACATGGCCAATGCCCTCGGAACCCCCGTCGTCGGGCTTTATGCTACATCGAATGTGGATAGGACGGGGCCCTACCTATGGCGGGAATTTGCTGTGAATCGCTACGCGGAGGCCGTTCGCACCTTCCTGCACAAGGAGCCTGCGGAACTCCCCTGGGGCCAGCGGGTCCGTCACCCCGACGCCATGTCGCTGATTCGTGCCGAGGACGTGATCGACCGCCTCGAGGCAGTGCTGGCCCAATCCGAGACCCCACAGGACACGGAGTCCCCCGATGAAGCTTGACCTGACCGCCCTGGAGCGCTCCCGCCTGCTGGTGGTGGGCGATGTCATGCTCGACCGCTACTGGCATGGCGGCACCTCGCGCATCTCCCCGGAGGCACCGGTGCCGGTGGTGCGGGTCGACGAGGCCGAGGACCGCCCGGGGGGTGCCGCCAACGTGGCTCTCAACATCGCCTCCCTGGGCGCCCATGCCGCCCTGGCCGGCCTGGTGGGCGACGACGACAATGCCGATCGGCTGGCCTCCCGGCTGGAGGATGCCGGAGTGAGCACTCACTTCGACCGTAGCCCCGGCATTCCCACCATCACCAAGCTGCGGGTGATGAGCCGCAACCAGCAGCTGATCCGCCTGGACTTCGAGGAGGGCCTCGGCGACGTCGACACCTCCGGGCTGCTGGCACGGGTCGAGGCGGCCCTGCCCGACTGCGACCTGGTGATCCTCTCCGACTACGGCAAGGGGACCCTCAACCGGGTCGAGGCGCTGATCCGGCTGGTCAAGGCCACCGGCAAGCGGGTGCTGGTGGATCCCAAGGGCAGCGACTTTCGCCGCTACCGCGGAGCCAGCGTGATCACCCCCAACCTGGGCGAGTTCGAGGCCGTGGTGGGACACTGCCGGGACGACGGCGAGCTCGCCACCAGGGGCGAGGCGCTGCGCGCCGAGCTGGAACTCGAGGCGCTGCTGATCACCCGCAGCGAGAAAGGGATGACGCTGATTCGTGAGGGGCACGAGCCACTGAACCTGCCCACCCGGGCCCGCGAGGTCTTCGACGTCACCGGGGCGGGCGACACCGTGATCGGCGTGCTGGGCCTGGCGCTGGCGGCCGGGCACGGCTTCGCCGAGGCGATGACCCTGGCCAACCTGGCCGCCGGCCTGGTGGTGGCCAAGCCCGGCACCGCAACCCTGTCCATTGCCGAGCTCTATACCGCCCTGCATGGCGACAAGCTGGCCGAGTTCGGGGTGATCGAGGAGCCGGCGCTGATCGAGGCGGTGCGTGCCGCCCAGGCTCGCGGCGAGCGGGTGGTGATGACCAACGGCTGCTTCGACATCCTGCATGCCGGCCACGTCGCCTACCTGGAGCAGGCGCGCCGGCTCGGTGACCGGCTGGTGGTAGCGATCAACGACGATGCCTCCATCGGCCGCCTCAAGGGTCCCAAGCGGCCCATCAATCCCCTGGCGCGGCGCATGCAGGTGCTGGCCGGCCTGGGCGCCGTCGATTGGGTGGTGCCCTTTGGCGAGGACACCCCCCAGCGGCTGATCGAGGCGGTGCTGCCAGACGTGCTGGTCAAGGGCGGTGACTATCGCCCCGAGGAGATCGCCGGCGGTGCGGCCGTCCGCGAGGCGGGTGGCGAGGTCAGGGTACTGGGCTTCGAGGATGGCGTCTCCACCACGGCAATGATCTCCACCATCCTCGATCGCGAGACCTGATGTCGGCGCCACGCCCCTGGGTCCGTCGGGGCTATGCGGCGGCCCTCTACCTCCTCGCGCCGCTGATCTGGCGACGCGTCTGGCGCGAGCAGCTGCCCGGACGGGCGCGTCGCGAGCGGCTGGGCCTGATCCCGCCCGCCGGCGAGGGCGAGCGCACCCTCTGGCTGCACTGCGCCTCGGTGGGCGAGGTGCAGGCCGCCCGGCCCTTGATCGAGGCGCTCGGGCAGCGCTGGCCCGGTCACCGCCTGGTCGTCACCACCATGACCGCCACCGGGGCGGAACGGGTGCTGGCGCTGGCAGGGAATCGCCAGGCTTCAGGGGCCGGAGCCGAAGTGAGCCATCACTTCGTGCCGCTGGACTTCCCCGGGGCGGCCCGTCGCTTCGTCGCCCGCTTACGCCCCGAGCTTGCCATCTTCTTCGAGACCGAACTCTGGCCCAACCTGCTGGCCGCCTGCGACCGGGCCGACGTGCCGGTGGCGATGGTCAATGGCCGCCTCTCGTCCCGTGCTTTCCGGGGTTATCGCCGCCTGCGCCCCCTGATGGAGGAGGCCCTGAGCCATGTGGCCTGGCTGGCGGCCAAGTCCGAGGCCGATGCCCGGCGCTTCATTGAGCTGGGCATGGCGCCGGCACGCACCACGGTGGTGGGCTCGCTGAAGTTCGATATCGGCAACGGCGACGAGGCTCGGGAGGTGAGTGAGCGCTTGCGCACTCGGCTGGGCAGTCGGCCGGTCTGGGTGGCCGGCTCTACCCACCCCGGCGAGGACGAGCAGCTGCTGGCCGCCCATGCTCGCCTGCGCGAGCGGCTGCCGGCTGCGTTGCTGGTCCTGGTGCCCCGCCATCCCCGGCGTTTCGACGCCGTCGCCGCGCTGTGCCGCCAGGCGGGCCTGACGCTGGCGCGCCGCTCACGCGACGAGTGGCCCCGGGACGACACGGCGGTCTACCTGGGGGATACCATGGGCGAACTGCTGGCGCTCTATGGCGCGGCCGACCTGGCTTTCGTCGGCGGCAGCCTGGTGCCGATCGGCGGCCATAACCTGCTGGAGCCGGCTGCCGTGGGCACCCCCGTGCTCACCGGGCCGGCGTTGGCCAACTTCGAGGACGTGGCCGAGGCGATGCGCGGGGCCGGCGCCCTGGTGGAAGTCGAGGATGCCGAGACGCTGGCCGCCGAGCTGCTGCGCCTGTTCGGTGACCAGGAGGCGCGACAGCGCCTCGCCGAGGCCGGCCGCGACGTGGTCGCGGCCAATCGGGGCGCCCTGGCGCGCACCCTGGCCGGCCTGGAAAGGCTCATGCGGTCGGAGTGAGTGCTCACTTCGTCATGCGCGTCAGGCGGGCAGCAGGCGCTCCACACCCTGTGCGGTGCCCAGCAGCAGCACATCGGCACCGCGGGCCGCGAACAGGCCGTTGGTGACCACGCCGACGATGGCATTGAGCCGTGCCTCCATGGCCTCCGGGTCGTCGATCATGAACTCGAAGCAGTCGATGATCTGGTTGCCGTTGTCGGTGACCACCCCCTGGCGATAGACCGGATCAGCACCCAGCTTGACCAGCTCCCGGGCCACGTAGGAGCGGGCCATGGGGATCACCTCCACCGGTAGCGGGTAGTGGCCTAGCCGCTCGACCCTCTTGGAGGCGTCGGCGATGCAGATGAAGCGCTCGGCGCAGGCGGCGACGACCTTTTCCCGGGTCAGGGCCGCACCGCCCCCCTTGATCATGTGCAGGTGAGCGTTCACTTCGTCGGCGCCGTCGATGTAGAAGGGCACGCTGCCGGCCTCGTTGAGCTCGAAGACCTCGATGCCGTGGCCGCGAAGGCGCTCGGCGCTGGCCTCGGAGCTGGCCACGGCACCGCGGAAGTCATGGCGCAGGGCCGCCAGCCGGTCGATGAAGCGGTTCGTGGTGGAGCCGGTGCCGATGCCGAGGAGGGTGTCGCCTGCGAGGCGGGGGCGGATCTCTTCGATGGCGGCGGCGGCCACGGCGTCCTTGAGTTCGTCCTGGGTCATGTCGTGCTCGCTGTCGGGTGGATGGCGAATGCCGCGCCATTATAGGCGATGCCGGCGGCGGGTGCTGGACGCCATGGCCGCCGCAATGCTACCAATAAGGGCTCCTCGCGGCACCAGTCACGGTGCCCCTCGCGTCACTTCTGGGATATCAGGATGCTCGAAGCTACCGTCAAGAAGATTCTCCAGGCCCGGGTCTACGAGGCCGCTCGGGAAACTCCCATCTCCCCGGCCCTCTTCCTCTCCCGCCGTTTCAACAATCAGATCCTGATCAAGCGCGAGGACCTTCAGCCGGTCTACTCCTTCAAGATCCGTGGCGCCTACAACAAGATGGCCCAGCTCAGCGAGGCGCAGAAGGCCCAGGGCGTGATTGCCGCCTCGGCGGGCAACCATGCCCAGGGGCTGGCGATGGCGGCCAAGCTGATGGGCGTCAAGGCGGTGATCGTGATGCCCCGCATCACGCCGGAGATCAAGGTCCAGGCAGTGCGGGCGCGGGGCGCCAAGGTGGTGCTCAAGGGCGATGCCTTCGCCGAGGCGGCGGCGCATGCCCAGGAGCTGCTCGCCGAGCACGGCTACACCTATATCCCGCCCTTCGACGATATCGATGTCATCGCCGGCCAGGGCACCATCGCCGTGGAGATCCTGCGCCAGCATGGCGGGCCGATCGACGCCATCTTCGTGCCGGTGGGGGGCGGCGGCCTGATCGCCGGCATGGCCGCCTACATCAAGTACCTGCGGCCCGAGATCAAGGTGATCGGGGTGGAGTCCGAGGACAGCGCCTGCCTCAAGGCGGCGCTGGCCGCCGGAGAGCGCGTGGTGCTGGACCAGGTCGGGGTCTTCGCCGAGGGCGTGGCCGTGGCGCAGGTCGGCGAGGTGCCCTTCTCGATCATTCGTGACCTGATCGACGACGTCATCACCGTCAATACCGACGAGATGTGTGCCGCGGTGAAGGACATCTTCGAGGATACCCGGGCGGTCTCCGAGACCTCCGGGGCGCTCTCGCTGGCGGGCCTCAAGAAGTACATCCAGCAGACCGGGGCCGAGCACCAGACGCTGGTCTGTATCAACTCCGGGGCCAACACCAACTTCGACCGCCTGCAGCACATCGCCGAGCGCACCGAACTGGGCGAGCAGCGCGAGGCGATCCTCGCCGTGACCATCCCCGAGAAGCCTGGCAGCTTCAAGAAGTTCTGTCGCACCATCGGCAAGCGGATGGTCACCGAGTTCAACTACCGCTACGCGGACCCCGAAAAGGCCCACATCTTCGTTGGCGTCCAGGTGAAGCCCGGTGGCGAGGACCGCCAGGCCGTGATCGACAAGCTGCGCGGCGCCGGCTATCCCGTGGAGGACCTCACCGACAACGAACTGGCCAAGCTGCATATCCGCCACCTGGGGGGCGGCCGGCCGAAGGAGCATTTCGACGAGGAGGTCTACCGCTTCGAGTTCCCGGAGCGCCCCGGGGCGCTGATGAACTTCCTCACCCACCTGCCCCACGACTGGAACATCTCGCTGTTCCACTACCGCAACCATGGGGCCGCCTATGGCCGGGTGCTGGTGGGCATGCAGGTGCCCAACGGCGACCGCACCCACGTCGAGGAGTACTTCGACGATATCGGCTATCGCTACTGGAAGGAGAGCGACAACCCGGCCTATCGGCTCTTCATGGCCTGACGACGGGCAATCCTCGATATGCCGAGTGAGCGCTGACTCACCGTGCAGCCTGGCGCTCTCGAGTGTTTAGAAATGTAAAACCCTAAGTGTGGCGGTTGTCATACGCAGGCATCAGGCCCTATAGTTTCGGCGTCACCGCACCCTTGCGGTGACCCGATAACAACATTCACAACGACCCTCGCGGTCCTGTCTCCCACGGAGTCAACAATGAAGCGCAAGCCCGATCTGGTCATGGCCCTGGTGCTGGTCTTCGGCATCGGGGTCGTGGCGACCGGCTATGCCCAGGCGCTGGCGGGCGGTTGACGCCCCCGCAAGCCGGGTGGAGAGCACCACGACCGGAACCGCCTGATGACGACGGCCGATGCAGATGCATCGGCCGTCGTCGTTCGTGCAGGAGGGACCCTCAGGGGCGTATCACCCGGGCATCGCTGACGATGGCGTCTAGCGGCACGTCCCAGGGGGCGGCGGGGAGGCGCTCGACCCGCTGGCAGTCGTGGGCCAGGCCGATCAGGCGCGGGCGTGGCCCCGGGCGGCGGGTGAAGGCCAGGGTGCGGTCATAGAAGCCGCCGCCCATGCCCATGCGCTGACCTCGGTCGTCGAAGCCCACCAGCGGTAGCAGGATCACATCGAGGGCCCAGGCCGGGGTGCGCCGCGCGCGATGCGCCCCGTGGCGGGCCTCGGGCTCTGGAATGCCGAAGCGGTTGGCCACCATGGGCGTTCCCGAATGGTAGTGCACGAACCATAGCTGGTTGCGGGAGAGCGGCTTGAGGACCGGCAAGTGGACGCGGGTGCCGCGGCGCTCGAACCAGGGAATCAGCGGGGTGGGGTCGATCTCGCCGTCATTGGGCAGGTAGAGGGCCACGCGACGGGCACGCTGGATGTCGGGCAGCGCTCGCAGCTGTCGGCAGAGGCGTTCGGTGGCGTCACGGCGGGCCTCGGCGCTCAGTTCGCGTCGACGGAGGCGCAATTCACGTCTTAGCCGGCGACGGGGGTCGTCGGTCAGGGGGGCGGCGGCGGTATCCTGCATGTGGGTCATGTCGGATGAGGGTTCCCCAGAGTGCCGCTGTCGTTCTGGCCCTTGAACCCAGTGGTTCAAGGTGGGTGGCCGCAGCCGAACCGTCAGGCTTTCCGACGCACGGACATGCACACGGGTCCGGCTAGCATTTGGCCCCCTGGGTACTGCGCATAGGCTCGAGGGACGATAACGACTGGCAAACACCCCAGGGAACACCGTCATCCTACCAGAGGCACGGGCGGGGCCAAAGGGATGATTGCGCCGTCTCAGCGCTCGGGCATGGCGTCCAGCGCCTTCTCGAGGCGGGCATTGAGCTCGTTGAGGCTCTGCTCGCCGGCCCGATGGTCATCCAGGGCCTCGAGCAGCTCATGGGCGATGTTGAGGGCCGCCATGATGGCGATCTTCTCGCGGTCGATCACTCGCCCCCGGGAGTGGATGCCCTGCATGGCGCGGTCGAGGTAGCGGGCAGCCCGCTCGAGCTTGTCCTGCTCCTCCGGCGGGCAGGCGATGGCATAGCTGCGCTCCAGGAGGGTGATCTCGGTGGTGGGCCGCTTGGGCTCGGTCATGGCAGGCTCCGGAAAGGGCCAGGGGAAGGGATCGCACACCGGGTGCGCGTCTTGGGGAGCCGATGCGTTAACATCGAGGCCACAGTTTGAATGCCAGTCACTATAAGAGAGCCGTTTGCGGGCGGTCAACGCGCCCGGCGGCCCCCACCAGCGGATCTTGCCATGTCACTGATCAACGAACGCCAGGACTTCTCGACCATTGCCGACACCTTCCTGCTCCACGGGAGCATGCAGTCGCCGGCCTTCCTCGACGGACGCCTCTGCGCCGAGCTTGCGCTGCATGACCTGACCCCCGAGGCCTGGCTGGAAGAGGTCTGCCTGAGCCTCGGGGTCGACCAGCCCCGCGACGAGCCCAGTGCCGAGCGGCTGCTGGGCTGGCGCCGCCAGACCCTCGAGGCCCTCTCCGCCGCCGAGCTCAACTTCGAGCCCCTGCTCCCGGACGAGCTCTTCTCCCTGGCCGAGCGCGCCCTGGGCCTGCAGGAGTGGACGCTGGGCTTCCTCGAGGTGGTGGCCGATGCCGGCGAGGCGCCGCGCGGAGCCTGGTCGCCGGCCCTGCGCGAGGCCCTGGAGGACCTCGAGGGCCTGACGGGCATCGAGACCGATATCGAGGACAGCCCGGAGAACGAGAACGACCTCTTCGCCCTCACCGAGCACGCGCGCATGGCCGCGATGTTGCTCTACACCGAGCAGCATCCCGGCAAGCCCCAGGTCGAGCAGGTCGACGCGCCCACCCACCACTGAGGCCGGCCACAGAACCCCACCCATCCAGGAGCCGTGATGCACCCCGAGATCCTGCCCCGCCCCGCCCCGATCACCCATGACGAGTACCGTGCCCGCCGCCGGGCGCTGATGGATCGGCTGCCCGCCGACAGCGCCGTGTTGCTGCCCGGTGCGGCGCTGGTCACCCGCTCGCGGGACAGCGAGTTCCCCTTCCGCCAGGACAGCGACTTCCACTACCTGACCGGGTTTCCCGAACCGGAGGCCCTGCTGCTGCTGCTGCCGGGCCGCGAGGCCGGCGAGAGCGTGCTGTTCTGCCAGGACCGCGACCCGACGCTGGAGGCCTGGACGGGCATCCGCCTGGGCGCCGAGGGCGCCGTGCGCGAACATGGCATCGACCAGGCCTTCGAGAATGCCGAGCGCGAGGCGCGGCTGGCCGAGCTGCTCGACGGGCGTCATGCCCTCTACCTGCCGCTGGGCGATGCCGAGGCCCTGGCGCTCGCCGAGGAGGTGCGCGGTGAGCTGGCCGGCCGCGCTCGCCGCGGGGCGGTGGCGCCCTCGGCCTTCGCCGACGTCAGCGAACGGATCCACGAGCAGCGCCTGTGCAAGAGCGAGGCGGAGCTGGCGCTGATGCGCCATGCCGGGGCGATCTCCGCCCGGGCCCATGTGCGGGCCATGCGCACCGCTCGCCCGGGACTCATGGAGCGACAGCTGCAGGCCGAGCTCGAGCACGAGTTCCGCTGGCAGGGCGGCAGCGGCCCGGCCTACGCCAGCATCGTCGGTGGCGGCCTCAATGCCTGTGTGCTGCACTACATCGAGAACCATGATCCCCTGGAGGATGGCGCGCTGGTGCTGATCGATGCCGGCGCCGAGTTCGACCTCTATGCCGGCGACATCACCCGAACTTTCCCGGTCAACGGCCGCTTCTCCGAGGCCCAGCGGGCCCTCTACGAGGTGGTGCTGGCCGCCCAGGAGCGCGCCGTCGCCGCGGTCTGCCCCGGCGTCACCTTGGCGACGATCCACGAGGGCGTGGTGCACGACCTCACCGCCGGTCTCATCGAGCTCGGGCTGCTGGAGGGCGACGTCGAGGCGCGCATCGACGATGGCAGCTACAAGCGCTTCTACCTGCACTCGACCTCCCACTGGCTGGGGCTCGACGTGCATGACGTGGGGGCCTACCGCCTCGAGGGCCAGCCCCGCACCCTGCGGCCCGGCATGGTGCTCACCGTGGAACCCGGCCTCTACGTGCCCGCCGCCGCCGACCTGCCGGTGGCCTTCCGTGGTATCGGCATCCGCATCGAGGATGACGTGGCGGTGACTCCCGACGGCCACGAGGTGCTGACCGCGGAGGTACCCAAGCGGGTGGCGGATATCGAAGCCCTGATGGACAGGAATTGACCAGCCGAGGAGCGCTCGGAAATGCCTTTATGTAATGTACGTTATGAAATAAAAGAGGGCGCACCATGAGAGCGACATCGCGGCCGCGGGTGGATATCGCCATCATCGGCGGCGGCCTGGTGGGCGCCAGCCTGGGCTGCGCCCTGGCCCCGCTGGTCGAGCGGGCGGGGCTCAGGGTGGCGGTGATCGAGGCGGCACCACTGCAGCCGCAGCGGGCCGAGCCCTGGCAGCCCAGCTTCGATGCCCGGGCCAGCGCCATCGCCGGTGGTTCCGCCCAGCACTTCGCGAGCCTGGGGGTCTGGGAGCACATGGCCGAGATGGCCGCTCCGATCCGCACCATCCATGTCAGCGAGCGGGGACGGTTTGGCGCGACGCGGCTGCGCGCCGCGGAGCTCGGCGTCGAGGCGCTGGGTCATGTGATCCCCAATGCCTGGATGGGGCGAGTGCTGCATGGACGGCTGAGCGAGTTGCCACTGGCCTGGCACTGTCCGGCCAGGGTCGAGGCGATCCACCCCGTTGCCGAGGGGCATCGGCTGCAGCTGTCGGATGGCAGCGAGCTGGAGGCCGGGCTGACGGTGCTGGCCGATGGCGGTCGCTCGGGGCTCAAGGAGCGGCTGGGAATCGAGAGCCGCGAGTGGCCCTACGACCAGCTGGCGCTGATCGCCAGCGTCGAGGTCAGCCGGCCCCACGGGGGCGTCGCCTACGAGCGCTTCACCTCGGCGGGGCCCATCGCCCTGCTGCCGCTCCGGGGCCAGGCCATGGAACTGGTGTGGACTCACGAGCGCGGCCAGGAAGGACGCCGCTTGGCCCTGTCCGACGGGGACTTCCTGGCCGAGCTGCAGCAGGCCTTCGGCGACCGGGCCGGGCACTTCCGGCGGGTGGGGCGCCGCCATGCCTACCCGCTGTCGCTGATCACCGCTCGCGAGACCGCTCGCCCGGGACTGGCGGTGCTGGGCAACGCCGCCCATGCCCTGCACCCGGTGGCCGGCCAGGGCTTCAACCTGGCGCTGCGCGGGGTCATGGATCTGGTGGCCGCCATCGAGGCCGGCAGCGAGCGGGGGGAGGCCGCGGGGAGTACGGTGGTCCTGCAGGACTTCGAGGCGCGTCGAGATGCTGACCGTGACAACGTCATCCGCTTCAGCGACGGCCTGATTCGCCTGTTCGGGCTCGACATGCCCCTGCTCTCCCATGCCCGCGGCGCCGGCCTGGTGGGGCTGAACCTGGTGGGACCGCTGCGTCGCGGACTGGCCCGCCGGGCCATGGGGCTGGAAAGATAGGAGCAGGAAAGATAGCGGCTGGAACGACAGGGAACGACAAGGGCCGGAACGATAGGAGCGCGAAGGTGGGGCATCGATACGCTGAACAGACAGCATGGCCATCGCGGCCATCACGAGGAGCAGACGCCATGAGCGCAGAACAGGGACGCGCGTCGGCGCCGTTCGAGGTGATCATCATTGGTGGTGGCATGGTGGGCATGGCCCTGGCCTGCCTGCTGGGCCGGGCCGGGCTGGAGGTAGCGTTGCTGGATGCCCGCGAGGCGCCGCTCGACCGCGAGGCCGTGGGCAAGGGGCCGCCCTCCATGCGGGTCAGTGCCCTGACCCCGGTATCCCAGCAGCTGCTGGCGGGGCTGGGCGCCTGGGCATGGATGGCCTCGCGCCGGGTGAGTCCCTATCGCTTCATGCAGGTCTGGGATGGCGAGGGCAGCGGCGCGGTGAACTTCTCAGCGGACCAGGCCGGGGTGCCAGTGCTGGGCCATATCGTCGAGAACGACGTTACCCTGGCGGCGCTGGAGGCGTGCCTGGCCGAGCTGCCGAGCGTCCAGGCGCGCTTCGGTGCCCAGGTGGCCGGGCTCGAGGCGGATGCCGACGGGCGGACGGTGCTGCTGGAGGATGGCCGCCGGCTGACGGCGCCCCTGGTAGTGGCCGCCGACGGGGCCCGGTCACCGCTGCGGGCGATGGCTGGCATCGGCGTCAGTTCCCGCGACACCGGCCAGGTGGCCGTGGTCACCACGGTGCGCACGCACCGCCCCCATGGCGGCGTGGCGCGCCAGGTCTTTCTCCCGACGGGACCGCTGGCCTTCCTGCCGCTGCATGTCGAGGGTGGCGACCGCCACTGCTCCATCGTCTGGTCCACCACCCCGCAGGAGGCCGAGCGATGGGTGGCCCTGCCCGGGGAGGCGCTGGGCGTGGCGCTGGCGGCGGCCATCGACCACCGGCTGGGCAAGGTGACGGTGACCGACCGGGCGCTGGCGGTACCGCTTACCCAGCGCCATGCCCAGCGCTACGTGCTGCCAGGCTTCGCCCTGGTGGGGGACGCGGCGCACAGCATCCATCCGCTGGCGGGCCAGGGGGTGAACCTGGGGCTGATGGATGCGGCGGTGCTCGCCGAGGAGCTGGTCACGGGCCGGCGACGGGGGCTGTCCCCGGGCGATGTTGCGCTGTTGGGCCGCTACGCCCGGCGGCGGCGCGGCGACAATGCCGCCATGCTGGCGCTGATGGACGGTTTCCGGTTGCTGTTCGGGGCGCGCCACCCGGCGCTCACTCTGGCGCGTAACCTGGGGCTCTCGGGCGTCGACCGGCTGGGGCCGCTCAAGCGCCTGCTGATGCAGCAGGCGACGGGACATCGCGGCCGCTTGCCTCGCGCCTGTCGCGCCCTCAGCCGCCGCGACGCTGGCTGAGCACATTGAGGGCCTTGAGCAGGTTGAGGGCCTCGCCGAGCTGGTAGTCCTCGCGTAGGCGCTCGCTCATCTCGCTGCGGGTGCGCTGCTCGTCCGGGGAGCGCAGGTGGCCCTCCAGGTCCGCCTCGCGCACGTTCAGGCCACTGCCCTCGGCCACCTCCAGGCGGCCGCGGATCACCTCCACGTCGGGCTCGATGCCTTGGGCCTGGATCGAGCGGCCGTCGGGAGTGAAGTAGAGCGCCGTGGTCAGCTTTAGCCCCTCGCCGTTGCCCAGCGGCATGATCTGCTGCACCGAGCCCTTGCCGAAGCTCTCGGTGCCCATCACCACGCCGCGCCGCTGGTCCTGCAGGGCGCCGGCGACGATCTCCGCCGCCGAGGCGCTGCCGCCGTTGATGAGTATCACCAGCGGCACCTCGGCCGCCGCCGTCTCGCGACCGGCCGAGAAGCGCATCGCGCTGTCCGGCAGGCGGCCCTCGGTATAGACGATCAGCCCCTCATCGAGGAAGGCGTCGGCCACGTCCACCGCGGCCTGCAGCACCCCGCCGGGGTTGTTGCGCAGGTCGAGCACCAGGCCCTTGAGCGGCCCGTCGCGCTCCAGGCGGCGGATGGCGCTGCCGACCTGTGCACCGGTGCGGGTCTGGAACTGGCTGACCCGCAGGTAGCCGTAGCTCGCCTCCAGCAGCTCGCTCTTGACGCTCTCGGTGCGGATGACCTCGCGGGTCAGGGTGACCTCCAGCGGGGCGCTCTCGCCCTGGCGCAGGATGGTCAGGCGGATCTCGGTACCCGGATCGCCGCGCATCAGGTTGACCGCCTCCTGCAGGGAGAGCCGGTCGGTGGGCGTGTCGTCGATGCGCAGGATCTTGTCGCGCGACTGCAGGCCGGCCCGGGAGGCCGGCGTGTCGTCGATGGGGGTGATCACCGTCAGCTGGCCATCCTCCATGCCCACCTCGATGCCCACGCCGCCGAACTCCCCCTGGGTGGACTCGCGCAGGCTCTCGAACTCCTCGCTGTCCAGGTAGGTGGAGTGGGGGTCGAGCTCGCTGAGCATGCCGCGCATGGCGTTGCGCAGCAGCTCGGCATCCTCGACCTCTTCCACGTAGCCCCGCTTGATGCGCTCGAACACCTCGGCGAAGGCCTGGATCTCGGCGACCGGCAGGTCATCCTCCGGGCTCTGGCCCTGGGCGGCGGCAGGCAGCGGGGCGAGCGCCAGCAGGGTGGCCGGCAGCAGGGCCGACACCAGGCGGCGCATCACGGTGGGCAGAGCGGCAGGACATAGGGACATGCAGATTCTCGCGGTTCCGGTGATGGCCGCCCAGCATAGCCCGTGGCCGGGCGTCTATGGAATAGCCGGCCTCACGGCTGGCGGGCGATCCAGCGCCGCGGGTCGATGGGGTCGCCGCTGCGGCGTACCTCGAAGTAGAGCCCCGGCCGCTGTTGACCGCCGCTGTTGCCCACCGCGCCCAGGGTGTCGCCGCGGGAGACGGCGGCGCCCACCCCGGCGCTGAAGCGCTGCAGATGGGCATGCAGGGTCATGACCCGATCGCCGTGGTCGACGATCAGCAGGTTGCCGAAGCCACGCATCCAGTCGGCGAACACCACCCGGCCGGCGTGCACGGCCTGGACCGGGGTGCCTGCGGCGGCCTGGATCAGCAGGCCGTTGCGATGCACGCCCGTCCCCTCGTGGAAGGTGGAGGCGATGCTGCCCTGCACCGGCCAGGGCAGCTCGCCGCGGGTCTGCTCGATGGCCGTGGAGGGCGGCGGTTGTTCCAGGCGAGCCAGCTGCTCCTGCACCTCGCGCAGGGTGCGTTCGGCATGGGCGCGATCCTGGGCGAGTGTGGCCAGGCGGGCCTGTTCGCTGGCGAAGCGCTCGTCCAGCCTGGCCACCAAGGCGGCCCGATCCGAGATCTGCTCGGCCAGGGTGGCGCTGCGCGCGGCAAGCTCCGTGGCCACGGCCTCGAGGCGTTGGCCGCGCTGCGCCAGCGCCCGGCGATTGTCGGCCAGCTCGGCATCGAGCCTCGCCAGCGCGTCGAGGCGCTTGTTGCGCGCCCGGGCCAGGCGGTTGAGATAGTGCTGCAGGCGGTCGAGCCGCGCCGGATCGTCCTGATTGAGCAGCAGCTTGAGCTGGGGGGTGCGGCCGAGGCGATAGAGGGCGTCGAGCTGGGCCGACAGGGCCTCGACCTGCTCGGCGCGCTCGGCGGCCAGCGGCTCGCGGCGCGCCTCGAGGCTGGCGATCTCGTCGCCGAGGGCGCGTCGCTCGGCCTGCAGGGCATCGAGACGGCGGTGGGTCTCGGCCAGCGCCGTTTCCACCTCGCGCAGGGCCTCACTGGCTTCGTCCCGGGCCTCCCGGGTGGTGGAGAGCCGCGCGGAGACTTCGCGGAGCTCCTCGCCAAGGGCATCGAGACGCGCCTGCGCCTCGCGCTCGGAGGGCTGGGCGGCCAGCGAGGGCGCCAGGCCCATCACCAGACACAGGCCCATTAACAGAGCTAGCCCGGGCCGCCATGCGCCGAGTGTCGCATCGCCTCTCGCCATGCCCTGGCCTCCCAACCGGCTCAGCCGCGCTCGATCAGCACCCGGCCGGTCATCTCCTCGGGGATCGGCTGGTCCATCATCGTCAGCAGGGTCGGGGCGATGTCGCACAGGCTGCCGTCGTCCGCGAGCCGCGCCGGGCGCTCGCCGACATAGATCAGCGGCACCTCGAAGGTGGTGTGGGCGGTCTGGGGCGCCCCGGTCTCGGGGTGGACCATCTGCTCGGCGTTGCCGTGGTCGGCGGTGACCAGGCAGGCGCCGCCGACGCGCTGGATCGCCTCCACCACCCGGCCGACGCAGGCATCCACGGCCTCGATGGCCTGGATGGCGGCCTCGAAGTCGCCGGTGTGGCCGACCATGTCGCCGTTGGCGTAGTTGCAGACGATCAGGTCGAAGCGTCCGGCATCGATCGCCTCCACCAGCCGGTCGGTGACTTCCGCGGCGCTCATCTCGGGCTTCTCGTCGTAGGTCTTGACCTCCTGAGGGGAGGGCACCAGCACGCGGGTCTCGCCTCGGTACTCGTCCTCGCGGCCGCCGGAGAAGAAGAAGGTGACGTGGGCATACTTCTCGGTCTCGGCGATGCGCAGCTGGGTGAGGCCGCGCTGTTCCATCACCTCGCCCAGGGTGTTGACGAGTTCCGCCGGCGGGAAGGCCGCCGGCGCCGGGATATCGGCGGCATACTGGGTCAGCATCACCAGGCCGTCGGCGGCGAGTCTGGGTCGCGCGCGGCGCTCGAAGCCGCCGAAGCCGTCCTCGACGAAGGCGCGGGTCAGCTCCCGGGCGCGGTCGGCACGGAAGTTCATGAAGATGGCGGCATCGCCGTCGGCCATGGCCACCGGCGCGCCGCTCGGGCGGATGCTGGTGGCGGTGACGAACTCGTCGGTCTCGCCGCGTTCGTAGGCCTGGCGCAGCCCCTCCTCGGCACCGATCGCCTCGAACTCGCCCTCGCCCTCGGTGATCAGGCGATAGGCCTTCTCGACGCGATTCCAGCGGTTGTCGCGGTCCATGGCGTAGTAGCGGCCGATGATCGAGGCCACGAAGCCGTTCTCGGGGCCCACCAGCTCGGCGAGGCGCGCATTAGTACGCTCCAGCGATGCCATGGCGCTCTTGGGCGGCATGTCGCGGCCGTCGAGGAAGGCGTGGACGACGATCCGCCGCGCCCCGCGGCGGGCGGCCAGCTCGGCCATCGCCAGGAAGTGCTCCTCGTGGCTGTGCACGCCACCCGGCGAGAGCAGGCCCAGCAGGTGCACCGCCTTGCCGTCTGCCACGGCGGCATCGATCGGCGCGGTCAGGGCCGCGATGGCGTCCAGGTCGCCGTCCTCGACGGCCTTGGTGATGCGCGTGAAGTCCTGGTAGACGATGCGTCCGGCCCCCAGGTTCATGTGGCCGACCTCGGAATTGCCCATCTGGCCATCCGGCAGGCCCACGTGGCGACCGTCGGTATGGATCAGGGTGTGCGGCTGCTCCTGCCACAGGCGATCCATCACCGGGGTACGGGCGGCGAGCACGGCGTTGTCCCTGGCGTCCTCGTTGTAGCCATAGCCGTCGAGGATGATCAGTGCCACCGGACGCGGGGTAGGGGTGCGAGTATCGGTCATGGGGGAGGGCCTCTATTGTCGTTGTCAGCCCCGGCAGGCACGCGGGTGGTCACCGGGGTCGCGACTTGCATCTGCTTGCGGCATCATATCGCACGGCACCGCCGGACGTCATTTGACTGGCCCGCGGGCCGCGGCCTGCCGTGGCTTCGTGTATACTGGGTGCCGCCGCGATTGGCCGGCCCCGTTCACCGTGCACCCGAGAAAAGAGTTAGCCGAACCCATGATCGATCAGCTGTTCGAATTCGTGCAGAATCACCCGCTGCTGGTGGGGGCCTTCCTGCTGGTGTTGACCGCCTGGCTCGCCTACGAGGTCCGCAACAGCAGCAGCGGAGGCGTGACCTCCGGCGAGGCGACCCAGCTGATCAATCGAGAGGACGCCGTGGTGCTGGACCTCCGCGAGACCGGCGAGTTCAAGGCGGGTCATATCGCCGGCGCGCGCAACATCCCCCAGAGCAAGCTCGACGAGCGCATACGCGAACTCGAGAAGGTCAAGAGCAAGCCGATCATCGTGGCCTGTAAGCAAGGCCAGAGCGCCGGCGTCGCCCAGGCCAAGCTGACCAAGGCCGGCTTCGAGCGGGTGCTCAAGCTCAAGGGCGGCATGGCCCAGTGGCAGGCGGATGGCCTGCCGGTCGTCAAGAAGTAAATTTCGTTCATCGAATCAAAGGACCTTTCCCATGGCGGAAGACAACAACCAGAACGCCGGCGCCAACGGCCAGGCGGCCGGCGAGCAGGACAAGCCCCAGCTGCAGTTCGCCCTGCAGCGCATCTACGTCAAGGACCTCTCCTTCGAGGCACCCAACTCGCCGACGGTCTTCCAGCAGCCGTTCAAGCCCAAGGTCGGCCTGGACCTGAACACCACCACCCGCCAGGTCGGGGAAGGCCAGTACGAGGTGGTCATCAAGGTTACCGCCCAGGTCACCCACAGCGAGGAGGGCACCACCTCCTTCCTGGCCGAGGTCGAGCAGGCCGGCCTGTTCCGCATCAGCGGCATCGAGGGGCAGCAGCTCGAGCACACCCTGGGCGCCTTCTGCCCCAACATGCTCTTCCCCTATGCCCGCGAGTGCATCGACAATCTGGTCAATCGGGGCGGCTTCCCGCCGCTGATGCTGGCACCGGTCAACTTCGAGGCGATCTACGCCCAGAAGAAGAAGCGCGAGGCCGAACAGGCCCAGCAGCCGGGCGAGCAGGCGACTCAGTAAGCGTGAGCGGCCCGTGTCAGTGTACGCCCTGCGCGTGAAGGCCCCGCGCATCCACGTCGCCGCCGACTTTATCGTCGGCGGCGACGTCGTTCTGCCCGAGGGGCCGGCCCGCCACGTGGCCCGAGTGCTGCGCCTGGCCGAAGGGGCGCCGCTGCGGCTCTTCGACGGCGCCGGCCGGGAGGCCCGGGCGGTGATCGCCGAGGCCTCCCGCAAGCGGGTGGTGGCGCGCATCGAGGCCGTGGCCCCGGGCACCGGCGAATCGCCGCTCGCGGTGCATCTGGGGCAGGCGATCTCCAAGGGCGACCGCATGGACTACGCCATCCAGAAGGCGGTCGAGCTCGGCGTGGCGGCGATCACCCCGCTCTACACCGAGCACGGCGACGTGCGCCTCAGGGGCGAGCGCGAGGCCAAGAAGCTCGCTCACTGGCAGGCCGTGGCGGCCAGCGCCTGCGAGCAGTGCGGTCGCGCGACCCTGCCGCCCGTGCATCCCCCGGCCGGCCTGGTCGACTGGCTGGCGGGCCGCGACGAGGCGCTGCGTCTGGTGCTGCATCCCGGCACCGCCGGGGCCCTGGCGCAAGAAGAGGCGCCGGCCACCGCCGCCTTGCTGATCGGCCCCGAGGGCGGGCTTTCCGAGGCCGAGGTCGAGGCGGCCCTGGCCGGCGGCTTCGCCCCCCTGTCCCTCGGTCCGCGCATCCTGCGCACCGAGACCGCGCCGGTGGTGGCGCTATCGCTGCTGCAATCCCGCTTCGGGGATCTGTGAGCGCTGACGCATCCCCGACGCCTCGCGCCTGTTTCCTTACCGGAGGTCATCCATGCCCGATTCCCGAGACCGTCGCCCACCGCCGTCCCCCGCGTCTCGCCCTGCCGGCGCGCGGAGCACCCGAGCGCCCCGGGCATCAATCGGAGACGTGGCCTACCTCGAGGTGGTGACCGTCAACGACACCGGTGCCTTCCTCGACTGGGGCCACCCCCGCGACCTGCTGCTGCCCTACGGCGAGCAGCGTTTCCGTCCCAGCGTGGGCCGGCGGGTGCTGGTGATCATCTACGAAGACCAGCAGGGCCGGCCGGTCGCCTCCCAGCGCCTCGACCGCATCCTGGCCGACGAGGCCGAGGGCCTGGCGGCGGGCGACGAGGTGGCGCTGGTGATCGCCGAGGCGACCGACCTGGGCTACAAGGTGGTGGTCGATCAGCGCTTCTGGGGACTGCTCTACCGCGACGACGTGAACCGGCCGCTACGCCGCGGCCAGCGGCTCACCGGCTACGTGAAGCGCCTGCGTGACGACCGCCGCCTGGACCTCTCGCTGCTGCCGCCGGGGCCGGCGCGCCTCGACGTGGTCGGCGAGCAGGTGCTCAAGGCGCTGCGCGAGAGCGGCGGCTACCTGCCGTTGGGCGACAAGAGCGACGCGGGGGAGATCAAGGCGCGCCTGGGGGTGAGCAAGAACGCCTTCAAGCAGGCCATCGGGCGACTCTACAAGCACCAGCGGATCCTCCTGGAGCCGGGCGGCATCCGGCTTGCGCCGAGCACGGAGTAGGCCGTTGGGGCAGCGCGGATAGCGAGAGGCGCCGGGGACAGGCTGAAGGGGAGGTCCGAGGACCAAGGAGGGCCGAGGTAGCGTCCAGGGAGGGATTCATAGCGCCTCCCCGCAAGCCGTCGCCGGGTTAGCCTCGAGCTGCACCGCACACACCGCACCGCATCGCCAGCTTGGTGCGCCGCTGGCCGCTGCGGCATACTGACCGCACTCACTCCCCGACCGGAAACACGACGCCATGAGCGAACGCGCGCTGAAGATCGGCGTGGTGATGGATCCCATCGCCGATCTCACCTACAAGAAGGACACCAGCCTGGCCATGCTGTGGGCCGCCCGGGACCGTGGCGCCTCGCTGCACTACCTGGAGCAGGAGGATCTCTTCCTGCGCGAGGGGCGCGCCTTCGGCCGGATGCGCGCGCTCGAGGTGCATCGCGACCCCGGCCACTGGTATGACCTGGGCGAGCCCGAGGTGGCGCTCCTGGCCGAACTCGACGTGATCCTGATGCGCAAGGACCCGCCGGTCGACGGCTACTACCTCAACGCCGTCTACCTGCTGGGCTTCGCCGAGCGCGAGGGCGTGCTGGTGGTCAACCCCACCCAGGCGCTGCTGGAGTGCAACGAGAAGCTCTTCGCCCAGCAGTTCCCCCAGTGCTGCACCCCGACCCTGGTCTCCTGCAACGAGGCCGTGCTGCGCGCCTTCCACGCCGAGCACGGCGACGTGATCTTCAAGCCGCTGGACGGCATGGGCGGCACCGGGATCTTCCATGTGCGCCCCGACGGCCGCAACCTGGGCGCCATCATCGAAATGCTGAGCGAGCGCGGCAGGCGCCAGATCATGGCCCAGCGCTACATCCCCGAGATCAGCGAGGGCGATACCCGCATCCTGCTGGTGGACGGCGAGCCGGTTCCCTTCGGCCTGGCCCGCGTGCCCATGGCCGGCGAGACCCGCGGCAACCTGGCCGCCGGTGGCACCGGGATCAGTCGCGAGCTCACCGCCCGCGACCACTGGCTGATCGAGCAGGTCCAGCCGATGATCCGCGAGAAGGGACTGATGTTCGTCGGCCTCGACGTGATCGGCGACTACATCACCGAGATCAACGTCACGAGCCCCACCTGTGTGCGCGAGATCGACGACCAGCGCGGCACCGATATCGCCGGCCAGCTGATGGACGCCATCCAGCGCCGTCTCGGCGATCAGCGCTGATCCGGGAGGCCTGTGGCCCATGACGAGCAGCCCCGTCAGCGACCCCATCCAGTATGCCCCGGTCACCCGGCCGTATCGGCACTGGCTGGCCTGGTCGCTGGCGCTGCTGCTCCACCTGGTGGTCATCGGGGTGGTGGCGAGCCGCCAGTTCGCGCCGGCACCCGTCGAGCGCTCCAGCATCGACGTGGTGCTGGTGAGCCGGCCGTCGCCGCAGGCCGTGGAGGCCGCGGCCATCGCCGAGGCCGACCAGCGCGCCGCCGGCACGCCCCAGGACCAGGCGCCGGCGGAGGCCCGGGCCGCACCCATGGATGAGCTGCCCGAGCGGCAGGCGGCCGAACCCGAGGTGGACCCGGCCACTCCGGCCGAACCGGAGCGTACCGCCCGCCCCGATCCCGACCGTCCCAGCGAGGCACCCGAGCCCCCGGCGGCCGAGCGCCCCCGCGAGGCCCAGGCGACCCCCGAGCCCCGCGACAGTGCCCCCCAGTCGGCCGAGACCTCGGCGCCGCCCACCGCTTCGGCCCCCTCCGCCTCGGGACGCGACCTGCTCGCCCAGGCCACCTCCAGCATCCGCGAGCAGGGCCTCTCGTCGGAGTTCGCCGGCGAGCAGCCGGGCGAGGGGCGCCAGGCCGCCCAGCAGGCCGCCGAGGCGCGCTACATCGATGACTGGACCCGCCGGGTCGAGGATTACGGCAACCGGGTGCACCCAGCGCCGCGTCACCTCGAGGGACAGCTGCGCATCCGGGTGGTGATCGGCCGTGACGGTCAGGTTCGCCGGGCAGAGGTGATACAATCCTCGGGACATGCCGAACTCGACCAGGCGGCCCTGGACACGGTGCACGGTGCCGCGCCCTATCGGCCCTTCGACCGGGGCATGGGCAACCTCGACAGCCTGTCCATCACCCGAGTCTGGCGGTTCGGCCAAGGCAATCATTACGGCGTGCAATAGGTCCGCCGGGGAGTCTCATGCAATCCGTGCAACACTTCGGCTTGAAAAACCACTTCCTGCTGGCGATGCCGCACCTGGAAGACCCCAATTTCGCCGGCAGCCTCAGCTACCTCTGTGACCATGACGAGAACGGCACCATGGGCGTGATCATCAACCGGCCCCTGGAGCTGACCCTGGACGCCCTGTTCGAGCAGCTCGAGCTGGGCGGCGACGAGAGCCCCCATCGCGATGCGCTGGTCTACTATGGCGGCCCGACCCACAAGGATCGCGGCTTCATCCTGCATCGCGGGTCCAGCGATGCCTGGGATTCCAGCATCCAGGTCGCCGATGACATCGCCCTGACCACCTCCATGGATATCCTCCAGGCGCTGGCGGACGGCAAGGGGCCCGAGCAGTTCCTGATCTGCCTGGGCTGTGCCGGCTGGGAGTCGGGGCAGTTGGAGGCCGAACTCAAGGAGAATGCCTGGCTCACGGTGGAGGGTCGCGCCGACATCCTCTTCACGGTGCCGCCCGAGCAGCGCCTGGGCGCCGCCGCGGGCATCCTGGGCATCGACCTGAATCTGATGACCCGCGAGGCGGGCCACTCCTGATGAGGGGCCTGCACGCGATGACGGAGCCGGCCTGATGGCCGATGCCGGCTCGCGACTGATCCTGGCCTTCGACTTCGGCACACGACGCATCGGCGTGGCGGTGGGCAACGAGCTGCTCGCCAGTGCCCGGGAGCTCGCGCCCTTGCCGGCCCGGGACGGCATCCCCGACTGGGCGCAGGTGGCGCGGCGGGTGGACGAGTGGCGCCCGGACCTCTTCGTGGTGGGGCTGCCGCTCAACATGGACGGCAGCGAGTCGGTCATGAGCACCCGCGCGCGCAAGTTCGGCAAGCGCCTCTATGGCCGCTATGGCATTCCCTGCGAGATGGTCGACGAGCGCGGCTCCACTCGCGAGGCCAAGTCCATCGCCCGGGAGGCCGGCCACCGCGGCAACTACCGTGAACAAAGCGTCGACGGCATCGCCGCGGTACTGATCCTGGAGGGCTGGTTCGCCCGGCGCGAGGGGCTGCCGCCGCGCTGACGCCGGTCGATCAGGCCGGGCGGGTGCCGCCGTTGCGGTACTTCCTGGCGACGTCGCCCACCGAGATGCAGGTGAACTTCTCGATGAAGAACGCCAGGGTCGCCGGGCAGCGGAAGCGCTCCTCGAAGGCCTCCACCTGCCCTTCCCGCTCTCGCTCGACACTGGCCAGGTAGGCGTCGCCGGCCCTGCGGACCCTGACGGTCGCCTGGCTGTCCTGGTCCTGTTTCTCGACCATCAGCTCGCGCTGCCCCTCGAGCAACTCCCCCAGCACCTTGCCCCCCTCGAGCTCCTCGGGCGAGGCCCAGAGGGGCTGGTCACGGTCGCCGTAGCGATACAGGAAGATCATCGGCAGCACCGAGAAGATGGCCGTCGTCAGCGTCCAGGTCATCGCCGTGCCGGAGAGTTCCGCCGTGAACACCGCGACCAGCTGCACGACGATGGCGACGGCCAGCAGCCCCGCCAGGGGGCGCCACATCCGCGGGTTCATGAATCCCCTGTCCAGGAAATAGCCCCACAGCCCGATCACGACCACCGCCCCCACGCCCAGCTGGATCATGGCGAGCAGCGATCCTCCGCCCATCAGCAGGGCGATGATGCCGATCAGGATCAGCACGGTGTAGAAGCCACACAGCAACAGATACGCACGCTTCAGGTTCATCGGTGTTGCGCCTCCAGGCCTGGTCGCCATGCGGCGACGCGGGTTGTCGTTCCCCACCAGCATAGGCGATCGGTCGTCACTTGTAGGCCGCTTAGAAGGCGGCGTCGTCAACGCCCAGGCGCTCGGGGACGAACCAGGGCACGTCGCGCAGCTCCTTGTCGATGCGCTCCTCGACCCCGAGCAGGGTGGCGAAGATCGCCATGCGCACCGGGATGCCGTTGTCGGTCTGGCGGAAGATCGCCAGGCGCGAGTCGCCGTTGAGGTCCACGTCCAGGTCGTTGGCCTCGGGGCGGCTGTCGCGGGGCAGCGGGTGCATGACGATGGTGGCGGGGCTGCAGCGGCTGTCCAGGAAGGCGCGATCCACGGTGAAGTCCCGGGAGAGGTTGAAGCCCTCGCTCATCTCGGCGGTGAAGCGCTCCTTCTGGATGCGGGTGGTGTAGACCACGTCCACGTCGGAGAAGTCGCCGGCCAGGCTCTCGCGGACCTCCACGCTGAGCCCCTGGCGGCTGACCCGCTCGATCAGGTGGCTCGGCATCTCGAGGCCGGGCGGCGCCACCAGGGTGACGCGCATCGGGGCGTAGCGTGACAGAAGCTTGATCAACGAGTGCACGGTGCGGCCGTACTTCAGGTCGCCGGTCATCAGCACGTGGGCGTCCCTGAGCGTCTTGCCCTGCAGGGCGAACTCCTTGTCGATGGTGTAGAAGTCCAGCAGCGCCTGGCTGGGATGCTCGCCGGGGCCGTCACCGGCGTTGATCACCGGCACATTCGTCGCGGCGGCGAACTCCGCCACCGAGCCCTGGTCCGGATGGCGCATGACGATGGCATCGCAGTAGCCGCTCATCACCCGGCTGGTGTCGTAGAGCGACTCGCCCTTGGCCATGGACGAGAAAGTGAAGCCGGTGGTGTCGCAGACGCTGCCGCCGAGCCGGCAGAAGGCGGCATGGAAGCTGACCCGGGTGCGGGTGCTGGCCTCGAAGAAGAGGTTGCCGAGCACGGCTCCTTCCAGCACCCGGGTGATCTTGCGGCGCTGGGCGATGGGCTCCATCCGCGCGGCGACGCGCATCAGGTGGTCGATGTCGTCGCGGGACAGGGAGTCGATGGAGAGCAGGTGGGAACGCATCACAGGCCTCGGCGGGTGGCTGGGGGACGGGCGCTAGTGTAACCCTCCGGGGGGATGGCTTCACGGGCATACCGGTATGCCGTCTCACTTGGAGCCATCGCGGGCCGGCAGTGCCGCCGGGGGCGACGGTCAGGCCGCCGGGACCTTGCCGCCCAGCCGCGCGGTGATCTCGGCGGCGGTGTCGCGTACCAGTGCGCCCAGCTCGGCCAGTCGCTCCTCGGGGATGCGCGCCTTGGGCCCGGAAACCGAGATGGCGGCCAGCGGAATGCCGTGTTCGTCGTGGATGCAGGCGGCCACGCAGTGCAGGCCGATGGCGTGCTCCTCCCGGTCGCAGGCGAAGCCCTGTCGGCGGATCTCGGCCAGCCCCTCACGCAGCGCTATGGGACTGTGCAGCGTGTTCTCGGTGACGCGCGCCAGGCCCCGGGCGTCGAGGATGCGCTCGAACTCGTCGTCTGGCAGCCAGGCCATCAGCGCCTTGCCGACGCCCGAGGCGTGCAGCGGCGCCCGGGAGCCGAGCCGTGTGATCATGCGCATCATCTGCGGCGACTCGCTCTGGGCCAGGAAGACCGCCGTGCCGTCGTCGCGCACGCCGAGGTTGGCCGTCTCGCCGGTCTGGGCGGTGAGGCGGCGCAGGAAGGGGCGGGTGGTGCCGACGAAGTCGCGGGCCTCGAGGAAGCTGTTGCCGATGCGGAAGGTCTTGACGTCAATCTTCCACCCCCCGAGCTCGCTGTCCTGGGTGACGAATCCCTGGCTCTGCAGGGCCTGCAGCAGCCGGTGGGTGGTGGAGGGGGCGAGCTCCGCCTGCTCGGCCACCTCGGAGAGGGCCAGACCGCCGGGGTTGGCCGCCAGGCGCTCGAGCAGGTTGAGCCCGCGCACCAGCGATTGGCTGTGGCCGCTGGTGCTCTTGCCCGACCCGGCGGGCCGTCCCGCTGTCCTGCGCTTGCCTTCGCTCACCCCGATTGTCCTCCTGCGGCATTCTCTCGAGGCCACAGGATACCGTGTCGGCCGGGCGCTGTCGCGGTTGCGGAAATGGCTTCCACCCAGCGCTGACGCCGCGAGCTCAGCGGTTTCGCCGCGGTTTCAGCGATGTCGCCACTGGGGCGGGCGCTTCTCGATGAAGGCGTCGATCCCCTCGCCTGCATCCTCGGCCATCATGTTCCGTGCCATCGCCTCGCCGGCATAGGCGTACGCCTCGTCCAGCGGCATGGCGAGCTGGCGGTGGAACATCGCCTTGCCGGTGCGCACCGCGACGGCGCTCTTGGTGCAGATGCTGGCGGTGAGTGAACCCAGTGCCTCGTCGAGGGCCTCGTCGTCGGCAACTCGATTGACCAGCCCCCAGTCGTGGGCCTGGTCGGCGTCGATGAACTCGCCGGTGAAGAGCATCTCCATGGCCCGCTTGCACCCGACATTGCGCGACAGCGCCACTGCCGGCGTGGAGCAGAACAGCCCGGCATTGATGCCCGAGACGGCGAAGCGCGCTGAGCGGGCGGCCACGGCCAGGTCGCAGCTGGCCACCAGCTGGCAGCCCGCCGCCGTGGCGATGCCCTGGACTCGGGCGATCACCGGCACTGGCAGGGCGACGATGGCCTGCATCACCGCTCCGCAGCGCGCGAAGAGCCGCTGGTAGTAGGCCTCGTCGGGGTTGGCACGCATCTGCTTGAGGTCGTGGCCGGCACAGAAGGCGCGGCCCTCGGCGGCGATCACCACGCAGCGCACGTCCTCGTCGGCGACCACGCGGTCGAGTTCGCCGCCGAGGGCCGCGAGCATTGCCTCGGAGAGCGCATTGAAGTGCTTCGGCCGGTTCAGCGTCAGGGTGGTCACACCATCGAGATCATGGCGCCGGACCAGGGGGCTGTCATCCTGCATGCTGGGGTCTCCGATGAAAGGGAACAGCCCCCAGGCTAGCACCTCGGAGGCCTTCTTCGCCGGGGCAGGTGACGTCAGACGTCGCTGCGGAAGGCACGATCCTCGCGGGGCAGGATCAGGTTGAGAACGATGGCGCACAGGGCGCCGGGAATCAGCCCCGACTCGATGATCGCCTGGAGGTTGTCGGAAAGCTCGGCGTAGAGCCCCTCCTGGGCCGGCAGGCCGATGGCCGCCGACAGCGAGACGCCGATGATCACCATGTTGCGCCTGTTGAAGCTGATGTGGGAGAGCATCTTGATGCCGGCGCTGGCGATCATGCCGAACATGATCACCACCGCGCCGCCGAGCACGGCATTGGGGATGCTGGAGACGATGGCGCCGAGCTTGGGCAGCAGGCCGGCGATGACCAGGAAGGCACCGCCGATGGCCACCACGAAGCGGCTGACCACGCCGGTCAGCGCCACCATGCCGACGTTCTGGCTGAAGCTGATCTGGGGGAAGGCGTTGAAGATGGCGGCGAAGACGCTGGCCAGGCCGTCGGCCATCACCCCGCCGGAGAGTTCCTTCGGAGTGGGCGGGCGATCCAGCCCCCCGGCGGTGGTCCCGGCGATGTCGCCGATCGACTCGGCGCAGGTCACCACGGCCAGTAGCACCACCGGCAGCACGGCGGCCCAGTGGAACTCCAGGCCGATGGCCAGCGGTGTGGGCAGCGAGAGCCAGGCGGCGCCGCCGATGGCGGAGACGTCCACCAGGCCGAAGGCGGTGGCCGTGGCATAGCCGGCGAGCAGGCCGATCAGCGGGGCCGCCTCCGACCAGATGCCGCGACCGAACTGGTGCAGCCCCAGGGTGATGACCAGCACCAGCCCCGCCAGCAGCAGGTGGTGCGAGGCCCCGAAGTCCTCGGCCCCGAAGCCGCCGCCGACATAGGCCAGGCCCACCGGCATCAGCAGGGTGCCGAGCATGATCACGAAGGTGCCGGTGACCACCGGCGGGAAGAGGAAGCGGAACCAGGGCAGGAAGAGCCCCACCAGGGCCATGGCGACCCCGCCGCAGAGCGCCGCGCCCAGGGCCGCCGGCAGCCCCATGCCCACGGCGATGGGGATCAGCACCGGCACGAAGCCGAAGCTGGTGCCCATGACGATGGGCAGGCGGGCCCCGATGGGGCCGAGCCCCAGGGACTGCACCAGGGTGGCCACCCCGGCCACGAACATGGCGGCCTGGATCATGAAGGTGGTCTGCTCGGCGGAGAGGTCCGCGGCACCGGCGATGATGATGGGCACGGTGACGTTGCCGACGAACATCGCCAGCACGTGCTGCAGCCCCAGGGGGATGGCGCGCCCCAGGGGCGGCATGGCATCGACGTCCTGGGTGCTGCGCACCCGGCGCGCCGTCGCGTCGGCGGGGGACTCGGTGGTCATGGGGTGTCTCCTGTTGTCGTTGTTGGACGTGGTGAGAACAGAGGGAAACGGGATGGGAATCAGACTGATCCGCGCAGCTCGCGGGCGGCCTGGTCATGCCGGGCCAGCAGGGCGTCGAGGTCGAGGTCCCGTGGCCAGCCGTCGATCAGGCGCCAGCGCCCGGCGACCATCACCCGGTCGGCGCGGTGGGCCCCGCACAGCAGCAGGGCCGCGACCGGGTTCTCGGCGCCGGAGAAGCGGGCCTCGTCCAGCCGGAACAGCGCCAGGTCGGCCTGCTGGCCGGGCGCCACCCCGCCGATGTCGGTGCGTCCCAGGCAGGCCGCCGAGCCGCGGGTGGCCCAGCGGATCACGTCGTCGTGGGTCACCCGGCTCGGCGAGTAGCGCAGCCGTCCCAGCAGCAGGGCCTGGCGCATCTCCTCGGCCAGGTTGGAGTGATCGTTGGAGGCCGAGCCGTCCACCGCCAGCCCTACCGGGCAGCCGGCGGCCTCGAGTTCCAGGGTGCGGCACATGCCGGAGCCCAGCACCATGTTCGACGACGGGCAGTGGGCGATGCCGGTGCCGGCCAGGCCCAGGCGGGCGATTTCGGGGTCGGTGAAGTGAATGCCATGGGCCAGCCAGGTGCGCGGCCCCAGCCAGCCGGTGGCCTCCAGGTAGTCCAGCGGGCGCATGCCGAAGAGCCGCTGGCAGTAGGCCGTCTCGTCCTCGGTCTCGGCCAGGTGGGTGTGCAGGCGCACGTCCTTCTCCTCGGCCAGGCGGGCGCTCTCCTGCATCAGTTCGCGGCTCACCGAGAAGGGCGAGCAGGGCGCCAGGGCGATGGTGGTCATGGCGCCGTCGCCGCGCTGGTGGTGAGCGTCGATGAGTCGGCTGCTCTCGTCGAGGATGGTGGCCTCGTCCTGCACCACCGACTGGGGCGGCAGGCCCCCGTCGTCGCGGCCCACGCTCATCGAGCCCCGGGTGAGGGCGGCCCGCACGCCGAGGCGGCGGGCGGTCTCCACCTGGACGTCGATGGCGCTCTCCAGCGCGCCGGAGAAGACGTAGTGATGGTCGGCCACGGTGGTGCAGCCGGACATCAGCAGCTCGACCATGGCGAGCTCGCTGGCGAGTGCCAGCTGACGCTCGGTGAGGCGAGCCCAGACGTCATAGAGGGTCGTCAGCCAGGGGAAGAGTTCCTTGTTCAGGGCCGGCGAGTAGGCCCGGGTCAGGGTCTGGTAGAAGTGATGGTGGGTATTCACCAGCCCGGGCAGCAGCACATGTGCCGAGGCGTCGAAGACCTCATCCACCGGCGTTGTCGGTGTGGCGCCGGAAGGCACGGCCTCGACGATACGTCCGTCCTGAATCACCACACCGCCGGCGGCACGCGCATCGCTGCAGGCGAGCGGCCGGCGGATCCACAGGGTCGGGTTGGGCTGGGGCATGTTGTCCTCCCGGTGGGCCGTCAAGCGGCCGCTGAATGGACAAAGGGTTACCCAAGCCTCGTGTCGGACCGGAGCCTTGGTTCAGGTGCCTTCGACATCATGTGTGTACTGTCGGTATTGCCCAATGCGTGGCATGGATTGTGTACAAAATGGGAGGCTTTAGGGCAACTGTCAAGAGCGTGATGCTCAACGCTCGTTTGCTCTCGCCGTGCCGCTTACGCGCCGGTCGGGCAGGCCGGCTGCACGGATCCTTATCCATTAAAAGAGCCGCCGCGTCGATGACGCGGCGGCTCCGGTCTGCCGGGAGGGAACGGGGCTCAGTCGGCGTAGTTGCTCTCGGAGTAGAGCACCCGTACGCGCAGGGTGTGCTTCACCTGGCGCAGGGCCTCCAGTGCCCGCGAGCCGTAGGCCTTGTCCACGTCGATGACCACGTAGCCAATGTGCTCGTTGGTCTGCAGGTACTGGCCGAGGATGTTGATGTCGTTCTCGGAGAGCACGCGGTTGATCTCGGAGAGAACCCCGGGCACGTTCTCGTGGATGTGCAGCAGGCGGTGCTTGCCCGGGTGGGCCGGCAGGGCCACCTCGGGGAAGTTGACCGAGCTGACGGTGGTGCCGTTGTCGGAGTAGGTGACCAGCTTCTCGGAGACCTCGATGCCGATGTTCTCCTGGGCCTCGAGGGTGGAACCGCCGATGTGCGGGGTGAGGATGACGTTGGCCAGGCCACGCAGCGGACTCTCGAACTCTTCTTCGTTACCCTTGGGCTCCACCGGGAAGACGTCGATGGCGGTGCCGTTGAGGCGGCCGGCCTTCAGCGCCTCGGCCAGGGCCTCGATCACCACCACGCTGCCGCGGGAGGCATTGATCAGGATGCCACCCGGCTTCATCAGGGCGATCTCGGCCTCGCCGATCATCCAGCGGGTGGAGGGCAGGTCCGGCACGTGCAGGCTGACCACATCGGCGCGGGCCAGCAGCTCCTCGAGGCTGGCCACCTGGCGGGCATTGCCCATCGCCAGCTTGGTCACCACGTCGTAGTAGATGACGTCGAAGCCCAGCGACTCGGCGAGCACCGAGAGCTGTGAGCCGATGCTGCCGTAGCCGATGATGCCCAGCGTCTTGCCGCGCGCCTCATGGGCGTTCTTCGCCGACTTCAGCCAGCCACCCTGGTGGGCGCGGGCGCTCTTCTCGGGGATGCCGCGCAGCAACATGATCGCCTCGGCCAGCACCAGCTCGGCCACCGAGCGGGTGTTGGAGAAGGGCGCGTTGAAGACAGGGATGCCGCGTACCAGAGCGGCATCGAGGTCTACCTGGTTGGTCCCGATGCAGAAGCAGCCCACCGCCACCAGCTTTTCGGCCGCGCTGAAGACGCGCTCGTTGAGCTGGGTACGCGAGCGGATGCCGACGAAGTGGACGTCGCGGATCTTCTCGATCAGCGTCGCCTCGTCCAGCGAGGTCGGCAGGTGCTCGATATTGGTGTAACCGGCATTGAGTAGGTTGTCCACCGCGCTCTGGTGGACGCCCTCGAGCAGCAGGATCTTGATCTTGCTCTTGTCCAGGGACGTTTTGGCCATGGTCGATTCAACCCCTTCGTCGGCGCGCGCCGCATGCATGTGTCATGAAGATGCTGAAGAGCCTGGGGCCCGCCGGAGACGCTTCGCCCGGGGCAAGGGCAGGCTCGAAACAGGGCCGATAGCTTATCACAGCCGGCATGAGCGAGGATGAAAATGCTGAGCGCCATGGATGAATGGCATGCAAGTTGCCCGGAGCCGGCCGGGGCAGACGACCCCCCCGGGGGAGCGTGTATACTGTCCGCCCATGAACCAGCCACCAGCGAGAGAGGCGATGGCGGAACAGCACAGCCAAGGCAGCGGCGACGAGCCGGCACCGGCCGACTTCGCCGCCACCGTCGAGCGCCTCGAGCAGCTCGTCGAGCGACTGGAGTCCGGCGAGCTGTCCCTGGAGGGGTCGCTGGCCGCCTTCGAACAGGGCGTGCGCCTGACCCGCGACGCCCAGCGTCGGCTCGACGAGGCGGAGCTGAGGGTGCGCACCCTGACCGAGGGCGAGGCCGGCGGCGTTGACCTGCAACCCTTCGATGCGCCTGCCGCGGAGGACGATGGTGAGCGCTGATCCCCTGGCCGGCCGCCTGGCCGCGGATCGTGCCCGGGTCGACGCCCGTCTCGAGGCGCTCTTCACGGCGCGCACGCCCCCCTCGCCGCGCCTCGAGGCAGCCATGCGCCACGGACTGCTGGTGGGCGGCAAGCGGCTGAGGCCGGTGCTGGTCTATGCGGCCGGTCGCTCCCTGGGCGCCGCGGACGACGACCTGGATGCCCCGGCCATGGCGTTGGAGCTGGTCCACGCCTATTCGCTGGTCCACGACGACCTGCCGGCCATGGACGACGATGACCTGCGCCGTGGCCAGCCCACGGTGCATCGGGCCTATGACGAGGCCACGGCGATACTCGCCGGTGACGCCCTCCAGGCCCTGGCTTTCGAGGTGCTGGCGCGGGCCGCTCACCCCCGGCTACCGGCACTGGTCACCGGCCTGGCCGGAGCCGCCGGGCGCGACGGCATGGTGGCCGGCCAGGCGCTGGACCTCGCCGCCGTCGGCGGGCACCCGGATACCGCGGCGCTGGCGGCCATGCATGGCCACAAGACCGGTGCGCTGATCCGCGCCGCGGTGCGCCTCGGCGGGCTGGTCGCCGTCGACGAGGCCGACCCGCGGCTGGCTGCCTTGCACGCCTATGCCGAGGCCATCGGCCTGGCCTTCCAGATCCACGACGATATTCTCGACGTGACCGGCGACACCGCCACCCTGGGTAAGACCTCCGGGGCCGATGCCGCCCGGGCCAAGCCCACCTACCCGAGCCTGCTGGGGATCGCGGGCGCCCGCCGCCGGGCCGATGCGCTGGTCGAGACGGCCGTGGCGGCCCTGGCGCCGCTGGGCGAGGCCGCCACCCCCCTGGCCGACCTGGCCCGCTACATGATCGAGCGTGACCATTGACACTACAGGGCCCTCATGAAGCTGTTCGATGACATCCCCGTCGAGCGTCCGGCCACGCCGCTGCTCGATACCCTGGATACCCCGGCCGGGCTGCGCGCCATGAATGCCGGTCAGCTGGCCCAGGTGGCCGACGAGCTGCGCGCCTACCTGCTCTACAGCGTGGGCGTCTCCGGCGGCCATTTCGGCGCCGGCCTGGGCGTGGTGGAACTCACCGTGGCCCTGCATCAGGCGCTGGAGACCCCCTATGATCGCCTGGTCTGGGACGTGGGCCACCAGGCCTATCCCCACAAGATCCTCACCGGGCGCCGCGAGGCGATGACCGGCATCCGCCAGTACGGCGGCCTTGCCGCCTTCCCGCGGCGGGCCGAGTCGGAGTACGACACCTTCGGCGTGGGCCATTCGAGCACCTCGCTCTCGGCGGCCCTGGGCATGGCCCTGGCCGCCCGCACCCGCGGCGAGAAGCGCCGGGTCTGCGCGGTGATCGGCGATGGCGCCCTGACCGCCGGGATGGCCTTCGAGGCCCTGGCCCATGCCGGCCATGTGGACGCCAACCTGCTGGTGGTGCTCAACGACAACGAGATGTCGATCTCCGAGAACGTCGGCGGCATGGCCAGCTACCTGGCACGCATCCTCACCAGCAAGCCCTACACCAGCATGCGCGAGGGCGGCAAGCGGGTGCTCTCCCATCTGCCCGGGGCCCTGGAGCTGGCGCGGCGCACCGAGGAGCATATGAAGGGCATGATCAGCCCGGCTACGCTCTTCGAGGAACTGGGCTTCAACTACATCGGGCCCATCGACGGCCACGACCTGCCGCTGCTGGTGCAGACCCTGCGCAACATGCGCGACCTGGAGGGACCCCAGTTCCTCCATGTGAAGACCTGCAAGGGCAAGGGCTTCCTGCCCGCCGAAGCCGACCCCATCGGCTACCATGCCATCACCAAGCTGGAGAAGAACGGCGACACGCCGCCACCGCTCAAGCCGGCCCGTCCGCCAGTCAGCCGCAAGCAGAAGTACTGCCGTGTGTTCGGCGACTGGCTGTGCGACATGGCCGCGGTGGACGAGCGGCTGGTCGGCATCACCCCCGCCATGCGCGAGGGTTCCGACCTGGTGCGCTTCTCGAAGGAGTACCCGGAGCGCTACTTCGATGTGGCCATCGCAGAGCAGCATGCGGTGACCCTGGCCGCGGGCCTGGCCTGCGAGGCCATGAAGCCGGTGGTGGCGATCTATTCCACCTTCCTGCAGCGCGGCTATGACCAGCTGATCCACGACGTGGCGGTGCAGGCGCTTGATGTCACCTTCGCCATCGATCGCGCCGGCCTGGTGGGCGAGGACGGCCCCACCCACCACGGCAGCCTGGATCTCTCCTACCTGCGCTGCGTGCCGGGGCTGGTGGTGCTGGCCCCCGCCGACGAGGCCGAATGCCGGGCGATGCTCAGTGCCGCCTACCACCATCCCGGTCCAGCCGCAGTGCGCTACCCGCGCGGCACCGGCTCGGGCGTCGCGACGCCCGACCATCTCGAGCCTCTCGAGATTGGCCGAGCCGAGTGGCGGCGGCGCGGCAGTGGGGACGCGGTGCGGGTGGCCCTGCTGGCCTTCGGCAGCCTCAACGGCCCGGCGGCGGAGGTGGCCGAGCGCCTCGACGCCAGCCATCTCAACATGCGCTCGATCAAGCCGCTGGACCGTGACGCCGTGCTGGCCGCGGCCGACGAGCACGACCTGCTGGTGACCCTGGAGGAGAACGTGGTCGCCGGCGGTGCCGGCAGTGCGGTCAACGAGCTGTTGGTGGCCGAGGGGGTGCAGGTGGAAGTGCTCAACCTTGGGCTGCCCGACGCCTTCGTCGAACACGGCAAGCCCGCCGAACTACTCGCCGAGTGCGGCCTGGACGCAGACGGCATCGAGGCCTCGATCCGCGCCCGGCTGCCCTGACCCTTCACGTTTCTCTCACGAGGTTGCGATGCTGTTCCTGATACTGATCGGTGCCCTGCTGGGGCTGGCCATCGGCGGCCCCATCGGCCTGTTGGTGGGCGGCGCCCTGGGCTATTGGCTGGGCAGACGCCTGCGTCATCGCCTGCTGAACAAGCTGGTTGGCGTCCAGTCACAGTTCCTAGAATCGACCTTCGCCGTCATGGGGTGCCTGTGCAAGGCCGATGGCCAGGTCTCCGAGGACGAGCTGGAAACCTCCCGGCAGCTGTGGGAACGGCTGCGGCTCAGCGAGGTCCAGCGCGCGCAGGCCCGCGCTGACTTTACCCGCGGCAAGGGCGACGACTTCGACCTGGACGCTGAGCTCGCCAGGGTTCGCCGCATTGCGGCACACCAGCCCGCGCTGCGTCAGGTCTTCCTGCAGGTGCAGCTGGCCGCGGTCGCCGCCGATGGCGAGCTGCACCCTGCCGAGCACGAGATGCTGATGCGGGTGGTGCGGGGCCTGGGCTGTTCCGAGGCCGAGATTGCCCAGGTCGAGGCGATGCTGCGCGGTGGCCCTCGGGGGGAGGACGAACAGGGCCCGTCGCTGGAGGATGCCTACCGGGTGCTGGGCGTCGACCAGGACGCCAGCGACGCCGAGATCAAGAAGGCCTACCGCCGCCTGATGAGCGAGAATCATCCTGACAAGCTTGCCGCCAAGGGCCTGCCCGAGAGCATGCGCGAGGTCGCCAAGGAGCGTACCAGCGAGATCGGCAGCGCCTACGAACGCATCCGCAAGGCCCGCGCCGCCTGACGATGCTCAGGCGGCGAAGGGCAGCACCGCGGTGTAGACCGCGAAGTAGTGGCAGGTGCTGCCGCCCATCACGAACAGGTGCCAGATCGCGTGGTTGTAGGGGATGGCGCTGATGGCATAGAAGGCCACGCCCAGGGTGTAGGTGACGCCGCCGGCGACCAGCAGGGCGAGGCTGGTATCGGACAGGCGGGCCGCCAGTTCGTCGCCGGCGAAGACGATCAGCCAGCCCATCAGCAGGTAGATGGCGACCCGCAGCGTGGCGAAACGGTGGGGCCAGGCCAGCTTGCAGGCGATGCCGGCCAGCGCCAGGGACCAGACGGTGGCGAACAGTGTCCAGCCCGTGGGGCCGCGCAGGTTGACCAGCAGGAAGGGCGTGTAGGTGCCGGCGATCAGCAGGTAGATCGCGCAGTGGTCGAGCAACTGGAACAGGCCCTTCAGGCGCGGGTGGCGGACCCCATGGTAGAGGGTAGAGGCGGCGTAGAGCAGCACCAGGCTGACGCCATAGCAGCCGATGCCGACGAGCTTCCAGGGGTCGACCCGGGCAGTCAGGCTGGCCAGCACGAGCAGCACCACGACCCCCGCGAGGCTGAGCGCCGCGCCGATGCCATGGCTGATACTGTGAAGGAGTTCCTCGAGGCTACTGAAGGGCGTCTCGTCGTCGCGGGTGGGATGCGTCATCGGGGGAGCCTCCTGCCGAGGAGCCAGACCGATGCCGGGGTCCGGTGGCTCAGGGCTTGCGTTCGATATCCACATCGCTTGCCTGGGTGAAGTCGCCCAGCGCCATCATGTGGCCCAGTTTGCCGGCCTTGGTGGTGAGGTACTGCTCGTTATGCGGGTTTAGACCGGTGGTCAGCGGGACGCGTTCCACCACCACCACGCCGGCCTGGGTCAGGGCGTCGACCTTGCGGGGGTTGTTGGTCATCAGGCGCAGCGCCTTGACCCCCAGGTGATCGAGCATCGGCACGCAGAGGTCATAGCGGCGCAGGTCGGCGGCGAAGCCCAGCTGCTCGTTGGCTTCCACGGTGTCGGCGCCGGCATCCTGGAGGTGATAGGCGCGGATCTTGTTGAGCAGGCCGATGCCGCGGCCTTCCTGACGCAGGTACAGCAGCACGCCCCGCCCTGCCTCGGCGATGCGCTTGAGCGCTTCCTGCAGCTGGAAGCCACAGTCGCAGCGCATGGAGAAGAGGGCATCGCCGGTCAGGCACTCGGAGTGGACCCGTCCCAGCACCGCTTCGCCATCGGCCACGTCACCCAGGGTCAGGGCGATGTGATCCTTGCCGGTGGCATCATCCTCGAAGCCGTGCATGGTGAAGGTGGCCCAGGGGGTGGGCAGCCGGGAGGCGGCGATGAATCGAATCGTCACGATGTACCTCGGTGGAAGACCACGGCGTTGTCGACGGGTGGAGGGCCATTCTATCAGGAAGGCCGGGCTGGCTCACCGTTGTGTCACGGGGCTCATCCCCGGGCCATTCGATGGGGTACAATGGCGCTCACATTTTCCGTGGACGAGCGAGCGCATGGAACTCAAGAACGACCGCTTTCTGCGCGCCCTGGCGCGTCAACCCGTCGACCGCACGCCGGTGTGGATGATGCGCCAGGCCGGCCGCTACCTGCCGGAGTATCGCGAGGTGCGTGGCCATGCCGGCAGCTTCATGGGCCTGTGCCGCAACCAGGAGCTGGCCTGCGAGGTCACCCTGCAGCCGCTGGAGCGCTACCCCCTGGATGCGGCCATCCTCTTCTCGGACATCCTGACCATCCCCGATGCCATGGGGCTGGGGCTCTACTTCGAGACCGGCGAGGGCCCGAAATTCCGCAAGCCGGTACGCACTTCGGCCGAGGTGGAGGCCCTGCAGGCACCGGACGCCGAGCGAGACCTGGACTACGTGATGCGGGCGGTCGCGACCATCCGCCGCGAACTCAACGGCCGGATGCCGCTGATCGGCTTCTCCGGCAGCCCCTGGACGCTGGCCACCTACATGGTGGAGGGCGCCTCCAGCAAGGACTTCCGTCACGTCAAGACGATGCTCTATGACGCGCCCGACACCATGCACCGGCTGCTCGATACCCTGGCCCATGCGGTCACCGATTACCTCAACGCCCAGATCCGTGCCGGCGCCCAGGCGGTACAGATCTTCGACACCTGGGGCGGGGCGCTCTCCACGCCGGCCTACCTGGAGTTCTCGCTGCGCTACATGGAGCAGATCGTCGCCGGCCTGATCCGCGAGCACGAGGGGCGCCGGGTGCCGGTGATCCTGTTCACCAAGAACGGCGGCCAGTGGCTCGAGGACATCGCGGCGGCCGGTTCCGATGCCGTCGGCCTGGACTGGACGACCGAGCTCGCCGATGCCCGGGCGCGGGTCGGTCATCGCGTCGCCCTGCAGGGCAACCTCGACCCTCACGTGCTGTTTGCCCGCCCCTCGGCGATCCGAGCCGAGGTGGCGCGCACCCTCGACAGCTTCGGCCACGGGCCCGGGCATGTCTTCAACCTGGGGCACGGCATCAACCAGTTCACCGACCCGGACCATGTCACGGCCTTCATGGACGCCCTGCATGACCTGAGCCCGGCCTATCACCGCAACATCGCCCATGGCTGACTGGCTCTACCGGCTGGCCGCCGGGGAGGATAGGCGCTGGCGCCGCCGCTGGGCGCTGCTGGCCTGCCTGGCGGTGTTGGTGATCGCCTGGGGCAGCCTGGCGCCCAGCAGCGAGCTGCCCGAGACGCTGCCCTGGGACAAGGCCAGTCACTTCATCGGCTATGCCGGCCTGGCGGGCCTGATCGGGCTCGCCGGCGTCCGTCTGCCGCTGGCCTTCCTGGCCGCGCTGCTGCTGGGCATCGTCATCGAGTTTGCCCAGCTCCCGGTGCCCGGCCGCAGCGGCGGCGACGGAGCGGACATCCTGGCCAACGGCCTGGGCGCCGCCTCGGCGGCACTGGGGCTGCATGCCTTTCGTCGGGTCTGCCTGCGCCGTCCGCCTCGGGGCATGCCGCGCCACTAGAGGCGCGGCTCCCGGCTGGCGTCGGGCTCTGCCTGGCCGCCGGTCGCCAGGTCCAGGGTCGGCTCGCTGGCGGTGCGCTGGGGGCGGTGGCGTTCGGCAGGGCGCGTCACCCGGGCGCGGCCCAGCACGCTCTCCTCCTCGGGTGCGCTCCTGCTCGCCGCGCTGGTCCAGGCGGCCTCGTGGTCATGCACCGCCGGGCGCCGCTCCCAGGAGCGGGTGACCACGGCGCCGGGGGCGAAGCCGGGGCGCTGTGCGCCCAGGTGGTGGGGCAGCAGCCACAGCTCGGCCAGCAGGCGCAGGGCCACGGCGGCGAGCAGCCAGGTACCCCCGGCCAGGGCCAGGGTCGGCCAGGCGGAGGCCCAGTCGACGGGGGCGAGCCAGGGCGTGCGGGGAGCCAGCCACAGGGCCGCTCCGGCCAGCAGGCCGAGCTGCAGCAGCAGGTGGCAGGTCAGCAGGGTGGTGCGGGCCAGCGGCCGGCGAGGAAACAGGAACTGTCGCATCGGGGTCCTCCCGGGGAATGCACATCGTGGTGATGAGTCGCGCCGACGTCCTTGCCGGCCAGGGCAGGATGCTACCCCAGATCCCGCCGCCCTGCAGTCATTGCGTATCGCCAGGTTGACCAACGGGAGTGCGCTTGCCAATGTGGAACGAGAGGCGGAAGTGGCTGTCCCGTCGGGAGGACTTCCGCCAACTCACCAGCATCAAGGAGCGGCTATGACAACCTATATCGTGGTGGCTGATGCGGCGCGGGCTCGGCTGTTCACCCGCAATGGACTCAAGGTCAGCGAGAAGGACAGCCTCCTCCATGCCGAGGGTCGCATGCACGAGGGGGACCTGGTGACGGACCGCGGTGGCGATGTCCATGAGTCGACCTCGACGACGGCGCGCAGCGCCGGCGGGGAGAATGTCGCGACCCAGCACCACGAGGAGATCTTCGCCCGCGAGGTCGCCGAGCGGCTCTATCGCGCCCGTGTCGACAACACCATGGAGAAGCTGATCCTGGTCGCACCGCCGCGCTTCCTCGGCCAGTTACGGGAGAAGGTCGATGGCCCCACCGCCAAGCTGGTGATCCACACCCTGGCCAAGGATCTCACCAAGGCCTCCCTCGCCGATATCCAGGAGGCCGTCAGCGACCTCCGCTAGCCTCTCGCTGACGCCTTCCCCGCGGCCCGGCTCTGTCGCCGGGCCGCGTCGCGTCAGGGCACCTGGGGCAGAGCGATCTGGTCGCTGCGACGGATGCCTTCGGTCATCTGCCGACACAGCTTGAGGAACTCGCGCATGCCGGTGGCCAGGTACTTGTGGCGATGCCAGATGAAGGTGAACTGGCGACTCAGGTCCAGCTCCGGGGTGGCGATGGGCACCAGGCTGCCGCGGCGGAAGGCGTCGCGCAGGGCCAGTTTCGAGACGCAGCCGATGCCGAGCCCCGATTCCACCGCCCGCTTGATGCCCTCGGTATGCTCCAGTTCCAGCAGGATGTTGAAACGCCCGCGGCGGTGACGTGCCGCCTGCTCCAGGGTCAGCCGGGTGCCGGAGCCCTGCTCGCGCATGATCCAGGCCTCGCGCAGCAGACGGTCCAGCTCCACCGGACCCGCGGTGGCGAGCGGATGACGGGGCGAGCAGAACACCGCCAGCTCATCCTCCACCCAGGGCTGGGTGATCACGTCCTCCTCCTCGCACTGCCCCTCGATCAGCCCCAGGTCGAGCCCGTGCTGGCGAACGCTGTCGATGATGGTCCGGGTGTTGCGCACCGAGAGGCGCACCCGGCTGCCCGGATGGCGCTGCATGAAGTCGCTGATCAGCAGGGTGGCCAGGTAGTTGCCGATGGTCAGGGTGGCGCCCACGTCCAGGGTGCCGATGCCCTGCTGGCCACGCAGCAGCTCCTCCACCTCCTCGGCGCGGTCGAGCAAGGCCACCGCCTTGGGCAGCAGCTGGAAGCCCAGGGCATTGAGCTTCAGGCGCTTGCCGATGCGATCGAGCAGCCGGCAGTCGAACTGCCGCTCCAGCTCGGCGAGGGCGGTACTGGTCGCCGACTGAGAGAGCGCCAGGATGCGGGCCGCCCGGGAGACGCTCTCGTGCTGGGCGACGGTGACGAAGACTTCCAGCTGGCGCAGGGTGTAACGCATGACACTCCTCGGCGGTTTGATATCTAGAGCTGATATCTACAGTATAGATAAGTGTTATCCATACAATCCATTTAACAGATAATGCCTCGTCTCTTAGAATTGCACTCAAAGATTGGCTGTCTTATCTATTCGTTTATGGAATATCTAGGAGTCGGCATGAGCAAGTTTGCGCTTGAGGACGTTCTGAGTGTGCACCACTGGAACGATACCCTGTTCAGTTTCCGGACCACCCGCGAGCGCAGCCTACGCTTCAAGAACGGCCAGTTCGTGATGATCGGCCTCGAGGTGAACGGCAAGCCGCTGATGCGGGCCTACTCCATCGCCAGCCCCAACTACGAGGACCACCTGGAGTTCTTCAGCATCAAGGTGCCCGACGGTCCCCTGACCTCGCGCCTCCAGCACCTCAAGGTGGGGGACCAGATCATGGTCAGCCGCAAGCCCACCGGCACCCTGGTCACCGACGACCTGCTGCCGGGGCGCAACCTCTACCTGCTTTCCACCGGCACCGGCCTGGCGCCGTTCATGGGCCTGATCCAGGACCCGGAAGTCTACGAGCGCTTCGAGAAGGTGGTGCTGGTGCACGGTGTGCGCAACGTCAGCGAGCTGGCCTATGCCGACTTCATCCAGAAGGATCTGCCCGCCCACGAGTACCTCGGCGAAGAGATCAGCGAGAAGCTGGTCTACTACCCCACCGTGACCCGCGAGACCTTCCACACCATGGGGCGGCTGACCGATCATATCCGCAGCGGAAAGCTGGCCGAGGACACCGGCCTGCCGACCATCGATCCCAAGCAGGATCGCGCCATGATCTGCGGCAGCCCGGCGATGCTCGATGACACCAGCCACCTGCTTGACGAGCTCGGCTTCACCATCTCGCCGCGCATGGGCGAGCCCGGCGACTATGTCATCGAGCGGGCCTTCGTCGAGAAATAAGCGCCGAGCTTCAAGCGCCGAGCCGCCAGGCTGTTCGGTGACGGGCGGTAGGTAGCGAGGCAGAAACGCGAAACCCCACCGGGCTAACCGCTGGTGGGGTTTCTTGCGGCTTGTTAGCTGGACCTAGACTCCGCTTGGCCGCTTGGCCGCTTGGCCGCTTGGCCGCTTGGCCGCTTGGCCGCTTGGCCGCTTGGCCGCTTGGCCGCTTAGCGCTTAGACCGCGTCCTTTCCGGTCTCGCCGGTACGAATACGGAGCACCTGCTCCAGGGCGGTGACGAAGATCTTGCCATCGCCGATCTTGCCGGTATTCGCGACCTGGGTGATGGCATCGATCACCTTCTCGGCCATCTCGTCGTCCACGGCCACCTCGAGCTTCACCTTGGGCAGGAAGTCGACCACGTACTCGGCGCCGCGATAGAGCTCGGTGTGGCCCTTCTGGCGACCGAACCCCTTGACCTCGGTGACGGTGATGCCCTGGACACCGATCTCGGAGAGCGACTCCCGTACGTCGTCGAGCTTGAACGGCTTGATGATGGCGGTCACCAGTTTCATGGTCTTGATCCTCGTTGTGTCCGTTGGTCGGTGGCGCTGTCCGCCACCCCTGCTGCATTCATTGTGCCAGAGCATACACCCGCTGCGGGAGGAATAAAAAAGGCCCCCCGAAGGGGGCCAGGAGGAGCACGCCAGCTCACTCGGGGGCCTGCCTCACTTCTTGGAAGCACTGAACTCGGGGTAGGCTTCCAGGCCGCACTCGGTCAGGTCGACGCCTTCGTACTCTTCTTCCTCGGTGACCCGGATGCCCATCACGGCCTTGAGGATCAGCCAGACGATCAGGCTGGCCACGAACACCCAGGTGAAGATGCCGAGGATGCCGATGATCTGGGGGCCGAAGCCGGCCTCGGCGTTGGTAAACGGGACCGCCAGCACGCCCCAGATGCCCACCACGCCGTGGGCGGAGATGGCACCCACCGGGTCGTCCAGCTTGAGCTTGTCGAGGACGACGATCGAGCTGACGACCAGCAGGCCGCCCACGATACCGATCAGCACGGCACCCAGAGCGCTGGGTGACAGCGGGTCGGCAGTGATCGCCACCAGGCCGGCGATGGCACCGTTCAGGGCCATGGTCAGGTCGGCCTTGCGGAACCACAGCTTGGCCAGGATCAGGGCGGCGATCACGCCCCCGGCGGCGGCCGTGTTGGTGTTGACGAACACCTGGGCCACGTTGTTGGCGGAGGCGACGTCGGACATCTTCAGCTCGGAGCCGCCGTTGAAGCCGAACCAGCCCATCCACAGGATGAAGGTACCCAGGGTGGCCAGCGGCAAGTTGGCGCCGGGGATGGCGAAGATGCTGCCGTCCTTGCCGTACTTGCCCTTGCGCGGGCCGAGCACCAGTACGCCAGCCATAGCCGCGGCGGCACCGGCCAGGTGCACGATGCCAGAGCCAGCGTAGTCGGAGTAGCCGATCTCGGCCAGCCAGCCGCCGCCCCAGGTCCAGTAGCCGGACACCGGGTAGATGAAGCCGGTCATGACCACGGCGAAGGCCAGGAAGGCCCACAGCTTCATGCGCTCGGCCACGGCACCGGAGACGATGGACATGGCGGTGGCCACGAACACCACCTGGAAGAAGAAGTCCGAGCGCATCGAATAGTAGGGAGCGTCGTCACCGCCGGCCAGCACTGCATCGACGCCGTTCTCGCTACCGATCAGCATGCCGAGACTCGGCAGGACGCCGCCCGCGCCGCTGGAGTACATCAGGTAGTAGCCCACCAGCAGGTACATGGTGCAGGCGATGGCGAACAGCGCGATGTTCTTGGTGAGGATCTCGGCGGTGTTCTTGGAGCGTACCAGGCCCGCCTCGAGCATCGAGAAGCCGGCGGCCATCCACATCACCAGGACGCCGCAGATCAGGAAGTAGAAGGTATCGAGCGCGTAGCTCAGCTCCGGTAATTCGACCATGGGGTCTCTCCACGTCAGGAAGGGTAAGGGAGGCGTCGGTCAGACGGCATCGGCGCCGCGCTCACCGGTGCGGATGCGGATGACGTCCTCCAGCGGCGTGACGAAGACCTTGCCGTCGCCGATCTTGCCGCTGTTGGCCGCGCTGCAGATGGCATCGAGCACCGCCTCCAGCCGTGAATCGTCTACCGCGACCTCGACCTTCACCTTGGGCAGAAAGTCGACGACGTACTCTGCACCGCGATAGAGCTCGGTGTGGCCCTTCTGGCGCCCGAAGCCCTTGACCTCGGTGACGGTGATGCCCTGGACGCCGTTGTCGGCGAGTGACTCGCGCACGTCGTCGAGCTTGAACGGTTTGATGATGGCAGTAATCAGCTTCATCCCGGATCTCCCCTGCTGGATGTCGGCGGCCTGATGCCGTGCGATGGGTGGCTGTCCTGCTCAAGCGTAAACCGTGCCACATTACGGAATATGGTTTTTATATCAGTGAGATGAGGCGATGTGCGAAGCGGCTTCCCGGCGAGGTGAACCTCGCCGCCACCGCGGCTGCACTCTTGTGGTGCCTTGTCGTGGTACGCATGCCCCATAACAGGGCGCCGGCGGGGAATGCGCCGGGCGGGGGGCTTGCGTATCCTGTGGGGAGGCCCCCATCACGATTGAGGAGAGACACCATGGTGAGCCATGATCGTATCAGCCGCCTGGCCCAGCAGATCGGCGACCGCCTGCAGGGCGCTTCTCAGGCTCCGGAAGAGGTGCAGAAGGGCATTCAGCAGGTGGTGAAGGGCGCCTTCGATCGCCTGGAGCTGGTCTCGCGGGAGGATTTCGACATCCTGATGGACGTGATGCAGCGCACCCGGGCGCGGGTCGAGGCGCTGGAGACGCAGGTAGCGGCCCTTGAGGCGGCGCTGGACGGCAACGCCTCGCAGGAGGCGGCGCCTAGCGAGCCTCCGGCCGCGCTGCCGGAGGAGCCGAGCCCCGAGGAGGATGCCGGCGCCGGCAAGACCGAACGCTGATCCCCGGCCGGTGCCGGGCGCATCCGGCTGGCCTGGGCTAGCCTGAGGGTAGATAGGCTGCGAGGGATCGCCGATGACGCTGGCAATCATCCACACCCGGGCCGGCCTCGGGCTCGAGGCGCCTGAGGTGCTGGTCGAGGTGCACCTGGCCAATGGGTTGCCCGGCATGACCCTGGTGGGGCTGCCGGAAGCCGCCGTCAAGGAGAGCCGCGAGCGGGTGCGCAGTGCCTTGGTGAATGCCGGCTTCGACTTCCCGCTGAGGCGCATCACCCTCAACCTGGCGCCTGCCGACCTGCCCAAGGAGGGGGGCCGCTTCGACCTGCCCATCGCACTGGGCCTGCTGGTGGCGTCTGGCCAGGTACCGCCCGAGGCGCTGGCGGATGTCGAGTGCGCCGGCGAGCTGGCCCTGGACGGCCGGCTGCGCCCGGTGACCGGCGTCCTGCCGCTGGCCATGGCGACGCGTCGCGCCGGCCGGCGACTGATCGTGCCGCGGGCCAATGCCGACGAGGCGGCCCTGGCCGGCGATCTCGAGGTGTTGCCGGCGGATCACCTGCTGGAGGTGGTGGCTCACCTGCTGGGTCAGACGCCCATCGCACCCCATCGGTCACCGAGTATCGTCCCGTCACTCGAGGCGGGCCCTGACCTGGCGGAGGTGCGTGGCCAGCATCAGGCACGGCGCGCCCTGGAGGTGGCCGCCGCCGGCGGGCACAACCTGTTGTTCGCCGGGCCGCCCGGCACCGGCAAGACCATGCTGGCCAGCCGCTTGCCGGGGATCCTGCCGCCGCTTTCCGAGTCGGAGGCCCTCGAGGTGGCGGCGATCCGCTCGGTCAGTGGGCGTTCGCATGCCGAACAGTGGGGTGTGCGCCCCTTCCGCGCCCCGCACCATACCGCCAGTGCCGTGGCCCTGGTGGGCGGTGGTTCGAAGCCGCGGCCTGGCGAGATTTCCCTGGCCCATCACGGGGTGCTGTTTCTCGACGAGCTGCCGGAGTTCTCGCGACACGTGCTGGAGGTGATGCGCGAGCCTATGGAGTCGGGACAGATCCATATCGCCCGGGCCAGCCACGAGCGCCGTTACCCGGCCGGCTTCCAGCTGGTGGCGGCCATGAATCCCTGCCCCTGCGGCCACCTGGGTGACCCTCGCCAGGTCTGCCACTGCACGGCCGCGCAGATCCAACGCTACCAGGCGCGCCTGTCGGGGCCGCTGCTCGACCGCATCGACCTGCAGGTGGAAGTCCCGGCGCTCTCGCCGGAGCAGCTCACCTCCCGCGAAGCGGGGGAGTCCTCGGCGGTGGTGCGCGAGCGGGTGCTGGCGGCCCGGGCACGTCAGGCGGCTCGCGGCGCGCTGAATGCGCGACTGGCCGGGCAGGCCCTGGAGGAGGCCTGCGCCCTGCAGGCGGCGGATCGCGCCTGGCTGGCCAGCGTGCTGGAGCGGCTCAAGCTGTCGGCCCGGGCCTACCACCGGGTCCTGCGGGTGGCCCTGACCCTCGCCGACCTGGCCGACGAGGCGCGTCCCGGGCGTGACCAGCTGATCGAGGCGATCGGCTACCGCCAGCTCGATCGTCTGCTCAAGGGCTGAGGGCCAGCCCGCGCTCAGAGGGCGGTAGCGTCCAGGGCCCCGCTGATCTCGCTGCGCCACGCCGGCGCGTCGCTCCCTGCGCGTCGCAGTTCCAGGCTCAGGCGATAGGGCAGCAACTCGCGGTCGGAGAGCTGCAGCCGGGGGCCGTCGGCCTCGAGGCGGCTGTTCAGGCGCCAGTGGTTGTCGCCGCCCCCCTCGGCCATGGCATCGCGCCACGCCAGCACCTGAGGGCCGTCGGGAACCGCCAGCAGGGCGCGGGTCAGGCTCTCGAGCACGCGTTCTTCGCCGAGCCCCAGGCGGCGGTCGACGTCCGGCCTGGCCAGCAGCAGGACCTGGTCGACCGCCGGTCTGGGCATGGGCGGCGTCGCCGTGAGCCGCTTGGCGGCGCGCTCGCCGAGCCCGAACAGGGCCTGGCGCAGCGTGGTCGGCTGCTCCGGCGCAGCGGCACAGCCGGCGAGCAGCAGGGTCGCCAGCAGCAAAGGCAGGTGGGGTTTCATGGTGAGATCGTCTCCCGGGGCGGGGTGTCGGTCGGCTCCAGTCTGGCAATGAAGCGGTCGAGGACCGTGAACAGCTCGCGGCGAATCGGCTCGGCCTCGTTGACCAGGTGGTGACGGGCCTCGGGGTGGCGATGGATCTCGGCGCCGGGGAACTTGCGCGCCAGCACCTCGAGGTTCCACTCCCAGTCCACGGTCAGGTCCTGCTCACCCTGCAGGATCAGGGTGGGAACCGGGCTCGGTGGCAGTGCCAGCAGCTGCGGCATCCAGCGGCGCATGGCCCCCACCCAGTCCATCGCCAGGCGGTCGGTCTGGAGGGGGTCGCCCTCGCGCAGGAAGTCGGCGAAGTCGGCATCCGTGGAGTTGGCGCGGAACTTGCGCGGGATCGATTCGACGAAGGGCCCCACCAGGCGGTGCAGCCAGCTCGACTGGTTCCAGCCCCAGGGGCGTACCAGCGGCGCCAGCAGCGCCAGTCCCGACCAGGCGCCGTCGTCGCCGCGGGTCAGGGCGTCGGTGGCGAGGATCGCCGCCCCGGTGCTCTGGCCGATGCCCAGCCAGGGCCGGGGGGCCAGTCCCTCGTCCTCGAGATGTTGCTGCAGGTGGTGCAGGCAGCTGCCATAGTCATTGAAATCGTCGATGGAGGCACGGCGGCCGCTGGAGAGGCCATGGCCGGGCAGGTCCCAGAGCACGACCCGCCAGCCCCGCGCGAGCAGGCACTCCAGCAGGTGGCAGTAGAGGCCGAGATGGTCGAAGTAACCGTGCACCACGAAGGCCGTGCCGATGGGCGCCTCGGGACTCCAGACCTGGGTCCAGAGGCGGAAGTCACCGGCCTCCAGGTAGCCCACGTAGAGGCCCACATGCTCGGCAAGCAGGGGTGCCAGGCCGTAGTGGCCCAGGTAGCGCTCGAGGTCTCGGCCGGACAGGTCTGCCGGGGCGAGTGGCCCGAGGGCCTGCAACGGGGTGAAGTCGCTCATCGGTTTCTCCGCAATGCCCGTTCATGCTAGCGCCAAGCCGCCGGCCCGGCCAGCAATGCCTCGGTGGCCGGCCGGCCTCATCATCATATGCGAGCCACGGGCGGTAAGCGGCAGGTATAGGTTTACATGTGGAAGTATTTTCCACAAAATCGACGCTACACCGTCATCTTTCCCTGTCCGGCCGGTCGGTGCCAGGGGGCACCGAGCAGCCAAGCATGAGGAGTACGACCCATGACCCAACGCATCACTCGCCATCGCCTTCAGGTGGCCGCCGAGCTGGACCGTTTCATCAACGAACAGGCCCTGCCGGGCACCGGTGTCGACCCCGAGGCCTTCTGGGCCGGCGTCGACGCGCTCTTCCATGATTTGACCCCCCAGAACCGCGAACTGCTCGCCGAGCGCGATCGCCTGCAGGAGAAGCTCGATGCCTGGCATCGCGAGCACCCCGGCCCGATTCGCGACATGGCCGCCTACCGTGCCTTCCTCGAGGAGATCGGCTATCTGGTGGAAGCACCGGCCAGGGTCGGCGTGACCACCGCCAACGTCGACCGCGAGATTGCCGTCCAGGCCGGCCCGCAGCTGGTGGTGCCGGTCAACAACCCGCGCTATGCACTGAACGCTGGCAATGCCCGCTGGGGCAGCCTCTACGACGCCCTCTACGGCACCGACGCCATCTCCGAGGAGGGCGGTGCCGAGAAGGGCTCGAGCTTCAACCCCAAGCGCGGCGAGAAGGTCATCGGCTATGCCCGCGGTGTGCTCGACCGCGCCGCCCCGCTGGCCACCGGCTCCCACCATGATGCCGTCAACTATGCGCTGCGCGACGGCCACCTGGTGGTCTCCCTGGACGGCGGTCGCGAGACCGGCCTCAAGGACCCGGGCAAGCTGGTGGGCTTCAACGGCCCGGCCGAGAGCCCTGAGTCCGTCCTGCTGGTCAACCACGACCTGCACCTGGAAATCCAGATCGATCCGAGCCACCCGATCGGCAAGACCGACCCGGCCGGCGTCAAGGACCTGGTGGTCGAGGCGGCGCTGACCACCATCATGGACTGCGAGGATTCGGTGGCCGCGGTGGACGCCGAGGACAAGGTCGGGGTCTATGCTAGCTGGCTGGGCCTGATGAAGGGTGACCTGGAAGAGCAGGTCGAGAAGGGTGGAAAGACCCTCACCCGCCGCCTCAATGCCGACCGCACCTGGCACAATACCGACGGGGGGACTGTCACCCTGCCGGGCCGCTCGCTGATGTTCGTGCGCAACGTCGGTCACCTGATGACCACGCCGGCGGTGCTGGATGCCGACGGCAACGAGCTGCCCGAGGGCATCCTCGACGGCATCGTCACCGGCCTGGTCGCCCTGCACGACCTGAAGAAGGGCGAGAACGAGCCGCGCAACTCGCGCACCGGTTCGATGTACATCGTCAAGCCGAAGATGCACGGCCCCAAGGAGGTCGCCTTCTCCAGTGTGCTGTTCGGCCGCATCGAGGACATCCTCGGCATGGCCCGCGATACCCTGAAGATGGGCATCATGGACGAGGAGCGTCGCACCTCGGTCAATCTCAAGGCCTGCATTGCCGAGGCCAGCTCGCGGGTGGTGTTCATCAACACCGGCTTCCTCGACCGCACCGGCGACGAGATGCACACCGCCATGGAGGCGGGCCCGATGATCCGCAAGGGCGACATGAAGGGCTCCGCCTGGATCCAGGCCTACGAGAAGAACAACGTCCAGGTCGGCCTGGCCTGCGGCCTGCGCGGCCGCGCCCAGATCGGCAAGGGCATGTGGGCCATGCCCGAACTGATGGCCGCCATGCTCGAGCAGAAGGTCGGCCATCCCAAGGCCGGGGCCAATACCGCCTGGGTGCCGTCGCCCACCGCCGCCACCCTGCATGCCCTGCACTACCACCAGGTGGATGTGGCGGCCCTGCAGCGCGAGATGGAAGGCCAGGGCGAGGCGGACTTCCTGAATGACCTGCTTACCGTGCCGGTGGCCGAGTCACCGCAATGGAGCGACGAGGAGCGCCAGCAGGAGCTGGACAACAACTGCCAGGGCATCCTCGGCTATGTGGTGCGCTGGGTTGAGCACGGCGTGGGCTGTTCCAAGGTGCCGGACATCCATGACGTGGGCCTGATGGAGGACCGCGCCACCTTGCGGATCTCCAGCCAGCACATCGCCAACTGGCTGCACCATGGCGTGGTCGATGCCGCCCGGGTCCAGGAGACCCTGGAGCGCATGGCCAAGGTGGTCGACCAGCAGAACGCCGGTGACCCGGAATACACGCCGATGAGCGCCGATTTCGCCGCCTCGACTGCCTTCCAGGCCGCTAGCGACCTGATCTTCAAGGGTCGCGAACAGCCCGCCGGCTATACCGAGCCGCTGCTGCACCACTGGCGTGCCGTGCACAAGGCGAAATAAGCGGCTTCGGGCTTCGGGCTTCGGGCTTCGGGCCCAGCTCAGCGGATACATTGATATCCGTAGCTCGTAGCTCGTATGCATCAAGCGCCCCGGGTACCTGCCCGGGGCGCTTTCGGTTATGTTGACGCAAACGTCACCTTCCCAATGAACCGCAAGGAGCCTGCCGATGACCGTGATGACCGCCGCCGCCATCGAGGACTTTCTCGACGAGGTCTTTCCCCAGCGGACCGGGACCATCGAGGGCGTCGACGAGATGCGCGCGACCATGAGCCTGGCCATCGAAGACGAGCACCTGCGCCCCGGGGCCAGTGTCTCCGGCCCCACCCTGATGGGGCTGGCCGACGTCTGTCTCTACGTGGCGATACTGGCCCAGATCGGCCCCGAGCCCATGGCCGTGACCAGCGACCTGCATTGCCGCTTCCTGCGCCGGCCGCGGGGCGATCGCGATGTCATCGCCAACGCCCGCATCCTCAAGCTGGGACGCCGCCTGGTGGTGGGGGAGGTGCAGCTCTTCTCGGCCGGCGACGAGCGGCCGATGGCCCTGGTCACGGCGACCTACGCCCTGCCCGACGGCGACTAACCGCGTGACCTTGCGCGCAGCACCGTCACCGCCAGGGTCAGCCAGCCGCCGATCATCAGCACCCCGCCCAGCGGGGTGACCAAGCCCAGACCGCGCAGGCCCGTCAGCGCCATGGCGTAGAGCGAGCCCGAGAAGAGCGCCATTCCCGCCGCCCAAAGACCCAGGGAGAGCCGCTGGCCGGCGAGCGGTGTGGTGGCGCGCCAGGCCAGCACCGCCAGCAGCGCCAGGGTATGCCACGCCTGGTAGCGCACCCCGGTCTCGAAGGCAGCCGCCAGCCGCGGGGCCAGCTGGCCCTCCAGCGCATGGGCGCCGAAGGCACCGGCCATCACCACCAGGGCGCCGGAGAGCGCCGCACCCAGCCACCATCCCCTATCCTGCATTCTGACCCTCCTTGTCTTGAATGACCGTTGTGGTTGCCCGGGTTCTCGAGAGGCGACGGGGATAGGCCGAAGAGGGGGTCCTATGCCAGGGGTGAGGAGGATCCCTCCGAACGGGCTGGCCATGGATGGCCAGCACCGGCCCTGCAAGCGGAGCGGGACGCGAGAGCGCCGCAGGGCATCGGTAGCGCCCATGGAGGGGTTCACAGCGCCCCCTCGCAGTCCTGTCGCTGGGTCAGCCTCGAGCGTTCGGGACGTTCTTGGTCGCCTACCGTACCCCGGCGAAGCGGAAGCCGCTACAATATTGCCCCGATTCACCGCTGGCAACGAGTGTCCCCGAGCCATGACCGACCCGCGACACGACGACAAGACCACCGCCCCCGAGGGCCCGGATGCCCCGCTGCATCGCCGCGGCATCAAGAGCTATGTGCTGCGCGCCGGCCGCATGACCCAGGCCCAGACCCGGGGACTCGAGGAGGTCTGGCCGCACCTGGGACTGACCCTCGCCGATGGCCGCCAGGACCTCGATGCGCTGTTCGGACGCCGCGCGCCTCGGGTGCTGGAGGTGGGCTTCGGCATGGGGGCCTCGCTGATCGAGCAGGCCGAGCGGTACGCCGATACCGACTTCATCGGCATCGAGGTGCATGCCCCGGGGGTGGGCAAGCTGCTCGACGAAGCCGACAAGCGGGGCCTGACCAACCTGCGGGTCTACCGCGAGGATGCCTTGGCGGTACTCGAGCAGTGCCTGCCCGAGGCGAGCCTCGATACCTTGCAACTATTCTTTCCTGATCCCTGGCCGAAGAAGAGGCATCACAAGCGCCGCATCATCCAGCCGGCCTTCGTCGAACTGGTGCGCACCCGCCTCAAGCCCGGTGGCACCCTGCACATGGCCACCGACTGGGAGGCCTATGCCGAGTGGATGGTCGAGGTGATGGACGCCGCGCCCGGCTTCGCCAACACCGCCGGCCCCGATACGGCCCCCTATGTGCCGCGCCCCGAGTTTCGCCCGTTGACCAAGTTCGAGGCGCGCGGCGAGAAGCTGGGGCACGGCGTCTGGGACCTGATCTTCACGCGGGTCGACTGATCCGCCTTAGCAAAAGAAAGGCCGCCCCGGAAGAGGCGGCAAAAAAGACCGTGACTAGCAATGAGAGGGAGAAACCAGGGCAGGAGACTGGCGGGTTCCTGCCTGGCGTGGCGCCTCATCAACGCCACGGTTCAAGAATAATCATTCTCGTTTGAGCTGTCAATACAAATGCGAACGCTTTTCGTTAGCGATGTATCGTCAACCGGCAAGGCGCAGCCACAGCGGCAGGGTCAGCATGGCCAGCAGCGTCTGGCCGGTGATCAGGGCCGCCATCAGCTCGGCGTCTCCGCCCAGCTGGCGGGCCAGGATATACGCCGAAGTGGCGGTGGGCAGGGCGGCGAACAGCAGGGCCACATCGCGGGTCACTGGATCCAGGCCCAGCAGCAGGGCCAGAATGAGCACCAGGGCCGGCATCAGCCCCAGCTTGACCAGGTTGGCGGTCCAGACCCCGCGATCGCGTCTCAGTAGCGCGGCGGGACGCAGCGCCACGCCCACCGCCACCAGGCCCAGCGGCAGGGCGGCACGGCCCAGCAGCTCCATGCCGGGCTGGCTCCAGCCGGGCAGGCCGATGCCGCTGAGGTTGAGGGCGATGCCGGTCAGGCAGGCCAGGATCAGCGGGTTGCGCGTCAGTGCGGCGAGGCTCCTGCCCAGGCTCGCCGAGCCCAGAGTGCCGGTTGCGATGAAACTGGCCACGCAGAGCACGTTGACCACTGGCACCATCAGCGCCACCGCGACCGCGGCCACCGTGGCCCCGGCACTGCCGTGCAGGGCGGCGGCCCCGGCCACCCCGACATAGGTGTTGAAGCGCAGCGCGCCCTGGAAGGCCGAGGTGAAGGCGGGCGCAGCGAGTCGCAGCCGGCCTCGCAGCCCCCATAGCAGCAGGCCGAACAGGCCCATGGCACCGAGCAGGGCGAGGGCCAGCCGGGCCACCGGCACCTGGGCGACGTCCGCGGTGGCCAGGGTCGAGACCAGCATGGCGGGAAACAGCAGGAAGTAGATCAGCCGTTCCATGCGCGGCCAGAAGTCGCCGCCCGGCTGGCGCCACCAGCCGAGCCCGGCGCCCAGCAGGATCAGCAGGAACAGCGGCCCCAGTGCGTTGCCCACGTCGTCCATGACAGTTCCCTCCTGATGGTCTCCCCTGCGACATCCTTGCGCACTTCGCCGCAGGCAAATGCTGATAAGCTTACCTCTATCCTGCCACCGATGGAGGCCCCGCGCTTCGCCATGCCCCCGCGTATCCCGTCGTCGAGCGGTGCGGCTCGCCCCCCGCTGCTGCCCCTGCTGATCACCGTCACCCTGCTGACCCTCGCCGTGGCGCTCTGGTACTTGACCCGCTACAGCCTGCGCGATGAGGTCGGCGTGCACTGGCATCCGCCGGCGGAGGTCCGCTGCGACCTCCATGCGGGCCCCTGCACGGCGCGCCTGGGGCAGGGCATCACGCTGCGCCTGGCGATCGCGTCGGACGGCCCCATCCGGGCCCTGGAGCGTCTGCCGCTGGAGGTGCGCCTGACCGGCATCCCGGCCGAGTCCGCCCGCGTCGACTTCGTCGGCCGCGACATGGACATGGGGTTGCACCGCTTCCCCCTCGAGGCCGTGGGAGGCGGCGTCTTCCGTGGGGAGGGGCAGGTGACGATCTGTACCGAGGCGGTCATGCCCTGGCGCGCGAAGGTGGTGGTGGACACGCCACAAGGCCGTCTGGGAAGCTGGTTCGACTTCGACGTGGCGAGGCGGTGATCATGCAGCGGCGAGGCATCTGGCTGGGACTGGGCGCGATACTGATGGTGGTCGCGGTCGGCCTCGCCTTCTACCAGCAGCAGCTGAGGGACCCGGCGAAGGGCGAGCCCCAGGGAGGGCCGATCGAGCTGCCGTCGACCGCGGGCGAGTTCTCGCTGAGCCAGCTCGATGATGATCAGCTGGCGGTGATCTTCTTCGGCTACACCTGGTGCCCGGATGTCTGCCCGATGAGCCTCGCCGTGGTGCGTCAGGTGATGGGGCGTCTCGACCCCGAGCAGCGGCGCCGGGTGGTCCCGCTGATGATCTCGCTGGACCCCGAGCGGGATACCCTGACGCGGCTGGAGGAGTACCTGGCCTTCTTCGGGGAGGGGTTCATCGGCGCCACCGGCAGCCAGGACGCGCTCGAGGCACTGGCCGAACGCTACGGGGTGGTCTGGCGCAGGGTGGCGACCCCGGACTCCGCCATGGCCTACACCATCGATCACAGCGCCTCGCTGTTCCTGGTCGACCGCGACGGCGAGATTCGCCGCCGGGTGCTGCATTCCCCCACCTCGGGCCCGCTGCAGGCCGCCCTGGAACAGGCGCTGGCCGAGGGCTGACGCCTCGGCACGGGAACGGCTGGCTTATTTCTCGTCGGGTGCCTGCTGCAGGCGCTCGATCATGGCCATCAACGCCCCCGTCTGGGAGCCCCGGCGGCTGTCATGCAGGGGGTCGAGTTGCCAGGTGCTCTCGGAAAAGCCCCACCAGTCCCAGCAGCCCTGGGGATTGGGCAGGCTGGTTTCCGCCTGGGGGTAGAGCACCACCCGTCGATTGGTGGCGGCCCACTCGTTGAGGCCACTGTGGCGAACGAAGGCCTCGTCGATCTGCTCGACATCCATGGCACAGCCATGCAGCGCCACGCTGAGGTCGCAGCCGCCGTCCTCGCAGCCCGCCGGCACGAACAGGTAACCGGTGTCACCCAGCCCGCGGGCGTCGAAGCTTGACTGGTCGAAGCGCACGAGCTCACCCCGTGGTTCGCCCGGCGCGGGGGGCGCCAGGTCACCGTGCAGCCAGCTCAGCATCTCCCCGGCGATATCCAGGTCGCAGGCCAGCAGGTGGGTGCCGCCGCCGCCGCGACAGTCCGCCAGGGCATCCACGGGCGTGTCCACACTCGCCGCCAGCGGCCAGCCGTGGCCGGCCTCCTCGCTCTCCATGAACCTCAGCTGGCCATCGGGGGAGGCCAGCCAGCCGCGGAATTGCTCGGCCAGGGCTTGGCCCAGTGCGGGGGCCACGGTGTTGTCCTCCGCGCCATGCCAGACGAAGACCCGCAGCTCGGCCAAGGCCTCGGGCTCGCCGACCAGCTCGTGCCGGCGGTACCCCCGGTAGCGGTCCTCGAGCTCCGCCGGGTCCGGCATGCCTCGCTGGGTCGACATGCATTGGCCCAGGGCCAGGCCCAGGGAGCCGCGGGCACAGGCCCAGGGCCCGGCGGCGGCGACGCCCAGCCCGGCGAACCGCTCGGGCCAGGCCACCGCCAGCTGGGTGGCCATGTAGCCCCCCGAGGAGACACCGAGCACGCTGACGCCGTCCCGGTCCACGCCCAGGCTCGGCAGTTGTGCCGGCGGCTCCTGGGCGGCCAGCGGGGCGGCCAGCCCCAGACAGAGACCGGCGGCGGCCAGGCAGCGGAGGGCGTTCATCGGGGCCGGATCATTCACCGGCTACGTCGAGCAGCTCGACCTTGAAGATCAGCGTCTCGTGGGGGCCGATGGGACCCTGTCCCTGGGCGCCGTAGGCCAGCTCGGAGGGAATCACCACCTCCCAGGTGTCGCCCACGCTCATCAGCTGCAGGGCTTCCTGCCAGCCCTCGATGACCTGGCCGACCTGGAAGCTCACCGGCTCGCCGCGATCATAGGAGCTGTCGAAGACGGTGCCGTCGATCAGGGTGCCCTCGTAATGGACCTCCACGGTGTCGGCGGCGGTGGGGGTCGCACCGTCGCCGGATTCCAGCTCGCGATACTGCAGGCCCGAGTCGGTGACCGTCACCCCGTCCTGTTCGGCGTTCTCGGCCAGGTAGGCCTCGCCCTCGGCGCGGTTGGCCGCGGCCTGCTGTTCGGTCTCGGCCTCGCGGGCGGCCATGGCCTCCTGCTGGAACGTTGTCAGGGCCTTGGCCATCTCCTCGTCGCTCATTTCCAGCTCGCCGTCGTCGAAGACGTCGCGGATGGCCTGGGTGAAGGCATCGACGTCCAGGTCCTCGACATCCTGCTGGATGCTCTGGCCCAGGGTCACGCCGAGGCTGTAGCCCAGCTTTTCGTCGTCGGTCTCCGGGGCGGCGGCCAGTGCCAGGGGGGCGGCGGCCAGCAGGGCTGTCAGGGAGGCGGAGGTCAGCAGTGTCTTCATGAAAGAACCTTGTGCTTTGGCGCGCAGGCGCCTTGGGTGGATGTCCGAGAATGCATGGAAATCATGGGACTCTAACAGGGCCGGGCCAGTTCCGCACCCGCATGACATACAGGGGGAAACCGGCCCGGCGAGGGGTGCCCGCGAGGGTCAGACGATCAGGGTCGGGCAGTGGGCGGAGCCGGCCACCCGCTGGGCGACGCTGCCCAGCAGCAGGCTCTTGTCGCCGTTGGTGCCCTGGGAGCCGATCACGATCAAGTCACACTCGCGCTTGCGGGCAAAGCGCACGATGATGCGCGACGGCCGCCCCCCCTTGACGAAGGAGCGTACCTTCTCGGCCGGCACCCCGAGCTCCACGGCATGAGACTTGGCATGGACCGCGATCTCGGTGGCGTACTCCTTGAGCGCGTCATCGGGCAGGTCGAGCTGCTCGGGCCTCACCATGGAGAGCGAGGCCTCGAGCAGGCTGTGGTGCTTGAAGACGCACAGGATGTAGAGCTCGGCCCCGGTCAGCAGCTGCAGGCCAGCACCTTTCTCCAGCGCCTTGAGGGCGCCCTTGGAGCCATCCACCGGGACCAGTATCCGATTGAACATGGTCGTTTACTCCTTGGGTCAGGCGAACGCCAGGTCACGCAGGAACAGGGCGATCTGCGGGAACATGATCAGCAGGGCCGCGGCCATGATCAGCATCAGCACGAAGGGCGGCGTGCCCTTGATCACGTCCAGGTAGGGGCGCTTGAAGATGGCGATGGCGGTGAAGATGTCGCACCCGAAGGGTGGCGTCGCCGAACCGATGGCCACCTGCAGGGTGATCAGGATGCCCACCAGCACTGGATCGAGCCCGGTAGCCGCCACGGCCGGGGCGAAGATCGGCGTCAGCACCAATATCACCACGATGGGATCGACGAACATGCAGGCCACGAAAAAGGCGACGCAGATGGCGATCAGCACGCCCGTGGGGCCCGCCTCGTGGACGCCCGCTGCCGCCAGGATCTCCTGGGGGATCTGGGCGAAGGAGATGATCCACGAGAAGCTATTGCCCACCGCGACCAGGATGAACACCACGGCGGTGATCAGGCCGGTGGACTTGGCGATGGCATAGATGTCGTTGATCTTCAGCGAGCGGAAGATCAAAAACTCCAGGAAGATGGCGTAAAGCACACAGGCGGCCGCTGCCTCGGTGGGGCTGAAGATGCCGCCGTAGATGCCGCCAACGATGATCACCGGGAAGCCCAGCGGCCACAGGGCCAGGCGGACCGCGGTGAGGCGTTCGCCCCAGCTCGATTTCGGCTCGGTAGGGACCTTGCGCACGGTGGCGTAGATCACGCAGTAGATCGAGAACATCACCAGGATCAACAGCCCGGGCCCGATGCCGGCGATGAACAGTTCGGCGATGGAGGTTCCCGAGATAACCCCGTAGATGATCATGCCGATGCTGGGCGGGATCAGGAAGGCGATATCGCTGGAGTTGATGATCAGCGCCAGGGTGAAGGAGTCCGAGTAGCCGGCCTTGAGCATCTTGGGACGCAGTGGCGACCCGACGGCCACCACCGTGGCCTGGGTAGAGCCCGAGACGGCGCCGAACAAGGTACAGGAGGCCGCGGTGGAGACCGCCAGACCGCCCTTAACGTGGCCAATGAAGGACATCACCATGTTGATCAGACGATCGGCCGAATGCCCACGCGTCATGATATCGGCGGCCAGGATGAACATCGGCACCGCAATCAGCGAGGCGGGGCGGATGCCGGCCATCATCTGCTGGATGAGCGTGTCCATCTGGCCCAGGCCGTTGAACATCATGTAGAAACCGATGACCGCCGCGGTGATCAGCGGGATCATCATGGGAAAGCCCAGCAGCAGCAGGGCGATCATGGTGGTAACCATTATTGTCGTCATCGTGCGTTCCCCCGGGCGTTCTGCCCTCCGTCAGACTTCCGTTTCCGTGTCCTTGTAGCCGTCGAGCACGCCAGTCGACAGATAGACGTCCCGTGACGTCAGGTTCTTGATCGCGGTGAGCAGGTACTGGATCCCGGTGATCAGAAAGCCCAGGGGTGCCCAGATGTAGATGATCCAGATCGGGAAGCCCAGCGCCGGCAGGATCCTGCCCTTGGACTGCAGGTCCAGGATGTAGACGATCGAGTAGTAGAGCAGGAAGAACATCACCAGCGAGGTGACCAGAGAGATGAAGATCATCAGCGCCTTGCGGCCGCCGACCGGCAGGGCATCGTAGATCGCCGACATGCGGATATGGCGACCGTGGCGGGCGGCATAGCCGATGCCGGCGAAGGTGATCATGATGATCAGGATGCGGTTGATCTCGCCGGAAAAGAAGATGCTGTCACCGAACACGAAGCGGGCGATGACGTTGGCGATGGTGTTGAAGGCCATCAGCAGCACGCCGAGTGCCAGGATCGCCGCCTCCAACTTGCTTATCAGGGTGTCGATGACCCCGAGCGGGCCAGGAAGGCCCGAGCGATAGTGCTTTTCGGACTCGTCGTCGGTCATGTCCGTACTCCCCTTCGGCTGCGATGAGGGAAAATCAGGAATCCCTTATGGCCAGCATACGCGTGGATGCCTGGCCCGGTGGCCGCCGACATCAACGCTGGGTGCACGCTGCCATGTTCGGAAACCTCATGTCCACAAACCTCATGTCCATAAACAACAGGAGGGGGGCGGCCCGGGCAGGCCACCCCCCTTCAAGGTCGAAGCCGGTGGTGATTACTCCACGTCTTCGGTTACGGCCTCGAGGTCGGCCTTGAACTGCTCGAGCAGTTGCTTGCCACGCTCGCCGGTCATGTCGATGAATTCTTCTTCGACCTGGGGCGCGCGCTCCTTGAAGGCCTGGATCTGCTCATCGTTGAGCCGTGTCACGGTGCACTCGTCGCAGGCTTCCATGATCTTGTCGAGCGATTCTTCGGCCAGGCCCTGGATGTGATCGATGGTATGATCGTAGGCCGCTTCGGATGCCTTACGCACCAGCGCCTGGTCCTCGTCGGAGAGGCCTTCGAAGAAGTCCTGGTTGGCCATCATCGCGGTGGTGAACCAGCCATGGCTGGTGAAGGTCAGGTGCGGGGAGACCTCGTAGAGGCCGCCGGACTCGATCCAGAAGATCGGGTTCTCCTGGCCGTCGATGATGCCGGTCTGCAGGCCGCCATAGACCTCGCCCCAGGGCAGCGGCGTGGGCGTCGCACCGAAGGCGTTGTAGGTCTCCGCCAGCAGCGGGTTGGTCATGGTGCGGATCTTCTTGTTATTGAAGTCCTTGGGCGAGGTGATCGGCTCGTCGGCGGTGACCACCATCTCGCCTTCCGGATACATCTGAAGTAGCTCCAGGCCTTGCTCGGCATAGAGCTCCGGAAACACCTCGTTGATGGCCTTGCTCTCGTCGAAGAACTCGAGCACCTGGTCCATGTCGGTGGGCATCAGATAGGGAATGAAGAAGATCTGCGCCTCGGGAATCAGCGAGCCGGTGAAGCCGGGCGACTGGTTGACGAACTGCAGGATGCCGTTCTGGGTCTGCTCCATGATGTCGTCGGACTCGCCGAGCTCGCCGAAACGGTAGATCTGCAGCGAGTGGTCGGAGTTGGCCTCGATGTAGTCCTTGAAGGCGACCGCGAAGACGTCCTGGACGTCACCCTCGTATTCCTCGTGGGCGTAGCGCCAGTTGTCGGCGAAAGCAGCGGTGGACATGCCGAACATCAGTGCGCCGATACCGGCGCCCGTCAACAGCTTGTGTGACTTCATTCTTGTGATCCCTCTGCAGGTTTGTCCCGTGATGGAGGATGCGGCCATCAGCAGGTGTCAGGTGAACATGACATTCACTCGGCTGATTTCAGGCTAGCGTGGCCGCCAAGAGGGGTCAAGCTGGCTTTCTAGGGTTTGCAGGGCACTAAGATGAGGTTTTTTCTGCACTTGCAGACGCGTGGCGAGGCGTTCCGCCAGGCGGGGAGAGGGGCTCGGCAGGGCAGATAGCCGGTCGCTCTCGAACGCCAGCCGCTCCAGGCGCGAGAGGGCCTCGCGCTCCGCCTGGAGCTCGGCTTGCTGGAGCGTCCGGCGCAGCGCGGCCACGGACTCGCTCTCCTGGGCCTCCGGCTTCAGCTCCCGGCGCAGCCGGCGAAGGGGGATCGTGACACGGCGCTGCCAGCGGCGGACCGGGTCGGGGCACGCGTCGCACGCCAGCCCGTGCTGATAGAGCCAGCAGTGCCAGAGCAGCTCGCAGACATCGACCCCGGCCTCGTCCTGGAGCACCAGGCAGGCCGCCTCGACGCCGTCGCGCCCGTAGAGGGCGAGGGCAAACTCCCATAGGGGGGCGTCGAGCAGTCGGGCCCGCAGAGCGGACGGCAATTGGGTAGAATCGTGGGTCATGACACGGCTGTCGTCCCGGTGGGCGGCAGCCTCACGGACTGCCGAGTGGAGCCTGCATGATCGCACTGCGCCAAGTTTCCCTGCAACGCGGCACCCAGACCCTGCTCGAGGGAGCCGACCTGACCCTGCATGCTGGCCACAAGGCGGGCATCGTCGGGCCCAACGGGGCGGGCAAGTCGAGCCTGTTCAAGCTGCTGCTCGGCGAGCTCTCCCCGGACCAGGGGGAGATGGAGATGAGCGGTGGCCAGCGCATCGCCCACATGGACCAGGAGGTGGCGGCGCTGGAGCGCTCCATCATCGACTACGTGCTGGACGGCGACCGCGAGCTGCGCCACACCGAGGCGGCCCTCGAGGCCGCCCGCGAGCAGGACGCCGCCCATCGCGAGGCGGAACTGCATGGCGCCATCGAGGCATTGGATGGCTACAGCGCCCCGGCCCGGGCGGCTCAGCTGCTGGTGGGGCTGGGCTTCGTCCAGGCCGACCTGGAGCGGCCGCTGGCCGCGTTCTCCGGTGGCTGGCGGATGCGCGTCAACCTGGCGCGCACGCTGTTCAAGCCCTCCGACCTGCTGCTGCTGGACGAACCCACCAACCACCTCGACCTGGATGCCCTGCTGTGGCTCGAGCAGTGGCTCACCCGCTACCCCGGCACCCTGCTGCTGATCTCCCACGACCGCGACTTCCTCGATGCGGTGTGCGATCACATCGTGCACTTCGATCACCGCAGCCTGGTGCTCTATCGTGGCAACTACTCCACCTTCGAGCGCACCCGCGCCGAGAAGCTGGCCCTGCAGCAGGCCGAGGCCGCCAAGCAGCAGGCGCGCCGCGAGGAGATCGAGCGCTTCGTGGCCCGCTTCCGCTACCAGGCGACCAAGGCGCGCGCCGCCCAGAGCCGGCTCAAGACCCTCGAGCGCATGGGGGATATCGCCGTGGCCCATGCCGACTCGCCCTTCCACTTCACCATTCCGGCGTCCGACAAGGTGTCCCACCCGCTGCTGGTGCTCGACGAGGCGCGCCTGGGCTACCGTAACGAGGCCGGCCAGGAGGCGGTGCAGCTCGAGGGCGTCAAGCTGAGCCTGCTGCCCGGCCAGCGCATCGGCCTGCTGGGCCCCAACGGGGCCGGCAAGTCGACCCTGATCAAGTCGCTGACTGGCGATCTGCCGTTACTCTCCGGCCGGCGGGTAGCCGGCGAGCACCTGGCGATCGGCTACTTCGCCCAGCACCAGCTGGAGGGGCTGGACCTGGCCGCCACGCCCTTCATGCACGTGCAGCGTCTCTCGCCTACCGCCGCCGACCTGGACATTCGCAAGTTCCTGGGCGGCTTCGGTTTCCACGGCGACGACGCCTTCGCCGAGGTGGGGCGCTTCTCCGGCGGCGAGAAGGCGCGCCTGGCCCTGGCGCTGGTCGCCTGGCAGAAGCCCAACCTGCTGCTGCTGGATGAGCCCACCAACCACCTGGACCTGGAGATGCGCGAGGCGCTCACCGAAGCGCTGGCGAGCTTCGCGGGGACGGTGATCATCGTCTCCCACGACCGGCACCTGTTGCGCGCCACCGTGGACGAGTTCTGGCGGGTGGCCGACCATCGCGTCGAGCCCTTTGATGGCGACCTGGAGGACTATCGGGCCTGGCTCAAGGCGCGCTTGGAGGGCGAGCGCCGCGAGGCCCGGGCCGACAAGGCCGACCGCCAGGCCGAGGGGGAGGCTCCCAGGGAGGATCGCAAGACGGCCCGTCGCGCCGCCGCCGAACTGCGTGAGAAGCTGCGGCCCCTGAAGAAGACGCGCGACCGCGCCGAGCAGGCCATGGAGAAGGTCCAGAAGGAACTCGCCGCGGTGGAGGAGACGCTCGGCGACGCCGAGCTCTATACCGACCCGGCGCGCAAGGACGAGCTCACCGAGCGCCTCGGTCGCCAGGGCGAGCTCAAGTCGCGTCTGGAAGACCTGGAACAGGCCTGGCTGGAGGCTGAGGAGGCGTTGGAGGCCGCCGCGCTGCGCGCGGAGCTATGAGCCATAAGCTTGAAGCTGAAAGATAACCTGGTCCGGCTTCGCCGGGAGCTGGAAGCCCCCCTTGAATGAGACACCTGTGGGCGCGCGCTGCCTTCCAGCTTCCAGCTTCCAGCTTCCAGCTTCCAGCTTCCAGCTTTCAGCTTTCGAGCAGGAACGTCACCGGTCCATCGTTGATCAGCGAGACCTGCATGTTGGCGGCGAACTCGCCGCTGGCGACCTGCGGCCAGGCGTCTCGGGCGCGCCTGAGCAGGTAGTGGAAGAGGCGCTCGCCCTCGGCGGGCGGTGCAGCGCTGGAGAAGCTGGGTCTCAGCCCCTTGCGGGTGTCGGCGGCCAGGGTGAACTGGGAGACCAGCAGCAGGCCGCCTTCGGCCTGCTGCAGATTGCGGTTCATCTTGCCCGCCGCGTCGGGGAACACCCGATAGTGCAGTAGCCTGTGCAGCAGCCGGTCGGCTGCCGCCTGGTCGTCGCCCTTCTCGACGCCCACCAGGGCCAGCAGCCCCGGGCCGATGGCGCCCACCTCGCGATCGTCGACCGCCACGCTGGCACGTTTGACGCGCTGGATCAGGGCGCGCATGGCTCTCCTCCACTGGTTGAGTCGGGGCGACAGAGGGTAGCACCTTGGGCGGGTCTCAGGCGTCCGGTCACCAGGCGCGGCAGAGCATGATGTCGCAGTGGGGCTCGCAGAGCAGGCGCTCGGTGATCTGGCTGTGGCGGCCCAGCTGACCGCGGCTGCCCAGGGCGAGCAGGTCCGGCGGCTGGCGGCGCAGGCGGGTCATCAGGACCTCGAGGGGCTCGCCCTGCTCCAGCACCAGCTCGAGCTCCGGCACGTCGTCGAGCTCGCTCATCAGCTGCTCGGTCTCGCGCTCGAGCTGGGTGCGCAGGCGTTCCACCTCGCGGTCGCGCCAGCGGGCATAGTCGCCGTCGGAGCCCAGCTCCCGCTCGCCGGGGATGTCCCAGGCATGGAGCAGGGTTAGCCGGGCGCCGGGGAAGCGCTTGAGGGTCTCGCGCAGGGTGTGGCGCGAGGTCAGCGAGAAGTCCACCGGCACCAGGATGTCCTGCCACTCCTGGGTGGCCAGGTGGCTGACCGAGAGCACCGGGCAGGGGGCGCTGCGCAGCACCCGGGCGAGGGTGGTGCCGGCGACCAGGTCGGGCTGGCCGCGCTTGCGATGGGCGCCGAGGATGATCATGTCCGCCTCGCGCTCATGGGCCTCGCGGATGATCTCGGCATAGGGGGCGCCGGCCATGGTCTGGATCAGGCACTGGGGCTCGGGCAGGGCATAGTCCTCACGGATGTCGACGAGGGTGGCGCGGATGTCCTCCACCACGGCCGCTTCCAGGTCATGCAGGACCCGTCGCGGCAGGTAGGGGTCGAGCACATGGATGACATCGAGTCGGGCACCGCTCTCCACCGCCAGGCGTATGGCGCGGGCGAAGGCGGCGCGGTTCTCGGCGGAAAGGTCGCTGGCGAAGAGCAGGGTCTGGCTCATGATGGCTCACTCCCGGGAAGGTTGATCCCCACGGCACAGCCTTCAGCATGGGCGGCAGGGGGGGAGCGCGCAAGCCTGGCGGGTTACCACCAAGCGTGGAAGTGGTGCACCGGACCGTGGCCCTGACCCACGTCAAGCCGGTGGCTCTCCTCGAGGGCCCGCGAGAGCCAGGCCTTGGCGGCGGCCACCGCCTCGCGGGGAGCGTCGCCAAGGGCCAGGCGGGCGGTGATCGCCGAGGAGAGGGTACAGCCGGTGCCGTGCAGGTTGGTGGTGTCGACCCGGAAGCCTTCGATCCAGGTGGCCGCGTCGGTGGTGATCAGCAGGTCGGGGCAGTCCTCGCCACGCAGGTGGCCACCCTTGAGCAGCACGGCGCCGGCGCCCAAGGCACGCAGGCCGGGGGCCAGCGCCTCCATGCCGGCGCGGTCCTCGGGTACCGGGCAGCCCAGCAGCACCGCGGCCTCCGGCAGGTTGGGGGTGATCAGGTCGGCCAGCGGCACGAGAATATCCCGCACTGCACGGATGCCGGCATCGTCGACCAGGATGTCGCCGCTCTTGGCCACCATCACCGGGTCGAGCACGATCCAGCCCGGCCGCCGCCGAGTCAGGGCCTCGCGGATCACCTCGGCGACCTCCCGGCTGGCCACCATCCCGATCTTCACGGCATCGATGTCGATGTCATCGAGCAGCGTCTCGAGCTGGGCGGCGATGAAGTCCGCCGGCACCGGGTGAACTCCGGTGACGCCGCGGGTGTTCTGGGCGGTCAGGGCGGTGATCACGCTGGTAGCATAGGTCCCCAGGGCCGAGAGGGTCTTGAGGTCGGCCTGGATGCCGGCGCCGCCACTGGGGTCGGAGCCGGCGATGGTCAGGGTGTTGGGTATGCAGCGGGAGGCGGCCATCAGCGTCACGTCATTGCGGTCGAAGAGAGCCAACAGCCTACTGCAGGGACGGGGGGCGGTGCCATGCTGACCCTGTTCCTGGTGGCGCTGGCCAGCGCCACCCTGCTGCCCGGTGGCTCCGAAGTGTGGCTGGCCCGGCTGTGGTGCGCCGGCGAGCCGGCCATGCTGCTGTGGGCGGTGGCCAGTCTCGGCAATACGTTGGGCAGCCTGTTCAATGTGGGGCTGGGGCGCTACGCGCGACACTTCCAGGATCGCCGCTGGTTCCCGGTGTCCCGTCGGGGGCTGGAGCGGGCCGAGCGCTGGTACCTGCGTTTCGGGGAGTGGAGCCTGCTGGCCTCCTGGGCGCCGCTGGTCGGCGACCCGCTCACCGTACTGGCCGGCATCCTGCGGCTGCCATGGTGGCGCGCCATCCTGCTGATCACCCTGGCCAAGGCGGCGCGCTATGCCGTGGTGCTGTGGCTCGCGAAGGCCTGGCTGGCTCCCTGGTGTTGAGTGCCGATGCGTTGAGACGCATCGCTGGCCGGGTTTCGGCAAAAGGCCGATAATCCTCTAGGCTAGTTATTAGCCTGCAATCCTGAGCGGCTGTCTCCGGTCCGCAGCGATGAGGGAACGAGGTCGGCGTTTGACCGCCAGCCTAGGGATACGCGATTCGAGAGGTCATTCGTGGAGCACGACAGCATGGCAGTGGTTTCCGACTACTGGGCGACGGGATTCTTCATCCTGGCGGTACTCGTGCTGTGTGTGCTGATGATCGGCCTCTCCGCCTTGCTTGGCGGGCGCAGTACAGGGCGCAGCAAGTCTCTCCCCTTCGAGTCCGGGGTGATCGGCGCTGGCAACGCGCGTCAACGCTTTTCCGTCAAGTTCTATCTGGTCGCCATGCTGTTCGTGATCTTCGATCTCGAAGCCGTTTTCCTGTTCGCCTGGGCCGTATCCGTCCGTGAGGTGAGCTGGGCGGGCTTTGCCGGGGCGGCCGTGTTCATCGTTATCCTGCTGGCCGGGCTGGTCTACGATAGCCGCGTCGGTGCCCTCGACTGGGCGCCTCCCGGGAGCAGGCCACGTGACGGGCAAGGCTGACGCCGTGCCAGAGGCTGGTATCGCCCCGGGTAGCCGTCACATTATCATCTGCCGAATGTCGCTGGAGGAGTCGCATGCCCTATACCTTGACGCGTGCCGAGGAGGCGGTGTCCGCCGATGCCCGCTATCCGCTCGGCCGCACCCAGCGGGTCGAGGACGACCCACTGAGGCAGCAGGTGCATCGCAGCGTGTTCACCGGCAAGCTGGAAGAGGTACTCAACTCGGCGGTCAACTGGGGACGCAAGAACTCCCTGTGGCCCTACAACTTCGGCCTGTCCTGCTGTTATGTGGAGATGACCACCGCCTTCACCGCGCCGCACGACATCGCCCGCTTCGGCGCCGAGGTGATCCGCGCCTCGCCGCGCCAGGCCGATTTCATGGTCATCGCCGGGACCTGTTTCATCAAGATGGCCCCCGTGATCCAGCAGCTCTACGACCAGATGCTCGAGCCCAAGTGGGTGATCTCGATGGGTTCCTGCGCCAACTCCGGCGGCATGTACGACATCTACTCGGTGGTTCAGGGGGTCGACAAGTTCCTGCCGGTGGATGTCTATGTGCCGGGCTGTCCGCCGCGTCCGGAGGCCTTCCTGCAGGGACTGCAACTGCTGCAGGATTCGATTCAGGAGGAGCGTCGGCCGCTGTCGTGGGTAGTCGGCGACCAGGGCGTGTACCGTGCCGAGATGCCCTCGCAACGCGAGAGGCATCGCGACCGGCGCATCCAGGCCACCGAACTGCGCAGTCCCGACCGCCTCTGAGTTCGTTTTTTGCAGGAGCTTGCCGACGTCCATGAGCGACGCTATCCCGACCACCGCCCCTTCAGCCACCGACGATCCACTCGTCGGTGCGCTCAGGCAGCGCTTCGGTGATCATGCCCTTGTCGAGCAGCCGACTCTCACCGGGCTGCCGGTGGTGTGGATCGCCCGTGAGTCCCTCGGCGACATGCTGCGCTTCCTGCGCGACATGCCTGAACCGTTCGAGATGCTCTATGATCTCTCGGCGATCGACGAGCGGCTGCGCACCCATCGTCGCGACCTGCCCGCGGCCGATTTCACGGTCTTCTACCACGTGCTGTCGGTGTCACGAAACCGCGACGTGATGCTCAAGGTAGCCCTGCAGGAGGGCGACCTGGCACTGCCCAGCGTGGTTTCGCTCTATCCCAACGCCAACTGGTACGAGCGTGAGGTGTGGGACATGTTCGGCATCGACTTCGTCGGCCACCCGCACCTCACGCGGATCCTCATGCCACCGACCTGGCAAGGGCATCCGCTGCGCAAGGATCACGGCGCCAGGGCCACCGAGTTCGACCCTTACACCCTCACCGTGGAGGGCCAGGATGTCGAGCAGCGGGCGCTGCAGTTCAAGCCCGAGGAGTGGGGGATGCGGCGCGAGCGGGAGGGCGCCGAGTTCATGTTCCTCAACCTCGGCCCCAATCACCCCTCGGCACACGGCGCCTTCCGCCTCGTACTGCAGCTCGACGGCGAGGAGATCATCGACTGCGTCCCGGATATCGGCTATCACCACCGCGGCGCCGAGAAGATGGGCGAGCGCCAGTCCTGGCATAGCTACATCCCCTACACCGACCGGGTCGACTACACCGGCGGGGTGATGAACAACCTCCCTTACATCCTGGCGGTGGAGAAGCTGGCCGGTATTGACGTGCCCGCGAGGGTCGAAACCATTCGCGTAATGATGGCCGAGATGTTCCGCATCTCCAGCCACCTGCTGTTCCTGGGCACCTATCTCCAGGATCTGGGTGCCATGACGCCGGTGTTCTTTACCTTCACCGATCGCCAGAAGGCCTATGAAGTCATCGAGGGTATTACCGGCTTTCGCATGCACCCGGCCTGGTACCGAATCGGCGGAGTCATGCAGGATCTGCCCAAAGGCTGGGACCGGCTGGTGCAGGGGTTCCTCGACTGGATGCCGCGCCGGCTTCGGGAATACGAACGGGCGATGATGGACAACGCCATCGTCAAGGAGCGCACCCAACACATTGCCGCGTTCAACACTGACGAGGCGCTAAAGTGGGGTGTCACAGGCCCCAACCTGCGCGCCACCGGGTGCAACTTCGATCTGCGCAAGCAGCGCCCCTATGGCGGTTACGAGAATTTCGACTTCGAGGTGCCGCTGGGCCGCCACGGCGATGCCTTCGACCGCGGCCAGCTGCGCATCGAGGAGATGCGCCAGAGCCTCAAGATCATCCAGCAGTGCGTCGATCACATGCCGGCAGGCGACTATAAGGCCGACCACCCGTTGACCACGCCGCCGCCGCGCGAGCGGATGCTCCAGCATATCGAGACGCTGATCACCCACTTCCTGCAGGTGTCGTGGGGGCCGGTGCTCGAGCCGGGCGAGTCGCTGGCGATGATCGAGGCGACCAAGGGCATCAACAGCTACTACCTGACCAGCGACGGCAACACCATGAGCTACCGAACCCGTATCCGCACGCCGAGCTTCCCGCACCTGCAGCAGATTCCGGCGGTGATGCGCGGCGGCTTCGTGCCCGACCTGATCGCCCACCTGGGCAGTATCGATTTCGTGATGGCTGACGTGGACCGCTGACCCATGACCGAGAGCGCACGACGGATCGCCAGCGACGCTGAGGGCTTCATTCTCGAGGCCGAAGACCGGCGCGCCATCGCGCACGAGCGCGATCACTACGAGCAGCCCCAGGCGGCCTGCATCGAGGCGTTGAAGATCGTCCAGCATCGTCACGGCTGGGTGCCCGACGCGGCGATCCCGGCGATCGCCGAGGTGCTGGGGGTGGGGCCCGCCGATGTCGAGGGCGTGGCAACCTTCTACAGCCTGATCTTCCGCCAGCCGGTGGGGCGGCACGTGATTCTGGTCTGCGACAGCAGCTCGTGCTTTCTCAATGACTATGAGGAACTGCGCGACACGTTGTCCGAGCGGCTCGGCATCGGCTTCGGCCAGACCACCGCCGATGGCCGCTTCACGCTGCTGCCGGTGTGCTGCCTGGGCGCCTGCGATCGCGGCCCGGCGCTGATGATCGACGATCATACCTACGGCCCCGTCGACCCGGGGGATGTGGCCGACCTGCTGGAGGGTTATGCATGAGCGCAAGCCGCTATCATTGCCAGCTGCGCCAGGGTGCCGCCGAACGCCGCGCCGAAACCCACCCGCTGACCTGGCGGCTGCGCGAGGATGGCGCCATGCTGGGGCTCGACGACTATGTCGAGAAGGACGGCTATGCCGCGGTCCGCGAGGTGCTCAATCACCGCACCGCCGACGACGTGATCAAGACCATGAAAGAGGCCAACGTGCGCGGGCGTGGCGGTGCCGGCTTCTCGGCGGGCCTCAAGTGGAGCCTGACCATGAAGGGGCCGGACATCCCGCGTGGTTACCTGGTCTGCAACGCCGACGAGATGGAGCCCGGCACCTTCAAGGATCGCTTGCTGCTCGAGCAACAGCCGCATCTGCTGATCGAGGGAATGATCCTCGCCGGCTACGCCAATGATTCGTGCTTCGGTTACATCTTCCTGCGTGGCGAGTACCTCGAGGCGGCGCGCGCCGTGCAGCAGGCGCTCGACGAGGCGCGCGCCGCCGGCTGGCTGGGCCCCGATATCGCCGGCAGCGGTTTCGACTTCGATATCGCCCTGCACACCGGCGCCGGACGCTACATCTGCGGCGAGGAGACCGCGCTGATCAACTCGCTGGAGGGCAAGCGCGCCAACCCCCGGGACAAACCGCCGTTCCCCGGTCAGTCCGGTGCCTGGGGCAAGCCCACCGTGGTCAACAACGTCGAGACCCTGTGCAACGCGCCGGGCGTGATGCACCACGGCGCCCAGTGGTACCAGGATCTCTCCGGCGACTTGAGCGACGACGGCGGCACCAAGCTCTACGGCGTTTCCGGCAAGGTCAACAAGCCCGGCCTGTGGGAGCTGCCGATCGGCACCCCGGCGAGCGAGCTGCTCGAGCGGGCCGGCGGCATGCGCGACGGCCGGGCGCTCAAGACCTGGCTGCCCGGCGGCGGCAGCACCGGCTTCCTGTTGCCCGAGCACCTCGACGAGGCGCTCGACTTCGACACCATCGGCAAGCTGGGCAGCCGCCTGGGCACCGGGCTTATGACGGTGGTCAACGAGGACCAGAGCGTGCTGTCGCTGATGCGCAACCTCGAGCAGTTCTTCGCCCGCGAGTCGTGTGGCTGGTGTACACCGTGTCGCGATGGGCTACCGTGGATCGTCAAGCTGCTCCAGGCGCTGGAGCGCGGCGAGGGTGAGCGCGGCGACATCGAGATGCTCGACAAGCTGGCCGACGACCTGGGGCCGGGCAAGACCTTCTGCGCCCATGCGCCCGGCGCGGCGATGCCGCTGCAGTCGGCGCTCAAGTACTTCCGCGACGAGTTCGAGCGCGGCGTGACGCATCCGGCGGGGGTGGCCCATGCCGAGCCGATTCCGGTGGGCGAGGCATGAAGCGGACCATCAACCAGGAGGCGAGGTAGCGCCATGGCGACGATTCACGTGGACGGGCAGCGCTACGACGTGGAAGGGTCCGACAACCTGCTGGATGCCTGCCTGTCGCAGGGCCTCGACGTGCCCTATTTTTGCTGGCATCCGGCGATGGGCAGTGTCGGTGCCTGCCGGCAATGCGCGGTCAAGCAGTTCAAGGACGAGGACGACACCCAAGGCAAGCTGGTGATGTCGTGCATGACCCCCGCGGCCGATGGTACCCGGATCTCGATCGATGACGAGCAGGCGCGCGAATTCCGTGCCAGCGTCATCGAGTGGCTGATGACCTATCATCCCCACGACTGCCCGGTGTGCGAGGAGGGCGGCCACTGCCACCTGCAGGACATGACGGTGATGACCGGCCACGACCGTCGGCGCTATCGCTTCCGCAAGCGTACCCACCGCAACCAGTACCTGGGGCCGTTCATCGCCCACGAGATGAACCGCTGCATCAACTGCTATCGCTGCGTGCGCTTCTACCGGGATTATGCCGGCGGCACCGATCTGGGCGTCTTCGGCATGAACAACAATCTCTATTTCGGTCGTCATCAGGAAGGCACGCTGGAAAGCCCCTTCTCCGGCAACCTCAGCGAGGTCTGCCCCACCGGGGTGTTTACCGACCAGACCCACTCCGAGCAATACACCCGCAAGTGGGACCTGCAGTTCGCACCGAGCATCTGCCACCAGTGTGCGGTGGGCTGCAACATCAGCCCCGGTGAACGCTATGGCGATATCCGGCGCATCGAGAATCGCTACCACGGCGAGGTCAACCGCTTCTTCCTCTGCGACCGCGGGCGCTTCGGCTATGGCTACGTCAACCGTGACGACCGCCCGCGCCAGCCCGAATGGCGTAGCGATCGCGATGATGCCTGGGTGACCCTGGAGGTTGATGCCGCCCTGGATCACGGCGCCGATCGACTGAGAAGCGCCCGTCGGGTGATCGGTATCGGCTCCCCCCGTGCCAGCCTGGAAAGCAACCATCAACTGCGTGAGCTGGTCGGCGAGGAGGCTTTCTCCACCGGCATCGCCGCCGCCGAACAGCGTTGCCTGGACGAGATGCACTCGCTCAACCAGCGCTGTGGGCTGCCCACGCCGACGCTTCGCGAGGTCGAGCACCACGACGCGCTGCTGATTCTCGGCGAGGATCTGATCGAAAGCGCCGCCCGCGTCGGCCTGGCAGTGCGCCAGGCCGCCCAGGCACGACGCGAGACGCTGGCCGCCGAGCGCGATATCCCCGCCTGGAATGATGCCGCGGTACGCACCCTGGGGCAGGATCGCTACCATCCGGTGTTCATCGCCTATCCGATTGCCACGGAGCTCGACGACGTCACCGCGGCGCGCTTCACGCTGGCCCCGGACGACATCGCCCGGCTGGGGTTTGCGGTAGCCCACGAGATCGACGACAAGGCGCCGGCCGTCGCCGGCCTCGACCCCGCCACCCGCGAGGCGGCCCGCGACATCGCTGCGCAGTTGATGGCCGCCGAGCGCCCGCTGGTGATCAGCGGCGGCTCACTGGGCTGCGAGGCCATCCTCCAGGCTGCCGGCAACGTGGCCCGGGCCCTGGCGCGCCGTGCCCGCCGAGGGGGGGTCTTGCTGGTGCGTCGCGAGGCCAACAGCACGGGGCTAACGATGATCGGCGGCAAGCCGCTGGAATGGGCGCTCGACGAGCTCGCCAGCCGGCGGGCCGATGCCGTGGTGATCCTCGAGAATGACCTCTACCAACGCCTGCCCGCGACGCTCATCGACGTAGCCCTCGCCACCGCCGAAACGGTGGTGGTACTCGACCATCAGCGCACCGCCACCTGGGCACAGGCCCATCTGGGCCTGCCCGCGGCCAGCTTCGCCGAGGCCGACGGCACACTGGTCAGCCTCGAGGGCCGGGCCCAACGTTTCTTCCAGGTCTTCGATCCCACCTACCTGCGCCCCGCGACGCGCATCCACGAGAGCTGGCGCTGGCTGCATGTGTTGCGTGGCGACATCCGGCGTCACCCGGTGGCCGACATCGCACTCGATGCCGTGACCCGCGACTGTGCCCGTGCCAATCCTGCGCTGGGCGCCATCGTCGATGCCGCGCCGGACGCCGACTACCGGGTGCACGGCCTCAAGCTGGCGCGCGAGCCGCACCGTTACAGCGGGCGAACCGCCATGCGCGCCCATCTCGATGTCAGCGAGCCGCGGGTTCCCCAGGACCCGGATTCACCCTTTACCTTCTCGATGGAAGGCTACAACGGCATCGGCCGTCCCCGCGAGGAGGTGGCCTTCGCCTGGGCGCCGGGATGGAACTCGCCCCAGGCCTGGAACAAGTTCACCGATGAGGTCGGCGGCCACCTGCGCGCCGGCGATCCGGGAGTGCGCCTGATCGCCCCGAGCCCCGGCGCTCATGCCTACGCGACCTCGATTCCCGAGGGCTTTCGTGGCCGCGACGGCGAGTGGCAGCTGGTGATCCTGGCGCGGCTGTTCGGCGGCGACGAGACCTCCTCGCGGGCCGCGCCGATCGTCGCCCGGGCGGCGCCGGCCACCCTCGCAGTGGCTGCCGATGATGCCACGCGGCTGGGCGTGGATGACGGCGACCGGCTCGAGATAACCGGCCAGGCCGGGTCGCTGACGCTCGCGGTGCGTCGCGAGGCGACCCTGCCCGGCGGGGTGGTCGGCTTGCCGGCCGGTCTCGCGCCAGTGCTGGTCGCCGGGGAGTGGGTACGCCTGGCCGTGTCTCGTGGCGGGGGCGGCGATGAAGGGGGGCACTCATGAGCTGGCTGTCAGCGTCACTCATCGCCACCTTGTTGGCCATGCTGCAGGCGGGAGTGATCCTGCTGGGCGTGGTGCTGCTGGGCGCGGTGCTGACGATAGTCGAGCGTCGCCTGCTGGGGCTCTGGCAGGATCGCTACGGGCCAAATCGGGTGGGCCCGTTCGGCTCGCTGCAGCTGGTCGCCGACATGATCAAGATCTTCTTCAAGGAGGACTGGATCCCGCCATTCGCCGACCGAGCGCTATTCGTGCTGGCGCCGGCGATCGCCATGGCCTCGTTGCTGCTGTCGTTCATGATCATTCCCATCACCCCCGGCTGGGGGGTGGCGGACTTCAATATCGGGCTGTTGTTCTTCCTCGCCATGGCCGGCATCAACGTCTACGCGGTGCTATTCGGCGGATGGTCGAGCGGCAACAAGTATGCCCTGCTCGGCGCCATGCGCGCCTCGGCGCAGACGCTCTCCTACGAGGTGTTCATGGGCCTTTCGCTGATGGGTGTGGTGGCGATGGCGGGCACCTTCAACATGCGCGAGATCGTCAACGCCCAGCAGGGCCTGTGGTTCGTCGTCCCGCAGTTCTTCGGCTTCGCTACCTTCCTGATCGCCGGCATCGCGGTGACCCACCGCCATCCCTTCGACCAGCCCGAAGCCGAGCAGGAGCTGGCCGACGGCTACCACATCGAGTACTCGAGCATGAAGTTCGGCATGTTCTTCATCGGCGAGTACGTGGGCATGGCGCTGATCTCGGCGTTGATCGTCACGCTGTTCTTCGGCGGCTGGCATGGCCCCTGGCTGCCGCCGATCGTGTGGTTCGCGCTGAAGACGGGGGCCTTGCTGGTGCTGTTTATCCTGCTGCGCGCCTCGTTGCCCAGGCCGCGCTATGACCGAGTGATGAGCTTCGGCTGGAAGTTCTGCCTGCCGCTGACCCTGATCAATCTGCTGGTGACCGGGGCGCTGATCCTGCTCACCGACCCGCTGTAACCGAGGAGCGACCACCATGTTCATGAAGGTGATCGAAGGCACGATCTCGCAACTGCGCACCCTGGGCATGATCTTCATGCACAGCTTCCGCAAGCGCGAGACGGTCAACTATCCCGAACAGCCGGTGTATCTGCCGCCGCGCTACCGCGGGCGCATCGTGCTGACCCGCGACCCCGACGGCGAGGAGCGTTGCGTGGCCTGCAACCTCTGCGCGGTGGCCTGTCCGGTGGCCTGCATCTCGCTGCAGAAGGGCGAGCGCGAGGATGGGCGCTGGTACCCGGAGTTCTTTCGCATCAACTTCTCGCGCTGCATCTTCTGCGGGATGTGTGAGGAGGCCTGCCCGACCTCGGCGATCCAGCTCACCCCGGACTTCGAAATGAGTGAGTACCGGCGCCAGGAGCTGGTCTACGAGAAGCAAGACCTGCTGATCAATGGGCCGGGCAAGGATCACGACTACCACTTCTACAAGGTGGCGGGGCTGGCGATCGCCGGTAAGGACAAGGGCAAGGCGCAGGACGAGGCCGAGCCGATCGACGTCAAGACACTGCTGCCCTGAGGCGCAGGAGGAAATGCCATGGACATCGCCTTCTATCTGAGTGGCCTGGTCGCGGTGCTGGCCACCCTGGGGGTGGTCACCAACACCAATCCGGTCCACGCCCTGCTCTACCTGATCGTCTCGCTGATCAGTGTGGCGCTGGTGTTCTTCGCGCTGGGCGCGCCCTTCGCCGGGGCGCTGGAGGTGATCGTCTATGCCGGGGCGATCATGGTGCTGTTCGTGTTCGTGGTGATGATGCTCAACCTCGGTCATGAAGGCACTGCCCAGGAACGCTTGTGGCTGCGACCGCGGGTCTGGCTGGGGCCGGCGGTGCTCTCGGCGGTGCTGCTGGTGACCCTGATCGCCACGCTGTGGAGCGGAGATAATGGGCGCATGATCGCCGGCGAGACGCTGACCGCCAAGGCCGTGGGCACCCTGCTGTTCGGTCCCTGGCTGCTGGTTGTCGAACTCGCCGCCATGCTGCTGCTGGCGGCATTGGTGACCGCTTCGCATGTCGGGCGTGTGCCGGGGCCGACGCCTTCCGGCAGTCGCGACACCCAGCCCCGCAAGGAGGGCGCATGAGCGGCATTCCCATGGAGCACGGCCTGGTATTGGCCGCCATCCTCTTCGTGCTGGGGATCGCCGGACTGATCTGCCGGCGCAACCTGGTGTTCGTGCTGATGAGCCTGGAGATCATGCTCAATGCCGCAGCACTGGCGTTCATCGTCGCCGGCACCGCCTGGGGTCAGCCGGAGGGGCAGGCGATGTTCCTGCTGGTGATCACCCTGGCGGCGGCGGAAGCCAGTATCGCCCTGGCGCTGTTGATCCAGCTCCATCATCGTTTCAAGACGCTGGACGTGGACGCGGCCAGTCGCATGCACGGATGAGGCACCGCCGATGTCGTTACTGCCACTGACCTTCCTGTTGCCGCTCGCCGGCACCCTGATCCTCGCGCTGTCGCGGGGCCGGCTCGACGCGCGAGCCTGCACGAGGGTCGGCGTGACCAGCGTGGGGCTGGCGGTGCTGGTGTCGCTGTGGGTGGGCTGGCGATTCCTGGCCGCTGGCGGGCAGGGCCTCGGCATCACGCTGTGGACCTGGGTGACGGTCGGCGATTTTCGCCCGACCATCGGCCTGGCGCTGGACGGCCTGTCGCTGACCATGGTCGGCATCATCACCGGCGTGGGCTTCCTCATCCACCTGTTCGCCGCCTGGTACATGCAGGGCGAGGCCGGGGTAAGGCGCTTCTACGCCTACATGAACCTGTTCGTGGCCAGCATGCTGCTGCTGGTGCTCGGCGACAACCTGCTGCTGCTCTACCTGGGCTGGGAAGGCGTCGGCCTGTGCAGCTACCTGCTGATCGGTTACTACTACCGGACCGCGGCCAATGGCTGGGCGGCCTTCAAGGCGTTCATCGTCACCCGCCTGGGCGATGTCTTCCTGGCGATCGGCCTGTTCCTGCTGTTCCGCGAGCTGGGCACGCTGGACATCACCGAGATTCTCGCCCGGGCGCCTGAGGTGTGGGCCGAGGGCGCCTGGCAGGCGCAGCTCGCGTCGCTGCTGATCCTCGGCGGGGCGCTGGGCAAGTCGGCGCAACTGCCGCTGCACACCTGGCTGGCCGATGCCATGGCGGGCCCCACGCCGGTCTCGGCGCTGATCCACGCCGCGACCATGGTCACCGCCGGCGTCTATCTGATCGCCCGCCTGCACGGGATCTTCGAGCTGGCGCCGGCGGTACTCACCCTGGTCGGCGTGATCGGTGCGCTGACGCTGCTGATGGCCGGTTTCGCCGCACTCGCCCAGACCGACATCAAGCGCGTGCTGGCCTACTCGACCATGAGCCAGATCGGCTACATGTTCCTGGCACTGGGTGTCGGCGCCTATCAGGCGGCGATCTTCCACCTGATGACCCACGCCTTCTTCAAGGCACTGCTGTTCCTCTCCGCCGGGGCGGTGATCGTCAGCTGCCATCACGAGCAGGACATGCGCCGCCTCGGCGGGTTATGGCGTCGCCTGCCGCTGGCCTATGCCGGCTTCGTGATCGGCGGGGCGGCGCTGGCCGCGCTGCCGCTGGTCACCGCCGGCTACTACAGCAAGGATGAGATCCTCTGGGAGGCGCTGGCTGCCGGCCATGGCGGGCTGATGCTGGCCGGCCTGATCGGCGCATTGCTGACCTCGCTGTATACCCTGCGGCTGATCATCGCCACCTTCCATGGCGAGATGAAGAGCGACAACGCCCGCCATGCCGAGCCCGGCCGCGGCCCGGCGCACGGCCTGCCGTTGCTGGTGCTGGCGGTACTCTCTACCTTCCTCGGTGCCTGGATCCATCCGCCGCTCGCGGGCGTGCTGCCGGCCAGCGGCGGGGCGGAGGTACATGGTGTCGGTCACGGCGTGCTGGCCAGCGTCGCGGCACTGGTGTCGCTGGGCGGGCTGGTCATCGCCGCCTGGCTGTTCCTGTGGCGCCGGCGCTGGCTGGCCGAGCGCGTGGCGGGCGGCTGGGAGGCACGCCTTTGGCGGTTCTGGCACCAGGCCTGGGGCTTCGATATCGCCTACGACAGGCTGTTCGTGCGGCCCTACCGTGGCCTGGTCCGAGTGCTGCGCAGCGACTTCCTCGACCGCCTGCTGCTGCTGGCGGGCTGGCTGTCGTGGGTGCTGCATCGTGGTCTGAGCGGGACCCAGACCGGCAAGCTGCGCCTCTACGCCGGGACCATGGTGGCCGGCATGACGCTGGTGCTGATGGTATTGGTGCTGAGGGGCTTATGAGAGTGACACCGCACGCGTGCGCCGACGGGCAAGTGCCACCGAGGGTTCAACGACAGGGAAGGCACCATCTATGACGCTGTTCTGGCTGATCCTGATCCCCTTCATCGGGGGCCTGCTGTGCTGGCAGGCAGAACGCTTCGGTGACCTGCTGCCGCGCTGGATCGCGCTGGCGACGATGCTGATCGAACTGGCGATCACCCTGGGGCTATGGTTCCACGGCGACTATCACCTGGCCAATGCCGGGATGGCCAGCGATTCAGTGCGCTGGTCGATGGAGTGGCGGGTGGCCTGGATTCCGCGCTTCGGCATCGAGGTACACCTGGCGCTCGACGGCCTGTCGCTGGTGCTGATCGCGCTGACCGGCTTCCTGGGCGTGCTGGCGGTGCTCTGCTCGTGGCACGAGATCGTGCGCCGTGTGGGCTTCTTCCATCTCAACCTGCTGTGGATCCTCGGTGGGGTGGTCGGGGTGTTCCTGGCCATCGACCTTTTCCTGTTCTTCTTCTTCTGGGAAATGATGCTGGTGCCGATGTACTTCCTGATCGCGCTGTGGGGGCACAGCGGCTCGGAAGGACGTACCCGCATCCGCGCGGCGACCAAGTTCTTCATCTACACCCAGGCCAGCGGACTTGTGATGCTGGTGTCGATCCTCGGCCTGGTATTCGCGCACCATGCCAACACCGGCGAATACTCCTTTGCCTATGCCACGCTGATGCAGACGCCACTCTCCGAATCCACGGCGATGTGGCTGATGCTGGGCTTCTTCGTGGCCTTCGCCGTCAAGCTGCCGGTGGTGCCGGTGCATGGCTGGCTGCCCGATGCCCATGCCCAGGCCCCCACCGCCGGCAGCGTCGATCTGGCGGGTATCCTGCTCAAGACCGCGGCCTATGGCATGCTGCGCTTCGCCCTGCCGCTGTTTCCCGAAGCCTCCCAGGCGTTCGCCCCGGTGGCCATGACCCTGGGCGTGATCGGGATCTTCTATGGCGCACTGCTGGCCTGCGGCCAGCAGGACATCAAGCGGCTGATCGCCTATACCAGTATCGCCCACATGGGCTTCGTGCTGATCGGCATCTACGCCGGTACCCCGCTGGCCCTGCAGGGCGTCGTACTGATGATGGTCGCCCATGCCTTCTCGGCGGCGGGGTTGTTCATTCTCAGCGGGCAGCTCTACGAGCGCCTGCACACCCGTGACATGCGCGAGATGGGTGGCCTCTGGGGGCGCCTGGGCAGCCTGCCGGGCTTCTCGCTGTGCTTCGTCGCCGCTTCGCTGGGCATGCCGGGGACCGCCAACTTCCTGGGCGAATTCCTGATCCTGTTCGGCAGCTTTCCGGTGGCCCCCTGGGTGGTGGTGATCGCCAGCGTCGGCCTGGTTCTGGCGGCGATCTATTCCCTGTTGCTGATGCAGCGGGTGTACTTCGGCCCCCCGCAGGGAGAGGGGATGTTGGCCGACCTCGACCACCGTGAATACGTGATGTTGCTGACGCTGCTGGTGTTAGTGTTGCTGTTCGGGCTCTATCCCCAGCCCCTGCTGGATACCACCGCGGCAGCCATGGGTGAGGTACAGCGCCTGTTCGGTGCCGTGCCTCAGTCGACCACTCTGCTGACGGGAATGCCATGACGTTGACCGCGACGCACCTGCTGGCCCTGGCACCACCGATCCTGGTCTGCATCACGGCCATCGTGGTGATGCTGGCGATCGCCTGGCGACGCCATCACACGGGTATCGCCATCGTCACCGTGGTGGGCCTCAACCTGGCGCTGCTGTCGCTGATCGGCGTGTGGCGCATGGCGCCGCTGGCGGCGCCGATGCTGGCCATCGACGGTCTGGCGATCTTCGCTGCGGTGCTGATCCTGGTGGCGGCGTTGGCCTGCGCGACCCTGGCGCATGCCTATCTGGCACAGCACAGCGGTCCTCGGGAAGAGTTCTATCTGCTGCTGCTGTGCGCCACGGCCGGTGGCTTGGTGCTGTCGGCCAGTACCCACCTGGCGACGCTGTTCTTCGGCCTGGAGCTATTGTCGATCCCCCTCTATGGCATGCTGGCCTATGTCTACGGCGAGCGCCGCTCCCTCGAGGCGGGGGTCAAGTATCTGGTGCTGTCGGCCACGGCGACCACTTTCCTGCTGTTCGGCATGGCACTGCTGTACGCCGAGACCGGTCATCTTGATGTCGCCGGGCTGGCGGCGCGACTCGGTGGCGAGCTCGGTGCCTGGGGGCTGGCCGGGGCTGCCCTGATGATGATGGGTCTGGCCTTCAAGCTCTCGGTCGTGCCGTTTCACATGTGGACCCCAGACGTCTACCAGGGTGGGCCTGGTCCGGCGGCCACCTTCCTGGCCACGGCCAGCAAGGTGGCCGTATTCGTGGTGCTGCTGCGCCTGGTGATAACGGCCCCGGCCTTCCAGGATGGCTGGTTGCACAACGTGCTGGCGGTGCTGGCGATTCTCACGATGCTGGTCGGCAATCTGCTGGCGCTGACCCAGTCGAACCTCAAGCGCCTGCTGGGCTATTCGTCGATCGCCCACTTCGGCTACCTGCTCACCGCGCTGGTGATCGGCGATGGCCTGTCGGTCGAGGCCTCCGCTGTCTACCTGGTGACCTACCTGCTTGCCACCCTGGGTGCCTTCGGGGTAGTCACGCTGCTCTCCAGCCCCTATGTCACCGGCACCCAGGGCGGCGAGGACACGGCAGCGCTGCACCACTATCGCGGGCTGTTCTGGCGGCGTCCCTACCTGACCGCGGTGCTGACGATCACCCTGCTGTCACTGGCGGGGATTCCCTTCACCGCCGGCTTCATCGGCAAGTTCTATATCATCGCCCTGGGCGTCGAGGCCGAGCGCTGGTGGCTGGTTGCCGCCGTGATCCTGGGCAGTGCCATCGGGCTTTTCTACTACCTGCGGGTGATGGTCACGCTGTTCCTCGCCGAGGCGGGCATGCAGCGGCGTGATGCGCCCGAGAACTGGGCGATCCAGGCCGGTGGCGTGGTGGTGCTGGGGGCGGCCGCCCTGGTGGTGGTGCTGGGGATCTATCCGGCCCCGATGATCGACTGGATGCACCATATCGAGGTGCTGGTCGGCGGTTGAGGAAACCGCCGGGCCCCCCGTGGGGGATGCGCTACCGGGCCAGGGCCCGGTAGCGCTCAGGCGATCATTCGCTGGTGGAGTCGCCTTCCGGGTTGCGGGCGTTGTAGTAGGCCTGCTCGGAGATGGCGTGATAGTCCACCACCTTGTTCTGGAAGGCCTGGTAGGAGTCGTAGATCTTCCGGGCCATGTCGCTTGACTCGGCGAGCTCGGCAACCACGTCGGCGGAGTGCTTCTTGGCTTGGGCCAGGACGTCGTCCGGCAGGCGGCGCAGTTCCACGTCGTGCTCGTTGACCAGGGTTTCCAGGGCGTCGTTGTTGCGGGCGGTGTACTCATCCAGCACATCGGCATTGATGTCGCGCACCGCGGTGCGCAGGATCGCCTGCAGGTCGGCGGGCAGCGAGGCATAGGCCTCTTCGTTGATGATCGCCTCGAACATCACGGTCGGCTCGTGCCAGCCTGGGTAGTAGTAATAGTCGGCGGCCTGGTGCAGGCCGAAGGCCAGGTCGTTGTAGGGGCCGATCCACTCGGTGGCGTCGATGGCGCCGGACTGCAGTGACGTGAAGATCTCGCCGCCCGGCATGTTGACGATGGCCACGCCCATGCGGTCCATCACCTCGCCGCCCAGGCCCGGCATGCGCATCTTCAGGCCGTTCAGGTCGTCGACGGAGTTGATCTCCTTGTTGTACCAGCCGCCCATCTGCACGCCGGAGGCGCCAGCGACCAGCACGTCGACGCCGAAGTCGTCGTAGAGCTCATTCCAGAGCTCCATACCGCCACCGTAGTGCAACCAGGCGTTCATCTCCTGGGCATTCATGCCGAAGGGCACGGCGGCGAAGAACTGGGCGGCCGGCGCCTTGCCCTTCCAGTAGTAGGAGGCGGAATGGCCCAGCTCCGCGGTGCCCTCGGAGACGGCGTCGAACACCTCGAAGCCCGGCACCAGCTGGCCGGCGCCGAAGACCTCGATGGTCAGGCGCCCGTCGGACATCTCCTCGACGAGTGTCGACAGGCGCTCGGGCCCCTGGCCGACGCCCGGAAAGTTCTTCGGCCAGGAGGTGACCATCTTCCACTCGAAGGTTTCCTGGGCCTGCGCCGTGTTGCCGACGCTGGAGACCAGCATCAGGCCGGAGACGGCACCGCTCATGGCTACGGCGACGGCGAGTGATCTGAGTTTCATGTGCTTTCCCTCTGGGTATTGTGGGTCTTGTCGTTGAAAGCCCTCGCGAGGGCTGGCGTGTGTCCGGCGGCCACGGGGGCCAGCCGGGTGGCACCGCAGGCGGTGCCGGAAAACGGCCTGTCCTGGCGTCGCCGGTCCGCGCGGGCCGGGAACCCTTGCGTGTCCCCTCGGCCGGTTAGAACTGCCCCGGCAGCCAGGTGGCGAGCCCCGGGAAGAAGGCCAGAGCCAGCAGCATGCACAGCTGCAGCCCGATGAACGGGATCACCCCCTTGTAGATCGCCGAGGTGGGCACTGACTCCGGGGCCACACCGCGCAAGTAGAAGAGCGCGAAGCCGAAGGGCGGCGTCAGGAAGGAGGTCTGCAGGTTGATGGCGATCATGATGCCCAGCCAGATGGGGTCGAGCCCCATCGCCAGCAGGATCGGCCCGACGATGGGTACCACCACGAAGGTGATCTCGATGAAGTCGAGGATGAAGCCGAGCAGGAAGATCACCAGCATCACGACCAGGGTGGCGCCCACCACGCCGCCGGGCATGTTGTTGAAGACCTCGTGGATCAGCTCCTCGCCGCCATAGGCGCGGAACACCAGCGAGAAGAGCGCGGCACCGATCAGGATCATGAACACCATGGTGGTGACATGGGTCGTCGAGCGCAGCACCTCCCTGAGGGTGGCGAGGTCCAGGCGCCGATAGGCCAGCGACAGGACAAGGGCGCCGAAGGCACCGACGCCCGCTGCCTCGGTGGGCGTGGCGAAGCCGCCGAGAATCGAGCCCAGCACGGCCACTATCAGCACGATGGGCGGCACCAGCCCCTTGAGCACCAAGAGCCCCAGGCCCCCTTCATGACCCAGCTCGGCCATCAGTTCCTTGCGGTCAGCAGGCGGGGCGGAAGCTGGCCTGAGCCAGGCGACCACGGAGACATAGGCGATGTAGAGCACCACCAGGATCAGCCCTGGCACCAGGGCACCCATGAACAGATCGCCCACCGAGACCGTCTTGGGGCTGAAGATGCCCATCGAGAGCTGGGCCTGCTGGTAGGCGGAGGAGAGCACGTCACCGAGCAGCACCAGGGCGATGGAGGGCGGGATGATCTGTCCCAGGGTGCCGGTGGCGCAGATGGTGCCGGTGGCCAGCGGCATGCTGTAGCCGCGCTTGAGCATGGTTGGCAGCGACATCAAGCCCATGGTCACCACGGTGGCGCCGACGATGCCGGTAGAGGCCGCCAGCAGCATCCCCACCAGGGTCACCGAGATGCCCAGGCCGCCGCGCAGCGAGCCGAACAGCAGCGCCATGGCATCGAGCAGGTTCTCGGCGACCTTGGACTTCTCCAGCAGCACCCCCATCAGCACGAACAGCGGCACCGCCAGCAGGGTCTGGTTGGTCATGATGCCGTAGAGACGATTGGGGAAGGCGCCCAGGTAGCCAGCGTCGAAGTTGGCATCGATCCCCAGGGCCTCGAAGCCCAGCCCCAGGCCCGCGAAGGCCAGCGCGGTGCCGGCCAGCGACAGGGCGACGGGATAACCGGCCATCAGCACCATGCAGATGACGACGAACAGCACCAGCGGCATGAACTCCAGCATCACAGGCGCTCCTCGGCGTGGTCGTGGTCATGGGCGGGGGGATCCATGCGTCCGGTGAGGACCAGGAAGTGGCGGGTGGCTTCCACCAGGCCCTGCAGAAGCATCAGGCCGGCGAACAGCGGAATCAGGGTCTTGAGCAGGAAGACGCCGGGGATGCCGCCGGAATCGGGCGAGCCCTCGAGAATGCTCCATGACCGGCCGACGTAGCTCAGGCTCGTGAGGATCACGAAGGCCATCACCGGCAGCAGCAGGAAGAGGGTGCCGCAGAGATCGACCAGCGCCTTGCGCCTCGGCGTCATGGCGCGGTAGAAGATATCCACTCGCACATGGCCGTCATGTTTGAGGGTCCAGGCCGCGGCCAGCATGAACACCGTGGCATGCATGTACATCACCGACTCTTGCATGGGGATGCTGTTGAAGCTGAAGGCGTAGCGCAGCACCACGATCAGGAACTGGATCAGCATCATCGCCAGGACAAGCCAGGAGAGGCTCCTGCCGAGCCATTCCGAGGCACGGTCGAGCCAGGCAATGACGCCTGGCAGCTCGCGGGATTGGGCCATGGGTGTGGGTCTCGCTGTTCGGTCTTCGCGTCTGGTGGGGCATCATGGTCGCACATCGGCGGGCCGGCAGCAGCCACTCGAACCAACGTTGCCTATACGGTAGTGCGCGGTGACCGTCAGCGTCGCCGCCGGGCGGCGCCGTGGGTGGCGCCGTGGGTGGCGGCCCGGCAGGTTTCCAGGCAGGCCTCGGGCAGCCGGATATCCACGGCGATGGGCAGGTGGTCCGAGAAGAGGTGGTCGAGCACTCGCACCTCGTCGGCCTGGAGGGACTTCGAGAGTAGGATGTGGTCCAGGGCCCGGCGGGGCTGCCAGGAAGGATAGCTGAGCGGCGGGCGTACCGGATGCAGCGGCAGCGAGGCACAGAAGCGCGCGTGGCCGTGGAGCTGGTCGGGGGTGCAGTTGAGGTCCCCCATCACCACCACATGGCGCAGCGGCTGGATGATCTCGCTGAGGTAGTCGAGCTGGCGCACCCGGCCGCGGTGGCTCAGCGCCAGGTGGGCGACGAACAGGTGCAGGGCATCGGGACCCTCGCCGTAGCGGGCATGGATGGCGCCGCGGCCGGGCAGGGTGCCGGGCAGGCGATACTCCTCGATGCGGGCCGGGGGCAGTCGCGACAGCAGCCCGTTGCTGTGTTGGGCGATGCGGCCCAAGTTGCGGTTGAGCTGCTGGAAATGGTGGGGAAAGCCGGCATGGCTGGCCAGGTACGCCACCTGGTTGACCTGGCTCGAGCGGAAGCTCCCGCCGTCGGCCTCCTGGAGGCCGACGATGTCGAAGCGACCGAGCACCTCGCCGATCATGTCCAGACGCCGCAGCCGGTTCGGGTGCGGTAGCAGGTGCTGCCAGCTGCGCGTCAGGTAGTGGTGGTAGGCCGAGGTCTGTATGCCCACCTGCAGATTGAAGGTGAGCAGCTTCAGGTGGCCACCCTCGAGCAGCGGCGTCCTTGCCTCGGCCAGATGGGACATCTCAGTCAGCACGCTCCTCGCGGACCCGCTCGACCAGGGCACCGGCCACCTGCGGCATGTTGTCGAGGCTACCGGCCGAGCTCGGCGTGACCAGGTAGCGGCCATCGACGATCAGTGCTGGCACGCCCATCAGCTGCATCTGGCGCATGCGGGCATGGGCCTGGTTCACCTTGCCCTTGACGCCGAAAGAGCCCAGCGCCTCGCGGGCCTCCTTCTCGCTGACGCCATAGTCGCTGAAGAAGGCGGTGATGGCCTCGGGCTCGGTCAGGCTGCGCCCCTCCTCGTGGATGGCGTGGAAGAAGTCGTCATGCAGGGCGTCGAGGATCCCCAGTTGCTGGGCCGCATAGAAGGCGAACGCATGCGTGTTCCAGTCGCCGCCCATGGTGGCTGGCATGCGCTGGAAGGCGACATCCTCGGGCTGCTCGGCGACCCAGGCGTTGAGCGGGTCCTCCAGGTTGTAGCAGTGGGGACAGCCGTACCAGAAGGCCTCGGTCACCTCGATGCGCTGGTCCTCGACCTGGGTCTCCACCGGGTTGTCGAGCACCTCGTAGTGCTCGCCCTCGACGAGGGACTGGGCGGTGGCCAGGCCCGGCAGGGCGAGGCCGGCGAGGACGAGCATCAGGGGCTTGAGCATGGGGTTCTCCTTGAAAGAATCGTGATCCAGTGCCGATGGAGGGCACATCGCTGGCTTTGAGTCTCGCCCGCGGCTGGGGTTCCCCGCAGACACCGAGGGCGGCCAAAGGCCGCCCTCGGCGTGCCAGCGCGGTGCGCCGGGTCGGCCTCAGTGCAGGCCGAGCACGTAGTTGGCCACGGCTTCCATGTCGCGATCGCTCAGCTTGGAGGCGATGTCGCCCATCATGTTGGCCGGGTCGTTGTTGCGCGCGCCGGAGGCGAAGGCCTTCAGGTTGGCTACCACGTAGTCGTGCTTCTGGCCGGAGAGCGCCGGGTAGACGGCGCTGCCGATGCCCCCGCCGGTGGGTGTGTGGCAGGCGGCGCAGGCGGGGACGCCCTTGGCCATGTCGCCGGCACGGTACAGTTCACGGCCACGTTCGATCAGCGCCTCGTCGGCGTCGGCCTGGCCCAGGGCGGGGTCCATGTCGGAGAAGTAGACCGCCACGTCCCAGGCGTCCTGGTCGGAGAAGTTGTCCACCTGGCCGGCCATCTGGGGCACCATGCGGTTGCCGTCACGGATGTCCATGATCTGCTTGGCCAGGTAGGAGGCCTGCTGACCGGCCAGGTTGGGGAAGATGCCGGACGGGCTGATGCCCTGCTGCCCGTGGCAGGCGGCGCATGCCTGCGCCTTGTTCTTGCCCGCCGCGGCATCGGCATCCGCTTGAAGGTCTGCATGGGCCATGCCGACGGCGCCCATGGTGATTGCCAGGCTTGCCAGTAGCTTTCTCATCGCTGTTCCACTATCCCGTTACGTTGTTGGCCGGTACGTACCCCGGGTGCCGCCCGATCCTCGAGGCCGGGTGCCCTCTGGCCGGTCGTCGCCGACGCCCTGTGGTCGGTCGCTGACGGCCGGAGCACGGTGGTATACTGGTGCGCCCCGGGTCGCAGACAAAGACACTGCATTATAACGGAACACCCGAGCCGCGGGAATGCAAGCCGTGGCGCCCTTGATCAACGTCAGGATTTTCCCGCCATGTCGCGACTCAACACTCGCCTCAACTCTCGCTTCAATTATCAGGCCTCCCGTTTCCTCACCAGCGCCCCGACCCTGGCCAAGTGCCCGCCGGACGAGGGGGCCGAGGTGGCCTTCGCCGGCCGTTCCAATGCCGGAAAGTCCAGCGCCATCAATGCCCTGACGCGGCAGAAGGCGCTGGCCCGTACCTCCAAGACGCCAGGGCGTACCCAGCTGATCAACTTCTTCGTGCTGGGCGAGGACGCCGGCCACCGGCTGGTCGACCTGCCGGGCTACGGCTATGCCAAGGTGCCCGAGCAGGTCAAGCTGGAGTGGCAGCGCCATCTCTCCGACTACCTGCGGCGCCGCGGCTCGCTGCGCGGGCTGGTGTTGGTGATGGACGTGCGCCACCCGCTGACGGAGTTCGACCAGACCCTGCTCGGCTGGGCCGACGAGGCCGGCATGCCCGTTCATATCCTGCTGACCAAGGCCGACAAGCTGAAGAGCGGCGCGGCGAAGGCGGCACTGCAGCAGGTGCGCACGCGGCTGCGTGAGTGGGAGGACCTGGTCAGCATTCAGCTCTTCTCCGCCCTCAAGAAGCAGGGCATCGAGGAGGTGCACGAACGCCTCGATGGTTGGCTGCTCGATCCCGAGCAGGGCTGACCCCGGAGGGCCCTAGCCCTTACGCTCCAGGCGGTCGATCAACGCCGGCAGCTCTCGCACGTGGCCAAGGCGGTACACCCCCGTGGGGAGCTCGCCGGCATGGGGCGTGTCGGCGGCGATCCAGGCCGCGCGCATGCCCAGGCGCAGGGCCGGCAGCACGTCCTCCTGCCAGGAATCCCCCACGTGCAGCGCCCGGGAGGGCGGCGTGGCGAGCCGCGCCAGGGCGGCGAGGAAGGGGCGGGCGTCCGGCTTGGGCGCCTGGATCTCGCCGGCGGCGATGGCTACCCGGAAATGCCGGTGCAGCGCCAGGCGGTGCAGCGCCAGGTTGCCGTTGGTGATGGCCCCCAGCCGGTAGCGGCCGCCGAGCCCCTCGAGCAGCGGCTCCACCTCGGGATGGGGCGAGACCGCGAGGCGCAGTTCGTGGAAGCGCGCCAGGGTCGCGGCGGCCCACAGCCAGGCGGCGCTGCGCGGCAGCCCGAAGGCCTCCAGCAGCTCGACGAGGGCGCGTTCGCGCAGCCAGCTGAAGTCACCGCGACGCAGCGGGTGTCGCTCGGCGAGGCGTCGGCGGCTGGCCTGGTAGGCCGCCAGGGGGAAACGCTCGGCGAAGCGGCCGAGGTGCGTCTCGCCGCGGTTGGCCAGCCAGTCGCTCAGGGCCTCGTCGAGCCAGGCGTAGTGGCCGGCCTCGGTGCGCGCCATCACGCCGCGGTTGTCCCACAGGGTGTCATCCAGATCGAAGGTGATCGCCCGCAGGGTCATGACGGCTTTCCGCCATCGTCGGAGCGGCGTCGTGCCCGGGGGTGGGCCGCGTCGTAGCTCGCCGCCAGGTGCTGCCAGTCGAGCCGGGTGTAGACCTGGGTGGTGGCGAGGTCCGCATGGCCCAGCAGCTCCTGCACGGCCCGCAGGTCCTGGCTCGACTCTAGCAGGTGGCTGGCGAAGGAGTGGCGCAGCCGGTGCGGATGGAGGTGCTCGGCTAGGCCCCTGGCCCTGGCCAGCTCGGCCAGCCGCTTCTGGATGGCGCGATGGCCCAGCCGGGCGCCGCGCACTCCGACGAACAGCGCCGGCGTGTCGCGGTCGGCCAGCTGGACGCGCACCGCCCGCCAGGCGTCCAGGGCCTGGCGCGCCCGGCGCCCCACCGGCACCTGGCGGGGCTTGCCGCCCTTGCCCAGCACCCGCACCCGCTGCGGCTGGAGGTCGCCGAGGTCCAGCGCCGCCAGCTCGGCCAGGCGCAGGCCGCTCGAATAGAAGAGTTCCAGCATCGCCTGGTCGCGCCGGGCCAGGGGCGAGCCATCGTGGGGGGTGTCGAGGAAGCGGGCCAGCTGGTCCACGTCCAGGGGGCGCGGCAAGTGCCGGGGCTGGCGCGGCGTGCGCACCAGGGGCACCGGGTTGTGGCGCAGCCGGCCGGCCTGCACCAGGTGGCGGGCGAAGCCCGAGATGGCCGCTCGCCGCCGGGCCAGGCTGCGCGGGGCCTGCCCCCGCATGCGCTCGCTGCCCAGGAAGCGGCGCAGCAGGGCGGCATCCAGCGCTGACCAGTCGTCGATGGCCTCGGCCTCGAGGAAGGCCACCAGGGCCGCCAGGTCACGCCGGTAGGCGTCCACCGTGGCCGGACTGGCAGTGCGGGCCAGCCCGGCCAGGAAGACCTCGACCTCGGCGCCCAGCGCACGACCGGTCACGGCGAGGCCGGGGCCAGGCGCACCAGCAGCCGCGCCACCACCTCGGCCACGTACTCGGTGAACAGGGTATCCATGCTGGCGCGGAAGTGGTCCGGGTCGGGGCTCGCCAGCACCAGGTAGCCCAGCGGCTCGCCCAGGGTCAGCCGCGACAGGGCGCAGGAGCCGGCCTTGTCGGGCGCCGGCACATGGGGCAGCAGGCGCTTCCAGTCGGTCGGCGTCAGTCGCGTGCAGCGGCTGGGGCGGCCGTCGAGCAGGGCGGCCAGGCGCTGGCCGGCATGGTCGTCGAGGACCTGGCGCGGGGCCTGAGGCGGCCGCGGCTCGGCATCGGTCAGGCTGGCCGGACACCACAGCGCCAGCGCCGGGGTATGGAAGCGCTCGGCGAGCTGGGTGGCCAGCGCCTGGCCCAGGGCGTCGTTGTCCTCGGCCTCGAGCAGCGCCAGCACCAGCTCGCGGGTGCGGCGATACTGGCCCTCGTTGTGGCGGGCCGACTCCAACAGCTGCTCCAGGCGCCATTCGGCCTGCTCGGCGCGGGAGCGCAGGTCGTGGACCAGCCGCTCGAGCAGCGAGGTGGCGCCACGGGCCTCGGGATGCGGGACCTTGAGCTGCTGCAGCAGGCCCTCGCGACCGACGAAGAAGTCCGGGTGACAGGCCAGCCACTGGGCCACCCGATCGGGGTCGAGGGTCTTGCGCGGGTCGGGGGCGGCTCGGGTCATGGGAGCTTCTCCTTTGGTGGCGGGGCGACTCAGTTCAGGACGACGCGGCCGTCGAAGACGCGCTCGGCGGGACCGGTCATGATCAGGGAGGCGTCGCCGCCGGCCCACTCGATGCGCAGGTCGCCGCCGCGCAGGTGGACGGTGACCGGGCTTTCCAGCAGCCCTCGGCGGATGCCGCTGGCCACCGCGGCGCAGGCGCCGGTACCGCAGGCCAGGGTCTCGCCGCTGCCGCGTTCATACACCCGCAGGCGGATCTCGTGGGGCGTCACCACCTGCATGAAGCCCACGTTGACCCGCCGCGGGAAGCGCGGATGGGCCTCGAGGGCCGGCCCCAGGCGCTCGACGGGGGTCGTGTCGACGTCGTCGACGCGCAGCACCGCATGGGGGTTGCCCATCGACACCACGCCTACCTCGAGGCGCTCGCCGTCCACTTCCAGCGGGTGGAGCAGGCGGTCCTCGGCGGCCTCGAAGGGCAGTGCCTCGGGGGCGAAGCGCGGTGTTCCCATGTCGACGCGGACCCGGCCGTCGTCCTCGACCACCAGGGTCAGCGGACCGCCGGCGGTCTCGACATGGATCTCGTGCTTGTGGGTCAGGCGCTGGTCGCGCACGAAGCGGGCGAAGCAGCGGGCGCCGTTGCCGCAGTTCTCCACCTCGCTGCCGTCGGCGTTGTAGATCCGGTAGCGGAAGTCCATCTCCGCGTCCCGCGGCGGCTCGACGACCAGCAGCTGGTCGAAGCCGATGCCGAAGCGGCGGTCGGCCAGCTGGCGGATCTGGTCGTCGGCCAGGCGGGCCCGCTGGGTGACCAGATCGACCACCATGAAGTCGTTGCCCAGCCCCTGCATCTTGGTGAAGTGCAGCAGCATCAGCGTGCCTCCCCCTCGTCGTCGGGCAGCAGCGACTCGCCCGCCCACAGCGCTTCCAGGCGCTCGCGGCGGCGTACCAAATGGGCGCGGTCGCCGTCGACCATCACCTCGGCGGGGCGCGGGCGACTGTTGTAGTTCGAGGCCATCGCAAAGCCGTAGGCGCCGGCGGAGCGCACCGCCAGCAGGTCGCCGGCGGCGATGGCGAGCGCGCGCTCCTTGCCCAGGAAGTCGCCGGTCTCGCAGACCGGGCCGACCACGTCATAGGTCGCGGTGTCGCGCGGCTTGCGGGTATCCACCGCCAGGATCGCCTGCCACGCCTGGTAGAGGGCGGGGCGGATCAGGTCGTTCATGCCGGCATCGACGATGGCGAAGTTCCGGGTCTCGCCGGGCTTGAGGTACTCGACCCGGGTCAGCAGCACCCCGGCATTGGCGGCGATGGAGCGGCCCGGCTCGAAGAGCAGGGTCAGACGCTCGCTGCCCGGCCACTTCGACAGCCGCTCGAGCAGGGCGGTGGCATAGTCGAAGGGCGCCGGCGGGCGTTCGTCGCGGTAGGGCACGCCGAGGCCGCCGCCCAGGTCCAGGTGTTGCACCTCGATGCCGCGCTCGCGCAGGCGTTCGAGCAGCGCCAGCAGCCGGTCGAGGGCGTCGAGGAAGGGCGAGAGCTCGGTGAGCTGGGAGCCGATATGACAGTCCAGGCCGGTGACGCGCACGTTGGGGAGCGCGGCGGCCAGCTCGTAGACGGCCAGCGCCTCGTCCACCGGGATGCCGAACTTGTTGTCCTTGAGCCCGGTGGAGATGTAGGGGTGGGTGCCGGCGTCCACGTCCGGGTTGACCCGCAGCGACACCGGGGCGACCTTGCCGAGCCGCCCGGCCACGACGTCGAGGCGCTCGAGTTCCGGGCGCGACTCGACGTTGAAGCACTTGATGCCTACCTCCAGCGCCCGGGCCATCTCGGCCTGCTGCTTGGCCACGCCGGAGAAGACCACCCTGGCCGGGTCGCCGCCGGCGGCCAGCACCCGTTCCAGCTCGCCCACGGAGACGATGTCGAAGCCGGCGCCGAGCCTCGCCAGCAGCCCCAGCACCGCCAGGTTGCTGTTGGCCTTCACCGCATAGCAGATCAGGTGGGGATGGCTGCCCAGCGCCTCGGTGTAGGCGCGGAAATGGCGTGCCAGGGTGGCCCGGGAGTAGACGTAGCAGGGGGTGCCGACCTCGTCGGCGATGCGGGTCAGCGGCACGTCCTCGCCGTAGAGGACGCCGTCGCGGTATTCGAAATGGTCCATGCTAGCTCTCGCTTCGGAGAAACGTTGATTTATTGCTGCGCTCGATATCCTGGCCGCCGGCGGTGCGCGCAATCCTCATTGAGCAGCCAGTCAACTCCGGTTGCTGTGCTCCGGCGGCGATCAGCCTATCTTTCGCTCGCGACATAAATCAGCGCTTCTCTTGGGAATCGGTGTCGTCGTCCTGCCGGGCCGCGTCCTCGTCCGACGCCTCCTGCTGGCCGGCAGGGTCGTAGCGCTCGGCGGCCGCCTCGTCGCCGGGCAGGTAGAGCGGGCCCTTCTGGCCGCAGCCGGCCAGGGCCAGTCCCATGGCTATTCCCAGGGTCAGGGGGGCGAGGCGACGCATCAGGCCTGGCCCGTCAGGGTCGCCAGGGCGTCACGGGCCCGCTGGGCCGCGGCGCGCACCTGGTCCGGGGCGGTGCCGCCGATATGGTTGCGGGCGGCCACCGAGCCCTCCAGGGTCAGCACCTCGAAGACGTCTGCCTCGATGGTGTCGGAGAACTGGCGCAGCTCCTCGAGGGACATCTCGGAGAGGTCCTTGTGCTTCTTGAGGCCGAAGGCCACGGACTGGCCGACGATCTCGTGGGCATCGCGGAAGGCCACGCCCTTGCGCACCAGGTAGTCGGCCAGGTCGGTGGCGGTGGAGAAGCCGCGGCGGGCGGCCTCGGCCATGCTGGCCTTGTTGGGTTCGATGGCCGGCACCATGTCGGCGAAGGCGCGCAGGCAGCCCTTGACGGTATCCAGGCTGTCGAACAGCGGCTCCTTGTCCTCCTGGTTGTCCTTGTTGTAGGCCAGGGGCTGGGATTTCATCAGCGTCAGCAGGCCGATGAGGTGGCCGTAGACGCGGCCCGTCTTGCCGCGCACCAGTTCCGGCACGTCCGGGTTCTTCTTCTGCGGCATGATCGAGGAGCCGGTGCAGAAGCGGTCGGGCAGGTCGATGAAGTCGAACTGGGCGCTGGTCCACAGCACCAGCTCCTCGCTCATGCGCGACAAGTGCATCAGCAGGATGCTGGCGAAGGCCGTGAACTCGATGGCGAAGTCGCGATCGCTCACCGCATCGAGGCTGTTCTCGGCAGGGCGCTCGAAGCCCAGCAGCTCGGCGGTGACGTGACGGTCGATGGGGTAGGTGGTGCCGGCCAGCGCCGCCGCCCCGAGCGGCATCACGTTGACCCGCCGGCGGCAGTCGAGCAGGCGCTCGTGGTCGCGGGCGAGCATTTCCTGCCAGGCCAGCAGGTGGTGGCCGAAGGTCACCGGCTGGGCGGTCTGCAGGTGCGTGAAGCCGGGCATGATGGTGTCGGCTTCGCGGTCGGCCAGGGTGATCAGCCCCTCGCGCAGGCGGGCCAGCTCGGCGCCGACCACGTCGATCTCGTCGCGCAGGAAGAGGCGGATGTCGGTGGCCACCTGGTCGTTGCGTGAGCGGCCGGTATGCAATTTCTTGCCGGTGATGCCGATCTTGTCGGTGAGCCGCGCCTCGATGTTCATATGCACGTCCTCGAGGGCCACGGACCACTCGAAGGCGCCAGACTCGATCTCGCCGCGGACCTCGCCGAGCCCCGCGATGATGGCGTCGCGCTCCTCGTCGGTCAGCACCCCGACCCGCGCCAGCATGGTGGCATGGGCGATCGAGCCCTGGATGTCGTGAAGGGCGAGGCGCTGGTCGAAGTCGACCGAGGCGGTGAAGCGTTCGACGAAGGCGTCGGTGGGCTCGCTGAAACGGCCGCCCCAGGACTGGTTGGTGCCGGGGTTGGGTGAACTCGGGCTCATCGGGCTGGGCATCCTGCTAGATGATTGCGGTGGGTGACGGCCGGCGGGCCGGCCGCAGTGCCGCCGGGGCGGCACTACCTTGACATGGCGGAAAGTGTACCAGAGTCCGTGAGGCTGGCGAGGGACGGCAGCGCAAGGTCGCCGCGGGACGACGCGATTTTTCCTGCCCCGCGCGGTGCTTTATGATGAGGGATATCCATGACATCACCGGGCGCCGGCACAACGTGCGCCAACGGCAGGCAACCCGGTACGGGAGAACCACGTGCAAGCCATCAATACCCTGCGTATCGCCACCCGCAAGAGTCAACTGGCCATGTGGCAGGCCGAGCATGTCCGCGACCGACTGATGGCTGCCCATCCCGGCCTGAAGGTGGAGCTGGTGGCCATGTCCACCCGCGGCGACAAGATCCTCGACACGCCGTTGGCCAAGGTCGGCGGCAAGGGGCTGTTCGTCAAGGAGCTGGAGGAGGCGATGCTCGACGGCCGCGCCGACATCGCCGTGCACTCCATGAAGGATGTGCCCATGCACTTTCCCGAGAGCCTGGGGCTCTCGGTGATCCTCGAGGGCGCCGAGCCCACCGACGCCTTCGTCTCCAACCACTACGCCTCCCTGGATGCGCTGCCCGAGGGCGCGCGCATTGGCACCTCGAGCCTGCGGCGCGGCCTGCAGATGCGCGAGGCGCGCCCCGATCTCGAGGTCCTGAGCCTGCGTGGCAACGTCCAGACCCGGCTAGGCAAGCTTGACGACGGCGAGTTCGACGCCATCCTGCTGGCCACCTCCGGCCTCCGGCGGCTGGGACTCGACGATCGCATCACCATGGAGCTGCCCCCCGAGGTCTGCCTGCCGGCCTGCGGCCAGGGGGCGCTGGGTATCGAGTGTCGCCTGCACGACCCCGAACTGCTGGCGCTGCTCACCCCCCTGGACGACGCGACCACCGCGACCCGGGTGCGCGCCGAGCGTGCCATGAACACTCGCCTGGAGGGGGGCTGCCAGGTGCCCATCGGTGGTCATGCGGTGTTCGAGGATGACGGCCAGACCCTGTGGCTGCGTGCCCTGGTGGGCAATCCGGAGGGTACCCGGGTGCTGCGTGCCGAGGGGCGCGGCTCCCTGCATGAGCCGGAGGCCCTGGGCATTCGCGTCGCCGAGGAGCTGCTCGACCAGGGCGCCGGCGAGATCCTCGCCGAGGTCTACGGCGCCGTCTGATGGCAGACCTGCCGGTACTGATCTCCCGCCCGGGCGAACGGGCCGGTCCGCTGGCTGCAGCCATCGAGGCCCGAGGCCTTGCCGTCAATCGCCTGGACGTCATGCACCTCGAGGCGTTGCCGGACGCCCCGGCGACGCGGACTGCCTGGCTGGACATCGACCACTTCCATAAGGTGGTGGTGGTGAGCCCCTTCGCGGCCGAGTGCCTGGTCGAAGCGCTGGAACGCTACTGGCCGCAGCTGCCGGTGGGCATCGACTACTATGCCGTGGGGGCCTCCACCGCCGCCCTGCTGCATCGGCGTCTGGGGGTGCGGGTCCATGTGCCGTCGCCGTCGGCCGGCGAGGACACCAGCGAGGCGCTGCTGCGGCTCGCCTCGCTGCAGGCCCTCGAGGAGCGGCGCGTGCTGCTGGTCGCCGGCGAAGGGGGGCGCCCCCTGATCGCCGAGACCCTGGCGGCACGCGGCGCCCGGGTGACCCGGCTGGCGGTCTATCGCCGCCGCCTCCTCGACCCCGATCTCGCCATGCAGGCGCGCTTGGCGAATGGCGATTATCGTGCGCTGGTGGTCAGCAGCGGAGAAATCCTCGAACATCTGGCAAGATGGTGCACAGACGCCGCCTTGAACCAACCGCTAATCGTTTCCAGCGCCCGGTTGGCTACACTGGCCGGCAGGCTGGGGTTTCGTTTCCCCGTCGTGGCGTCGGGTGCCACGCCTGCCGCCCTGGCGGTCGCGGTCGCCAGGAGCAGCGCCCCGGAGGAGGCCGATGTCGATCATGATGATCTCGAAAAGGGCTAGCGACAGATGAGCAAGCAACCACACGATCAGGATGAACAGCAGGCGCCCTCCGGCGCGGAACCGGCGAACTCGGGGGGCGAGGCCGACAAGCCGTCGGCTTCCGGCAGGCGCCGTTCACGGCGCTATGACAAGGCCGGCGGCAAGCAGGCCGCCGGCGCGTCGCAGGGCAAGCCGGATGCCACCGAGGCGCCCGCCGCGGCCCGCGAGTCCGGCGCCGGGAAGGCGCCTTCCGCCGCGGCCGAGTCGTCCGCCAGTCCGGCAAAGGCCGACAAGCCTGCCTCCGGCGGCGACAAGCCCGCGGCGGAAAAACCCACCGCCCAGCAGCCTGGCGCGGAGAAGCCGAGCGCAGAAGAGAAGCCCAGCGCGGACAAGCCCAGCGCGAGCCAGGCATCCAGCGCCAAGCCTGCTTCCCCGAAGAGTGGGTCCGACAAGCCCGCCAGTGCCGACAAGTCGGCCAGTGGCAACAAGGCCGGCAGTACCGGCAAGCCCGCCGGCAACGGTGGTGCCGGCGGCGGCAGGCCCGCGAGCGCGGCGGCTGACGGCGGCGGCAAGCGCGGTGGCAAGGCCGGAATCCTGGCCCTGGTGCTGGTGATCCTGCTGGCCATCGGCGTGGGTCTGTTGGGCTGGCAGGGTTGGCAGCGGCTGGAGGCCCAGCAGCAGCGCCTTGCCGCGCTGCCCGACGACGTGGCCAGCCAGTCACAGATCGGCGAGCTGCAGGGGCGTCTCGAGAGCGCCGAGAGCGAGCGTAACGCGACGCTGGACTCGGCCCTCTCCGATCTGCGCAGCGAATTTGCCGACTACCGCAGCAGCGTCGACGAGACCTTGGACAAGGTGCTCGACGAGCTCTCCCGTGAGCAGAGCACCGACGAGCGTGACTGGCTGCACGCCGAAGCGGCTTATCTGCTGCGCCTGGCCAACCAGCGCCTGCAGCTGGAGCGCGATGTCGAGGGCGCTGCCGCCCTGCTGCGCACCGCCGACGCGCGGCTGCGCGAGGCCGACAACCCGGCCCTGACGCCGGTGCGCCGCGAGATCGCCTCCGAGCTTGCCGCGCTGGATTCGGTGCCGCAGGTCGACCGTACCGGGCTCTACCTGGCGCTCAACGCCCAGCAGGAGCAGCTCGCCGGCCAGCCACTGGCCCAGGATGTCGAGGAAGTCACCGCCGGTGCCACCCTCGAGGAGGCCCCCTCGGGCGGCTGGCGGGAGCAGCTGGCGCGTTTCGGTGGCGAGCTCAAGGACCTGGTCACCGTGCGCAAGCATGACCAGGCCCTCGAGGCGCTGATCTCGCCGGAGCAGGAGTCCTACCTGCGCCAGAGCGTGCGCCTGGTGCTCGAGCAATCCCAGCTGGCGCTGCTCAAGGAGGAGCAGGCGCTCTATGAGGCCAGCCTCGACAAGGCCCTGACGCTGATCCGCGGCTACTACGATACCGACGCCGGCGGCGTCCAGGCGGTGATCGAGCGTCTCGAGGCTCTCAAGCAGCGCAGCATTCACCCGGAGCTTCCCGATATCAGTGGCTCCCAGCAGGCGCTGGCGGCCTTCATCGAGCGGCGCTTCGAGAGTCGTGACGACGGCCAGGGAGATGACGCATGAGAAAGCTGATCCTGATCGTGGTCCTGGGCCTGGCGCTCGGGGCGCTGTTCGGCCAGCTGATGATGTCGGTGCCGGGCTACTGGCTGGTGCGGGTGGGCGACACCTCCCTCCAGACCTCCTTCTGGTTCGGCCTGGTGCTCCTGCTGGCCGCCTTCATCGTGCTGCACTTCGGCCTGCGCCTGCTGATGCGCCTGACGCGGCCGGTGAGTCGCTTCAAGGTGTGGAACAGCCGTGCCCGTAACCGCAACGCCATGAAGCGCACCGTGCGCGGCCTGGTGGCGCTGGCCGAGGGGCGCTGGAAGAAGGCCGAGAAGTCACTGGTCAAGGCGGCCGACGACTCCAGTACGCCGCTGGTCAACTACCTCTCGGCGGCCCTGGCGGCCCACTATCAGGGGCGCTACGAGCAGGCCGACACCCTGCTCAAGCGGGCGCACCTGAGCACCGAGGGGGCCGACACCGCGGTGGGCATGATGCAGGCCCAGCTGATGCTGGACCGCCAGCAGTACGAGGAGGCGCTGGCGATCCTCACCCGCCTGGACCGCCATCTGCCGAACCACCCCCAAGTGCTCAAGCAGCTCAAGCAGGCCTACCTCAGCGTCAGCGACTGGGATGGCCTGCGCCACCTGATGCCCCGTCTGGGGGCCCAGCAGCTGGTCTCCCGCGAGGAGCGCGAGCAGCTCGAGCAGCGCGCCTACCGCGAGCTGATCGGCCAGGAGGCGCGCAATCCCGGTGACATCGAGCGGGTCCGCAACCTCTGGGCCGACATGCCGGACCACCTGCGCACCAACACCGACCTGATCGTGCTCTATGCCGAGGCGCTGGTGCGGGGCCACGAGGAGGGCATCGCCGAGCGGCTGCTGCGCCACTCGCTCAAGGAGCACTGGGACAGCCGCCTGGTGTTGCGTTATGGCCTGCTCGACGTGGATGCTCGCCGGCAACTGGTGCTCGCCGAGAAGTGGCTGCAGGAGCGGCCCAACGACCCGGATCTGCTGCTGACCCTGGGGCGCCTGTCGCTGCGCAACGCCTACTGGGGCAAGGCCCAGGAGTACTTCGAGGCGAGCCAGCGCCAGCGGCCCAGCGGGGTGGCCTGTGCCGAGCTGGCCCGGCTCTATGCCAACCTCGGCGAGCACCAGAAGAGCCAGCTCTTTTACCGCCAGAGCGTCGAACTGCTCGACAAGTCGCTGCCTTCCTTGCCTCAGCCGAGCGAGGAGCCGCACGAGGAGCCGCACGAGGAGCCGCACGAGGAGCCGCACGAGGAGAAGCAGAGCAAGACGGCCTGAGCGCTCCGCCGCCGGGCCGGCCAGTGATCCACTTTCAAGGGGCGCCAGATGGCGCCCCTTGTATTGCCTGGTCATCCGCGATTGCCAGTTGCGGTGGGTGGCCGCCGCCCTTCCCCAAACGCCAGCGGGGCTGCCTATCGGCAGCCCCGCTGTTCGCACGCGTGGCAGTATCGCCAGGGCGTCAGGAACTTTCGACGTCACTCCCACCAGGGTTGCGATGGTCGGGGTCGGCGATCTCCTGGATGCCGTGCTTGGGGTCATCATCCTGATGGGGCGCGGCCCCCTTGCGCTGCCGTGCCGTGGACTCCAGCACCCGCACATTGGCGGCCGGTGAACGTCCCGCCTTGTCCTCGCCGAAGTAGAGCGTGGTGTGCGGGAAGGGAATCTCTATGCCGGCCTCGTCGAAGCGCAGCTTGACCAGGCGGTTGTAGGCACGGCCCACGGCCCACTGGTCACCCGGCGTGGTCTTGATCACCACCCGGATGTTCACCGAGCTGTCGGCCAGCGCCACGACGCCGGCCACGGTGAGCGGTTCCAGCAGCTTGTGGCCGTGCTCATCGCTGGCCTGGAGGTCCTCGAAGGCCCGCTTGAGCTGTTCGATGGCCTCGTCGATGCTCTCGCGGTAGGCGATGCCGTACTCGCCCACATGGTTGCCGAACTCGCGCATGTAGTTGGAGACGGTATCCACGCTGGAGAAGGGCACGATGTGGTAAGTGCCGGAGAGATCACGGATGCCCACCGAGCGGATGCTGAGCTTCTCGGCGGTGCCGGTGACGCCCCCCACCGTGACCACGTCGCCGGTATTCATGGCGTTCTCCACCTGAATGAAGATGCCGGTGATGATGTCCTGCACCAGCTTCTGGGAGCCGAAGCCGATGGCCAGGCCCAGCACGCCGGCACCGGCGATCAGCGGGCCGATGTTGATGCCGATCTCGGCCAGCACGATCATCGCGGTCATGGTGATCAGTGCGATGGCCAGGGCGTTACGGAACAGGGCCAGCAGGGTCTGGGCGCGGGCCGAGGGCACGCCGCTGCCGGTCTCCGGATTGAGCTTGTGCTCGATCAGGCTGGCCAGGCCCAGCCAGACGGCCACGGCGATCACCAGGATCGCCGCCACGCTGATTACCATGCCGACCAGGCCGCGGCCCGCCTCTGAGGCGTACCAGGCCGCCAGGTCGAAGGCGCCCCAGGCGTTCAGCACCACCAGGATCACCGCAATCAGGATCAGGGTGCGGATGACCCGCAGGGCATTGGGCACATAGCTGTTGAGCCGTGGCTCGAGCAGCGGCAGCTTGCGGCGCAGGTCGTCGCTCAGCCGGATGCGCCGGCCGATGGTCTGGGTCAGGAAGCTGGAGGCCAGCATGCCCACCAGCACGGTCGCCAGGGTCTTGAGGGTGGCGATGAGCACGAAGGGCAGGGCATCCGCGGGGCGGGTCAGGGTGAGCACCAGCACCATCACGAAGTAGGCCAGGGCGAACAGGTGCCAGGTGCGGGCGAACAGCTGCAGCGAGACCCGGCTGGCCGCCATGGTGGCGTTATTGGCCTTGTGGTTGAGGGCGTCGCGGAGGCGAACCCGGTTGCGCAGCACCACGGCGACCGCATAGATGAAGGCACCGACCATGATCAGGGTGCCGATGCTCTGGCCCAGGGTCGGCGACAGGTAGACGTTGACCAGCGGCACCACCACCATCAGGCCATAGCCCACCAGCCCGATCAGACGGGCAATCCAGCCATTCCAGTAAGCGGCGTCCTCGGCTCCCACCGGCAGCAGGCGCAGCCCCTCGTAGCGTGACGAAAAGAGCATGCGCACGGCCGCCTTGAGTAGCTCGATCACCAGGAAGGCGTTGAGGAACAGCGAGGCACGGGTGGAGAGTTCGCCGGTCTCGCCTACCGCGAAGGTGGCGACCAGGTTGCCACCCACGTAGGCCAGGGCCACCACCGCCACGTCGATCACGGCCGCCAGGGCTACGCAGAGCACCAGGCGCAGCACCGGGGTCAGACCCTGGCCGTTGAGCGACCACCGGCTGATGCGCGTGAACAGTGGCCGGGCCAGCCGGCGGATGGCCACGAACAGCACGAAGGTGGCCAGTATCACCAGCCCGAGGTTGATGGTGGCGCTGGTGAAGGCGGCCGTGTCGAAGCTGCTGGTCGCATCGGCACTGCCGGTGAACAGCCCGCCGAGCACTTCCACCAGGCTGGTGAACTGGCTACCGACATCACCGACGATGCGGCTGGTGGCTTCAGCCAGCTGCCTGGGCAGCGAGGGCTCGGAGACGGCGGTGATCGACTCGGCAGCCGCCGATTCGGAGGCGGCGACGTTACCGGCCATGCCGCGCAGCTGGTCGATCAGCTGCTGACGTGACTGCTCGTTCTCGAGCAGGTCGGCCAGGGTGGAGTAGGCCGGTGGCTCGCTGCCGGCATCGGCCTGCTGGGCCTGGGCCGGGGTGGCGAGTGCCACCAAGGCAATCAGCAGCCAGGCGAGGATGGCAGGGATGGCTCGCATTGGGTTCACGCGGTGACCTCCGTCTCTTGGCGTATTGACGATGTGGTGTCAGGGTTACGATCGTTTATCAGCATGATACGGACTTTGACCCGGGGTCACGACCCGCGCTGTCATCGCATTTTCATGTACATTAATTGTACATCATGGTAATATTGTGCGAATATTGTGTCCAGCAGCGACTCGAGGGTCCCTGCCCCCTGCAAGGCAAGCATGCGATACTCTTGGCCATCCTCATCGGGTGGCCTTTTTTTGGCGCTTCGTCGCCATCGTCCTGGGGCCTTTCCCGCAACGCCTGGAGAGTGGATGAGCATCGACCCGCTGGTGCTGCTGGCCGTGGCCGGTGGCGGGGGGTTGGGCGGCATGGCGCGCCTGGCGGTGAGCAATGTCGTGACCCGTTACCTGGGGGCCGGCTTGCCCTGGGGGACCCTGGTGGTCAACCTGAGTGGCGCCCTGCTGATGGGCATGCTGGCCGGGGGGCTGGGCCTGCCCGGGCCCGTGGCGGGGCCGGCCTGGTCGCTGCTGGCCATCGGCCTGCTGGGGGGCTACACCACCGTCTCCTCCTTCAGCCTGCAGACCCTGACGCTCTGGCAGCAACGGCGCATGGCCGCGGCCCTGGGCTACGTCGCCCTGACCCTGGGAACGGGGTTCGCGGCCCTGCTGGCCGGGACCTGGCTGGCGGGGGGCCTGCCTTGATCGCCTGGCGTGCCTATGGTGCCCTGGGGCTGGGCAGTGCCCTGGGGGCCACGCTGCGCTACTTGGCCGCGCTGGCGCTGGCGGGGCCGGCCTTCCCCTGGGCCACCCTGGCGGTGAATGGCCTCGGTTCCTGGCTGATTGCCGGTTTCGCCGCCTATGCCGCCCGCCGCACTCGCGGCCGGGTCGCGCGCTGGCAACCCTTCCTCGTCGGCGGTTTCTGTGGCGGCTTCACCACCTTCTCGCTGTTTGGCCTGGAGACACTGGACCTGATGCAGCAGGGCCGCCAAGTGGCGGCCCTGAGCTATGTGGCGGTCAGTCTCGTGGTATGGCTGGGCGGCGCCTGGGCGGGACATCACGCCGGGCAGCGGCTGGCGCTCGCCCGGCAGTGAGAGGCCTCAGCCCTTGGTCTTGCCCTTCTTGTCGCCCTTGGCAGCCGATTCGCCGCCGCG
>NZ_JARANV010000030.1 GCF_029889845.1 Halomonas sp. 25-S5
GCGAGGTGACGTCCGATAGAGCCCTCAGCTGATTCAAGAAAAGCCCTCAGCGGGTCTCTGTCACGAGTGGCGTGCATTCTACCGAATGCGGCGAGTTCGTCAAGCGGGAATCTCCAGAACTTCTTCGAAAAACCCAAATGGAAACAAGCACTTCTGCCACTTATCACCGCCTGCAACGTTGCCCGTTGCCGGCAGCGAGTGCGTACTCTACGGATTCCCACGGGACCGCGCAAGACCCTCGGGAAGAAATATGTCACGGCGACCCGCTGGCCCGGTCGAGCAGCGAGAGAATCGAGCGGTATGGGATGCCGCCGTGCTGGCTCAGGCCGATCTCGCAGGTGCGCGAGTTCGAGTAGCCGGCACTACACTCGGCCACCTGCTCAGCCAGCCCCGCCAGCGCGGAGGCATTGAGCTCCGGGGTCGTGAAGCCCTTGTCACCAGCGAAGCCACAGCAGGTGATCTCCGCCGGCACCACCACCTCCCGGGCACAGGCCCGCGCCAGCCCGACGAACTTGTCGGCGAGTCCCATGCGGGTGCTCGAGCAGGTCACATGCACGGCGACCCGCTCGTCCAGGGGCGTGACGGCGAGCCGGGGCAGCAGATGGTCATGGGCGAAGGCGACCGGCTCCAGCATCTCGAGTCGCTCGTCCAGGTACTCCCGCACCTGCAGGGTGCAGGGGCTGGTGTCACAGAGCACCGGATAGCGTCCGTTCTGGCTCGCCACCAGCAGTTCGCGGTTGAGTTCGCGCCCCTTGTGGGCCGCCTCCTCGAACTGCCCCTTGGACTGGAAGGCCATGCCGCAGCACAGGTGACCAATCATCTCCGGGAGGACCACCTCGTAGCCGGCCTTGTCGAGCAACGCCAGGGTGATCTCCATCACCGAGCGTGCCTCGGCTTTGTCGTCATGGGCCGTGCCGAAGATGCGGGTAGCACAGGAGGGCAGATAGACCACCTTGTCCCGCGAGGCATCGCCCGACGACACATGCTCCAGCACCCGGATCGGCGCCGACCTGGGCAGGGCCGGGCTCCACTGGGGCAACCGGTCACCGCTCAGGCGGCGCGCCCCAGCGCTGGCCTTGCCCATCAGGCCGGTGCCGAGCAGGGCCCGCGCCACCCCTGCCGCGTTCAATCCACCTCGGGCCAGGCGGGTCGCGCCCGAGAAGTGGCGGCCGATGCGCCGCGCGATTTCGGCCTTGTCCAGGGCCCGCTCGTGACGCATCGCGCGCACCAGGTCACCGGTATTGATGCCCACCGGGCACTGGGTAGCGCAGAGGCCATCGGCGGCGCAGGTCTCGTCGCCCGCGTAGCGATACTCCTCGCGCAGGGCGGTCAGGCGCGTCGCATCCTCCCCAGTGATCGCCTCGCCCAGCGTCTCGAGCCTCGCCAGCTCACGGGCGATGACGATGCGCTGACGCGGGGTGAGCGTCAGCTCCTTCGACGGGCAGACCGCCTCGCAGAAGCCGCACTCGATGCACTTGTCGACGATCTCGTCGGCCGCCGGCAGGGGCTTGAGGTTTTCCAGGTGCAGCGTCGGGTTGCGGCTGAGAATCACCTCGGGGTTGAGCAGGTTCCCGGGGTCGAAGAGCGCCTTGATCGCCCACATCAACGCATAGGCCTCGGGCCCCCACTCCAGCTCCACATAGGGCGCCATGTTGCGTCCGGTGCCATGCTCGGCCTTGAGCGACCCGCCGTACTCCACGCCGACCAGCCGTGCCACCTCGTCCATCAGCGCCTGGTAGCGCTCCACCTCGCCGGGCTTCTCGAAGCCCTGGGGAAAGACGAAGTGCAGGTTCCCCTCCAGGGCGTGGCCGAAGAGGATGGCGTCCCGGTAGCCGTGGCGGTGAAAGGTCTCGGTGAGCGCCAGCACGCCCTCGTCGAGGCGCTCGATGGGGAAGGCCACGTCCTCGATGATCACCGTGGTGCCGGTCTCGCGAACGGCCCCCACCGCCGGGAAGAGCCCCTTGCGGATCTTCCAGTAGAGGGCATAGGTATCGGCGTCACGGGTAAAGGTGACCGGCTCCAGGGTCTGGATGCCCTCGAGGACCCGCTGCACCGCCTGCATGCGCGCCTCGAGCTCGGCGGCATCGTTGCCGCGCACGTCGATCAGCAGCGCCGCCGCCCCCTCGGGCAGCCGTCCGAGCGCGTCGGGCATGCCCGGCTGGTCCTGCACCGAGCACAGCGCGGCGCGGTCCATCAGCTCCACCGCGGAGACCGGGGCCTGCTTGAGCGCGATGGTCGCGCGGCAGGTCGTGCCCATGTCGGGGAAGAAGGCCAGGGCCGCGGCCTTCAGGGGCTCGTCGACCACGCTGTCGTAGGTGATGGCGCTGATGAAACCGAGGGTGCCCTCGGAGCCGATCATCAGGTGCTTGAGGATCTCGATGCCGTCCGTGAAGTCGACCAGGCTGTTGAGGGCGTAGCCGGTGGTGTTCTTGAGCCGGTACTTGTGGCGGATCTTCTCGGCCAGCGCCGCGCTGCCTTGCGTCTGTTCCGCGAGGCGCTCGAGGCCGACCAGAAGCTCGCCGTGGGAGGCCCGGAAGGCGCTGACGCTCTCGGGGTCGGCGGTGTCGAGCAGGCTGCCGTCGGCCAGGATCACGCGGATGTCGCGCACCGTGCGGTAGCTGTTCTGGGCGGTGCCGCAGCACATCCCCGAGGCATTGTTGGCGGCGATGCCCCCGACCATGCAGCTGGCGATCGAGGCCGGGTCGGGACCGATCTTGCGCCCGTAGGGGGCCAGCAGCTGGTTGGCCCTGGCGCCGATGACCCCGGGCTGCAGGCGGATCGCCCGGCCCTCGTCCAGGATCTCATGAGCCCGCCAGCCGCGGCCGAACTGGATCAGCACCGAGTCGGTGACCGCCTGGCCGGAGAGCGAGGTGCCGGCGGCGCGGAAGGTCACCGGCAGCTCGCGCTCCCGGCACTCCGCCAGGGTGTGCTGCAGCTCCGCCTCGCTTTCGGGGCGGACCACCAGCTGAGGAATCAGCCGATAGAAGCTGGCATCGGTGCCGTAGGCCAGGGTGCGCAGGGGGTCGTCGATCAGCCGCTCGGCGGGGATCACCGACGAGAGCGCCGCCTTCAGGTCCTGCCAGGCGCTCGCCGCCGTCATGCCTCGCCCCCCGCCGCGGCAGCGGCATGGCGCACGATGACCACCAGCGCACGGGGCCCGTGCACGCCATAGGCCAGGGTCTGCTCGATGTCGGCGGTCTTGCTGGGCCCGGAGATCAGCAGGGCGTTGGTGGGCATGCCATCGGCCCAGCCGTGGGCCTCGACCACATCGAAGAAGGTGTCCTCGAGGGTATCGGCGTCGAGCACGGCGACATGGATCGGCGGCACCAGGCTGATCAGGCGCGGCTCGTCCGGCGTCGGCCAGAGCCACAGGCTGCCGGTCTCGGCGATGGCACCACGGGTGGAGGTCAGGCCGGCATCGACACGCTCGAACTGCTCGCGCTGCCAGGACTCGATATCGCGGTCGACGTCGACCAGCTCCACCTCGGCATCGGCCAGGGCGTGGCGCGCCTCGGCGGCCACCGGGTGCTCCTTGCCCAGCGCCAGGCGTCGCACGCCCTTGTCGGCGAGCACCTTCGCCAGGGTGTCGGTCCAGGTATCCCGGGGGGCATGGATCACCTCGCCGTGCACCGAGACGATCCAGCGCTCGAAGCGGGCCAGGCGCTCTTCCTGGCTCCAGCCTCTATGGGTCACCACGGCGAAGTCGCTCTCGGGGGCGCTCAGGGGGCTGTCGGTGCGCTCGCGCAGGCGCTTGAGAATGGCGTCGCGGGCACGCATCAGCGCTCCTCCCCATGGGTCTTGTTCGCCTGATGACGCTTGACCAGCGCATGCAGGGTGGTGCCCGCCGGCCTGGGCGCGGTGCGGTAGTCGGTCCAGGACCCCAGCTTCGCCGGCATCAGCGCCTTCAACTTGCCGGCCACCGCCGTGCCGGCACGCCAGACGGCGGGATGGGTGGCCAGCCACTGGAAACCCTTCCAGGCCGCGGCCTCCTTGCGGGTGCGCTTGACGCCGGCGCCGGGTACGTTGCCGCGCCCCTCGCCCACCGACTCGCGGCGCAGCCGCACCAGCAGGTCGGGGATCGGGATCTTCACCGGGCAGACCTCGCCGCAGGCACCGCACAGGCTCGAGGCGGTGGGCAGGTCCTTGGTCTCGTCCAGGCCCATCAGGTGGGGCGAGAGGATGCTGCCGATCGGCCCGGGGTAGGTGGTGCCGTAGGTATGGCCACCCACCCGCGTATAGACGGGGCAGTGGTTCATGCAGGCGCCGCAACGGATGCAGCGCAGGGTGTCGAGCAGCTCGTCGTCCTGATAGATGCTGGAGCGACCGCTGTCGACCAGCACCAGGTGGACCTCCTTGGGCCCATCATGCTCACCGTCCTTGCGCGGCGAGCTGATCATGTTGAAGTAGGTGGTGACGTGCTGACCGGTGGCCGAGCGGGTCAGCAGGGCATAGAGGGGCGGCACGTCACGCAGCTGCTCGACGACCTTCTCGATACCGGTCACGGCGATGTGGACCGGCGGCACCGTGGTGGTCATGCGGCCGTTGCCCTCGTTCTCCACCAGGCACAGGGTGCCGGTCTCGGCCACCGCGAAGTTCACGCCCGAGATGCCGACGTCCGCCGCCATGAAGCGCTCGCGCAGCTGGGAGCGGGCCGCCGCGGTCATATAGTCGACGTCGCGGGTGCGCTCGGTGCCGGTCTTGTCATGCAGGATCTCGGAGATCTCGTCGGTATTGAGATGGATCGCCGGCATGATGATATGCGAGGGCGTCTGCTCGTTGAGCTGCACCAGGTACTCGCCGAGGTCGGATTCCAGCGCCTCGATGCCGGCTTCCTCCAGGTGCGCATTGAGGTGCATCTCCTCGGTGACCATCGACTTGCCCTTGACCACCGAGCTGGCGTCGTGGGACTCGCAGATCTCGCGGATGATCCGGCACGCCTGGTCACCGTCCTCGGCCCAGTGCACCCGGATGCCGTTGGCCTCGCAGTTGGCCTCCAGCTGCTCGAGCAGGTCGGGCAGCTTGGCGAGCGCCCTGAGGCGAATGTTGGCGCCCAGCTCGCGCAGGGTCTCCAGGTCCCAGTCGCCGAAGCTGTCGCGGCGCTTGGTCATCAGACCATCCATCGCCTTGCGGAAGTTGGCGCGGATCTGCGGATTGCCCAGGGCATCGTGGGCCTGGCGGTGAAACTCGCGAGGACTATACGTTTGAACGCCTTGGGGTTGAACATCGTGGCTCTGTACGCTCATGAGGTCCTCCGCCACAGGTAGCTGGCGATATGCTCGCCCTCGACCGGCGTCTTCTGGTGAGCGAAGCGGCCGCCGATGTTCATCAGGCAGCCGCAGTCGGAGGTCACGAAGCGCTGGGCGCCGGCCTCCTCGATGGCCGCGGTCTTGTCCTCCACCATGGCGGCGGAGACCTCGGGATGACGCACCGCGAAGGTGCCGCCGAAGCCGCAGCACTCGGCGCCGCGCGCCTGCTCCACCAGCTCGACCTTGCCGAGCTGGGCCAGCAGCGCCGGTCCGGTCTCGGCCAGCCCCATCTCGCGCCGGGCACTGCAGGAGGTGTGCATGGCGACCTTCTCCGGCGCGCCGCGATCCTCGAGCTTGAGGTGGCAGACATGGACCAGGAATTCGGTCAGCTCGTGGATCCGTCCTGCCACTTCATTGGCCCGCTCCTCGAGGTCGCTGCCGGCAAAGAGCTGGGGGTAGTGGGTGCGCATCATGCCGCCGCAGGAGCCGGAGGGCACCACGATCGGCCAGGGCTCGGGGAAGAGGTCGAGCTGAGCCGCCGCCACCGCGCGAGCCTCCTGCTGGTAGCCCGAGGTGTAGGCCGGCTGCCCGCAGCAGGTCTGGTCCTCGGGAAAGAGCACCTCGATGCCCTCCCGCTCGAGCAGGCGGATAGCGTCCAGGCCGGCCTCCGGATACAAGAGGTCGACGAGGCAGGTCCCGAAGAAGTAGACCTTCTCCGGCTTCGGCGGATAGAGCTTGACTGGCGTCATGGGCAGGATCCTGGACAGTGCAGGGGCACGGCAGCGTTGCGCTGAAAGCATTGGCTCGGGCTACGGTAAATTGGTAAAGCCAATTGACACGAAGACGTTGCCGCACATTAGGAGGCGGAACCTGCAGTGTCAAACGCACGCTGCCCGCTTCCCAGCCCCGCCCGCCTATACTTTAGTCTATTGCCTTCAACGCTCTTTCCAACACCTTGATGTCAATGGATAAATCAAAGCAATCCGGGGCAGCGGCGGCGAGTCGTTGACGCGGCGTTTGGTAATACCAATTTGATGGCGATACCATGCCGACTTTCGCCACGTGTTCCGGAGCCACCGCCATGGCCTATCAACCCGTCCGACAGCCGCGCCTCGCCGACGTCATCACCGAGCGCCTCGAGGCGCTGATCCTCGAGGGCAGCCTGAAGCCCGGCCAGCGCCTGCCGCCGGAGCGCGAACTGGCCGAGCGTTTCGGCGTCTCGCGCCCCTCGCTGCGCGAGGCCATCCAGAAGCTGTCGGCCCGCGGCCTGCTGACCAGCCGCCAGGGCGGCGGCACCTTCATCAGCGAGGAGCTCAATAGCGGCTACAGCGACCCGCTGCTGGAGATGCTCTCGCGACACGGGGAATTCCACCTCGACCTGCTCGAGTTCCGCGATGCCATGGAGGGCCTCTCCGCCTACTACGCGGCCCTGCGCTCCACGCCTACCGACAAGGCGCTGCTGATCACGCGGTTCGAGGAGCTCGAGGCCTGCTTCAAGGGCCGTGACCCGGCGCTCGAGGCCCGCGCCGACGCGGCCTTCCACATGGCCATTGCCGAATCGGCCCACAACGTGCTGCTGCTGCATTCCATCCGTGGCATCTTCCACCTGCTGGAGATGAGCATCGTCGACAACCTGGCCCACCTGTTCGAGAAACCCGATTCGCGGCCGAAGCTGATGGCCCAGCACCGTGCCCTGCTCGATGCCATCCTCGAGGGCCGGGCCGAGGACGCCCGCACCCGCGCCCACGAGCACCTGGTCTTCGTGGAAGAGGGGCTGCTCGAGGTCGAGCGCGCCGAGACCCGGGCCCAGCGCGCCCTGCGCCGCGCCCAGGTCATGCCCACGACCTCCCGCTGAGGCCGGCCATGCCGATACCCTCCCGCCGCCGGGTCCGCCAGCTGCTCTGGCTGCTGGTGCCCCTCGGACTGGTGCTCGCCATGTGGCAGGTCGCCCAGCTGGCCCGCGACCAGGCCCTGCAGGGGCTGCGCCAGGATGCCGAGAACGAGCTGCGCCTCTCGGCGGCGAGCCTGGTCGGCCACCTCTCTCGCCACGACTACCTGCCCGCCCTGCTCGCCTCGCGGGAGATGGTCAGGCGCTTTTTGGCCTCCCCGGAGAGCCAGGACCCCATGCCGCTCAACCGGCTGCTGGACCGTTTCCGGGCCACCGCCGGGGTCTCCGATATCTACCTCATCGACCGCCACGGCGACACCCTGGCCGCCAGCAACTGGCACCGTCCCGACACCTTCATCGGCCAGAACTACGCCTTCCGCAGCTATTTCCAGGATGCCATTGCCGGTCACGCCGGGCGCTTCTATGGCCTGGGCGTGCAGTCTCGGGAGCGCGGCTACTACTTCTCGGCCCCGGTATGGCTCGACGACACCGAACCGGACGCCAGCCCCGATGGCGTCATGGTGGTGAAGGTGCTGCTCGATGCCGTGGAGGCGAGCTGGGCCGAGCAGGATGCCGAGCTGCTGGTCACCGACAAGGACGACATCATCTTCATGGCCAGCCGCCCGGAGCTGCGCATGAGGGCCCTGCAGCCGCTCTCCGACGACGAGCGGGAGGCGCTGCTGGACACCCGCCGCTATGCCGACGAGCCGCTGGCCCCCGCCGGCATCGAGATCACCGAGACCCCGGGCGAGCACAGCCAGCGCGTCGGCTTCCAGCGCGGCCCGCTGGCCGAGGACGACTACCTGGGCCTGTCGCGCCCCATGCCGGCGTTCGGCTGGGAGATGCATATCCTTAGATCGCTGGCCCCGGTGATTCAGGCCCAGTGGCTCGCCGCCTTGCTGGCCGGCGGCCTCTACGGCGTGGTGATCCTGGCCGGCGGCATCGGCTGGCAGCGCCTGCGGCTGCGCCGCGAGCGCGAACAGTTCGCCGAGCGGGAGCGGCGCACCCTGGCCCGGGCCCGCGACGAGCTGGAGCGCAACGTGCAGCGCCGCACCCGCGACCTGGTCGAGACCAACCGGCGCCTCTCCGGCGAGATCGAGGAGCGCCGCCGCGCCGAGGAACGGCTGCGCGAGACCCGCGACGAGCTGGTCCAGGCCGCCAAGCTCGCCGTGCTCGGCCAGCTCGCCGCCGGCATCAATCACGAGCTCAACCAGCCGCTGGCGGCGATTCGCGCCTATGCCGAGAATGCCGCCGAGTTCCTGGCCCGCAGCCGCACCGCGGCGGCGAGCGGCAACCTGGCGCAGATCATCGAACTCACCGACCGCATGGCCGAGATCAGTGCCCAGCTGCGCCAGTTCTCGCGCAAGAGTGGCGACAGGCCCACCAGCGTCTCGGTCCCCGCCTGCTTCGACTACGCCCTGCGGCTCTTCCAGACGCGGCTGCGCGACGCCGGGGTCACCGTCGAGCGCGTCTGGCCCGAGGAGCAGACCTGGGTGCGCGCCGACCTGGTGCGCCTGGAGCAGGTGCTGGTCAACCTGATCGGCAACGCGCTGCAGGCCATGGCCCAGACCGCGGCGCCGCGATTGCAGCTGAGCATCGCGCCCGACGGCGACGAGGTGCGGATCCGGGTCATCGACAACGGCCCCGGCATCACCGAGGCACACCTGGGACGGATCTTCGAGCCCTTCTACACCACCAAGTCGCCGGGCAGCGGCCTGGGGCTGGGGCTGTCGATCTCGGCGCGCATCATCGACGACCTGGGCGGCCGGCTGGCGGCTGACAACGCCCCTGGCGGCGGCGCCCGCTTCACCATTACCCTGCCCCGCGACCCCGGTCCCGAGGCGACCGGCGACACCAGGCCCGAGGAGCACGACACCCATGCATGAGCCGGCGACCCTTCCGGTGATGATCATCGACGACGAGGCGCACCTGCGCATCACCGCCGGCCAGACCCTGGAACTCGCGGGTTACGAGCCCCGCGCCTTCGAGAGCGCCGAGGCCGCCCTGGCGGCCCTGACGCCGGACTTCCCCGGAGTGATCGTCAGCGACATCCGCATGCCCGGCATGGACGGCATGGCCCTGCTGCGCGAGGTGCGCGGCCGCGACCCCGACCTGCCGGTGATCCTGATCACCGGCCATGGCGACATCTCCACCGCCGTGGAGGCGATGCGCGAGGGCGCCTGGGACTTCCTGGAGAAGCCTTTCGCCGGTGAACGCCTGGTGGAGATGGTGCACCGCGGCATCGATAAGCGCCGCCTGAGCCTCGAGAACCGCGAGCTCAAGGCCGAGCTCGAGGCCCAGCAATCGGCACCGGGCCCGCGCCTGGTGGGCCGTGCGCCGGCCATCCATCGCCTCGCCTCCATGGTCCAGCGCATCAGCCAGGTGGAGACCGACGTGCTGCTGTTCGGCGAGACCGGGGCCGGCAAGGACCTGGTGGCACGGGCCATCCACGAGCGCAGCCGCCGCGGCGGCCACCCCTTCGTGGCCATCAATTGCGGCGCCGTCCCCGAGAGCATCATCGAGTCGGAGCTGTTCGGCCACGAGAAGGGCGCCTTCACCGGGGCCGTGGAGCGGCGCATCGGCAAGTTCGAGCATGCCGAGGGCGGCACGGTGTTCCTCGACGAGATCGAGTCGATGCCGCTGTCGCTGCAGGTCAAGCTGCTGCGGGTACTCCAGGAGCGCTCCATCGAGCGGTTGGGCGCCAACGTGCCGGTGCCCCTGAACCTGCGCGTGATCGCCGCCACCAAGGTCGACCTCAAGGCCGCAGCCGAGGCGGGACGCTTCCGCGAGGATCTCTACTACCGGCTCGAGGTGGTCACCCTGCCGATCCCCCCGCTGCGCGAGCGGCGCGAGGACATCCCGCTGCTGTTCCAGCACTTCGCCGTGGTGGCCGCCAACCGCAGTGGCCTGGAGGCGCCGCCGCTGGATGCCGGCGGCATCTCGGCGCTGCTCGCCCACGACTGGCCGGGCAACGTGCGCGAGCTGCGTAACCTGGCCGAGCGCTACGTGCTGCTCGGCGCCACCTGCGACTACCGCCTGGACGCCCTTCTCGAGGGGGTGGACAGCGACAGCGGCGACCTGGCCCTGCCCCAGCAGGTGGAGCTGTTCGAGAAGAGCCTGATCGACCAGGCCCTGGCCCGCCATCGCGGCCGCGTCAGTGAGGCCTGCGAGCAGCTCGGGCTGCCGCGCAAGACCCTCTACGACAAGCTCAGGAAGTACGGCCTCAAGGCCGAGGACTACCGCCAGAGCGAGGCGCCCTGACGGAGCACCTCGCGCAGCGGCCCCCAGGGGGGAAGCCAGGGGGCCAGGCTCGCCGCCGCCATCAGCATCATCAGGGAGTTGCCCGGCTCGCGCCAGTCGAACGGCTTGAGGGCGGTGCCGAAGGAGCGCTTGAGACGCGCCCCAGTGAGGTCGACGCTGTAGAGCTCGTCAAGCAGCAGGTGGATCCCGAAGCCCAGCGCCAGGCCGGCGCCGTGGGCCCAGGCCATCCAGGCGCCCTGCGAGAGCCATTGATAACTGGCCACCGTGGTCGCCAGCCCGCACAACAGCGCAGCCAGCAGCGAATGCCAGATACCGCGATGCACCGAGAAATGCTTGAACACGGCACTCAGCCCATAGCGAACGCCGATATACAGCCCGCCACAGGCGACGATGAGGGCCCCGGGGCTGAGCCATTCCTGCAACAGCAGGGCGCCCACCACCACCGACAGCACGGCGAGCAGGGTGAAGATCAGGCGGATGGCATGGGAGTTGTCGGCGTCGATATCCGGCAGAATCCCGCCGAAAGCGATCAACACGGCCAGGGAGGCGGCGTCGCTGGCGGATAGCTGGGTAGCCTGCCAGCCACCCAGACCAAGCAATGCGCCACCGGCCACGGCGACGCCAAGATGGGTACGAAAATCGGCCATGTGCAGAGACTCAAAAATACTGGATGAACATCCAGATTATGCGCAACATGGCCAGAAAAAACAACTAGTTGCCAACTGGCGACAGGCTCAGCCGGCCAGGTATTCGTCCTTGAGTCTGACGTAGTTGCCTGCGGTGTAGGGAAAGAAGGCCCGCTCCTGCTCCTTGAGCGGGCGCAGCGCCTTGGCCGGGTTGCCGGCGTAGACGTGGCCGCCCTCCAGGCGCTTGCCCGGCGTCACCACGGCACCGGCGGCGATGATCACCTCGTCCTCGACCACGGCGCCGTCCATGACGATGGCGCCCATGCCCACCAGGATGCGGTTGCCCAGGGTGCACCCGTGGAGGATCGCCTTGTGGCCGATGGTCACCTCCTCGCCGATGGTCAGCGGGAACCCCTCGGGGTTGAAGTCGCTGGCGTGGGTGATGTGCAGCACGCTGCCGTCCTGCACGCTGGTGCGCGCGCCGATGCGGATGCGATGCATGTCGCCGCGGATCACCGCCATGGGCCACACCGAACAATCATCGCCCAGCACCACGTCGCCCAGCACCATGCAGGCCGGGTCGATATAGACCCGCGCGCCCAGCTGCGGCTCAAGGCCCTTCCAGGGCCGCAGGCTCGTTGCCTCGCTCATTGTTCACCTCTTCTTGTCAGGTCAGGTCTTGCCAGGTCAGGTCAGGCGTCTCAGATCAGTCCGGCCAACAATACTACCAGCGTCAGCGGGATCGACACCCAGCGCAGCAGCGCGCGCCAGGCACGAAAGCCGTTGGGGCCGGCATCCAACGCGCGCAGGGTGGTCGCCTCGGGCATCACCCAGGCGGCGAAGATGGCGATCAAGAGCCCGCCCAGCGGCAGGAAGATCTCCGGCGGAATGGTGCTGACCAGCTCGAAGGGATTCATGCCGAACAACACCCGAGTCTCGGCCAGGCTCGAGAAGGAGAACACCGAGAGCATCCCCAGCCCCCAGACCGCCAGCCCCACCACGGCCGCCGCCGCCCCGCGCCGCAGGCCCCAGCCCTGCAGGGTGGCGACCATGGGCTCGGCCAGGTTGATCGAGGAGGTCCAGGTGGCCAGCAGCAGCAGCAGGAAGAACAGCGACAGCCACAGCGGGCCCCCGGGCAGTTCGGCGAAGGCCACCGGCAGGGTCACGAACATCAACCCCGGCCCCTCGCCGGGATCCATGCCCTGGGCGAACACCACCGAGAAGATGGCGATCCCGGCCAGCAGGGCCACCGTCACGTCGAGCACCGCCACCGAGACGGCGGCCCGGGGCAGGCTCTGGTGGTCGGGCATGTAGGCGCCATAGGCCATCAGCGCACAGGCGCCCACCGCCAGGGTGAAGAAGGCGTGGCCCATGGCCTGCAGCATCACCATGGGCGTCACCGCCGAGAGGTCGGGCAGGAACAGCCAGGCCAGCGCCGGACCGAAGCCGTCGGTGGTGGCCGCGTAGCCCGCCAGCACCAGCAGCAACAGGTAGAGCATCGGCATCAGCAGGTTGTTGAGCTTCTCCAGCCCCTTGGCCACCCCGGCGGCGACCACCAGCATGGTCATCATCAGGAAGAGGGTATGGTTGAAGGTCATGCGCCCGGGGTCGGCGAGGAAGGCATCGAAGTCGGCGCCGATCTCCGTCGCGCTGCGCCCCACGAAGTCACCATTGACCGCGGCCACCAGAAATTCGATGGACCAGCCCGAGACCACCGAGTAGAAGGAGAGGATGCAGAACACCGTGAAGGCGCCGAACAGTCCCAGCCAGCGCCAGTGGGGGCTCGCCCCGGCCTGGCCGGCCAGATGGCCCAGCGACTGCATGGGGCTGCGGCGCCCGGCGCGGCCGATCAGGATCTCGGCCATCATCACCGGCAGCCCCAGCAGCACCACGAAGGCCACGTAGAGCAGCAGGAAGGCGGCACCGCCGTTCTCGCCAGCGATGTAGGGAAAGCGCCAGATGTTGCCGAGCCCCACCGCTGCCCCGGTCACCGCCAGGATGAAGGCGCGCCGCGTGCTCCAGCGCTCCAGCGTCTCGTTCATGGGTCCACTCCGCGAGCCTGAAAAGGGCGCAAGCCTAGCACATTGAAACCCGCCGCGGCCGCCCGCATCTAAGACCCATTCCCCTATTCCGACCCGAGGTATACATGTCCCGCAATCCGCTGCTCGACCCCCACGAACTGCCCCCCTTCGATGCCATCCGGCCCGACCACGTGGTGCCGGCCATCGAAGCGCTGCTGGCGGAAAACCGCACGGCCATCGAGGAACTCGTGGCGCGCGCCGAGACCGCTGCCCCGGGCTGGGACAGCCTGGCCGCCCCGCTGGAGGCCCTCAACGACCGCCTGGCGCGGGCCTGGTCGCCGGTCTCCCACCTCAATGGCACCATGAACAACCCCGAGCTACGCGAGGCCTACCAGGCCTGCCTGGGCCGGCTCTCCGACTACAGCACCTGGATCGGCCAGCACGAGGGGCTGTTCCAGGCCTGGCAGGCGCTGCGCAACGGTCCCGCCTGGGAGACCCTCGACGAGGGCCAGCGTCGCACCGTGGAGAATGCGCTGCGCGACTTCCGCCTGGCCGGCGTGGACCTGCCCGCCGAGAAGAAGCAGCGCTATGGCGAGATCAAGTCGCGCCTCTCCGAGCTCTCCAACACCTTCTCCAACCAGTTGCTGGACGCCACCCAGGCCTGGCACCTGGACCTCGCCGACGAGACCCGCCTCGCCGGCCTGCCCGAGAGCGCGCTGGCCAGCCTGCGGGCCAATGCCGAGGCCAAGGGCCTGGCCGGCTACCGCATCACCCTGGACTTTCCCAGCTTCTTCCCGGTGATGACCTACGCCGAGGACCGCGAGTTGCGTCGCGAGATCTACACCGCCTTCGTCACCCGCGCCTCCGACCAGGGCCCCAACGCCGGCGAGTACGACAACGCCCCGGTGATGGAGGAAATCCTCGCGCTGCGCTACGAGCTGGCCGAACTGCTGGGCTTCAGCGACTACGCCGACTACTCCCTGTCGACCAAGATGGCCGAATCGCCCGACCAGGTAGTCACCTTCCTCGAGGACCTGGCCGCGCGCGCCGTGCCCCAGGCCCAGGAGGAGTATGCGGAACTCGCGGCCTATGCCCGCGACGAGCTGGGCATGGAGGCGCTCGCGCCCTGGGACGTGGGCTTCGCCAGCGAGAAGCTGCGCGAGGCGCGCCATGCCATCTCCGACGAGCAGCTGCGCCCCTATTTTCCCGCCCCGCAGGTGGTCGACGGCCTGTTCCAGGTGGTCGAGCGCCTCTACGGCGTCACCTTCGCGGAGGACGCGACGGCCCCGCACTACCACCCCGACGTGCGCTACTTCCGGATCCTCGAGCACGGCGCCCCCATCGCCGGCTTCTACCTCGACCTCTATGCCCGCGAGGGCAAGCGTGGCGGCGCCTGGATGGACGAGTGCCGGGTCCGCCGCCTGGAAGGCGACGCGGTGCAGCTGCCGGTGGCCTACCTGACCTGCAACTTCACCCGCCCGGTGGGGGACGCCCCGGCACTGCTGACCCACGACGAGGTCACCACCCTCTTCCACGAGTTTGGCCACGGCCTGCACCACATGCTGACCCGCCAGACCGTCGCCGACATCTCCGGCATCAACGGCGTGGCCTGGGACGCGGTGGAGCTGCCCAGCCAGTTCATGGAGAACTTCTGCTGGGAACGCGAGGGGCTCGACCTGATCGCCGGCCACGTGGAGACCGGCGAGCCGCTGCCCGAGGCGCTCTTCGAGAGGCTGCTGGCGGCCAAGAATTTCCAGTCCGCCATGGGCATGGTGCGTCAGCTGGAGTTCTCGCTGTTTGACTTCCGCCTGCACCGCGAGCTCGCGGCCCCGAGGGCCGCCGACATCCAGGCGCTGCTCGAGGCGGTGCGCGATGCCGTCGCCGTGGTCCCGCGGGCCGACTTCAACCGCTTCCAGAACGGCTTCGGCCACGTCTTCGCCGGCGGCTATGCGGCGGGCTACTACAGCTACAAGTGGGCCGAGGTGCTCTCCGCGGATGCCTGGAGTGCCTTCGAGGAAGCCGGCATCTTCGACCCCGAGACCGGCCGACGCTTCCGCACCGAGATCCTCGAGCGCGGCGGCTCCCGCGACGCCGCCGAGCTGTTCCGCGCCTTCCGCGGCCGCGAGCCCAGCGTCGAGCCGCTGCTGCGCCACAGCGGCATCCGTGCCGCCTGACCCCATGACACCCACGCCCCGGCCATACCGCCGGGGCCGCCACAGGAGCCACCATGGCCGTCCAGAAACGCTTTATCGCCGGGGCCATCTGCCCGCGCTGCGCCGAGATGGACCGTATCCGCGCCTGGGAGCAGAACGGCATCCGCTACCGCGACTGCGTCAGCTGTGACTTCTTCGAGCAGTTGCCCATCGAGGACGAGGCCCTGCCGGAGCTCGAGACCCGGGTCAATCGCGAACGCGAGGAGCAGGCTCGCAGCGACCTGCAGACCGTGAAGATCCTCGACCCGAAAGGGCACTGACGCCCATGGGCCAGGGAACGGCCGTCACCCTGCTGCCGCAGCGCCGCCTGCTCGAGCTGCTGGGGCTCGCGGCTGCGGCGGCGCTGCTGGTCGCCCGGCTGGACCTCGCCACCCTGGCCGCCGGGCTGGGGCTCTTCCTGTGGGGCATGACCCACCTGGAGGAGGCCATCAAGCGCCTCTCCGGCGGTACCCTGGACCGCTGGCTGCACGCCGCCACCCGCCGCACCTCGCGGGCCATCGCCGTGGGCGCCCTGGCCACCGCGCTGGTCCAGTCCAGCTCGCTGGTGACCCTGCTGGCCATGTCCTTCGTGGGCGCCGGCCTGGTGGCCCTGCCCGCCGGCATCGCGCTGCTGTTCGGGGCCAACCTCGGCACCACCACCGGCGCCTGGCTGATCGCCGGGTTCGGCCTCAAGGCCGACCTCGCCCAGTATGCGATGCCGCTGCTGGCGCTAGGGTTGCTGGGCTCGCGGCTGCTGCAGGGCAGTCGCGCCGGCATCGCCGGTCTGCTGCTCGGCGTGGGCCTGCTGCTGCTGGGCATCGACTTCATGAAGCTGGGCTTCGAGACCTGGCAGGATGACCTCTCCCTGGACGGCCTGGCTGGCGAGCGCCTCTGGCACTGGCCGCTGCTGGTGCTGTTCGGCGTCATGGCCACCGTGGTCATGCAGTCCAGCCACGCCACCCTGCTGATCATCCTCACGGCGCTGGCCTCCGGCCAGCTGCCCTACCTGCCGGCCCTGGCCATCGCCATCGGCGCCAACATCGGCACCACCGTGACCGCGGTGATCGGTGCCTTCGGCGCCAGCACGGCCGGCCGGCGGCTGGCCGGGGCCCATGTGATCTTCAACCTGGTCACGGCGGCCGTGGCCCTGGCCCTGCTGCTGCCGCTGGCCGCGCTGGTGGACCGGCTCGCCGCACTGGTGGGCCTGGCGGCCACCGCCTGGCCGCTCAAGCTGGCGCTCTTCCATACTCTCTTCAACGGCCTGGGCATCCTGCTGATGCTGCCCTGGATCCCGCGGCTGGCCGGCGGCCTGGAGCGGCTCTTCCCCGAGCCGGCGAGAGTCTCCCCGGCCCAGGCGCGCTACCTGGAGACCAACGCCCTGCAGCACGCCGACACGGCCCTCGCGGCCATCGAGCAGGAGTGCCGACGGCTCGACCGGCGCACCTACCACCTGCTCGCCTCGGCCATCCTGGTGCCCAGCGCCGAGGCGATCGGCCACCCGCCCAGCCGGGCCGTGATCGAGGCGCCCATCGTCCCCGAGGAGTGGCCGCTGGTGAACGTGCGCTACCACGAGCAGATCAAGCCGCTGATGGCGGAGATCCTCGACTTCTACTCGCGCATCGACACGCCCCTCACCGCGGCCCAGGAGGCACGCCTGGAGACCCTCTATGCCCGCACCCTGCGCCTGGTCGAGGCGGTGCGCTTCGGCGAGGTGCTGCAGCGCAGCCTGCTGCGCCACGCCGCACCGGGGAGCCCCCTTCGCGAGGCCCACGATGACCTGCGCATGGCCCTCGCCGAGGGCCTCAACCGCCTGGCCAACGCCCCGGGAGCCCGCGACATCGAGGCGCCCCTGGAAGAGGTCCGTCGCCACTGGCAGCACGAGCTGGCCGAACGGTTGCGCCAGCATCGCCTCGATCCCTGGCTCGCTTCCTCGCTGATGAACGACCTCCACCAGGCCAGCCGACTGACGGCCGCCCTGACCTCGCCGCACGACGCCTGACGGCGCGCCTGGCGCGAGGCGCCGTGCGGGAATCCGCACACCACCAGCCCCGTCCCGTGCGGGATCCCGGCCCCACCCCGCCATCCCCACCTCGACCAAGGTCGAATGAACTTCTTGCAACCATATGAAATACCGGATATTTCAATAAGCAGGCATGGCCATTGCTTTGTGATAGGCGTTGATGCCACCCCGCCCTGGCTCACGGCAGGTCCCACAGCCGATGACCACACTGGGGGGAGATGGCATGCAGCCCCGGGGCAAGACGGCCCGGGCAAATGACAAGAGCACAACCGCATACAGGAGATACGCCATGCGCAACGCAACCTCACGGATCCTCGCCGGCACTCTGGCCGGCTCCCTGCTGGTCGCCGCCTCGGCCTCGGCCCAGACGGACCGCAGCGACTGGCCCGAAAGCTTCACCGTGGGCACCGCCAGCCAGGGCGGCACCTACTTCGTCTACGGCTCCGGCTGGGCCAACCTGATCGCCGACGAGCTGGGCCTCTCCGGCGGCGGCGAGGTCACCGGCGGCCCGACCCAGAACATGGCACTGGTGCATGGCGGCGACGTCGCCCTCGGCCTGACCACCATGGGACCGGCCGCCGAGGCCCTGGCCGGCAAGAGCCCGCTCGCCCCGGGCTTGCCCATGGACAACGTCTGTGCGCTGTTCCCGATGTACGAGACCCCCTTCTCGATCACGGCGCTGGAGGGCAGCGGCATCGAGTCGATCTCCGACATCCCGGACGGCGCCCGCATCGGCTTCGGCCCGGCGGCCTCCACCTCCGACACCTACTTCCCGGCCATGCTCGAGACCCTGGGCGTGGACTTCGACCGCCGCAACGGTGGCTGGTCCGACCTGGGCGGCCAGCTGCAGGACGGCCTGATCGACGTCATCGCCTTCGCCGCCGGCATCCCGATCCCCGCCGTCAGCCAGCTCGAGGTGCAGACCGACGTCAACATCATCGAGTTCACCGAGGAGGAGCAGCAGACGGTGCTCGAGAGCTTCCCGGTCTCCGAGTTCCAGATCCCGGCCAGCACCTACCAGACCCTCGAGGAGGATGCCCGCGCCGTTTCCATGTGGAACTTCACCATCGCCGGCTGTGACCTGCCAGAGGACTTCGTCTATGAGGTCACCAAGCTGAGCATGGAAAACAACGACCGCATGCGCAACGTCCACCGCAGCGCCGCCACCAGCATCCCGGAGAACATCAAGTACAACAAGGTACTGCCGTTCCACCCGGGTGCCGTGCGCTGGTACGAGGAGAACGGCTACGAGATCCCGGACGACCTGAAGCTCTGATCCGTTGACCCGACCGCCTCCCGCCACGGCCACAGTGGGCCCGGCGGGGGGCCGTTTCCGTGCCCCTCCGACAACCCCTCTAGGGTGCTTTCCATGTCCCATACCCCCGAATCCCGTGACGACGCGCCGCATGACGACGTCGTCGAGACGGTCAACGCCGAGGGCGTCGACGACGCCGCCGTGGAGTCCAACCGGCGACTCTATACCGGCGGGCAGTGGCTGCTCTTCGGTGCCCTGGCCATCGTCTATTCCAGCTTTCACCTGATCTCGCTGAACGTCTATCCGCTGGAGACCTGGTCGTTTCGCATCGTGCACATCGCCGGTGCCCTGGTTCTCGGCTTCGGCCTCTACGCCGGCACCCGCTTCGCCAACGAGGACCAGCGCCGCTCTGCCACCTGGCTCGCCTGGGTGAGCTACGCCATGCTCATCCCCGCCCTCTACGCCCTGGTGCGGGTGGTGATGATGTACCAGGCGATGAGTGGTGGCGCCATGCGCATCGCCCCGCAGATCGAGGCCTGGCACTTCGGTTATCCGCTGATACTGGCCACCGCGGCCGGCATCCTGCTCTCCTGGAGCTATCGTCAGTTCCGCGACCGCCTCTCACCGGCCGACCTGGTGCTGATGGTCTGCGCCCTGGCCGTGGCCGGCTACCTGCTGGTGATGTTCAACAGCCCGCTGCGCGCCTCCACCGGCACCTCCTTCGCGCCCATGGGCATCTCCTACGCGGCCATCGCCGGCTCGCTGCTGATCCTCGAGCTGACCCGCCGCGTCGCCGGCCTGGCGCTGGTGGTGATCTCCGCCATCTTCCTGCTCTACGTCTTCGCTGGCCCCTACCTGCCGGGCTTCCTGGGCTATCCCGGGCTCTCGGTGGGCCGCTTCTTCAGCCAGGTCTACACCGACGCCGGCATCCTCGGGCCGACCACCGCGGTCTCCTCGACCTACATCATCCTGTTCATCATCTTCGCCGCCTTCCTGCAGGCCTCGAAGGTGGGCGACTACTTCGTCAACTTCGCCTTCGCCGCCGCCGGCCGGGCCCGTGGCGGCCCCGCCAAGGTATCGATCTTCGCCTCCGGCCTGATGGGCATGATCAACGGCACCAGCGCCGGCAACGTGGTCTCCACCGGCTCGCTGACCATCCCGCTGATGAAGAAGGTGGGCTATCCGGCCCGCAGTGCCGGAGCCATCGAGGCTGCGGCCTCCACCGGCGGGCAGATCATGCCGCCGATCATGGGCGCGGGCGCCTTCATCATGGCCGAGATCACCGGCATCCCCTACACCGATATCGCCGTGGCGGCGCTGATTCCCGCCATCCTCTACTTCGCCTCGATCTACTTCATGGTGGACTTCGAGGCGGCCCGCACGGGCATGCGCGGCATGCGCAAGGACGAGATCCCGCTGTTCTCGAAGCTGGTCAAGCAAGTCTACCTGTTCGCACCGATCATCATCCTGATCGCCGCGCTGTTCATGGGCTACTCGGTGATCCGCGCCGGCACCCTGGCCACCGCCTCGGCGGCCGTGGTGAGCTGGTTCTCGCCCCACAAGATGGGCATCCCCGCCATCCTCAGGGCCCTGCAGCTGGCCGGCACCATGGCCATTCAGATCATCGCCGTGTGCGCCTGCGCCGGTCTGATCGTCGGCGTGATCTCGCTGACCGGGGTCGGCGCGCGCTTCTCCTCGCTGCTGCTCGGCCTGGCCGGGGTCAGCCAGCTGCTGGCGCTGTTCTTCGCCATGTGCATCTCGATCCTGCTGGGCATGGGCATGCCGACGACCGCCGCCTACGCGGTGGCCGCCTCGGTGGTCGCCCCGGGCCTGATCAACATCGGTATCCAGCCGCTGGTGGCGCACTTCTTCGTGTTCTACTTTGCGGTGGTCTCGGCGATCACCCCGCCGGTGGCCCTGGCCTCCTATGCGGCGGCGGGTATCTCGGGCGACAACGCCATGGGCACCTCGGTGGCCTCGTTCAAGATCGGCCTGGCGGCCTTCATCGTGCCCTTCATGTTCTTCTACAGCCCCGCCATGCTGATGGAGGGCAGCTGGATGCAGATCCTGCGCGTGGGCGTGACCGCCACCCTGGGCATCGTGCTGCTGTCGGCCACCGTCCAGGCCTGGTTCTTCGGGCCGGTCAAGACCTGGCAGCGCCTGGTGATGCTGCTCGGGGCGCTGTTCATGATCTACGGCGGCATCTATTCCGACATCGCGGGCCTCGCCATCGGCGCGCTGATGTTCATGATGCAGCGCGGCCGCCATGGCGGAAGGGGCAAGGCCGTTCCCGCCGGCTGAGCGCGACGCCTCCCCTGGAACGCAACGGGCCCCGTCATTGGCGGGGCCCGTTGCGTTGCGGCGAAGGCCGCGTCAACCGGTGATGTTGTCGAGGATACGCAGGCAGGGGGTCGACTGATTCAGCGTATAGAAATGCAGGCCCGGGGCGCCGCCATCGAGCAACCGCTGGCAGAGCCGCGAGATCACCTCCTCGCCGAAGGCACCGATGGCCTCGCTGTCGTCGCCATAGCTCTCGAGCTGCTTGCGGATCCAGCGCGGGATCTCGGCCCCGCAGGCATCCGAGAAGCGCGCCAGCTTGGTGTAGTTGGTGATCGGCATGATGCCCGGCACGATGGGCGCCTCGACACCCAGGGCACGAGCCCGCTCGACGAAGTGGAAGTAGGCCTCGGCGCTGAAGAAGTACTGGGTGATGGCGATGTCGGCCCCGGCCTTCATCTTGCGGGCGAAGTTCGACAGGTCCTGCTCGAGGTTCGACGCCTGGGGATGGGACTCCGGGTAAGCGGCCACGGCGATCTCGAAGTGGTCGCCGGTCTCCTCGCGGATGAACTCGACCAGCTCGTTGGCGTAGCGCAGCTGGCCGATGCCGCCCCCGCCCATGCCGGAGGGCATGTCGCCGCGCAGGGCCACCAGGCTGTCGATCCCCTCCTCCCGGTAGCGCGAGAGCAGCTCGCGCAGCGCGCCCTTGTCGCTGCCGATGCAGGAAAGGTGTGGCGCGGTGGTGAAACCGGACTCGCGCACCATCCGCACGGTGTTCAGGGTGCGGTCCTGGGTGGAGCCCCCGGCACCGTAGGTGACCGAGAAGAAGCGCGGCGCGCGGCTGGCCAGGGCATCGCGAACGCCGACCAGCTTCTCGCGCCCGGCGTCGGTGTTGGGCGGAAAGAACTCGAAGCTGATCCCCAGCGGGTGTTCCTGCGTGCTCATCGGCTTACCTCATGAAAATGATGCATATTGCGGCTATTCTGACGGCTGGCTGTGCTGCCGACCAATGAAAGATACGCGACGCCACATCAATCCTGTTCATGCAGAAGCGGTCCCACGGCCGCCAGGACCCAAGGAAGGACATGACCCCGATCGACCCCGGCACCCTGATGGGCCCGCTCTGGACCCTGCTCGCCTATATCGGCCTGGGCTGGCTGGCCGCCCGCCGGCTGTCGGTGGACCCGCGTCCCGTCGCCACTCTGCTGATCTACCTGGTCGCCCCGCTGACCTTCTTCCGCGGGCTGGTCCAGGGCGGCCCCACGCCCGGCTACCTGCTGCTCACCGCGGCGCTCTTCACGGTGGCCAGCCTGATCGCCGTGGTCGTCCACCGGCTGGCAAGGCGGGGCTTCGCCCCACCGGAGAGCGCCCTGCTGGCCTTCTCCTCCGGCACCGGCAACACCGGCTACTTCGGCCTGCCGGTGGCCCTGGTGCTGCTGCCGCCCCAGGGGGTGACGCTGTATCTCTTCGGCGTGCTGGGGGTGACCCTCTACGAGTTCACGGTGGGCTTCTACTTGAGCGCCCGGGGGCAGTTTTCGGTGCGCCAGAGCCTGGTCAAGATCGCCCGGCTGCCGCTGATCTACGCCTTCCTCGCCGCCCTGCTGGTAAGCGGCTTAGGGCTCGGGGTGCCAGACGCGGTGATGCAGGGGCTGGCCGCCTTCCCGGCGACCTACACCCTGCTCGGCATGATGATCATCGGCATGACCCTGGGACGGGTCAGCGTACGGGAGTTCGATCTGCGTTTCATTGGCGCCTGCGTGGCGATCCGCTATGGCCTCTGGCCACTGCTGTCGCTGGCCGGGGTGCTGGGCCTGCAGGCACTCATCCCGCTCTCGGGCGAACTCGCCCTGGCGCTGCTGCTGATCGGCGTGGTGCCCATGGCCGCCAACGTGGTGGTGGTGGCCATGGAGCTCGGCATCGCCCCGGAGAAGGGCGCCCTGGCGGTGCTGATCACCACCCTGGCCGCGCCGCTGCTGATCCCGCTCTACCTGACGCTGATGATGCAACTGGCCGGGCTGTGACTGAGCTCTCCTGATCACGCACAGCGAGAGGCGCCGGGGGCAGGCCGAAGAGGAGGTCCTACGCCAGGGGTGAGGAGGATCCCTCCGAACGGGCTGGCCATGGATGGCTAGCACTGGCCCTGCAAGCGGAGCAGGATGCGAGAGCGAAGCAGGGCGTCGGTAGCTTACAGGGAGGTATTCACAGCGCCTCCTCGATGGTCCGGCACCCCGGGGCTTACCGCCGGATCAGCCTTGAGCGATCGATCTATTTGCGATAGCCCTGCCCAGCAACATAGCGTTAGTAACGATAGGCATCCGGCTTGTAGGGGCCGTCGACGGCGACGCCGGTGTAGTCGGCCTGCTCCTCGGTCAGGCGCGTGACCACCCCGCCGAAGCCCTGCACCATGTAGCGGGCCACCTCCTCGTCGAGGTGGCGCGGCAGCACCGTCACGCCGAGGGCGTCACGCCGATCGCCCTCGGGCAGCTCGGCGAAGCGGCCATCGAAGAGGTGGATCTGCGCCAGCACCTGGTTGGCGAAGGAGCCATCCATCACCCGGGAGGGGTGGCCGGTGGCGTTACCCAGATTCACCAGGCGACCCTCGGAGAGCAGGATCAGGTAGTCGCGACTGTCGGGGTCGAAGCTTCCCGGTTTGCTGTCCCGGTAGATCTGGTGCACCTGGGGCTTCACCTCCTCCCAGTGCCAGTGACGACGCATGTAGGCGGTATCGATCTCGCTGTCGAAGTGGCCGATGTTGCAGACCACCGCACCCGGCTTGAGCGCCTGGAGCATGGCGGCATCGCAGGCATGGATGTTACCGGTGGCGGTCACCACCAGGTCGACCCGCGCGAGCAGCTCACCGTCGAGGCTCTCCAGGCCGCGGTTGAGGCCCGCCCGGTAGGGCGAGACCACCTCGAAGCCGTCCATGCAGGCCTGCATGGCGCAGATCGGGTCGATCTCCACGATGCGCACGATCATGCCTTCCTGGCGCAGCGAGGCGGCCGAACCCTTACCCACGTCGCCATAGCCCACCACCAGTGCCTGCTTGCCGGCCAGCAGATGGTCGGTGGCACGCTTGATGGCATCGTTGAGCGAGTGGCGGCAGCCGTACTTGTTGTCGTTCTTCGACTTGGTGACGGCATCGTTGACGTTGATCGCCGGCACCTTGAGCAGGCCGTCGCGCAGCATCTCCTGCAGGCGATGCACCCCGGTGGTGGTCTCCTCGCTGATGCCGTGGATGGCGTCCAGCAGCTCGGGGCGCTTCTCGTGGAGCAGCGCCGTCAGGTCACCGCCGTCATCCAGCACCAGGTTGGGGGTCCAGCCGTCGGGGCCCGCCACCGTCTGCTCGATGCACCACCAGAACGCCTCCTCGCTCTCGCCCTTCCAGGCGAACACCGGGATGCCCGCGGCGGCGATGGCGGCCGCCGCATGGTCCTGGGTGGAGAAGATGTTGCAGGACGACCAGCGCACGCTGGCCCCCAGATCGATCAGCGTCTCGATCAGCACCGCCGTCTGGATGGTCATGTGGATGCAGCCAGCGATACGCGCGCCGGCCAGCGGCTGCGCGGCGCGGTACTTGTCGCGGATCGTCATCAGGGCCGGCATCTCGGTCTCGGCGATGCGGATCTCGCGACGTCCCCAGGCGGCGAGGGAGAGATCGGCGACCTTGCAGTCGGTGGCCACGGGCGCGGAAACGGCGGGGTGGTTCATCGTGCAGCACCTCTTGTTCAGGACGAAAAGCATGTGTTCAGGACGAAAAGCTTGATCCTCACTATAGGCAGTGAGCCCAACCCCGGACAACCAACGCAGGCGCGTGCCTAGAAGCCGTCGATGCCGGCCTCGCCCAGCCGCCGCGCCAGGGCCCGCACCTCGGGATGGGCGAAGAAGTCGACCAGCGCCGTGGCGCGACCGGCGCCCACCCCGGGCAACGCCGACCAGGCGCTGCGGTCGTAGCCGATCAGGGTCACCCAATCTGCCGGCAGAGCGGCCTCGACGCCAGGCGGCGCCCCCAGCGCCTGCAGCCAGCGGGGAAACGCTGCCGCCCGCGTGGTCTCGAAGGCAGCCCTCAGGGCCCCGGCACGAACCTCGCCGATGCCGTGGGCGCGGCGCAACGCCCGTTCGTCCAGGGCCAGCCAGTCGAGCAGGCCGGTGACCAGCCCCGCCTCGACCAGCGACTGCCAGGTGCCCGGCCCCACGCCGGGCAGGTCGAGCCCCTGCGGGCCGCCCAGCCAGGCCAGGCGCTCGAGGAACTGCGCCTCGCAGTCCGGCAGCGGCCGGAAGCAGCTCAAGGCGTGGTAGTCAGCCGCCGCGGGTGGGACGATCGCCGGGCGCTCGGCGGCTCGCCAGGCCACCGCCTCCAGCCGGGGAATCGTCAGGCCGGCCAGGGCGATCACCACCTGGTCGCCGGGACGGATGTCGAGCTCGCGCCAGCGCGCCAGCGACCCCAGGCCGACCCGGCGGATCGTGCGGCCCGCCAGCGCGACGGGATGCAGGTGCAGCAAGGGCGTGATGCGCCCGGTACGGCCGATGCGGAACTCGACGCCGCGCACCTCGGCGAGCGCCTCCCGAGGCGGATGCTTCCAGGCCGCGGCCCAGCCCGGCGGCTCGGCCCGCCACGCCTGCCCGGGCGGGCGGCTCCCCTGGCGCAGCACCACGCCATCCGTGGCGAAGGGCAGCGGGCCGCGATACCAGCGCTCCCGCCACCCGGCCACCTCTTCCAGGGTCTCGACCCGGCGGGTCAGCGCAACGGCCTCGCCGAAGCCCAAACGCCTCAGCCCCTCGAGCCGCTCGCCCATGTCTCGAGGACCATCCGGCCAGTCCCAGACGAACAGGCCGATGCGGCGCGCCGCGTCGGCCTCCAGGGCATCGCGCGCCATCAGCCCGGCCACCGCGCTGCGTGCCCCGGCCGTGCCCGCCTCGGCCTGGACGTGATCCGCCAGGCGCAGATGGAGCTCGCCCTGCAGGACCACATCGATGGCCTCCGGCAGCCGCGCGGGGATCGCCGGGAGGCGGCGGGCCGCCGCCGTCCAGTCCTGGCCATGCTGACCGTCCCCACGGCTGACCGCCCGCGCCAGACGCCCCTGCTCATAGGCCAGGGTCACCGCCACGCCGTCCACCTTGGGCTGCACCCAGACGTCGTCGCGGCGCGCCAGCCAGCGGCGCACCGCGGCCTCGTCGGCGAGCTTGGCGAGCCCGGTCTGGGCAACGGGATGGCGCACCGGGCCGGCCGGCCGCGAGTCGTCGCGCGAGGCGTCTACGTCCAGCCCGGGAAAGCAGCGCTGCCAGGCCGCGAGCCGCTCCCGGGCCTGCTCATAGACATCATCGGAGACCGGCGACTCGCCCCGCCGGTAATAGGCGTCGTCCCACCCGGCCAGCCGCTCGGCCAGGGCGGCAAGCTCGCGCTCGGCCCGCTCGCCGGACCAGTCGGGACAGGCCATGGCCAGGGACGGGATAAACGCGATGGCAAGGGCCAGCAGCCAGCTGGCCAGGTAACGGGGCATCACAGCAGCTCCCACGCAATGTCTGCCCTGACCATAGCAGCAGGCCCCGCATGGCGCTGCCAGCGGGACCTGTCATCGCCTGTAGGCGATATCCTACAGGCCGGCGGCCTGGCGCAGGGCGTGGGCGCGGTCGATCTTCTCCCAGGGGAAGGCCGTGAAGGTCTCGGTATGCGCCTGGCCCTGGGTGTCGGTCCAGCGGTAGCGGGTCTCGAAGGGCTCGCGACCGAAGTGGCCGTAGGCCGCGGTCAGCTGGTACATGGGATGCAGCAGGTCGAGCATGCGGGTGATGGCGTTGGGCCGCAGGTCGAAGTGCTCGCGCACCAGCGCGATGATGCGTGCGTCGTCCACCCGGCCGGTACCGAAGGTGTTGACGGAGACCGAGGTGGGCTCGGCCACACCGATGGCGTAGGAGACCTGGATCTCGCACTTGTCGGCCAGGCCGGCAGCGACCAGGTTCTTGGCCACGTAGCGGCCCGCATAGGCGGCGCTGCGGTCGACCTTGGAGGGGTCCTTGCCGGAGAAGGCGCCGCCACCGTGGCGGGCGGTGCCGCCGTAGGTGTCGACGATGATCTTGCGCCCGGTCAGGCCGCAGTCACCCACCGGGCCGCCGATCACGAACTTGCCGGTGGGGTTGATGTGGTACTGGGTGGTCGCGGTCAGCCACTCGGCGGGGATCACCTGCTCGATGATCTCGCGGCGCACCATCTTGCGCAGCTCCTCCTGGTCGATCTCCGGGTCGTGCTGGGTGGAGAGCACCACGGCATCCACGGCGCAGGGCTTGCCCGCCGCGTCGTAACGGAAGGTCAGCTGGCTCTTGGCGTCAGGGCGCAGCCAGGGCAGCAGGCCATGTTTGCGCAGCTCGGCCTGACGCTCCACCAGCCGGTGCGCATAGTGGATCGGCGCCGGCATGTAGGCGTCGGTCTCGTTGGTGGCGTAGCCGAACATCAGGCCCTGGTCGCCGGCGCCCTGGTCCTCGGGCTTGGTGCGGTCGACGCCCTGGGCGATGTCCACGCTCTGCTTGCCGATCAGGTTGAGCACGCCACAGGTCTCGCCGTCGAAGCCGACGTCCGAGGAGGTGTAGCCGATGCCGGTGATCACCTCGCGCACCAGCGCCTCCAGATCGACCCAGGCCGAGGTGGTAATCTCGCCGGCGACGATGGCCACGCCGGTCTTGACCAGGGTCTCGCAGGCCACCCGGGCGTTCTTGTCGCGGGCGATGATGGCGTCGAGCACCGCATCGGAGATCTGGTCGGCAATCTTGTCCGGATGCCCTTCGGACACGGACTCGGAGGTGAACAGAGAGTATTCGCTCATGGCGTCCTCGGCCCTCTTCGTATCAGCAATAGGCAGTCGCGAAGTCTACACGCTGCGACTCCCCCGGGCATCCACGATTTGATGCAGGGCGGCAAGTCGGCGACAATAGACGCCCAAATTCGACCGCGACGCCCCGTCTCGCGGCGTCACCCAGCCAGAAGTCACGTCCGGCCAAGTCCCCCCTGGCCCGTCCGTGTCGTTGCCTACTTTCTGCCGCAGGCGAGGAGCTTCCCATGCCGTCCCGTTTCGAACTGGCCAATGCCATACGCGCCCTGTCCATGGATGCCGTCCAGAAGGCCAAGTCCGGCCACCCCGGCGCCCCCATGGGCATGGCCGACATCGCCGAGGTGCTGTGGAACGACTACCTCGTCCACAACCCGGCCGACCCGCACTGGCCCGATCGCGACCGCTTCGTGCTCTCCAACGGCCACGGCTCCATGCTGCTCTACTCCCTGCTGCACCTGACCGGCTACGAGCTCGGCCTCGAGGAGCTGCAGAACTTCCGCCAGCTGCACGCCAAAACCGCCGGTCACCCGGAGTACGGCTATGCGCCGGGCGTCGAGACCACCACTGGCCCGCTGGGCCAGGGCCTGGCCAACGCCGTGGGCATGGCGCTGGCCGAGCGCACCCTGGCGGCCCAGTTCAACCGCCCCGGCCACACCATCATCGACCACCACACCTACTGCTTCGTCGGCGACGGCTGCCTGATGGAGGGCATCTCCCACGAGGTCGGCTCGCTGGCCGGCACCCAGGGCCTGGGCAAGCTGATCACCTTCTACGACGACAACGGCATCTCCATCGATGGCGAGGTCGAGGGCTGGTTCACTGACGACACCGCCAAGCGCTTCGAGGCTTACGGCTGGCACGTGGTGCCCAACGTCGACGGGCACCAGCCCGAGGAGGTCAAGGCCGCCATCGAGCTGGCGCGCAGCCACGATGACCGGCCGAGCCTGATCATCTGCAAGACCATCATCGGCTTCGGCGCCCCCAACAAGCAGGGCAAGGAGGAGTGCCACGGCGCCGCGCTCGGCGACGAGGAAGTGGCCGCTGCCCGCAAGCAGCTCGGCTGGCCGCATGCTCCCTTTCACGTGCCCGAGGAGATCTACCAGGGCTGGGATGCCGCCGAGGCCGGACAGGCCCGCCAGGACGCCTGGAAGGAGCGCTTCACGCGCTACGCCGAGGCCTTCCCGGAGCTGGCCCGGGAATTCCAGCGCCGCCTCAAGGGCGACCTGCCGACCAGCATCACCAGCGAGGCGATGATCGAGGCCGCCCAGGCCAAGGGCGACAGCGTGGCCAGTCGCAAGGCCTCGCTGGCCTGCCTCGACGAACTCGGCCCCCAGATGCCCGAGCTGCTCGGCGGCAGTGCCGACCTGGCCCCCTCCAACCTGACCTTCTGGAAGGGCGCCCAGGCGATCAGCGTCACCGAGCCGGGGGGCAACTACCTGCACTACGGGGTGCGCGAGTTCGGCATGGGCGCCATCATGAACGGCATCGCCGTCCACGGCGGCTTCGTGCCCTATGGCGCCACCTTCCTGATCTTCATGGAATACATGCGCAACAGCCTGCGCATGGCGGCGTTGATGGGCCAACAGACGATCTACGTCTTCACCCACGACTCCATCGGCCTGGGCGAGGACGGCCCCACCCACCAGCCCATCGAGCAGCTGACCACCCTGCGCTCCACCCCCAACCTCGCCACCTGGCGCCCCTGCGACAGCGTGGAGACCGCCGCCGCCTGGGACGTTGCCATCAAGCGTCGCTCCGGCCCCACCGCCCTGGTCTTCTCCCGCCAGAGCCTGCCGCACCAGGCGCGCAGCCGGCAGCAACTGGCCGACATCCAGCGCGGTGGGTACGTATTGAAAGAGAGTATCCTCAAGGACAAGGTGGTGACGCCTGACCTTATCCTGATCGCCACCGGCTCCGAGGTCGGCCTGGCCATGGACGCCGCGGCCCGGCTCGAGGAACAGGGCCGCGCGGTACGCGTGGTCTCCATGCCCTCCACCGACCTCTTCGACCGCCAGGACGCCGAGTATCGCGAGGCCGTGCTGCCCGCCGCCGTCACCGCGCGCCTGGCCGTCGAGGCCGGCCATCGCGACTTCTGGTACAAGTACGTGGGGCTGAACGGTGCGATCGTCGGCATGACCACCTTCGGCGAGTCCGCCCCGGCCGGCGACCTGTTCAAGCACTTCGGCTTCACCGTGGACCACGTGGTTGCCGAGGCCTCAATCCTGCTGGACTGAGCCCGTCAGGCGATAGCCGCTCCCCCTGTCCCGAACGCAAGCGGGCCCGGCAGATGCCGGGCCCGCGCTTGCGTTGGTGGCCACCATCGCGTCAGGCGAGGGTCACTTCCGGTGACAGGTAGACGTCCTGGATGGCGTTGAGCAGCGCGACGCCCTCGGCCATGGGCTTCTGGAACGCCTTGCGCCCGGAGATCAGCCCCATGCCCCCGGCACGCTTGTTGATCACCGCGGTGCGCACCGCCTCGCCGAGGTCGGAGGCGCCCTTGGAGCCACCGCCGGAGTTGATCAGCCCGGCACGGCCCAGGTAGCAGTTGGCCACCTGGTAGCGCGCCAGGTCGATGGGGTGGTCCGAGGTCAGCTCGTCGTAGACCTTGGCGTGGGTATGGCCGAAGCCGATCTCGCGGTAGCCGCCATTGGTCTCGGGCAACTTCTGCTTGACGATATCGGCCTTGAGGGTGGCCGCCAGGTAGTTGGCCTGGCCGGTCAGGTCGGCGGCCACGTGGTAGTCGGTGCCGTCCTTCTTGAAGTCCGGGTTACGCAGGTAGGCCCAGAGCACCGTGACCATGCCCAGCTCGTGGGCGCGCTCGAAGGCCTCGCTGATCTCCATGATCTGGCGACGGCTCTCGTGGGAGCCGAAGTAGATGGTCGCCCCCACGGCCACGCAGCCCATCTCGAAGGCCTGCTCGACCTGGGCGAACAGCGTCTGGTCATAGATCGCCGGGTAGCTCAGCGTCTCGTTGTGGTTGAGCTTGAGGATCATCGGTATCCGGTGGGCGTAGCGGCGCGCCACGGCGGCCAGCCCGCCGAGGGTCGAGGCCACGGCGTTGCAGCCGCCCTCGATGGCCAGCTCGACGATGTTGGCCGGGTCGAAGTAGCGCGGGTTCGGCGCGAAGGAGGCCCCCGCCGAGTGCTCGATGCCCTGGTCCACCGGCAGGATGCTGAGATAGCCGGTGCCAGCCAGGCGGCCATGATCGAAGAGCGCCTGCATGTTGCGCAGCACGTTGGGACGACGGTCGCTCGGGGCCATCACCCGGTCAACGAAGTCCGGGCCGGGCGGGTGTATCGTCTCGGCGGGCACGCCACGGCAGACGTGTCCCAGCAGGGTGTCGGCCTCGCTGCCCAACAGCTTGGTGATATCGCTCATCTCACTCCTCTCCTTGGTACCGGTGAATGCGCACTTCCCAGCGTAGGGGAAAATCGTACCCAGCGGGCGCCCTGCTGGCAAAACCGGCGAGTTCGCCAGAGCAGACGTCGATGGCGCAAATGCGCTAGAATCGCCTCTTCGTGTTTCCCGGCTCCGGAGTCCCTGTCACCCCCCATGGCCCTTCGCATCGCCATCAACGGATACGGCCGCATCGGCCAGTGCGTACTGCGCGCCCTCGTCGAGAGCGAGGCGTCACGCCACCCCGCACACGACGAACCGCAGCTGGAGATCGTGGCGATCAACGAGCTCTCGGACCTCGCCACCATCGCCTACCTGACCCGCTACGACACCACCCATGGCCGCTTCCCCGGCAGCGTGGCGGTGGAGGGCGAGCGTCTGGTGGTGAACGGCCGGGCCATCCGGGTGCTATGCGAGCCCGACCCGGCGAGACTGCCCTGGGCCGAGCTCGGCATCGACCTGGTGCTGGAGTGCTCCGGCAGCTTTCGCGACCGCACCACCGCCGAACGCCATCTCGCCTCCGGCGCCGGCCGGCTGCTGTTCTCCCAGCCCGCGGAGAGCGACGTCGATGCCACCATCGTCAGCGGCATCAACGACCATACCCTGGCCGCGCACCACCGCATCATCTCCGCGGCCTCCTGTACCACCCACTGCCTGGTGCCGGTGCTCACCGTGCTCGACGAGGCGCTCGAGATCGAACACGGCGTGACCACCACCATCCATTCGGCGATGAACGACCAGCCGGTGATCGACGCCTACCACCAGACCGACCTGCGCCTGACCCGCTCGGCGATGCACTCCATCGTGCCGGTGGACACCGGGCTGGCGCGCGGCATCAACCGCCTGATGCCCCACCTGGCCGGCCGCTTCGAGTGCCTGCACATGCGGGTGCCGACCATCAACGTCTCGGCCATGGACCTGTCGATCTGCGTGCGCCGCGACACCACGGCCGAGGCGGTCAATGCCCTGCTGCGCGAGGCGAGCCGTGACCGCCTCGCCGGGCGGCTCGGCTACACCGAGGAGCCGGTGGCCTCGGTCGACTTCAACCACGATCCGCGCTCGGGTATCGTGGACGCCACCCAGACCCGGGTGGCCGGTGGCCGCCTGATCAAGCTGCTGTGCTGGTTCGACAACGAATGGGGCTTCGCCAACCGGATGCTCGATGTCGCCCGGCGCCTGGCCGCCCTGCCCCCGGCACCGCCCGATACCCCCGACAGATGACGTCCCTTCGGCTTTCCCCAGACGAGGAACCTGCTCCCATGAACGTGCGCAAGATGACCGACCTCGACCTCAACGGCCAGCGCGTGCTGATCCGCGAAGACCTGAACGTGCCCGTCAAGCACGGCAAGGTGACCAGCGACGCCCGCCTGCGGGCCAGCCTGCCGACCATCCAGGCCGCCCTGGACGGCGGCGCCCGGGTGATGCTGATGAGCCACCTGGGCCGTCCCACCGAGGGCGAGCCGGCCGAGGCGTTCTCGCTGGCCCCGGTGGCCGAACACCTGAGCGAGCTGTTGGGCCGCCCGGTACGCCTGGTCGCCGATTACCTGGGCAGTGACGTCACGGTCGCCGACGGCGAAGTGGTGCTGCTGGAGAACGTGCGCTTCAACTCGGGTGAGAAGAAGGACGACGAGGCGCTCGCCCGGCAGTACGCCGCGCTCTGCGACGTCTTCGTGATGGATGCCTTCGGCACCGCCCACCGCGCCCAGGCCTCCACCCATGGCGTGGCGCGCTTCGCCCCCACCGCCTGCGCCGGCCCGCTGCTGGCCGCCGAGCTCGACGCCCTGGAGAAGGCGCTTGCCACCCCGGCACGCCCCATGGTCGCCATCGTCGGCGGCTCCAAGGTCTCCACCAAGCTCGAGGTCCTCAATGCGCTCTCGGAGCGTTGCGATCAGCTGATCGTCGGCGGCGGCATCGCCAACACCTTCATCGCCGCGGCCGGCTACAACGTCGGCAAGTCGCTGCACGAGGCCGACCTGGTCGACCAGGCCAAGGCACTGATGGCGAGGGTCGAGATTCCACTGCCCTCTGATGTGGTGGTGGCCACCGAGGTTTCCGAGTCGGCCGAGGCCGTGGTCAAGCCGGTCGACCAGGTGACCGACGACGAGATGATCCTCGACATCGGCCCGAAGACCGCCGGCCGCCTGGGCGGCCTGCTCAAGGATGCCGGCACCATCCTGTGGAACGGCCCGGTGGGCGTGTTCGAGATCGACCAGTTCGGCAAGGGGACCGAGGCGCTGTCGCGGGCCATCGCCGAGAGCAACGGCTTCTCCATCGCCGGCGGCGGCGACACCCTGGCGGCCATCGACAAGTACGCCATCGAGGCCCAGGTCTCCTACATTTCCACCGGCGGCGGCGCCTTCCTCGAGTACGTGGAAGGCAAGACCCTGCCGGCGGTGAAGGCCCTGGAAGACGCCGCCGCACACTGAGCCACCCGCTCCCTCGATATCCACTATCCGGCGCGGCCACCGCGGCCACGCCGTCATGACGTCCTATCTATACAGAACAGGTGAATCCATGGCTCTGATCAGCATGCGCCAGCTGCTGGACCACGCCGCCGAGCATGGCTACGGCGTGCCGGCCTTCAACGTCAACAACCTCGAGCAGATGCGCGCCATCATGGAGGCCGCCGACGAGACCGACTCGCCGGTGATCGTCCAGGCCTCCGCCGGCGCCCGCAAGTATGCCGGCGCCCCCTTCCTGCGCCACCTGATCCTGGCCGCCGTGGAGGAGTTCCCGCACATCCCCGTGGTCATGCACCAGGACCACGGCACCAGCCCCGCCGTCTGCCAGCGTTCCATCCAGCTCGGTTTCTCCTCGGTGATGATGGACGGCTCCCTGGGCGAGGACGGCAAGACCCCGATGGACTACACCTACAACGTCGACGTCACCCGCCGCACCGTGGAGATGGCCCACGCCTGTGGCGTCTCGGTGGAGGGCGAGCTGGGCTGCCTGGGCAGCCTGGAGACCGGCATGGCCGGCGAGGAGGACGGCATCGGCGCCGCGGGCAAGCTGGACCACGACCAGCTGCTCACCGACCCGGAAGAGGCCGCCGACTTCGTCAAGGCCACCGGGGTCGACGCCCTGGCCATCGCCATCGGCACCAGCCACGGCGCCTACAAGTTCACCAAGCCGCCCACCGGTGACACCCTCTCCATCCAGCGCATCAAGCAGATCCACGAGCGCATCCCGGAGACCCACCTGGTGATGCATGGCTCCTCGTCGGTGCCCCAGGAGTGGCTGGAGATCATCAACGAGTTCGGCGGCAAGATGCCCGAGACCTACGGCGTGCCGGTCGAAGAGATCGTCGAGGGCATCCGCCACGGCGTGCGCAAGGTCAACGTCGACACCGACCTGCGCCTGGCCTCCACCGGGGCGGTGCGCCGCTTCCTGGCCGAGAACCCCGCCGAGTTCGATCCGCGCAAGTTCCTCAAGGCCTCCACGGCGGCCATGAAGGCGATCTGCAAGGCGCGCTACGAGGCCTTCGGCACCGCCGGCCAGGCCAGCAAGATCACGCCGATCGACCTCGAAGCCATGTACCTGCGCTACGAGCGCGGCGAGCTCGACCCCAAGGTATCGTGATCCCGTCAGCCTGAACCGTCAGGGCGGCCCCAAGGGGCCGCCCTTGTCGTTGCGCGCCAGGCATCGCCGATGCCGCATCGCACCATTCAAGAACACTGTTCACAAAAAAGGGAAACTGGGCTTTAATATTGGGCAGGAAGACCCGACATCTGTAACAATGAGCATATAACGTTCTGATTCTTCGTGAGGCCCGGTGATGGCACGCCCCCTCTGCCTGCTCTTCGATTGCGACGGCACCCTGGTCGACAGCGAGCCACTGCTCGCCGACGAGATGTCGTCGAGCCTGACCGACGCCGGCCTGCCCTTCCAGGCCAGCGACTACATGGGAGAGTTCCGCGGGGCCCGCTTTCGCCACATCGTCGCCGAACTGGAGCGCCGCCACGGCCACGTGGACCCGGCGCGACTCGACACCCTCGAGTGTCGCATGCGCGCCAACCTCAACCGACGCCTGGCCAGCGAGCTGATCGCCATCAATGGCGCCACCGAGGCGCTGGCCGCTCTCGCCGGCCATCCCATGGGGGTGGTCTCCAATGGCCCGGAGAACAAGATCCGTACCTCGCTCGAGGCCACCGGGCTTGCCGAGGTATTCGGCAAGCGCCTGTTCAGCGCCTATACGGCCAACTGCTGGAAGCCCGACCCCTGCCTGTTCCGCCATGCCGCCAGCCTGATGGGCTTCGCGCCGGAGGAGTGCGTGGTCATCGACGATGCCCTGGTGGGCGTCAGGGGCGCGCTGGCGGCCGGTATGACGGTGATCCACCTCAATCGCTTCCCCGACGTCGAGGAAACGCCGGAGGGGGCCATCATGATCAGCAACATGTTCCAGCTGCCCACGGTGATCGGCCACCTGGAGAGTGGCCGCGCCCTGGCTGCCCACGCCTGATATCCACCGCTCCTCCTGCCACACCGCCTGTGGACAGCGGCCGCGGATGCAGACCGCCCACGCCAGGGCTATCATCGTCCGGACACTCTCGAACGCGAGGAGGCCGACATGGCATCCCTGAAGGATCAGCTCGGCGGCCTGGTCTACTCCACCGAACATGGCGATACCTGCCCGGAGTGCCGCCGGCCCCTGGCCGAGTGCGAGTGTGCCGAGCTGGCCGAACGGGCCCGTCTGGCCGAGCTCGACGGCATCGTGCGCATCCGCCGCGAGACCAGCGGCCGCAAGGGCAAGGGCGTGACCACCCTCGAGGGCATCTCGCTGCCCGAAGGCGAGCTCAAGGCTCTGGCCAAGCAACTGAAGAAGCGCTGCGGCACTGGCGGGGCGGTCAAGGAGGGCGTCGTCGAGATCCAGGGCGACCACCGCGAGCTGCTCAAGGGCGAACTCGAGAAGCGCGGCTACCGGGTCAGGCTGGCCGGCGGTTGATGCCTCGGGGCGCGCCGCCCGCCAGCAGCTCGCACAGCGAGGCCAGGGCCTCGGCCGGGGCGTTTACCTTCAGCGCATAGAGCGCATCGGCCCGGGTGCGGCCGAGGTTGAGACAGGCGATGGGCCGGCCCTCCCGGGCCGACGCCCGGGCGAAGCGGAAGCCGGAAAAGACCATCAGCGAGGAACCCACCACCAGCAGCGCATCGCTCTCGGCCTGCAGGGTGAAGGCGACCTCCACGGTGGTGCGCGGCACGCTGTCGCCGAAGAACACCACGTCGGGCTTGTAGATGCCGTCGCCGCAGCGCGTGCAGTCGGGCACCCGGAACCCCGAGAAGTCGGCCTCCAGGTCGGCGTCGCCGTCCGGGCCCGCCCGGGCGCCGGCCTCCAGCCAGTGCGGGTTGCGCTCGGCCAGCTCGGCATGCAGGTCATGGCGCATGCGCCGGGCACCGCAGCCCATGCAGCGCACCATGTCGGCACGGCCGTGCAGGTCGATCACCCGCCGCGAGCCGGCCCGCTGGTGCAGGCCATCAACGTTCTGGGTGATCACCCCGCTGACATGGCCCAGCGCCTCGAGCCGCGCCAGGGCCGCGTGGGCCGCATTGGGCCTGGCCTCCTGCAGGGTACGAAAGCCCACCAGGGCCCGTGCCCAGTAGCGCTGGCGCGCCGCATGGCTGGCCATGAACACCTGGTGCTGCATGGGCGGCGGGCGCTTCCAATCGCCATGGTCGTCGCGATAGTCGGGAATGCCGCTGGCGGTGCTGATGCCGGCGCCGGTAAGTACCGCCAGGCGCGGGTGCCGCGCGACGAAGTCGGCAAGCGCCTCAAGATCACCGGAGGTGCCACTCAGAACCTGATTCACACTCGCCCCCTCACCAATCACACCGAAAGAGCATGGCCCCGCGAGGGGGAGGTTGTCTAGAATGGACCCTCCCCCCCTCAGGGCAAGGAATCCCGATGGCCTGGCTGGAATACCTGCTCCCGCTGATCTTCCTGTTCCCGCTGGCGGCCACCGCGGTGATCGTGATGGCGCTGCGCAACCTGCACGATGCCCGGGTGCGCTCGCCCTTCGACGCCCACCCGCTGCGCGAGCCCGGACAGGCCCTGCGCGACCGCCTCGACCGCGCCTTCGCCGGCCTCTTCCTCGACGGCGCCCTGGGCCCCATCGTCACCCTGGCGCCGCTGGTCTACGGCATGGGCCGCATGCTCTTTTCCAGCGAGCAGAACTGGATCGAGTGGGCGCTCTACGGCGCGCTCTGCACCCTGCTGGCACTGGTGTTCTGCTTCCTGCTGATCCGCGACTTCCAGCGCATCCGCCGGCTCAAGCTGGGACTGGCCTGCGAACTCGCCGTGGGCCAGGAGCTCGAGCGGATGATCCGCCCCGAGGCGCACCCCTACTACGTCTTCCACGACGTGCCCGGCGATGGCTATACCATCGACCATGTGGCGGTCACCCCCCACGGCATCTTCGTGGTCGAGACCCGCGCCCGCACCCCCGCCATCACGCCCGGCGGCCGCGAGGTCAGCCTGGTCGCCGTGGAGCCGGATCGCCTGCGCTTCCCGGGCTGGAACGAGCGTCGCCCACTGCGCAAGACCCGCCAGGCCACGCGCTGGCTGACCGGCTGGCTCGAACGCCAGGTCGGCGGTCCGGTACCGGTCAAGGGCGTGCTGGCCCTGCCCGGTTGGGAGATCGACACCAGCCAGGCAGCGGACGACCTGCTGGTGGTCGGTGGCGGCGACCTGGCCAGGCAGCTCACCGCGACCCGGCTGGGCGAGGTCGACGATGCCACCCACGACGCGGTGATCACGGTCCTGCGCCATCGCGCCAGCCTGCTGGACCTGCCGACCCTGGCGGGCCCCTCGGTCTGATCAGTCGAAGGTGGTGATCCGCACCCGGGTCGCGCAGCGGCCACGGTCCTGGCGCACCAGGCTCTCGGCCGCCGGGAAGTCCGCCAGGCGAGCGGCCGCGATCCCGATGCGCACCTCGGTGAGCAGGCGATTGCCGCGCCCACCGCACTCCAGCCGCAGCGCACGCCCCGTGTCCTGACCGAAGGCCGCCTCGAAGGCATTGATCAGGTCATTGCGCGCCACCTCGCCGCCCTGGTTGAGGGTCACGAAGGCACCAAAGGCACTCGCGTTGACCCGCTCGACCAGGGCCACCGAGGCCGAAAAGTACGCCGCCTCGGGCAACGCCAGGCAGGCGGCGTGCTTGGCATACTGGTAGCGGCCCAGGCAGCTGGCACGCCCCGGCATGGCGGCGTCCAGGGCGTCGCCCAGCGCTTCCGGCAGGTCGAGAGGCGGATGAGCGCGGCAGAAGCTGCCGTCGGGTCGCGGCGTCTCGAGGAAGCAGCCCTCGCGCCACCAGCGGCGCCGGTCGATGCCACGCTCGGCGAAGCGCGCGGGCAGCGAGGGCCACAGGCCGTGCAGCACGAAGCCCCGCTCGGCCCCCTCGCGCAGGTCCGGTTCACGGCACTCCCGGGGTGGGCGCGAGCGGCTCTCGCAGAAGCCGGGGTGCCAGGTCAGCGCCAGGGTGTAGTGGTCGAAGCCCTCGGCCGGAAGCCCCTCGAGGGGTGCCTCGGCCAGGGACGGCAAGGCCGCCAGCAGCAGCACCAGCCCGAGCAGCGCACTTCGCCAACCAGCCGCTGCGGCCCGCAGCATCGCCATCTCAATCCCCCCGCAGCCGGCCGCCCATCTCCTGGGCCAGGTCCACGGCGTAGTGGTCGGTCATGCCGCCGATGAAGTCGAGCATGCGCCGGTAGCTGTCGTAGAGGCTCCAGGAAGGGCGCGGGGTGTTCTCGCCGATCAGCGCCAGCACGCGCTGGTGCTTGAAGGTGGACCGGCCGGTATGGTGCAGCTCATGGGCGGCACCGATAAAGGCCTCCAGAAGTATTCCCAGCGTCGTATAAGCACCGATCTCCAGCTTGGCCTTGCGCTCGTTCTGGAAGATCCGCTCGCGGGCCAGCTGCTTGGCCGCCTTCACCCCCCAGCCCAGGTCCGGGTGACAGAGCTCCAGCAGGTCGTCCTTGAGGCGCCCGCCCAGCAGTTCGGCCTCGTGCAGCACGAACACCGCCCCCACGTCGTTCACCGCCCGCTCCATGGCCGCGCCGCGCAGGGCGGCGATGCGCCGCCGCTGGGAGACCCCATGGCGCTGCATGGTGGCGTAGTCGGCGGGTTCGCCGCCAGCGATCTGGATCAGGATCTCGGTGACCTCTTCAAAGCGCAGGATGCCCATCTCCAGGCCATCCTCCAGGTCGAGCAGCGCATAGCAGATGTCGTCGGCGGCCTCCACCAGCCAGGCCAGCGGGTGGCGGCACCAGCGCCCCTCGCCGCGGGGCAGCAGGCCCAACAGCTCGGCCACCTCGGCCAGCAGCTCGCGCTCGCTCTGGTAGCAGCCGAACTTGCCGGCCGCCCCGCCGTGCTCCACGGTCCAGGGGTACTTGAGCAGGGTGCCGAGCGTCGCCGTGGTCAGGCGCATGCCACCGCGGAACTGGTTGTACTCCACCTGAGTGACGATGCGAAAGCCCTGGGCATTGCCCTCGTAGGTGAGCAGGTCCTGGCGCTCGGGCGCCGAGAGCCCCTCCAGCAGGCCGCTGCCATCGGCCGCGGCGCGGGCGAACCAGTCGCGGATGGCGTACTCGCCGGCATGGCCGAAGGGCGGGTTGCCGATGTCGTGGCCCAGGCAGGCGGCCTGCACGATCACCCCCAAGTCCGCCGGGGTGATCCAGTCGGGCAGCCGGCCACTCAGCCGCTCGCCGACGATCATGCCCAGCGAGCGCCCCACGCAGCCCACTTCCAGGGAGTGAGTCAGCCGGGTGTGAATATGGTCGTTGTCGGTCAGCGGGTGGACCTGGGTCTTGCGCCCCAGGCGCCGGAAGGAGCCGGCGAAGACGATGCGGTCGTGGTCCTTGTGGAAGGGGCTGCGGCCGATCTCGTCGCGGCCGCCACCGGGGCGCTCGCCGCGCCGGTCATGCAGGCGACCCGGATCGAGCAGCCGCTCCCAGCTCATCTGCGTCATGGGTGTTCTCTCCTTGGATGGCCCATTCTGGCAGCCCCGAGCGCCGGCGCCCAGCCTACCGAGAGATCACAGCTAGCACGGAACACGACGCCTGGCGGCTGGGCCGCTTGTAACCAAGCCTACTCCCCGTCTGCCAGCGCCGGCAGCAGCGTCTTGAGCTTGCGGGTGAGCGTGTTGCGCCCCCAGCCCAGCAGCTCGGCGGCCTCGCCCTTGCGTCCCCCGGTGTGCTTGAGCGCCGTCTCGATCAGGATGCGCTCGACGTCCGGCACCGCCTCCTCGAGCAGGTGGGTGTGGCCCGCGGCCAGGGCCCGGTCGGCCCAGTCGCGGATGGCGGTGCGCCAGTCGCCGGCGTTGCCCTCGGTGGCGCCGGGCTCACGCAGCTCCTGCGGCAGGTCCTCGACGAGGACCTCGCGACCGGAGGCCATCACCGTCAGCCAGCGGCAGGTATTCTCCAGCTGGCGGACGTTGCCCGGCCAGGGCAGCCGGGTGAAGTGAGTCTCGGCCTCGGGGGTCAGCACCTTGACGTCGGTGGTGAGCTCCTTGGCCGCCTCGGCCAGGAAGTGGCGCGCCAGCCGCGGGATGTCCTCGCGACGCTCGGCCAGCTTCGGCAGATGCACGCGGATCACGTTGAGGCGGTGGAAGAGGTCCTCGCGGAAGCGCCCGTCTTCCACCAGGGTCTCCAGGTTCTGGTGGGTGGCGGCGATGATCCTCACGTCCACCTTCACCGAGGTGTGCCCTCCCACCCGGTAGAACTCGCCGTCGGCCAGCACCCGCAGCAGGCGGGTCTGGGTCTCGGCGGGCATGTCGCCGATCTCGTCGAGGAACAGGGTCCCACCGTCGGCCTGCTCGAAGCGTCCCTGGCGCTGGGCGGTCGCGCCAGTGAAGGCGCCCTTCTCGTGGCCGAACAGCTCCGACTCGATCAGGTCCTTGGGGATCGCCGCCATGTTCAGGGCGATGAACGGCTTGCCAGCCCGCGGGCTGTGCTGGTGCAGTGCCCGGGCCACCCGCTCCTTGCCGGTCCCCGACTCGCCGTTGATCAGCACGGTGATGTGCGAGTGCGACAGTCGGCCGATGGCGCGGAACACCTCCTGCATGGCCGGGGCCTCGCCGATGATCTCGGCATCCAGCCCCTCGGGCACGCTGACCGGACGACGCCGCTCGCGGGCATGGGCCACGGCCCGTCGCACCAGGGCCAGGGCCTCGTCCACGTCGAAGGGCTTGGGCAGGTACTCGAAGGCGCCGCCTTGATAGGAGGCCACAGCGCTGTCGAGGTCGGAATGCGCCGTCATCACGATCACCGGCAGCTCCGGATGGACCTCGCGCACCTTGGCCATCAGGTCCAGACCGTCGATGCCCGGCATGCGGATATCGGTGACCAGCACGTCCGGCGGCGCCTCGAGCAGGCGCTCCAGGGCACGATCGGCCCGATCGACGGTCTCGACCTCGAGGTCGGGCTGGGCCAGGGCACGCTCCAGCACCCAGCGAATGGCGCGATCGTCGTCGATGACCACCACGCGTGCGACATCAGTCATGGCGCTTCTCCAGCGGAATCAGCAATCGGAATTGGGTATGGCCGGGCTCGGAGTCGCACTCGATCAGCCCATGGTGCTGGTGCAGGATCGACTGCGCGATGGAGAGCCCCAGGCCGCTGCCCTCGGCGCGGCCGGAGACCATGGGATAGAAGAGAGTCTCGCGCAGCGACGCGGGGATGCCCGGCCCGTTGTCGATGATCGCCACCTCGCAGACCAGCCGGTGGCGCTCGGCGCCCAGGGTGAACTGGCGGCGAGCGCGGGTGCGCAGCGTGAGCCGCGGCGCGGCGATGCCGGCCTCGGTCATGGCCTCCACGGCATTGCGCGCCACGTTGAGCACGGCCTGGATCAGCTGGGACTCGTCCCCGGCGAGGTCCGGCAGGCTGGGGTCGTAGTCGCGCTCGACCCACACCCCCGGCTGCTCGACGATCAGCAGCGAGCGCACCCGCTCCAGCACCTTGTGGATATTGAGCGGCTCGTGGCGAATCATCCGGTTGGGTCCCAGCATGGAGTCGACCAGGTCGCGCAGCCGGTCGACCTCCTCGATGATGATGCGGGTGAACTCCTTAAGGCCGGGGTCGTCGAGGTCGCGCTCCAGCAGCTGGGCCGCGCCGCGGATACCGCCCAGGGGGTTCTTGACCTCGTGGGCCAGCCCCCGGGCGAGCACCTTGATGGTCTCCTGACGGGTCTGCAGCGCCTCCTCCCGAGAGATGCGCAGCAGCCGGTCGCGAGGCTCCACCTCCAACAGCAGCTCGTCGGCGGAGAGCGGCGAGACGGTGTAGTCGACGGTCAGCACCTCGCCGGTGACCAGGGTCAGGCGCGCCTCGCGCTGGGTGAAGGGGTGAAACTCGTCGCGCGCCTTGGCCAGCAGCTCGCCGACCTCCGATCCGCCGTCCACCAGGGAGGGCAGGGGCAACCCCTTGAGGCGACTCAGGCTGATCGCCAGCAGCGCCTCGGCGGCCGGATTCATCCAGCGCAGCCGCAGCTCGCCATCGAGCAGCAGCACCGCCGTGGTGAGGTGTTCCATCAAGCGTTGGTACATGGAGAGGTCCTGCCCGGTCCGATGGTGGCCTCCCTCGAGAGGCGCTCTCACGACTTGTCTTTCAAGACTTGTCTTTCAAAACATTTGCAAGAAGCGCGCCACTCCATGGCGCACGGCATGGCGCCGTATCGGGGCAGGGGCGCACCGGCTTTGTGCACCACTTTAGTGCAGGGAAGTGCCGAACGCCCAATGTCGTGCAGCGGGAGAACGTCGAGCAGGAAGGTCAGCGCCCCTCCGGAAACGGGAAGGCACGAGGTGGGTGGCGATGGTGCGGGGTTGCCGGCCACTCCCGTTCGTCATCGGGGTGGCGTGAGGTAGCGTCGTCGCGCAATCGCTCCAGGTGCTCGAAGGCGCTGCCCTCGCTCACCCGGTCGGCATGTTCGAAGGCATCGAGGCGCCCCTCGTCGCGTGGCAGGGGCTCGCGACAGGGCCTGTGGGTGCCGTCCGGACACAGCGGCCGATGTGGCCGGCGAAGGGGAAGCTAATTGCTGGCTGGATTGTTGGGGTTCTGGGGCAGGTTGACGCTGGCCCGCTGCACGTAGAGTGTCACCGGCGACGTGCGATGGCGCACCGCGCCACTGGCATCCAGCAGTTCGGCCTGCAGCACATGCTCGCCGCGATTCAAGTTGTTGAGCACGAAGGTATCGGTGTGCATGGCCGTCTGGCTGATCCGGCCGTCCACCAGCAGGCGCACCCGATGGTCCTCGCGCAGGTCCGGCTGGATGCCCAGGGTCACCTGGACGTTGCCGGCGGCCCCGGTGGGCAGCGTCTCCTCCTGGCGGGGCGAGAGGATGCCGAAGCTATCGTAGGGCATGAAGGGCTGCCCCGGCCCGGCGGCTGTCCCGCCGCCACTGCCGCTGCCACTACCGCCGACCACGGCCGGCGCCCCGGCCTCGCGGGTCTCGTCGCGGCCGGGCACCACGGTCAGCGGCTTGAGGTCGACCTCCTCGCCGCCGCGCTCCGGGTTGTCGGTGAACACCACGTTGCCCTGGGCGTCGGTGGTACGATAGATGGTCTGGGCCTGGGCCGCGAGGCTGACCGAGAGCCCCAGCGCCAGAATCACGAGTGCCTTGTTCATGCCTACCCCCTGCGTCGTCGCCGCCGCCCGACGGCAACGGCCATGCGAGATTGCATCATCCCCTTCTTGGATAGTGTATGAAAGAAAGGGGTTCCGCCATGGCGGAACCCCTTTCTTTCATACACTATCCAAGAAGGGGATGATGCAATCTCGC